>CAWHOL010000023.1:22500-91378 GCA_963830965.1 uncultured Verrucomicrobiae bacterium | reverse complement strand
ACCAGGCGCTCATGTGCATGCGAGGCTTCCGGCTGACCGCCGCCGCCATGCTGATCGCCGAGCTCGGTGACATCCGCCGCTTCTCGCACCCGAGGCACGTGATGGCCTTCCTCGGCCTGGTGCCCAAACAGAACAGCACCGGCCAATCAATCCGCTTGGGCTCGATCACCAAGGCCGGCAATCCCCACGCACGCTGGATCCTCGTCGAGGTCGTGCAGCACGCCCTGATGACACCCAAGGTGTCCCGGCAGCTCGGCATTCGTCAGGAAGGACAACCGGCGGTCTACAGGGATCTCTCGTGGAAGGCTCAAGTGCGTCTTCACAAGCGCGGGTGGCACCTGCTGCGAAGGGGCGTCATGAGGGCTAAGGTCAATATCGCCATGGCCCGCGAGATGGTCGGCTTCATCTGGGACCTGCTGCGGCACGTCCCCGAGCCCGCAGCGTAACCCATCCCTCTCATACAGCCGCCTCGCGCTCCGCGACTCGGCGGCACGCACCCAGGTTTGTTCTTTGCCAGAGCCGTCCAGAGAGGCGGCAGACTTCAGGGACCGAGCAGCCGGCCCATACCTGATTCCCTTAGGGACGTTGGAGCAGCCGTGTTCCGACTACGTCCGACACTAGACCAGGTGGGCATGACGCACCAATGAACGGTCGTATCCAATCGACGAAGATCAGCACGCTCAACGGATCACTCCTTGAGACGCAACCAACGCACGCGTTACTCAAACCAGCTCGGTCCCTGTCCTCTGCCGCATCTCCGGCGGACGCCAACCCACAGCAAACTTCGCTGCGGGTTGGCTCTTATTTTTTTGGCTTGATACCGCGCAACTAGATCAGGGGAGCTCGTAGACCTCGCCCAGCGCCTCGCCGTTCGCATCGCTGGCGCTCGTGATCTGGAAGGTGTAGGCGCCGGGCGGCAGGTCGACGATAAGGGCGGTGTCCGAATTCTGCGCCGACAGGGCGAATGCACTGACACTGGAGTCGGCCGATGTGATTTCCCCGGAGGAAATGCTCGGCTGGTAGGGGCTTGCAGAGATCTGCGCCGTCCAGACGTTGTTTTGGGCCACCAGGTTGTCGTTCTGGTCAAAGACCTCGAGCACGGGATCAGGAATCGCGTCCGTGACGCCAAACGCCGTTAGGCCGGGCCCGATTCCACGGATCAGGACGCTCTTGTTCGAGCTTCCGGAAATTACGAAGCCTCCGATGAGGGGACCGAACGAGTAGCTCACGTTGCCGCGGGCAGAGAGGTTGATCAGTCGCTGTGTGGCGGCCAGCGGCGACGCACTGGCGTCGTAAATCTCGGCCAGAACGATGCCGCCGGTTGCTGTCGGATCGTACACATGGACCGTGTAGCTGCCGGGCGAGAGGTTCTCAAGCAGTGCCGAGTCGGTGCTGGTCGGCGAGAGCGCGAACGCTCCCACCTGCGCAAACGCGGCCGAAAGGGCGCTGCTGCCCCCCCATCCGGTGTTCTGGTCGATCAGTGTGCCGGAGGACGAGATGAGCTCCAGGGTCGGGGTGGCCATGTAGCCCGAGACGCCGAATGAGCCGAGCCCGGGTCCGACGGCCCTTAGGAGGACCGGCTTCGTGCCGGTGCCCGAGATGACAAACCCTCCGATCAGCACCTGGCTGCCGGGAAGGGCCGAGCGGGAGGACAGGTTAACCAGCCGGTTGGCCGCGTTGGAAGCGGAGGATCCCTGGCCTCCGCTCGAAGTGGCGATCGTTATCGTCAGGGTCGAGGTGGCGGAGCCCCCGGCGTTGGCGACGAACACGGACACGGTGTAGGTGCCGGGCGTGGTCGGCGTCCCGGTGATGATGCCCGTCGAGGAGTTGATGGAGAGCCCGGGCGGAAGGCCCGTGGCGGTAAACGTGGTCGGGGTGGCTGTCGCGGTCACCGTGAATGCGAACGGGGTTCCCAGGGTGCCTGTCACGGCAGAAACCGAGTTGATGTACGGGGTGGCCAGCGTGTTCACGATGTATTCGGTCTGCACCAGTCCGCCTGAGCTATACTGCGACGAGAGGATGACGCCCGTAAGGCGCACCTCGAAGAGGTTCGACCCCGTGGAAGGGAGGCCGGCGAGCTGCCAGGTCGACCCGTCGGTGGTGGTCCCAAACCCTACGTTGTTCCAGGTCGAGCCGTTGGTCGATTCCGCAAAGACCACGGAAGAAAGGGCCGGGGCGCTTCCGCCCCGCGTCCACGTGATGACGCTTTGATTCGGACTGACTGCGATGGTTTGGGTCACCGGCGTTTGGGCCGTGAACCGAGCGAAGCCCACGCGCGAGAGTCCGCCGGCTGTGGTGAATTTCCCGCCGATCAGCACCTTTCCGTCGGCCTGGGTTGAGACCGTGTTGACCACGCCGTTGGGGCTTGGGTCGAACGACGAGTCGACCGCGCCGTTTGAAAGGAGGTGCGCCGCATACGGGATCGGCTGGCCACCGATGGTCGTGAAAGCGCCGCCGACATAGAGCGTGCCGTCCGCCTGCAACAGGACCGCCTGAACGGCCCCGTTGGCGTTCGCATTGAAGGACGAATCAAGCGAGCCGTCGGAATTGAGGCGGGCGATTCCGACCATAGGCTGGCCGCCGACGCTCGTGAATGCGCCCGAGACGACGATCTGGCCATTGGGAAGCTCCACGATCGAATCCACGGTCCCGTTGATGGAGGGGACAAAAGACGGGTCGGGCGATCCGGTCGAACTGACGCGGGCCAGGTAGGTGACATTTTGGCCGCCGATGCTTGTGAACGCGCCGCCGACGAGGATGCGGCCGTCAAGCTGCGCCAAAATGGCGTTGACCGGCCCGTTGGTCGGCGCGCTGAACGATGAGTCCAGGGATCCATCGAGGCCTATCCTCGCTAGGTTCGACGCCGGGATTCCGACGATGTTGCTGAACGAACCGCCGATCAGGGCTTGTCCATTCTGCTGGGACGCAATCGCGTTGACCGGACCGTTTGGATTCGGGGCAAACGTCGAATTGTAGGTGCCGTCGGAATTAAGCAGGGTGAGATTGGCGACCGCCGCCGCGCTCACATGCGCGAAATTTCCGCCAACGAGGAAGGCTCCGCCCACCTGCACCGAGCTGAAATCGCCTCCGATGAACACGGATCCGTCGGCCAGGGGCGCGACCGTATTCACGGTTCCGTTCAGCGAGGGGTCGAACGAGTCGTCCAGCGTCCCGTCACTATTGACCCGGCAGATGTTGGATCGCGAGATGGGGTCGCCGACGTAGTTCGGCTCCACGACGCTGAAATTGCCGCCAAAATAGACCTGCCCGTTCGCGGCAAGGGCGACGGACGTGAGGGAGCCGTTCGGGTTCGGGTTGAAACTGTCGATTGTCCCGTCGCTGTTCACGCGGGCGATGTAGTTACGGTTCGTGACGGTGCCCGGCGTGATGTACCCGGCGCTGCCCGAAGTGGTCCCGGAGAGGTTGGGGTTCTGTTGGAAGGAGGTGAAGGCGCCGGCGACAATGATCTGCCCGTTCGACTGCAACACGAGCCCGTCCACGGCGCCGTTCGGGTCCGGGTAGAATGCCTCGTCCACGCCGCCGTTGGAATTGATCCTGGCGAGGTTTTGAATGTATACGGTCGTCGTCCCGAGGTTCGGCGTGAGGGACGGGAAGGATCCGCCAATCATGACCTGCCCGTTCGGAAGGACCGCGACGCCGTAGACCGGTCCCGCCGGATCGGGCTCGAAGGTGGTGTCCAGCGACCCGTCTGCGTTCAGACGCGCCACATAATTGACCCCCTTCGCGTTCGCCGTGTTGAATTCCATGAAGGTGAAGTCGCCGGCGACGATGATTTGGCCGTTTGGCTGCAGTGCAAGAGCCAGGACCTGCAGGTTGGGCTGCGGCGCAAACGTCGTGTCGAGGGACCCGTCGGCATTCAGCCGCGCCAGGTACGCGGTGCTTTGGCCCCAAATTGTCGTGAAATTGCCGCCGACCAGGATCTTGCCGTCCGGCTGAACCAGAAGGACGTTGACCAGGTCGTTTGTGGTCGCGTTGAAGGTTGTGTCGAGGGTTCCGTCGGTGTTCAGGCGGACGATGTTGGCCTGGGTCGAACCCAAGTAGCCCACGAACTGGCCCGCAATGATCACCTTGCCGTCGGCCTGCTGGGCCACGGCAACGACTTCACCATTGCCGTCCTCGGTGAAGGTGTGGCGGACGAGGCCGTTGTTTTGGAGCCAGACGGCGGCGCTTGTCGACGTCAGCGTGGAGGCACCGGTCGGCAGCACAGAAATTGCGTTTACCGGTCCGTCAATGATCGGGTTGTAGGAGTTGTCGGGGGTCCCATCCGGATTGAACCTTGCGATGTTGGCCCCTTGGTTGCCCCCGAACGGACCGAAGGATCCGCCGGCGACGAACTGGCCGTTCGCCAGCTGCACGAGGATGTTCACCTGGCCGGCGAGGGACGTTCCGGCGCCGGCTGTGAATGAGGGGCTTATGGATCCGTCGGAATTGAGGAGCGCGATGAGGTTCGCATACGTGACATTCGGGGCCCCGTTTGGCTGAAGCGTGGTGAAGGAGCCGGCGATCAGGATCTGGCCGCTCGAAAGAACTGTAACCGAATTTACAAGCGAGTTCGGATTCGGGTTGAATCCCGTGTCGAGTGCTCCGGTCGAGCTCACGCGCCCAACGTAGTTGCGGATCGTTCCGGTTGTTGCGCCGTTCTGCGCGAAGGACGTCAGGATGCCCGAAGCGATCACGCTTCCGTCGGACTGGATCGCGAGTCCGAGGACGTCGGCGCTTGGATCCGGGAAGAACGTGAAGTCGAGCGTTCCGTCCGTGTTTATCCTGGCCAGGTGATTGATATAGATTCCGGTCGCGGCGCCGTACCCCGCCTGCGGGACCGTCACCGTGTTGCCGCCCGCATCGGTGTAGGTCGTGGGCGTGCCGCCGATCTTCCCGGTCTGCGGCAGGACGCCGGTGAAGGCGCCGCCGATCAACACCTTGCCGTCCGACTGGACGGCGATCGCATAAACCGAGGAGTTGGGTTCGGGGTCGAAGTCAGCCGTGTCGATGAGTCCGGTCGATAGCAACCTGGCCATATTGCCACGCGCGGCTCCGCCGAAGGAGCTGAACGAGCCGCCGACCAGGATCCTGCCGTCCGAGAGGACCGAAAGGGCGAAAACGGATCCCCCCGCCCCCGGATTGAACGTGGTGTCGAGCGACCCGTCGGCGTTGATTCGGGTCAGGTACGGCGCGCTGTAGGAGAGCGTGGATCCATTGGGGGTAAGCGCGCTGTATTGCCCGCCCACAAGCATCTGGCCGCTCGAAAGCAGCGCGATCGCGAAGACGTTGGAGTTCGCATTCGGATTGAAGGGCCCGTCGAGCGAACCATCGGGATTGAGGCGGGCGATGTAACCTCGGGGTATCCCATCGACCTCCGTGAACCCGCCTCCGATCAGGATCTTTCCGTCGGATTGAACGGCAATGGTCTGAACGATTCCAGTCAACAAGGGGGCAAACGTCGTGTCGAGCGATCCGTTTGCATTCAGTCGGGCCAGGTAGCTCTGGGTAACGCCGCCAATGCTCAGGAACGAGCCGCCGACCAGGATCTGGCCGTTCGAGAGCGGGACGGTCGTAAAGATGGTTCCGGTGCTGTCCGGGGCGAGCGAGGCATCCGGGATGCCATAGGTTGTCACCCTAGCGATATGGTTTCGCGTGATGGGTGTTGCCGAGTCGGACGCCTGTAAGCCCGTGAAATACCCGCCGAGGACGATGTTCCCATCCGGCTGGACGGCAACGGCGTTTACAGCCTGGTTGGGGCTCGGAAGGAAACCGCCGTCCAGCGAGCCGTCGGGGTTGATCCTAGCGACATAGGTCGCGATGGCCGAAGAGAGGTTGTTGGCGGGATAGACCGAGGTGAACGTGCCGCCGATGATGAGCCTTCCGTCCGTCTGGAGCGCCACCGCGGAGACGGCGGCCAGTGGGTTTATGATGAAGGTGGTGTCAAGGGTTCCATCCACATTGATCCTCGCGAGGTAGTCGCACTGGAGGGCGTTTGCCGCTCCGTTCGGCTGAACCGACGTGAATTCGCCGCCAAAGATGATTTGGCCGCTCGGCTCGATGAGGATGGTGCTGACGCTGCCGTTGGGTTCGGGATCAAAACCCGTGTCGAGCGAGCCATCCGCGTTCACCCTGGCCGCGCAGCCGCGTGCCGTCGGGGACGACGCTCCGTTTGGCTTGAGCGTCGAAAAGCCGCCGCCGATGAGAATCTGGCCGTTCGGTTCGACCGCCAGGGAAAGCACGGGGCGGTCGGCGTTGGGATCAAAGGTCGTATCGAGCGTCCCGTCGGTGTTGAATCGGGCGATGTGATTGCGCGTGACCGGCGAGGACGAGCCATTGGGCTGAACCGTCGTGAACGAGCCGCCGATCACGACCTGGCCGTTTGGCTGGTAGGCGACCGCGTAGACCACGCCGTTGGCGTTAGGGTTGAAGGTCGTGTCGAGCGTCCCGTCAGCGTTGAGCCGCGCGACATAGTTGCGGCTCACGGCCGTGCTCGCGCCGGTCGGCTGGATGGTCGTAAACTGTCCGCCCAAAAGGATCTGGCCGTTGGGCTGAAGGAGCATCGTTCGGACGACGCCGTTTGCATTCGGGCTGAACGAATTGTCCACGGTCCCGTCATGATTCAAACGGGCGATATACCCGCACCCCGTAACCGAATTTCCGAAGGGGTGAAGCTGAGTGAAGTAGCCTCCCATCAATATCTTACCGTCAGGCTGGATCTGAAGCGTATTGACGATCCCGTTGGCATTCGGGTCGAAGCCGTCATTGGGGACGGTCAGGGAGCGGCCGGTTGATGCCGCGCCCAAAGAAACCAGAAGTGCTAAACCCGCGAACTTGATGTTAGAAAGCCGGTTTCTTGGGGACGATAGGAATGGCATGAAGGTAATGCTGCTTACAGAGAAAGCGCACAAATGCAATGCCGGGTAGCGGTGGCTTCCAGAGGAGCATTTTAGTCTCATGGGCGTTGCAAAAGGTTCCGGAAAAGGGGCCTCAATTAGGACAATTTCCAAACGCCTGCGCCAGCTTGCAATAACGGCCGGTCAGCGACACTTTGCGGCCCAATGAAAATGAAGCTTTCCCCGTTGCTCATCCTCCCATTGACGCTAGCCATGTCCAACACCGCAAAAGCCGAGTTGAAGGTGGGGGATAATGCCCCCGCAGTGACCGGCATCACCGAGACCGGCGAAAAGCTGAATCTTGGCGATGTCTATGCCAAGCAACCCTATACGCTGGTATATTTCTTCCCCAAAGCCGACACACCCGGCTGCACGGCCCAGGGCTGCTCCCTCCGTGACGCGTACGAAGACCTCACCAAAAAGGGGGTTGCTGTGATCGGGGTCAGCTTGGACCAGGCGGAGGCCCAGAAGGCCTTCAAGGAGAAGTTCCATTTCCCGTTCACCCTGATCGCCGACCCCGACCAGACCGTCGTCAATGCGTTCGGCGTGACGGTCAAGACGGTCCCGATGATGGGCCATTTTGCCAGCCGCGAGGCCTTCCTTATCAAGGGGGGCAAGATCGTCTGGGCGGACTACCATGCGTCGACGGCCAAACAAGCCGAGGATGTCCTTAAGGTCCTGGCCGCACAGAACGGCTGACCGGGCCGGTCTAGAGCTCCTCATCGGGGGCCAGGGGAAGGGCGGACGCCTTCGGATCTGACCGGACGCGGCCCATCCATTCCGAGATCAGCGGATCGTTGAGCGCTTCGGCCTCGGGCCACGGCCCCGCCACGAGGTCAATGACGCGGAGCCGGCCGTCAGCGGCCCGCACAAAATTGCGCGCGTGGAGGTCGGCGACGAGGTAGGGCCTCCCGCGAACGAACAACAGCCGGGGGTGGTCGCGGTCGGCCCTCAAGAAGCGCGAGGGGATCTCGATCAACCCCGCCGGCAGGCTCCGGGACATGTCCTCGCCCTGGGCCAGCGTGTCGCCAAGCGCCTGCTTCGCGACAAGAATGCCCTCCGGTGTCATCGCGACCACCTCGGTGGCCATCCCTCCCAGCAGCTGAATGATCAGGAGCTTCTCAAGGAGAGCCCGGTAGTCGCCGAGACCGGCCCGGGCAAAAAGCAGGGTCTCGTCGCCGCGCTCGAATCCAAATTGGCTCCCAATCCGCTTCCCCTCCCTGGGAAGGTAAAACTTGTAGACCGAGCCGTCGGACTCGGAGGCGAACGCCCAGGCCTCGACCCCGATACCGATCCTTCGCAGCGAGCCGTTGGCCTCCTCAAGGGGATTCTCGTCCGTTTCCGAGAAACCGAAGTCGGCCAGGTGTCGCAGGGGCAGAAGCGAACGGAGGGTGCGTATGGCCGCTCCGAGGGCCGCCCATTCGGGCCCGGCCGCCTCAAGGAGGATCACTTCGTCTTCCGCGAGGAGGACGAGATCGCGGTCCGAATCTGCTCGGAGATCGCATTGGGCTGCCGCCGAGCCAAGTCGAGCGAGCGCTTCCAGTCTGCGCTCGTGATTGTCTTGAATAGCGGCTCGCCGGTCGGCGTCCGGCAGGACGCGGCCTCGGATGCTGGTCGGTTGTCCGGTGAAGGCATCTTGCATGTGTCCGCCATGCGCGAAACGTCGGCGGTGGCGGAGTCAAATGCAACGCCTCTTTGCCGACAAGTTATTCGCACGCCCGGGCTACTCGGGATGCTTCGGAACCGGAACCTGGGGCGTCATGCTGGTCACGATCAGCGATTCCACCCTGCGTTTGTCCATTTCGGCCACCTCGAACCGCCAGCCCGACCATTCGAAGCGATCGCCCACGGAGGGGATCCGCCCGAACTGGGTCACGACGAAGCCCCCTGCCGTCCGGTATTCCGCCTCGGCCTCGTTCGGAAGCGAATCCTTCATTCCAAGGGTGGACTTGAACTCGGCGATCGGAAGGGTCGCGTCGATGAGCCACGAACCGTCTTCCCGGCGTTTCGCCCGGGTCTGGTTGCGCTGGCCGGGCTCGGGGAGGTCGCCAACGATCGCCTCAAATACGTCGATCAGGGTCACAAGGCCCTGCACGGCGCCAAACTCGTCCGAAACCACCGCGATGTGGCGGCCGGTCTTCTTGAACTGCTCGAGCAGCTGGATCGCCGTCATCGACTCCGGCGCGATGAGGAGCGGCACCAGCAGGTTCTTCAGCGCCGTGGGCAGGCCGATAGCCGAATTCGCCCAAAGCGCCTTGACGGAGACCATCCCCACCACCTGGTCGCGGTTGTTCTGGTATACGGGGAAGTAGGAGTGGCCGCTTGTCACGATCTTCCTCCAGTTCGTCTCGTCGTTGTCGTCGATGTTCAGAAAGACGATCTTGCTGCGGGGCGTCATGATCGCGGTGACCTGGAGCTTGTCGAGCGAGAGCACGCCCTCGACCATCTCCTTCTTGGATCGCTTGAACACCCCTGCGTGGAGGCCGCGCTCGACAAGCGCGCGCACGTCGTCGTCGCCCACCGTCTCGGATACCGGCCGCAGCTTGAATCCCAGGGCGGTGGCGACCGCCTCGCTTGCCAGGCCGAGCAGGGCCGAGCACGGGCTCACGACGCGCGAGACCATGCGCATCGCCGGACCGAGCAGAGAGGCTGCGCGTTCCGGACCGGCGAGCACGATCCTCTTGGGTAGGAGCTCGCCAAAGAGCAGCATGACGGCGCTTATTGCGAGCGTGCCGGCGACAAGCCCGATCGTCTCCGCCCACGGGGCAAACGCCGGCCACTTCGCGAACCAGGATGCGAAACCCGCCGCGGCTGGCGACACCAGGGCCACGCCCGCGATCACGGAGGTAAGGGTGAGCCAGAACTGAACGAGGCCAAGGAACCTGCCGGGATGCTCGGCGATGACGAGCGCGGCCCCTGCGCCCTCGCTGCCCGACTCGGCCAGCCTGAGGAGCTTCACCTTCCGCGCCGAAACAAAGGCGGTTTCTGCCGCCGTCATGAGCCCGTTGGCGACGATGAGGAACCCGAGGATCACCAACTCATACGCGGCATACGGCATGGAATGGGCCCGATTGTGGCGACTTCGCCGGCCGATGCAACCCCTCGCCGAGGCGACACTAGGCGCAAAACGTTTGGCATTTGCATGCGTCAATCCATCTTGAGCCTGCATGCTTGAGGTCAGAGATCTTCAGAAATCATTCACCGGACCCGATGGGGTGAAGGTCGACGTTGTGCGCATACCTCGCTTCTCGCTTGCCGCGGGCGCGGAACGCGCGCTTCGGGGCGAAAGCGGGTGCGGAAAGACGACGTTCCTGAACCTCGTTGCGGGGATCCTCGCCGCGGACTCGGGGAGCATCCTGATCGACGGCTCCGACATGGCCGCGTTCGCCGAGCCGGCGCGCGACAGGCTCAGGGCCGCGAAGCTCGGCTACATCTTCCAGACGTTCAACCTGCTTCAGGGATACACGGTGATCGAGAACGTCGTGCTCGGCATGAGCTTCTCCCCCGGGGGCGCCGATTTCCGGCATGCCAGGGAGCTTCTCGACCGCGTCGGGCTCAGCCACCGCCTCGAGCACTTTCCGAGACAGCTCTCGACAGGACAGCAGCAGCGGGTGGCGGTCGCCCGCGCCCTCGCGAACCGCCCGTCGCTCGTTCTCGCCGACGAACCCACGGGAAACCTTGACCGGCGCAACTCGAGGGAAGCCCTTGCGCTCATCCGGGAGGCGTGCCGCGAAAATGCCGCGGCGCTGCTGCTCGTGAGCCATGACGAGGAGGTCCTTTCCCATTTTGGCAGCGTCGAGGATTTCACCACCCTCAATGCCGCCGCCGCCGCGCGCCTCCCGTGACGCTCCTTCTCATAGTCTATCGCAGCCTACGGCAGCACGCCTTCTCGACGCTGGTGACTGCGGCTAGCCTGGCGCTTGCCGGCGGCCTGCTCATGAGCGTCTGGATGGTCAAGGCGCAGGCCCAGCAGTCTTTCCTGCGGACGACGACGGCCTTCGACGCGGTCCTCGGCGCTCGCGGCTCGAAGCTCCAGCTTGTCCTCAACTCGATCTTCCACCTTGAGGCTTCGCCCGGCAACCTTGCCTGGCAGGATTACGAGTTCATCCGCAGGCATCCCGCGGTGAAGACGGCGATCCCGATCGCGGTGGGAGACAACCTCAGGGGCTACCGGATCGTAGGCACGATTCCCGAGATGTTCTCCGACGTCGAATACGCCCCCGGCAGAAAATACAGCTTCGCTCCCGGCGGCCGGGTATTCAACGCGGAGGCAAAGGAGGCGGTTGTCGGAAGCTTCGCCGCGAGCAGGCTCGGGCTGAAGTTGGGCGACACCTTCCACCCGTTCCACGGACTTGCCTTTGACCCGAGCGCGCAGCATGCCGAGCTGTTTACGGTCGTAGGCGTGCTTGAGGCCACGAACACGCCGCTGGACCGGGTCATCCTGATCCCGATCAAGGGGGTTCAGACGATGAGCGGCCATGATCCGCGGGCCGCCACGGACATCAGCGCGGTATTGATCAAGCTCCGGTCTCCGACGGCGGGGTTCATGCTCGACATCATGATCAACAAGCAGGGCAACCGACTGACTTTCGCCTATCCCGTCGGGGCGATTCTGGCCGAGCTCTTCGACAAGATCAGCTGGTTTGACCGGGTGCTCGCCCTGGTGGCCTACCTTGTTGCCCTAGTGGCATCGGCCTCGGTCCTTGCGAGCATCTACAACTCCATGAACGCGCGCAAACGCGACATCGCGATCCTGAGGGCGCTCGGAGCGCGGCGCCGCCTGGTGTTTGGAGCCGTCGTGGCGGAGTCGGCGTGTATCGGCGCCCTGGGCGCCCTTGCCGGGTTCGGGGTCTATTGCGTTCTCTTTGAGGCGGTGGCCCGAGTGATCCGGGCGCAGACGGGTGTCGTGCTGTCGCTCGGCGAATTCCATCCGGTGCTGATCCTGGCCCCTGCCGGTCTCATCGTCCTTTGCGCCCTTGGCGGGGTGATCCCCGCCGTCAAGGCCTACCGCATTCCCGTCGCTGAGAATCTGGCCCCGGTTTCATAGCGCGTTTGGCCTCGCGCCCCAAACCGGACTTTGACGAATTCCCCTCTTATGGTAGTTTGGGGCCGTGAAGCTCATCCTCCTGGCATTTGCGTTGATCCCCTTGGCCGCGGTCGGCGCGCCGGACCAGCTGCAGATACCGGCGCCGGAAATGGAGGGTGCCTACCTCAAGCTCGGGTTTGACCGGCTCTCCAGCTTCAAGTTCGTGGCCCCGGAATACGATCCGGTTGCCAATCCAAAATCCCCGCCCCCGACCGGGGAGGAGCAGATCCCCGCCGTCGTCAAGACCTGGAGCGGGAAAAAGGCCGTGGTGACGGGCTTCATGCTGCCGACCAAATTGGACAACGGAAAGGCCGTGGAATTCCTGCTGATGGCCAACCAGATGGCGTGCTGCTACGGAACCGTGCCCAACATGAATGACTGGGTGATTGTCAAGATACCGAAGGGGGTGCCGATCACGCAGGATGTTCCGATTTCTTTTCGGGGTATGTTCAAGGTCAGCCCGACCTTTGAGAGCGGGTACATGACCGGGATCTACGAGCTCGATGCGGAGGGACCGGGGCAGATCGCGGAGTAGCGGGTCCTGCTTTGGCCCGCGGCCGGGGTCCCCCGAGCTGGATCCGGCCGATCCTAACGCGAAATATCGCTCTGCTGGAGAACCTTGAACCCGCGCTTGCCCAGCGCCTGGGCCGCGGTCTCGGGGTCCTCCGCGCTGATGGCAAGGGCGGCCCGCTCGGCCGGCCGCTTTATAAAGCTATAGATATAGTTCGTGTTGATTTCGGCCTCGAGCAGCGCGGACAGCACGTCCTTCAGCTCCGATTCGTCCCCGATCTCGACCGCAAGAATGCTGCATTCCCCATAAGGCAGGTCATTGCTAACCAACAGCTCACGCGCCTTTGATGGGTCGTCCACCACGAGCCGGATGATCGAACTGTCCGTCGTGTCGAGCACCGTGATCGCCATGATGTGGACATTGTTCTCCTTCAGGAGCGACGTCAGGTCGTAAAGTCGGCCAACCCTGTTCTCGGCGAACACCGAGAATTGCTTGACGGGATCGTGCGGCACGGAACTGGTTCGGGCGGCCATCGCGGACCCCAATCATGCCGGGGACGCCATGAGGGTCAACGGCGAGGTATTGTGATTTTCTGCGGGGCACCCAAGGGTCCACCCCGTGTTGAACCTTCCCGCACATCACGCCGCGATTGTTGACCGGGCCCAAAAGGGCGCTCGGCTGATCGCGCGCGGAATGGCGCTGAACGCCGTTCTCGCCGTTATCAAGATCACCGGGGGGGTTCTTGGCAGCGCCTATGCGCTGGTCGCCGATGGCGTCGAATCCCTTTGCGACATAGCGATTTCCATCCTGATCTGGGCAGGCTTCAGGTGGGCGGCGCAGCCGCCGGACGCCAACCATCCCTACGGCCACGGAAAGGCCGAGGCGGTTTCCGGCCTCCTGACCGCTGTCGTCGTCCTGGGTGCGAGCGTGGGCGTGGGCTGGCACGCAGTTGTCGAGATCCAGCACCCCCAGCGTCAGCCGCACTGGTGGACGCTGTTGATTCTGGCCTCCGTTGTCGCAACCAAGGTGGTTTTTTCCCGGCGCCTGGACGCGGTCGGTCGCGACACCGATAGCACGGCGCTTGGAGCGGAGGCATGGCATCACCTCTCCGATGCGATCACGTCGGCCGCGGCCTTTGTGGGGATCTCGATTGCCGTCGTCGGCGGGGGCGCGTACGCGGCGGCTGACGGATGGGCGGCCCTTGCCGCCTCGGCGGTCATCGCCTTCAACGGGGCGAAGATTTTCCAGAAGGCGCTCAACGAGGTGATGGACATGGCGGTGCCCGCCAAGATGGAGAACGATGTGCGAGCGATGGCCGCCCGCGTCCCAGGGGTGGCGAGTCTGGACAAGTGCCGGGTCCGCAAGAGCGGACTCAGCTACCTGGTTGACATCCAGATCCGGGTCCCTGGGGACATGAGCGTCCGCGAAAGCCATCAGATTGCCCATAAGGTCAAGGACACGCTTCTCGCGTCGCGGCTCAGGGTGAGCGACGTCACCGTGCACGTGGAGCCCATCTAGGGAGCGACTGCGTCGCGGATCAGCGCTCTATTCTCCGCGCGAGCTTCCAGCCGAGGTAGACCCCGACCATGCTTCCGATGCCGCTCGTCACGATCTCTGTCATCAAGCCGAAACCGGATCCTAGGAACCCTCCGACATAACCCCCAACCAGCGTGCCGACAAAGATGCAGAGCTTGTTCACGCCGCCACGTTTGGAGCGGACGCGAAAAAAAGGCGAATTCGAACTTCCCGGCCTTCGGGGAGTGAATCGCCTCGCCGGGATGGCGGGTGCGCCATAGGGGTAGACGTTGACACCAGAAATGCGCACAGGGTGCCTATGGCGAAGCTTCGTGAACACATTGAAGATTGAGACACTCCCGGTGGGTTCGTCCCGCCTCGCTCGTTGCCTTTTCGTGATCGCGGCGGGATTGGGCGTGTCCCATTTTGCCTTGTCCACGGCCCTGGCGGATGGCGATGTCGTGACGGCCGTGTCGTCTCAGGTGAGCTCCGACTACGTCCGAAAGCGGCTGCCCGACGGTTCGATCGAGCCCGAGACCTACACGTTCGGAAAGGGTGGACACCTTGCCGGCACCATGCGCGATGATTCGGTCGACAAGCTGGACTTCATGGACCTGGCAAAGACGATCGCCGTGCCGCTTGCGAGCCGCCAATACGTCCCCGCCACCGACAAGGACCCGAACGCGACCCACCTCCTGATCATGGTGTACTGGGGCAAGACTAGCGGCGCCGAGGATGCGTCGGATTCCGCAGTCTATGAAAATCTCCAGTCGAGCCAGACCTCGGCCCCTCCTCCGCCTCCTCCTCCCCCCACAGGCAACAGCCATGTGGCAGCGGGCAGCGGGATCGCCGCCACGGTGATGAATACGGCCCGGCAGGACACCACCACCGGCGCTTTTGCCTCGGTTGCGGCCGAGAACGCCCTGCGAGACCAGGCGGACCTGCGCAATGCCAGGCTGCTCGGGTACGATGCCGAATTGGCCGCTGCGAGCGGGCTGGAGATGACGGCATTCCGCAATCGGAGGGACGACCTGATCGCCGAGATAGAGGAGAATCGGTATTTCATCGTGCTGATGGCCTATGACTTCCAGGCGTTGTGGAAGCACAAGCAGCACAAGCTTCTCTGGGTCGCGCGCATGAGCGTTCGGGAGCGGGGCACTAACTTCACCCGGGTCCTTCCTTCAATGGTGCAGTATGCCTCTCAATTCTTCGGCGAAGATTCCCACGGCCTGCTGCGCAGGACCCTTCCGCAGGGTCACGTTGAGGTGGGCGAGCTGAGGAACCTGGGCGACGTGCCGCAGAAGTGACGTTGAGCGTCAGCGCGAGTGGCCCCAGCCTCCGCCATGGCCCCCAAAGCTGCCCGAGCGGCCGGCAAAGCTTCCGCCGGCGCGTCCCGTTCCGCCGTGGCCCCAGCCTCCGCCGTGCCCCCAGCCTCCGCCCCTACCGCCATAATATCCGCCGTAATAGCCCCCCCAACCAAGGCCGAAGTAGGCTCCCGGGTAACCCCAAACCCAGGGATATCCGTCCCAATAAGGGTAGGCGTCCCAGTAATAGTAGCCTGGGCTGGCCGCGGAATAGTCCAGCGGGCCGTAGTCCGTGGTGACGGGCGGCTGGTCGCCGGCGCGGACGGTTCCATCCGGACCGTATTCAGCCGACAGAAGCGGGGGAGGTGAGGAAGGGGTGGGGACGGCCTGTCCGGCCGGAACGGACCCCGGGGCCGGAGGCTGCGGCGGAGCGGTCTCGGTCTGAGTGGGCTCGGACACATTCCACGCGCCGTTCACCCAGACCCAGTTGCCTCCTTGGGAAATCCAGTGGCCGGCAACCCAGACCGAGCCCCTGCTCGGAGGCAGCTCCCAGTGCGCCGCGACCCATTTCCACTGGCCCGCTTCGGAATTCCAATGCCCGCCCATCCACACGTACGCGGGCGAAGGCGGCGGACCGGAAACCTGGGCCTCGGCGGCCGAGCGGGCGTCCTCGGCCCTGGCCGACGGCGATATCGCGAAAGCGATCAGAAACCCGGCGGCGCCTGCCGCCGCGGCCAATGGAATTCGGATTCTCGAGTTCATGGGATTAAAATTCTTTGGTTATTTGGTCTGTTTGACACCCGGCAAAGCGCTGCTGTTCCGCCCGTTTCTCGAAGGGACGCCCTCCTTGGACGGGCGTCGGCACACGCAACCGTAATCCGAACTCGGATTCTCCGCAAGTGCGTGGAGCTTTCATGCACCTAGCTAGACGTGGCCGGCGGAGAAAAGTGACACGGTGGAACTCAGACAAGCAGCTCGATTGCGTCTCGTTGCACGGCGCCAGGCTCCCGCCGCAGAACATTTATTTATCGCGGCGGGATATTTCATCGGTTTCCGCAGCGGAAAATGTTGAACACCCGCGGTGGGGCCTCGGCCGCGAATGGAACTTTTCCGGCGCTTGCGGTCCAACAATTGATCTGGGTGACCCTTGGGTTGCCTTCGATATATCCAATAATCAGATACCATGAAGAAAACAAACACTGTGAAACCCGCTCTGCTTGCCGTGCTCGCACTCGGCTTGACTGTTCCCGTATTCGCGCAATCCGCGCAGAGTACCGTAAACGCGCCGGCGAACACCGCGGCCATTGACCCTGGCCCGGGGCTGGTCGGCATTAACTACTCGGAGCTCAGCTTCGGCTACCAGAGGAACGATGGCGCGCCAAAGGACCTTCGCGACTACGAGTTCGTTTCGAATGAGAACTTCCTGAAGGAGGGCCCGCTCGGGCTCGATGCAAACTTCACCTATGATTATCTCGCGGGCGCCGCGAATGGATTCAGCGACCGGCGCAACGAGGCTCAGGTGGGCGCCACGGGCTTCCTTATGGAGGCCTGGGGCAAGCCCTTCGTGACAGCCGACGGCGGGTTTGCGTGGCAGGACGCCGGTGGCGTCTCGCGCAAGGGGTTCGCCTACACCCTGACGGGTGGCGTGGAGTTCCAGGTTCTAAGGAACCTCGCGCTGACGCCGTTCATCGAGTACCAGGCCGAGCCGTCGCTCTATAATCACGGGCTGCCGCTGACCGACTACCCGGACCACGTTCTCAACTATGGGATCAAGGCGACCTACCGCATCACCCACCAGTGGAGCGCGTCGCTGAGCGCCGACCTTGATCAGTACAACAGAAACGATTTCGGCTTTCGTGGCGGCGTGAGCTACCGCTTCTGACGGAAGATCCTTACGTCCCGGTTTGTCCGGGTTGATCGTTGTGCCGGGCCGTGCGAAAAGCGCGGCCCGGCTTTGCGCCTGCCCCCGGGCGGGGGTGGTGGTCCGTCAGGCTGCGGCAAAGTCGATATATCCTCGCTCAATGTCCGTGAAAACGAGCTGGGCGCGGAGCCTGTCTCCGACTTTCCGGTGGGCGAATCCCTTCACAAGGCGCCCCTCGATCGGTGGGCTGAAGATCCGCACCCACGTCCCTTTCTCCGAGGCGCCGGTGACCGTGGCGTCGAATTTTTCCCCGACCCTCTTTGAAAGCAGCATCGCGCCCGCTGATTTGACGACCTGCCGCTCAACCTTTTTGGCCGCGTCTTCCTGCTCCGTGCAGTGCCGGGCGAGCTCTGCAAGCTCGTCATTGGGGTAGGGCGGACGCGAGGAACCCAGGGCCGCCTTCAGCAGGCGCTGGACCAACAGGTCCGGATACCTGCGGTTGGGCGCCGTCGAATGGGCGTAGTCGGAGACCGCCAGTCCGAAGTGGCCGGGCACCGTCCCTCCCGGAAACTCCACGACGTACTCGCCGCGTCCAAGAAGCTTGATCACGCACAACGAAAGGTCCGGGAAAAAAGCCGGGTCGGATTTCTGGGCATCGAGAAGAAACCGCTCCAAAGCTATGCCGTCCGGCTCATCCGGAAGGGATGAGCCCCGCTCGGCGGCGAGCTCGACGATCCGGCTCCAGTTGGCGGGCGTGCGCACGACGCGGCGTATCGACGGCTGTTTGTGCGACGTAAGGAACCGCGCCGTGACTCCGTTCGCCGCGACCATCAGTTCCTCGATCAGGCTTTTGGCCACGTTGCTCTGGTCGGGGGCCAGGTCCCGGAGAAGATCGCCGTCAAAGACCGGCCTTGCCTGCAGGGTCTGCAGGGAGAGCGCGCCGCGCATGTGCCGAAGCTCTCGCAACCGCTCGGCGACGCTGTGCTGGAGCCGGATATTCGCATCAAGGCCCGGCACCGCGGCAACGCCCTCCGGCATCGGCCCCGCGCCGTCGAGCCACGCAGCGACGCTGTTGTAGGCAAGCTTGGCCTTGTTGACAACGAGGGCCTCGTAGATGTCCGAGCGTGCCAGAGACCCGCGCCCGTCGAATACCATCTCGATTGCGGTTGCGAGCCGCTCAGCCCGAAATCCGAGCGAAGTGAGGTCCGTCGAAAGCTTTTCCGGAAGCATCGGGAAGATGCCGCCGGCGGTGTACACGGACGTTGTGTTCCGTCGGGCGTGGGCGTCGAGGGCGGCCCCTTGCTTCACTAGGTCGGTCACATTGGCGATCGCCACCAGGACCTTGATCGACCCGTCGGCAAGGGCCTCGGCGACCGTCAGCTGGTCCAGGTCGCGCGAATCGTCGTTGTCGATCGAGCACCAGAGGAGTTCCCTCAGGTCGCGTGTCGCCCCCGGCGGCTTCAACGCCGGACCATGGATGCCCGCGAGCTCGGCGGCGGCGGCGGCGGGGAAATCCGGCTCCAGGCCGCGGTCAACCATCGCGCGCCGGGCGATTTCGTGCAGCGAGGAACGCGGGCTCCGGCCTTCGGGGTTGGATGAGGGCACCCGTCCTTGGTACCTCTTTTTTCCTTTCGGTCAAATTGGCGTTCGGCGCCCGGTCTGCGGACCTGGCGGAAGGCGCCGAAAATGGGTGGAACAATCGCGCCCCTCGCGTTACCGATGGTCCCGGGCACCATGGACGGCAACGCAATGACCTTTGTCGTCCTTCTTGCTGCGGCGTCGCGTTGCCTCGCCCAGAGTCAGGCGCCCGTTCCCGCAACGCAGGGCGTCCCCGGACCCGATGCCGTTTCGAAGACAAGGGATGCTTCGGCCATCGTGCTCGCTCCGGGGCCTGCCGCAATCCCGGCCGCACCCGCGAAGGCGCCCGAGGGATCGGTCCGTGCGGTGTCTCCAAGCGTCGCTGCGGAGATCTCGAGGGTGATGCCCCCATTTGGCGCGGGTCCGGCGGCTCCGGGAGCCGCCCCGCCGAAGCAGGATTTGCGCGAGGCCGACAAGCCGAAGAATACGATTCCACGGTTGCCGGTGGAGGTCATGGCGCGCTACTTGGTCACGGAGTCGAGAACCCCCGTCCTTCGCGTCCGCGACCTCTACACGGCGGAGGGCAGAACCGCGCTGTCATTCGCCGCCCATCCCGGCCTTCATATCGGGAACTTCGTCGGCCTTAACTCCGGCCTCGCCTATGAGATGTACCTCGAGGAAGAGCGCGTCCAGAATATCGCCGACTTGAAGGACACCGCCTATGCCGTTGCCGTCGGGGGAGACCCCGAGGAAGCCCGGGCGATTTTGGACGCGACAAGGGATGCGTTCATTCGGACCGAGGACAACGACGGCCCGGTGCGCTTAAAGTAGCCGAAGGGGCGTCGCTGGGTCCCTTTGTTTGTGGCTCACGGATTCCGGGTGCGCAGATGGCCGCACCCGAACAGATTAGAGGCCCCCGGGCGCTCGGCCCTTTGCGGAATACCCGTTATAAGTGGCCGTGAAACATGGTTGCTGCGGGGCCTCCAGGCCGACCCTGACCTTGCATTACCGGCTTCGGGTGATTCAAGCTGGGGAGTCCCTGTATCTTGATTCCTAGATTTCTATGAACAACCGCAACCCTGCGATTCCTCTCAGCAAGAACGAGCACCTACTCCGTTGGGTCGAGAAGATGACAGAGCTTTGCAAACCCGACTCGCTTCACTGGGTGGATGGTTCGAAAGAGGAATATGATTCGCTCTGCAAGGCCATGGTGGACAACGGGACGTTCATCGAACTCAACCAAAAGCTCTGGCCCGGCTGCTTCTATGCCCGAAGCAACCCCGGCGACGTCGCCCGGGTCGAAGATCGCACCTTCATTTGCTCGAATTCGCGCGACGGCGCCGGACCGACCAACAACTGGGTCAATCCATTCGACATGCGTCGAAAGCTCAGGGAGCTGTTCAACGGCGCCATGCGCGGCCGCACGATGTACGTGCTTCCTTTCAGCATGGGGCCCGTGGGCTCGCCGATGGCCCAAATCGGAGTCCAACTGACGGATTCACCCTACGTGGTCGCCAACATGCGGATCATGGCAAGGATCGGGACGCCGGTCTTCAAGGAGATCGACAAGGCAGAGAAGCGGGTGGTCCCTTGCATGCATTCGGTGGGCGCGCCGCTGAAAAAGGGCGAGAAGGATGTTCCCTGGCCCTGCAACCCGGACAAGTACATCGTCCATTTTCCGGAATCGCGCGAAATCTGGAGCTTCGGATCGGGCTACGGCGGAAATGCGCTTCTCGGGAAAAAGTGTTTCGCGCTGCGGATCGCCTCCAACATCGCGCGGGACGAGGGTTGGATGGCGGAGCACATGCTGATCCTTGCCGTCGAGAACCCCCAAGGTGAGAAGACGTACGTGTCCGCCGCGTTCCCTAGCGCCTGCGGCAAGACGAACTTCGCGATGCTTGTTCCGCCGAAGTCATTCACCGACCAGGGATGGAAGGTCTGGACGCTTGGCGACGACATCGCATGGCTGAAGCCGGACGCTGGGGGCCGCCTGAGGGCGATCAATCCTGAGGCGGGGTTTTTCGGCGTGGCGCCTGGGACGTCGGTCAAGACCAACCCGAATGCGATGGCGGCGCTTGCGAAGAACACAATCTTCACGAACGTCGGGCTCACCCCCGAGGGGGGCGTATGGTGGGAGGGCATGACCGACACGCCCCCGGCTCGGCTCACGGACTGGCAGGGCAAGGATTGGACGCCGGGCTGCGGCCGGCCGGCGGCGCATCCCAACGCCCGGTTCACGGCGCCGGCCTCGCAGTGCCCCACGATGGATCCGGACTGGGAAAGGCCGGACGGGGTCCCGATCAGCGCCATCATCTTTGGAGGACGTCGGGCGAGTACGATACCGCTTGTATACCAGGCCTTTAACTGGAGCTCCGGCGTTTACCTCGGGGCCACCATGGGCTCGGAGATGACCGCGGCCGCCGTCGGAACGCTGGGCAAGGTCCGTCGGGACCCGATGGCCATGCTGCCGTTCTGCGGTTACCACATGGGGGATTATTTCGGCCACTGGATCCTGATGCAGAAGAGCCTAAGCGAGACCCCCCGCATCTTCCATGTGAACTGGTTCCGAAAGGACGCCGACGGCAAGTTCATCTGGCCGGGATTCAGCGAGAACATGAGGATACTGAAGTGGATCGTGGACCGGGCCCGGGGCAAGGCCCTCGCTCGGGAAACCCCGATTGGCTGGATGCCCCGGTACGAGGACATCGATTGGACGGGCCTCGACTTCTCGAAGGAGCGATTCGAGGAGCTCCAGGCATTCAACCGCGTTTCATGGCGAGGCGAGGTGATGAGCCACGAGGAACTTTTCCTCGACCTCCACGACCGTCTGCCGAAGGAGATGGTGTACGAGCGCGAGCTGCTGATCTGCCGGATGTGACGGGCGGCAGATCGTGGCTTGGGGCCCCCGTTCCCTGGCCGGGGGCGGGCCTCAGCGCTTTGCGGGTTTCACCCAGCGCGCGCCGAGTCGGCTGCTCCGGAGCACGGCGTCGATGAAGAGCATGCCCCGCACCCCGTCATCGATTGTCGGGAAATCGAGGTCGCGAGGCGCCGGCTGGCCCTGCAGTTCCGCCGCGACGGCGCGAAACACTTCCCTGTAGATGTTGCCGAACGCCTCAAGGTACCCCTCGGGGTGACCGAAGGGCACCCTGGTGAAGTGCTTGGCCGTGTCGCCCACGTATGAATTGCCCCGCCTCCAGATCTGGCGCGGCTTGTCGGCGAACTTGATCGCGAGCTCGTTCGGGTGCTCCTGGTGCCACTCCAGCGACGCCCGCGTCCCATAAACGCGGATATTCAGGTTGTTCTCGTCGCCGACACAGACCTGGGATGCGTTCAGGATTCCCTTTGCGCCGCCCTTGAACCGCAGGAGGACATTGCCGTCGTCGTCGAGCTTGCGGCCCCTTACGAAGGTGGTGAGGTCGGCGCAGAGCTCCTCGATCTCGAGGCCGGTTATGTAGCGTGCTAGGTTTTCGGCATGGGTGCCTATGTCTCCCATGCAGCCGGCCGCTCCGCTGCGCTTGGGGTCGGTCCGCCACGATGCCTGCTTCTGGCCCTTGCGCTCAACCGCTTCGGCAAGCCAGCCCTGCGGATACTCGACCACGACCTTCCGGATCGCGCCGATCGTCCCGTCGCGGACGAAGTCGCGGGCCTGTTTCACCATTGCGTTGCCCGTGTAATTGTGGGTCACGGCAAAGACCTTCCCCGTCCGCTTTACGAGCGCGCGGAGCTTCCTCGCCTGGTCCAGGTCAAATGTGACCGGCTTGTCGCACACGACGTTGAAACCCGCCTCGAGGAAGAGGCGCGCGGGCTCGAAATGCTGGTGGTTCGGGGTGACGATGACGACGAAATCGAGGCGCCGGTCGCTCGGCATGGACGCCTCAGCCTTCACCATCTCGGCGTAGGATCCGTAGACGCGGGAGTGATCCAGGAGGAGGTCCGCACCGGAGAGCTTCGAGCGCACCGCGTCGCTTGAGAACGCGCCCGCGACAAGCTCCGCCCGTCCGTCCATGACCGCGGCGGTCCGGTGGACGGCCCCGATGAGCGCGCCTCGTCCGCCGCCGACCATCCCAAATCGAAGTTTTCTGTGCATGGGGGTCTTGATGCCTTTCGATTTGCCGGGTGCCGTGATCCTCGTCACTGGTTCTTCTTGTCGAACGCGGCGTCGAACGCGTGAGAGCTCGGGGGAAAATCGACCTTGCGGACGAATGCCGCGGCTTCCGTGGCGCCGTGAACCCGGTCCATGCGGATATCCTCCCACTCGACCGAGAGGGGTCCCCGGTAGGCGACATCGTTCAGGGCGACGATGATGTCCTCGAACTTGATGTCGCCGTGGCCGAGCGATCGGAAATCCCAGTGCCTGCGCGGGTCGCCGAAGCTCGTGTTCCCGCCGAACACGCCGGCCGAGCCGTCGCCGTGGCCCCACCAGACGTCCTTCATGTGCACGTGGTAGATGCGTTTCCCGAAGGCCCGGATGAACTTCACATAGTCGACGCCCTGGTAGCCCAGGTGTGACGGATCGAAGTTGAAGCCGAAACGGCGGTGCCCCTTGACGGCATCGACCGCGCGCTGTGCGCTCGCCGTGTCGAACGCGATCTCGGTCGGATGCACCTCAAGCCCGAAGTTGACGTTGCAGCGGTCAAACTCCTCGAGGATCGGCCCCCAGCGGCTCGCAAAATCCTGGAAGCCCTTCTCCCAGTAGTCCTGCGAGGTGGGCGGAAAAGCGTAGAGGGAGTGCCAGATCGACGAGCCCGTGAATCCGTTGACCACCGCAGGGAAGGCGTCCCGAGCGGGCACGCCCGGGCGGGCGTCAAAGAATTTCCGGGCGGCCTTGGCGGTGGCGATCATCTTCCTGGCGGCGCGCCTGCGGACGCCCTCTGGGTTCCCGTCGCCCCACACGTCGGGGGGCAAGATCGACTTGTGGCGCTCGTCAATCAGGTCGCACACGGCCTGACCGACCAGGTGGTTCGACACGGCCTGGCACGAGAGGCCGCTTGCGCGGAGCAGGTCCCACTTTTCCTGCACGTAGCGCTTCGTGGAGAGCGCCTTGTCGACGTCGAAGTGGTCGCCCCAGCAGGCGAGTTCGACGCCGTCGTAGCCCATCTTCCTTACAAGGGGGGCGAGTTGTTCAAGGGGCATGTCGGCCCATTGGCCGGTGAAAAGGGTGACGGGGCGGGGCATGTTGGGGGTGGGTATGAATTGATCGCAAAATTATCGCGCGGATTCAAGCGCGGCCCCACGCCTTCATCTGTTCGAAACAGAGGCGCACGGACTCAATGGGGGCGTGGTTGAAGGACTCCTGCTCGATTATGAACCATTCGACGGCGCCGACGGAGTCGGCCGCGGCGAACACCTCGTCGAAATTCACCGGGCCGCCGCCCAGTTCCTTCTCGTCCTTCAGGTGCAGCAGTGGGATCCGCGCTCCGTGGTCCCGAATGAATTTCGAGGGCGAATACCCCGCATGCTGCACCCAGTATACGTCGGCCTCCGCAAAGAGGTTTCGCGGTTCCGCCGCGCCGAGGATCCAGTCCATCGCGGGCCGGCCGTCAAAGATCCCAAATTCACTGCCGTGATTGTGGAATCCGAATCGGATTCCGTACGGGCGGAGCATCTCTCCGACCTCGCCGAGCTGCTCGCCGATTCGCTCGCAGGCCGAAGCCGACACAAAATGTCCGGGTGGCCACCAGGAGCAGGCGACGTTTCGGGCCCCCAGGGTGATCGCGTCCCCGATGACCGTCTGGGTGTCGTTCCTCAGGCTCGTGTATCCCACGTGCATTCCGGCGACCTTGAGGCCCGCGGCGTCCAGGGCCGACTTCGCGCCCTTTGCGTCGAGGTTGCCATAGCCTGCCAGTTCGACGCCGGTGTAGCCGATCGCCGCAACCTCGGCGGCCGTGGCGGCGAAGTCCCGCTTGACCTCGTCCTTGACAGACCAGAGTTGGAGCGCGACGGGCGTTTTCGCCCGGTGCGCCGGCGTTGGGGAGGGCGCTCATCCTATGCGGACCTCCCTGCCGCTGGCGGCCGATTTATAGATCGCGTCGAGAATCTTCTGCACGGCCAGCGACTCGGAGGGGGCCACATACGGCGTCGCCTTGCCCAGGAGGCAGTCGATGAAATGAACCATTCGGTTCGTGTTCACTAGGGGCGGCAGCAGGTCAACGGCTTCCGTCAGATAGCCTCCTTTCGTCTGCTTGAAGAGCTTTACCGGGGGAAGGCTGAGGCCGCCCTCCGTGCCAAAGAGCTGGGTATCATTCACGTCCGAGTGCGGCCCGTGGGCGGCCCACGAGGCCTCGAGGAGGACCGTCCTTCCGCTCTTCAACTTGATGAGCGCCACCGAAAGGTCGTCCACGTCGAAGCGCGCCTTGGGATCGATCTCGCTCCTCCCCCAGCCGCCGTTGCCGAGGCCGCGGGGGCCGAACTTCGCGAACGTCTGGCCGCTTACGGACGCTGCCTCGAATTCTCCCATGAGGTAGAGGCAGCGGTCGAGCGCGTGCACGCCGATGTCGTACGTGCAACCGCCCCCGGCGTAGCGCCTTTGGGTGAACCAAGAGCCGATCCTGGGGATCCCGGCCCTGCGCTGCCATGACGTCTTGGCGTGGTAGATGTCCCCCACCGCTCCTCGGTCGACGATCTGCTTGGCGGTCTGCGTGTCGGAATTGAACCTGAAATTCTGGCCGACCATGAACAGCACGCCCCGCTTCGCCGCCTCGCGTACGAGCCGTGCCGCGTCGCTGGCGCGGGTCGCCATGGGTTTTTCAAGCATCACGTGCTTGCCGGCCTTGAGCGCATCGAGCGCGACCTTTGCATGGAGGTAATTTGGCACGGCGACCGACACGACATCTATGTCGTCGCGCGCGAGCAGCGCCCTGTAGTCGGCGACCACTTCGGGGATTCCGAATCGGTCGGCCGCCTCGCGTCCGCGCTCAGGCGACACCTCTGCGATCGCGACGACCTTGGCCGCCGGATGGAGTCTGAAGCTTGCAAGGTGGTCGGCGCCGATGGCGCCGGTTCCGATTACGGCTACGCGGAAGTGGCTCTTTTTGCGATTGGGCTTGAATGCCATGTTTTTGGGAAAATCGAGGGGCCGATCCTTGGCCCGTGGCGGGGGCTTGGCGATTTTTTTAGCCGAACCGCCCTAGTAGTATAGCCAGTACCTCCGGCTTTGCTGCTGGTAGATGGCGTTTCTTGCCTGCCAGTCGCGTTCGTAGGCGTCCACGTCGATCCTCGCCCCGTGGGCGGCGAGGTCGTTGAAAAGCGCGGTCGAACCCATGGCCACCATGAACGACCGCTCCTCCTTCTTCGTGGCGCTGGCGAAGGGATTTCGCGCACCATACTTGCACGCGAGGCGCATCAGCTGGAGGCTTAGCTCGGTGGGCCTCCACTGGTCCCAGTCGGTGATCTCCACATAGAGCCCGATCCCGGGCTGGCCCGTCCTCGCATTGGGGACGCTTACGCGCCGATAGTCGATGCCGGGAATTCTGAGGGCGCGCAGCTCCTTCTCCAGCGCCTCGATGCGTACGCCGTGGTAGGTAAGTCCCCGGAAGGGGTATGCGCTGCCGATCCCGTTGGTGAATCCCCCGATCTGACAGCCGAGGCCTGTCATGGGATAGCCCTCTACAGCGGGATAGTCGGGGATGAAGGGCGACGTCGGGACCCACGCAAGCCCGGTGTCGGGCCAGCGCATGCTCCTCCTCCAGCCGCGCATCGGAACAACCGTCAGCCTTCCGTTCAGGCGTTTGGCGTCCGGAATCTTCAGAATATCCGGGGCCTCCTTGGCCATTCTAGCCAGTTCGCCGATCGTGAGGCCGTGCACATACGGCACCCGGAACTCCCCCTCGTAACTCACCCACTGCGCATCGAGCGGAGGACCGTCCACCTTCTGGCCGCCGAGGGGATTGGGTCGGTCGAGGACGATCACTTCCACGCCGTTCTCGAAGCACCCCTCCATGCACATCTTCATCGCGCTGACAAAGGTGTAGCTGCGCGAGCCGATGTCCTGCAGGTCAATGACAACGGCATCCAGGCCCCTGAGTTGCGCGCGGGTTGGCCGGTTGGCCACGCCATTGTAGATCAGGCCGGTGTAGAGCGAATGCACCATGAGGCCCGTCCTGGCGTCCACGTGGTCGGGATAATTCACCCCGCGGGGGTATTCCCCGTAGAGGCCATGTTCCGCCGAGAAGAGCGCGGTGAGGTGCACCCCCGGAGCCCTTCGCAGGACCTCGATCGTGCTGACACCGTGCATGTTCACTCCCGCCGCGTGGGTCAGGAGGCCGATGGACTTGCCCTTGAGGATCGCAAAACCATCCGCCTCAAGAACATCAATTCCCAGCATCACGGGGTGCGCCGGGTCGAAGGTCCGCCTGGGCACGGCCGCGGGCGTTTCCGCCCGCTGCACCTGGACGGGCGCGGGCTTCGGCGCAGGGGTTGTCGTGCACCCGATCAAACCGACGAGGGGCGCGGCGCTTGAGAGGGCGTGCCTCAGCGGCCGGGGAAGGAAACGAAGCATCGGAAAAATATCGGCAGGCTGCGGGGCATGGTCGAGACGTTTCATCCGGCGCGGAGGGCCCGCCGCACGCATTCGCGAAGGAGGTCCGGCGCGCGCATCAGGGCCACCGAAAGCTCCATTTCCCGGGGGCTTATGGCGTGCGTGTGCAATCCCGGGATTTCCCGGGAAAGGGAAACCTCGCCCGCAAAGACGTGGACCTGCTTGCCGCGCGCGAGGGCGCGCCGCACGATGGAACCGGGCCCCTTCCCGCTCATCGACGACTCGTCGAAACGGCCTTCGCCGGTCAAGACCAGGTCGGCCGCGGCCAGACGCTCCTCCAGGTCGACCCACGAGGCGACGACATCGAATCCGGGCAGGAGGGTGGCGCCGGCGCCAGCCATGAGGCCGAACGCAATGCCGCCGGCCGCCCCGGCGCCCGGCATGGACTCAAGCGCCGGGGGCCTTCCAAAATGCCTGCAGAGCATGCCCGCTAACCGTGCGGATTGGCCTTCCAGCCAGGCAGCGTCCTCGGGCCTGAGGCCTTTCTGGGGGCCATACACGGCCAGGGCCCCGTTCGGGCCCAGCAGGGGGTTCGTGACGTCGCACGCGATCAGGATCTGCGGAACTTCCGTCCCATGCACGGCCGTCGACGCCCGCGATCGAGCCCCAGTCCGCCGGGACGAGGCTGCGTAGCGCCTCGCCGGACGCTCCGACGAAGCGGACGCCAAGGGCGACGAGCGCACCGAGACCAAGGTCATGTGTCGCGCTTCCGCCGACGCCGAGCAGGATAGCCCGCGCGCCAGCCGCGGCGGCGGCCCGGATCAGGTCGCCGGTGCCCGCCGAGGAGGCGCGCATGGGGTCGCGCATCCCGCGCGGGACCAGTGCTAGCCCGCTCGCCGAGGCCATTTCGATGATCGCAAGGGTTCCCCCGGTTTCCGTTGGGGGCAGGCCGAGCCGCAAGGCGGCCCCGCGACGTATCTTGCCGAGCGGCACGATGCCAAACGACGCGGCGACCGTCGCGCCCAGGGGCCCCGTCGCCTCGCAGGCCGAAATCGTCCCTTCCGCAGCGCGGGTGAGGATGCGGGCAAACCCCTCTCCGCCGTCGGTAAGCGGGCAGAGGTCCGTTTCACATCCGGGAAGCGCCGCGTTGATGGCCTCGGCCGCGATCTCGCATGCCCTCTCGGAGACGAGGGAGTCCTTGAACTTGTCGAACGCAACGAGGGCGCGCATTGGGACCCATTGGTAGACCTCCGCCTTGGCGGATTGCAATTCATCCCCGGCGAAGGAAGCTTCAGCGAATGGCACCCGCGTCGCGCCCGACAACGATCCAGTCGCTCGACGTCGCCCCGCTCGATATGCCGCTGCGCGCCCCTTTTGGGATCTCGCGCGGCGCGCTGGCCCATGCGGCCAACGTGCTGGTCAGGGTCACCCTGAAGGACGGCACGCAGGGCCACGGGGAGGCGGCGCCTTTTCCCGCCTACAATGGGGAGACCCAGCAAGGCACGCTCGCCGCGCTTAGACGGGTGGCGGGCCAGCTTGTGGGCTCCGATGCGTCGGATTGGAAGGCCGTGGGCTCGAGGTTCCGCGCCTCTGCGGGGCCTGCGTGCGGATCGGCGCTCTGCGCGCTCGAGATGGCGTTGCTCGACGCGGTGACCCGCAGCGGCGCGACTCCGCTTTGGCGTTTTTTCGGGAACGCCGGCGCCGGGCTCGACACGGACATGACGGTGACGACGGGCACGCCCGGCGAGGCCGCGGAGGCCGCGGAGGCGATCCGCAGGCGGGGGATTAGGACGATCAAGGTGAAGGTGGGCGGCGCGCCAGGGGGGGCCGCGCCCGATTTGGCCCGGATAGGCGCGATCCTTGCCGCGGCTCCGGATTCGCCGCTTATTCTGGATGGCAATGCCGGCATGGGGCGCGCCCAGGCTTCGGAGCTGGCGGGAGGCCTGAAGGCCCTCGGTGTCGCTCCGCTCCTGCTGGAGCAGTGGTTGGCGAGGGACGATCTCGAGGGAATGCGCGCCCTGGGCGCCGACACGGGCTGGTCTGTCGCGGCCGACGAGAGCGTGGCCTCCGCTGACGACGCGCGGCGCGTGGCGCGGTCCCGCGCGGCCCAGGTCATAAACGTAAAGCTCATGAAGGACGGCATATCCGGCGCGCTCGAGGTCGTTCAGGTCGCCCGCGCCGAGGGCCTTGGCCTCATGATCGGGGGCAACGTCGAATCCATCCTGGCGATGACCGCCTCGGCATGCTTTGCGTCCGGGCTTGGAGGTTTCGCCTATGCCGACCTTGATACGCCCCTGTTTCTGGCCGAGAACCCCTTCCGCGGCGGTTTTCATATGGACGGGAGCCGGATCTCGGTGGCCCATATCGAGAGGGGGCACGGGGTCGTTCCCGCCGGCCTTTTGTTTTGAACGCGCGGGCCCCTTTGAGTTAGCTCGGCCGCTATGCCATCCAACGGGGCCCTTTTGACCTGCCAATCCGGTTATGAGGGGCTTCTGATCCGCGAGATCGAGGGCTTCGGCCTCGCGCATGAAGAAAGCGGCCCGGGATGGGTGCTCGCCCGACCGACCGGGGAAGGACCGCATGCCGCCTCAAACCTGTGCCGGCCGGCTTTTGCCCACAGGCTCCTCGATTCGCCGGATCGCGTTACCGGTGAAAGCGTCAATGAGCTCGCCCAGGGCATTTTGGACCGGTTTGCGGGGAGCATAAGGGGGGAGAGGATTGAGCGGCCTTGGCCCTGCCTCTTCGCCGGCAGCCAGGACACAGCCGGCCTCGGACGGCGGGTTGCTTCGGTCGAGGCCGCATTCCAGGTGCTGCTCAAGAAAAAACTGGGGAGAGTGGCGAAGCTGGCCTCGTCAGAAGCGCCGCGGATAGGGCCGGCGAGCGGTCTTTTCGTGTGGTTCACCGACTTCGGCAAGGCGCAGGTCGCCCGCTCGGCCCACATGAACGGGCCCCGCCGCATGGCCGACGATGACGCGGCACCCTCCCGTTCATATCTCAAGATCGAGGAGTCGTATGCGATCGCCGGTGCGGAGCCGGTCCCCGGGGAGACCGTCTGCGATCTGGGGGCGGCGCCCGGCGGATGGAGCTACAGCGCGGCCAAGCGGGGGGCCCGCGTCGTTGCGGTCGACAACGGCCCGATGAAGGGCGGGGCGCTCCGGCACCCGCTGATCGACCACCGGCGCGACGATGCGTTTGGGTTCAGCCCGGGCAGGGACTCGGTCTACGATTGGCTTTTCTGCGACATGCTTGAGGATCCCCATAAGGTGCTCAAATCAATCGTCCTTCCCTGGCTTTCGGGGGGCTGGTGCAGGCGCTTTGTCGTGAACCTGAAGTTCGGCCGCGTTGATCCGATCGCGCTTCTGGCCGAACTGCGCGGCGCCGACTCGCCTTTTTCCGTGCACGCGGCCGGAACTAGGATCGTTCACCTTTACCACGACCGGGAGGAGTTTACAGTGATGGGGGTTTCCCACCGATGAAGGACAGCGAGATCACCCTATGCGGTCTGGCCGCGGTCCGCGCCCGCTTTGAGCGGGATCCTTCGTCGATCGTGCGCCTCTACTTCGACCTCCCGCGGGCGAAGAAGGTGGGGGCGATGTGCCGGGCGCTTGCCGCCGCCCGGAAGGTCTACCGATGCGTCGAACCCTCAGAGCTGGAGAGGATTGCGGACACGGTGCACCACGGAGGGATCGTGGCCGTTGTTGAGGACACCCGGCCGCCCGCACCGACGCCCGGGGACGCCGCCGTCTGGTGCGGCCGAAACGAGAACCTGGTCATTCTCGACCGGATAGGCAACGCCCACAACCTCGGCGCGATTGTGCGCACGGCTGCGTACTTCGGCGTTCCAAGGGTCATCATTTCCGGGGACGCGGCTGCCGCGCGTCCGGGCGCAGCGGCTTACCGCGTCGCGGAGGGCGGAATGGACGCGGTCGAGATCTGCTCGACCCCGGATATGCCTGCTTTCCTTCGAACGCTATCGGAAGCCGGTTACGACGTCGTCGGCGCGGCCACCCGGGGAGGATCGGCCGGTGCGCAGCGGGTGAGGCACGGCGGGCCCTGGGCCTTGGTGCTTGGAAACGAGGAACACGGCCTGGCTCCGGCGGTTGAGGCGGCCTGCACGCGCCTTGTCACGATACCGGGTTCCGGGCGCGTCGAGTCTCTGAACGTCTCCGCCGCCGCCGCCATCCTTATCCACGACCTCGGCCGCGCCCCCGGAAAAAAGCGGACCCCCCATCCGTGAAACGGTTTGCCACGGAGCCCGTATGTCGATCACCTGCGTCCCCACAACCCGCAGGATAAACATGAAAAACATACTGAAGATTTCGCCGTGGATCGCCTGTCTCATTGTGCTTCCCGTCCTGTCGCCGGCGCAGTCCGCTGCCGATGCGCCCGCAGTCCAGCCTACCGCCCCGTCAAAGGGTCCGTCGGAAGAGAAGAAGACCGACCTGGAGGTTCAGATGGACAAGATGGGCAAGGCGATCAGGAAGCTGAAGAAGCAGATCGGCGACCCGACCCAGAACGCCTCTTCCCTCGAGCTACTCTCGACCATGGAGGGTGCGTCCAAGGAGGCGCTCAATTTCACGCCGGCCAAGGCCGCCGACCTGCCGGAGGACCAGCGAGCTAAGTTCGTCGACGACTTCAGGGCCGGCATCAAGGACCTGCAGGGCAGGTTTGCAAAGCTCCAGGAGGCCCTGGAGGCGGGTAAGAATGCCGATGCGGTTGCGATGCTCGGCGAGATCCAGGACTTCGAGAAGAAGGAGCACAAGGAGTTCAAGAAGCCCAAGCCGGATTGAGCGGCGCCTGGCCCGTGTTCCCGGCGAGCGCCCTCCTGAGGCCGGCGGCGTGCCGGCAAAGCGCGCCGACCTCCGCGGCCAGCTCGGCGTCCGTGTAGACGAGCGCGTATTCCTGGAGGTCGGATGCGGTCTCGGCCAGCGCCGCGGCGCCGACCATTCGGGCAAGGGAGAGCACCCGGTGGGCGGCCGAGGCGACCGCCGTCCGCGAGCCTGATGCGTGGGCTCCGATGGCTCCGCGCAGGGCTTCGTCGAGAGCCGCGACGAAATGCGCGAGCTTAAGCTCGCGGCTCTCCTTTGCGCCGTCGGTGGGCTGCAGCACGAGGCGGAGGTCCAGGCTCCCCATGTCCCCTGCGCCCGTCGCTGATTTCGTCGCGGTCGCAAGCGCGGATAGGGCTGCCCTCAGCTTCTCGGGGGTGATCGGTTTGGTGAGGCATCCATCCATTCCCGCAGCCAGGCACTTCTCTCGGTGCTCGCCTGCCGAATAGGCGGTGGTCGCCAGGATGGCGATCCGCTTCCCGGGTGCCTCCGACTTGCGGAAACGACGCGCGACCTCGAGCCCATCGATGCGCGGGATGTCGCAGTCCAGGAACATGAAGCTGAATGCGGCCGACGAAAGACGCTCCAGGGCGCTCTCCCCATTCTCCGCGAATTCCACGTCAAAGCCCAAGTCCCCGAGCATCGTTCCCAGCGCGCGGGCATTGTAGGCGATGTCTTCGACCACAAGGGCGCGCGCTCCAAGGGTGCCCGGCGGATTTGGCTCGGGTGCGGGTCCCCGGGCCGCCTCGAGCGGGATGCGCAGGAAGAAGGTGGAGCCCTTTCCCGCGGTCGACGAAAACCCAACCGCCCCGCCCATTCCCTCCGCAAGGACGCGGGTTACGGCGAGCCCGAGTCCGGTGCCAGGGACGGCGGAGCTCCTCGCGGACTTAATCCTCGAGAAACGAAGGAACAGGTTCTTCTGCTCCTCCTCCGCAATGCCGCAGCCGTCATCGGCGACCGCAAAAACCACGTGATCGCCGTCGCATCGCGCAGAAAGACCGATCGTCCGCCCCCCGAATTTGAGTGAATTCAAGGCGAAATTGACGATCACCTGCTGCACCCGGGCCGAATCTCCCACCAGAAGCTCGGGGAGGGCCGGGTCGACGACGGCGTCAATCCGCGCGCCTTCCGACCCGGGCCCGAGCATGACCGCAACGTTGCCCAGGATCTCGGCGGGGCTGAAGGGCGAACGCGTTATCTTGTAGGCCCGGGCCTCAAGCGATGCGAATTCAAGCACATCCTCGACCAGCGACGCGAGGAAGGTGGCGCAACTTCGCAGCGTCGCGACAAGCCTGCGTTCCTCGGGCCCAAGGGGGGCGCGCGATAGTTCGAGCGCGGATGCCAGGATTCCGCCCATCGGATTCCTGATCTCGTGGCTCATGTTCGCGATGAATTCGCTCTTCGCGGCGTTCGCCTTCTCGAGCTCTTCCGTGCGTTGGCGCACGATGGCCTCAAGCGCTCCGGCCCTGCGCTCTAGCGCCCGCGTCCTGAGCCCGAGCAATCCGAAGACGCAAAGCGCGGCGACGGCGGCGAACGCGGTCCAGGCAAAGGGGGTCCTCCACCATGGGGGAGCGATTTCGAAGCGGAATTCGGCTGGATCCCCCGCCGCCCCAGAGTCCGTGACGAGTCTAGCCTTCAATGCATAGCGCCCCTCCCTAAGGCCTGAGATGTCGCGGTCTGCCGAATCCGTCGGCGGGGTCCATTCGGTCTCGGCTCCGTCGAGCAGGGTTTGGATCCGCTCGGACTCCCTCATCCCGAAATCCAGGGAGCTGAATTCGACGTGGAGGCCCGGGGTGGAGTAGGGCAGGATCCCCGCAACGGCTCCTGCACCTCGGTCCCCGCCGGGTCCGATCCAGGCGCGGATCAGGGGCCTTTTGGGCCGCATGTGCGCGGCTATGGCCGACGGTCCAACGCGCAGGAGGGCCTCCGTGCCGCCGATCCAGAGCTCGTCCTCGTCGTGCAGGCGGAAGACCCGCATCTCGACAACCGTCCCGACGCGCGAGATGCCCTCAAACGACTGGGGTATCCATGCTGCGCCGGCTGGCGCGGGCACCAGGGTTCCAAAGAGCGGGGATCGCCCGCCCGCGCTGGGGGCGTAGGCGGCCCAAACGGCACCCCGCCTGTCCGGATTGGACACGGCGAGCGGGCTCGCGGCGGGAAAGCCCGTGAGCGGCCGGAACTGGCCTCGCTTCTCGTCCAGGATGAATGCGGATGTGTCGGCCAGCGCCACGATCCGCGAGTCCACGCGGGTAACGAGCACGGTTCCGGCGGAAGGAAGCGCCCCGAAGCGGCCCGCGGCGGGCATGGCGCGGGTCGCTCCCGGCCCGGCGACGAAAAGGCCCCTTGAGGGGGTTCCAATCCATAAGCGCCCGGCGGGCTCGTCCACCACCGTGTCCCCGTAATCAGGCAGGGAATCGGCGACGACCACCGAGGCGCCCGTAAGCGGATTCACGGAGAGAACTCGGTCAAAAAGCGAGGCAAGGATGGCACCCGGCCTGGAGAGGGATGGGTTCGTCCGAAACACGATCTCCCCGGAATGAATCAGAGGCCTCATGCCGTCCGGCGACCAAAGTCCGAGCCCGTGCGAATGTCCCACCGCGAGGCCGTGCGGGGTCGAAAGAAGGCTGTAGAAGCGGCTGCTCGTGATCCCCAGGCCGGCGAATCTGCCGGCGCCACCGGTTCCCGGGTCGGGCGACAACCGGAGCAGGTCGCTGTGGGAGGCGACATAGACCGAGCCCGAATCCTCCGCCAGTGCGTCGCACCCACCGGGAGGATAGCCGTTTTGGGACCCGTACACCGCGATGTTGGAGCCGATGGCCAGGCGGGCGATGTAGGTGGGCCCCATCGCCCACAGCGCGCCGTCCCGGTCGGAAAAAAGCGAGTAGATCTGGTTCGCGGGAAACCCAGAAGCCGTGTTGAGGATCCTTTTGATGGCACCCTCGCCGTCGACCAGGGCCATCCCGCCATTGAGTGTCCCAACGGCGAGCGTTCCATCGCGCAGCCGCACCGCCGATGTCGGAATGTTATCGCGCACGAATGAGGAGGCCCCGGTCTCGACGGGCGTACAGCCGCTTCCGTGCAGGCGCTTAAACCCCTGCGAGGTCAGCAGGAGCCAATCCTCACCCGAGTCGTCCAGCCACCGGATTTCGGACGAGCCGAGGGTCGACGCGTCCACTGCCAGCGACGGTCCCCTTGGGCCAAAGCTGAGGAGCCCAACCGGCGGATAGTGGACGTAGACCGACTTCGGCGTTCGCGTGGACCACAGCAGGTGCATGCCGGGATATTCCCAGGATGCGAATCTCCGGCCGTCCCACCGAAGAACCCTGTCCCGAGCCACAAAGAGGGCGCTTTGATCGCCTTCGGCGTAGACCCTCCAGACGTCGCCGAGATCGGCCGAATTCTTCGGGAGGCTGCCCGTCAGCGAATGGTAGTCCAGGCGTCCCTGCTCCCCCGGCTCAAACCAGCCGATCTCATTGACTCCCGCCGCCCATATTCGCCCATTGGCCCCGATGTCGAGCGCCCGGACGAGGTACGTGGGCTCCATCCGCAAAGCCCGCCAGCGGTCGCCATCAAACGAAACCACCGTGTCGCAGCCGAAGTAAAGGATGCCCTCGCGGTCCTGTGCAGCCGACCAGGCCATCGTCGACACTCCCGTGTCGCGCGCGGTGAAGACACGCTGCGGAGGCACGCCGTCCATCCGCTGCTGCCACGCCGGCGCTCCGGATGAAAATGCGGAGCCCTGCAGGCCCGCGATCCAGAGGACGGCGCAACCCGCGGCGCGTTGGATAGTTGGAGATAAGGCTGAAACGGCTCAGGCGATGAAAACGGTTTTCCCAGGGCCGTCATTTGGTTTTCGTACGCAAATTTAGGTACGATCATCGGGGGAGAAAGGTGCGCGCTCCGGCGCGCCCAAGAGCGGTCAGGGATTCTCGACGTCCAGGTTGCGCTGCGCCAGAAACACCCGTCCCTGCGGATCGGTGGCTCGGACGCTGAGGACGTGCCCGCCAAGCGGGAGGTCCGCGGGCAGGATGCCCCGCCAGAGATGGTAGCAGATCGCGGGATCGGGCAACCGCGGCCCCCGCTGGGGGTGCAGGGCCGAGTCCTGCGCGAGAAACTCGGCCGCGTACGAGGGATCCCATCCCAAGATGCGCGACACCGGATTCCAAGCGCGGTCATCGACATGAAATTCGACCCGCCAGCTGTCATCGCCGTTGAACACATTGGCGTAGAAAGAGACGTAACCCTGCCTCGGCGCCACGACTTCCGGTGCATGCAGCGCGATCTGGCGGTCGGCCGGCAGACACGAGGGAAAATAATCGACGGTGACTGCGCCGCCCTTGAAGCCAAGGATTGCATAGCCTGGCGGCGTTCCGTCCCACATCGTCGCCTCCGGGATGCCGTCGCCATCCGCCGGTCCGCCCCAGAATCCGCCGCATGCCGCGGCGACATTGTATTCCTCGATCGGCCTGGGACCCAGCCAGCCGTCGGCGCGCCCATGCATCACGTGGCGTTGGTAGTGGGTATGGCCGGACAGGACCAGGACGTGCGTTCGCCCCTTCAGCAGGGCGAAGAGCCTGATTCGGTCGGCGTCGCGGAACGTCTCGGATCCTGACGGGTCCGGCGAGAACAGCGGAATGTGCATCATGAGCACCACCCACTCGTCCTGCGCGGAAAGCCGAAGGAGGTTCCCGAGGAACGCAAACTGGTCGTCGCGCAGGCCGCCGATGTATCGCGGACCGCCCAGCGGTCGAACATCATCAAGAGCCGCAAAGAGGGCGGGCCCGGCGTGGAACGCATAGGTCGAGGGACCATAGACGGACTCAAATGAAGCCACCGCCAGGGCCTCGTCGGGAGTGCCGAGAGCGAGGTCATGATTGCCCGGAAGGTTGTGCCAGGGAACCCCGATTCGTGCCAGCGCCGCGTTGACTGCGCCAAAAAGGTCGGGCCGATCGTAGACAATGTCGCCCAGAGTGACGCCGAAGGCGACGTCGGAGCGCCTGCCGAGTCTTTCGACAAGGCCGCGGGACAGGTAACCCACCTGCGCGGCCGATGCGGGCTGCGGGTCGGTCACGATGAGGGCGCGGAGGTCGTCCGGCTCATTCCCGTGGCGGAGGGGAAAATCGGCGGTTTGCCCGCCGGAGGCGTAGAACCGGGGCAGGTTGGCCCCATCCACAGGTGTTTGCCAGCCCCTCGGCTTGATGACGAAAACACGGGAGCCAGGCCGGTCGGCGATCCGATAGGCGCCCGCCGGGTCGGTTATGGCGATGTCCACCCCATTTGAGACCTCCACGGAAGGCACGCCCCGCTCGCCGGGGTCGCGTATCCCGTTCCCGTTCTCGTCGTCAAACACATAGCCGGTGGTGGCGTGCGCGCCCGCTGCCGTGAGCGCGAACGCCGCCGCCAGAGCGCCCACCCGTGCTCTCGCCAGGATTCGGGTCATTTATGGCCCGCCACGGGACGCGGGGTGTACGGCGACTCGAGGGCCGCGATCTCCTCGACGCTCAGCTTGATGGAAAGCGAGGCGACGGCGTCCTCAAGGTGGTGCGGCTTGGATGCGCCCACGATGGGGGCAACGACCCCCGGCTTCTGGCAGAGCCACGCAAGGGCCACCTGAGCGGCCGGAACGCCGCGCGCCGCGGCGATCCGGTGCACCACCCCTTGAATCGCGCGGTCGGACTCGGTCAATTCTGCGCCGTAAAGGTTCTGTGCGTACTCGTCCGTCTTGGCCCGGACCGTTGTTGCCGCAGGGCTGCGCGCCAGGAGGCCTCGGGCGAGCGGGCTCCACGGAAGGAGACCCACGGACCTGTCGACACAATAGGGGACCATCTCGCGCTCGTCCTCGCGGTAAAGGAGGTTGTAATGGTTCTGCATGGTCACAAACGGGGTCCATCCCCGCGCCTCCGCGGCATGGATCATCTTTGCGAGCTGCCACGCGAACATCGAGGAGGCCCCGATGTGGAGGACCTTGCCCGCCCTCACGAGGTCGTTGAGTGCCTCCATGGTCTCGTCTATGGGAACCTCAGGATCGAAGCGGTGGATTTGGTAGAGGTCGACATAGTCGGTGCCCAGGCGTCGGAGGCTGGCGTCGATCGCATGACGGATGTGCTTCCTCGACAGGCCCCGCTGGTTGGGGTCGTCCCCCATGGCATTGAAGACCTTTGTGGCGATCACCACGCGGTCGCGGCCGGGTCCAAGGTCCCTGAGGGCCCTCCCGAGGACCTCCTCGCTTGCGCCCAGCGAATACATGTCGGCCGTGTCGAAGAAGTTGATGCCCAGCTCCAAAGCCCGGCGCAGGAACGGCCGGCTCTCGTCCTCGTCGAGGACCCACGGTCGCCATTTCTTGCTGCCGTAGGTCATAGTTCCTAGGCAGATCCGCGACACTTTCAGGCCCGTGGGCCCGAGATTCACGAATTGCATGGCCGAGCGGATTATTCCTTGGGCGGGGCCCCGTAGTGGACGGCGTGCGCGGCGTAGGCGGCGGTATCCGAGAGCATTGCATCGATGGTGGCCGCCAAAGGCTCGATCCTCACAAGGCCCGAGAACACGGCCTTGTCGCCGATCGAGTCCTCCAGGATGAATGCCGGCCGCTGGTTTATCCGGTGCGAAAGGAACTCGGCGGTGCTCCCGGCCACACGGGCCTTCACGGCAGCCGACTCCGCCCGTGCCCTAAGCTTTTTCGCGGGTATCCCCGATGCCTTTGCCGCCACGGCGACCGCATCGGCCATCTCCCCAATCTTGCGGCCTTCGATCACAGCGGCGCGCGACAAGGCGAGCCTGATCGTGTCGTCGGAAAACCCGAAATCCTTGCCTGCTTCGGCGACGAGACTCGGATTCTGGAATCCATCCGTCCTGTTCGGCTCGAACCATCCGGAGCTCAGCATGAAGGGCGAGCGCATGACGGTCCCTCCGCTCCGCCGGTAAAACCAGTCGCATTGGGCCCGGGACACGGGGAAGTCCTCCTGGCGCATGAGAGCGATGCGCCACTCAAACTCTGCGCGGCCGGCGTACCGGGATTTCAACTCGGCCCAAACCGGCTCCACCCAAGTGCACCAGGACGAAAGAACCTCGAGGTAATAGGTAACCTTCATTTGCGCAAAGAGGATCGCCACGAGGGCCCGGCGTCAAGGGGCCTGACCCAAAAACCTTCGGTTTGTTAAAATGCGCGCTACATCAAAACACGGCATTGAAATGGGGCGGACGGGCTGTCTATGTCCGCCCTGATGAAGGTTCTTGGAATCGATATCGGTGGTTCTGCACTAAAGGGCGCCCCGGTCGATGTTTCGACCGGCCGCCTCCTGGCGGGCCGGTTCAAAGTCGAGACTCCCCTGCTCCTCTCGCCGGCCGAGATGGCGGACACCGCGGCCATGATCGCCGCGCACTTCAGGTGGAGGGGGCCCATAGGCATCGGGTTTCCCGGCGTCATTCACGGCGGGAACATCCTGACTTCCGCGAACCTCGACAAGAAGTTCATAGGCTGCGATGGCGTGAAGCTCTTCAGCAAAGCGATGGGCAGGCCGGTGGCGCTGACGAATGACGCCGCTGCCGCGGGTCTGGCCGAGATGAGGTTTGGCGCCGGCAAGCTGTTCGGCGGAAAGGTGCTCATGCTCACCCTCGGCACAGGGGTTGGATCCGTGCTATTCTTCAGGGGGGCGCTATTTCCCTGCGAGCTGGGCCACCTGCAGATTGACGGACGCGATGCCGAGAAAAGGGTTGCGGCCTCGGCCAAACACAAAAAGGACCTTTCATGGAAGCAGTGGGGGCAGCGCCTCGACCGCTACATCCGGACCCTTGAGGACATATTGTGGCCCGAGCTGATCGTGATCGGCGGGGGAATCAGCGTGAAGCACGACAAGTTTTTCAAATACGTTAAATCCCGCGCTAGGCTCGTGCCGGCCGAGTTCTTTAATGAGGCGGGAATTGTCGGAGCGGCGCTCTGGGCCGAACGCGAGCGCCGCGGCTGAGCCGCATTCTGGACGGGTGGAACGGGCCGTTCGTCGCTGAAGTCCGTGGATTCGTCGCAATTCCCCGGATATCGCTTGATCCAGGTGGCAGGCCCGCGGGATGAAGCGTCCCGAATTCATGAACAATCGTTGCCTGAGGATAGTCGCCGTCGCGGCGGGCTGGGCCGCACTGGGATTCGTTCTTTCGCTCGAAGTCTATTTCAACATGCGGGTCGAGATGAGTTGGACGGACTTCATCGGGGTTGCGATCCCCCAGTTCGGGCGCGCGGCGATGTGGGCGTGCCTGGCTCCGTTCATCCTCCTGCTCCGCGCGAGAATGCCTCTCAGCGCGGGGCGATGGCTTGGGGGAATCCTCTTTCACATGGCATTCAGCTTCACGGTGATGGCCACGTTCTACCTAGGAAGGATCGAGGCCTATCAGATCTTCTTTGGCCCCGAGTTCGGCGGATTTTGGCATACGGCCGCGTCGAGCTTCTACGGGCACAATCTGGTGGACATGGCCTATTATTGGGCGGTGATTGCCTTTGGCTATGGGGGTGAGCTCCAGCGCAGGTTCAAGAACGAGGAGATCAGGGCGATACAGCTCGAATCGCGGCTGATGGAGGCCGAACTGAAGGCGCTTAGGGAACAGATAAAGCCGCATTTCCTCTTCAACACCCTGAACACCGTGTCGGTGCTGGTAAGGGATGGGAAAAACGAGATGGCTGTAACATTGCTCGCCCGACTGGGTTCTCTTTTGCGGATATCCCTGGACGGAAACCAAATTAATGAGACGACGCTGCGTGTGCAAATGGACTTTCTTGAACGTTACATCGAGATTCAGAAGGCAAGGTTCCCCGACCGTCTGACCGTCGACGTTTCAATCGAGGAGGAGGCCATGGGTGTATCCGTGCCTTGGTTACTCCTGCAGCCGATTGTCGAGAATGCGATCCTCCACGGGGTCGCGCCGAAATCGGGGCCTGGGCGCGTCGAGATTCGCGGGCGCGTTGAGGACGGATTTCTGCGGCTGGAGGTGGCGGACGACGGGCCCGGCTTTCCAAAAAACCGCCGGATCACGGAGGGCACGGGCCTCGCCAACACCCGGGAGCGGCTGGCCAAGATCTACCGCGGATCAAGCCGTATGACGCTCAACAGCCGTGCAATCGGCGGCATTTTGGTCGAGATAATGGTTCCTTGCCGCAGATGATCGCTCGTCAGAAGAGCTTGGAGGGATCCCGAATTCGCACGCTTATCGCCGACGACGAGCCTTTGGCGCGCCGCGGGATCAGGCTATTGCTTGAGCGAGAGTCCGGGGTCGAGATTGTCGCCGAAGCCAACGGCGGGATCGAGGCCGCGGATCTCATCCTGCGCTTGAAGCCCGACCTTGTTTTCCTCGACGTACAGATGGTGGGGTGCGACGGATTTGAGACCCTGATGCGCGTCGGGCCCGAGGCGAATCCCGTCGTCGTCTTTGTCACGGCCTACGACGAATATGCGCTTCGCGCATTCGAATTCAACGCGGTCGACTACCTGCTCAAACCCTATGACGACGCCCGATTCAGCGCTGCCCTTGGCCGCGCGCGCGACCTTGTGCTGCGCAGGCGCAACGATGCGGTCGACATGAGGCTGAAGCGCCTGATGGAGCACCTTGAGGGCGAAAGCCGCGACAGGATCCTGCTCAAGTCGTCGGGCGAGATCATCTTCCTCAAGGCCAGCGAGATCGACTGGATCGAGGCGGAGGGTGACTACGTGAAGTTCCATGTCGGTGCCCGCTCCCATCTGATGAGGGGCACGATGGCCGCCCTTGAGGACCGACTTGACCCGAGGCGCTTCATGCGGATTCACCGATCGACGATCATCAACACCGATCGCCTGTGCAAATTGAGCCCCTCGTTTGAGGGCGAGTACCTGGTCGTGCTCCGGGACGGGACCAAACTGCGCCTTAGCCGCGGCTACCAGGACCGAATCAGGGCTCTCTTCGGCGGGGTCGCCTAGCGCATTCGACCTGTCCGCGGCGCGGTTCGCCGCGACTATACGTAGAACGGTCGCATTTGGGGACCCTGCAGGGCGCTTTGGGGGTTATCGGGGTCATGCGCCCCCTCTTTCTTTTCCTCGCCGTCGCCGCCTTCTGCGCGGCCGCCCCGTCCAGGGCTTCCTCCACTCCATCGGGTCTCTCGGACGCCCTCTTGGCCCGCTCGATGCTCAACCCGGGCGGCTGGGCCCGCATAGCGCGCTTTGACAACAGCCATCCGCGTGGAGCCTGGCGCGGCTGGGAGTATCCAAGGACCGTATATGCCCTCGTGTTCGAGTTTTCTGGGGTGCTTTGGCTTTACACCGATTGCGACGGCACGCAGAGCCTCTCGCGCACGCTCCACACGGTCGCGCGTGACGAGGCGAACCCGGAGCCTCTTTTCCGGGCCATCGAACCCGGAATCGGAGGGTGGGAGTGGGTGGAGGCGCCGCGGAACCGGCCCGATTCCGCGTCGCCCGTGCCGCCCAGGGCGTGTTTCATCGAAAGCATCAGGGCCGCGAACCTCAGGATGGCCCTCGGACGCGAGACCCGGGAACCCAAGCTCCTGCTCTATTACTTCGATGCGCCGGGCGGTTGGGTAGGCCACACCGTGCTCCTTTTCCGCTCCGGCGGGAGCCTTTCGGCCATCGACTCCGAGAATTCGGAGCGGCCGATTAGGCTTCCATTCTATGTCGGCAACAACCTCCGCTCGATCGCCTCCTACCTTGGGGGAAGGCCCGTGTCCGCCGTGCGCACCTTCCCGGTTCCCGTTCTAAAGGAGGCGCCTGCCGAAAGATGGGCGAGTTTACCAGCTAAGCCGGCCGGGAATGGCTAGTAGCGTAGCCACCCCGCCTATCCTTTGGCGCACCCGCTCATCAAAGTTTGGTGTAACTTTTGGGCAAAGGGGCGTGTTGTGAGGGGATGCCAACCCTTGGCCAGACTGCGTCCCTCCCATTCGACTCCGTCGAACGGGCATGTCGGCGCGTTTTTCCCTCCGCTGGTCGCAAATGGGTTCACCTTTCAATGGGTGCCCGTTTCGTCGCCCCTTGCTCGTTGTTAGTTGTGTTGGCGTGGGGGGGCTTTTTGCGGCCCCTCCACGCTGTTTTTTGCGAGCGAAAGGCGGGGGTAACTGGCTTGAACGTTTGACCCACAACCTATTACCCGTGAATGCTACTTCAATGACCGCCCCTCTTTCGTCCGGAACCGCCTCTGCCCCCGCTGTGGTAAAGACGCGCAAGAAATCGAAGCTCAAATGGTACGTGATCGGGGCGACCGTTATCCTGGTCGCCCTGTCCGCCTTGGCCGTCGTGAAAAAGCGGGGCGCGAACACGGGGATCACCGTCACGACGGACAAGGCCGTCATCAAGACGATCGTCCAGACCGTCACCGCAACCGGCAAGATACAGCCCGAGGTTGAGGTCAAGATCACCCCCGAGGTCTACGGCGAGATCGTGTCGCTGCCGTTCCGCGAGGGTGCAACCGTTAGGAAGGGCGATGTGATCGTGAAGATTAAGCCCGATTTTTACCAAGCGCAGGTTGACCAGCAGACCGCGGCCGTCGCCGCCGCCCGTTCGGGAGCGGTGAACAGCCTGGTACTGCTCGTGAAGGCCGAGGCCGACCTCAAGAAATATCAGGACCTATACGACAGGAAGCTGGTATCCGATTTTGACTATGTCACGTACAAGACAGCCTACGAAGGGGCGAAGGCGAACCGCGAATCCGCACTGGCCCAGGTTGATGAAGCGGAAGGCCTTCTGAAACAGGCCAAGGATTCACTATCAAAGACGGTGGTCTATTCGCCGATGGACGGAACGGTGAGTTCCCGCTCGTCAGAGGTCGGCGAACGTGTCCAAGCGTCGACCGAGTTTGCGGGCACGGAGATCATGCGCGTGGCGGACCTCAGCAAGATGGAAGTGCGCGTCAAGGTGAACGAGAACGATATCGTTAATGTTAAGGTGGGCGATCCGGTGAAGATCAGCATCGACGCCTACCCCGACCGCAAGTTCAACGGCGTGGTCCGCGAGATAGGCGCCTCCGCCGACAACAACGGCAGCTCCGGGAGCGGGTCGTCGTCGCAATCCTCCGGCACGGTCTCCGACCAGGTCACCAACTTTATCGTGAAGATCAGGGTTTCCGACAAGGATGTGGCCCTTCGCCCGGGCATGAGCGCCACGGCGGACATCGAAACCCAGACCGTCAAGGGCGCCGTCGCCGTGCCAATCCAGAGCGTCACGGTTCGTGATGAAAAGGGGATGACGGCGGACGAACTCGAGAAAAAGAAGGCCAAGGATGCGCACGAACGCTCCGGAAACGACCTCGACGTTGCCACGGAGAAGGAGGGGGCCCGCCGCGACCTCGAGAAGCTGCTTCGCATCGTCTTTGTTCGGAACGGCGACAAGGTGAAGGCGGTCAAGGTCGAGACAGGCATTGCCGACGAGTCGACGATTGAGATCAAGTCCGGGATCAAGGCAGGCGACGAAGTCGTGTCGGGGACCTATGCGGCCATAAGCCGCCTCCTCAAGGACGGCTCCGCCATCAAGGTCGAGAAGCCCAAGCCCGAGGTTGCCGAATCCAAATAGGCCTCTCCGAACATGACGCCGCCGGCACCCGTTGAGTCCCGTCCCGTGCGCCCCGTGGGGCCATTGGTCATCTCCATCGAGGGGGTGACCAAGCTCTACGTCATGGGTGAGGAGACCATCCACGCGCTGCGCGGCGTTTCGCTTGAAATCCGGCGCAACGAGTACCTGGCGATCATGGGCCCTTCGGGTTCGGGGAAGTCCACGCTGATGAACATGCTGGGCTGCCTGGACACTCCCTCTTCCGGCAAGTATGAGTTTTCCGGCCAGGATGTCGCGTCGATGGTCGACGACGAGCTTGCGGACATTCGCAACCGAGAGATCGGGTTTGTGTTCCAGACCTTCAACCTACTTCCGCGCTCGGACGCCCTTCGAAACGTCGAGCTGCCGCTCATCTACGCGGGTGTTCCCAGGAATGAGCGCCACGAGAGGGCCCGTGCGGCCCTCGAGAGCGTGGGGCTGGGAAACAGGATCCACCACAAGCCGAACGAGCTTTCGGGAGGCCAGCGCCAGCGCGTCGCGATCGCGCGCGCCCTTGTGAACCGGCCCTCCATTATTTTGGCGGATGAGCCGACGGGCAATCTCGATTCCAAGACGGGCGTTGAGATCATGGACCTCTTCGAGGAGCTGTATGAGAGGGGCAACACGCTGATTGTCGTGACTCACGAGGAATCGATCGCGCGGCATGCGCGCAGGATCATCCGCCTCCACGACGGCCTCATCGAGAGCGACGGCTCGGCATTCTGACGGCTGAACGCCCATGGGAAGGCTCCTCTACGAATTGACCGAGTCGGTCCGCATCGCGATGGCGCAGGTGCGAGCGAACAAAATGCGCTCGGCGCTCACCGCGCTCGGCGTGATCATTGGAATCGTTGCGGTGACGCTCATGGGCACGGCGATCCGGGGAATCGACATCGGCTTCAACAACAGCCTCGCGATGCTCGGGGACGACATCATCCACGTGCAGAAGTGGCCATGGGCCAACGTGGATGATTGGTGGAATTACATGGACCGCCAGCGGCTCAAGCCGGAAGAGGCCATCGCGCTGAACCGCATCATTGAGGCCACGCCCAATTCCCTGCTCGAATTGGCGGTCTTTACCGATGCGAGGGGGACGACGGTAAAGGCGGGCGGCGTAAGCGTTAACGGCGTCTACTGCAGCGGGGCGACTGCCGACTTTGGACGGCTTCTGGTGGCCGATTTCCAGGAGGGCCGCCTTTACAACGAGACCGAAAGCGAAGGTTCGCGCCAGGTGTGCGTCCTCGGGCTCGACGTCGCGCAGGCCCTGTTCCCGGGCCGTTCGGCCATCGACGGGACCGTGATCGTGCAGGGTCAGCCGTTCAAGGTCATCGGCGTGCTCGCGAAGCAGGGGTCGTTCCTCGGGCTTTTCAGCATGGATAACCAGATGCTGCTTCCTCTCGGCGCCTTCCGAAAGTATTTCGGCCTCCGTGACGACAATGCGGACATACAGGTCAAGGTGAGGGACAAGACGCGCCTCGACGAGGCGCGCGAGGAGCTGACAGGAGACATGCGCCGCGTGCGCGGCCAGGCTCCGGGAGAGAGGGATAATTTCTCATTGAATGGGGGCGACGGCTTCAAGAAGCAGCTCGACCCGATCAAACAGGGCATTGCATTTGCCGGACTCTTTGTCACCGGCCTTTCGCTCTTCGTCGGGGCGATCGGGATCATGAACATCACCTTTGTCAGCGTCCGTGAGCGGACGAAGGAAATCGGCACGCGCAAGGCGCTCGGCGCCCGCCGCCGCACGATCCTCCTGCAGTTCCTGATCGAGGCCGTCTCCATCTGCTTTGCGGGCGGAGTGGTGGGGCTGGCGGTGACTTACGGGCTTTGCCTCGCGGTGAAGAAAGCCATGCCCAATTTCCCGCTGGAATTTTCGGTCGGCCTTGTGGCCACCTCGATGTTTGTCGCCATCGCCACCGGGATCATCTCCGGTTTTGTCCCCGCGCTTGGCGCGTCCCGCCTGGACCCCGTCGTGGCTCTTCGTTATGAGTGAGATCCTGCGAATGGCATTCGGAGCGCTCGGAGTGAACAAGCTTCGCTCGTTCCTGACGATGTCTGGCATCACGATCGGGGTGTTCTCGGTCATCGGCGTGATGACCGCGGTTTCCGCCCTTCGCGGCTCGATAGAGACGGGCCTGAGCTTCCTCGGCTCAAACATGTTCCAGTTTGCCAAGTGGCCGACCGGCATAACCGGGAGCGGGACGGACTGGGAAAAGATCATGGCCCGGCGCAAAATCACGCTCGCACAGGCGCAGCGTTACGCGTCGCTCATGAAGGGGACTTCGGACGTGATCTGCTTCAAGGCATTTGACAACAACAGCGCCGTGCAGGCGACCGCCGGCGGTCACAAGACGACTCCCGGCATCACCTTTGGCGGGACAAACGAGTACTTCCTGGAGGCCAACCAGTATGCGATTGAGTCCGGCCGAAATTTCACGGAGGGCGACATCGACCTCGTGCGTCCCGTCTGCGTCATCGGGCAGGACATCGTCTCAAAACTCTTTCCCTCGGAGAATCCCCTGGGAAAGAAACTGAAGGCGAACGAGCGCACCTATACGGTGATCGGCACCTTCGTGGCCAAGGGGACCATGTTCGGCCAGAGTGAGGACGACATCATCATGGTGCCCATCACCCGATTCTTCATGGACTTTGGGGCGGAGCAGTTTTCGGTGAATATCGCCACCCAGTCTCCCTCCCAGGAGGCCTACAACGCCACGATGGATCAGGGGATCGCTGTCATGAGGCTGGTGCGCGGACTTCGGCCCGAGACGGACAACGACTTTGAGATTTACTCGAACGATTCGCTCGTTGCGGCCTTTGCCAAGATTGCAGACGTCATCAGCGGCGGTGCCTTCATCATCAGCGCGATCGCGCTCCTGGCGGCCGGCGTCGGCATCATGAACATTATGCTCGTCAGCGTGACGGAGAGGACGAAGGAGATCGGCGTCCGGAAAGCCGTTGGGGCGCGCAAGATCATAATCCTGACCCAGTTTTTGGTGGAGTCCGTGGTCCTGTCGGTCACGGGCGGCCTTGCGGGGATACTCCTGGGGACCCTTGCCGGCGACGGCCTGGCCATTTTCCTAAAGGTCTCCGCCGTTTTCCCGTGGGGATGGGCGATTACGGGCGTCGTGGTGTGCTCTGCGATTGGGGTCGTCTTCGGGCTCTACCCTGCATGGAAGGCCGCCTCGCTCGACCCGATCGACGCGCTCAGGTTCGAGTAGCGATCCTAGCCGCGGCGGATTTCCGAGCCGGTGAACCGTATCTGGATCCGATAGACCTTTTTGGACCTGCATTTCACGGCGCCAGTGGCCAGGTCGACGTGCTCCGGGATGTCGATGCGGTGGACGTCGACCGCGGCGTGGTAGCCGCGCTCGGAGAAGATGTCTATCAGCATGGCGAGCGCCGTCGGGTCATCGAGCATCGGGTCCTCGGTGTTCACGAGGGCGGTCCCTGATATCGCGTGGCGCAGCACGATCGGCATCACCTTCCGCTCCACGAAAGCGACCACCTTGCCAAAGAGCGCCTCGTGCTCGAGCTCATAGGAATCGAGCCGCTTCACGAGCTCCTGCCTGGCGTGGATCACGATCTCGCTCGCGACGGGTATGCCCCTGAGCCTGTCGACGGTCCTCGGGTCCAGCTCAAGCGTGCTCTGGTACTCGAGCTCGTGGAGGATGTTCTTTTCGACCTCGCGGAGCGTCCCCTGCGCGTTGACGAAATGATAGTGGAAGATCTCCTTAAGCTCCTGCAGGGCGTCCCACGTCTGCTCCTTGAAAACCCGGTACCTTCTCTGGGCGAGGGTCTTGTCGAAGTCCGTTGCGCGTTCCTCGAGGAGCGTGCCGATGCCGGTCCGCCGCACCTCCTTGTTGTGTGCCCGAACCTCGACGCCGCGTTTGAGCTGGCGGGCGACGCTCGTGGCCTCATCGACAAAAAGGACCATGATATGGATCGTCGGCTGGCGAAAATGGATGCTCAGCGGGCTCTTGTAGAACTCCCGGCGAAGGCCGTGCATCTTGTCCACGAGGAGCTTCAGGCATTCAACCTGGACCTTTGTCCTCGGAAAGCCGTCTAGGATGACGCCGTCGCGGAATTCCTGCTTCAGGAGGTGGTGGAAGAGGATGTCGATCACCTCCCGGTCGCCGACCATGCTTCCTGCGTCCTTAATCCGGCGCGCCTCGGGCGAATCGAGGAGCGCGCTGATGACGATGGGCCCGCAGGTCAGGCCCCGGGCTTTCGCGATGAACGTGGTGTTCGTCCCCTTGCCGGCGCCGGGTGCGCCTCCGAGTAGGATGATCTCCTTCGGGAACCGAAGCTGGTCGCGCCCGTATTCGGTCTCAAGGCGTTGCCAGACAGCACTAAAGATCAGTTGGGCGTCCTTGATCTCGAGGTCGGTGATGCGGGGTGGGGCGGGAACCGCCGCTGCGGCGTCTCGGGCTGGCTTTGCGGGTGCTGAGGACATCGGGGTGTCGCCGCACGCTCAGAGCGGTCACCCCCTGCTGGCAAGCTTTCAATGGGAACCCGTGCGGGCCCATGCGGTCAAATCGGCGTGCAATCTCGGCGGGCGTAAGCCCGTGGGAGCACTTAGCCGGAACCATGCAGTCGGAATCATGTTTAGCCAGCAAATGCGGGTCGATTTTCGACTGCATTGCAGTTGGGGAACGGGCTTAGGATCTTCTCCCATAATCGCGACCACCAGTCGCGTTCTCGGGGAGGCACGGCGAGCTTGATGGTGGGTTTCCCAGCAGGATGAGCGATGATTCCTGGGGTGATAAACAGCCAGAACCGGAGCGAGTGGATAGTCACCTTGGTCTGCCAGCCGAGCGCCCGTTGGAACAAGACAGTGAGATTGTAGGTGAGCGTCGCAAGGGACAAGGCCGCCTCGGTTGCCCAGAACGAGCGAAGGCATAGCGTTGGTAACGCGAAGCCCTGCTGGAGTTCCTTGATCACATTCTCGCAGTCGGAACGGCCGTTGTAGTCGCGCCACACTGCAAGCGGGGTTACCGTGGTCGGCAAACTTGTCACCAGCGCCTGGAACAAGTAGCCGGGCATCTCGAATAGCTTCTTGCCGCCGGCCTCTGGGCGGTCGGCCTGGCGGTGACGGATAAGGATGAGCCGCCTGGGACATGACCAACCCATCGACTGGTACTCGAGCTCAGCCACGTCGGTGCCTACGAGCTCGGTCGCCGCCCAGACCATGTCATTGCGGATCAAGCTTTGGATGGGTGCCGTCAACCTCGCTACGACGATATACGGTAGCTGCAGCTGCTCCCAGAGCTGGAGCAACTCGGGAGCACAAAACCCGCTATCCGCCCGTACGGCCCTTAGTCGCACATGCCGCGGACGCTGCTCCCACAGGTCCATGAAGAAGGCCACGACGTTGTTGCCGCAATGGGTGCTGCCAGCGCGCAACCATAGTTGGACTACAAGCCGCGCCTCGGCCAGGACTGCAAGGAGCGGATGCAGGCACGGCTTGAACCCCAGACGCGTGTAGCCGGTTTGCACGCCTTCCTGATGTCCGTCCACGTGGAGCAGCCGCGTCGAGTCCAGATCGAGCGTATAGCCTTCGCGTCGAGACGGCAGCCGTTCGATACACCACCGCCACAGCGGCCGAAAACTGCGCAGATTGGTGCCTGCCGAGGTGAAGCCCGCAAAGAATCGCGACAAACTCGACTGACTGGCAACGCGGTGGATGCCGAGCAACTCCGGCACCATCGGATCACGACGGAAATATGCGACATGCGTCAGCTTGCGCGCCTCGCATAAGAGCCCGTGTGTGAACGCCAGCGCCTTGTCCACCGCAGTCAGGCGGTTGTTCGACGTCGCCGCGCGATGCGGCAGATGTTCGGCCAACTTCGCGTTCCAACGCGTCCCATGCAGCCACGCCCAGAAAACAGCACTGCCCGCATGGGCACTCAGCTTCTGGTCGGTGAACTCCACCGCGATTGATTTTCCTGCGCTTTTGAACTCAAATGCATCCGCCACCGATTGGTGATGCGGACCGTTGTCCTCCGATTGGTTCTTTTTCATCAATCCCAATCACTTGCCAATCGGTGGCCCTTTTCAACTGCATCGTCCCGGCTTAGTTGAAGCTGGACCTGGCGGGGTCGCGCAAGCGACCCCGCCTTGGCTTTATATGGCGGGATCTCCGGGGTCCGGCAACTGGTGCGGCGGCCCGGTGTCCGTTTCTTTGTCATTGGCCCGCGGCTGCGCTGGGACCAGACTCATTCCCCCCCAAGACCATGCGCGTATTAATCGTCGACGACGAACCGTCAATCCGCAGGACGACCCGGATTGCCGTCGAATCCGACGGCCACACCGCCGTGGAGGCCGCGAACGCGGCAAGGGCGCTCAAATCGGCCGAGGAGGAGGATTTTGATGTCGCCTTTGTCGATGTGAAACTGGGCGCCGACGACGGACTCGAGCTCCTGAACCGCATGGTGAAGCTTCGCCATGCGCCGGCGGTGGTCCTCTTCACCGCCTATGCAAACATCGCCACGGCGGTGGAGGCCATGCGCCGCGGCGCCTTTGACTTCATCCCCAAACCGTTCACCCCGGACCAGATCCGGGCCGTCCTGTCCAAGGTCGCCAAGGCCCATTCCCTCGAGCGCAGGGTCCAGGCCCTGGAAAACGACCTCGCTTCCGGATTGCCCCCGGTGGACCTCGAATCGAGCGAACCGTCGATGGTCCGCGCAGTCGAGATCGCCTTCAAGGCGGCGGAAACCGATGCGAACATCCTCATTCTGGGGCCCAGCGGCACGGGGAAAAGCGTGCTCGCGCGCGAGATCCACAAACGCAGCGCCCGGCGCGAGGCGGCGTTTGTCACGGTGAACTGCCCGAGCCTTTCCCGTGAGCTTTTCGAGAGCGAGCTTTTCGGCCACGCCAAGGGGTCGTTCACCGGGGCCGTCGCCGAAACTTCGGGGAAGGTGGCGGCGGCCGACGGCGGCACCCTTTTCCTCGATGAGATCGGGGAGATGCCGCTCGAGATCCAGCCGAAGCTGCTCAGGCTCCTTCAGGAGCGGGAATACGAGCGCGTGGGGGAGCCCCTCCCTAGGAAGGCTGACGTGCGTGTCATAGCCGCAACGAACCGCAACCTCGCCGAGCAGGTGAAGAGCGGGCGGTTCCGGGAGGACCTTTTCTACCGGCTGAATGTGATCGCGGTGACGCTTCCCGGCCTGCGCGACCGACCCGCCGATCTGAAGCGCCTTGCCGAGGGTGCCCGGCGGTATTTCGCCTCGCGCACGGGCAAGGCCGAGGTCGAATTCTCGCCTGAGGTCCTGGCAGCCTTCGCGACCTATCCCTGGCCCGGGAACCTGCGCGAGCTTCGCAATGTCATCGAGAGGGCCGTCATCCTGGCCCCCAGCAAGACCATCGAGCTCGCGGACCTGCCGGAGGAGTTCGCTGCCGAGCGCCGGCCTGCGATGACCGTAGGCGCCCGGATCACGCTCGACGAACTTGAGGCGGAGCACATCAGGCGGATTCTGGCCGCGTCGCGAAACCTAGACGATGCGGCCCGCGCGCTCGGGATTGATCCGGCTACCCTCTACCGCAAGCGGAGCAAGCTGGGGCTCCTTTGATCGGCGCAACCGGAATGCTACGCACCCGCCTTTTCTTCGGGCTGCTTCCCCTGCTCCTGGTGATCGTCGGGACGGGCGCCTACGCAATCCGGGTTTGCCACCAGCTGGCGGGGCCCCTCGAGGGCGATCTTGTTGCCGCATACCGGACGGCGCTCGGGCTCCAGGACATGCGTGCGACGGCGACACTCATGTCAAATGCCCTCGCATTTGCGGGGGCTTCGGATCCGATCGGGGCCCGGCGCCAGCTTGATGACCGCAGGTCGGCCTTCACCCGAGAGCTCATGGCGCAGTCGGCGGCCTCCGCGGGCACCCCTCGGGCGCGTCTCGTGGAACAGCTGGACGGCGCCTTTCAGGATTTCTCGGCCCGGTGCGATCGCATGCTCGCGCAGGGCGGGGGTGCATCGCTTGACGATTTCCGGGCCAGCCAGGACGCCCTCTACCGCGTCTTTGAGATACTCGACCGCCTCATCGCCAACGATTATGCGGCCTCGCGTGCGACAGAGGCGCAGGCGGAACACCTTGCCAGCACGGCGGTCGGGATTCTGTCGGCTACGATCGCGGTGGGAGTTGCGCTCTCGATCCTGCTGGCGTGGATCCTCGCCGCCTCGCTCCTTAAGCCGATCAAGGCGCTCACCTTGTCCGCAACGGCCCTAGGCGAGGGGAACCTGGACACCCACGTGCCCGAATTCTCTCGGGACGAACTGGGCAGCCTGGCCCGGTCGTTCAACACGATGGCGGCGAAGCTCCGAACCTACCGCGAGGCCACGATAGCCCGGGTACTGCGGACGCAAAGGACCATGGAAGCGACGCTCACCTCCGCGCCGGACCCGCTTTTCGTGGTATCGAAGGAGGGTGTTGTCGAGGTCCGAAATCCCGCCGCGGAGGAGCTCTCGCGGCTGCCTGAATTCTCCGGTGGCTTTCCCCGAGGAATAGCCGAGCCCCTGGCATCGGTATTGGCGACCGAGGAGCATTACGCGCCGGCTGACTACGGGCGTACGCTTTCCCTGCGCATCGGCCGAGAGGACCGCCATTACCTCCCCAGGATCCTTTCGATCGGCGACAAGCTGACCGAGTTCAAGGGGGCTGCGGTGATCCTTCAGGACGTCACAAAGTTCCGGCTCCTTGACGATGCGAAGACAAATCTGGTCGGCACGGTGAGCCACGAGCTTAAGACGCCGCTGACGAGCCTGCGCATGGCCGTCTACCTGCTGCTCGAGAAGACGATGGGCCCCCTGTCGGCTGCCCAGCGTGAAATGCTCGAGTCGGCGCGGGATGATGCCGACCGGCTGCTCAGGATGCTGGACTCCCTTCTTGACCTCACGCGCCTCGAAGCCGGTGCGTCCGCGCTTGATCGCAGCCCCGTCCCGGTCGGCACCCTTGTGGAGGCGATTGCGGACGAGGCCCGGGTGTTCATGTCGGCCCTGGGACAAAAACTTGTCGTTCGCGTGGAACCGGGGCTTGGCAGTGTCAACGCGGACGCCGGACGCCTGCGCCATGTCTTCATCAACCTCCTCTCGAACGCCTCAAAGTATTCGCCGGCGTCCGGCGTCATCACGCTCAGTGCCGCGCCGGCTCCGTTGGGATTCGTGCGCTTCGCGGTGAGGGACCAGGGCTCAGGAATCCCAGCCGACGCGCTGCCCCATGTCTTCGACCGGTTCTACCGCGTACCCGGCCAGGACAAGCCGGGTGCCGGGATAGGCCTCGCCATAGCCCGGGAAATCGTCGTCGCGCACGGAGGAAGCATCTCATGCGAAAGCTCGGCCGGAGAGGGGACGGAGTTCCACTTCCTGATTCCTGCCGGATAGCGGCTCCCTGCAGCCTAGCCTTTGTCTTTCTTGGGCGAAGCCGTTTCCTGCTTTCTCTCGCGCAGCAAGGTAAGGAACTGCTCGGCGCCGCGGCTCTGATAGCGCTGCATGTGTCTGAGGACGGCGATCTCTCGGACCGCCCTGGCGTCGTCGAGCGTGATGTAGGCCAGCGTTTCATCGTCCTCGGGCGACCGCGCTCCGGCGGGCAGAATCGAGATGCCCTCGCCAATTCCGACGAGCGCCTTGACGGTCGCGACCTGGGCGCAGCGCGAGCCGGTCTTGGGTTCGAAATGGTTGTCGCCGCAGAACCGTCGCACCTCCGCACTCAACGAGCTCAACGATCCTGTCAGGATGAAGGTTTGATCGGCCAGGTCGGCGGCGGTCACCTGCGGTTTTTGCGTCGAGGGGATGGTCCTTCGGGACCGCCAGCATAAGTGGCTCTTTCCAAAGAACCTCCACGAGTATGTTGGGTTCGATGATTGGGGGCGCCGCCAGCACGAGGTCGAGCTCCCCATCGAGAAGGGCCCGCACAAGATTTGCCTTAAAATCTTCGCGAACATTGACTTGGACATTTGGAAACTGCTTCCGGCAACGGCGGATCAGCGTGGGGAGAAGGTAGGGAGCCACCGTGGAAATGGCCCCCACGGTGATTTTTCGCTCAAACGAAGCGCTGTCTCCAAGTTCCTTGGTTGCGTCCTCGACTTCGAATAGGATCTGGCGCGCTCGGTTGGTGAAGGCAATTCCGGCCTCTGTCAGTACAGCCTTCCGCCCTAGCCGATGAAAGAGCTTGTGGCCGAGTTCGCGTTCAAGTTTTATAATCTGCTGACTTAAAGATGGTTGTGCAATGTTTGATCGGGCGGCTGCGCGGGTGAAATTCCCGGTCTCAGCGACGGCCAGGACGTATTTCAGTTGGCTTAGTTCCATAGACACAAACTATGATAATCATAGATAAACTGCAACTACCATTATTGCTAGGATAGGGTATCATGACTCCTCCCAAGCTCATGGGAGTTCGGGAAAATCAAAGATACATCCATCATGAAAACAAACATCATCCGTGCGGTTGCCCCAGCGATCATCGCTATTGCCGCAATTTTGCTTTCTCTTAGCTCTGTGAACGCCAGCGCGTTAGCTGCAGGTTATTTCTGCGTCGCTGGGGTAGCAGCCGTCATGGCGATCGATTACAAGGTCGACGTCAAACGGCTGTTCGACCGCTAAGCGGCCGAGCAAATCCCAACTTCAAGGGCCCGGAGCAATCCGGGCCCTTTTTTTATATCTTCGGAGGTCCCGCTGGAGCGGCCCGCTTGACGAAGGCCGCAATGATGAGGGCCAGAACGGTGCCGAGTATGATGCCTCCGATGAGCGCGAATATGATTTGGAGGACGGGTCCGTTCATCATGCGCACGACCGATTCGGCCTTATCGAGGCGGTCGCCCGTCACGCCTTTAGCCTCCATCTTTGCCAGCTGGTCCTGGATAACGATGTCGCCGAATGCGGGATTGATGTAGAACCGATAGACGTACCAGAAGACCGAAGTGAGGACCGACTGGACAAGCGCGATGAGGAATCCGGCCCCGAATGCCGAGCCGTACCCGAACTCAGCCTCGGCCGGCACCTCGTCGCGCCTGGCCCTAACGCCCAGCGCCATGCAGATCACGGCAATCGCGACACCGGCAAGTCCGCCGATCCAGCCGGCCGCCTGCAGCTTCGCGGGGTCCGAGTGGAATCCCATAAAGAACAAGATGAGGGTTAGGAAGGCGCCGCCTAGCGCCCAGATGAAGCCGTATAGCGCGCACGTTTTCATGGAGTGATTTTGGGGTTGGGGTAGCAGGGAAACGGAAGGCTTGGGTCCGGCCAGGCCCGGCTCAGGCGTCTATGCCGTGATCTGCAGGAGGATCATGGGGCCCCGCAGGACGGTCTCCGAGATGGGGGGAGGGTGCGGGCGGGAGATCGTGGTTGGGAGGAATGATGGGCGTCACCGGCTTGTAGCTCGGAGGAGCGACCTTCTCCGGCACCTCGTCCATGGCCTTCTTGAATTCCTGCTCGACGTCGCCCGCCGCCTTTTTGAATTCGCGGATGGCCTTCCCAAGCCCGCGGGCGAATTCCGGCATCTTCTCGCCGCCGAAAAAGATCAGGACGACGACCAGGATGAGCATGAGCTCCGGGCCCCCAAACGAGTCGAGGAAGGCGATCAGGGCGTGCGGCTCGGACATGGAAAGTGTCACGGCGCAAGCTTTCAAAAAAGACCCGATTTCGCAACCCTATCTGATGGCCACGCTCACGCTGAAGGCTTCCCGGGCGCCCGGGGCAACGAGATGCAGTCCCGTCCTGTGTTCGGGCGCGTTTGCCGGGCCCATCCAGGGCTCCACGCAGTAGAAGGGCGAATCGTCCGACTGCGTCCAGGTGACAAAGGCCGAGCCTGCGGGTGGCATTGAATCCGACCCAAGCCGGACGACGACATCTCCGGGAAGGCCCTTCTCGCCGAACACGACCTCCGGTCCCCTGAGCCGGGTGTGAAACGTGTCGACCAGGTCGGGATTGTCCATCCTCTCAAGGGGCCCGAGCTTCGGCCCGTCGACGAGGCGGCCCGAGGCATCCTGCCTCAGCCTCTGGTCCGCCGGGATGCGGATCAGATAATCCCCCCGCGCCGCGCCTTCGCCCCAGGGAACCGCAAAGTAGAAATGGTGCCCGGCACTCCAGGGCAGCGGCTCTTCGCCCAGGTTCTCAAGGACCATATTGCACGTGAGCCCGAGAGCCGCGAAGCGGTACTCGACGCGAAACTCGTATTGGAAAGGGTAGCACATCCTCGCCTCGTCGTCCGGGACGAACAGGGCCTCGAAGCCGCCCGCGTCGATGCGCGTGGTGCGGAACTCGCCCTGGCGGGCCACGCCGTGGGTCGGCATCGGGCGGCGCACGCCTCGCGCGTCGCGCCAGAATCCGATCTCACCCTTGTCGAACGACCGCGCGCAGAACGGAAACAGGATCGGGTTCCCGCCTCTCGTCTTGTGGAAGGCCTCGAGCGACTTCAATTCGGGCCAGAGGATGACGTCGCGAACCGACCCGTCGCCCATCGTGATGTTCCAGTACATCAGGCGTGCACCCCGCTCCGGGAGCGCGACGAATGTGGAGTCGCCCACCCGCCAGCGGGTCAGCGTCTGTCCCAGGTATGGGATCTTTTCCATGCAGCAATCAGAACAGCCCGTCCATCCTTTGCAATCCGGCCCCGGCTCGGTTCAACGAGTCGAGAAGTCGAACTGGATTCGCTCGTGGCCGGAATGACCCGTGGGGTAACGATGCCCCTTGTATTCGATCTCGACCGCGGCGAGATCGGACGCGGTCAAGTAGATGGGAACGTTTGCGTAATCGCGGCGTTCGCCTGCCTGGAGCGGGCCCTGGAAAAGCTCCAAGCCGTCCTGCTTGCGGACCACCTTGATCCTCACGGGCTCGAGGGCGACGATCGACACGGTGGATGCGGGCGCGGCCGCCGGCGCCTCGGAAATCTCGCTTACCGCGGGCGCAGCCGCGTGCGACGGTGCCGGCGCCGCGCCGGTTCCCGCGAGCGACTTGATGATCCAGAACGCGGCCAGGAGCAGCACGACAAAGACGAGGATGATGCCGCCCTTGAAGACGAGGGCCGGGTCGATCGGCGGCGCCTTCGGGAGGTTTTCGCCGGGGCGCTGGAACCGGGCGGTATGAGGCCGCTGGGCGGGTTCGGAGGCGGGCGCCTCGCCCTGGGCCTCGCCGCGCTCGTCGGCCGACGAGATGGCCAGGTCCATCCGTCCGTACACCTCCCGGCTGGGCTGGCGAATGCGGGGCTCTCCGCCACGGAGAGCATTGAAGTCGTTGAGCAGCCGGTCGGACGGAATGCGCAGGAAATTGGCGTATCCCCTGAGAAAGCCCCGCGTGTAGATGTCCGTCAGTCCGATCTCAAACTGGTTCCCCTCGAATTTCTGGAGGTACTCGCCCCGAATCTTCGTGGCCTCCGCCGCCTCGCGAATGGAAACGCCCTTTTTCTTCCGGGCTTCCTCCAGGCGTTCTCCAATTGTCTGCATGCTAGATCAGTTGCAGGTTTTCGGGGGCAGGGAAAGAATGATTTGCGGCAATGTCGGCGCCCGAATCACATCGAATCCAGATCGCCGATGATCTCCCTGGGGCTCGAGCCGTTCTCCGGTCCGACAATCCCCTTGTCCTCCATCATCTCCATGATCCTCGCCGCGCGGTTGTATCCGATGCGGAGCCGGCGCTGCAGCATGGAGGTGCTCGCCCGCCGCGTGGACTTGAGGACGTCGAGCGCCCTTGAGTAGAGCTCCTCGTCGCTCCCGGCGTCGCCGTCATCGGCCTCTTCGTCCTCATCCTCGTCGCTGGAGGCCCGGTCGATCTGCTGCTGCACGGCATGGGCGAACTGCGGCGGCCCGTTGCGCTTGAGGAACTCGACGATGTCATGGACCTCCTCGTCGCCCACGTAGGCGCCCTGCGCGCGGACGAGGCGCGAGGTTCCCGGCGGCGAGAAAAGCATGTCCCCGCGCCCGATGAGGGTCTCCGCACCCTTGGTGTCGAGGATGGTCCTCGAGTCCACCTGCGAGGCGACCTGGAAGGCTATCCGCGAGGGAAGGTTCGCCTTGATGACGCCGGTGATGACGTTCACCGAAGGTCGCTGGGTGGCGATGATCAGGTGAATGCCCGCCGCCCGCGCGAGCTGCGCAAGACGGGCGATCGAGGTTTCGATCTCCGCTGGAGCGAGGATCATCAGATCGGCGAGCTCGTCGATGATCGCGACGATGTAGGGGAGATGCTCCGGGATCTCAAGTTCGTCGCCCAGGGGCTCGAGGCCCTGAAGGGCGGTCTGCGCCTCGGCCTCGTGCTTGGCATCCTTCTTCCGGTTGTTGAACCCGACGATGTTCCTCACGTTGGCCTTCGCAAAGATCTGGTACCGCTGCTCCATCTCGCCCAGGAGCCACTTTAGCGCCGCCGGGACCTTCTTGGGCTCCGTCACGACCGGGATGAACATGTGCGGCAGGCTGTTGAACACCTTCAGCTCGACGACCTTCGGATCCACCATGATCAGCCGGACATCCTTCGGGCTTTTCGAATAGAGAAGCGACGTGACGATCGAGTTGATGCAAACGGACTTTCCGGAACCGGTCGCGCCCGCGATCATGAGGTGCGGCATCTTGGCAAGGTCCGAGACGAGGGGCTTGCCCGAGACATCGCGCCCGAGCGCAATGGGCAGCTCGGCCTTGGCGGAGGCCCAGTCCTCGCTCTCGAGCAGCTCCCGCATCCCGACGGGCGTCGGGTGCAGGTTCGGGACCTCCACCCCGACCGCGGCCTTGCCGGGGATGGGGGCGAGTATGCGGACGGACTGCGCGCGCATGCCGAGGGCGATGTTCTTGTCGAGGCCGGCGATCTTTTCAACGCGCACGCCGGGGGCGGGCACCACCTCGTAGCGGGTGATCACGGGGCCCACATGGATCTCCCCGAGCGAGACCTCGACGCCGAATTCGCCCAGGATCCGGAGCAGCGTTTCCGCGTTGTGCCTGTGCTCCTCGTCGCTGTTGCCGGCGGACGGCTTCACCTGCTCCTTGAGGAGCTTTAGCGGGGGAAACTCATAATTCGCATCGACGCTCTGCGGCAGGACGAGCTTTGCCTTCTTCGGCTCCTCGGGCTTAACAATCGTCAGGGATATCTTTGGCTTCGGCTCCTCCTTCGGGACGGCCTCCCTGGGTGCCGCCTCCTTCGCAGGCGTCTCGGGCGCCGTCGAGAGGGGGGGCCTCGCCGCGGGCCGTGACAGGGGGTCCTCGGCCGTCCGAGTAAGAACCATCTTCTTCGCGGCGAGGGGGCCCACGGCAGATTGCAGAGGGAACGGGGCCTGTGTCGGAACAGGAATGACGCGGGGCTTCGCAAGCTCCTCCTTCCGCTTTGTCAGCTCCGCGGCGAGCGCGGCCTTTCGCTGGGCGCGCTCGGCGCGCCACTGGGCGAAGTTTGCCATGATCCTCTCGAACTCGGAGCCTATGTCCTTGGTGATGACAAAGAGCAGTGCGAAGCAGTAGACGGTTCCCAGCAGGAGCCCGGAGCCAAACGGGCCCAGGGCCTCGGCAAGCATCCGCTGATAGACGATCTGCCCCGCAAGTCCCCCCAGCGCCTTCGGGAACGTGTCGTTTGGCTTTATGCTCTCGATCATCGACAGCAGGCCCGACATCGAGATGACCGCGATCACGACCGCCATGACGCGGGTTCCAACCAAGTGCCTTGAATTTCGGACGGCGACGTAGAACATCCAGTAGAGCGCAGGCACAAGCAGGCAGGTGCTCACCCCGATAGAGTAAAAAAGCACCCACACCGTATCCGCCCCAAGCCAGCCTACCCAGTTCTTCGCGATTGGTCCGGTCGAATAAAAATGGCTTTGATTCGGCGCATAGTTCAGCAGCGCCGCGAACAGGTACGTTGCGACGATGAAACAAAGGATCGCCGCCAGCCAGTTTGGGCGATAACGGGGACCTTGGAACGACGGACCGCCGTTTGGATTTGAACTATCTGATTTGGGCATCTGTGCTTCTGGGCGCAGCGAATTGCGGAATGGACGCTAGTACCCGGGCCGGTCAAATGTAAACCTCTCCCGACCTTTTTTACAATAATCTCGATTACCGCCATCATGCGAGAAGTTCTTCAATTTCAGCCTATTTACCAAGAACGAGTGTGGGGCGGTCGCCGCCTCGAGACCCTGCTCGGACGCGAGCTGCCCCCCGGCCCACCCATTGGGGAGAGCTGGGAGATCGTCGACAGGCCTGAGGCGCAGTCTCGCGTCCGGGGAGGGCGTTTCGGGGGGGCGACCCTACGCGAGCTCGTGGAAAAGCATGCCGCGGAGGTCATGGGACCGGGCTGGAAGCCTTCCGCGCATTTCCCGCTGCTTGTCAAATGGCTCGATTGCTCCGACCGGCTGAGCCTCCAGGTCCACCCCCCGGCCGACGTGGCGCCGTCCCTGGGGGGAGAGCCGAAGACCGAGAACTGGTATGTCGCCCATTCGGCGCCGAGCGCATCGCTCTTCGTCGGGCTCAAGGCCGGCGTGACCCGCGAGAAATTCACAAAGGCCCTCGCCGAGAAGACCGCCGAGGACTGTGTCAACAAGGTGTCGGTGACCTCGGGCGACTCGGTGCTGGTCCGCAGCGGCCAGGTGCACGCCATCGACGCGGGCAACCTCATCCTCGAGATCCAGCAGAATTCCGACACGACCTACCGCCTCTATGACTGGGGGCGGGTCGGCCTCGATGGAAAGCCTCGCAAGCTTCACGTCGAGGAGTCGCTGCGCTCGATCCTTTGGAACGAGGGCCCGCCTGACCTCGTGAGGGCCGCCCCGACGTCGGGCGTGATCGCCTCGTGCGACGAGTTTTCAATCAGGCGCGTGGTGCTCGGCAAGGGCGAGGCAATCCGCTTCGAGGCGGGCCAGCAGCCGAGAATTCTCAGCGTTGCGGCGGGCAGCCTGACCTACACGGTCCAGGGGGCGCCGGCGAAGCGGCTCCAGATGGGTGACAATGCGCTGATCCCGTGGGCGGCGGAGGTTTCATTTGAGGCGCGCGAGCCTGCGATCGTCCTGGTCACCGAAGATTTTGCATGAGCCTCGGCGCGAAGGCGGGTGTCGCTCTGTGCGTTGCGTTCGCGCTGGCGGCGCTTGCCTGGATGGCGTTCCTGCCGATGATCGCCGAACGGGAACTGCGCGCGGCGACCGGCTTCGACGTCCGAGTCGACGTCCTTGCGGTGAACCCGTTCAATGGGCACGTCGAGGTCCGGGGGCTGGTCGCAAAGAACCCCCCCGATTACCCGTCCCTCGATTTTGTGAACCTTCGCGAGCTCAGGGCGGACATAGACGAGCTCTCCTGGTTTTTCGGCGACCGGCTGGTCATAACGGACCTGTACGTGGACGCCGATTCGGTCCAGATTGTCCGTCGCAGAGACGGGACGTCCAACGCGGGCGAGTTCGCCGCCGCATTCTCGTCAAAGGGGCCGTCTGCGTCGGCGCCCGGGAAGCCGGGCCGCTTCCTCGTCAAGACCCTGCGGATCAGGCTCGATAGGCTGGTGATCGCCGACTACGCGTCGCCAACCCCAGAGGTGAAGACGTACAACCTCGCGATAGACCACACCTTCACGAACGTGTCGAATCCGGTGCAGCTGCTCGTGCCCGAGGTCGTGCGGAGCCTTTACTCATTCGGGCTGCGCCGCGACACGGAGCAGCTGCTCCCGGGTGGATTTGGGAAGGCGCTGGCCGATGCCGTTGGGGCCGCGGCACATGTGGGGGACAAGCTGAAGGACGCCGGCCAGAAAACGGGTCAATTCCTGAAAGGGCTGCTCGACAAACTTGAACAAACTTCAAAGCCATAGTTGAGTGACCCCTTTGTATGAGCAGATCCCAACCCAACGAAGCACCGGAGCCCCCGGCATCCGAGCAGCCCAAGGCCGCCCCACCCCCTGCCGCCCAGCCCGCCCCTCCTGAGCCCGCGGACCCGCTTGCCGCGGCTAAGAAGGAGGCTGCGGACAATCATGACCGCTACCTGCGCGCGATGGCGGATCTGGAGAATTTCAGGCGCAGGACCGTGCGCGAGAAGGATGACCTCCGCCTTTTTGCCACCTCGAGGCTCCTCGAGGATCTGCTGCCCGCCCTTGACAACCTCAGTCTCGGCATGGCGGCGGCGAGGCAGCCCAACGCCGACCTGAAGGCTCTCGCGAACGGGGTCGACCTCGTGCAGCAGCAGCTGAAGTCCGCGCTCGCCGCCCACGGCCTCAAGGAGATCAATCCCGTCGGCGAGGCGTTCGACCCCCACCAGCACGAGGCCATCTCCCACCAGGCGAGCGCCGATGTGGAGTCCGAGCACGTCATTTCGGTGGTGCGCACGGGCTACGTGCTCAACGGCCGCCTGCTTCGGCCGGCCTCGGTCATTGTCTCGAGCGGCAAACCGGTCAAGGAGCCGGCGACATTGAGCATGGCCAAGGCCGACTACTACGAGCTGCTGGGCGTCTCCAAGAACGCGACGGAGGAGGAGCTGAAGAAGGCCTACCGGAAAAAGGCGGTCCAGCACCATCCCGACAAGAATCCCGGCAACAAGGAGGCCGAGGAGACGTTCAAGAAGGTTTCAGAGGCCTACGAGGTGCTGAAGGACCCCGACAAGCGGGCTGCCTATGACCGCTACGGCCACGCCGCTTTCCAGGGACCGGGCGCAGGGCCAAGGGGCCCGGCGGGCGGATTTCACGACCCCTTTGACATCTTCCGCGAAGTCTTTGGCCAGGGAGGAGGCGGCGGCGGCGGCGGAATCTTTGACGAGATGTTCGGGGGTGGAGCACGCGAAAGCGGGCGCGACGGGTCGGACCTCCGCTACGACCTCGAAATCACGCTCGAGGAGGCCGCGCGCGGCATCGAGAAGGAGATTTCGTTCCGCAAGCTGATGAGCTGCGAGCATTGCCATGGCTCGGGAGCCGAGCCGGGCTCGAAGCGGGTCACGTGCCCCACCTGCCGGGGCGCCGGACAGGTGCGGCGCTCGGGCGGGATCATCGTCTTTACGCAGACATGCCCGACCTGCGGCGGCGCGGGCGTCAAGATCGAGAAGCCGTGCTCCGTGTGCCACGGAGAGGGCCGCGTAGCGAAGAACACGAAGTTGAACGTCAAGATCCCGCCCGGGGTGGATTCCGGCTCGCGCCTGCGTTCGGCCGGCAACGGCGAGGCGGCGGCGGCCGGAGGGGCGCCCGGCGACCTCTACATCGTCCTGTCCGTCAAGGAGCACGAGCTATTCGAGCGCCAGGGGGACGACCTTTTCTGCGAGATTCCCATCAAGTTCACCCTGGCGACCCTCGGCGGATCAATCGAAGCGCCGACGCTGACCGGCAAGGCGAGCCTGAAGATACCGCCCGGGACCCAGAGCGGCACGACGTTCAGGCTGCGCGATCGGGGCATGCCCACGCTCCGCGGCGGGCGCCACGGCGACCAGCTCGTTCGGGTCCATGTGGAGGTGCCCTCGTCGTTGTCGAGCGAGCAGCGGAGAATCCTTGAAGAGTTCGCCCGGATAAGCGGAGATGCCCAGGAGCCGACCTCACGCTCCTTCTTTGAGAAGGCCAAGAAATTCTTCTGACGTGCCCAAGCCCCGTCCCGCTCCAGCCAGCCCGGCCCTCGTGTCGCTCAAGAAGGCGGTCGCGATCCGCAGGAGGTTGGCGCGAAACGGCGGCCGATTCGTCCTGACGAACGGGGTTTTTGACCTGCTTCACCCGGGACACACGGCGTACCTCGAGGCTGCGCGGCGTCTTGCGGGGAGCAAGGGGATGCTCTTCGTCGCACTCAATTCGGACGAGAGCGTCCGCCAATTGAAGGGTCCGCACCGCCCGATTCTTGACGAGGCATCGCGCGCCTACACCCTCGCCCAGCTGCGTTCGGTCGACGGCGTCGTCATCTTCCGCGGCAAGCGGCTCGCCCGGGAGATCATTGCCCTCAGGCCCGACGTGTACTGCAAGGCGGGCGACTACACGCCCGCGACGCTGGACCCGACGGAACGGTCGGCGCTCGAGGCGGTTGGCGCCAAGGTGGTGTTTCTCCCCTTTCTGAGGGGTTTCAGCACCACCCGGATGATCCAGCGCATCAAGGCCTCCGGCTCTATCTGAGGCCGCAGGGAATTAACGCATGCGAATTGTCATCCTCGGGTCGGGCCGCGGCTCCAATGCCGAGGCAATCCTCGTCACCCAAATGGCTGGCCGGCTGGGAAATGCCCGCGTTACGGCGATCTTTTCCGACGTCGCGGATGCGGGCATCCTCAGGCTGGGCCCGCGTTTTGGGGTGCCGGCCCGCTATGTGGACCCGGCCCCGTTCCGGACGAAGCTTGAGGGCGAGGGTGAGGCGCGGTTCGTGGCGGCCGTTTCGGGCGAAAGGCCCGACCTGGTGGTTCTGGCCGGCTTCATGCGCGTCCTCAAACCGGGGTTCCTCGGGGCGTTCGCGGGCCGGATCATCAATCTCCATCCGAGCCTCCTTCCCAAATTCCCAGGGCTCGACGCGATCGGGCAGGCGCTGCGGGCGGGCGAATCCTCGACCGGCTGCACCGTACACTATGTGACGGCGGAGGTCGACGGAGGTCCCATCCTTGGGCAGGCCACCGTTCCCATTGAGAAGGGCGACACCCACGATTCCCTCGCAGCGAAGGTGCACGCGGCCGAGCACGAGCTGCTTCCTTCGGTCATCGCCCGGCTTAGCAGGGTTCGGCCCGGGTCCTAAAATCCGATGGATCTCTGGGAGACCAAGGTCGAGATCCCGGCCGCCGCCGCCGAGGCGACGGAACTCGCGCTCCTCGAGCTGGGCTGCGAGGGATGGTCGATTCTTGAGGACGCGGTGGGCGCCAGAGCGTGGATCGTGGGGATTTTCGAAAGCGAGCCCGAGGCGAGCCGGCGTTGGTCGGAGCTTCAGGGGACCCTCCCGTCAAGGCCCCTGGCCGTGCCCGAAGTGCGGCGCCTTCCCGACGAGGACTGGAGGAATAGCTACCGGGCGCACTTCAAGGCTTGGAACTGCGGACGCCTCCATTGGGTTCCTGTCTGGGAGAGGGGCACGTTTCGGCTTCCCGAGGGCCATTCCGTGCTCTGGCTTGACCCGGGGATGGCGTTTGGCACCGGCAATCATGAGACGACCCGCCTGTGCATCGAAAGGCTGGTCGAGTTCGAGGCGGGTGTCGCCGCCGGTTCCCTGCGGGCCGCCGACATCAGCGTGATCGATGCCGGCTGCGGCTCCGGAATCCTTGCGCTGTCAGCGTGCCTGCTCGGGCACCGAGAAGTCGCCGGATTTGACCACGACCCGGAGGCTGTCCGCGTCAGCATTGAAAATGCCGAGCTGAATGGTCTGGCGGGGCGAGCCCGGTTCTCCACCGCAGGCCTGCCCGATGGCCTGGGCGGGCGCCAGTGGGGCGTCGTTCTCGCTAACATCCAGGCCGATATCCTCATACGGCACGCCTCGGCCCTTGTCGCGGCGGTGGCCCCTGGCGGAATCCTGGCCATGAGCGGGATCCTCGCGGCCGAGGCGGGCACGGTGCGGGAGGCGTTTTCCCGGGCGGCCCCGGGATGGACGACGACCGGCCGATCGCTCGGCGAATGGTGCGACCTCTGCCTGAGCAGGCCTGCCGGCGCCGTTTAGGAGAACAGTTCGGGCGTGGTCCTCGACAGAAAATCCTCCATGTAGGCCGTCGTTGCCTTGCCCTCGATGAAAAGGGGGTCGGCCATGATCGCCTTGTGCAGGGGGATCGTGGTCTTGATGCCGCGCACGAGGTACTCGCTGAGGGCGCGGTACATCCGTTCAAGCGCCTCCTTGCGGGTCGAGCCGAAGCAGATGAGCTTCCCGATCATCGAGTCATAATACGGGGGGATCACATAACCGCTGTAGATATGGCTGTCCACCCGGACCCCGATGCCTCCGGGCGGGTAATAGAGGCCGATCGTGCCGGGCGACGGTGCGAAATTGCGCGCCGGGTCTTCCGCATTGATCCGGCATTCAATCGCGTGCTTCTCGAATTTCACGTCGCTCTGGTCGATCGCCAGCTTCTCTCCGTTTGCGATATGGATCTGCTGCTTGATCAGGTCGATTCCGGTAACCTCCTCGGTGACCGGGTGCTCGACCTGGATCCGCGTGTTCATCTCGATGAAGTAAAAGTTACCCTTGGCATCCACGAGGAACTCGATGGTGCCGGCTCCCTCATATTCCGCCGCCTCTGCGGCCCGCACCGAAGCCTTGCCCATCTTCTTGCGAAGGTCGGGGGTAAGGAAGGGCGAGGGGGACTCCTCGATCAACTTCTGGTGGCGCCGCTGCACGGAACAGTCCCGCTCCCCGAGGTGGATCACGTTCCCATGGCTGTCCGCGAGGATCTGGAACTCGATGTGGCGCGGCCGTTCGATGTACTTCTCGATGTACACGCGGCCATCGCCGAAGGCCTTCTCGGCTTCGTTGCCTGCTACGTGGAACTCCTTGGCGAAGGAGACATCGTTATGGGCAATCCGCATGCCGCGACCCCCGCCCCCGGCAACGGCCTTGATGATGACAGGGTAGCCGATCGACCGGGCTGTCTTGACGGCCTCGGCTTCGGAATCCACGGGACCATCGCTTCCGGGAACCGTGATCACATGGGCCTTCCGGACGGTGTCCTTCGCCACAGCCTTGTCCCCCATCATCTTGATGGATTTTGACTTAGGTCCGATGAACTTGATGTTGCAGGACTCGCACTGCTCCGCGAATTTGGCGTTTTCCGACAGAAAGCCGTACCCCGGATGAATGGCGTCCACGTCGGCGATCTCGGCAGCGCTGATGATTCGGTCTGCGCGGAGGTAGCTGTCCGCACTCTTGGGCCCCCCGATGCAGATCGCCTCGTCGGCCAGCTGGACGTGCAGCGATTGGACGTCGGCCTCCGAGTAGACGGCCAGGGTCTTGATGCCCATTTCACGGCACGCGCGGACGATTCGGAGGGCAATTTCGCCGCGGTTGGCGATGAGAATTTTTTGTATCATCAGGTCGACAGTTGTGCGGATGATCCTCGTCAGGGCGCTTCCTCGACGGAATCAGCTGTTTCTGGGGCTTCCGGTTAGCCCTGTTTCAGCTTAAAAAGGCGTTGCCCGTACTCGACCGGCTGACCGTTCTCGACCAGAATTTCGACGATCGTTCCCTTGGTCTCGGCTTGGATTTCGTTCATGATCTTCATCGCCTCGATGATGCAGACCAAAGTGTTCTCCTCTATCTTGGAGCCCACATCCACGAAGGCTTTGCTTTCCGGGGAGGGGGATCGGTAGAACGTCCCGACCATGGGTGACTTAACATAGGTGACGCCGGGCTCCTCCGTCGGGACCGAGCTGGCGGGCATGCTAGCGGGGAGCGGAGCGGGCACCGGCATCGGCGGGGTGGAGTTGTAATCCGCGGGCACGAATGGCGGATTGGAGCCTTTTCCGGACGACACGATCGGCAGGCCGTTCAAACCCCGCCGGATCTTTAGCTTGAAACCCTCTTCCTCCACCGCGAATTCGGTGAGCTCAGAGCGCTTCATCAGGTCGATGATCTGTTTGATCTGTTTAAGGTCCAATGGGTGCCTTTGTTGAAAATGCTGGAGGCATTAACTGTTAGTAGAGTTCGACGTTCCATCGTTCAAAACGATTAAGGTCAACACACATCTTTTTTCGTTATGCCAGCATGTTGCGTTAATGACGTTTTCCGTGGATTTCGGTGATTTTCCGTCTGTTTTTCGCAAAAATAGGCAGTTTTTTGGGCAATATTGATGGAAAATAACCATCCCATTCGACGCCCTTTTCGGGGTTTAGACTCCCCATTTAGGAGCTGGACGAGCCGGATTTCCCGGAGCGGAGCCTGGAGGTCGATGACGGGGACCGAGGAGGGGGGCGGGTTGGTGGAGGCGGGTCGGGGGAGGCCGCAAGGCGCGGAGGCGGGGGCCGTGGACCGAGTCCCGGCTTTGGCTCCTGACCCGCCAAATCGATCCTACCGGCGGGATTCCCGGAATCCGCTGCGAGTCCGAAAAGGAGCTGGCCACCGGACGAAGTCGGACCGTCCTGGAACCGGCCTTTGGGCCTGCTAAGGACGCGTAGTGTATCCAATAGCCTGATACGTTTAGGTGTTTCCGCTGCTAGGGAACCCTTTCGGTTGAGTCGTGCGAATCTCGGTCAAAAAAAAGCGCAAAAAACGGCTGCAAAAATGTTACACCAAAAACTTATTAGGCAACGCGTTGCGCAATTATGTATTTTGGGTTACAGAAAGGTCTTGAAGCGCCGGTGCATAGGATCATGTTCCGCCTCCCCTTGGTTCTTGGGCTGTCGGCAAACAACCGATTAGTGAGACGAATCGAGGCGCCGCAAGCAGCTTGTTCCTTGGCCAGAATTCCAGAAATTTTGGAATAGGTGTTG
>CAWHOL010000023.1:0-20000 GCA_963830965.1 uncultured Verrucomicrobiae bacterium | reverse complement strand
CCACAACGTGGAATGATGAGAGTTATACGAACATTCTGGAAAGAATGGCCATAGCGGGTGATAGCCCCGTAGTTTAAAACTCGAGTCTACCTAGTGGTATCCTGAGTAGCACCGGACACGTGAAACCCGGTGTGAATCCATGCCGACCACGGCATAAGGCTAAATACTCGATGACGACCGACAGTGAACTAGTACCGCGAGGGAAAGGTGAAAAGCACCCCTGTTAGGGGAGTGAAACAGTAACTGAAATCAATTGCTAACAAGTCAGTGGGAGCTCCCTTGTGGAGTGACCGCCTGCCTTTTGTATAATGAGTCTGCGAGTTATTGCACGTAGCAAGCCTAAGCCGGTAACCGGTGGAGGCGCAGCGAAAGCGAGTCCGAATAGGGCGCCCAGTTGCTTGCAATAGACCCGAAACCGAGGTGATCTAACCATGAGCAGGATGAAACTCCGGTAAAACGGAGTGAAGGTCCGAACTCGTCAGTCTTGAGAAACTGTGAGATGACTTGTGGTTAGGAGCGAAAGACTAATCAAACCCGGTGATAGCTGGTTCTTTCCGAAATATATTTGGGTATAGCGTCGGATGCTGACTTGCGGAGGTAGAGCACTAAATAAGCTAGGGCCCCTACCGGGGTACTGAACTTAATTAAACTCCGAATACCGCAGGGTGAAGTCCGGCAGTCAGACTGTGGGGGATAACCTTCATAGTCGAATGGAGAATAATCCATACCATCGGTTAAGGTCCCAAAATATGGCTCAGTGTAAAAGGATGTGATTTTGCTTAGACAATGGGGATGTTGGCTTAGAGGCAGCCATCATTTAAACAGTGCGTAACAGCTGACCCATCGAGCGAAATTGCGCCGAAAATGATCGGGACTTAAGCCATATACCGAAGCCATGGCTTCCATCGCAAGATGGAGGGGTAGGAAAGCGTCCCAAGGGCAACGAAGTGGAAGGGTAACCGACCATGGAGCGCTTGGGAGTGAGAATGCAGACATAAGTAACGATAAAGCCGGTTGAATTCCGGCTCGCCTAAATCCCAAGGATTCCTGGGGAAGGTTCGTCCTCCCAGGGTTAGTCGGGTGCTAAGACGAGGCCGTAAGGAGTAGTCGATGCCAATCTGGTTTAATATTCCAGAACCACTGTACTTGCGTTTGACCCATGGAGTGACGGAGAAAGTTAAGATAGCAACGTGTTGAATCGTTGTCGAAGCCTGTAGGTTCACCGGGAATAAAATACCGGGTAAGACTGAAAGGTGACAGGACCCTGAAGCCACGGCTGATGGGGATTATCTGATACTCTGCTTCCGAGAAAAACTTCCTGGTTAGCAAGTGGAGTGCCCGTACCGTAAACCGACACAGGTGGGAAAGATGAGTATTCTAAGGCGCGCGAGTTAAATCTCTCTAAGGAACTCGGCAAATTAACCCCGTATCTTCGGTATAAGGGGTGCCCCGCAAGGGGCCGCAGTTAATTGCGTCAACCGACTGTTTAGCAAAAACACAGCTCTCTGCTAAGTCGCAAGACGACGTATAGGGAGTGACACGTGACCAATGCGGAAAGGTGAAAGCCTAGGGTGCAAGCTCTGGGTCTAAGCCCCCGTGAATGTCGGCCGTAACTATAACGGTCCTAAGGTAGCGAAATTCCTTGTCGGGTAAGTTCCGACCCGCACGAATCGTGTAACGAGTTGACGACTGTCTCGGAGAGATGCTCGGTGAAATTGTAGTGGCGGTGAAGATGCCGCCTACCCGCAGCAGGACGGAAAGACCCTATGCACCTTTACTGTAAGCTGTTATTGTCGCTTGATTTTCAATACGTAGAATAGGTGGGAGACTCCGAAGCCCGGTTTCAGGATCGGGCTGAGTCACAATGTGAAATACCACTTTTTGTTTGTTAGGCGTCTAACCTCGAACCATCAACTGGTCGTGGGACAGTGATAGCAGGTCAGTTTTTCTGGGGCGGAATCCTCCCAAAAAGTAACGGAGGATTACGAAGGTTCCCTCAGCCCGGTCGGTAATCGGGCTAACGAGCGCATGAGTATAAGGGAGCTTTACTGTGAGACCAACAAGTCGAGCAGTTGCGAAAGCAGGTTCAAGTGATCCGGTGGTTGAATGTGGAATCGCCATCGCTCATAGGACAAAAGGTACGCTAGGGATAACAGGCTGATCGCGCCCAAGCGTTCATAGCGACGGCGCGGTTTGGCACCTCGATGTCGGCTCATCACATCCTGGGGCTGGAGAAGGTCCCAAGGGTTCGGCTGTTCGCCGATTAAAGTGGTACGCGAGCTGGGTTCAGAACGTCGTGAGACAGTTCGGTCCTCTATCCGCTGTGGGCGTTTGTGATTTGAGGGGTTCATTCTCTAGTACGAGAGGACCGAGAATGACGAACCTCTGGTGTTCCGGTTGTCACGTCAGTGGCAGCGCCGGGTAGCTATGTTCGGAAGGGATAAGCGCTGAAAGCATCTAAGCGCCAAGCCCATCCCAAGATAAGATCACAATCCGTAGCAATACGGTGCAAGGTCCGGGTAGACCACCCGGTTGATAGGTCAGAAATGTAAGCGTCGTAAGGCGTTCAGTTTACTGATACTAATGACCTTGCTAGGTTAGTGCAGCTCTAGCTGTTCGAAGGCGTTTATCTTACCTCCTTCTTTGTTCATTGCCCTAAACTTTATTCATTTCTCCCTTCGGGGAGTATCACTTCCTGGTGACCACATGCCGGGGGCCCACCCGTTCCCATCCCGAACACGGCCGTTAAGCCCCGAGCAGCCAATGGTAGTAGGACGTTAGGTCCCGCGAGAGTAGGTCGTTGCCAGGTTATGGCCCGGTTCTTCGAAAGAGGAACCGGGCCTCCTTATTTTTACGGGTGGGCGCGGCGGGCGCGCCCCCTATATAAAAAGCTTTATTGGGGATCGGTCGGACTATAGACACGCAGGCGCGATGACCCCAAACCGGCCGTTCCCCACGCCGCGGAGATTGCGGCAGACCCAGTTCCTCATTTCCGCGTTTGCTGTCGGGCTTGCGGCGATGGCGGGCGAGTCCTACGACCTGACGCGGACGACGCCGGTGCCGGCCGACCAGCAGATCCCCGCCGGGGATTTTTTCAGGCCGGCGCTCGCCCAGGAGCCGAGGCTCAACAGGGCCGGCACCGAGATCGCGGCCGTGGTCACGGCCGGCGAGGACCGCCATCTTCTCCTCGTCTACGATGTCGCGACCCGAAAGTACGGCATGGTGGGGGGCAACATGGACTACGACATCAACGAGGTCCGGTGGCTGAGCAACACGCGCCTCGTCTATGAGGTTTCGGCCCAGAAGCTCTACGGGATAGGGTTGTACGCGGCCGAGGTGGGGGACCTGGAAAACACGTATCCGCTCCTTCAGTACCAGGGCGCGCGGATCATCTCGGTGCCGAGGAAGGATCCCATGAGCCCGCTCGTCTGGGTCAGCTGGGACGGCCTGCGGCCGGGGGGAGGGGAAATGGGGGCGGCCCTCGTGAACTCGAGCCAGCTGTCCAAGGAGAAGGGGGTCAATCTGCTCGTCGCGAACCCGGTGGCGCTCATGGCGCTCATCCAGCCCATTCAGGAGAACAACGACCGCCACATCATCGACCGGTATCCGAGGCCGTCCAGCGGGAGGACCGTCGGCTACCTGTCGGACAAGGACGGCAACCTTGAGTACGCGATGACGACAAGCGGGGCCCACGTGACGCTGCTCCGCCTGGCCGGCGGCGGGTGGGCCGAATGCCCGGTCGACTTGGACAACGGGCTCATCTACGGCAGCGGGAACAGGCCCGGCGAAATCCTTGCGCGGGCGCCTCATGTCGAGGGGAGGCCGAGCCCGCTCCAGTTCCAGGATACGGCGACCGGGAGGTTCGGCGAGGTCCTCGTGGACGACAAGGGCTACGACTTCGTGGGGTACCCCTACCGCGATCCCGTATCCGGTGAGGTCATCGGGGCCGTGGCGCAGCGCGAGGGGCCCCATGTGGTCTGGTTCAACGATGCCTATCGCAAGGACCAGGACCTTCTCAACCGCTCCTTCCCGGGGCTTGTCGTGCGGATCCTGGGAAGCAACGACGCCCAGAACTTCTTCCTTGTCGCCACGTTTTCTGACCGCCAGCCGGCGCGCTACGCCTGGGTCGATTTTTCGAAGCATGCGGCCGGCCTCTTCAAGGATTCGGAGCCCTGGATCGACCCGAAGCGCATGCAGCCGGAGAACATCATCCGCTTCAAGACGCGCGACGGCCGCATGCTCGACGCCTACCTCACCCTTCCGAAGAACGCGTCGCGCGACCACCCGGCTCCCCTTGTCGTCCTGCCGCACGGCGGCCCCTTCGTAAGGGAGAACTGGGGGTTCGACGGGGAGGCCCAGTTCCTGGCGAGCCGGGGCTACGCCGTCCTCAAGCCGAACTACCGGGGTTCGCCCGGCTACGACTGGATGTTCCCCGATTCGGACCGCTGGGATTTCGTGAAGATGAGCCACGATGTCGTCGACGCCACCAAGGCGATGATCGCTTCCGGCCTCGTGGACCCGTCCCGCGTGGCGATGATGGGGGGGTCCTTCGGGGGCTACCTGTCGCTCAAGGGCATCGTGGACGAGCCCACGCTCTACCGGTGCGCTGTCGTCATGTCCGGGGTCTTCGACTGGGCGCAGCTGATCAGCGACAAGAAATACGACTACACCCAGTTCGGGAGCCCCGAATACAATTTCCTCATGCGCCGTCTGGGCGACCCGCGCAGGGATGTGGAGAAGTTCGACGAGATCGCCCCGGTCAGGCACGTCGACCGGGTGCGGGTGCCGGTGTTCGTCTCCCACGGCAGGGACGACGACAATGTCGACGTCGGCCAGTCGACGCGCCTCGTTTCGGAGCTGGAGAAGCACAACGTGCCCCATGAATCCTACATCGTCGGCTCCGAGGGGCACGGCATGCATTACTTCAAGGACCGGGTCGAGCAGTACACGAAGATCGAGGCTTTCCTGGCGAAGTACATGGCGCCCGATTCGCCCCCGGTGCCGTAGGCGTGCCCGCGGATCCCCCCAGGCTCCCGGCGGCCCCGAAGAAGGCCGAATCAAGGGCTGGCCCCGGATGCGGGGCCGGACTTACCGTGGAGGGGGCAAGGCTCGGCCCGTCCGTCCGCCCAAGGAACATGACCTTTCTCCGATCGACCCTGTGGTTGCCGCCGGTTCTGGCGCTCGCCCTCGCCGCCTCCGCGGGCGGGGGGGCGGAGGGCGGCGCCCAGACGGGAGACGGGAGCGTTGTCACGCTCGAGCCCGTGTTCGTCGAGGCCTCGAGCGCAAACCCGTGGCAGTATTTCAAGGTGCCGGGCTACGAGGTCATCTCGCACTGCCCGGACGATTTCAACGGGAAGTTTGCCCGCGCCCTCGACAGGGCCGCTGCGGCCCGCGAGGCCCTTCTTCCCGAGGACTTCTGGGGCAAGCTAGCGACGCCGGTCAAGATCATCCTCTACAACAGGAAGCCGGAGGGGCGCCCGGGGCTCGCGCGTGCGAGGCCGATCGACCTGAGCTGGGAGGCGGATGAGGACGGCGCCGCGGGACCCTACTCGGTCGTGAAGTCATACCCTGCGGTCGTCGGCGACGGGGACACGTTCATCAACTGCGGGAACTATTGGGATCTCATCCCGGGGGCGCCGAACTTCTCGGTCGACCCGGACAGCGCGATCCTGCTCGAGAGCCGGGCTCCGCAATGGCCGGCCTGGCTCAGGGCGGGGCTCGAGGGTCCGCAGGGGCTTGTGACGAACCGCGTGATCGAATCGGCCGCCTCGGGCCCGGACTTTCTCGTGCTCCCGAGCGTCGTGTGGGTTTCGGCCGCGGAGACGGCGGCCATCCTGAAAGACCCGAGGCATCCGCGCGCGGTGCTCCCGCTTCCCGAGCTTTTCAAGAGCCCGGTGACGGCCGACCTCGCGGCGTGGGAGGCGGGGACGGCGCTCTTTGTTCGTTGGGGCCTTTTCGGCCGGGAGCCGGACGGCGCGCCGCACCGGGAGGCCTTCCTCGGCTTCGTCAGGTCGGCGGCGAGCGAGCCCGTGTCCGAGGAGGTGTTCCGGAGGAGCTTCGGCATGGGGTATGCCGAGGCTGAGGGGCGGCTGAGGGCCTTTGTCGCAACCGCGGTGGGGCCGCCCGTCAGGGTGCCGCTGCGGGCGGCTTCGGAGCGCCCTCTCGAGCTGCGCGAGGCGACGCCCTCCGAGATCGCCCGGATCGTCGGCGAGTGGGGCCGCCTCGAGGGAAAGGCCGTCGGGATGCAGGACATGGGCTACCAGAGCGAATGCCTCGAACAGGCCGACCGCCTCTTTGAGAGGGCCTATGCGAGGACGACGGACGATCCCCAGTTCCTGGCGGCGTACGGACTGTACGCGCTCCAGGTGGGCGACATGAAGCGCGCACGGGAATGCCTGGGGGAGGCGACCGACCGGGGCGTGGTCCGGCCCCGCGCCTACGTGGAGCTTGCGAGAGTGCGTCTCCTGGACGCTCTTCCGTACGCGGAGCAGGGGATCGGGGACCTCTCGGATCCGGATTACGCCGCAATCCTCCGGCTCCTCGCGACGGCCCGCGAGCAGATGCCGTCCCTCCTCGCGGGCTACCAGGTGCTCGCCCGGGCGATGGAGCACGCGCCCCGAAGGCCCACGCGGGAGGACATGGCGGTCCTTTGGGGGGCCGTGGGCCTCTTCCCGAGGAACGGGTCCTTTGGCTACAAGGTGGCGACGCTCTACCGGCGCTTCGGGTATCCGGAGGACGCCCGGGCCGTCGTCCTGCGCGCGATGGGTCTCGCCGAGACGAAGGAGGCGCGCGCGCGCCTCGCCTCGGTTTTGGACGGGGGCCGGTGAGCGGCTTATCAGCTTGTTGGACCGCCCGAAACCCTGCCACAATCGGGGACCACCCCCCGGGGGCCGCGGGTGCGGACCCCGCCCCCAGGACGGGAACCCCCCCATGAGCATGAACGCGAATCTGCCCGTTTCACCCCTCCCGGGCCGCGCCTGCGCGCGCCTGGCCGCACCCGCGCTTCTGGCCTTTCTTCTGACCGGCGCCTGCCTGCGGGCCGAGCCCGCGGCGCAGGCGGCTCCGGCCCAGGCGGACCGGATGGCCTGGTTCCGGGACGCAAAGCTCGGGATCTTCATCCACTGGGGCATCTATTCAAAGGGGGTGGGCAGCGAGTCCTGGGCGTTCCACGACGGGGACACGACCTACGGGGACTACATGGCCCAGGCCTCGAGCTTCACGGCCTCCAACTACCGCCCGGATGAATGGGCCAGGCTCTTCAAGGAGGCGGGGGCGCGCTACGCGGTCCTGACCAGCAAGCACCACGACGGCTTTGCCCTCTGGGACACGAAGCTTTCGAAGCTGAACGCAAAGGACGGGTCGCCGGCGGGACGGGACCTCGTGACGCCCTACTGCGAGGCGCTGCGGAAGGAGGGCCTGCGGGTGGGGCTGTATTTCTCGAACCTCGACTGGTCGAATCCCGACTATGCGAGCATCCTGCCGACGGGAGCCAACAGGTCGGATCCCGCCTACAGGAACCGCTTCGGGTACCCGCAGGGCGCCGAGAACCCGGAGGCCTGGAAGCGCTTCCTCGCGTTCCACCGGGGCCAGCTCCGGGAGATCAGCGAGCGGTTCAAGCCGGACCTGCTCTGGTTTGACGGCGACTGGGAGCGGACGGACGAGCAGTGGCAGTTCAAGGAGCTCCGCCAGCAGCTGCTCCAGTGGAACCCGAATGGGATCGTCAACGGCCGGATCGGCCAATACGGGGACTACCAGACGCCCGAACAGTACATGCCGCTCGTCGCCCCACAGTCTCCGTGGGAGCTGTGCGCGACCGTGAACGACTCCTGGGGCTACCAGATCAAGGACAGGAACTTCAAGAGCGTGCGCCAGTGCGTGCGCATGCTCGCCGAATGCGCCGGGATGGGCGGCAACCTGCTCCTTGACATCGGCCCGAGGAGCGACGGCTCCATCCCCGACGAGGACGTCGCCGTTCTCCGGGGACTCGGGCGCTGGACGCACAAGCATGCCGAGGCGCTCTACGGATCGGTGGCGGGCATTCCGGCGGGGTACTTCTATGGCGCCACGACGCTCAGCAAGGGGCGGGACACGCTCTACCTGATCTGCTTCGACCGGCCGAACGGGCAGGTGGCCGTGAAGGGGATCATGAACGACGTGCTGCGGACGAGCGTGGTCGGAGGCCCCGTGCTCGCCTCGCGCAAGATCGGGGGCGCCCCCTGGCTCAACATGCCGGGCGTGCTCTGGATCGACGTCCCGGAATCCGCCCTGGACCCGGACGCGACCGTGATCAAGGTCGAGTTGAAGGGGCCGCTCATCCTCGCGACCGGACCCGTCAGGAAGGCCTAGGCGGCCGGTCCGCATTCCGGGTTCAGGTGATGCCCATGGAGGCGGCGACCTCCCCGACATGCGCCCGGCTGCGCTCGGCGTGCCTCATCCATTTCCTGGACTTCCAGCGCCGGTACATCAGCAGGCCCCTGAGCCACTCGTCCGTCAGCATCGAGATCCAGATTCCGGCCAGTCCGAGCCCGAGCTTCAGGCCGAGGAGCCAGGCGAGCGGGACCCAGACGCACCACATCGAGAGGACGGCCATCTGGATCGGGAAGCCGACATCGCCCGTGGCGCGGAGGGAGCTGATGACGATCACGTTGAAGACGCGCCCGGGCTCGAGCAGGATCGCGATCCTCAGGAGGAGGACGCCGCCCGAGATGATCGCCGCGTCATGGGTGAAACTGCGCAGGAGGAACGGCCCCGATGCCGCGATTGCGATGATGACGCCGGTCACGATCATGAGCCCGGTGCGAAGGCTCGACAGCAGCCGGTGGTAGGCCTCCTCGAACCGTCCGGCCCCCACCAGGTGTCCGATGATGATCTCGGTGCCGAGGCCTATCGCGAAGCTGAACAGCATCGCGAACCGCTGGATCTGCAGGGTGTAGGACTGGATCGCGAGGCTTCGGCTGCCCATTCTCGCGATGAAGGTCGTCACCAGCATGAAGGCCGTCCAATAGCAGAGCTGCTCGCCGGCCGCGGGGAGCCCGATGTGGAGGATTCTCCGGACCTTGCCCCAGGAGATGCTCACGAAATCGAGGGCCCGGAGGCGCAGGTGGATCCGGTAGTCGAGGAGTATCCAGAGCGCCACGCAGGCAACGGTGCGGCTGATGATGCCCGACAGCGCCACCCCGAGGACCCCGAGCGGGGGGCAGCCGAGGAGCCCGAACAGCGTGATCGAGTTGCCGATGACGTTGAGGATGTTTTGGCCGACCACCACCAGCATCGCGTCGCGCGTGTGGTGGTGGGCGCGGAGCACGGCGGCAATCGAGATGTTCATGGACTCCATGAAGAGCGTGCCGCCCATGAGCGTCAGGAAAGGCAGCGCGTACTCCATCAGGTTGGGGGGCAGCTGCATGATCCCGAGCATCGGGAGCGCGAGAAAATAGACCGCGGCGCTGAAGGCGGCTCCGAGCCAGGTGTTCACGGCGATCGCGTTGGTCGCGATCGAGTCGGCCCCCGCACGGTCCCTGGCGCCCAGGTGGTGGGTGACGACGACGCTCGTGCCGATGCCGATGAAGTTGAAGGCCAGGAGGAAGAGGATGATGACCTGGTTGGCGACGCCGAGCGCGGCGACGGCGCCGTCCGAGACGTGGCTCACCATGAACGTGTCGACGACCCCTATCAGGATGCGCAGGGTCTGCTCGACGAAGATCGGCCAGGCGATCCCGATGAGGCTGACCTTTGGCGCGGGTGTCGGGTTCATGGGTTGGAGCGGAGCATACGCGTGCGATCGGAGCACGATGTCAAATGGAGCCGCACGAGCGAATTCAATCCCCGGGGGGGCCGGGCCGAACTCGGCGCTCCCAAGGCGGCTCGAAAGCTGCTAATCCCCGGCATGGTCCCAAAGAAATGGCTTTCGGCGGCGGTCCTCGCCCTGGCGTTCACCGGAGCGCTGGGCGCGGCCGAGGACAGGGTCAAGGTGAGGGTGGTCGTCGTCACGATGTTCGAGGTCGGCAAGGACACGGGCGACACTCCCGGCGAGTTCCAGTACTGGGTGGAGCGCGAGAGGCTCGAACGCGTCTGGGATTTCCCGCAGGGGGAGCGGGCCCTTCGGTCCACGGCGGACGGCACCGTCCTTGGCGTCGTGACGGGCACCGGGACGATTCACAGCGCGGCGACCATCATGGCGCTCGGTCTCGACCCGCGCTTCGACCTGACCCGGGCCTATTGGATCGTCGCGGGAATCGCCGGCGCAAACCCGGACGTCCTTTCGCTCGGGTCGGCCGCCTGGGCCGAATGGGTGGTGGACGGGGACCTGGGCCACGAGATCGACGCCCGCGAGATGCCCGCGGGATGGGAGACCGGGCACATCCCGCTTCGCAGGAAGAGCCCCTACGAGGAGCCGGCCTCGCCGCCCGAGGGGCAGGTCTTCCACCTGGACCCGTCGCTCGTCGACTGGGCCTACCGCCTGACGCGGGACACGGCGCTCCCGGACGAGCCGGCCCTCGTGAGGCACCGGGCGCTCTACACGGGCTACCCGAATGCGCAGCGGCCTCCGTTCGTGCTCAAGGGGGACAACCTCGCCTCCATGAATTACTGGCACGGCAGGCTCATGAACGCCTGGGCCGAGGCCTGGGTGCGCTACTACACGGGGGGCAGGGGCACGTTCGCAACGAGCGCCATGGAGGACACCGGAACCCTCCAGGCGCTCACCTGGCTCTCCCGGGCGGGCCGGGCCGACATGCGCCGGGTCCTCGTCCTGCGGACCGCGTCCAACTACGACATGCAGTGGCCGGGCGCGACGGCGGCCCAGAGCCTCTCGGGCGAGAGCCTGGACAAGGGATACTCGGCGTACCTGCCCTCCCTCGAGGCGGCCTACCGGGTGGCCAGCCGCGTGGTCCACGAGCTGAGCGGCGGCTGGTCCGCCTACGAGAAGGATCCCCCGAAATGAAGCGGAGGGGGCCTACTTGAGGAGCATCTCCTTGACCGACTTGCCGGCCGGGATCATCGGCAGAACGTGCTCGGTGTAGGGGACGACGACGTCGAGGATGAAGGGGCCGTCGAAGTCGAGCATCTCCTGGATGGCCTCCCGGAGCTCGCTCTTCTTGATCACGCGGCGGCCGCCGACGCCGTAGCCGGCGGCGATCTTCACGAAGTCGGGGTAGAGCGCGTCCGGGTTGTCCGGGCTGCCCACATTGTTTTCGTCGCCGAGGATCGTGTTGCCGCGGACGCTTCCGTAGAACCGGTCCTCCCACTGCACGACCATGCCGAGGTGCTGGTTGTTCAGGATCATCGCCTTCGCGGCGATCTTCTCGATGTGCGCCGTCGCGAGCTCCTGGATGTTCATCGCGAAGGAGCCGTCCCCGTCGATGTCGATCACCTGCTTGTCCGGGCAGGCGACCTTCGCGCCGAGGGCGGCGGGGTAGCCGAAGCCCATCGCCCCGAGGCCGAGCGAGCTGATGTAGCGCCTCGGCTCGTCGAAGCGGTAGAACTGCGCGGCCCACATCTGGTGCTGGCCGACGCCCGTCACGATGATGGCGTCGCCCTTCGTTAGCTCGTAAAGCGCCTTCACCGCCTCCTGGGGCTGGATGTGCTTGCTCGGTTCGTAGCCAAAGGGCTGCTCCTTCTTCCAGGCCGCGATCTGCGCGTGCCAGGGCGCGGTGTCGGGCGGGGTGAACTTCATGGCGGCGGCCAGCTCGCTTAGCCGCCCCAGGGCGTACTTGACGTCGCTGACGATGGGGAGCTCGACCCGCTTGTTCTTGTTGTGCTCGGAGGCGTCGATGTCGATGTGGACGATCGTCGCCGCGGCCGCGAACTTGCGGGTGTCGCCGGTGATCCGGTCGTCGAACCGGGCCCCGAGCACGAGGAGGAGGTCGGACGCGTCGACGGCCCAGTTTCCGTAGGCTGCGCCGTGCATGCCGAACCACTGCATCGACAGCGGGTGGCTCTCCGGGAACGCCCCGAGGCCCATCAGCGTCGTCGCGACCGGAATGTGGGTGGCCTCGGCGAACGTGCGCAGCTCCTTGTGCGCGTCCGAGGAGATGATGCCGCCGCCGGCGTAGATGACGGGCCTCTTGGCCTGGGCGACGAGCCCGAGGACCCTCCTGAGGCTCTCGTCGTCGGCCCTGTGCACGAGGGAGAGCACCGGGTTGCGGAATTCGACGGAGGCGGGGAAGACCGGGCGGAACTTCGCCTGCTGGACGTCCTTCGGGATGTCGATGACGATCGGGCCCGGCCGCCCGGTGCGGGCGAGGTGGAACGCCTCCTTCATGATCCGCGGGATCTCGTTGACGTCCATGACGAGGTACGAGTGCTTCACGATCGGCAGCGTCATCCCGAAGAAGTCGGTCTCCTGGAAGGCCATCTTGCCGATGAACTCCTTCTTCACCTGGCCGGTGATCGCAACGAGCGGGATCGAATCCATGTACGCGTCCGCGATCGCCGACACGAGGTTCGTGGCGCCGGGGCCGCTGGTCGCCATGCAGACGCCGACCCTGCCCGTGGCCCGGGCGTAGCCTCCCGCCGCGAAGGATCCGCCCTGCTCGTGGCGCGGGAGGATGACGCGGATCTTTTCCGTGCGCGCAAGCGACTGGTGGAGCTCCTGGGATGCGCCGCCGGGGTACGCGAAGATGACGTCGACCCCCTCGCGGATAAGGCATGCGACGACGGCGTCGGAGCCCTTCATTTCGGGGCCGATCTCGGCCTTTGGAAACGGCGTGGGTGAGGTGCGTGTTTTCATGGCTGTGCGAATCTTGAAAAGCCCTCCATCTGAAGGGCAACGGGCGGGCTAGGCAAGCCTCCTGAATTGACTGGCGGGCCGGCCCGCCAGGTCCAACTTATAGGCCGTGCTCAAGCTCCTATTCATCGGGGACATCGTGGGGAAGCCCGGCCGGGAAATCGTCGAGGAAAAGGTCGCGCGCATGAGGCGCGAGTCGGGCATCGATTTCGTGATCGCCAACGGGGAGAACTCCGCGGCGGGTTCGGGCATCACGGCCCCGATCGCCCGCTCGCTCCTCGAGTCGGGGGTCGACGCGGTCACGCTCGGCGACCACGTTTGGGACCAGCGGGGCTGGGAGAACGACATCGCGCAGATCGACCGCGTGTGCCGCCCCGCAAACCTGCCGGCCTCGTGCCCGGGCTGGGACCACGTGGTGATCGCCGCGCGGGGGTTCAAGGTGGCCGTCTTCACCGTCCTCGGGCGCCAGTACATGAACATGAAGGCCGAGGATCCTTTCCAGTGCGCGGACCGGATGGTGGAGCGGCTCCGGGGCCAGGCGGACGCGATCATCGTCGAGATCCACGCGGAGGCCACCTCGGAGAAGCAGGCCCTGGGCTGGCACCTCGACGGGCGCGTGACGGCCGTCCTCGGGACCCACACGCACGTCCCCACGGCCGACGCGTGCGTGCTGCCGAAGGGCACGGCCTTCATGTGCGACGTGGGGATGACCGGCCCGTACGCGAGCGTTCTCGGGCGCGAGGTCGCCCCGGTGATTTCCCGGTTCATGGACGGCATGCCGAGGCGCTTCGAGGTCGCCACGGGGGACGTGCGCCTTTCCGGGGCGCTGATCGAGATCAACCCGCCGATGGCCACCGCGGCGAGGATCGAGCTGGTGACGGTCCGCCGCTAGGCGCCCAGTCAGGACTTCGTGATCCCGGCCTCGACGTAGGTGCCGATGTGGCGGTAGCGCGCGTAGCGGACCTCGAGGAGCTTCTCCAGGTCCAGAGCCCGGAGGTCGTTCAGGTGCTTGTGGAGCGCGTATTTCAGGGTCGCCGCCGCCTGCGCGGGATCATTATGGGCCCCGCCGAGGGGCTCCGAAATCACCTCGTCGATCGCCCCAAGCTTCGCAAGGTCGTCTGCGTCGACCTTGAGCGCTTCGGCGGCCTTCGGGGCGGCGGCCCCGTCTTTCCAAAGGATCGCGGCGCAGCCCTCCGGGGTGATCACCGAATAATAGCTGTTCTCAAACATGAGGACCCGGTCGGTCACGCCGATCCCGAGGGCCCCTCCGGAGCCTCCCTCGCCGACAACCACCGACAGGGTGGGCGTCCGGAGCATCGCCATCTCGCGCAGGTTTACGGCGATCGCCTCCGAAACATGGCGCTCCTCAGACCCGACCCCCGGAAAGGCTCCCGGGGTGTCGATGAACGACAGCACCGGGATCCGGAATTTTTCCGCCATCTTCATGATCCTGAGGGCCTTCCTGTAACCCTCGGGCTGGGGCATTCCAAAGTTTCGCGCGATTCGCTCCTTCGGATCGCGCCCTTTCTGCTGGGCGACGATCATCACGGCCTGCCCGTCAAAAAAGGCGGTGCCTCCCACGAGGGCCCGGTCATCGTTGAACTGCCGGTCCCCATGGAGCTCCTGAAAGCCCTTGCAGATCATCGACACGTAATCGAGGGCGTAGGGCCGCTTGGGATGCCGGGCGAGCTGCACTTTCTGCCAGGGAGTCAGGTTTGAATAGATCTCCCGCTGGGTCGTCTCGATCTTCTTCTCGATCGAACGGATCTCCTTCACCGTATCCACGTTTGACTCGATCGACTGCTGGCGCAGCTCGTCAAGCTGGCGCGCCAGATCCCTCAGCGGCTTCTCAAACTCCAGCGTGTAGGAGGGGGGTTCCATGGATCGGCAGTCTGGCCCAACCCTACCGGCGGCCCGTTCCTCGTGTCAACGGGAGGCACGTCACAATTCAACGCAACCCGCCTGCATCGGGCCCGGACGGCGACCCCAGCTCCTCCTTCCAGCTCTGTACCCGAGCCATCGCGCCGAAGTGTTCGGCGCGCGCCTTGTCCCCCCGCTCCATCCAGGTGCGCGACAGGGTGGCGATTGCGAGGGGATCCGCCTTCCGCAGCCCGTGGGCCCGCTCGGCCGCGGCCAGCGCATCGTCCAGGCGGCGAAGGGCGAGGTTTATCTCGGCCAGCGCATGCCAGGCCTCAAACGAGTCGGGCGACGCCGCGGTGGCACGGCCGAGCTTCTCCAGGGCGACCTCGGGGGCGCCGCTGACGTAGTCGAACGTCGCCTCCTCGATCAGCGCCTGGAGTTCGTCGGGACTCACTTCTTGAGATCGGCCTCGATCGTGATCGAGACGCCCACATCGTCGCCCAGCGCTTTGCCGAGCATCGCAGGGCCGTTGACGCCAAAGTCCCGGCGGTTGAGGGTGACGGACGCGTCCCAGCCGGAGAGCTGCGCTCCCATCATCCCGGGGCCGAACCCGAGGAGGTCCACCTTGAGGACGACCGGCTTGGTCACGCCGTGGATCGTAAGGTCGCCGGCCACGTCAAACGTGCCTTCGCCTGTCTTCTTCCACGACGTGCTCTTGAACGCGATCGAGTCGAACTTGGCCGCATCAAAGAAGTCGGGCGACTTCAGGTGGTTGTCGCGCTTTTCGTTGTCGGTCGAGACGCTGCCGACGTCGATCGTGGCCACCACCGAGCTGTTCTCAAGGTTGTCGCGGTCGACCGTGATTGTCCCGGTGAACTTCGCAAAATGTCCGGGCACCCTCGTGAGGAAGTGGCGGACGGAAAAGGTCACCGACGAATGGACCGGGTCGATGGCGTAGGTCTCGACGGCCGCGGATGCAGCGGAGACCAGACCGGCGGCGAAGCCGGCAAGCATGAGCGTTTTGTAGATGAGTTTCATAGGGTGGATCGATTTAGGTTAGGGACCTTACTACTGGATCCAACGGGGCCAAAACACAAACCGACAGGCCTTTTTTAGAGAATCAGCATGGCGTCGCCGTAGCTGAAAAACCGGTACCGCCGCGCAACCGCCTCGCGGTAGATCTCCAGGAGCCAGTCGATCCCGTCCGTGGACCCCGGGGTCAGGAATGCGGCCACCAGGCACAGGAGCGTCGAGCGGGGCTGGTGAAAATTCGTGATGAGGGCATCCACGCCCCGGAACCGGGCGGGCGGATAAAGGAAGAGCGAGGCCTCCGCGAACCGGGCGCCCTCGGCGGGCTCCGGCTGCCGGCTCAGGAAATCCTCGATCGTGCGCACCGAGGTGGTCCCGACGGCGATCCGCCTTCCACGAAGCGGGGGGAATAGGGCCCTCTGCGTCTCCAGGGGGATCTCGTAGACCTCGCTGTGGATGGGGTGCTCCTCGATCGACTCGGCCGCGATCGGCCTGAAGGTCCCGAGGCCGACATGGAGCGTCAGGTCCCGGGTGTCGACCCTCGAGGCGCGGAGCGCCTCCAGGAGGCCCTGCGTGAAATGGAGCCCGGCGGTCGGTGCCGCCACGGCGACCTGGCGGCCGGGGTCGGCATAGACCGTCTGGTAGCGCTCGCGGTCCTGCCCGCGGAGCGAACGGTCCGTCCTGCGGATGTACGGAGGAAGGGGCACCTCCCCGGACCGGTTGGCCGCTTCGACGACCGAGGAGCCGGAGAGGATGTCGAACTGGACGAGGACGGAGCCGTCCCCTTGGAGGGCGGCCACGGTCCCGTGGAGCGCCCCGTCCGCGAGCCCGAAGGAGGCCCCGGGGGGAAGCTTCTTGCCGGGGCGCACAAGGCATTGCCAGCGTTCGCCCGCGCCGGGAGGGCTCTCCAGGCGCGTCAGGAGGAGGCACTCGATTTTTCCCCCGGTTGCGCGACGGCCGTGGAGCCTCGCGGGGAGCACGGACGCGGTGTTGCGAAAGAGCGTGTCTCCCGGCCGCAGGAGGCCCGGAAGCTCCCCGAACACGCGATGGGACACGGTGCGGGCCGCGCGGTCGACGACCAGCAGGCGCGAACCGTCCCGGCGGTCGGCAGGCGTCTGCGCGATCAGCTCGCTCGGCAGGGGATAGTCGAATCTGCGGGTCGGAATCACGGCGGATGGGCCCTTTGCCCAGGGAAAAGGAACCGGCCCGGGCGCGGGGTCAACCGCGCACCCGGTGGACGAATCGCGGGGTATCCGCCGGACCTCAGCGCGCCTTGCGGAAGGACGCCTGAAGCAGCTCAAGGTCGCTCGCGCCCTTGGTCCGCTCCCGTGCCTTGGAGATCAGCTCCGCCTCAAGCTTGTTCTTGGTGGGGCGGCTCGCCTCGTAGAAAACGCCGAACACGCCGGGCCAGGGCTCGGACGCAAGGCGGTAGGCGGCGACCAGGTCGCTCGTGTCGTGGTTTTCGATCAGCCGGAACTGGCCGCCCTTGCGGGGATTTCCCGCGTCGAAGGCCCCCTCGTAGAACTCGACGCATTCGGAGAGGATCTCCACGACGGAGAAGCCGTCATGGCGCGCCGCGCGCTCCATCATCTCGGTCATGTGGTTGACCTGCGTCGCATGGCTGCGGGCCACGAACGTCGCGCCGCTGTTGATCAGGGTGCGCATCGGGTTGATCGGCTGGTCGATCGCCCCGGTGGGGTCGGTCTTTGACTTGAATCCCACCGGCGACGTCGGGGATGTCTGCTTCTTCGTCAGGCCGTAGACCGAGTTGTCCATGATCACGTAGGTCATGCGGATGTTCTTCCTGGCCGTATGGACCAGGTGGTTGCCGCCGATCGAGAAGCCGTCGCCGTCGCCCCCGAACGCGAACACATGGAGGTCGTCGCGGCTCAGGCTGATCGCGGCGGAAAAGGGAAGGGAGCGCCCATGGATGAAGTGTCCGCCGTGGGTGTTCACGAAATAGGGGAACCGCGACGAGCAGCCGATGCCCGCCATGGTGACGATCTTCTCCTGCGGGTACTGCAGGCGTTCGAGCACGCGGTAGAACGAGGCGAGGACGGCGAAATCGCCGCAGCCCGGGCACCAGGTCGGGTGATCGGCCGTGAGGGCCTTCTTTGTGAGCGGGGCCCTTGGGGCTGCGGGGGCGGGTTCGGGGGTCAGCGTGGCTGGGGACATGGCTTGTGGAAGGGGTTCGGGTTAGTGGGGAGGGGGGTCAGACTCTGGCTCCGTGGCCGTTCAGGCTCAGCCGGCGGTTCACCCCGTCGACGATTTCGGACACCTTGAAGGTGAGCCCGTCGGTCTTGGCCACGCTGTCAATGTGGGCAAGCGCGAGGCTCGCGCGCAGGAGCATGGCCAACTGGCCGAATCCGTAGACGCCCTGGTCGTTCATCTCGATGACGAGAACGTGGCGGTAGCGCCGGAAGATCTCGCCGAGTCCCAGGGGGAGCGGGTTGATCTGGGTGAGATGGAGCTGCCCCACCTGGGCGCCGTCCGCCCGCAGGCGGCCGACCGCCTCCCGAACGGGTCCCCAGGTGGAGCCCCAGCCGACGAGGAGCACGTCGCCCTCGGGGTCCCCATAGACCTCGGGAACGGGCACTTCCCCCGCCAGCGTCCGGAGCTTCTCCCGGCGCTTCTCGGTCATCTTTTGGTGCATCTGCGGATTGCCGGAGGGATGCCCCAGCTCGTCGTGCTCGAGCCCGGATACGGTCGGGTATTTTCCCGAGGCGATGCGCGCCCCTGGGGGCGCATGGCGGGTGATGCTGTCGAGGGGATACGGTTTGAAATCGGCCCCGCGCTCGGCGAGGTCGACGCTCGGATTGGCCATGAGCGCCTCAAGGTTCGGCTCGTCGAACGCCTCGATCCGGGTCGCCAGCCCCTGGTCCGTGAGAATGATCACCGGGGTGCTGTACTTGCGGGCGATGCGCGCCGCCTCGAGGGCGACATAGAAGCACTCCTCGACGTTTCGCGGGGCCAGCACGACCCTCGGGGAATCCCCGTGGCTGCCGTAGATCGCCTGGAGCAGGTCGCTCTGTTCCACATTGGTGGGCAGGCCGGTGCTCGGCCCGCCGCGCTGCACATTGACGACGATGACCGGCATCTCGGCCATCGTGGCCCATCCGAGCGCCTCCATCTTCAGCGACAGGCCCGGTCCGGAGCTGCCGGTGACGGCCAGGTGCCCCGAATAGGCGAAGCCCAGGGCGTAGGCAATCGCCGCCAGCTCATCCTCGGTCTGCACGAACGTGCCGCCGTACTTCGGCAGCTCCGTGCGCAGCGTTTCCATGATCGAGGACCAGGGCGTGATGGGGTAGCCCGCCCCGTAGCGCACGCCCGCCGCGATCAGCCCGTAGGTGAGGGCGGTGTTGCCGTCCAGCGTCACCTGAGGCCGTCCCCCCGCGGAAACCTGGGGCCCCTCAAGGCGGAAAAAGCACGCGCGAAGCCCGTCGGTCGGATAGCCGTAGCCCGCGTCAAACGCGAGCATGGCATTGCGCACGATGTCCTCGGCACGGCCGCCAAATCGGTCTCGGATGAGGCCCGTCAGCTTCGCGACGTCCAACTCAAAGAGGCGCGCCAAGAGGCCCAGGACGAACAGGTTCTTTCCCTTGTCCTTCGAGGAGCCCCCCACCGCCTCAACCGTGCGGCTGGTGATCGGCAGGCCGACCGCGGTGAACCGGCGATCCTCGGGGTCGGGCTTGACGTGGTCGGCGTCGTAGAGGAGCACCCCGCCGGGCCTCAGGAACCCGATGTGGTTTTCGTAGCTGTCCTGGTAAAACGCGACGAGCAGGTCCGCCTGGTCTCCGGCCGACAGGATATCGCCGGTGCCCATCCTGACCTGGAAGATCGAGGGCCCTCCCGAAATCGTCGCCGGGATGGTCATATACGTCATGACCTCCTGGTCGGAACGCCCGGCAAGCCGGGCGAGGAACCCTCCTATGGTTTGTATGCCGTCCTGCGAATTGCCCGCAAGGCGGATGACGACGTCATGGATGGAACGCGGCGACGGAGTCGCAATCGCTCCATCTTGGGATGGGGATGAAGAGGAGACCATGTTGACCAACGGGGGGTTTTGGCTGGGGTAGCCGGTTCACACTATCATCAATTGCGGGCCCGCGGGCCATGCCAAAAAGCCACTATAAGTGTCGCCAGATGGCTGGGATAGCTGACATTCGTCACTCTAATAACATCCCCGGACCGCTTGTCCGGGAGTCCACGGCTTATCCGCCTCAGGAACGGGGACTTTGGGGTCCAAGGCCCCTGAATATTCCGGCGTCCTTGACACGATTTGGAGCCGATGGTGGAGTGACCGTTCTGACGCCGGCTTAGCTCAGTGGTAGAGCATCGGTATCGTAAACCGAGGGTCGTCGGTTCAACCCCGACAGCCGGCTCCATT
>CAWHOL010000022.1:0-49562 GCA_963830965.1 uncultured Verrucomicrobiae bacterium | reverse complement strand
GCAGGCATGTTTTGGTGGTTTGGGATTTAGGTTCCGACACTGGCTATTGCCCCCAAGGGTTTGAAAAAGACCGACGCCGCGGGGCGGACGGCCAACAAACAGGGGCAAATCCAACTAAATTCGTGGCAGGGTAAGGGTATTACTTTCAGTCGAGCGTACTCTGCCCATTGCCGGCTTCAGTCAAGATTGCCCGCGAAATCGGCCCAAAAACCGACGACTAATTAGAACTTCTCGAAACCTGCATAAGCTAATTCAATAAGCGGTGCCCGCTTTAAGGTGCCTCCGCGCAAACCCGGGGCCGCGCCCGGATTGAGCTGCGCCGCCTTTTTCGTTGAGCACCGCGGTCGTGGCCGGGTCGTTCACCTCCTCCATCAGCCCGTCATTCCTATTCGGCTATTCCCTTTGTTCGGCTGCCAAGGGGGACGGTCGCGGCATCGCGCAGGCTACCTGGGCGTCGCCGTCTCCCGGAGGTGCGGCCGTGCCCCCTGGTTCCGATGGGGGCCTGCTCCCTTTAACGGAGGGGGTCGGATTCCATCGGGAAAGACGCGTCACACCGATACGTTCCTCTCCGGATCGCGCTTGCGTGCGCGTATAGCGGCGATGCGGGCGAATTAGGGCTTTTCGCTATAGGCCTTTCCCCGTTCAATGGGCGGTGCTTGTTCCATGACCCATTCGAGAAAGCCTGAGCCGCCCTCCGGATTCTCGGCATCCCCTTACTTTGCAGGAGCAGGGGCGAAACGCTTGGCGTGGCTTGGGGCCGTGGCCCTCGTATTGGCCGCGCTCGCCATCAACGGGCGCGCAATCGGATTCCAATTCATAGCGTCGATGGACGACGACATCAACGTGACCCTGAATCCGCACATGGGCGCGATCACGCTGGAACGCCTGCGCTGGTTCTTCTCCGACTCCGCCTACGTACGCCGCTACATACCGCTCGGGTGGACGGGGTTCTCCGCGGTGTACGGGGTCAACGGGCTTGATCCCGCCTGTTACCACGGAGCAGCCCTACTCTTCTACCTCGCGAACACGGCAGCCGTGTTTTGCATCATCCTCACCTTCCTGCGCGTGTTCGCAGCCGAAGCCCGGTCCCACGGGCTTCCTCTCTGGCATGTGGCGTCGGCAATCCTTTGCGCGGGCTGGTGGGCGCTCCATCCCCTTAGGGTCGAGTCGACGGCGTGGGTCTCCGGAATGCTCTACGGGCAAAGCATGTTCTTTTTCCTCATCGGCCTGCTCCTTTATTTGCGCTCCTACCTGCGCCAGGACGCGGGAAAAGGCCGCGCAAGTGGAATGGCTCTCGCGCTCGTCTGCTTTGCGATCTCTCTTCTGACGTATCCGCTCACGCTCGGCGCTCCCGTGATGCTCCTCGCGCTTGATTGGATCTACGCGGGGCAACGGCGCCTTGCGCCCGACACATTCCGGCGCTTGGCCATTGAAAAGCTGCCGTTCGTGGCGGTGAGCGCCGCGGTGATGGCCGTCACGTTTTACGCCCGCTCCTCGAATGGAAGCGGATGGGGCGGGCTGCCCAGCCTGCAGCATTTCCCCCTGGCATCCCGAGCAGCCCAGACGGCCTACGTCGCCGTCTATTACGTGCTCCGCCCGTGGTGGCCGTTCCATCTCTCTCCCTACTATGACACGCTTGTCTCGTTCGACCCGTATTCCTGGCGCTTCGCCGTCTGCGAGGCGGCCTTGGCGTTCTCCGCGCTCGCGTGCACCCTCTCGCTGCGGAAGCGCCCGTGGATCTTCGCTCTCTTCATCGCCTATCTCGCGATGGCGCTGCCCTTCTCCGGAGTCACGGAGTTTCCGCACTACACCTCCGATCGGTACGCCTATTTTCTGACCGTGATGATGGCCGCCATGATGGCGGCGGCCCTCTCGAGGATCCCCGGGACGGGCGTTAGGGCGGCCCTCTGCGCTGGGTTCCTCCTCCTGCTCCTGTTTCTCGGCGCCCTCTCATGGGCACAGGTGGGTACCTGGCGCAACCGGGACACCCTTTTTCAACACGTCGAGCGCGATCTCACGAATCCCGGGATGCTGGCGAACCTCCGCTCCCGCCAGGAGTTCGTCGATTACATCGAGGGCCGCGCCGTACCGCTCGATGCCGACATTCGGGCCCGCCTGGCGACCCTTTTGACGGTGTATGATCTGAAGACAATGGCAGCGGTTTCAGGAAATGCCCGCGAGAGGGCCGATGTGCCTGTTGTGGCGATCCTTTACGAGCATCTCGGCCTCGCGTTTGCACGGGCGGGCGAGCCGCAGGAAGCCGCAGATCGCCTGGAACTGGCCGTCCGCAGCTCAACCGGCTACACCGATGCCTACTACAACCTTTCCCTGGTGTTGCTCCAGCTTGGCCGGTCAGCGGACGCCCTTCACAGTTTCTTCCTGGCGGAGGCGTGCACCGCCCGGCCGCTCCAGCCCGCGAGCAGGCGCGCATTTCTGGACCTTTTTGCCCAGGTCATGGAGGCACGGGGCGAGCCTGGCCTCGCCCAAGCTGCACTCAGGCGGGCGGGTCATTGACGGATCCCGGCGCGCGTCCACTCCGGGGCTGCGAGTTTCCTCTGCGTCCCGGATCGCTATCTTCCGATCAGCGCTCCTTCCGAACGAGCTTCAGGATATGCGACTCCCACGATCCCGTGAACTGGCGCGCCGTGTTGGTCGAGAGCTGGTAGGGGTGGATCGTGAAGATGCTGGCCACCCGATATTCCCCTTCCAGTCCCGACAGGAGATAGGTCAATCCGTCGCGCGGTATCGTCTTCGCGGGCTTGCCCGGGTCGGGCTGGGCCTGGAAAAGGACGTCCAGATAGATGGCTTCCGGGCGCACACGGCCAAAAACCTCCCGCCTGAGAGCCGTTTCGTATTCCCGGGTCTCGGCAAGCGCCATCGATGAAATGGAGGTCGGGGGGTCGATGAGGAGCGGCTCGGCCAGCGCAAATGCGGTCAGCCCGTCTCCCAGTATCGTTGCATCATCTCTTTGCCTTGCAATGGGTTCCATGATAAAGTCCACGACAACGCGCCCCGGCTGCCGGAGCACGTCGCGCGCAAGCGCATCCCAGCCAGGATCCGCCGCGGGTGCCCTGGGGGCCAGGGCCACCAGGACGGTCAGGTTGCCCACGAGCAGGGCCTCGCGCCAGGGCCACCGCCGCGCAGCAAAGGTTGGCCCCGCGCATGCCATGCCCGCAAAGACCGAAAGCTGCGGCAGCAGAAGATGGAGGAAATAGGTCAGGTAGGCGCCGCGGTGCCAGCCGGGGCCCGCGATGAGGGCGACCGCACCGATCAAGATGGCCCAGCCCCAATAGCCGGCGTTCCCGCTCGCGCCGGCCCGGCTTTCCGCGTCTCGGCGCTTCGTCCGCGCAGCGGTTGCTTGGACCGCCTCAGAAATTGGATTCCTGCCGGTACGGCGATCGCGATCAGCCCGCAAGCGAGCACGGAAAAATCGCGCACCTGCATGACGAACCAGGCGCCATTCATGTCGGTGGCGGCTCGAAGCCCCGTGAAGCTCTCGAAGAAGTAGTAGGGATTGGAGTTCGCGTAGAGGCAGAGGCCCCCTCCCAAGATCGCCGCGCCAAGGCCAGCCACGACCGCGGCCTGCCGCCAACGCCGCTCAAGCGCGATGTGCCCAACCACGATGGCCCACGCGAGGACCGCGTAGGGTTTCGTCAGATAGGCGGCAAGCGCAAGCACGCCAAGGAGGATCCCGAGACGGACGGGGCCCCATTTTCTCCTGAGGGAGGGCTGTCCGATTCCCAGGATGAGGAGGATCTCAAACGCGACCAGGAAGTCCGGGCGGGCCTGGACCGAATAGGTCCCCTCGTTGAGCGCATAGAAAGCGGCTGTCACCGCCGCGCAGACCGGCACCGAACACCGATTGGAGCGAAGGATGCCCACAAGCGCCGCACAGGCGGCGCATATCGCGACCAAGTTCGCCGTCCGGTGCGCGACATAGACGTCGGCGATGAGGTGCAGGAACGGGCGGCAAAACGCCGGATAACCCGGACCGTAATTATCGTGCCCGGCCACATAATTGCCCAGCTGGTATTCGTGCGGCCAGACCCGGGAAATCGACGCATAGGTCGTCTCCCACATGCCCATGGGCTCGCCGAGGCGAAGCGTGCGGATTTCGCTGAACCCATGCACCGCAATCGCCAACGCCGCACCCAGAACGAGGGCGGCCCGGACCAGGAACAGGATGCGCCGGTCGGCGCTTCCTCCGGACGGCGCGGAGGCCTGTCCCATCGCTTCTGGCGGCAAAGGCACCCCCGCAATAAACGCCGGACTCCGCGGTCGACCAAGCCCAATCTCCGACGAAGCCGGCCTCAAGCGGGGTTCGTCCCTGCAACCGCACCCTCGGATAAAGGGCTACCGCAGCAGGCGTTGCCGTTCAGAAAACAAAAAGGACTCGCAGGTCTCGAGACGCCCGCGGTATTCCTCGGCCTTGCGCCGGGCCGCGCCTCCCGGAGTCAGGCGGTGCACGGCCCAGCGAAAGCTGAAGCGAAGCAGATCCCGGAGCATCAGTCGCAGCATCGTCCTTCTCGGATAGTTCTTATCGTAGAACTGGAGCAGTGCCCGGTACCGCTGGGCCTCGACCAGGCGCGGAGAGCGGCCGCACTCGCTGTGGCCTCCCTCATGGCGGACGACCACGTCCCCGAGGCATTCGAGGGAGTATCCTGCGCGCCGGATCTGGAGTCCGAAGTCGATGTCCTCGCCGTAGAGGAAGAACCGCCGGTCGAATCCGCGCAGCTCATGGAAGAGTGCGCTTCGGACGAGGACGCAGGCGCCCTTCAGGAAGGCGATCGTTCCGGGCAGCTCGGGCCAGTCGGCCGGAATCCGCTTGAGGCCTGGGTAATTGATTTCGAATCCGCCGAGCCTCCGTTCCGGTCCCTCCTCGAGGAGCGGAGCCACGGCCCCGCATTCCGGATGCGTCTCGAGATGATAGGCGAGGCGGTCGAGGCTGCCGGGCTGCAGCAGAACGTCGGGGTTTAGCAAAAGGAAGAATCCCGACCTTGCGCCGGCGAGGGCGTGGTTATTTCCCTGGCCGAAACCAAGGTTCTCGCGGCTTCGAACGACCCGGATCCTGCCGGAGAAGGCCTCGAGGCGCTCCAGAGTGTCATCGCAGCTCGCGTTGTCAAAGACAACGACCTCGAGCGGCCGGTGGGTCGAGGCGTAAAGGTATTCGAGGCAGCTCGTGATCTCGTCGCCCGAGCCGTGGGTCACAATGCTCGCCGTGATCGAGGTGCCCGCCGGGCGGGATGGCGGACGAACGATGGCTTCAGTCTCGAGGCTAGAACGAAGCATCGGGGGGAGGAACCGACTTTGTGGCGGCCATATAAGCCGCAATGACCGCGGCGGCGAGGACCACGAGCGCGAGGGCGACCCGCCTGGCGAGGAGCCGCCGGCGCCTGCGCTCCGGATCCCCAATGACCTTCGGTTCCACGCCAGCGGGTGCGCTCGAAGGGGCGAGCTTGCTTCTGTATCCGGGCCACATCATGGGCGACGATGTGCGTGCCGGGCGGTTGGAATTTGGACTTCGGAAATCAATCCGAATAATGACGCGCCTGCCGGCACCCCGTTTCGCCTAAACGGCGATTTTAATGTGCCCCTGGCGCACCGGCTCGGCGGCCTTGGCCCCGCGCCCAACCGACAAAGAAAACGCGGCGATATCCCCCCGACGGCGCCAGTTGCAAATTCGGTGTTCGCGGACTCATTGCAGGGCATGACCGCATCATTGCTCGTCAACGATAGCGCCCAGGACGCTGACCATGCCCTGATCGACGCGTATTCAAATGCCGTATCCACAGCGGTTTCGGAGGCACATCCGGCCGTGGTTCATATCGAGGTCCGCGGCAGCGAGACGCCTGGAGGCGCCGGTTCAGGTTTCTTCATCTCGCCGGACGGATACCTGCTGACCAACAGCCACGTGGTCCACGGCGCCGGCCAGATTCTCGTGTTCCTTGCGGACGGCCGGAAGCTTTCGGCTGACCTGGTGGGCGACGATCCGGATTCGGACCTTGCCGTCCTTCGCGTGAGCGCCGACGACGACCTCGCCCATTTGTCCTTGGCCGACAGCAATGCCGTTCGTCTCGGCCAGATTGCAATCGCGATCGGCTCGCCCATGGGTTTCCAGCAGACGGTCACTGCGGGGATTGTCAGCGGCCTTGGCCGTTCGCTGCGCGGGGCGTCGGGAAGGCTGATCGACAATGTCATCCAGACCGACGCAGCCCTCAATCCCGGCAACTCCGGCGGCCCCCTCATCAACACCCGCTCCGAGGTGATCGGAGTCAATACGGCCATCATTCGGCCGGCGCAGGGAATCTGCTTCGCGATCGCGAGCAATACCGCCCGCTGGGTGGCGGCCTGGCTCATCAAGGAAGGGCGCATCCGGAGGAGTTTCATCGGCGTCGCCGGCCAGAATGTGCCGCTGCTGCGCAAGCTGATCCACCACCATCACCTTTCCGTCGAGACCGGCGTCCTCGTCATGGGGATTGAACCCGAAAGCCCCGCGGCCCGCGCCGGGCTCGTTGAGGGCGACATCCTTCTTGCGCTGGATGGAGCCCCGACTCCGGCGGTCGATGCGTTGCACAAGCAGCTGACGGGCGACCGGATCGGCGAGCGGGCGATCGTCACCTTCTTGCGCGGCGTCGAGCTGCGCCGGCACGCGATCATCCCTCTGGAGATGCCCAGCAGGGTTTAGGGCCCTATTCGCCACGTCCCTGCTTTAGGCAGGGCCGCCGGCGTTGACACCCTGCGCAAGGGCCCCGGTCTCCCGGGCAACGAGCTCAAACGAGCGCAACCGGGCGGCATGATCGTAAATCGAGGCGGTCACCATGAGTTCGTCGATGCGGGTGCGGCGGACGAAAGCGTCGATGCCGTTCCGGACGGATTGCGCAGAACCGACGATGGCCTCCCGGAACGCCCGGTCCACCCCAGCCTTTTCCCCGGCCGTCCATTCGCCATCCATGGTGTCGACCGGAGGGGGAAGCGGACCCGGCGTCCCGCGCCGCAGCCTGACGAAGCTCAGCTGAAGGGAAGTGAACAGGCGCGCAGCCTCGGCATCGGTGTCGGCGGCAATCGCCACCGCCGCCGCCATCGCATAGGGTTTCTTGAGCGACTCCGAAGGGCGAAACTCACCCCGGTAAAGCTCGAGCGCCTCCCCCAGAAGCTCCGGGGCAAAATGAGAGGCAAAGGCGAATGGAAGCCCTAGGGCAGCAGCGAGTTGCGCACTAAAAAGACTCGACCCCAGGAGCCAGATCGGCACCGACTGACCCGCCCCGGGGACAGCCTGCACGGCCTGTCCGGGCGCGGGCGGCCGGAAATACCCCTGCAATTCCCTCACGTCCTGCGGGAACGAATCGGAGGTGTCGGGCTTGCCCCGGCGCAGGGCCCTTGCCGTGAGCGGATCGGTGCCCGGGGCACGTCCCAGGCCAAGATCGATCCGGCCCGGGAAGAGCGCTGCCAGCGTCCCAAACTGCTCGGCGACCACGAGCGGCGCGTGGTTGGGCAGCATGATGCCCCCGGATCCCACCCGGATCGTGGTGGTCCCCGCTGCGACATGGCCCACCACGACGGCCGTGGCGGCACTGGCAATGCCCGGCATGTTGTGGTGCTCGGCAAGCCAATATCGCCTGAATCCCCATCGCTCGGCATGTCGTGCCAGATCCAGGGTGCGCGCGAGCGACTCCGAGGCGGTGCCGCCCTGCACAATGGGAGCCAGGTCTAAGAGCGAAACAGGAACCATCCCCTACGCTGGCCTCCAGCCCCCTTTTTTACAACCGGAGACGCCATTTGCCGAATCCAGATCAGCGGTGGCGCATGAGGACGAAAAAAAGCCCCGTCATGAAAAGGAGCGCACCGGCGCCAATGAGTGCCCCCGCCAGGATCGGCGTGCCTTGAAGGCTGATCCTCCACCGGGGAGCCTTGAGGCGCCCGCTCAGTCCGGTGACATGGACGCTGGACGGCGAGTCAAGCTCCGCCCTGAAAGCTTCGACGGTTGGATAACGGTCGGCCGGTCGGCGCCGCATCGCATGCAGCACGATCTCCTCGGCCTCCGGCGTGATCGCTGGATTCAAGGATCGCGGCGCCACCGGATCGCCGTTCACCCGAAGCTGGGCGGCGGCCCAGGGGTCCTCAGCCTGGAACGGAAGCACGCCGGTGAGCATCTGATAAAGCATCACTCCCACACTGTAGATATCGGTTCGCTCGTCGTTCGCCTTGTTTAGCACCTGCTCAGGCGCCATGTATTCGGGCGTTCCAAAAAGCGGCGTAAATCCAGCCAGGAGGCTGAACCCCGAATCCACCTCCGCCGCGAGGCCGAAATCCATGAGGCATAGCCTCAAGTCGCGGCAGATCATCACGTTTCCCGGCTTCAGGTCGCGGTGGATGATCTTGCGGCTGTGCAGGTACTTTAACGCCAAGCAGATGGCACTTGCGATCCCAAGGGCATCCGCCTCGGGAAGCGGGCGCGTGCGGTGCAGGATATAGGCGAGGGTGCAGCCATCGAGATACTCGGTCACGATATAGGGCCGGCATTTGGGCCCATCCACCGGAACGAACTCGAGAAGAAGCGGGTGCCGGAGCGTCGTGCCGATCCGCTCCTCGCGCTGAAAGCGGCCAAAGGATACGGGGTCGCTCTCAATCCTCATGAGGGGGACCTTGACGGCCACGCTTCTGCCCCCCTGCTCCCTGTCCTCGGCCCGGTAAATGGTGGCCATGCCGCTGCGTCCGATCACTTCCCTGAGGACAAACCGTCCGTCCAGCACGTGACCCTCGGGATACTCGTCCTCGACGGGCGGGCTCAGCCCTTCGCGTTCGGACAAACCGGCGCAGCACGCGATGCCCGCCAGGGGCCGGAGGGTGTTCGGCAGCTCCTGTCCGGGTTGAGGTTGGGCTACGGCCAGGTCGGTCGCCGAAACATCGGTCATGCGGGCCCCATATTAGGGATAACCGGCCCGGCCGTTAAGTTAAATTGGTAGCCATTGGCATTAAGAAACCGCTAAGGCGGCCCCGCCACCGGGATAAGGGCCCCTAAACTTGTTATTCCCGGCGCCCACACAATCTGCTCTCATCCCGGCACCTGCAATGCCGGCGTTCCTCAAGCATCTCCTTTCGGCCGCCGCGCTCGCCGCGTTTCTCGCTTCGGGATGCTCGAAGGTCGCGGTCCCCGCCGAAACCGCGACACCCCAAAGGCACCACCACCACCCACCCCACGGCGGCACCCCGGTCCGGCTGGGCGACGAGGAATATCACGTCGAACTCGTCATGGATGGGGCGACCGGCAACCTCCAGGCCTACATCCTCGATGGAGAGATGGAGAACTTCGTCCGGTCCTCGGCGCCCTCAATCGTGATCTCGACGTCGGTGGACGGAGCGCCTCGCGACTTCGTTCTTGCGGCCGTGGCCAATCCCGAGACGGGAGAAACGGTCGGAGACACCTCGCTCTTTCAGGGACCGGCCCCTTGGCCCAAGAACGCGTCGAATATCGCCGCGGTGCTAAAGGGCGTCACGATCCGCGGGACAACCTTCACCGACGTGAAGTTCGATTATCCGAAGGGCAACGACACCGACGACTGACGTCCCGGCCTACCGCGCCGAGAGCGCATCGACGATGACGCGGACGTTGTGCCGGTACATGGATTCGTAGGTTTCTGCGCCGCTTCCCTTGGGGCCGAGTCCGTCGGCATAGAGCGTGCCGCCCAGTCGGACACCCGTCTCGCGCACCAGGTTCTCCACAAGGCGCGGATCGACGCTCGACTCCGCAAAAACGGCGCCAATCCGCTCGCGCCTGATGAGGTCGATCAAGCCGGCCACGTTCCTGGCGTCGGCCTCGCTCTCGGATGACAGCCCGCTGATGGCGTGCACCGTGAAGCCGTAGTCTCGCGCAAAGTAGCCAAAGGCGTCGTGGGACGTGACGAGCTGGCGCTGCCTCGGCGCCAGCCTGGCCACCTGGATGTCCGCCCACTCCCTGAGCGCGCGGAGCCGCGCGGCATAGGCTTGCGCATTGGCCGCAAACTCATCGGCAAAGGCGGGGCGCTCCCTTGTGAATTCGCGCCTCACGAGCTCCGTCGCCAGAATCATGTTGCCGATGCTATGCCACCAATGGGGATCCTTTTCCGAGCGGCCGCCCGCCTCGGGCACCGATATGACCGAGGGCAGCAGGTCTCCCACCGACACCACGCGGCCGCTCGGACCGACGCTCTCCGCCAGGCGGTCGAGATACATCTCGATGTTGAGCCCTGACGCCAGGACGACGTCGGCATCGACGAGAGCCTTCACGTCCGAGGGCGAGGGATTGAACGTGTGCGGATCGACGCCGGGAGCCACGAGGCCCACCACGTCCGCCCTCGCCCCCCCCACCTCGCGCGCGATCTCGGTGAGGACGGTGTTCAGGGTCGCGACGCGAAGCGGCCGGGTTTCGGCATGCGCCGCCGATGCGACGAACGCCGCCAGGCCGACGCCCACGTACGCGCCGAGGGACTTCATGGCGCGGGCCGCCGCGCGGCGCCCTGCCTCACGGTGCCCATGGCCCCATGCCTCGGACTGAAGAGCGCCGAAAGGACAAAGACCGCGCCAAGGCACAGCACGATCGCCGCGCCGCTCGCGATGCCCGCATGGAAACTGACAAGGATGCCGATTGCGGAATCGACGACGGCGATCGCAATCGACACCAGCAGCATCGTGATGAACCGGTCGCACCACAGGTAGGCGCTCACGGCCGGCAGCAGGAAGAGCCCGAGAGCGAGGACGATTCCCATGGTCTGCATTGCGGCCACCAGATTTAGCACGGTCAGCGTCAGGAATCCCAGGTGGACCAGGCCGCCGTGCCCTCCGGTGGCCCGGTGAAACACCGGGTCGAACGTCTCGAGGAGTACGCTGCGGTAGAAAAGGATGAACATGGCGACCGTCAGGAGGCTGACCGCGGCGGCGAGGCGCAGTTCGCCCGCGCTTACGCCGAGCACGTTCCCAAAGAGGAAGTCCGTCAGGTTTATCCGGGTCGGAAGCTTGCTGACGAGCGCCACGCCGGCCCCGAAAAACACGATGAAGAGGGAGCCGAACGCCGCGTCCTCCTTGACCCGGGTGAGTCGGCTTAGGAGCGCGCTCCCAAGCGCCGTCAGGAGGCCGGCCGCCAGCCCCCCGAAAAAGAGCGCCGACGTGCTCGTTCCGAAAAAATACCAGGCAACCGCGACTCCGGGCAGAAGCGAATGCGAGAGGGCGTCGCCCATGAGCGCCAGGCGCCTGAGCACCAGCACGCACCCGATCATGCCGCCGCTGACGCCGAGCAGGAGTGCCGACAGGAGCCCCCGGCGCATGAATTCATACGCGAATGGCGAGATGACGAGGTCGTGGAGGCTCATGGCTTGGCCTCCTCGGGCCTCGGGTCCCTCGCATGGCCCGTGTGCACGCACCTTCCGCCGCGGTAAGCCCGCTCCACATTTTCGGGCGAAAGGACCGCCCCAATGGCGCCGGCGGCCACCAGGGATGTGTCCAGAAGCACGCCCCTTTCGAAGCAGGACCTCGCGATCGCAAGGTCGTGGACGGCCGCGAGGACCGTGCGGCCCTGCTCCGCCCAGTTGCGCAGAATATGGGTCAGCTCCTCGCAGCCGAAGAGGTCCAGGCCGGCAAACGGCTCATCCAGGAGGAAGATGTCGCCGCCCTGCGCGAGCGCCCGCGCGAGGAAGACCCGCTGCTGCTGGCCGCCTGAGAGCATCCGGATCTGCCTGCTGGCGAGGTCGGAAATGCCGAGCTCCTCAAGGGCCGCGTCGATGCGTTCGTGGTCGGGGCGCCCCAGCCGGCGGAACATTGAAAGCGAAGGATAGCGGCCCTGCTCCACCACGCCACGCACCGTGATCGGGAAATCCCAGTCCACCGAGTGCCTCTGCGGGACATAGGCCAGCCTCGGGCGGGCATGCTGCGGGTGCTCGTCCCCGATGCGGATTTCGCCCGCGGAAAGCCTCTGCCAACCCATCACGGAGCGCAGGAGCGTGCTCTTGCCCGCCCCGTTCTGTCCGAGGACCGCAGTCGAGCTGCCGCAGGGAATCGCAAACGTGAGGTCCCTGAGGGCAGTGAGCCGCCCGTAGCGCACGGTCACTCCTCGGAACGAGATGATATTTTGCTCTGGGGTCACCGTTGGGGGAAAGAGTCTACCAAATCGGTCAACAGGTCGAAACAAGACCTCGGGGGCGGCATGCGCCGGCCCCCCGGGTCCTACTTGGGCGAGATCTTCTCGGCCGGCACGGGCGTATTGGGGCAGGAGTCCACCCAGGCGCCGCGGGGCCTCGCCCATTCGGCCGCGTTGGCGATCACGCGCTGAACGTTCGGATCGTGGTAGGTCGGATAGGTCTCATGCCCCGGCCGAAAGTAAAAGATGCTGCCGTTTCCCCGGCGCCAGCAGCACCCGCTCCGGAACACGTCGCCGCCCTCGAACCAGGAGACGAACACCTGCTCCTCCGGAGCCGGAATCGCAAACGGCTCGCCGTACATCTCCTCCTTTGGGAGCTCGAAGTACCGGCCGAGGCCCCGCGCAATCGGATGCCCGGGGTTGCAGATCCACAGTCGCTCGCGCTCGTCGGCCTCCCTCCAGGTCAGGGAGCACGTCGTCCCCATGAGCTGCCTGAATATCTTCGAATGGTGCCCCGAGTGCAGGACGACGAGCCCCATCCCCTCCAGCACGCGCGCCTGCACGCGGCGCACCACGTCGTCGCTCACCTGGTCGTGGGCCATGTGCCCCCACCAGGTCAATACGTCGGTGTCCATGAGCCTTCCCGCGGACAGGCCGTGCTCGGGCTCCTGCAGAGTCGCCGTCGCCACCAAAGCCGAAGGAAGCAGCTTCCTGAGGCCTGCGGCGATCGCCGCGTGCATGCCGTCGGGGTACACCTCTTTTACCTTGGCACTCTTGTGCTCATGGACATTTTCGCCCCAGACCGTAATTTTCAAAGGTGTCATGATGGGTTTGCGCTTTTGCAGCGCCCATCTACCCCAACCCCTCCATGAGAAGCAACGCTTTGAACACCCGCCGCCGGCCCCGCATGCTGCGGCGGCTGGCCCGCCTCCTGGTCCTGCTCGGCGCGCCCTGCGTCGCAGGCGCCGCCGCCCCATCTTCAGACTCCGGGCCCAGCCTGGCGCCCCTCTTCGGCGACCACGCCGTCCTCCAGCGCGACAAGGCCGATCCCGTATGGGGCCGGGCGCAGCCGGGCGACGCGATCAGCGTCACGTTCCACGGAAGGACCGAGCGCGCGACGGCCGGCGCCGACGGGCGCTGGCTGGTCCGCATCGGGCCGTTCCCGGCGAGCTCCGAACCCTCGGACCTCGTGGTCGCGGGCCGGAGCACGCTGACGCTCCACGACATCGTCGTCGGCGAGGTCTGGTTGTGCTCGGGCCAGTCTAACATGGAATTCACGGTGGACGACGGCGGCGGCACCTACCAGGTGGACAATGCGCAGGCGGAGGTCGCGATGGCCAACTACCCGCTCATCCGCCAGCTGAAGGTGGAGCGCGCCGTATCCACGACCCCGCTGGAGACGGCGAAGACCGGCGGATGGCAGGCCGCAACGCCGGCGACCGTGGGACAGTTCACCGCGGTCGGGTATTTCTTCGCGCGCCACCTCCAAGGCGCCCTGGGCATCCCGATCGGGATCGTCGACAGCCCCTGGGGCGGGACCCAGATCGAAGCCTGGATGAGCGACGAGGCGCGCCGGTCGACATCGATCGAGGCAACGCTTGAGGCGCGCTGGAAGAAGAGCTTGAGCGAATGGCCGCCCGAGCGGGTAGCGAAGTACCCCGCCGAGATGGAGGCGTGGCGCAAGGCCGACGACGAGGCCAGGAAGAAACACACCAAGAATCCGCTGCCGTGGCCCGAATTTCCCGCGACAGACGCCTCGCCCGCGCTCCCGGGCGGCCTGTTCAACGCGATGATCGCACCGCTCCAGCCGGGAGCGTTCCGGGGAATCCTATGGTACCAGGGCGAGTCGAATGTCGGCCGACCCGAGGAATACGCGGAGCTCTTTCCCGCAATGATCCGTTCCTGGCGCGCCGGATTCGGCCAGGGGGACCTGCCGTTCTATTTTGTCCAGCTCGCCAACTTTGGCAGCGAGTATGAGGTGAAGGACCGCGGTTGGGCCCTGCTCCGCGAGGCCCAGACCCGGGCCCTTTCCCTCCCTGCAACGGGAATGGCGGTGACGATCGACATCGGCGACGCCCACAACATCCACCCGCGCAACAAGCAGGAACTGGGTCGACGGCTGGCCCTGATAGCCGAGACGAACCTCTTCGCGGTCCTCCCCGAGACCTCGGGTCCGGTCTTCGCCCGCGCGACGCCCGAGGGAAAGACCCTTCGCGTGCATTTCCTCCATTGCGGCGCCGAGCTGGTGGCCCGGGGCGGGCCCGTTAGGGCGCTCGAAATCGCCGGGGCGGACCGCCAGTTCTTCCCCGCGGAGGGCTTCATTGAGGCCGACACCCTCGTGGTGTCCTCGCCCGATGTGAGCCAACCCGTCGCCGTGCGCTACGCATGGACGAACGCGCCGACGGCCAATCTCTACGGAGACACCGGGCTGCCGGCGGTTCCGTTCCGCTCCGACACGTGGTAGGAGAAAGGCCCCCGGGGCCGCCCCACCGGGGGTATCAAATTTCCAACCACGTCGCCCCGGGGTCCGACCGCGGTGTTTTCGCCCCGTGTTGCTTGAACTTAATGAAAGTTTGGCCTAAGTGCCTGGGAATGGATCCGTCTAATTTGAAGGAGGGGGGCTTTGTCTGTCTTCTTTGCGCACTATGCGTCGGCTTTGCGGCAGGGTGCTCCAAGGGGCCCTCGGCCGCCCCACCCCCCGCCGACGTCCAGGTCGTCGCCGTCGAGCGCAGGGATGTACCGATCATCCGCGACTGGGTCGGTTCCCTCGACGGATTCGTGAACGCCCAGATCCGTGCGCAGGTGAGCGGGTACCTCGTGAAGCAGGACTACAAGGAGGGGACGGCCGTCCGTCAGGGCGACGTTCTCTTTGAGATCGATCCGAGGCCCTTCTCGGCGGCGCTCGCGCAGGCCGAGGGCGCGCTCGCGCAAGCCGAGGCCCAGCTCGGAAAGACCGAACTGGATGTCGCCCGCTACACTCCCCTCGCCCGCGACAAGGCGGTCAGCCAGGAGGAGCTCGACGACGCCGTCCAGGCCCGGCTTGCCGCCCGGGCCCAGGTCGAATCCGCGCGGGCCGCCGTTGACCAGGCAAAGCTTCAGCTCGGCTTCACCCGAGTCACCTCTCCAATAGACGGCATTGCGGGGCTCATCCGCGCCCAGATCGGCGACTTGGTCGGGCCCACCACGGGCGTGTTGACGACGGTGTCCCGCGTTGACCCCATCAAGGCCTATTTCCCGATAGGGGAGCAGGATTACCTGGAGCTGCGCGAACACAACGCCGGGGCTTCGGCCATTCCCGCCGACTCGGAATTCGACCTCGTCCTCTCCGACGGGACCACGTACCCGAGGAAGGGCAGATTCTTTGCGATCGACAACCAGGTGGACGCGAACACAGGGACCCTGCGAGCCGTCGCGGTGTTCCCGAACCCGGACGCGCTCCTGCGGCCGGGGCAGTATGCGCGGGTCCGCGCGGTCATTCGCGTTGAGAAGGGGGCGGTTGTCGTGCCTGCGCGCTCCCTGTCCGAGCTTCAGGGCTCCTACCAGATCGCCACGGTCGATTCGGAGAACCGCACCCACATTTTCACGGTCAAGACGGGGCCGCAGGTTGGGTCCGACGTGGTGGTGGAATCGGGGCTGCACCCGGGCGACCGGGTCGTCGCCGACGGCGTCCAGAAGCTGAAGCAGGACGCCGTCGTTAACCCCGTCCCCTTCGCGGCCGGGGCCAACCCGAAGTAAGCGCGCCGTGTCGAAATTCTTCATCAACCGCCCCATTGTCGCGATCGTCATCGCGATCATCACGGTAATCGTCGGCTCGGTCGCGCTCGTCTCCCTCCCGATCGCGCAGTTCCCAAAGATCGTCCCTCCCGAGGCGCGCATCACCACCACCTACGTGGGCGCCGACGCCCAGACGGTCGAACAGTCCGTTGCCACGCCGATCGAGCAGGTGCTCAGCGGCGTGGACAACATGAACTACATGTACTCGATCAACGGCAGCGATGGCTCGCTGCGGATGACCGCGAATTTCGACGTGGCGACGGACCCGAACACCGACCTGATCCTGACGCAGATGCGCGTGACCCAGGCCGGCCCGCAGATCCCCTCGGACGTGGCGAGCTACGGCGTCACGGTCCAGAAGCAGCTCACGGCCCCGCTGATGCTCGTCGCGCTCTACTCGCCCACGGACTCCTACGACAGCACGTTCCTCGCAAACTACGCCTACATCAACATCCTCGACCAGCTGACCCGGATACCCGGCATTGCGAGCGCGACCGTGTTCGGAGCCGGGCAGTATGCGATGAGGTACTGGGTGAAGCCCGACCAGCTTGCGAAGCTGAACATCACCGTCGGCGACGTGATCAAGGCCGTCCAGGTCCAGAACACGGTGAACCCAGCCGGCACGATCGGCGGCGAGCCGGCCCCAAAAGGGCAGGAGTTCACCTATTCGGTGCGCGCGCAGGGGCGGCTGACCACGCCGGAGGAGTTCGGCGCCATCGTGATCCGCGCCAATCCGGACGGCTCGACCGTGCGGCTCAGGGACGTCGCCCGGGTGGAGCTTGGCGCCCAGGTCTACAACGTGATGGGCCGCTTCAAGGGAAAGGCGGCCGCAAACATCGCGATCTACCAGCTGCCGGGTTCAAATGCGCTCGACTGCGCCAACGGCGTGAAGAAGGCGATGGCGCGCATCAAGCAGAGTTTTCCCCAGGGCCTTGATTACGAAGTGGGGCTCGACACGACCCAGGCGGTGTCCGAGGGCATGCGCGAGATCTCGAAGACGCTCTGGCAGGCCCTGCTCCTCGTCATTCTGGTCGTTTTCGTGTTCCTGCAGGGCTGGCGCCCCACGCTGATCCCGCTCCTAGCCGTGCCGGTCTCCCTGATCGGCACCTTCATCCTCTTCCCCGTGTTCGGGTTTTCCGTGAACACGCTGTCGCTGTTCGGCCTCGTGCTCGCGATCGGACTAGTTGTGGACGACGCGATCGTCGTCGTGGAGGCCGTCGAGCACCACATCGAGGAGGGAATGGCCCCGCGCGATGCGACGATCCGCGCGATGGAGGAGGTCTCTGGGCCCGTGGTCGCCATCGCGATCATTCTCGCCGCCGTGTTCATACCGACGGCATTCATACCCGGGATAACGGGCCGCCTCTATCAGCAGTTTGCGCTGACGATCGCGATCTCAGTGATCATCTCGGCCTTCAACGCGCTCTCGCTCAGCCCCGCCCTGTGCGCCATTCTGCTTAAGCCGAAGGATGAGCAAAAGGGCCCCCTGTCGGGATTCTACGCCTGGTTCAACCGCATCTTCGGGCGCGTCCAGCAGGGATACGTGGGCTATTCGCGCCACTTGATCCACAAGAGCGCGGTCAGCTTCGTCATTCTCGGGTGCTTCGCCCTCGGGGCGTTTCTTATCGGCAGGAAGCTTCCCACGGCTTTCCTCCCCGAGGAGGACCAGGGCTACCTGTACGTGGGTCTCCAGCTGCCCAACGCATCGTCCCTTCAGCGCACGAGCGAGGTCATGCACAAATTGGAGGACGTCCTCGGGAACACCCCGGGCATCAAGTCCTACACCTCCGTCATCGGATTCTCGCTCCTGAGCACGGTCTACAACACCTATAGCGGCTTCGTCTTCGTCAACTTCAAGCCGTGGAGCGAAAGGACGAAGCCCGAGGAAAGCTATGAGGCGATCAAGGCCCACCTCAACCGGGAGCTCTCGAAGATACCCGAGGCGAGGGCATTCGCGTTCGCGCCGCCCTCGATCCCGGGCATCGGCACCGCGGGCGGCTTCACTTTCGTCCTCGAGGACCGGGCCGGCCGGGATGTCTCGTTCCTTTCGGGCAATCTCGACAAGTTCATGGCGGCCGCTCGCGCCCGGAGGGAGCTGGCGGGCGTCAGCACGACGTTCCTCCCCTCGGTTCCCCAGGTCTATGTCAAGGTGGACCGGGACAAGGTCCTCAAGCAGGGCGTGGAGCTTGGCGACGTCTACCGCACGCTCCAGTGCTACATGGGCGGAATCTTCGTCAATTACTTCAACCGATTCGGCCGCCAATGGCAGGTGTATGTCGAAGCGGAGGGGCAATACCGCGACAACACGGACAAGCTGGGCAGCTATTTCGTGCGCAACCGCGACGGCGCGATGGTGCCTCTTTCTTCGCTCGTCTCCGTGGAAAACCGAATGGGGCCCGAGTTTACGATGAGGTACAACCTCTACCGGAGCGCACAGATCAACGGATCGGCGTCGCCGGGCTATAGCTCGGACCAGGCTCGCGCCGCGCTGGAGGACGTGTTTGCCAAGACGATGCCAAGGGAGATGGGCTACGACTACATCGGGATGTCCTACCAGGAGCAGAAGGCGGAGGAGGGCATCCCGCCCGCAGCCATTTTCGCGCTCTCGCTTCTCTTTGTGTTCCTGATTCTTGCCGCACTCTACGAGAGCTGGTCGCTTCCGTTCAGCGTGCTCCTCGGCGTGCCGATTGCGGTGTTCGGCGCGTATTTCACGCTCTTCGCGCGCCAAATGGAAAACAATGTTTTCGCGCAGATCGGGCTGATCATGCTGATCGGCCTCTCCGCAAAGAACGCCATCCTGATCGTCGAATTCGCACGGACCCGCTATGAGAACGGCGTGCCGCTCCTCGAAGCCGCCCTGCAGGGGGCAAAGATCCGGCTGCGGCCCATCCTGATGACCTCCTTCGCGTTCATCTTCGGATGCGTGCCGCTCTGGCTGGCGAGCGGCTCGGGAGCCGTCGCGCGAAAAGTCATGGGGACCGCGGTGATAGGCGGAATGCTGGCCGCGAGTGCGCTCGCCATCTTCCTCATCCCCGTGACGTTCTACGTTATCGAGATGTGGGCCACGAAGGGCCTGCCCCACAGCGCGCACGCGACGCCGCTCCACCCGGTGGCCGTGCATCCCGAGATCCGGATCGGCGAACGCAAGGCGGACAAGGAGCGGACCTAACGATGCGCAATGAACCCTTGAGACGCGCGGGCCCTATCCTCGCCTTCCTTCTCGCCGGATGCGCGATCGGACCGGATTACAAGCGCCCCGACACTGCGGCACCCTCCGCGTACCGCGGCGAGACCGCGGGCTCCAAGCAATCGCTCGCCGACCTCGCCTGGTGGGACGTCTACAGGGATCCGCGCCTCGTGGAGCTGATCCGGCTGTCGCTTTCCGACGGGTTCGATGTCCGCGAAGCCGCAGCCCGCGTCGCCGAGTCGCGTGCGATCGCGGCCCAGGTCCACGGGCAGCTGTTTCCATCGATCGGATACAACGCCGAGGCGGACCGCGGCCGAAACTCGGTCCTGGGCAATCCCTTCCCGAGCCAGGCCGGAAGCCCGGCATCCGACGGATTCGCGGGCTACCTGAGCGCGGCCTGGGAATTCGACCTGTGGGGCAGGGTCCGGCGCCTCGACGAGGCTGCCCGGGCGCAGTACCTGGAATCGGAGGAGGGGCGAAGGGCCGTGCTGCTCAGCCTTGTCAGCGACGTGGCCACCGCGTACTACGAGCTGCTCGAGCTCGACGAGGAGCTTGCGATCGCCCATGAGGCGACCGACTCCTTCGGCAAGAGCCTCAGCCTTTTCAACCGCCAGCTCGAGGGGGGCACGGTCTCGCGCCTCGAAACCGCCACCGCCGAGGCGGCGATGGATACCAGCGCCGCGCGGATTCCAGATCTCGAGCGGCTGATCGCCATTAAGGAAAACCAAATCAGCGTCCTTGTCGGGAAATTCCCCGGCCCCGTCGCCCGGGGAGCGCGCCTTTCCGAGGAACCCGCGGCGCCCGACATCCCATCGGGCCTGCCCTCGGACCTATTGGAGCGCCGCCCCGACGTGCGCGAGGCGGAATACGCCGCCAGGGCGGCAAATGCGGGCATCGGCGTGACGGTAGGCGGATTCCTGCCGCGCATCGGCCTGAGCGCCATACTCGGAGGTGTCAGCACGCAGCTGAGCAGCATAACTTCGCACAAGGCGGCGCTCTGGTCGGTCGGTGCCGATGCTTCGGGCCCCCTGTTCCAGGGTGGCGGCCTTCGCGGCCAGTATGAGCAGGCCAAGCAGGAATGGGAGGTCGCGAAGCTGCAGTACCAGCAGGCCGCGCTCAACGCCTTCGACGACGTTGCGAATGCCCTGGTGACCCGCCAGAAACTCGCCGAGGTGCGCACCGAGGAGGAGCGCGCCGTCCTCGCCTACCAGGAGGCTGTCGAGCTCTCCACGAAGCGCTATTCGGCGGGGAAGGCCAGCTACTACGAGGTCATCCAGTCCCAGCTGCAGCTTTTTCCCGCGCAGGTGGCGCTCGCCCAGACCAAGCGCGACCAGTTCACCGCCGTCGTGCAGCTCTACAAGGCGCTCGGCGGCGGCTGGAACCTTAAGGATGCAGATTGGTCGGGCGCCGCATCCAATAGATAATGCATGGGCCCGCCGATCCCGCCCCGGCATTGCCTTGCAATCAGGGTTCCACGGGTATACCCAAAACGGGCCGGCCAATCCTATTTATTATATATATATTATGGTGCGTGACGCATCCATTTATTGCGCGATGAGGCGGTGCGCGGCGCGAGTCGTGCCGCGCCGGGGCAGCTTGCCCTAGCGAGCGGCTGGCTGCGCACCCTGGATTACGATGGGAACCCTATCCCCCTTCGACGAGATTGCCCTAAAGGCCAAGGTCGCCGAGCTTTCCAGGCGCCTCGCCGAGGCGGAGGCGGCCCTTGTATCCGCAGCCACCGGCGCTCCGCAGCCGTTGGAGCCGACCGGGCCTAGGGAGCTTCTGCAGGAGGCCACCGAGACCCTCGCGATCGAGCGCAACCTGCTGCGTGAGGTGATCGACATGATCCCCGACCATGTGTTCGTGCGAGACCGGGCCTCTCGGCACGTGTTCAACAACCGGGCCACGCTCGAACAGCTCGGCGCCATGACCCTCGAGGAGACAATCGGGAAGACCGACTTCGACTTTTTCCCGCCGGAGATGGCGCGCAAGTTTCGCGCGTCGAACGAGGAGGCGATGTCAACGGGCCGTACGCTCGCGAACATTGAGGAAATGATCCCGGGCCCCGGGGGCGGGGAGGTATGGTGGTCGACCACCAAAGTCCCCCTTCGCGACTGCGACGGCGCAGTCGTTGGCCTTGTCGGCATCGGCAGGAATATCACCGAGCGCAGGAAGGTTTCGCAGAAGATCGCGGAGCAGGCCGCCATGCTCGACCACGCGCATGACGCCATCATCCTGCTCACCCTTGATGACCGGGTCGTTTATATGAACGGCGCGGCGGAGCAGATGCTTGGGTGGAGCGCCAAGGACGCCATTGGAATGACCGGGCCGGAGCTCTATCCGGCCGGGGATCGGGCGATGCTCGCCCTCGCCTCCAATGAGACGCGGCAGAACGGTTCATGGCACGGCGAGTTGCGGCTCCACCATAAGAGCGGAAGGGAAATCCACGTGGACATCCACCGGTCGCTTATCCGAGACGAGCGCGGAGCGCCCAAGGCGCAGCTTAGCATCAGCGCGGACATTACCGAGAGGAAGAGGACCGAGGCACTGGCGCTGCGCAACCAGCGCCTCGAGAGCCTTGGCACCCTGGCGGGCGGCATCGCCCACGACCTGAACAACGTCCTCGCGCCGATACTCATGTCGATCACCCTCCTCAAGATGAAGGTGAATGACGAGGGCGGGCAGCGGCTCTTGGTCCTCCTTGAGAAGAACGCCGAGCGGGGGGCCCAGCTTGTTCGCCACGTGCTCGCTTTCGGGCGGGGGGCCGAGGGCCAGCGCATCGAGGTCCAGACCCTCGACGTCGCGCGAGAGGTAGGACAGATCATCAAGGACACGTTCCCGAAGAACGTGAGGTTCGAACTCGTCTCGACCGGACTACCCTGGACCGTCGTCGGCGACCCCAACCTGATCCACCAGGTCCTGCTCAACCTTTGCGTGAACGCCAGGGACGCGATGCCAAAGGGCGGCAAGATCACCCTGACGATCGAGAACGAGAGCATCGACGAGACCTTCGCCAGCATGAACGAGGGGGCGCATCCCGGGCCCCACGTGGCCATCACGATTTCCGACACCGGGACGGGCATCTCGCCCGACCTGCGCGAGCGGATTTTCGAACCGTTCTTCACCACAAAGGACGTCGGAAAGGGAACGGGCCTCGGGCTGTCGACCTCCCTCGGGATCGTCCAGAACCACGGCGGCTTCATCCAGCTCGAGAGCATCATGGGCGAAGGCAGCACCTTCAGGGTCCACCTGCCCGCAAACCCCGCCTCGGAGGCGGCCCGGCCATCCGCGAAGAAGCCGGAGGGGCTGGCAATGGGGCACAATGAGTTGATTCTCGTCGTAGACGACGAGGAGCCGATCCTCGAGGTTGCAAAATCGACGCTTGAGAAGTTTGGCTACCGGGTTGTGGTGGCGACAAACGGCGCGGAGGCCGTCTCCATCTATGCGCTCAAACGCGACTCGATCGCGGCCGTTGTCACAGACATGGCGATGCCGATCATGGACGGTCCTGCAATGGTGGTCGCTCTCCGGGCCATTAATCCCGGCATCAAGATCATCGGCTCAAGCGGGATGAAGGGACCGAGTGTCCTCGCGGCATCGAGGGCCGCGGGCGTGTGCGAATTTGTCCCAAAGCCCTGTTCCGCGGAGACGCTCCTTGGCGCAATCGCCCGGGCCCTCGAGGAACCACCGGCCGCCCAGAAGGACGATGCGCGCGGCGGCGGCCCCAAGAATCCCAAGGCGGGCAAGCGGACGAAGGCGCCCAGGCCGCGAGCGTAGGCCCTGGGCGGGCGACCGGGTTCAGCGCCACCCCAAATGCCGTCCTCGTACAATTTTTTCGCCGGCCGGAGCGTGGAACGCCTGGCCGCCTTGAGCGACGGGATATTCGGGGTCGGCATGACGCTGCTCGTCCTCGACCTGCGCGTCCCCGCCCTCGAGGTGATCCACAGCGAGCACGACCTTTGGGGCGCGCTCTTCTCCACCCTTCCCCAGCTCGTCATGTACATGATGAGCTTCCTCACGCTTGGCATCTTCTGGGTTGGTCAGCAAACCCAGCTTAACCACCTCGAGCGTTCGGACCGCCACCTGACGTGGATCAACCTGGGTTTCCTCTTTTCGGTGACGCTCCTGCCGTTCTCGACGAAGCTGCTCGCCGGCTTCTACACCTACCGCGCCGCGCTTCTCGCCTATTGGCTCAATATCGTGCTGCTGGGAGGAAGCCTCCATCTGGCGTGGGGATACGCCCAGCGAAGCGGCCTATTGAAGGCGGATACCCCGGAAGGCGTTCCCGCAGCCGTCTGCCTCAGGATAATCTACGCCCAGTGCCTCTACGCGTTCGGCGCCCTCCTCTGCGCATTCGACACAAGGCTCAGCATCGCATTCATCGTCCTCGTTCAGCTCTACTATGTTGCAGCACCGGGGTTTCGGCAGCGGGCGAAGCAGGGTCGCCCCGGCGGGTCAAGACCCCCAACCTCGGATTTAGGTGGAATCCGCCAAAGGCATGCTGCTAAGACCACTGCCGTCTTCCTTGCCCGCCCGCAACGGGTTCCCGTGAACCCTGCGACCGCGGAGCCGCCACCCTTCACACACACCCATGAAGCCTAACACCCTTCCCCGACGATTTGGCATGGTCCTTCGCTTGAGACCCGGAAAATTCGAGGAGTACAAGCGCCACCACGCGGCCGTCTGGCCCGGGGTCCTGGAGCGCATCACCGCATCCAAGATCAAGAACTACTCCATCTACCACCACGAGGGCTGGCTGTTCTCGTATTTTGAGTACTGGGGCGACGATTTTGAAGCCGACATGAGGCTCATGGCGGCCGATGTCGTGACCCGGCGCTGGTGGTCGATCATGGAGCCGATGCAGGATCCGCTTCCGTCGCGCCAGCCCGGCGAATGGTGGGCCCGGATGGAGGAAGTGTTCCATCAGGGCTAGGCGAGGCCCAAAATCCCACGGCCTCCCCGTTCCGGTCCGCCCGGAAGACCGCGTTTGCATCGGGGGCCGGAGCACGGAACATAGGAACATGATCAAGGGAAAGTGCATAGGCTTCGACGCCGACGACACGCTCTGGCACAACGAGAACATCTTTGAGGAGGTGCACCAGCGCTACTTCGCGCTGCTCGCCCGCTACCACGATGCAGCCACGGTCGAGCGCGCGCTCTATGCCACGGAGATGCGCAACCTCGAGCTCTACGGTTACGGCATCAAGGGCTTCATGCTCTCGTCGATTGAGACCGCCATCGATCTGACGGACGGCAAGATCGGGACAAGCGAGGTGCGGGAGCTGATCGCGCTCGGTCGGGAGATGCTCGACCACCCCGTCGAGCTGCTCGACGGCGCGAGGGAGACGCTCGAGGCCCTTTCGCCCTCGCACCGACTGATCCTCATCACGAAGGGCGACCTGAGGGACCAGGAGCGAAAGCTCGCCAAATCCGGGGTCGCCGGGCTATTCGACGCGATCGAGATCGTCTCGGAGAAGGACACCCGCGCCTACGGCCGCATCCTGGCGAGGCACGGCGTCGCTCCCGCGGACTTCCTCATGGTCGGCAATTCGGTGAAATCCGACATCCTTCCGGTCCTTGGCCTCGGGGGCGCGGGCGTTCATGTGCCCTACCGGATCACGTGGGGCCACGAGCAGGCCGAGGCCCCCGCGCCCGAGGACGGCCGGTTCTTCCACGCGGCAACGATCAGGGACCTTCCCGCCATTGTCGCACGCTGGCGCTAGGCCGCTTCCCCCGGGTCTCCTTCGGCCGGCCGGTGTTGCGATCCGGCCGCAATTTCATTCCACTGTGCCCATGCCCACGATCTACGAACGGCTTCGCGCCGACATTGTGACCGCGATGAAGGCCCACGACGCGGCGGCCGCCACGGCCCTGCGCACGGCGGATGCGGCCATCCAGCGCTCCTCGATGGACCTTTCAAAGCCGATCGACGACGCGCTCGTCGTCGCGACGCTGAGAAAGGCCGTGAAAAACCTCGCTGACGCGAAGATCGAATTCGAACGGGGCGCCAGGGCGGACCTCGTTTCCGCAAACGAGGCGGAGATCCGCCTGCTCGAGAAGTACCTGCCCCAGGGGATCGGAGGCGCCCAACTCGACGCCCTGATCGGCGAGGCGATCAAGGAATCGGGAGCCGTTTCCCGGAAGGAGATGGGCAAGGTCATCGGGGCCTTGAAGAAGCGCCCGGAGGCGGCGCTGATCGACTTCGGAGCGGCCAGCAAGCTGATTCAGGCCAGGCTCCCCTAGGGCCGGAAGGCCGGGCTGGACTTGGCCCGGACGTTGGGCACATTAGGGGGTTCTTGTCGGCCCGATTCGGGTCCGACAATCCCAACCCCACACCTATGAAAAGACTGTCATGTCTCCTCGCGTGCGCAGCGCTCACCACCAGCGTCGCCCTGGCCGATAAGTTCGAAGGCCTGGCCCTGACCCCCCCGATGGGCTGGAATACCTGGAACACGTTCGCCGGCGACTGCAATGAGGTTCTCGTCAGGCAGACCGCGGACGCCATGGTCGCCAACGGAATGCGCGACGCGGGCTACGTCTACATCGTCGTGGACGACTGCTGGTCGAAGAAGGAGCGGGACGCCGACGGAAACCTCGTGGCCGACCCGGTCAAGTTCCCGAGCGGGATGAAGGCCCTGGGGGACTACCTGCATTCGAAGGGATTCAAGTTCGGGATGTACGGGTGCGCCGGGAAGACCACCTGCGGCGGCTATCCGGGCGGACGCGGCCATGAGTTCCAGGACGCGCGGTACTACGCCTCGTGCGGGGTGGACTATTTCAAGTACGACTGGTGCGACCATGGCACCGCCAACGGTCCGGAAACCTACCGGATCATGAGCGACGCGCTGAAGGCGGCGGGCAGGCCGATCGTTTTCAGCCTGTGCGAGTGGGGTCAGAACAAGCCCTGGCTCTGGGCCGAGAACGTGGGGCACCTCTGGCGCACGACGGGCGACATTGGCCCGTCCTACAAGGGATCCGTGAAGAACAAGTGGGAGCACGGCTGGAAGGAGCTCCTCGACATGAACGTGGGGCTGGAGAAGTACGCGGGCCCGGGCCACTGGAACGACCCGGACATGCTTGAGGTCGGGGCGAAGGGCATGAGCCTGGCCGAGTCGAGGGCGCATTTCAGCCTCTGGTGCATGCTCGCCGCACCATTGATCGCCGGCAACGACGTGCGCAACATGACGCCGGAGATCGCCGCCATCCTGACCGACAAGGCTGCGATCGCGATCGACCAGGATCCCGCCGGCCACCAGGGCTTCAGGTTTAGGGTCGACCCGGACAAGGAGATTTGGGCGAAGGAGCTCTCAAACAAGGAGTGGGCCGTGTGCGTGCTCAATACGGGCGACGCCCCGGCGAAGCTCACGCTCGACATGCACGACCTCACGTTCCTTACCGAGCAGTACTACGACGTCACCGACGTGTGGACGGGAAAGCCCGCGGGCACGGCCATGGACCTCCACACCGCCACCGTGGATTCCCACGACGTGATGCTCTTCCGCCTGAAGCCCGGCACCTGATCACGGCCATGAACATCTCGCGAAGGACGGCTCTTGGAATCATGGCTGGAGCCATTCCGGCCATTGGACTGCGCCCGGCGTTTGCGGCCGATCCGGCCCCGGACTCCGACCCGCGAATGCCCCCTGGGATCGCGCCCGAGGTGGGCCCGTTCCAGGCAACCCGCGCATCTCTGGACACTTATTCTGTCCCCGATTGGTTCCGGGACGCGAAGTTCGGCATGTGGGCCCATTGGGGCCCCCAGTCCGCCGTGGAATACGGGGACTGGTACGCGAGGCTCATGTACATCCAGGGCAGCGACCAGTACAACTACCACGTCGAGCACTACGGCCACCCATCGAAGTTCGGCTTCAAGGACACGATCCCGATGTGGAAGGCCGAAAAATTCGACCCGGCCGCACTGATCCGCCGCTACAAGAAGGCGGGCGCAAGGTACTTTATGACGATGGGGGTCCACCACGACAACTTCGACCTCTGGAACTCGAGGCACAACCGCTGGAATGCGGTCAAGATGGGCCCGGGAATCGACATCGTAGGGGCGTGGCGCAAGGCCGTCCGTGACGAGGGGCTCCGGTTCGGGATCAGCGAGCACCTCTGGATCACCTATAAGTGGTACTCTGTCGCGCACGGCTCGGACAAGTCCGGGCCCCTTGCGGGCGTCCCCTATGACGGGGCCAATCCGGAGTTCAAGGACCTCTACGTGGACTCGGACGACATCTGGCCGGGCGACATGCAGTGGAACGAGGACAACATCCCGAATTGGTGGAAGCGGCACTGGCACGACCGGATCACCGACCTGATCGACCAGCATGAACCGGATTTCCTCTATTCGGACGGCTCCCTCCCCTTCCAGGAATACGGGTACTCGGTCGTGTCGCACCTGTACAACCTGAGCGCCCGGCGCAGCGGCGGGAAGGCCGACGCGGTGTATTTTTCCAAGCGGGACCGCGACAGCGAGCTCGGAGCGTGCGTCCTCGACCGCGAGCGCGGTGTCCTCGATGACATCCTCGCGCGGCCGTGGCAGACCGACACGTGCATCGGCGAATGGCACTACAAGCGCGGCACGCGCTACAAGACGCCCAAGGTGGTGATCGACATGCTGGTCGACATCGTCAGCAAGAACGGGAACCTGATGCTCAACGTGCCCCTCCCGGCAAGCGGGATGCCCGACCCCGAGGAGCTCGACGTCGTCGACGAGATCACCGAGTGGATGGCCGTCAACGGCGAGGGAATCCACGGCTCGCGCCCCTGGAGGAAGTTCGGCGAGGGCGCGCCCGACCAGGCGCCCGACCAGAAATCAAAGATGTTCAATGAGTCCTCGAGGCGGGCCCTCGACGCGAACGACATCCGTTTCACGACGAAGGGCGACGTCCTCTACGCATTCGTCATGGGCAAGCCCGAGTTCCGCACCCTGATCCGCTCGCTTGCGACGGACACCGCGCTGAAGGTGGGACGGATCAGCTCCGTGGAACTCGTCGGGTACGACGGCAAGCTCACCTGGGCGCAGGACCGGTCCGGACTGTCGATCGACATTCCCGGCACGCTGCCCACGAAGCACGCGGTGTCGTTCAGGATCCGAGGAGCCGCCTAGGAAGGCGGCTCCCGGGGGGACCCCGGGCGGGCGCCCCCCTCTCAGGCGGAGGGGGCCCGCGACCGCAGGATCCGGCCGACCAGCATGGTGGACCTGGTCCACCGTGATGGCCTTCATGCACACGTTGTCCCTGCACGCGGTCTGTCGGTTGTTGAATGCGTTGACGCAGGGGCTGCAGGCTATGGCGGCCCAGACGGTGTGGCTTCGCGGCCCCGGGGCCCCGAATAAGAGCGGCGTCTCGGGGCCGAAGAGCGCGACGACGTCGACGCTCGTGAGCGCCGCAAAATGGGCGGGCCCGCTGTCGTTGGTCACGAGGACCTCGGCGAGGCCGAAGAGCACGACCAGCTGGCGCAGCGTCGTGCGCCCGGCCAGGCAGACGCACCGGGGCGAGCCGACCGCGCCGGCGATCTCGGCGATCCTCGGGGCCTCCTCGGGCGACCCCGTGAAGGCGACCCAAACCTCCGGAAAGGCGCCGATCAGCCGGCCGGCCAGCGCCTGGTAATTGGCCGGATCCCATCTTCGAAGCGGAAGCATGTCGCCCGCGTTGGCGTTCAGGAGCACGAGGCGCGCCCCGGAGGGGACGCCGAGCCCGGTCGAGCATCCGTTGGGCCTCCTCCCTCTCGCCCGGTTCGGGAGCGAAGACCGGCAGCGGCGGACTCTCCGGCGGGATGACGCCGAAGGTCGGAAACCGCCCGGGTTCCGCGTCGAGGGCGAGGACAAGGCTCGTGAACGTCCTGCTCGTGTGCAGGTGGGGGTTGTAGAGCACGCGGTGGGTCATCAGGTCGCCCCGGTAGGGACCCTCGCCGAAATAGACATGGAAGCCGACCCGTTTCCGCGCTCCGGTCAGGTAGGCGATCGCGGCCGAGAACCTCGAGAAGAACTCCATGTCGATGCAGGCGTCGAACCGCCTGCGCCGGATTTCGCGAAGGACGCCGGCCGCGCTCGACGCCATGGACCAGGCCGTGCGGGTGCGGATCGTGAACACATTCTGCGGGGGAACGAGGCCGATCAGGTCGACGACGAAGCGGTTCTCCTCAAAAACGAGGAAATAGGTGTTCTCGCGGCCGACGCGCTCCACGGCGGTCCGGACCGCCTCGTGGGCCAGAACGGTCGAGCCCTGCTCCGCGAGCTTCAGGAAAAGGAGGTTGCGGACCGGGCCGGCGGCCGCGCCTCGGCCGAGGAGCCCACCGAGGCGGCGGACAACGCTCAGGAGCCAGCAGACCGGGGCGCCGACCCGCCGGTCAATCCACTGAAGTGTGCGAGCCTCGCTGGAAAAACGATTCAAGGGTGGGTGCGGGTTGGCGGAAGTCTCTCTACCCCAGGCCCGGCCCGAGACGCGAGTGAAATGCCTATAAGGGTGGCATCCGGCCTGCTAGGCTCGGCGGGTGAACCGCCTCCTTCCACGAATTGCCCGGGCCCTGGCGCCCGGTCTTGCTCTCCTTGCGCTCACGCCGCTCGTGCGGGCCGCGGACCGGATCCCGGTCAAGGTGATCGTCCTCTCCGGCTTCGAGGTGGGCGAAGACACGGGCGACGCCCCGGGAGAGTTCCAGTTCTGGGCCGAGCGCGAGAGGCTTTTCGACCGGATCGAAGTCCCCGGGGCGCCCCATCCCCTGTGCCGAAACGCCGAGGGCCTCTACGGCGACGTGGGAGGGAACACGCGCGACCCGCAGCTGACGCCGGTCACGACAAGCGAGCTCGTCATGGCCCTCTGCCTGGACCCGCGGTTCGACCTGACGCACACCTATTGGCTGATCAACGGCATAGCGGGGATTGACCCGGCGTCCGGTCCGATCGGCAGCGCGGTGTGGTCGGAGAACGTCGTCGACGGGGATGCGCTCAGGGAGATCGACGAGTCCGAGGAGCCCGCCGGCTGGCCCTATGGGCTCTTCGCGATCGGTACCGATTCGCCGGGACATGTTGCCCGCGGACCACAGCCATGCCGGGGGATGGAACGGGGCCAAGCTCCAATACACCATGGTCTACCCGCTCAACAAGCGCCTGGCGCGCTGGGCCTACGCCCTGACCAAGGGGGTGGAGCTTCCGGATTCACCCCAGCTGAAGGCATGGCGGGAGAAGTACACGGGGTACCCCCTGGCGCAGCTTCCCCCGCGCGTCATGATGGGGGACTCCCTCGGGTCCGTCAGGTACTGGCACGGGGCCAAGCGCACCCAGTGGGCCCGCGACTGGGTCCGGATGTGGACCGGGGGAAAGGGGACGTTCTCCACGACGTCCATGGAGCAGCAGGATTATGCGGGAACCCTCACCCGCATGGCGGCGAAGGGCTTTGTCGACCTCAACCGGGTCATGGTGTTGAGGACGGCGAGCAATTACTGCATGCCTCCCCCGGGCCAGGGCGTCACCTCGACGATCGGCGACGAATCGATGGGGACGGATGCGGCGCTCGAGTCGGCCTACCGGACGGGCTCCGTGGTCGTCCACGAGCTCCTGCGGGACTGGCCCAGGTACAGGGACCAGGTTCCCGGCGACTAGGCGCAGGGCATCGGCGGTTTAGGGTTGCGAAAAGGACCAATCCGGGCGATCCGTTCATGCGTCTGGCGCGAACACGATCGCGACCGGACGCAACAGAATCACACCCATGCCCTTCGGACACCGAGGCTTGATCGCCCTGCGAAAAGCACCCCCGTCCACCCTTGCCGGTCCGCAGGTTTTCCATCGATGGGAAACTTCGGAGGCAATGTGGCAACCCTGAGCACCCCCGAGCCGCGCCTGCGGCCTCTCATCGGTTCGGTCGAGGGATTCGCCGCGGCCAAGGCCGCCGGCACCCGCATCGTGATGGTCACGGCCTACGACGCATGGTCGGCGCGACTCCTGGCCGAGACGCCCGTCGACTGCCTCCTTGTCGGGGACAGCGCCATGATGGTCGTCCACGGCGAAAAGGACACCCTCGGCGCGACGCCGGAGATCATGGCGATGCACACCCGCGCGGTCGCGCGGGGCGCGCCCGGAAAGTTCATCGTCGCGGACATGCCCTTCCTGGCGGCTCGCAGGGGCGAGTCCCATGCGCTCGACTGCGCGTCCCTGCTCCTGCGGGCCGGCGCCCACGCCGTCAAGATCGAGGGCTCGACCGGCCACACCCACGTGATACGCCACCTTGTCGAGTCGGGCATCCCCGTCATGGGCCACCTGGGACTGACGCCCCAGTGGGTGCGCTCGCTTGGCGGTTTCAAGGTGCAGGCGAGGGGCGATGAGGAGGCCTCACAGCTGCGGGCGGACGCCGCCGACCTCGAGAAGGCGGGCATCTTCGCGCTCGTCCTCGAATGCATCCCTCGGGGCCTCGCGCGCGAGGTCACCTCCTCCCTCGCCGTCCCGACGATCGGCATCGGGGCCGGACCGGGCTGCGACGGCCAGGTGCTTGTCCTCCACGACCTGCTCGGCCTCAACCCCGATTTCAGGCCGCGCTTCGCGCGGCGTTTCGCCGAGGGCGCCGCCCTCGTGCGCGAGGGGGCCGCGCGGTTTGCCGAGGCCGTGCGCAACGGCGACTTCCCGGACGAGGGGGAGGCCTTCTAGCCATGGCCCGCGTGACGACACACATCAAGGACTGGCGGGCCGTGCGCCTGTCGATGGAGCGCGAGGGACTGAGCGTGGGATTCGTCCCCACGATGGGCGCCCTCCACGCGGGACACCGCTCCCTCCTGGAAAGGGCGAGGTCCGAGAACGACCGCGTCGTCCTGAGCATCTTCGTCAACCCGACCCAGTTCAACGACCCCTCCGACCTCGAGCGCTACCCGAGGACCCTGGGGGCGGACGTCGCCTTTGTCGGAGACCTGGCCGACCACGTGCTTGCCCCGGAGCCGGGGGAGATGTACCCGGAGGCCTACCGCTACCGGGTGACCGAGAGCGACCTGAGCCGCACGATGGAAGGGGCCCACAGGCCCGGGCATTTCGACGGGGTCCTGACGGTCGTCCTCAAGCTCCTTAACCTGGTCCGTCCCCACCGGGCCTATTTCGGCGAGAAGGACCGGCAGCAGCTTGAGCTCGTGCAGGGGCTCGTTCGGGCCTTCCTCCTGCCGATCGACGTCGTGGCCTGCCCCACCGTGCGAGACCCGGACGGCGTCGCGCTGAGCTCGAGAAACCAGAGGCTCTCCCCAGGCGCCCGGACCTTCGCCGCGGCCTTTCCGAGGATCCTGCGCGAAAGCGCCGACGCCGGGGCTGCCGCCGGCGCCCTCGCGGCGGCCGGCTTTGGCGTGGACTACGTGGAGGACCGAAACGGCTTTCGGCTGGCGGCCATCCGCCTCGACGGCGTCCGCCTGATCGACAATGTCCGGCTATAACATCGCTTTTGTCCTGACGGGATCGGTCGCCGGCTACAAGGCCTGCGACGCGATCTCGCGGCTTGTTCAGCTCGGCCACCGCGTCCGGGCCGTCGCCACGGAGTCCGCCCTGCGTTTCGTCGGCACGGCGACCCTGGAGGGCCTGACCGGCCGGCGCGTCCTCACCGATCTCTTCGAGCCCGGCGCGGCGCTCGAACACATCGAGATCAGCCGGTGGGCCGACGCCGTCATTGTCTGCCCGGCCACGGCGAACACGATCAACCGGTTCGCGGCCGGCCTCGCCGGGGACCTGGCCGGGGCGGTCTTTCTCGCGCACGACCGCGCGAAGCCGTTCCTGATGGCCCCGGCCATGAACCCGGCGATGTGGAGCCATCCCGCTACCCAGGAGGCCGTGGCCAAGCTGGGACGCTGGGGCGTCCGCTTCGTCGCCGTCGGCGCGGGGCGCACCGCGTGCGGCGAGGTCGGGGAGGGGCGCCTTGCCGAGCCGGCCGACATCGTGGCCGCCATCGAGGCCTCGCTTGCGCGGCCCCTGCGGCGCCTGCGCGTCCTCGTCACCAGCGGAGGCACCGCCGAACCGATAGACGGGGTCCGTGTGATCACGAACTCAAGCACGGGGAGAACGGGCGCCCTGATCGCGGACCGGCTTGCCCGCCGCGGGCACGAGGTGGTCCTCCTGCGCGCGCGAAACAGCGAGCGGGCGCCCGCGGCCTCGCGCGACGAGACATTCTTCACCTTTTCGGACCTCGACCGCGCCCTCACGCGGATCCTGGCCGGTGAGGCCTTCGACGCCGTCGTCCACTGCGCCGCGGTCGGCGACTTCGGCATCGCCGACGTGGAGGCCGCTGGCCCGGGGCTTCCCCCCGGAACGGGCAAGCTCGCGTCCGACGCGGCGCCCGTGCTGCGCTTAAGGCCCAACCCGAAGCTCATCGACAGCCTGCGCGCGCGCAGCCGCAACGGCTCCCTCAGGATCGTCGCATTCAAGCTGACGCACGGCGAGGGCGCGGAGGCCGCCGACCGGGCGGTTGACGCCCTCTTCGCCCACTCCGGAGCCGATTGGGTCGTCCAGAACGACCTCGCCCTCCGCGGCGGCCCGGACGAATTCCCCTCCTCGATCCATTTCAGGGAAGGCGGCGCCGCCATCCGGTGCGGGACCCGCCCCGAGCTGGCCGCGGAGCTTGAGCGCATCCTCTCCACCCTTCCCTCCCCCGAAGCGGCCCTGGCCTCATAGACCCATGCTCCTTTGCCTCGACATCGGAAACACGCAGATCCATGGCGGCGTCTATGACGGCGACGCCCTTCGCTGCCAGTTCCGCAAATCGACCCAGCCGCTGGGATCCACCGACGAGCTCGGCATCTTCTTCGTCTCGGTCCTTCGCGAAAACGGGGTGGATCCCCGCTCCGTTGGCCGGCTGGCCGTCTGCTCGGTCGTGCCCGCGGCGCTCCACTCGATCCGGGGAGCGTGCAAGCAGTATTTCGGTCACGAGCCTTTTGTCCTGCAGGCCGGCGTCCGCACAGGGCTCAAGGTCCGCTACCGAAATCCGCTCGAGGTCGGCGCGGACCGGATTGCGGGGGCGATCGCCGCGGCCCAGCGCCGGCCCGCCGCCAACCTGATCGTGGTCGACTGCGGTACGGCGACAACCTTCGACGTGATCACGGCCGGGGGTGAATACCTGGGCGGCGTCATCCTTCCCGGCATGGGCGTCTCGGCCGAGACCCTGGCGAGCAGGACGGCCAAGCTCCCCCGCGTCGAGATCGCCCGGCCGGAATCCATCCTCGGCCGTTCGACGGTCGAGAGCATCCAGTCGGGGCTTTACCACGGCCACTCCGGGGCCATCCGCCACATCGTCGCAGGCCTGACGGCCGAGGTCTTTGCGGGGCAAAAGCCGCACGTCATCGGAACCGGCGGTTTCGCGCGGATGTTCGAGGAGGAGGGGCTGTTCGACGAATTCGTGCCGGAGCTCGTCCTTCTCGGGCTGAAGCACGCCGAGCACCTGAGCCGCGAGGCGAGTCCCCGGCCATAGAGTCCCATTGCGCGCCTTTTCCGCCATTGGCGGCTTTTCAAGGCGCCCGAAATTGTGGCAGATTGCCTCGGGCGGGCATTCCCCCCGCGAAGCGTGAAAGAACCCACTCGAGAGGAAAGGCAGCTCAGGTGCTTCCGAAAACGGAGGTACCGTACCCAGGGCGACGCCCTTGACGCCGCGCTGGTCGCGGGCGTCGAGCGCGAGAGGCGGGCCTACCTGTGCCCCCATTGCAGGCAGTGGCACCTGACGACCCACACGCCGCCCCTGCGATAAGAACGCGGGGCTCGACCCGGCCCACCGCCCTCGCTACGCTGGCCAAGAGTTTCGCCCCACCCCCCCGCCCTATGGAAATTACACGCCGTGACGCGCTCAAAGCGATGGCCGGTTCCGCGGCCCTGGCCGCCCTGCCCAGGGTGCGCGCCGAGGAGACCAAGCCCATGACGGATTCCCCCGCCCCAGCCCAATCCACCGGATCCTTCCGGCATTCGGCCTGCCGCTGGTGCTACCAGCAGATCCCCCTCGATGAACTCGCCCGAGAGGGCAAGCGGGTCGGGCTCGAGTCGATCGAGCTGCTCGAGCCTGCGGAATGGCCCGTCGTGCAGAAGCACGGCCTGACCTGCGCGATGGCGATGGGGGTCACCCGGATTCCGGAGGGTCTCAACCGAATCGAGCACCATGCCGTCATGGTCCCGGGGATGGTGGAGCGCATCAAAGCCTGCGCCGACGCGGGTCTGCCCAACGTCATCTGCTTCTCGGGCAACCGGGGGGGCATGGACGACGAGCTGGGCCTCGCCAACTGCGCCGTGGCGCTCAAGCAGATCGTCGGCGAGGCGGAGAAGCGCCGCGTGACCGTCTGCATGGAGCTCCTCAACAGCAGGGTCAACCACCCCGATTACATGTGCGACCACACGGCCTGGGGCGTGGAGCTCGTGAAACGGGTCGGTTCGGAGCGTTTCAAGCTGCTCTACGACATCTACCACATGCAGATCATGGAGGGGGACGTCATCCGGACGATCCGGGACAACCACCGCTACATCGCCCACTACCACACCGGCGGCGTTCCCGGGCGCCACGAGATCGACGGGACCCAGGAGCTCAACTACCCGGCGATTGCGCGCGCGATCAAGGAGATCGGCCACCGGGGATTCGTCGCCCAGGAGTTCATACCGGTGCGGGACCCGATCAGGTCGCTGGCCGAGGCGATCCTCCTCTGCACCGTCTGAGGCGAGATCCGCCGGGGCGGGAATTCCCTCGTCTCCGTCCTGGGCATCCCCTAGGGCGGAGGCGTCATATGCTACTCGATTTCACAACGCTAGAGCCGAGGAACGCCTACAAATGGATGACGGGCACGATCCTGCCGAGGCCCATCGCCTGGGTCTCGACCGTTTCCCCCGAGGGAAGGACGAACCTTGCGCCCTTCAGCTTTTTCCAGGGCATCACGGCGAGCCCGCCGACCCTGATGTTTGTCCCGGCCAACACCCGCGACGGGAGCAAGAAGGACACCCTGCGCAACATCGAGCTCGTGCCCGAGTTCGTCGTCAATCTCGTGCCCTACTCCCTCTCGTCCACGATGAACGACACCGCTGCGAACCTTCCCTATGGTGAGAGCGAGTTCTCAACATTCGGGGTGGAGACCGCCCCCTCGCTCAAGGTCAGGCCTCCGCGCATCGCCGCCACCCCCGTCGCATTCGAGTGCATCCTCGACCGCGTCGTTCAGATCGGATCGGGTCCGCTCGCAGGCAACGTGGTCTTCGGGCGGATCCTCCTCGCGCATGTGAAGGACGAGGTGCTCGGCGCCGACGGCCTGCCGGATTCCGCCAAGCTCGATCTTGTGGGCCGCCTTGGCCGCGAGGAATACGCCAAGACCCGGGACACCTTCAGCCTCGCGCGGCCCGACCGGCCGCGGCCAAGGCCGACGGGCGCCAGCCCGGCCTGAGGCGCCGGCCGGCGGGAGTCACTCGGACTCGGTGAATTCGCAGAGGGTGAAGACCCTGACCCCAAGGTCGCGCAGGCGATTGGCGCCGTTGAGATCCTTCAGGTTGACGATGGCGCCCACGTCCGTGACCGCGCAGCCTATCTTTTGGAAGAGCTGAACGGCGGCGCAGAGCGTTCCCCCTGTCGCGATCAGGTCGTCCATCAGGAGCACGTTGGACCCCTTTGGCGCGGCGTCGGTGTGGATTTCAAGGATGCTCTGGCCGTATTCCAGCTGGTAGGCGGCGTGGATCGTTTCACCGGGCAGCTTTCCCTTCTTGCGCACCATGATCATCGGCTTCTTCAGCACGAACGCCAGCACCCCGGCGGGGATGAAGCCCCTGGCATCCAGGCCCGCGATAAAATCGATCGGCTCGTTCTTGTAGCGCGCGACGAAAAGGTCCATCGCCGCGGCGAATCCCTCGGGATGGCGAAGCAGCGAGCTGACATCCCGGAAGCGCACGGGGGCATGGGGCCAATCCGGTATCGTGCGGATCATCGACTTAATATTCATGGTTCGTGTCGGCTGGTAGGGGTGGGTGACAAAGGGTGATTGGCTTCGCGCGGTCAAACGTCCACCCGGAGGGGGAGCTTCGGCCGCGATCCGAGGTTGGAGTGCATGCTCAGCGCCATGGGCCAGGAGCCCCGGTGGGCGGATTCCCCGGCGACCGGACCCCACGGAGGCCCCGTCCGCCTTGGGTCATGGTGTATAGCATTAACTGAAAATGCATTGTGCACTAGCCCCGTCAAGCGCTTGGGCGCAATGATGCCTCGCAGGCGGCTCGGGTGGACCTTACCCTGTCCCGCTCAAACACCCATGGATCATCCGGAACTTGTCGCCCGTTACTTGAAGGAGCCAGGCGTGGAGATAGGCGCGTTCAAGACGCCCATTCCAGGGATCAAGCCCACCTACGTGGACCGTTTTCCCATCTATGCCGGCGAGCCCACGTTGGCCGACTACTACGGCGACGCCTGCGAACTTCCCTTCCTCGATTCGACATTGAGCTATGTGGCCTCCTCGCACGTCCTCGAGCACGTGGCCAATCCCCTTGCGGCCCTGGCCGAATGGTTCCGCGTCCTTAGGCACGGCGGGATCATCTATTGCGTGCTTCCCGACAGGAAGAAGACCTTCGACCACAACCGCGCTTTGACGCCCCCGGAGCATTTCCTGGACGATTACAGGAACGGGGTGACCCAATCCGACGGCACCCACATAGACGACTTCGTGTTCGGCGTCGATTGGACGATCTACTCCCCATCGACGCCGGCTTCCGGCCTTGACGCCGCGAAACGGGACCTTGCCTGCGTGTATCACCGAAGCGTCGAGGCGGGACTTGAGATCAACATTCACTTCCACGTGTTTGAGAGCCCGGTCGTCAGGGATTTGATCGCGCTCGGCAACCGGCAAAAAATCTGGCCCGGAACGATTGAAATCCTCAGGGTCGACGAGAACTTTCCCGATTCAAATCCGATTGGATTCTTGGTCGTCGCCAGGGTGATCAAACCGTTTCGAAGGCGCCTGGACGCAATACTGGCAAAGAAGGGCCTGAAGGAAGGGGCCAAAAGGTTCGATCGTTGACCCACAAACGGAACGCGGAGTCCGACGACGCGATGCTGTGGAGCCCGCTGAAAGAATCCAAAACACGCTAGGAAACGGCTCCGCTTCCGGGATTTGGGGGGAGCCGGTTCCCCAGATGCGATCCCCCCAATGGATGATGCCCTGGTGAAGCCCGCCGTTTCCCCGAATTGATCCCACCGAATGCATCGCTTCCCGCCTGCGGGTTCGACCGACCGGCTCCTCTGCGTCGAATGGGCCCGCGGAGCGAAAAGAGAGACTCGGAGCGTTAGCGGAGGGTTGCGGCCCCAGCCGAGGACGGCAGGAGCATACTTTCCCGCGGTTACCTAGAACCAATTTGTAATCGGGCACGCTCCCGGATCCGGGCGCCTGCCACCAAACCCCGAAGCTTCGTCAAGGCGCGGCCGGCCAGGTGCGATTGTTACCCTTTCCCTTTCAAGGCATTAGGCTAGAACCCTGTCTCTGGCACAAAAAATGCCAGTTGGGCTTACCCCTACCGTTGTCCCAAAAACAAACCCGTTTCCCAGGAGAGCCTCGGCAAGGTCGGACCGGGCGCCGCGCTCAAATTCAAGCATCATGAACCGGATCCCATGTCCGCACCGTCCGCCGTGTGAAATCGGCCGGATGGCTCATCAAGGTGCAAACCTAGGGTCCGAGTCGACCGTCCGTGCGGTCGCCTACAGGAAATCCGCGTTTTTCGCGGTCATAGCGCGCGCCTCCTCGTTGATCGGAGCCCTATTCCCGTTTGCGGCCGGCGCCCAAACGGTGACGGCAACGGTGACCACCGCCCCCCTTCCCATCGCCGTCGCCGTCAACTCGGTCACCAACAAGGTCTATGTCTCCAGCTACATTGAAAAGGGACAGGTGACCGTGATCGACGGAGCGACGAATTCAACGACGGCCATACCCGTGGGATCCGACCCTTACGGCATCGATGTGAACATGGTGACCAACAAGGTCTACGTCGCCAACAGCGGAAGCAACAGCGTGACGGTGATCGACGGAGCCACAAACGCCACCACCACGATCCCGGTCGGGATCAATCCCACCGCCGTCGCCGTGAATCCCGTCACCAACACGATCTACGTGGTCAACAGCAACCTTGATGGCACCATTTCGGTGATTGATGGCGCCACCAATACCGTAACCAACAACATCTTCGCGGGATGGGAGCCATCCCCGGTCATCGCCGTCGACACGGCAAACAACACCCTCTTCGCGTGTGCCGGCTCAAACAATACCTACACCGTCGGCAGTCAAACGGTCTATTTGATCGACGGGAGTACCGGCGTTATTCACGAGGCCGAGGTGGGCAACGATCCCCTCAATCTTGCCGTAAATTCCGCAACCGATCAACTTTACGTCGCGAACTTTGGCACTGCGGACGTGGTCTCGATTGCCACAGCGAGCATGAACGAGGGCGGAGACGACCATCTGACCAACGGAGGAACATCCGTCGCCGTAAATACGGTCACCAATTTGGCCTATTTCGCCGGGTACGGCTCGGTGTGCATCGTCGATGGCGCGACGGACGCCCTATCCACCGTGACCGTGGGACCCAGCAATATTCAATTGGGCGGCATCGCCGTCGACCCCATTGCGAACGCGATCTACACCACTCTCGTCACCAACCAAGGGTCATTGGTATCGATCGATGGCATGACCAATAACGTCACCACCCTTCCCGTCGGATCCTACCCCTCGATCGTCGCCGTAAATCCGGTGACCCACAAGGTGTACGTCGTCAACGACGATGCCGTGGGCACAGTCTCCATTGTGGAAGGCCTTCCCGTGGCAGCCGCGCCCGCCATTGCCGGCGAACCGCAATCGCAGACGGTGAATCTGGGATCTACCGTGGTTTTCAACAGCGGCAGCGACCGGCAGGCCGAGCCCGACTTACCAATGGTCCTTTAACGGCGTCCCGCTCTCGGACGCGAGCGGTGTATCGGGGTCGGCCGGTTCGGTGCTTGTATTGAACGGCGTGACGCCGGCGAATGCAGGGAGTTACACGTGCACGGCGACCAACCGTTCGGGAAGCTCGACCAGCGCGGCGGCGAATCTCGCCGTCATAAACACCGCCAATGCCGGGAGGATCACCAATCTCTCCACCCGCGCCAACATCGCAGGCGGAACGGTGTCCGACGGGTCGAACGTCCTGATCGCGGGGTTCGTCATCAGCGGTTCGGGGTCAAAGCCCCTCATCATTCGTGGCATCGGCCCGACGTTGGCCAGCTTCGGGCTGTCGAATGCTGTCGACAAGCCGAGCCTCGCCCTCTTCGACGCGGCCTCTCCGCCAAACCTCATCACGGGCGACACCCTGTGGCAGACGCCCCCGTCGCTTCCCGCCTCCGCACCCTGGCTAGGGACCGTCGCTCCGGCGGACGCGACCCCAGCTGATTTCGCGCAGGTGGGGGCCTTCGCATTGCCAAACGGCTCCTCCGATGCGGCGGTGAAGATCTCATTGCCCGCCGGCTCCTATACCTCCCAGGTCACCGCCGCCGACGGCAGCTCGGGCATCGTACTGGCCGAACTCTACGACGAGGATCCCGGAAACACGGGCTCCCAGCTGATCAACATTTCGTCCCGCGCCTTGGTGTCGTCAGGAAGCGGAGTCATGATCGCGGGATTTGAAATCTCGGGCTCGAGCGCGCAAACCGTCCTTGTCCGTGCCTCGGGTCCCGCCTTGGCGGCGCTCGGGGTATCCGGCACCGCCCCCAATCCAAACCTCCTGCTTTACGACTCCAGCGGAAACCTGGTCGCCTCGAATGGGAAATGGGGCGGCGATCCCGAAATTGCGGCGGTTGCATCGGGCGTCGGCGCGTTCACCTGGACCGATCCAAATAGCGCGGATTGCGCCCTCCTCCTCACCCTTGCTCCGGGTAGCTACACCGCGGAGGTCAGTCCCGGGTACGGCTATTCGGGCATAGCCCTGGTCGAGGTGTATGCGGTTCCCTGACTCGAGCTGACGTGAGCCGGACTGCCTGCGGGCGAATTAGCCGAGCCGCGGCCCCTGCCCGGATTCAACCGCCGGCGATCGCCCCGATGATGATGAAAGGCTCCCTTCCCTCCGCAACCGCCACAGGCAGGGGATGGTCGTCCGATTCAAGGGACACATCTTGCCCGCAGGCGAAATACCTCACGAAAGCGCGGCGCCTCTTTGTCGTCTGGTCGCGAATCGTGCCGCGAAGCATCGGATAGGCGGACTCGATGGCATCCAGGACGGATCGCTGTGTCGCCGGCACCTCGAGATTGACAGCCATCGTCCCCTCAATGCCCGCAAGGTTCCTCAGGTGGGCTGGAAGCATCACCCTTATCATTGAAATGTCTGCACCTCGATGGACAGCACAGCCGGCAGGTCGCGAACGATGGGCTCCCACGAGTCCCCGCTGTCTGCGGACACATAAACCTGCCCGCCCGTCGTGCCAAAATAAACGCCGCAAGGGTCGAGCGAATCGACCGCCATGGCGTCGCGCAGGACGTTGACGTAGCAGTCCCGCTGCGGGAGACCGGCGGTAAGCGCCTCCCATTCAACACCACCCGTCCGGCTGCGGTACACCCGCAGCTTGCCGTCGGGCGGAAAGTGCTCCGAGTCGCTCTTGATCGGAACCACATAGACGGTCTCCGGCTCATGGGCATGGACCTCGATGGGAAACCCGAAATCGCTTGGAAGATTACCGCTGACCTCCCGCCATGAGTCGCCGGCGTCGTCGCTGCGCATGATGTCCCAGTGTTTCTGCATGAAGAGCACCCTGGGGCGGGACGGGTGCATGGCGATATGGTGGACGCAGTGACCGACCTCGGCCTCGGGATCGGGAATGTGCTCGGACTTAAGTCCGCGGTTGATCGGCAGCCATGTTGCCCCGCCGTCGTCGGTCCGAAAGGCGCCCGCGGCGGAGATGGCGATGAACATCCGGGACTCGTCGGCGGGGTCCAGAAGGATGGTATGAAGGCACATCCCTCCCGCTCCGGGCTGCCAGCGCGGCCCCGAGCCGTGCCGGCGAAGGCCCGCGAGCTCGTTCCAAGTCATTCCTCCGTCAAGTGAGCGAAAGAGCGCTGCATCCTCGACGCCCGCAAAGACGATGTCCGGATCCGTGAGAGACGGCTCGAGGTGCCATACTCTCTTGAATTCCCAGGGATGAGCCGTCCCGTCGTACCATTGGTGGGTGCCCGAAATACCCTCGTACACGAATTTGTTCCCGACCGCCTCCCACGTTTTGCCGCCGTCGTTGGAGCGCTGGACAAGCTGTCCAAACCAGCTGGTGGATTGCGACGCATAGAGACGCGAAGGATCCACGGGCGAACCCTTCATGTGATAGATCTCCCAGCCCCCGAAAAAAGGCCCGTCCACCCCCCACTGGCTTCGCTTGCCGTCGGAGGTCAGTATGAAGGCACCCTTTCGGGTGCCTACGAGGACACGCACTTTGCTCATTTTGGCATCTTCGGCAGATTCCAGAGGGCCTCCCTATCGTCGGGTGCCGCAGCGTCTAGGGTTTGGCCCAAGGGTTGTCTACCGCGAAATTGCCGGCTCGGGCAATGGGATGCCGAAGTCACTGGGTTGCCCTGGGTTCGGTGCACAAGAGACTTCTCGAGATTGAACCTGCCCGGATCGTATTTTCCTCCCGTCTGTCATGGCCAAACCGGGAGGATTGACGGCACGGATCGCGATTTTTGGAGCATTTCCGACAAGGGCTTCGCGATTGCGGCACCGTGGGCGCGTGGTCGCGGACAGGATGGCGGAGGGATCCCTTCCGGGGCCGCCATTAACCCGTCGATCCTCGATCCAAGGCAGGGTCAATTGAATGGATCTTGTCCGGCGCCCCGCCACCCCATAGGCACACTGCGTGAGCTCCATCGCTGTCCGGGTGTTGGCGGGCGCATTTGCAATGCTTTCTGGCGCGGCCTCCGCCGCCGTGGATTCAAACGCGGAGATCTCTGACCTTTCCGCTGTGGATACCCGATTCGCAACGGTCACGCTCCATGCCGGCACCTCGGTCCTGTGGGATTACTCCGCCCGAGGCGTCGGCCGGCGTCATGAGATTGCCGCCCCGGTCTTCAGCCTGGACGGGAGCGATGTCACGATGGCACTCAAGACCGTGAGGCCGCTCGGCGCACCCCGGGATCTTCCGAATGGATGCAAGGAATTCACGTACGTCGGCGACGTGTCCGGTGAGGCGGGGCTGCAACTGAAGGTGGTCTTCAGGGCCGCGGAGGACGACCCTGTCGTGCGATTTCGTTACGAGGTCCTGAGCGACCGGCCGCGACGCCTCACGAAGCCCGCCGGAACGGATAAGATACGTTACCTGGGCCTGTCCCTTGCCAGCCTCCCGGAGGCCACCGAACTGCGCCTCTCCGAATTCAACGAGGAGTTTCACAGCTACATGCCCGTCGAGCGCCCTCTCGACCTTCGGTACTTTGCCGATGCCGAAGAGGCCATGGGCCCCATCCTGCTCGCGGGTGATGCCACGGAGCAGCTGCTTGTCGCGTACGAGCACGGCTCCACAGCGCCAGACGAGTTCCTGCATTACCGCCTCTCCCCGGATCGCTCGGTCATTCTTGAGGCGGTCAAGGGAAATTACTGGTCGGGCGAGGAGATCGGGCCCAATAGCCCCTACTCCACCCTCTGGTTCGAATTGGAGGCCATCAAGGGTGACCGCCTCGCCCTGCAAAAAGCCTACAGGAGTTTTGTCCTCCGGCATCTTGCCTTAAGACCGGCCTCGCGCCGGCCGCAGATATTCTACAACACCTGGAATTATCAGGAGCGCGTAAAGAGCTGGAAGGGGAAGCCCTACCTCGCCGAGATGAACCTCGACCGGATGCTAGAAGAGATCGACGTCGCCCACCGGATGGGGGTCGAGGTGTTCGTCATCGACGCCGGCTGGTTCGAAAAGCCCGGCGACTGGCAGCCAAGCCCTTTGCGGTTTCCTGATGGGCTGAAGCAAGTGAAGGCCAAACTCGATGGCTACGGGATGAAACTGGGACTGTGGTTCGCCCCGACAATGGCCGGCTTGACCTCGCAAATGCTGAAGACCCACGCGGAGTGCGTTGCGACCATCGATGGGAAGCCCTCCAGTCGCTGGGTGGTGTGGGAGACTGAGGAGTCCCTGGGGTGTTGCGTCGTGAGCCGCTATGGACGGGATTTTGCCAACAAGCTGATTGAGCTTAATCGCGAGCTTGGCGTCACCTATTTCAAGTTCGATTCGGTCGACCAATACGGTTGTGACGCCCCCAATCACGGGCACGGGACCGAATCCAACTCCCGTTCCGAAAGGGCCGACTGTTACGCCTTTCAAATGCCATTGGCGATGGCCCGGATCGCCGAGACCGTAAGCAGCGCGATACCCGATGCCATTTGCGATTTCGACATGACCGAGTCGGGGCGCAGCTTCGGACTGGCCTACCTGAGCGCGGGCAAGTACTTCCTCATCAACAACGGGCCCTACAATCAGAACTACGACCACCCCCTGCCCCCGGACGGCAATTGGAATCTGTTCTTTTTCCCCGGCCCGGCGCGCGACTGGATCTGCCGCAGCCCGCTCGTGTTCGACCAGTGGATTCCCTCGACTTTGTTCCTGACCCATTTTCTGCCGGATGACCCGGAAGAAAACCAGATGCTCAGCCTGGCCTCCCTGGTGCTGGGTCAGGACGGCATCTGGGGCGATTTGCCCGCCATCTCCGATGGCGGCGTGGCCCGATTTGCCCGCGTGCTTGGGAAATACAGGGAGGTCCGGGATGATATCGCGGACGCGTTTCCTACCGCGAGTGGTCCCGTTGGCGGCACGCCGGAGGTCCACGAGAAGATCGCCCCTGACGGGAGGGGCGCGGTCGTGATGTTTGCGCGCCCCGGCACGTACAGGTACATCACGCTCAACCGACCCGATCGCCGCGTATGGCACGACGAGGGCACGACGGTCACCTTTGACGCGGCCGGCCGGGCCATGATCACCGCGAAATTCGAGGCGCGCCAGGAGCCATTTCCAAAGGCCGGCGCGCATATCGTCTTTTTCGGCGTGAATTGATCGGCGGACGGCTCGGTCACGCGGGCCGAAACGGGTTCACCAGGCCGTTTTTAGATTTGAACCGGCCCGAAACGAATCCAGTCATGATACAACAGCCGATCCCAAAACATGGCGCGTAAGACCAAGAAGGCCCGCCCCGGGGAAAACATAAGGGGCCCAACCAAGCCAAATCCCGCGCTGCTGAGTCTGTCGAGGTTCGTTGGGGCGTGGAGGTTGAAGGGACCCGAAATGACGGGGGCGGTCACCTTCACCTGGTTCCAAGGCGGCTTCTTCCTGGTCCAAACGGGATGGATCAAGATCTGGGGCAGGAGAACCCGGTTCATTGAATTCATCGGCTACGACGAGGCCAGGAGGTCTTGCACCTCGCGCCTTTTTGATAATTTTGGCGACCGATTCACCTACGAATGGGGGGTCGATGGTAACGATATTTGCATATCGTTCGGACAAAAGGGCTCCGGAAACTCCTTTACCGGGAGATTTTCGGAGGATGGAAACGCCTATGCGGGTCGCTGGAGATGGCCGGGTGGCGGATACGAGGTGACCGCCAAGAGAGTTCGGCAAGGCTGAAGCCGGATTCACTATGCGTCCGGGAGGGACGCGGGCTTAATGGCCATTTCCTCACCCATACTCTACGCTCCTCTTGTGCGATCGAATCACCGAATCGTCATCGGTTTAGGCCCCCCTTTCAACAGCTGGGGGGAACGTTCTGCGAAGTCGTTTCGTGCCACAATGTTTCGATGCTCGTTGACCCTTTCGGCGGCATCCTCGACCTAAGCCGGCCTGTCGGTTCCCAGCGCCCACGCAACGGCTCCGGGTTCATACGCGCTCGGGTTGGAAACCCGATAAGGTACACGGCCTCACGCCTGCGTCCTTTACCCGACCAAACAGCCTGTCGGACCGGTACCGGCCGAAGACCGTTCGACCAATGCTTGAAGGCATTGGTCGCAGGAGAGGTTCCCGACATCGGCCTGACGCGTGGGCAAATTCCAGCCCACGCCAATCCGTTTTGATTCTTCTTTTTTTGGTGTTTGACTCCTCAAACGTTTGTGTTCTTAAAGACCAACTCATTCGCTCTATTAGTCAAATTATTATGCTCAGGGGCTGCCGCTGTATCTATGCAGCAGGTTCGCCCCCCTGACTCCCCCGACGCGAGAGACGATTTCCTCAGCTTCGCCGATACGACGCGACCGATGTCTTTATGGAACGACCCACTGCCAATCCGGATTTAATCCTAACGCTGTTACGGCTGTCCCCGATCTGGAGGACGGTCTCCCGGCTATCCATTGCCGCACTCCCCATCTGCATCGATGTTCCGCTTGCGAGGTCGCAGTTACAGCCAAGCACGATCGAAGTTGCGACAAATGCTTCAGCGGCCATAGGACCAAATGGGCTAAGCCAGATCCCCTCGTCGGCGGAGGGAACCACTCCAATTCAACTTGGGTCAGTCACCGTCACGGCAGACCTCGATGCGGCGCGCGAGGAAATTGCACCCAGTTTAGGCGCCGTCACCTTTACCATTGCGTCTGATCAGATTCAGACCATGGGCCAGGGCGAGAGCTCTAAATTTCAGCAGGTGCTCTTGCAGGCGCCGGGAGTCGTGCAAGATGAATTTGGCGAGATACACGTGCGTGGTGATCATGGGGACGTGCAATATCGCATCAACGGAGTATTGCTGCCTGAGAGCCTCAACGGCTTCGCGCAAGAAGTTGATACGCACCTGATCCAGTCGGTCACTCTCCTTACTGGAACCATGCCTGCCCAATTTGGAGACCGCACCGCCGGGATTATCGATGTTACCACCAAGACCGGGTCACAACTCAGCGGCACCGAGCTTTCGGTCTACGGCGGCAGTTATGACACCTTCAATCCTTCCCTCCAACTGGGAGGCTCCACGAGGAACTTGGACTACTTTGTCGCCGTCTCCTATCTGCGCGATGATCTTGGAATCGACAACACGACGGCCAGCCCGAATCCCTTGCACGATCTGACTGACCAGGAAAGGGTTTTCGGCTATTTCTCCCATCGCCTCGACCAGACCAGTCGGCTGACGCTGCTTTTGAGTAGTTCCGACGCGTCATTTCAAATTCCAGACACGGCGGGAATCGCGCCGATCTATCAATTGTCGAACGGCCCTCCGGCTGAATCGGCCACGGTCAATAACTTCCAGACCGAGCAGAATTATTACGCGGTCCTATCCTACCAGAAATCCGAAGGCACTGTTTCATATCAGGTCTCCGCCTTCAGCCGATACACCGACATTCATTTTACTCCGGACCCTGTACAAGACCTACTCATAGCCGGCAACGCCGCGGAGGTGGACAACAGCGATTTTGCCAACGGCCTACAAGTGGATGCTTCATTTGAGCTCGGCGATCGCCACACACTCCGCGCCGGTTTTCTTGCAAATTATGATACCGAACGGCTCGACACAACGTCGGCTGTCTTTCCATCCGAATCACAATTCACCGCTAGTCCAACCACCGAAATCGATACCCGAGCCCGGTGGCCCGGTGCCGCTGCCAGGCAACCCCCCGCAATCGTCAACCACCCCATTCACCATAGTCGCAGAAGGTGGAAACAGTGGGGTGACTGCTGGCTTTTACGTGCAGGATGAATGGCAGTTGGGCGATCACGTCACTCTGAATTACGGCCTGCGTTATGACCTCTTTGATGTCTCGTTTGACGAGGAGGAGCAGATCAGTCCGCGGGCCAACCTGGTATGGAAGATTGACGATTCGACGTCCATGCACGTCGGCTATGCGCGTTATTTCATGCCCCCCACGTTACAGCACGTTCCATTGGCGATAGTTAAAGAATTCGAATTCACAACTGACGCCCCTTTCAATGATCGGGACGATCCCCAAAAAGTTGAACGCGACAACTACTTTGACTTCGGCCTTTCGCATCAATTCATCCCTAGCTGGAAAATCACCGCCGATACGTTCTGCAAGCTGGCCGAAAACCTGCTCGACGATGGCCAATTCGGCAGCGCGGTCATACTTAACAATTTCAATTACTCGTCCGGCACTGTCTATGGCGCAGAGCTAGGCAGTACCTTCAAGCAAGGCCCTTTGTCCGCTTACGCGAACTTTTCCTACGTCCAGACCTGGGCACGCAACATTGACTCCGTCGAGAACGAATTCGCGAACAACGCGCTGACCTATATCGCGGCAAACTCCATCCAGCTCGATCATCAGGGGCGATTCACGGGCTCTGGCGGCGGCGCTTATACAATTCTCAAGGACACCGAAATCCATTCAGATTTTCTCTACGGCAACGGCCTGCGCGCGGGCTTTGCGAATCTTCAGAAACTTCCCGCCTATTGGACGGACAACGTGGGCGTCGAACACGTTTGGCATTTGCGTTCCAAATGCCTTAGCGAATTGAAGCTGCGCCTCGACTGCATCAACCTTTTCAATGCAGTATGTGAGATTCGCAATGGCACTGGAGTCGGCATTGCGGCTCCGGCTTACAGTCCACGCCGCGCCATCTACTGTGGGCTCAGTGCATTGTTCTGAGATTTGGTGCTCGGGACAGGACTTGAACCTGCACGCCTTGCGGCAACGGCTTCTAAGACCGTCGTGTATGCCATTCCACCACCCGAGCGGCTGGGAGGGAGAATGCGGAGGTTTGCGGAACGGTCTCCCCACGGCAATCCCGTTGTAGCCGCATCGGATTTGTCGGGTGTACACCCCATACCACCCTGGGGATTTTGCGCCCACACTCCCAGAGCATGAAGATCAAACATTCCTTCCCCATGATCGCCGCATCCGTCGGCTCCGCCGCCTTTTTCCTCTGTTGCAGCTGCTCGAAGAGCGCGGACAGCACAACCACCGTGCAAGCCACCAGGTCGGACGGCTCCGTCGCCACGGTCACCGTATCCGACTCAAATGTCGCCGTCGGCGTTACCGATGCTTGGGACAGAATCAAAGACTTCAGCTTCGATAGGCGCGCGGATTTTTACGCCGGCGTTGATCGCATGTCGCAGGATATGGACGACAAGACCGCAGAATTCAGGGCAAAGATCTCTGGCGTGCCGGACGCCGTATCGAGGGATCGTGACAGCGCGATGAAGGAATACGATGCTGCGCGCGCCGACCTGAGGTCGAAGAGAGCCGATCTTGACAAGGCGACCGCCGACACATGGTCCGACGCGAAGGCAAAGACCGCCGAGTCCTGGAAGAGCGTGAAGGTGGCCTACGACAAGGTGACCAAGGCAAACGCCGCGCCTTGATCCCTCCGCAAAGGCCTCGAGGCGGGCATTCTCCCAGTCCAGGGCGCCCGGGAGTAGGTCTCGATTGCGACCGAGGCTGAAGGGCTACGTGGCCCGATCGGCGCCCCATTCTTGATGGCGGTTTGCTTCGATCCTGTGGCGACGTACGGGCGAAGGCGCGAGGATCGGGTTGCAGGACCTCGTGAATGTCCTCTTCGCTGCGCGAACTGCCAAACCGAATCAGCCTGCGGCGCCGCAGTTCCCGACCTCAGCCGGGCCCGACATTAGGCTCGACAC
>CAWHOL010000021.1:0-366770 GCA_963830965.1 uncultured Verrucomicrobiae bacterium | reverse complement strand
TGGTCCAAGGAGCAGCTGAACGACCTGGTCGAGTACCTAAAAACGATCTAAGCGCCCACCATGAAACTCCAACCCACCCTCCCGGTCCGAAAAGCGGCGCATCTCATGCTTCTTCTCTCGCTGCTTTCGGCGGCGGGGGCATCCGCGCAAACCGCGACGACGCACGAGAAAACGGCGGCCCTCCCGTTTCCCGTCGTGACCAGATTCGAGAACTTCGGCGAAAAGGACGGCCTGCCTTCGCATAAGGTTCATTGCGTCCTGAAAACCGGCGACGGCAAACTCTGGATTGGCACCACCAACGGGTTGTGCGTCCGCGAGACCGACGGCAGGTTCCGCCGCTACGGACCGGAGGATGGCCTGAGCCATCCGGTGGTGCTCAGCATGGCGGAGGACCCCCGCACCGGCGACTTGTGGATCGCGACCCTGCAGGGGCTGAATCGATTCAGCGGAGGGAAGATAACCGTCTTCACGCAGACCAACAGCGGACTGCCGAACAATGTCGTCTACGGGGTGGCGGTCATTGACGACACCGTCTGGGCCGCGACTCCCGCCGGAGCCGGCGCATACCATATCAGAACAAAGACCTGGAAAATCTTCGACCAGAACAATGCGGACATGGAGGAACCCTGGTGCTACTCGATCGCCCCGGGCGACGGGGTTGTCTACATCGGCATCTGGGCGGGCGGCATCGTCGAGTACGATCCCCGGACCGGCAGCTTCAAGGCCTATCGAGATCCCGACGGTGATTTTCAGTTCCAGTTGACGCCAAACAGCGGGCCCGTCGCCGACATAACCTCCTGGATCGCGTACCAGGAGGGCATACTCTGGCAGGGCACCTACTTCGGGCTCTCCCGCTATGACACGAAGGACGCAACCTGGCAGACGTGGGTCCAGGACAAGACGCCCTTGGTCTCCAATTTCATAAACACCCTTTATGCACGCCATCGGGTCGCCTGGATCGCCACCGACCGCGGCGTATCCGTCACCGACGGCACCAACTGGGTCAACTATCTCGTCGGTGAGAACGGCCAAGGCGTGGTGCGCACCTATCGCCCCGGACAGGAGCCCCAGACCCGCACCATGACGACGGCGCTGGCGGACGGCTTTGTGATGGCGGTCTGGGCCGACGACCATGAGGCATGGTTTGCCACCTCCAACGGTTTGAGCCACGGCATCTTCGGCGAGCCGGCCGGTTCACCCACCGTCGCGTCGAATCCCTAAGTCCGTTCATCCGCCTGGAGGATCCCATGAAAACCCTTGGATTGTATCTGCTCACCCTTGCCGCCGCCGCCGCGCAGCCCGCCGCCGGAGAGACCGGCGCTTCTTTGGCAGCGACGCCCGCCCAGGTGCCATCGCCTGAATTCGTCCCGGCGGCGTCGCCCCGCTTCATTTACGGCACGCCGGGAGAGACGTATCCGTACTACGCAGGGCTTCCAAAGGAACTCTGGCCGTTTAACAAGATCGAGCCTTACGAACGCTTCTTCGTCACCCGCATGCCCTTCCGCGGTCCCGGCCGGAATTACCCTCCCCCGGCCAACCTGAAGTCGCTCAAGATCGGGCTGCTCGATTCCCCGAAGTACGGCCCCAACTGGGACCGAAGCGTCAGCACGCACGACGGCATCGTTCTGGCAGTCGAAGAGGCGAACCGGGCGCGCCAGCCCGGCCAACTCCCCTTCGAATTGGTTGAAAGGGAGGGTGTCGCCCAATGGGGCGGTGCGGGCAATCTTGCTGTGGATTTCGCCGACCAGGGCGTGCTCGGGTACCTCGGCACGATCGACGGGGCCGAAGCCCACGTCGCCCTGCGCGTCACCCTCAAGACCGAAGTCGTCATGATCAACACGTCAGATCCGGACCCAACCCTGACCGAGACGAACATCCCCTGGCTTATCCGGGTCTTTCCCGATCACCGGCTCGAAGAGGCGCGAATGGCCGAGCTGATCGTTCACCAATTCGGTTGCCAGCGCATTGCCATCATGCGCGAGAGCGACCGTTACGGACGCCTCGGCGTGCATTACTTCATGGGCTTCGCTCGACGCCTGGGCTGCCCTGCGGTCCAGGAGCTGCTTTTCACGCCCGGACAGACCGATATCCAACACCAGTTCGCCGCGATCAAGGACTCACAGCCGGATGCGATCTTCTTCATAGGCGAGCCGGACGACGTCGGGCGTTTCGCCAAGCAGTTTCGCGAAGCAGGCGTCAAGGCCCGGTTCTTTGGCACTGGCCTCCTGATGGACGACCGGTTCCTGAAGAATGCCGGCGACGCCGCGGAAGGCACGATTATCACGTACTTCATGGATCCCGCCGCCAAGGCCCCCCTCTGGGTCGATTTTACGGCTCGGTTCAAGGAGCGCTGGGGCCATGAGCCCGATGCCTACGCTGCCTACGGATACGACGGCGCCCAGATCATGATCCACGCCATCCAAAGCGCGGGTCCGAACCGGTGGCGCATCCGAGATCAGGTGTGCAACTTGGATTACTACCAAGGCGTCACCGGCTGGATGCGGTTCGACGCCACCGGAAACAACATCTCGCCCGTTCGCCTCGTGCGCTTCGAGCACGGGCGCCGCGTCTTCGAGCCGGAGCCTGCGTTCACGCCCGCCATTGCCCAGGGCCTCTAGCCCGCTCAGGCCATGCCCGCCGGATCGCGCTGCCTCCTCGCCTGGCTGCTCCTCGCCCCGGTGGCCGGCGGCGCCGGCGAGCCCCAGGTGACGCTTGGGCTCGTGGTGCCCCCATCCGAACCGGATTCGACGAGTCTGCTGCACGGCGTGCAGCTGGCCGTCTCGGAGGCAAACGAAGGCGGCCAGCCGCCGGTCATCCTGGACGTTCGCAGCGAGGAAGGCCAATGGGGGACCGCCGGCAACGATGCGGTAATCCTGGTCTCCGAGGGCCACGTCGACGCGATCATTGCGCCGTCCGACGGGGCCACAAACCACCTCATTCTCCAGGTCTCCGGCCGCACCCAGGTGCCGGTGGCCAGCCTCTGCCCCGATTCGTCGGTCACGGATGCAGGCGTCCCGTGGGCCGTGCGCGTGGTGCCGCGCACCGATCAGGAGGCCGAATCCCTTTTCACCTCGGCGCGCCGGACGGAGCGTCCGCCGCTTCATTGGTGGGCGGTGGTCCCGGCGGGACATGCGGGACGCGGGGTCCGCCGCGACCTCGAAAGAGCCGCGAACGCGACCGCAACCCACCTGGACCAGATCCTAGATGCCGGCGACGCGAAAACGGGCCTCGCCTCCCTGGTTCGCTTGATCGCCGCCGCCGCTCCGGGCGGTGTGCTGATGTGGCTGCCGCCATCGCAGGCGGGGACGTTTGCCGCCGCGCTGAGGTCCGCGGGCTATGGCGGTCGGCTGGCGGGCCCAAGCCCGCTCGATTCCCCGGCTTTTTTCGCGACCGCGGGCGCCGCCGCGACCGGAGTACAAGTGACGGATTTCCGGCCGGACGCGGGTCTCCAGGCGCGCCTGGGGACGTTCGAACATCGGTTTCGGGAGAGATTTGCCGTCAAGCCGGACTTCAGCGCCGCGGCGGCCTACGATGCCGCGCGAGTGCTGATTGAAACCCTGCGCCGCGCCGAGAAAGGCGCCGGAAATCGCCAATTTCCGCTTGCCCTCCCTACCGACGGAGTCACCGGTATTCTCCATTTCGACACGTCCGGCAACCGAACAGACGCGCTTCAAGTGCTGACCTGTCAGGACGGCCGGCTCGTTCCCCTTCCCCCCTCCGAGCAACAACCATGAAACCTCAAGCCCGGTTCGCGCTGCAGGCCCTTTTCTCTGTCGTCGCCGTAGTGATTGCCCTCACCATTTCCTCCCGGGGCGCCGGCTCAAGCCCATCCGCAACCCCCAATGGCGCCCCGGCGGCACCCCCGCAGACCAACGGGGCGATCAGCCCGCAGGATGAGGCCGATGCCCTGCACTATGTCATCGCCGCGGACCGGGAGATGTACTGCCAGGAATTCATCGCCCACCGGAAGGCGGGCATGAATTCACCCGCCCCCTCCTCCATCAGCAGGACGGCTGAATCCTGGCCCCTGCCGGAAGAGATGTTTCGACGTGCTGCCGAGTCGATCCAAAGCAAGGGGGCGGAGTTCAGCTATGCCCTTCGTTCCCTTCGTCCGATCGACCCCCGAAACGGGCCACAGACCGAATTGGAGCAACGCGGGCTAGCCTTCATCGCGAACCACCCCGCCCAGAACTTCTATGGCGAGGAGATGTTGGGAGGCCGGCATTATTTTACCGCCGTCTATCCGGATCTCCCCGCAGAAGCCGCCTGCATCGACTGCCACGATCGGAGTCCCGCTTCGATCTCCCAACGCAGCCAAGCTGGCGACATCCTGGGTGGCATCGTGGTTCGGGTCCCCCTCGAGTTCTGATATTGGAGCGGCTCGGCCCGCACCCGCCTTTTCCCGAGCGGGTCCCCCCGGTTGACTTGGCCCGTTCTTGGACCGAATGAATCAGGGTGAAGGCCGTCAAAGGCACGCTTCTCCTTTTTGCGATCTTCATTTGCGCCAGGTCCTGGGACCCGCTTCCATTTCGAGGCATCCGAACGGCTTCTCTTTAGCAATCGCTCCCAACTTAATGTCCCGAGCATCCGTGCGAGCCCAAAAGCCACACGCCAACCGCGAATATACGCGAAGAATTGATCGGGTCATCGACTACCTTCGCGCTAACCTGGATCGCCAGGTGAAGCTGAAGGAACTGGCCAAGGTCGCCTGCTTCTCGGAATATCATTTTCACCGAGTCTTTGGTGCGGTCGCGGGGGAAACCCTTAATCAATTCACCACCCGCCTTCGTCTCGAAAAGGCCGCCCGGCTGCTGCGTTTCTCCCAACAGCGCTTGACCGATATCGCCCTGGAGTGCGGCTTTTCCTCACCTTCCACGTTTTCGCGCGCCTTCCGCTCCGGCTACGACACGTCGCCCAGTCAGTTCCGAAAAACCGGCAGGATAAAAAAGCGCAAGATTCGCAAAGCAATCTACACGGGACACGAGTATCTTCTCCCCATGAGCGCGGCAGAGAAGAAAGCGGCCTTCCCGGTGAGGTTTGTCGACCTTCCCGAAAGGCACGTCGCCTACATCCGGGTCATCCGCGCCTTTGAAATGGATCGGGTGCTGGCCGCCTGCAGGACGATGGTCGCATGGGCCAAATCCCAGGCTGTTTTCTCGCGCGGCGTTCTTTTCGGCATGACGGTCGACGATCCGGACGTGACGCCGAAGCAACTGTATCGCTACGAGGTCTGCCTCGCCATGGACTCTCCCTTTGAGTGTGGAGACGGAATGTCGAAGTTGAAAATGCCGGCGATGCGCTACGCCGTCACCCGGGTTTCCGGTGATATTCGGTGGGTGGCGACGGCTTGGGACTACCTGATCAGAAGCTGGCTGATCAATAGCGCCTACGAGCCCGAGCATGCTCCCGCCCTTGAGATCTTCTTGGACAAGGAAAAGGCGACGGATTGGTCGCACTTTGAATTGGACTTATGCCTGCCAATCCGGAAATGGGCGGCAAAGAGACGCTAGTTTAAAATTTATGATCAAAAACCTATCTACCGGTATGCGGAAAATTCGTCTGCTCGTCCCGATGGTTCTGCTTTCGGCGTCGGCTTGGGCCGACTCGCCTCCGGCCGAAAAGATATTTGTCGGCGCAATCTCGATCGAGCCATGCCAGGAGGCCAAGGTGCTGGCGGACTGGTATTCGCGCCTGGGCTTCGAGACCAAGGAATTCAAGGGCGGCTATTACACCCAACTCGACACCCCAGCCGGCCACCTTTTCTTCGCCATCCATCGGAAAAGAGCCGACGCCCCTCTGAAATCCTCTGCGAGCGTCTCTGTCGTATTTCACGTCGAGAATTTCGCAGCGCGCCTGTCTTCCTTGAAGAGCAAGGGTCTCATTCCCGATTCGACCGAAAGCGATCCCTCGGAAGGCCAGTTTGCGCACTTTCACGATCCAGATGGCAACGAAGTGACCTTATGGGGAAAATGACGGAATTTTGCCTCCGAAATCATATATCGCCGGAATCCAATGTCGGCCGGGGATTTGGCGTTCGACTATATGAGCCATATTGAGCCCTTTTGAGGCATGGCCACTGTTCAAATTCGAACCCGCATAGATCGCAATCTGAAGAAAAAGAGCGACGCCGTTCTTAAGAACATCGGCCTTGATGCAGGGTCATACGTTTCGATGGCGCTGACTCAACTCGTGATTCGTCGCGGCCTCCCCTTTGGCGTTATGGAGCCCGACGCGGCTTACTTTGTAAATGAGTATGGTTTGGGCTCCGACGAAGTGGTGAAGGCTGGAGCCGTCATGAAATCAGAGTCCGCGCGGGCTCGCCGGACTGGAAAGCTCCGTGAGATTACTTCGGCCGAAGACCTCGCTCCGTGAGACTATTGGCGACGCCGCGTTTCCTTAAGAGCGTCCCTCCAACTCGCCGACAAGAAGTTTTGTTGGCGATGCAAGCCGCAGGCACGACAATTGGGCGCCCCCATCTTCACGCAGGTATCGGGCTCCGACGGATCAGGCCCTTTATGGAATGCCGATGCGGACCTGATTTAAGGCTCATCCTTCAGCAAAAGAAAGACGATCTCGTTTTCCACCTTTGCGGAGCCCATGGTGAGGTTCAGTCCTTCCTTAGGAACCAGCGGCGACCCTGAACTGGACCCCAAGAGCCTATGGTTTCCGCTCCGTCTCCGACTACCGTTTTAGTGCCATCGCCGAATTCGGATAGCCCCGTCCGTCTGCGATCCCTGCCCCCACTTGATGGTGGAGAGCGGGGGATTCGAATGCCTCCACTTGAATTTCCCCCGGGCTTAAGGCAACGAAAACGGGCATTTTTGCTGGGGCCTAACATGACGGGAAACGCTGAATTCTTGGGTCAGGAAACAGCTCAAGGTTGAGAATTCGGTTTGAGACGTTGACAGAGTCCATTTTCGGTCCGATTTTCGGTCCATGAATTATTTCACGGTTTCCACCGCAAAGCCGAGGTTGGGGCGTCTTCTCGACAACGTACTAAAGGATGGAGTTCCTGTGGTTATCCGGCGTGGCAATCGCTTCCTGCAAATAAGCGAGTACGTCGTGCCACATCCCAAGCCAAAGGGGTCGCACGAAGCATTCTCCGTTGAGGAAGAGCCATCAAAATATGGTCGCACCAATCGCCTACATCTTAAGATCAATCTCTTTGAGTCGAACGAGGGCTGGTCCGTGAGCTGCCCGGACCTCCCAGGGTGTCATTCACAAGGAAAAAATCGCAAGGAGGCCCTTACGAACATCAAGGAGGCGATTCGCCTCTGGCTAGAGGTCGAGGCGGAGGACACTGGGCTGAAGCGGGTTGAGCAGGCAGTTGTAATGGTCTAGCCGATGCCTAGAATTCCAGGAGTCGGCCAGAGCGACGCTGTGAAGGTGTTTCAAAAGCTCGGCTATAGAATTGCCCGCCAGAGCGGACACGTAATCATGAGCAACGGGAAGGTCCGGCTCACGATTCCCAGGCATTCGCCAATCAATGCCATTACGATGGGGGCCATCGCAAAGGATGCCGGCCTCACCCCGGAGCAGTTCCGAAAGCTGCTCTAATCAGCGAAACAAGCGCCACAAAAAAAGGTGAAACCGACCTGAGTCCGCTGGTGAAGCCTTTGGCTTTGGCTTTTTCCTAGACTCCTTTGGCTTTGGAGTAGACGAGACTTTCGAAATGGCGGAGAGAGGGGGATTCGAATGGCCCGACGGGCGAACCTCCCGGTCTAGATGTTCAGAAAACACGCATTTTTGCTAGGGCCTAGCACGAGGAGAAAACGCTGAATTTTTGGGTCGGGAAAATGGGTTTCAATGACTGCGCTATGACAGCCTTGACGGCGGCATCGACGTGATACACCTTCGTATCACGATGAAAACCACAGTATCTGTGCGCGATCTTCGCAACCATTTCCCTAAAGTTCGAAAAATTCTCGAGGAGGAGGGCGAGGTCCTGCTCACCGAAAGCGGGACGGCTAAATACAAGCTCGTCGCCTACTCGGCCCCTCCGAAAAAAACACCTCCCGCAATCGACTACTGGAAAAGACTGAATTCATATCAGCCGAGGCCTATCTCAGCCGAGGCATCCCAGGCTCTCGACGATGAAAACCGTGGCGACCGTTAACACGGTTTATGTTGATCCCAGCGCGCTCCTGAAACTCTACCTTCACGAGCCCGAGTCGCAAAGCATGGCCGCCTGGCGTACAAAGGCTCAAGGCCCACTTTCGGTGACCCATCATGGGCGCGTCGAGCTGGTTAACGGAATCGCTCTAGCTGCGCACCGCAAACTTATCAGCGAACCTGCGTTTGATGGGGCCCTTGCTGCGCTGGAGGATGATTTTGCGCAGGGTCGATACGTTCAGGCTGACCTGCTTTGGCGTGCAGCGCTAAACCGGGCTGCCAAATTGAGTCGCGAGTATAGCCGGCATCTAGGTACGCGGTCGCTCGATGTGCTCCATGTTGCAAGCGCTCTGGAGCTTGGGTTCTCCACGTTCATCAGTTTTGATATGCGTCAGCAGAATCTTGTGAAGGCCGTGGGGCTGAAGCTTTTGGTGCCTTCCTTGTAAAATGGCGGAGAGAGGGGGATTCGAACCCCCGGTACGGTTTTACCCGTGCAACGGTTCAGCAATCCGTCCCTTTCGGCCACTGGAGCAACTCTCTGTTTCTCGCTGTTTCGTTTGGGAACCATAAAACTTCGCGGCGTTAAGGATCTCTGGGAGAGGCTTCCCGGAGGCGCGAGATACACCCTTGACACGCTGTTATCGTTTATTACACCCTCTAGGTGCTGTACCAATGGATCGTCCCCGTTTCAACGCTAACCAGATATTTGCGGTCATAACCGGAGACATCGTGGCTTCCTCCCGCCAGTCCCCTGAAGATCGGCGCAAACTCGCTGGAATCCTGAAACAAGCATCTAAGGAAATCGCTCACAAATACCCAAATTCGGTCCCCCAATCGATCGACGTTTTTCGAGGGGACAGCTGGCAGCTGGTCCTTACAAACCCCACCATCAGTTTGACCGCGGCAGTCCTATTTCGCGCAAGCGTAATCGCGGCGAGCCCATCAACTGTCCGGATCGATACCCGGCTTGCGATCGGAGTAGGGCCCATCGACTATTGGCCGCCAAGTCGGGTTTCCGAGGGAAATGGCGAGGCCTACAAAGCATCCGGAAGCGCACTCGATTCTTTAGAGAGCAGCGCCCAAATGAAATTTGCGACGGCTGAACCCGTCGAACAGAACCCGCTATTGGACGCGACCGTTAGGCTTCTAGACGCAATCATTCAGGAATGGACGGTTTCGCAGGCTCTTGCCATCAAAGGACGTCTTCTTGGGCTTACCCAACAGATGATAGCGAGACGATGGCCGAAGCCGATAACGCAACAAACCATAGCCAGGCATCTTGCGAGGGCCCATTGGCCAGCAGTAGCTAATGCGCTCCAAATCATAGAAAACAGCCCCTAGAAGGCGTGGATTACAATTACAGCTCCGCAACGCTTTGCGCCGTCCTCCGGTCGCCGTCAGGCGGGCTCGCATTGGCGATGGTTACTGCTCACTTGGTCGGCGACTTCGTGGCTCAGACCGACGCCATGGTTGCCTCAAAGCGAAAGCCGGCGGTCCTCTTCGCCCACGCCGCAATTCAAGGAGCCCTTGCTTACGTCGCTGTTGGGATCTGGCGTGCCTGGACTCTGCCGCTAGTCGTCACCCTAATTCATAGCACCATCGACTGCGGAAAGCTCATGTACGACCGGCGTAAAGATCGGTCCTCATTACGCTCTTTCGTCGCCGATCAAGGCGCCCACTTCGCATCCATTGTAGCGCTCGCCGTCATCTTCGCACGCATTGAGGGATCGTGCGCTTGGCAATCGAAGTTTGGGAGCCTCGTTCTCTGCCTCTTCGTTATCCTGTCGGGAGCCATCTTATGCATCCAGTTCGCGTCCCTTCTCATTGGTCTTTGGGTCCAACCCTACCTTGACCAAATGAAAGACCCTGTTGTTTCCGGCGACGGACAAGGCGCCGAAAGCAGAGGCCTCGACAACGGGGGGCGCACGATAGGACAATGGGAACGGGGGCTGATATTCCTTTTTGTGATGACCAATATGCCCAGCGCGGTCGGATTTCTGGTCACCGCGAAGTCCATCTTTCGGTTCGGCGAACTTACCAAAGCCCAGAATCGGAAGGAGGCCGAATACATAACCATTGGGACGTTGATGAGCTTCGGGATAGCGTTCGCAGTATCCTTGGTGACGAGGTTTGTAGCCATCCGCCTTTACCAACCCTAGGGCCGCACCAGAAAATGGCGGAGAGAGGGGGATTCGAACCCCCGGTACGGTTTTACCCGTACAACGGTTTAGCAAACCGTCCCTTTCGGCCACTCAGGCACCTCTCCATTCCAAGGGTTTCGAGCCAATGGTCCCGGCAGGGCTAGGGCAAGGCAGTATTTCCGGATGCCCTGATTTGCAGCAAAAAGCGAGGTCGCAAACTCCTGGGGCCGCAAGGCTCTGTCGCCTGACGCCGTCAGGCCTACCCCACCCTCCTTCCGACCAGGAATACCGACTCGGCCGCAAACGTATGCCCGGCGATCAGCTCTCCTTGGGAGGCGCTTCGCCGCCTTCGGCGGCCTGTTTCACGGGAGGAGCCGCAATTTCGTCGAACACCTCGGAAAGCATTCTGAGAATCTCGATCTTCGGGGCGAACTTGAGCACGTATCCTGCGGCTCCGAGCTCGCGGGCACGGTCAAATGTCTTTATCGTCCCCTGGGACGAGACAATGATGACGGGCATCTTGGGATGGTCAGCCTTGAGCTGGGCGAGAACCTGCAGCCCGTTCACCTCCGGAAGATTGATATCGAGCAGCACTACGTCCGGCTTGTTTAACGAAGCCTTGCTGAGCGCCTCCGTGGCATCGAGCGCCTCCCAGACCGTCTCGATTCCAAGCTGCTTAAGGATGCCCTTCAGCAGAACGAGCACGTGGGGCTCGTCATCTACAATCAGTGCGTTGGCCGGCCGTGGCATTGCTCAAGGGTTTTTTTGAAGACGTGACCGGGGAAGGCTCGGTTTTGCAACGGGCCTCCCGGCTGACACAAGCGGCATGTTGAACCGTTAACGCAGGTTAAGCCACAGATTTCCATCGCCCTAGGATGTGTCCGCCTCGCTCGGACGGGGCCTCGGCGAGGCTCAATCTTCCTCGTCGGTCTGCCGGTCGGTGTCCTCGCGGCAGTCGCTGATGACCCTCAGCCAGATCTCCCGGAGATCGAACAGCTTCATCCTCATGTCCTCGCGGACTTCGCGGACGGCCTCAATAGCCTCGGCCTCTTCCGATCCTATCCTTGCGAAACACCCGTTCAGAGCGGACAGCGCCCTCTTAAAGAGGCAAATGGCCATCGCGTAGTCGCCGAAGTCGAGCGCATGGATTGCCATGACCGCCTGCTCCTCGCAGCCGTGCAGCGACGAGAGGAAGGCTATCGAAAGCTCCTGCGGGACCCTGCCGGGCGCCGACACGGTCAGCTCCCAGGACCTGCGCAAGCTCAGGAAAAGAGCCTTGGTGGCGATATAGACCGGATTCTTCTGGAGCGTGTAGATCTCGTCCGAGAACAGCACCTTCTCGGGCGCCTCCCGTTCCTCCGTTTCGTCGACGTCACCCCTGTCCCATCCCATCTTGTCGGCGACCTCGTCGATCCGATCGGGACCCGCCTTAAGGGATTCGTAGAAGCCCAGATAGCGGTGTATGGCGCTCTCTTGCTCGCGGAGATAAACCTCCCAATCAAACTCGTTCCAGGCCAGATCCCCGTTCTCTTCCCACTCGTTCTCCGAGAGGTTGTCAGAATCGAATTCGCTCATCTGTTACAGGGAAAGTCGGCCAGAAAGGGCACTTAGGCAAATAAATTCAGGCCGGGTTGCGCACGCCCAACGCCTGCAAGAGTTTGTTGATTGAAGGCGCACCCCCCGGAGCCGTAGGCTTGGGCTTCCCATGCCAGAGATTCACCACGAAATCGTCACCTTTGCCGGACGCGTCCAGGGTGTCGGCTTCCGGTACACCGCCCTCCAGGTGGCCAAGGAATACGATGTCTCCGGGTTTGTGACGAACCTGCCCGACGGGCGCGTCCTCCTGGAGGCCGAGGGCACCCCGGACGAGGTTGCATCCTTTGTCGCCGCGGTGGAGGAGAGGATGCACGGGTATGTGAAGAACGTGGATCGATTGAAGGCGCGCCGCGCGCCGCAATTCAGGGGATTCTCCATCAAGTGACCCAGGCCGCCGACCCCGTTCATCGTACTTCGTGGCGGGTGTGGGTCTCCGCTGCCAGGCTCAGGACCCTTCCGGCGGCCGTGGCCCCCGTCGTGGTCGGTTCCGCCGTGGCCGGGCATGAGCGCAAGTTCGATCCCGTTGCGTCCGCCATCTGCCTCGTGTTTGCGCTCCTCGTCCAGGTCGGCGCCAATTTTGCGAACGATTACTATGATTTCGTCCACGGCGCCGACACCGAGCACCGCGTTGGGCCCAGGCGGGCCGTAGCCTCCGGGCTTGTGACGCCCGGCGCGATGCGCAGGGCGATGGCCGCCGTGTTCGCCGCGGCCTTCCTCCTGGGGCTCAGCCTCATCGCGTGGGGCGGACCCTGGATGCTCGTGGTCGGCGTGGCCTGCATCCTGAGCGGAATCGCCTACACGGGCGGGCCCTGGCCCCTCGGATACCACGGACTTGGGGATCTCTTCGTCTTTGTCTTCTTCGGCCTCGTCGCCGTTTCCACGACCTATTTTGTGCAGGCGGGCCGGGTCTCACTCCACGCCCTGCTCGCCGGGGCGGCGATGGGGGCCCTTGCAGCCAACATTTTGCTCGTGAACAACTACCGTGACGCCGCCACCGACGCCGCGGCGCACAAGAAGACCCTCGTTGTGCGGTTCGGGCCGCGGTTTGCCCGGATCCAGTTCGCCGCTTCGATCGTATTTGCGCTCGCCGTTCCCGTCGCCTTCTGGGCGACGGGATTCGGAAAGGGGTGCCTGTTGCCGCTTCTGGTCGCGCCCCTCGCCTCCTCGCATTTCCATCGCCTGAGGTCCTCCCGGACGCCCGCAGAACTCGTGGCGCTGCTAGGCGACACGGCCAAGCTTGCCGCGATCTACGCCGCGCTCTTCGCCGCCGGGATCCTCCTATAATCCCAGGGGGGAACCCGCGCTCAGAGCTGGGCGGCGAGCTTCGTCTTGAGCGCCGCCTTCGGGAGAAGGCCGACGATCTGCTCGATCACGCGGCCGCCCTTGAAAATCAGCATGGTGGGAATCGCCCGGATACCGTACTCGGCCGCGATCGACTCGTTCTCATCAATGTTCACCTTCGCGATCGAGATCTTGCCGTCGAACTCCGTCGCTAGCTCGTCCAGGACGGGCGCGATCGCCTTGCAGGGGCCGCACCAGGGCGCCCAGAAATCAACGAGGAGCGGGGTAGCCGAACTGGCTACGGCATGCTTGAATGTGTCGGTGGTGAGAGCGGTGATCTTGTCGGACATGTGTGTTTAGGGGGGTAAATATGCCACGGCGGCCCCGGATTGCAAATCGGGGCATCACCTCGGGGACGATTTCTTGATGATCTCCGCCAGCTCCCTCGGCCTCACTTCGTTCAGGTGCTTTCCCTTCTGCTTCAGCGTCTCGAACGTCTTCACGACCGTCTCGGTCATCCGCTCGTGGGTCTCCGCCGAGCCCCCAAGGATCGCAAACTGCTCGCCGGTGGTGATGCGCCTGTGGCCGTCGTCGTTGTCGAGGCCGAGGCCCAGCAAAGCCGCGGGCGCCCGTGTCGGTTTCTTCTTGCTCACAATTCCACCGTGGCCGCGTCCGGCGCAGTTTCAAGCGGGTTTTCTTCCGGCACCGCCTCGCAGAGGATGTCGGTGAACGCCTCGGTCTGGCGGATGGTCATCCTTCTAAGGCGGGTGAGTTCCAGGACGGCAAGAAAGGTCGCCACAAGCTTGCGCAGCGACACCCGGTCCTGGAAGAGCCCGGAGAAGACGAATGATTTTTCGACGCGCATCCTCTCCAGGAGCCACTCCATCTGGTCGGCGACCGTCACGACCTCGTCGTGGATCTCGCCGACCACGAGCTTCTCGGCGAGACGCCTGAGCACCTGGTTGAACGTGTTCCAGAGCTCGATCCGGTTGACGCCCTTGAGCGGCCTGTCCAGCGAATCCGCCGGACGGTTGGAAAACTGGCGCTCCATCAGGTCGCGCTGGAGCCTTGCCATTTCGGCGAGGCGAAGGGAGGCATCCTTGAATTTCTTGTACTGCAGGAGCTGGTGGACGAGCTCCCACCGGGGGTCCATCTCGTCCTCACCCTCGGCGTTGGGATCCACGGCCGACAGCCCCTTCGGCAGGAGCATCCGGCTCTTTATCTCCATCAGCGACGCCGCCATGACGAAGAACTCCCCCGCCACCTCGAGATCGAGCTGCTGCATCGAGCGAAGGACGGCGATATACTGTTTGGTCACCGACTCTATCGGGATGTCATAGATGTCTATCTCGCTCTTGCGAATGAGGAAAAGCAAGAGGTCGAGGGGGCCTTCAAAGACCTGCAGCTTAATTCTTGGATCGGCTTCGGGCAGCACGGGTTGAGTGTTGGAAGGGGTGCCCCGGTGGCGACCCTTTTTTTGCGCATCGCGCCGCGCCGGGGCCCGGGCAGATCCCCCCCGGGGAGCCCCGGCCGGAGGCCCAAAAACCGGGTTCAACAATCGCCCCGAATAATGGCAATCAGCCGACGTAATATGGAAACGTCGCCAAATGAATCGCCCGCGACGCGCTGCACGGTTGACAGCCCAAATGACAAGCCTTGAAATTCACCTTCCTGCACGCTGAGAAGCGCGCCCATTTGAAACACAGAATCACCCCCATGGCCGACAAATCCAAATCAAAGAAGGCCCGCGCCAAAGTCGCGGCCTCAATCAAGAAAACCGCCTCACCAAAGGCCCCGAAATACGTCTACATGTGGGGCTCGGGCAAGGCCGACGGAAACGGAGGCATGAAGAACCTTCTCGGTGGCAAGGGCGCAAATCTCCAGGAGATGACGCGCATCGGGCTCCCGGTGCCCCCGGGGTTCACGATCACCACGGAGGTCTGCACCTACTACTACGCCAACAAGCGGACGTACCCGAAGGCGCTTCAGGCCCAGATGGAGGCAGGCCTAAAGAACATGGAGAAGATCATGGGCTACAAGTTCGGCGACTCGACGGGCTTCCCGCTCCTCGTGGCCGTCCGCTCCGGCGCGCGCGATTCCATGCCCGGGATGATGGACACGATCCTCAACCTGGGGCTCAACGACCAGACCGTCCTCGCCCTTGCGAACGCCACGAAGAACGAGCGTTTTGCCTGGGACTGCTACCGCCGGTTCATCCAGATGTACGGCGACGTCGTCCTCGGGGTCCAGAAGAAGGAAGGCGAGGACCATGAGCCGTTCGAGACGGTCATCGAAGGATATAAGCACGAGAAATACTCCTCAAACATTGAGGATTCCAAGCTCACGGCCGCCGACCAGCAGGAGCTCGTGCTTCGCTTCAAGGCGCTCGTCCTAGAGCGCACCGGCCACGTTTTCCCGAACGACCCGTGGGAGCAGCTCCTCGGCGCCGCGGGCGCCGTGTTCGGCTCCTGGATGAACGACCGTGCGATCGTCTACCGGCGCAAGTACAACATCCCCTCCGAGTGGGGCACCGCGGTGAACGTCCAGGCCATGGTCTACGGCAACACCGGCGACCTTTCCGGATCCGGCGTCGCATTCACGCGCAATCCCGCCAACGGGACCAACGAATTCTACGGGGAATTCCTGATCAACGCGCAGGGCGAGGACGTGGTGGCCGGGGTTCGCACTCCCGAGCCCGTCCTCAAGCTGAAGGACAAGATGCCCAAGTCCTATGCGGAGCTCCTTCGGGTGCGCTCGATCCTCGAGAGGCACTTCAAGGACGTCCAGGACATCGAGTTCACGATCCAGGACGGGAAGCTGTTCATGCTCCAGACCCGCAACGGCAAGCGCACCTCCATGGCCGCCCTCAAGTTCTCGATCGATATGGTGAAGGAGAAGCTGATCGACTGGCGGACCGCCATCCTCCGCAACCCGGCGGACCAGCTCGAGCAGCTCCTTGCACCCGTGTTCGACCTGGCCGAGGTCAAGAAGGCCAAGGTCATCGCGACGGGACTGCCCGCCGGCCCGGGCGCAGCGACCGGCAAGATCTTCTTCAATGCCGACCGCGCCGTCGAGGCCGAGAAGCGGGGCGAAAAGGCCCTGCTCGTCCGCGTTGAGACCTCGCCCGAGGACCTCCGCGGAATGATCGCCGCCGAGGGAATCCTCACCGCCCGCGGCGGTGTCTCCTCGCACGCGGCGCTCGTCGCCCGCCAGATGGGCAAGGTGTGCGTCTGCGGCGCCGCCGCGCTCCAGATAGACTACGACAAGAAGACCATCACCGTTGCGGGCCAGACCTTCAACGAGGGCGACTACTTCTCGATCGACGGGACGCTTGGCGTCGTCTACGCGGGGCAGATCAAGACGGCCCCGTCGGAAATCGTCGCCGGGCTCGTCCACGGCGACAAGGCGGCCCAGGCAACGGAGAAGTTCAAGAACTACAGCCAGCTGATGAAATGGTGCTCCCAGGCGACCCGGCTCGCCGTCCGCACCAACGCCGACACCCCCGAGCAGACGCAGAACGCCCTCGCGTTCGGCGCCGTCGGCATCGGCCTCACCCGCACGGAGCACATGTTCTTCGAGGGCGACCGGATCGACGCCATGCGCGAGATGATCCTGGCCGATACCGTCGCCGAGCGGGAGACCGCGCTGGCGAAACTCCTGCCGTATCAGAGGGGGGACTTCTTCGGCATCTTCAAGGCGCTGAAGGGCCTCCCGGCCACGATCCGCTTCCTCGACCCCCCGCTCCACGAGTTCCTGCCGAATTCGTCCGAATCGCAGGCCGACCTCGCCAGGAAGCTCAACATTCCGGTCGAGAAGATCGCCAACCGGGTGCATGAGCTCCACGAGTTCAACCCGATGCTGGGCTTCCGCGGCTGCCGCCTTGGGATCAAGTATCCCGAGATCACGGCCATGCAGGCGCGCGCCGTGTTCGAGGCCGCTGCGGACGCGAACAAGGAGGGTTTCAAGGCGAAGCCGGAGATCATGATCCCGCTCGTCGGCTTTAAGCGCGAGCTCGACCTCCAGGTCGCGCTGGTCCACGAGGTCGCCAAGAAGGTGCAGGCTGAGAAGAAGACAAAACTCACCTACTCCGTCGGCACGATGATCGAGATCCCGCGCGGTGCCCTCACCGCTGACGAAGTCGCCCAGACGGCGGAATTCTTCAGCTTCGGAACGAACGATCTCACGCAGACCTGCCTCGGCATGTCCCGCGACGACTCCGGCTCCTTCCTCGGAGCCTACCAGGAGGCCGAGATCTTCAAGAAGAACCCGTTCGCCTCGATCGACCAGACCGGCGTCGGCCAGCTGATGAAGATCGCGATCGAGAAGGGCTCGAAGACACGTCCCGGAATCAAGCTGGGCATCTGCGGCGAGCACGGCGGCGACCCCGATTCGGTGAAGTTCTGTCACCGCCTCGGGCTCTCCTACGTGTCCTGCAGCCCGTACCGGGTTCCGGTCGCCAGGCTCGCAGCGGCGCAGGCCGCCGTGGTCGACTTCCAGGCGAAGAAGTAATCCTTGTCCGAGGAGGGATCGCCCATCGGGGCGGTCCCTCCCCGGGGCATGGCCTTAGGAAGCCCGAACGCCCCAGATCGGCCGCGCTCGCGGCTTGTGTTTGGCGGGTCCCGCGGTTTTCCCTGTCCCCATGGGGGGAATTCCGGACTGCCACCGCATCTTCATCGGGACCTACACGAGGACGACGAGCCGCGGCGTCTATTCCCTACTGCTCGACGCCGGCACGGGCTCTCTCGGAGAGCCCGAACTTGCGGCGGAATCCCCCAATCCGACCTTCCTCGCGGTTTCCCCGGACCGGAGGCTCCTCTACGCCGTGTGCTCGGGCGACGCCTGGGCCTCCTCCTTTGCCATTGATCCGGCCACCGCCCGGCTCTCGCCCGTCCAGCTGGCAAAGCCAGGCTCCGGGCCCACGCCCTGCCATATCGCCGTCGACAGGGAAGGCCGGATCGCGATCGCCGCCAACTACCACCTGGGAACGGCCGCGGCCATCCCGCTGGGCGCGGACGGGGCGATGGGCGCGCCGCACGTCGTCGCGCATTCGGGGAGGGGCCCGCATCCCCTCCGCCAGGCCGCGCCGCACGTCCACTCCACCAATTTCTCGCCCGATGGCCGCTTCGCCCTCGTGTGCGACCTTGGTCTCGACCGGATCTTCACCTACCGGATCGACCGGGAGTCCGTGGCGTTCATCCCCGCCGCCACCCCGTTCGTCGCCGCGGCCCCGGGCTCGGGTCCCCGGCACCTCGCCTTCGGCCGCGGGGGCCGCCATGCCTACGCCATCAACGAACTCGACAACACGATCGTCGGCTACCGCTACGAGCCGATCGACGGCTCCCTGACCGCACTCCAGTCCGTCTCGGTGCTGCCTCCGGGCTTCGGGGGAGAAGCGACCGCCGCCGAAGTGAGCATCCACCCCAGCGGGAAATTCGCCTACGGCTCGAGTCGGGGACCCGACACCCTTGCCGTCTTCGCCGTGGACAGCGCGACGGGTTCGCTCTCGCCGATAGAAATCGTCCCTTGCGGGGGAAAGGGCCCCAGGCACTTCTCAATCTCCCCGGATGGCACGTGGCTTGTCTGCGCCCACCAGGATTCCGACACGCTCTGTTCGTTCAGGATTGACCTGCAGACGGGACGCCTGGAACGGGTCCCGGGAACGGTCGCGGTGCCGATGCCCGTCTGCGCCGTCTTCCTCGACTGACCGGGTCCCGCCCTCCCCGGCTAATATGGGGAGAGCATCGTCAAGCCTTCTTCTCTAAGGCGGTTTGAAGATTGGCGAGAACATTGGCTTGAGGGTGGAGGCGGCTCCTTCGCGTAGAGCGGCGGCCTGAGCGGCCGGGCTTAAGCTAATATCCGCGCATGCCCGTTGGGCAGCGCACCATGATCTAATCAAGCGGACGCGGAGGAGTGACGGGGGCGCCCCATCTAGTAAGTGACGGGCGGGACGGAAGTCCCACCCAAGCCGGGGCACGGGCGCCCCCGCCGCTCCGAAGTTAGGGGACCACGAGGCCGAGCTGGGCGGCGGTGGCCCGGCCGGTAGCGAGGCGCCAGAGGTCTACGGCGAGCTGTCGGGCGATGGCGACGACGATCTTCTTGCGGCGGCCGGGGCGGCCCTGCTCCATGAACTTCTCGCGCCACTTAGCGACGGGCCGGTAGGCCGGCTGGTAGCGCAGGAGCCGCCAGGCGGCCTCGACGAGGATGTGGCGCAGGCGGGGATTGCCGTGGCGATTGATGCTGCCCTGCAGGCGGGACGTGCCGGAGGAGTGCTCGCTCGGGCAGAGGCCGGTGTAGCTGGCGACCTGGCGCCGGTTAGCGAAGCGGCCCCAGTCGCCGACCTCCCGGCGCAGGATCTCCCAGGTGAGCGGTCCCAGGTAGGCCGGCAGCGCTGCCGGCGCAGCGGCCTCGATCTGGGTGGTGAGGGCCACGGCCTCGGCGTCGATGCAGAGGATCACGCGCCGGAGCGCGCTTAGTTGCTCCTGCAGATCGGCCGGAAGCTCGAGGCGCGCATAGGTCCGCTCGCGCCACCACTCGGGCGGCAAGGCGATGCCGCGAAGGCGGGCGATGCCCTTGCCGCGGAGCGTGAAGCGCACCCGGTCGCGAACCAGGCCCTGACGCTGGCGACTGACGCCCCGCGCGGCCTCCTCCGCCTCGGATGGCACGCGGACGACGGCCAGCGCCCCCCGGTTGCCCGCCAGATGGCGATCCAAACTCGAGCAGAGGGCGCCGGCATCCCGGGCATCGGTCTTTACCCGCTCCCCGTACGTGCTCCAGTCCCGCGGTCGCACGACCAGATTATGGACGCCTAGAGCCGTTAACCGACGATGGAGCACATACCCGAACGGCCCTGCCTCGTAGCAGCTGTGGACCGCCTCGGCGGCGGCCAGCTGCCGGTGCACAAAGCCGATAAACGCCTCCTCGCTGAACCGCTGCGGCGGCTGGGAGGCCTGCCCATCCACCTGCCGCACCACCACAATGAGACTGGCGTGAACGTCCAGCCCGAGCTTTATTACCCTGGCGCGAGCGCCAGGCTCTGTATCCTTGCTTTGATTAGTGGTCATAGCGCGGACAGCTTGGCGCCTCGCGCCTCGCTTGTCCGCCCCATGTCATCTAGTCCATCTTCTGGACGGATTCGATCGCCTCGAGGACCCCGGCCTGGCTGAAGGGTTTTTCCAGGAGGACATGGGCGCCGAAATTCTTGGCGATCCGAAGGTAGGAGTCCCGCGCGATATGGCCTCCGCCTGACATCGCTATGATCTTCACCTCCGGATGCTTCTTTCGGATCTCCGTGATGAATTCGAGCCCGTCGCGCTCGGGCATCAGCAGGTCGGTAATCACAACCTGGACCGGATGCGTCGCCAGGATCTTGGGCGCCTGGAGCCCGTCCTCCGCGGCGACGACGGTGTGTCCTGCAGCCTCGAGCATCATGCAGAGCAGCTCCCGTATGCCCGGTTCATCATCAACGACAAGTATCGAGCAGGCCGTCATTAGGTTGCCATGTTTGCCACGGATGCTAGGTTGGGAGTCATGCGTGGGCAAGCCCATGCGCCAACCCGCTTTTCCGCAAACCTTTAAATGGCCGACTTCCTCCCCGCACAACCGAAAGCCGAGCGCGCATTCCTGATCGGCGTCCAGACGCCGGAAATGCCCGAGGGAGAGGGGGACGAACTGCTGGCGGAACTGACCGAGCTGGTGGAGAATCTCGGGCTATCGATCGTCCGCTCGGTCTCGGTGCGCCTCCGCTCTCCCTCGCCCGCCCTGTTTCTTGGCAAGGGCAAGTCCGAGGAGCTCGCCTCAATGGCGAAGGAGGACGGCGCGGAAGTGATCGTGTTTGATTCGGCCCTTTCGCCCGCGCAGCAGCGCAATTGGGAGGAACTTGCCGGAATGGCCGTCATCGACCGGCAGGAGGTCATCCTCGAGGTCTTCGCGGACCGGGCCCACACCCGGGAAGCCGTGCTCCAGGTGGCGCTTGCAAGGATGGAGTACTCCCTTCCGCGCCTCACACGCGCGTGGACCCACCTTTCGAGGCAGCGCGGAAAGGGAGCGTTGGGCGGCGAGGGGGAAACCCAGCTTGAGCAGGACCGCCGCGTGGTCCGAAACCGGATAGCGCACCTGAAGGAGGAGATCGCCCAGGTGGTGCGCCAGCGCGGCGTCCAGCGCACGCGGCGCGTGCGCGTGCCGCTCCCCACCGCGTCGATCGTCGGCTACACGAATGCGGGCAAGTCTTCGCTCCTAAACCAGCTGACGGGCTCCACGGTGCTCGCCGAGGACAAGCTGTTCGCGACCCTGGACCCGACCACCCGCCAGCTCCTGCTCCCCGGGAACCAGAAGCTCCTCCTGACGGACACCGTGGGATTCATTCGGCGGCTGCCGCACGGGCTCGTCGAGGCCTTCAAGGCGACCCTTGAGGAGGTCCTGGTCGCCGACTTCCTCATCCATGTCGTCGACATCACGAGCCCCCATTTCGAGAAGCACCGTGCAACGACGCTCGGCGTCATGGCCGAGCTCGGGGCGGGCGACAAGCCCGTGGTGAACGTCTTCAACAAGGTCGACCTGGCCGACGCCATCGAGCTGAGGGCCGCGCGGCAGGCCGTGCCGGACGCCCTCTTTGTCAGCGCGCGCACCGGCGCCGGGATCGCCTCGCTCGTCGAGCGCTGCCGCGAAATGATCGCCCATAGCTTCGGGACGGTCCTCCTCCTGGTCCCCCACGACCGTTATGACATCGTGGCGAGACTCCACGCGCTGGGCCACGTCCAGGAGCAGGAGCACCGCGAGGACGGCGTCCTCGTGAAGGGCCGATTCCCGCCTTCCCAGGCGGGGCTGCTCGAGCCCTTTGTCGTGCACGAGCCGAAGCCGGGGAAGCGTAAAGTCAGGGTGTGAGCGGGGCCACGGCCATGCCGTTCGCCAGCCCGTCACCCGCGGTGATCGCGCAGATGGCCACCTTCTCCTTGACGGTCTGGACCTTGATCCGGCCCTTCTCCGTGAAGGCGACGTCCAGAGTCTCGCCTGTCGAGGGATCCCGGATGATCTCCGAGCTTCCAACCTTGAATTCCTGGCCGACGGCGACCCCTTCACGCGTGCCTCGGTTGATGTAGACCTGGTTTCCCCTCACGAGGACGACGTTGCCGCTCCAGTGCAGGTTCGGAATCTGCGTCACGATGAAGGCCACCGCGTCGTCGATCGCGTGCTCCATAGCCGTCCCGACGTTCGTCTTCTTGAACGAGCTCATGTCGCCGCTGAAATTCCGGTCGGTGAAGCCCACCGAGAGCGCGCTGCTCTTGACGGAGCCGAGCACCTTCTTTGAGGCGACAACCTGGCCGGTCGTCGAGTCGACGACGTAGATCTCGGCGTTGATCTCCGCGGTCCCGCCTCCCCCGCCGAGCCTCACGCCGCCGAAGGCCACTCCGCCGCCCTGGCCGGAGGTGGTCTGGAAGTTGGTGATGACCCCTTTGACCAGCAACTGGGCCGGCGTCATGTTTCCGGTAGTCGGAGCCTTGTCGCCGCCCGCAACGCGGCCGCTCTTCGCGAAATCCTGCTCCTTCATCGCCGCGTCGCGCATGTCCTCCTGGCCGAGGACGATGAACTTTCCAGATTGCTGGAGTGAATCTGTGAGCATCTCCCCCCATGTGTCCGAGAGATTGAATTGGGTGCCGTTGTACGGCGCATGGTTCTCAAACTTTGAGACCATGATGCTGAATCGCAGGCCTCCGCTTGCGACGTCGGCGGGGGCGGCGGGGGCATCGGCGCGGGCCGGCCGGGGCACGGCACAGGTGAGGACAAGGGCTAGGGCGACGAGTTTCTTCATGGGCGGACCAGGTTGGGGACTTTGGGGTGCGCAGGCGTTCGGGTCCCGGGATCGGCCAAATGGGATTCCCAAACCCGTTGCCCGATCACGAAACTCAGCTGGACTATTTCAGGGGCTAATTGCCCGAATTAGAGCACTTTGGCAAGGATTACCCACGCGGCTGCCGGCGCGCGCTTTCGATTCCGCACCCTTGATAAGATCTTACTATATTCAGACTCGCGTAACATGGGGATAGAGCGGACAGTCGGTCGTCCAGAAGCTGTCTTTATCGATCCCATCATTTGGCCTAATGCCAAAATCTCGGCTGTACCCCAGCCAACCCCCGGGACAGCAGACGAACCCAAAACCCATGAAATCCCGACATATGTTATCCGCCGTCTTCATGATGGCTGCCGCCATGCTCCGCGCCGACCCCTCGCCCGCCATGGTCGTCCAGGTGGTGAGGACCAACTCCACCGATGCCTACGTCGCGGCCATCGCCAAGATCAACGGACTCGTCAAGGCCCGCACCGGCATTGAAAAGTACCGCCACGTTTGGGAAGGCGACTTTGCGGGCGAGAACTCCCATGAGCTTTTCGTCGTGACCGAATATCCATCGGCCGCGGCCATCTACCAGACTGCGGACAAGCTAAAGGACTATCCCCAGGTGGAGACGATCCTGGCCGAGCTGAAGGACCTTCGCCACCTTGGGCCGAGCTACGCCTTCAAGGCCGTCCGCTACGAGGGCTCTTATGAGGGCGGGGCCGTCTTCAACACGAATGTCGCGGTCACGGACGAGCCCGCCTACCTGAAGGCGCTTGACGGCCTGAAGGCGATCCTCGACGCAAACGGCTTCAAGGACGCCAAGGTGAATCTCTGGCGCGTCGTCTCGGGCCGCACCCAGTCGACCCATCTGGTCGTGATTGCCTTTCCGACGCAGCTGCGGGTGGGCGAATTGTGGGACGCCATCTCGGACAAGGGCCTTCTGAGCGACTGGAACGCGGGCGCCGCCAAGATCCGAACCAGCCTATCAAACGGTTCGTATCACGAGATCACCAAGTAGCCCCGAAGCCTGGGTCCAATGATTCCGCCCGGCGGTCCCGAATGCGGGCCGCCGGGCTTTTTCCGCGCCGGCGCCGCACGGGCCCAAAGCGTCTTCAGGTATGCACGTACGGCTCGACCGGCCGGAAGCCGGGCAACTGGCACGAAGCATCCCGGCTCGCGGCGTCCGTGAAAAGGTAAAGCGCGTAACCCCCAAAGCCCCCGCCGCAATACTTCCATGCGAGCGGACGGCAGGCCGCCAGCGCCCGATCGGATACGGCGGGATCGCCAGGCAGGGGCTCGGTCCCTTCGGCAATCTGGACGGCGTAGGATTGGCGCACCGCAAGGGCCAGCCCCTCCAGGCTGTTCTGCCAAACGGCGTCGCGCGCAGTCCGCCCCGCGCGGAAGATCGCGTCGTAGTCGCGGGTTCCATCGACCAGCGAGGGCGTGGAATGCTCCTTCCCGCACCATCTAAGCGCCATCCTCCCCTGCAGCCAGTCGCCTCCGGTCTTGACCTCCAATTCCGGCCTTCGACCGCTGCGCCACACGCAGAGCCCCCCCTCCCTGATGACCGCCGGGTCCTGCCAGCCGACGCCGAGGTCCAGTTCCGCCAGGACGCCGTCCCGTCCATTGAGGAGCGCCCAAGCGCCGCTTCCGCCTAACCCCGCATTGCGCTCGTAGGGCCAGCTGCGAAGCGAGACGGTCGGCGAGATGGCGCAGTTCACAATGTACCCACCCGGGCGGGCATGGTGCGGGACGTCGAGCCAGCCCCCGGCGAAATCGACCCGAAGCGGCGCGTCCTGCGGCGCCTTGATCCAGCGCACGATCTCCGAGGTCGAGATCGGGGTGAACTGGGGCGGCGTCTTCGGCAGCACGACGTAGCGGGCGCCCACCTGCGCGCACAGCTCCCTTTTCAAGGCGCCGTATTGGTCGTCCTCAGTGACCGCAAGCACATCGGGCCTCAGTCGCAAAAAGTCGGCCTTGAAATCGAGGCCTTCATCTAGGCCCTCGGTAATAACGACCTCATCCACCATATCGAGCGCCGCAATGACGGCCCTTTTGTGCTCGTCGGGGATCGAGCTGCGGCGCCTCTTGTGGAGCCATAGGACCTCCGCCGAGGCGAAGGACACGGTCAGGTGCGAACCGAGCGCCTTCGCCTCGCGAAAGAACTGAATGTGACCGGCATGGAGGATGTCATAGCAACCCGAAACAAAGACTCGGACCATGTGCCCGGATTATGCCGCGGGCGGCCGGCAGTGCACGTGCTAACTTTCCCTCCGATTGAGAATTCCTTTCCGCATGCGCCGCGGTCCCGCCCCATGAGGGCTGGTCCGCCCCGGCGGCTTCGCCTGGCCAGAATGCCCTATATTCCTGATTCAGGGCGCCCACGCGGAAAAGCCGGGGGAAGATCCGCCCGACCCGGCCTTCCTACGGCTGCGCCTGCGTCTTCGCCGCCTGCGCAGGCTGATTTAGAACGTCGGTCACGGTGCTCAGCAACACGCCGGGCATGACCGGCTTTGCGAGGATTCGCTCGACCCCCATGTCCTTTGCGAATGGCAGGAAGATCGACTGGCTAAACTGGGAGCCACCGGAAAAGGCGATCACACGAGGCCTCGGCGTCGTCTTGGACAGCTGCTCGATCAGCTGCAAACCGTTCATATCGGGCATCACAATGTCCGTGATGACCAGATCGTACTGCCCCGACTTGTAAAGCTCCAGTCCCGCCTTTCCGTCACTGGCTGTAGCGACGGAATGGCCGCCCGCTTTCAGCAACTGGGAGGTCATGACGCGCAAACTATTGTCGTCGTCGATCAGTAGGATGGATGCCATGGGGGAATTCGGGGGCGCGGCGAGAATGGACCCGGCGCCCCAGTCTTGTCGAGGGCGCGGTGGGGCAATTTCCGGTGAGCCATGGCGGCAAGCGGCCGGTGGCGACAGGCTCCCGCATGTATGCCCGCTCTGAATCCATGCGCCGCTTTCGCAGCACCCCTTGAAAGCGCAGGTTCAACGCGCGGAACCGCGCATCAGATGGAAAAGCTCACGTCGTTTTGGAGGACCGATTGCAGGGCGGCGATCAGCATCTCCCGGCTGAAGGGCTTCTCCAGCAATGTCGTGACCCCGAGCTCCTTGAATGCCAGCCGGTCCCGCTCCTCAACATGCCCGCTTGAGACAATAATGCCGACCTTGGGCATCATGTGCCTGAGGACGCGCACAAAGGTCAGCCCATCCATGTTGGGCATGTGCAGATCGGTGATGACAACCCGGAGGTCGGCCCGCTTTTCCGCCACCTGCATCAGCGCTTCAGTGCCGTCCGATGCGGTGACCACCTGGAATTTCATGGCCGTCAGAACCGACCGGGAAATCCTCCGCACGGTGGAGTCATCGTCCACAATGAGGACCATTTCGCCATGGGCCAGGAATGGACTGCTCGTGGTTGAGGACACCCCACCGCTAGCGGCGGCTGACGGGTCCGCCGGCAGGTAGATTGCAAAGGTGGAACCCTGGCCGATCACCGAGTAGACCCGGATGAATCCGCCGTGGCTCTTGATGATTCCGAGGACCGTCGAGAGCCCGAGGCCGGTTCCTTTCTCAGGGCCCTTGGTGCTGAAGAACGGCTCGAAGATGCGCTCGAGCACCTCGGGTTGGATGCCGGTACCCGTGTCCCGGACGCGCCACACGACATAGGTGCCGACCTTTGCATCCGGAAAGGAACTCGCAAAGGTCTCGTCAATTTCGCAATTCTCCGCGTCCAGCGTCAATGTGCCGCCGTCCGGCATGGCGTCGCGGGCGTTGACGCAGAGGTTGAGCAAGACCTGATAGAGCTGGGTGGCGTCGCCCAGGATTGCATGGAGGTTGCTCGGGCACCGCTTTCGAAGGGAAATGCTCTTCGGGAACGTGTTCTCGACAATGGCGCCGATCTGGTCGAACAGGTGCCGGGGATTGATGAGGATCTGCTCGCCCTCGACACCTTTTGCAAAGGTCAGCAATTGCCTAACCATGCCCGCCCCGTGCCGGGCGCTCGCCTCCATGAGGTCCACCGTCCCCGATGCGTCCGGGTAACTCAGCCGAATCAGCTCAACGCCCATCAGGATCGGGGCCAGCGCGTTGTTCAGGTCGTGGGCAATGCCTCCCGCCAATGTGCCTATGCTTTCCAGCCTTTGGGTTCGCAGCGTCAGCAACTGCGCCTCGCGGTGCTCGGTGATGTCGCGCGCTACCTTCGCAAACCCGCGCAGCCTTCCGGACTTGTCGCGCAGGGCGGTGATGATGACACTTTCCCAGAATCGCGAGCCGTCCTTCCTGATTCGCCAGCCCTCATCCTCAAAGCGGCCCACGGTTCGTGCGGTATCAAGCGCCTTCTGCGGCTTGCCTTGATCGACATCCTCCGGGATGTAAAAGGTCGAAAAGTGCTTTCCGATGATCTCGTCATCCGAGTAGCCCTTGAACCGTTGCGCGCCGGCGTTCCAGCTGATCACCCGCCCCTGCGCGTCCAGCATGATGATCGCATAGTCCTTCACGCCCTCCACCATGAGGCGGAAACGCTCTTCCGTCTCGAGCAGCTTTTCCGTCCGTTCCGCCACAATCTGGTCAAGCCGGGCGTTCATCTCCCGCAATTTGGATTCGCTTTCGGCTAGCGCCGCGGTGGCCTCGTTGATTGTCGACACGTCCCTCGCGATACCGAGATAGCCGGCAAGTCCGCCCTTTTCGTCATGGATGGCCGCGACCGATAGCAATACCGGGACCCTGGAACCGTCCTTGCGGACGTAATTCCACTCCCGGTTCTCGGATTTCCCCTTCTGCTCGTTGGCGACAAAGACCTCGAAACCCGGCTCGATCTTCCGGCCCAATTCACGGGTCAGTTCCTGCGCGCGCGCGGCGACCTCGCCGCCGTCGTGAAAGAGTCCGGGAGTCGTCTTGCCCACGACCTCAGCCGCCGTGTAGCCAAGCAGGGCCTCCGCACCGCGGCTGAAGCTCGTGATGACTCCGTCGGGGGTGGTCGAAATGATGGCGAAATCGGCGCTGTCCAGCAGCGCCTGCTGGAAGCTGGCCTTACGGGAAAGATCGCGGTTCAGATTCGCCTCCTTGCGGGCGGCCATCCGAAGCTCCAGCAGCCTCACCACCTGCCGGCCCAGCGCCTCAATGGCGTCGCGCTGTTGAGGGGTCAGGCTGCGGGGCTCGTAATCGATCACGCAAAGGGTGCCGACGGCCATGCCATCGGGACTCACCAGGGGCGAACCTGCGTAGAAGCGAATATTCGGAGCACCGGTAACCAGCGGATTCGTGCGGAAGCGTTCGTCGTCGAGCGCGTTTGGCACCTCCATCAGCCCGTTCTTTTCAATGGCCTTGGAGCAAAAGGCCACACTTCGCGGGGTCTCGGACACCTCCAGACCCACCTTGCTCTTAAACCATTGACGGTCAGCGTCCACGAACGAGATGAGGGCGGTGGGTGTGCCGCAAATATGGGCGGCGAGCCGCGTGAAGTCGTCAAATTCGACTTCGGCAGGCGTGTCCAGGATTTCATAGCGTCGCAACGCCTCCATACGCCTGCTTTCGTGATCTAGCGCGCGATCGGGCTGCATGGAGGATTCGACTCTGCGGTTACATGGCCTGCGAAACGGGGTACGGCCCCCATGTTGGTTCGGTAGAAAAACGGCAGCAATGCATTTCTCAAATTCCGACCCGTGAACCGTGACACCGCCCGCAATGTTGATCTGCTAGCCCCTGCAGGGCACCGAGATAGTCCGCACACATCTCTAACGTCGTCTTGGAATACCCCCGTCACCGCGGAGGTCATCCGCGCAGTCCTGGGCGGCGCGACCGCCAGCGTTTGTGGCTCAAGAACCCTGTTGGTGCGAGTGCCGGGAGTCGAACCCGCCGGACGTTTTCCGGTATTTTCCTGAGCATGCATTAGCCTGCGTCTTTTCGCGTTCCCGAAATCCGGCTAAACGCAACGAACTGCAAGGAACGGAAGTTTTGTGTCGGAATCTGTCGGTAAAACGTTTTGACGACGGTTGCCGGCCATCACGCGTCCGGTAATTTCTTGGTAAGCGTTCAGATCACACAGATTAGCGCGGCACGCTTGACACGGAAATGGTATTACCCATGATACCATCGTGCGAGTCGTTTTTGATACCTGCGTGCTTTATTCGGCATTGCGTTCATCGAACGGCGCTTCGCATCGAATTCTCAAATCTCTACCCAATCCTAAACTTTGCCCAATGGTCTCAACACCCGTCTTTTTCGAATACGAGGAGGTGTTGCGTCGTCCAAAGCAATTTCCGCATCTTACCTCTCAAGATATCGAGGACTTTCTCGATTTTATTGCCTCGGCCTGCGATCCTGTGCGCATCAATTTTCTTTGGCGGCCGCATCTTCCAGACTCAGGCGATGATTTGATTCTGGAATTGGCGGTCTCAGGCCGGGCGGACGCGATCATTACCTTCAATCAGCGTGACTTTATTGGAAGCGACAAATTTGGAATCCGTGTAATTAGTCCAGGAGAATTGATTGAGGAGACATCCCTATGAGCACTCTCAGCCTCAGGCTTCCCAACTCCATTCATCGGCATGCAAAACGCCTTGCCGAAACCGAAGGGGTTTCCATCAATCAATTGATTAGCTCAGCGATCGCAGAGAAACTATCCGCAATCGATACTGAACGCTACCTCTCAGAGCGCGCCGCCCATGCGAGTGCTGCAAAATTTCGCCGGGTCCTATCAAAGGTTCCAAAGGTTGAGCCTGAACCCGGCGACGAACTCTAAGATGAAAGATGGTGCGAGTGCCGGGAGTCGAACCCGGATCAACGGCTTCGGAGGCCGCTACACTATCCATTGTGCTACACTCGCGAACTAACGCCAAAGGGGGAGCAAACCGCCCGCGAAAGTCGAGGTCAAGCCGTTGCGAGAAACCGCTCGATGCGCCGGGCGACCCGCTCGCGCCCGAGCACCCTCAACAGGCCGTAGAAACTCGGCCCCACGGCCGTTCCCGATAGCGCCAGCCGGGCGGGATGGATGTAATCCCCCGTCCCCGCAGCGTGCTGCGCTGCCAGCTGCTGGACCAGGGACTCGAGCGCCGCATCGCCCGAGAAATCCGCGCCGGGCAAGGCCGCCAGGAGCTCGCCGAGCCGGGCCTTGGGATCGCCCTTCGATAGGACCTTCAGCCGCGCCGCGGGATCCACCGGGTAATCCTCGCTGAAAAAATATCCGATGAACCCGGGCAAGTCCTCGATCGCGCGCACCTTGGGCTGGCAGAGCAGGATCACGTCGCGCAGGTAGGATTCGTCGGGCTGGCCGCCTGCGAAGAAATTTCTCGAGTTGAGGAAGTCCCTTGCGAAGGCGAAGCACTTTGCGGGCTCCATCGCGTGGAGATACACCATGTTCATGTGCGCGAGCTTCTTCTCGTCGAAGCGCGCGTTGCTCTGGTTTACGCCGGGCAGGTCGAAGAGGCGCACAATCTCGTCCAGGGGAAGCTTCTCCCGGTCGTCCTTCGGCGACCATCCGAGCAGGCAGAGGAAGTTGACCAGCGCCTCGGGCAGGAACCCGCGCTTCTGGTACTCCTCGATGAGGGCGCCCTGGTCGCGCTTGGACATCTTGCCGGGGCCATTCTGCTTCAGGATCAGCGGGATATGGGCGTAGATCGGCAGCGGGGCCCCGAACGCCTTGAAGAGCTCGGTATGCTTGCTCGTGTTCGAGAGGTGGTCCTCGCCGCGGATGACGTGGGTCACCTTCATCGCGATGTCGTCCACGACGTTGACGAGGTGGAAAACGGGGTTGCCGTCGGACCTGACGATGACGAAGTCCTTCTCCTCGGTCCTCTCCACCCTTCCCCGGATCGCATCCTCGATCACCTGTGGCTGGCCCGAGATCCTGAAGAAGAGCGCGCCGTCCTTCTCGTAGGTCCGCCCCGAGGCCTTCAGGCGCTCAAGGTATTCGCGGTAGATCGGAGCCCGCTCGCTCTGGCGGTAGGGGCCGTAGGCGCCCCCGGCGCCCGGACCCTCATCCCAGTCGAGCCCGAGCCAACGAAGGCTGTTGTAGATCAGGTTCAGGTACTCCTCGCTGTTGCGCGACTGGTCCGTGTCCTCGACCCGGAGGATGAACACCCCGCCGGTGTGACGGGCATAGAGCCAGTTGAACAGGGCGGTCCTGGCGCTTCCTATGTGGAAGAATCCGGTCGGACTCGGGGCAAAGCGAACTCGGACTTGGGACATGGTTGGGTGTTTGTTGCGGCTTGTGATTAGGGCGAAGGACCATCAAGAACCAACGCATGTCCGCTGTCAAAGCCGCACCCACCGATCCTGCCGCGCTAGCGACGCTCTTAAGCGACGCGGGCAAACGGGCCGGCTTCCACTGTACGGAGTACGGCGCCTCGGGCTCCTGGCCCCTCATCGCCCTCACAAAGCGCTCCCCGGGGCCCCGTCCCAGGATCTACCTTTCTGCCGGGATCCACGGGGACGAGCCGGCCCCTCCCCTGGCCCTTCTTTCGCTCCTTGAGTCCGGAAGGCTGGACACCCGGGCCGTCTGGTTCATCTGCCCCCTCCTCAACCCCGCGAGCCTCGCCCTCGGCGTCCGCGAAAGCGCCGCCGGAATCGACCTGAACCGGGACTACCGCCATCTCGAATCGCCCGAGGTCCGGGCGCATGTCGGATGGCTCCGGCGCCAGCCCGACTTTGACCTGGCGCTCTGCGTCCATGAGGATTGGGAGTCCGCCGGCTTCTACCTCTACGAGCTTAATCCCGACGACCGCCCGAGTCTTGCCCCCGCGATGATCAAGGCGGCGTCAAAGGCGTGCCCGATCGACATGAGCCCGGTGATCGAGGGCCGCGAGGCCAAGGGCGGCATCATCCGGCCTAAGCTTGATCCAGAGGCGCGCGAGAAATGGCCGGAGTCGATCTACCTCCAGGTGAACCACACGCGGCTCTCCTACACGATCGAGTCGCCCTCCGCCCTTCCCCTTGAGACCCGGATCGCCGCCCTGAAGGCCGCGATCATCGCCGCGATCGACCGCACGGTGCGGCCGAAGGCTTAGGGAGCGGGTGCTTCCAGGACGAGGCCCCGGCCCGCGCAGAAGTCCCTGATGTCGGCGGGCGGCGGCGCCTCAAACACGAAAGGCATGCCCGCCGGCCGCAGGTCTATTCGGGAGCAATGGAGCGCCTGGCGCGGGAGGAGAAGGCGCGCCTCCAGCTCGGGCGTCCAGCCCCGGTCCACAAAGTCGAGGTAAAGGCGGGCGTCGGGCCCGTATATTTTGTCGCCGACCAGGGCATTGCCGAGCCACTGGGCATGCGCGCGGATCTGGTGCTTGCGCCCCGTCTCGGTCGTCACCCGCACCAGCGTGAACCCAGGGGCAATCGACAGCGGCTCAAACCGGGTGACGGAGCGCTGCCCGTCGGCGCAGACGGCCGATTTCATGAACACCGGGCTCGCCGTGTCGACCCCGAGGGGCTGGTCGACCGTCACCGCCCCGCTGAGGAGACCGGTAAGCACCGCAAGGTAGGTCTTCCCCACCCTCCGGTCCTGCATCGCGGTCTGGAGGCGGCTGGCCATTCGCGGATCCTTTGCGAGCACGACCACCCCGCTCGTCTCCCTGTCCAGCCTGAAGACCAGATGGATCGTCGAAAGGCCCGAGCGGGTCCGCGCCGCTCCGACCAGACTGGACCAGGGGCCGTGCTTCGAAGGGTGGCAAACGACGTCGCCCGGCTTGTTGACGACGAGGAGCCGGTCGTCCTCGTAGATCACCCAGGATTCGAGTTCCGCCGGGTCGATGATCCGCGCGGGGCCCTGGGCCAGCCTCCTTGGCCATGCCGACGCCCGCGGCCCGCCCATCCCGTCGCCCTTCACGGCTTCGCCCGCTTCAATCGGTAGTGGGCGAGGAGCATGCCCGCCAACCGCGAAACCAGGGGTTTCGGGAGCTTCGAGGCCAGCGAAGCCATCAGCTTGTTCTTCCAACCGCTGACGACCATTGCGCGGCCGTCCGCGAGCGCGCGAAGCGAGACCAGGGCGACCTTCTCGCTCGTCTCCCCGAACATGTTGGGCACGGCGTCCCTGGTGAGTCCGGCCCGCTCGAAAAAGTCGGTAGACGTCGGTCCGGGGCAGACCGCCAGCACCCTGACCCCGGTTCCCCGGAGCTCCTCGCCAAGGGCGAGGCTCCAGTGGAGCACGAACGCCTTCGTGGCCCCGTAGGCCGCGAGGTACGGCGTCGGCTGGAACGCCGAGGTCGAGGCTACCGTGATGATCGCGCCGCCGCGCGCCCTAATGATCGGCAGAAGCTCGCCCGTCAGCTGGATCACCGCGCGAACGTTGACGTCCACCATTTCAAGCTGCTGATCGGTGCCGGGTTCCGGAAAGTGGCCGTAAAGGCCGAACCCGCTGTTGTTGATGAGAAGAACCTTCCCTGCGGGCACCTCACGCTCGAGGAAGTCCCGGACCTCCAACAGGCCTGTTACTACCTGATCGGCGCGCGACAGGTCGCAGGAAACATGGCGCAGCTTAAGCTTTGGCTTAATTATGTCCGGTTTGCGCCGAGATAAGTTGCAAAATGCCATTTCCGGGCAAAGTTTCGCCAACAGTTCGATATATGATTTTCCAATCCCGGAAGATCCGCCCGTGATGACGACCGCTGAGAAATCTTTTATAGCGGAATCGGGCGAAGGCATAATATCCAAGAGTTCAATTTTCCCGCAGCAGGGACTCACCCTGGCTGCGTAGATACAACCAAAATCAAAGCCACAACCATGAACAGACAAAATCATCCGGAATTGATCGTCTCGGGCATCCACCTAGAACTCACCCCGTCCCTAAAGATTTTTGTTCAGGAGAAAGCCGAGCGATTGTTCCGACATGAGGAGAGGATCCTGCGTCTGCGCGTGGAACTGGAATGTGACCCGAAGGAAAAATTTGCAGCCAGGTTCAAGGCGAAGGGCCATCTCATGATCGACGGGCCCGCCCTCAACGCCTCGGTCGAATCAGACGAGTGCCACAAGGCCGTCTCGCTCCTGGCGGACAAGCTGGACCGGATGCTCAACCGCCGCGCCCAGCTCTACAAGGTCAAGCGCCACCACTTGCACGCGGTTGAGTTCGGATCGCCCCTTCCCAAGGCCATCTAAGGCTCACCACGCCACCTCGTCCTCCAGCCCGAGCTTTCTGACGAGCTCGGGAGGGGGGCCTTCGAATCGCGCAAGCGGGACGTTTCCCACGTACCCGAGGTCCTTCATTCCGGCGGGCGTCGTGAAGAAGCCCGCGGCCACCAGGTTCCTGAAGCGCTTGAAGAACCGGGACGGAGCCTCGAGCGCCGATCCGGGGGCCGCATCGGGCGCCATCTCCTCGCAGAGGGCCAGGCGCTGCTCCGGCGCCGCCTCCGAGAAGGCGCAGGCGAAGCGATGTCTCGACTCGCGGTCCAGCCACGAAAGCCCCTCGAGCACGCTCGCGCGGTCCTTCGCGGGGTCCGGGTACGGAGCGCTGATCCATTCGTCGATGAAGTCAGGCACGCCCACCTGGGAGGCGCTCGGCACCGGGCCGTCGGCCGGAATGATGGCGTCGCAGAGGGCCGCGGCGTCGCGCCGCTGGGCCTCCGAAAAGGTGAGGGGCCAATAGTCGCCGGGCTTGTAAGGCTTGGTGAGCGACGGATCGGTCCCGTAGCCCGTGGGGGCATCGCCCCCGGCGGCGGGCGGCGCGCCTGCGAACGCCCACGGATCGACAAGCAGAGCCCCGGCGCCCGCCGCCAGAATCCACTTGATGGCGAGCCGCCGGTCCATTCGGGCGGAAGGCCCGCTTTGCTCCGCTTCAGACATTGCCCCTCCTCATCTCGTCGAGGATCCGGTCGGCCGTCCTCCACGCCAGGGCCATGATCGTCAGCGTCGGATTCTTGTCCGCGTTCGACGCAAAGACGCCGCCGTCGGCGACAAAGACATTCTTCGCGTCCCAGGTCTGCGACCAGCTGTTCGTGACGGAATTCGCGGGATCGGCGCCCATGATGGTGCCGCCGACCTCATGGATCACGTGGCCCCCGCGCTCGATCGCCTTGGAGCCGTCCGGGTCGGGGCGCCTCTTGTTGACCCCGCCCATCGCCTCGACCCAGTCGGCGAAGGTCCGCTGCATGTGCGCAACCTGCCGGATCTCATGCTCGGACCACTTCCAATTGAAGCGCAGCACCGGTATGCCCCACTTGTCGACCACCTTGGGGTCGAGCTCGCAGTAGGAGTCGTCGTTCGGGATCATCTCCCCCCGGCCCGAGAAGCCCACGAATGATCCGTAATAGCGCCGGGCCTCCTCCTTCATCCTCAGCCCGAAGCTCGTCCTTGCGCCGGTGTCGGGCAGGAACGGGGCGCGGCCGCCGGGCATTCCCTTTCCGGTCCCGAATTCGACGTGGTAGCCGCGGGCGAAGCCGAGCTTTCCCGCACGCTGCTCCTTGTAGAGCCACCACGGCGAATAGACGTGAAGGCCACCGGCTCCGTCCTCGTTGTGGGGCGGCAGGTTCTCAAGGAGCGGGATCTGGCCTCCCCAGCTGGCCCCGACCGTGTCCATGATGTACTTGCCGACACGTCCGCTCGAGTTTCCGAGGCCGTTCGGGAAGCGGTTCGATTTCGAGTTGAGCAGGAGCCGCACCGTCTCGCAGGCGCTCGCCGCCAGGACGACGACCCGGGCCGAAACGCCGTGCTCGGTCCCCGTCGCCTTGTCGATGTAGACCACCCCGGTGGCAAGGCCCGAGGCGCCGACCTCGACCTTCCGGACCATCGCGTTGACGAGGACGTCCAGGTTGCCGGTCGCCAACGCCGGAGGAAGGTGGACGGTCGTCGACTGGTAATTGGCGCGGATCGCGCAGCCGCGCCCGCATGAGGTGGCCCAGAAGCACGCAGCCCTGTTCTGCATGTCGTCGGCCAGGATGCGCTGGGCCCTGGCGTTGCCCGGATGAAGCTTCGCCGGGATCCCTTTGTGGTCCAGGGGCCGTGTCAACACGGCCCTTCGGATCGGAACCACCGGGATGCCGAGCTTGCGCCCCCGCTGGCGGGCGAGGAGTTCGCCGATCCGGGCCTTTGGCGGCGGAAGAAGGCATCCTTCGGGGGAATCGGGCGTGTTCTCGAGGCCGTTGTTGTTGCCGTAGACGCCGATCAGCATCTCCACCTTGTCGTAGTAGGGCGCCACGTCGTCGTACGAGATCGGCCAGTCGAAGCCGAGGCCGTCGCGGCTCCTCGGCTTGAAATCATACGGGCCGTTGCGGAGCGCGTGGCGCGCCCAGTGGTTCGTCCGCCCGCCCAGCATGCGCGCCCTCCACCACATGAAATGGCGCTCCTCGTCGGCCGGCGCGTTCGTGTAGGGCTCGCCCGGCACGGACCAGCCTCCCCCCACCGTCGCGTCGAAGAAGCCGAAAGGCTTGTCCGGCGTGGGAATCCCGCGCAGGGGGGCCTGGTCCGGCGTCTGGAACATCGGCGTCTCGGTCCTCGGGTCGTAGTCGCGCCCGGCCTCGATCATGAGGACGCGCGCGCCGTCCATCGTGAGGGTGTAGGCCGCCTGCCCCCCGGCCGCGCCCGAGCCGACCACGATCACATCGTACTTCTCGGCCGTGGACATGGGGGTGACGAACGCCATGGGGTTGGGTCCGGGGAACCTATCCAGGTGATCCCGCTCTTCAACCTGGATCGAACAAAAAATCCCGCATCACCGTTTTGGTTGTTTCGGGCGGGCCCGGCGGTTAGGACCCCGCGGTGCGCCCCCTCCTTGCATTCCTGTCCCTCGCCCTTCCTGGCGGAGGCCTCGGCCCAGGTCCAGACGCTCGAGCCGGTGTCGGTGAGCGCCACGCGCTCCCCGGAGCCGGTCTCGGAGGTTCCGTTCGGCGTCGGGATCATTCCGGCGGAGGCGTTCGACCTGCCCGCATCCCCGGCGGTGGACGGCGTCCTCGGCGAGTCGGCGGATTTCAGCCTCTTCCGGCGCAACGACAGCATGACCGCGAACCCGACCTCGCAGGGGGTCTCCCTCCGGGGGCTCGGGCCGAGCGGCGCAAGCCGCTCGCTGGTCCTCCTCGATGGAGTTCCCCTGAACGACCCCTTTGGCGGCTGGGTTCCGTGGAGCCTCGTGCCCGCCGACTCCCTGTCCGGCGCCGAGATCGTGCCCGGCGGGGGCGCGGCCGCGTGGGGAAACGCCGCCCTGGCAGGCGTCGTCGAGCTCTTCTCGAAGGAGCCCGCGCCGGGCTCCGGCGCCGTCCTGGGCCGATTCGAGGACTTCGGAACCGCCCTTCTCGACGTTTCCCAGGCCTTTTCCGCAGGCCCCGGGACCCTCGAGGTGAGGGGAGAATCCCTTTCCTCCGGCGGAACGCTCCTCGTCGCGCCGGCAGAACCGCGGGAGCGTGGACTCGGACGCGGCGAGCCGCCACAACCTCGCCTCGGCCCGCTGGCGGGGCAGAATCGGTCGCGGCGCCGGCCTCGTCGTCACGCTGCGCGATTACGGCGAGTGGCGGGACAACGGCACGCCCTACCAGCAGAACCGCCTGCGGCTCCTCCTCATGTCGGCCGTCCTGTCCGGGAGCGCTAGCCCCGAATGGACCTGGTCCGCCACGGCCTACGCCCAGAGCCAGGGCTCCTCGCAGACCTTTAGCTCGGTGAACGCGGCCCGCTCCGCCGAAACGCCGGCCAGCGACCAGTTCGCCGTGCCGGCATCGGCCGTGGGCCTCGCCTGGACGTCCACGCTCTCCGATCGGTCGGGCGGGTCCACCACCCTTGGAGCGGACGTTCGCGACGTCGGGGGCGAGACCCGCGAGGATTACCTCTATTCGAAGCGGGGCCTATGAGGACCGGCGCTATGCCGGGGGCCGCCAGTCCTTCGAAGGCCTGTTCGCCGAGCGCAGCCAGCCGCTCTGGAAGGGCGCACATGCGACGCTGGGTGCGAGGCTCGACCGCTGGGAGGACAGCGACGGCCACATGCGGGAGTCCTCGATCGCAACCGGCTCCCTCATCCTCGATAGCCTCTACCCGGACCGGACGGGGACGGAGCTGAGCCCGAGCGCCGGCCTGGTCTGGGACGCCGGCGGAGGCCTTCGGTTCCATGCCGCCGCGCAGCACGCGTTCCGCCAGCCGACCCTTAACGAACTCTACCGCCCCTTCCGCCAGGGCAACACGACGACTCTTGCGAACGCGGGGCTCTCGACCGAGCACGCCGACACCGGCGAAGCCGGCGCGACGTGGTCCTGCGGGGCCTCGACCCTCTCCCTGACGGGCTTTGCCGCGCGTCTCGACGATCCGGTCGCGAACGTGACCCTTGCACAGGGTCCGGGCACGTTTCCGCTCTTCGGGCCGCTCCCCGCCGGCTCGACCGGCCAGGAGCGCCTGAATCTCGGCCGGGTCGACATCCACGGGCTCCAGCTCGGCGCAAAATGGGAGGCCTCGCGCACGCTCAGCCTCGAGGTGTCCGCCGTCGGCGAATCCACCGCGGTCGAGGCTGCGCCGGTAGAGCCCGACCTGGTCGGCAAGGCCCTGCCGGAGGTCCCGCGGTGGAACTCCTCGCTCGGCCTCGCCTGGCGTCCGACCGCGAGCCTCTCCCTGTCGCTCCGGGCGCGCTGGTCATCCTCCGAGTTCGACGACGACCTCAACCAGCTGCCCCTCGCCTCCTACTGCTCCGTGGACGCGTCGCTGCGTTACGCCCTCGCTAAGCATGCGGAGGTCTTCGCCACCGTCGAAAACGCGGGGGATTCGAGGATTGAGACGGCCCACAGCTCGCTCGGCGTGTACAATCTGGCGCCTCCGCGGAAGGCGGGGGTTGGAGCCCGGGTCAGCTGGTGATCGGGCTCCGCTGCCGGCGCCGGGGGCTGCCGAGCGGACTTAATACACTCTTAACGGTTTGGAGGGGCTAATTAACTGAATGGGAATCGGCTTCGGTGCTAGTATCGGGGCATGCAACAGCACCCTTCACCGCGGAGCCCGGTCCCGGCCCCCGCATCGGCGGCCGGGGACGGCGAACATTCATGAGCGACACAAGCTTCATCCTCATAACGGTCGGCTTTTTCGCCGTGTCCGTGGCCTACGCCTATTTCTGCGAAAAGGTGCGCTGACAACGCCCGCCGGCCCTCCCATCCCTCACCCTCCCATGGAAACCCTCATCTTCGGCGTGATCGCCGTCGCCCTGCTTCTCTATCTCGTGGTCGCCGTCCTGCGGCCCGAGTGGTTCTAGGAAGTTTTCCGCCATGAACAATCCGAATGCATGGTTGCAGCTCGTCCTATACGTGGGCGCGCTCCTGCTCATCACAAAGCCGCTGGGCCTCTACCTGGTGAGGGTGCTCGATTCGCAGGGCTCCACCTTTCTCGACTGGATTGTGAAGCCGTTCGAGCGGGTGACGTACCGGATCTGCGGGATCAATCCGCGCGAGGAGCAGGGCTGGATCGGCTACACGGTTTCCATGCTCGCTTTCAGCATGATCGGCATGCTCTGGACCTATTTCATCCTTCGCTTCCAGGATCATCTGCCGCTCAATCCCCAGGGACTGCCCGGCCTTGCGCCCCACCTGGCGTTCAACACGGCCGCAAGCTTCACGACCAACACCAACTGGCAGAGCTATACGGGGGAGTCGACGATGTCGTACTTCTCCCAGATGGTGGCCCTCGCCATCCACAACTTCACCTCCGCCGCGTGCGGAATCGCGATCGCGGCGGCCCTCGTGCGCGGCATCGCCCGCCAGTCGGCCAAGACCGTCGGCAATTTCTGGGTCGATGTGGTGCGTGTCACCTACTACCTGCTCGTCCCGATCTGCATCGTGTTCTCCCTCTTCCTTGTCTCGCAGGGCATGATCCAGAATTTCAAGCCGTACACGGTCGCGAAGACGTACGAGCCCTACACGATACAGGTTCCCAAGACGGACGCCGCCGGGAAGCCCGTCATGGCGGCCGACGGGAAGACCCCCGTGATGGTCGACCAGTCCGTCGACACCCAGACGATTGTCCAGGGGCCGATGGCCTCGCAGATGTCGATCAAGATGCTCGGCACGAACGGGGGCGGATACACCAACGCCAATGCCTCCCATCCCTTCGAGAACCCGACCCCGCTCTCCAATTTCTTCCAGATCCTCTCGATCTTCGCCATCCCGAGCGCGCTGACGTACTACCTCGGGAGGATGGTGAAGAACCAGCGCCATGGCTGGGCCGTCTGGGGCGCCATGTTCGCCATGTTCATCGTCGGCGCGCTTGTGTGCTGGAAGGCCGAGCAGAGCGGCAACCCGATCCACCAACGGCTCGGGGTCGCGGCGGCGGACGGCAACATGGAGGGCAAGGAGGTGCGATTCGGGATCTTCAATTCCGCGCTCTTTGCCACGATAACGACGGATGCGTCCTGCGGAGCGGTCAATTCGATGCACGACTCGTTTACGCCGATTGGGGGCATGGTTCCCCTCTTCAACATCGAGACGGGCGAGGTGATCTTCGGCGGCGTCGGCGCGGGCCTATACGGGATGCTGATCTTCGTCGTCCTGGCCGTGTTCATCGCGGGTCTGATGGTCGGCCGGACCCCCGAGTACCTCGGCAAGAAGATCGAGGCCTACGACGTGAAGCTCGTGATGCTGGTCCTGATGGTCCTCTCCGCCACGATTCTCGGCTTCACGGCCTGGGCCAGCGTAAGCGCCTGGGGCCAGGCCGGGACCAACAATTCGGGCCCGCACGGATTCAGCGAGATCCTCTACGCCTACAGCTCGGCCGTCGGCAACAACGGGAGCGCATTCGCGGGGCTTACGGCGGCCCCGGCCGACGGCAACCCGCACTGGGACACGACGCTCGCCCTCGCGATGCTCTTCGGCCGCTTCCTCATGATTGTTCCGATCCTCGCGCTCGCCGGAAACCTCGCCTCAAAGAAGCTGATCCCGGCCAGCGCCGGGACCTTCAGGACCGAGGGCATCACTTTCATTGTCCTGTTGATCGGCACCGTCGTCCTGGTCGGGGCCCTCACCTTCCTGCCCGCCCTGGCGATCGGCCCGATCGTCGAGCACTACCTGATGGGCGCAGGCACCCTATTCTGAAGGCACTCCTAAACGAACGAATTTCGATCGTCCGCAAGCGACCATGAGCACCAAAACCGTTTCACTCTTTGACAGGGAGATCATGCAGAAGGCCGTCGTGGACTCGTTCACGAAGCTCAACCCAAAGCACCAGCTGAAGAACCCGGTGATGTTCGTCACCCTGATCGGTGCGGCCCTCACGTTCCAGCAGCTCTTCACCTCCAAGGAGCCGTTCAGCTACGTGCTGCAGATCGCGCTCTGGCTGCTGTTCACGGTCGTCTTTGCGAATTTCGCCGAGGCCGTGGCGGAGGGTCGCGGCAAGGCCCAGGCCCGGGCCCTGCGCGCCTCGCGCAAGCAGCTGGTCGCGAAGCGCCGGAACAAGGACGGGGCAACGGAATCCGTGGACGCCTCCGCGCTCCGCAGGGGCGACCTCGTGGTCGTGACCGCGGGCGAGCTCATCCCCGGCGACGGCGAGGTCGTCGAGGGTGCGGCGTCGGTCGACGAATCCGCCATCACCGGCGAGTCCGCGCCGGTCATCCGGGAGGCGGGCGGCGACAGGAGCGCCGTCACGGGCGGCACGGGCGTCCTTTCCGACCACCTCGTCATCCGCATCACGGCGAACCCGGGCGAGGGCTTCCTCGACCATATGATCAACCTGGTCGAGGGCGCGACGCGCCAAAAGACCCCCAACGAGATCGCCCTCACGATCCTCCTGTCGGCGCTGACCTTCATCTTCCTCCTGGTCATCATCGCGCTGAAGCCGTTCGGCATCTATTCCAATGTGGCGTTCACGATCACCGCCCTGATCGCCCTCCTCGTGTGCCTGATCCCGACGACGATCGGCGGCCTTCTTTCCGCGATCGGGATCGCGGGCATGGACCGCCTGCTCCAGCGCAACGTCCTCGCCATGAGCGGCCGCGCCGTCGAGGCCGCGGGCGACATCGACGTCCTTCTGCTGGACAAGACCGGCACGATCACCCTCGGCAACCGGATGGCCTCGGAGTTCATTCCCGCCCCCGGGATATCGCCCGAACGCCTCGCCGACGCCGCCCAGCTCGCCTCGCTCGCCGACGAGACCCCGGAGGGCCGCAGCATCGTCGTCCTCGCCAAGGACCGGTTCCAGCTGCGCGGACGCGACCTGTCGGCGCAGCGCGCCACCTTCGTTCCCTTCACGGCGCAGACCCGCATGAGCGGAGTCGACCTGGCCGCCTCGGACGGCGCGCCCGCCCGCTCGATCCGCAAGGGCGCGGCCGCCAACGTCAAGGCGTGGGTCGAATCGCAGGGCGGCTCGTATCCGCCCGCGATATCGGCGGCCGTCGACGACATTTCGAGAAAGGGCGGCACTCCGCTCGTGGTCGCCGAAGGCAGCGAGGCGCTGGGCGTCATCTTCCTGAAGGACGTCGTCAAGGGCGGGATCAAGGAGCGGTTCGCCCAGCTGCGCGCCATGGGAATCCGCACCGTGATGATCACCGGCGACAACCCGCTGACGGCGGCCGCGATCGCAGCCGAGGCCGGCGTCGACGATTTCCTGGCCCAGGCGACCCCGGAGATGAAGCTCGCCCGGATTCGGGAGGAACAGGCGGCGGGCCACCTGGTCGCGATGACGGGGGACGGCACCAACGACGCTCCGGCGCTCGCGCAGGCGGATGTCGGCGTCGCCATGAACACGGGCACGCAGGCGGCCAAGGAGGCCGGCAACATGGTCGACCTCGATTCGAACCCGACCAAGCTCCTCGACATCGTCGAGATCGGCAAGCAGCTGCTGATCACGCGCGGCGCCCTGACGACCTTCAGCATCGCCAACGACGTCGCCAAGTATTTCGCGATCATTCCCGCGATGCTGGTCGGCGTCTTTCCGGCCATTGCGCCGCTCAACGTGATGCACCTGGCCTCGCCCCTTAGCGCCATCCTGAGCGCCGTCATTTTCAACGCGCTCATCATCGTGGCCCTCATCCCGCTCGCGCTGAGGGGCGTAGCTTACCGCCCCATCGGCGCGGCGGCCATGCTCCGGCGCAATCTGTTCATCTACGGATTTGGCGGAATCATCATTCCGTTCCTCGGCATTAAGCTGATCGATCTCATCGTGCATGCGGTCCACCTCGTCTGAACCATGAAAACGCTCCTCGTTGAACTAAAGGTCTCGCTGCTGCTCACGCTCGTATTTGCCGTGCTGCTTTGCGGCGCGTACCCGCTGGTCGTCTGGGCCGGCGGCCAGGCTCTTTTCGCAGCCAAGGCGAACGGCAGCCTCGTCGCCGACAAGGACGGCACCATCCGGGGCTCGACCCTCCTCGCCCAGAACTTCTCGAGCGACAAGTATTTCCAGCCTAGGCCCTCGGCCGCGGGCACGGGTTACGATGCGACGAGCTCGGGGGGCACCAACTACGGCCCGACCAGCCAGAAGCTTGACGACAGCATCAAGGCGGCCGTCGCCGCCTACCGGACGTCGAACGGGCTGTCCGGCGATGCCGAGGTCCCCGCCGATGCGGTGACCTCCTCGGCGAGCGGCCTAGACCCCCACATCAGCGTGGCGAACGCGCTTCTCCAGGCGCCGCGGGTCGCAAAGGCCCGCGGACTGCCGGTAGACAAGGTCAAGGCGCTTCTCGAGGCGAACGTCGAAGGTCGCGACCTGGGGCTATTCGGGGAGCCCGGCGTAAACGTGCTCCGCCTAAACATCGCCCTCGACCATGCAAGCGCTCCTTCGGCTTCCGTCGGCAAATGAGACCTGCGCTCTTCGTGGGGCGGCCGGATTCCCGTCCGGGCCTGCGCTAGCGCCGCTCGGGCGCTCGGAAGCCGCAGGACGCTCCCGGGTCGACCGGCAGGCGCCTCCCTACCCTCGAAGGGAGCCAGGACCCTGACCGTGTCCCAGCCGCCGGCCCCTCCGCACACGCAGGCAACGCCCTCTCAGGGCGCTTGCCCCTTCGGCGCCATCGGTCACACTCAAATCAACAGATGACCGAGCAACGCCCCGATCCCGATGCCCTCTTGGCGTCGCTCAACCGCGAGGAGGAACGCGCGCGCAGGGGCAAGCTGAAGGTGTTCTTCGGAATGTGCCCGGGCGTCGGCAAGACGTTTGCCATGCTCCGCGCAGCCCAGCAGGAGATCCGGGACGGGGTCGACCTGGTTGTCGGGATCGTCGAGACCCACGGGCGCGCCGAGACGGAGGCCCTTCTCGCGGGGCTCCCGGTCCTGCCCAGGAAGGAGATCGAATACAAGAACATCAAGATCACCGAGATGGACCTGGAGGCGATTCTCGCGCGAAAGCCCAAGCTCGTCCTCGTCGACGAGTTCGCGCACACGAACGCCCCGGGCTCGCGCCATCCGAAGCGCTATCAGGACGTGGTGGAGCTTCTGGACGCCGGGATCGACGTCTATACCACCCTTAACGTTCAGCATATCGAGAGCCGGTCCGACGCCGTGCGCCAGATCACCGGCGCTCCCGTCCAAGAGACGGTCCCCGACTCGGTCTTCGGGATGGCCGACCAGATCGAGCTCGTGGATATCACTCCCGAGGCCCTTCGCGAGCGCCTGCGGGAGGGGAAGGTCTACATGGAGGGCCGCGCCGCCGCGGCCGCCGAGAATTTTTTCAAGGACACGCACCTCACGGCGCTGCGCGAGCTGGCGCTCCGCTTCGTCGCCGAGCATGTCGACAAGCGACTGCGCGAGCTCCGTTCGGTGGGGACCTTCAAGACGGTCTGGCGATCGGGAGAGAGGCTCCTCGTGGCGGTGGGGCCAAGCCCCTCGTCCACCCAGCTCGTCCGATGGACGCGCCGGATGGCGGCCTCGCAGGGCGCGTCATGGATCGCCGTAAGCGTGGAGGCCTTAAAACCGCTGGATGGGGAGGCGCAGCGCAGGCTCGAAAAGAATCTGTCGCTCGCCCGCGAGCTGGGAGCCGAAATCGTGGTCACGCACGACACGGATGTCGCCGAGGCGCTTGTCCGGGTCGCGCTCCAGAACAACGCCACGCAGATCGTGGTCGGAAAATCGCGCAGCCCGTGGTGGCTCGACGCGGTCCGCGGGGGGAACCTGGTCGACCGGCTGCTGCGGATCGGGGGATCGATCGACATCTACGTCGTGCCGGCCGAGCGGGCCGCGGAAAAGGCCACGACGTGGCTCGACTGGCGCCCGGCAACACGCTCGCCCGCACGCGAATATGGCGAGGTTGTCGGCGTCCTTGGCGCCATCACCTTCGCCAGCTGGTTCATCGTCCCCCATTCGGGGTACCTCTCGGTGGGCCTCTTTCTCCTTCTGGCGACCATCATCCTGAGCATTCGTGTCGGCCCGGGGCCGGTTTTCGTCGCGGGCGTCCTGAGCGCCCTCGTTTGGGACTACCTCTTCATCCCGCCGATCTTCACGTTCTCCATCGGTCGGTTCGAGGACGGCCTCATGTTCGGCACCTACTTTGTCGTCGCCATCATCTCGGGCTGGCTCACGGCCCGGGTCCGGGCGCAGGAGCGGAACGAGCGGATGAGGGAGGACCGCGCCACGGCGCTCTTCCACCTGACCCAGGCCATCAGCTCCGCCCGGACCCTCGACGACGCGGTCTTCGCGGCCCTTCGGCAGGCGGACAAGTACTTTGGAGCCGAGACCGCGCTTCTCCTCGACGACGGCAACGGGTCGGCCCTCATGCCCCATTTTGCGGGCTCATTCGTGATGAATGAGAAGGAGCGTGGCGTGGCCGACTGGGCATGGAGGAACCGGAAGAAGGCGGGCCGGTTCACCGACACCCTCCCCTTGTCCGAGGGGTTCCATTTGCCGCTCCTCAGGGAGGACGCCGCCCTCGGCGTCCTCGTCCTCAAGATGCCCCCGAATTCGTCGCTCACCCTCTCCCAGAGGGATCTTGCGGAGAGCTTTGCCAACCAGCTTGCGCAGCTGGTCGAGCGCGAGCAGCTGCGCGCCGCCGGCGAACGCGAAAAGCTCCTCGCTGAATCCGACAAGCTCCATAGGACGCTGCTCGACGGCGTGTCCCACGAGCTCAAGACGCCGCTTGCCGTCCTGAGTGCCGCCGTCGAGAACCTGGCCTCGGCCGACGAGCGCACCCGGGCCGACCTCGCCGTCGAAATCAAGACCGCGACCCGCCGGCTGAACCGTCTCGTAAACAACCTCCTCGACCAGACGCGCCTCGAATCGGGCTCCCTCAGGCCGCGGCTCGACTGGTGCGATGGGCACGACCTCGTGAACGCGGCCGTCGACGGGGTGAGCGAACTCCTGGCCGGCCACCCCTTCGAGACCGACATCCCGAAGGATCTTCCGCTTTTCCGCGCCGACTACGCCCTCATGGAGCAGGTGATCGCCAATCTGCTGCTCAACTCCGCATTGCACACCCCCCCGGAAACGCCTATATTCCTCGCAGCGGGCCTTGACCGGGCAAAGTCGCGGATCTTCTTCACCGTGGCGGACCGCGGTCCGGGGCTGCCCGCAGCGATGCGCGAACGACTCTTCCAGAAATTCCAGCGCGGCGACGCCGCAAAGGCCGGGGGGCTTGGGCTCGGCCTGTCGATCATCCGGGGTTTCGTGACGGCGCAGGGCGGCGATGTCGTCGCCGGGGAGAATCCTGGCGGCGGAGCCGTGCTGACGGTCCACCTCCCCTACAAGGCTCACGGCGACGTGCCCGCAGAGTGATTTATGAGTCCCTCAAAACTGACGGTCCTGGTGATCGACGACGAGGTGCAGATCCGCCGTCTGCTCAAAATCACGCTTGAGGCGGCGGGAATCAACGTCGTCGAGGCGGACACGGGGCGAATCGGCCTCGAGGATGCGGCGCGAACCCACCCGGACGCCGTCGTTCTCGATCTCGGCCTTCCCGACATGGGAGGGCTCGAAGTCCTGAAGAGCCTTCGCGAATGGTCGAAGGTCCCCGTGCTCGTCCTGACGGTGCTTGCCGCGGAATCCGACAAGGTCGCCGCGCTCGATGCCGGAGCGGACGACTACCTGACGAAGCCGTTCGGCTCGGCCGAGCTGACGGCGCGCCTGCGCGCGATCCTTCGGAGGATGCCCGAGGAGAATGAGCCGTCGGCCATCAAATTCGGCGACATCGAGGTCGACCTTGCTGCACGCACGGTGCGGAAGGCGGGAGTCGAGGTGCGTCTCACCGCAAAGGAATATGCGATGCTGAGGCTCCTGGTCATCCACCGCGGCAAGGTCGTGACCCACGGGCAAATGCTCCGGGAGCTCTGGGGACCGAAATCCGAGGAGAACACGCACTATCTGCGGGTGCACATGACCCACATCCGGCAGAAGCTGGAGACCGAGCCGCACAAGCCCCGGCACCTGAGGACCGAGTCGGGCATCGGCTACCGGCTGATCGAGGGTTGAGGGCGGGGACCTCCCCGGCCCGGGCAAAATCGTTCTAAATGAATGACCTGTGAGCGATTTGCCGGGAAATCCCGCCCTTCCTGCGATATGGGTCGTGTTGGGAGGGCCCCTCGGGCAGAATCCCCGAAATGAGAGACGCATACGTTAGGGACGCGCTTAAGGTCATCGACGACCCGAACATCCTTGTGAACGTGGTCTCGCGCCGCGTGAAGCAGCTTAAGCGCGGGAACCGCCCCCTGGTCGAGTCCCTGGAGAAGCTTTCGGCCGAGGACACGGCCCTGCGCGAAATCATCGAGGGCAAGATCAGCTACGAGCTCGCGAGCACGACGGCCCGATTCTAGGCCGCCGATCGTCCGAGCGGCAGGGGTTCGGGCTCCCCGCGGAGGCGCAGCAGGTAAGCCAGGGCCAGCGGCGCGGCATAGCTGCCCCCGTGCTCAATGAACACCCAGACGGGGTAGCCGAGCCTCGGCACGAGGGCTTCGGTGGCGAGCTTCCACACCAGGACGAACGCGAGAAGGCCAAATCCGGGCTGAACGAGGACACCGAGGCCGAGAAGGCATTCGAAGGCGCCGACAAGCGGTTCGACCCACGGACCGCCCAGGCCGATCGAGGCGTACTCCGCGTGGAGGATCGGCTTTGCCACCAGGAGCCCCAGGGCGCCGTGGCCCACAAGCAACATCGCGGTCGTGGCGCCGAGAACCCAGCCGAGGCGCCTCGTGCGCGCGTTGTCGAGTTCGTCCACCCGTCTCGGATGCAGCCGGGACCCGCCGCCCTTCGCAGTGACGAGAAAGAGCGCGAGGGGCGCCCCGTAATTGCCGGCCCTTTCCACCGCCTCCCAGAAGGGCTCCCCCGCCAGCGGCCGAAGGATCGCCGTCCACAGTCCCCAGAAGGCCATGTAAAGAACGGCGGCGCGCACGGGCGCGAAAAGAACGACCGCGGCCAGGAACACGTCGAACGCTCCGACCCAGGGCATGAGCGCTAGCGCCGTCTCCCGGTGGATGCCGACGACGGCAAAGTACGAGGTCCACGCGGCCGTTCGGTCGATGCCGAGCGCGCCGTGCCCAAGGAATTCCCAAACGACCCCGATGCGCAGCACCCAGTGGATCCATGGAAGATTCCTGCGATCGGGGTGCATCGTCGGGCGGAGGTTCGCAGGGCGCCCCTTGAGGGCAACCGTTTAGGGGGAAACGGTCGGCCCCCCGGGGCAAAGCGGCCGAATTTCGGGGCGATCCGCCCGCCTCCTATTGATAGCGGCGTTCCCCAAGGGCCGGACGCCCCAGGGGATCCTCTAGCGCACGGGTCGAATTATTCAACTCACTGGCAATGCTCCTGTAACCGCCTTGCAGAAACGGGCGTCACTCTGGAATCCATGAACTTCAAAAAAGGCCTCCAGTTCTGCGCCGCGATTGCGCTCGCCTGCCAGCTTTCAGCCGCCCCCGACCTACCCGGGCCAACGCCGACCGTCCCCCCTCCCGCTAACCCGCCCCCCCCGCCCGCCGCCCCCAATCAGAATGCGCAGGGCTTCGGGGCCCCGGTGACCGGTCTCACGATCTACCAATCCGCCGATTTCGTGGACGGAATCGATGAATTCAAGAGGGTGAGGACGCCGGCCACGGGCCTTGGCCCTATCTATAACAACGTCTCCTGCGCCGCCTGTCATTCCCGTCCCACCGTCGGCGGATGGAGCCCCACGACGACGACCCGCTTCGGGAAGACCGTGAACGGGGTCTTCAATCCCCTGACCGACCTGGACGGCAGCCTCCTGCACGACTTCACCACGATCCCGGCGCTCAAGGAAACCCTGCCTTCCGAAGCCAACACGACCGCCCAGAGGCTCACGCTCCCCCTTTACGGCGACGGCCTGATCGAAGCGATCCCGGATGCCACGATCGAAGCCAATGTCACGGCCCCAAAGCCGGCCGGCATCACCGGTAAGGCCGCCCTGGTTGCCGACGTCGCCACGGGCGTGGACCGCGTCGGCCGGTTCGGCTGGAAGGACCAGCACGCCACGCTCGTCGTCTTCGTGGGCCAGGCCTTCAACGACGAGATGGGAATCACGAACAAGGTCTATCCGACCCCGCATTATCCGGACGGAAATGAAGCGCTCTTTGACGAATACGTGCCGGACCCCTTGGCGATAAAGGACGCCGTGGATCCCGTGACGGGCCTTAGCGGGGTGCAGATGCTGGTCGACTATGTGAGGGCCCTGGCCCCGCCTTCGCGCGGACCGGCGACGGCAAACTCCGCACAGGGTGAGCAGATCTTCACCTCCATCAGCTGCGCCGCCTGCCATATGCCCTCGATGCAGACGGGCCCGAGCCCCATTGCGGCCCTCAGCAACCAGAACGTCCCCCTGTTCTCGGACCTCTTGCTGCACAATATGGGGAGTCTCGGGGACGGAATCGCCCAGGGCGACGCGGGCCCGCGCGAGATGAGGACGTCCCCGCTCTGGGGGCTCCGGACCCGCACCCAATTTCTTCATGACGGACGCGCGACCACGCTCGATCAGGCGATCCAGGCCCACGACGGCGAGGCGGCCGGATCGGTCGAAGCTTACCTGAAGCTGAGCGCCAGCGAACGGGAGGCCCTCATGGAATTTCTGCGCACGCTCTAGCGCGGGCCGGCCAAGGAAATCGGAAAACCAAAAGCGGAAAACCAACGCTCCTCGACAGAGGCGTTTCCGAGCGCGTCTTCGCGAAGAGCTGGAAAGGCTTCGAAGGCTTTTGCGGGCCAACTCCGCATCGCCCGAAACGGCGGGAAATGAGCCGGATTTTGCCGCCTGAGAGTCCGGCCTCGGCGCCGTTGATGTCATCCGCCAAACCATTAAACACCGTGCACTTGGCCCCGTTCGACTCAGGGAACGCGGCGCACCACAGAACCGCAGAAACTGGGCCTATGGGTTTGAATTCGCCCAATCGGCAGCGGCAGGCATTCCAAGACAACTAAATTGGAACGTACCCGATGGTCCGCCTGACCGTGGGGCCCGACCGTTCCCCGAAAAAATCTGCGGGCCTAATGCTTCAACTTGGGCGTGGGTGTCGGCGTGGGCGTGGGTCTGGGCTTTGGCGTTGGAGTCGGAGCATTGGCGACCGTCACGTTATAGGTGATGGACTGAGCCCCCAAACCATTGCTCTCCGAGAACGTGACGGTCCACGTCCCCTGGTCGGCTGAGGTAACCCTCGGGATGTGAATCACTCCACCCAGGATCTGGAACACGCCATTCGGCGTCGACTTGTTCAGCATGTCCTGGGTGTATTTCCCACGGGCCGCGAAAGGGCACGAGAAAGGGCCGGCCACATAGTCCGTGCCGAACGGGTTATCGGAGCCAAACGTGCCGGGCTTGCCCGCGATCAACGTGATCTCCTGCGTCTCACCCGAATTCTGGGCGGTTGCCAGCGGCGCAAAGCCGACCACCGCTGCGGCGGCCAGGATGGTGGGGAACAGAATCCGTCTCATGCTATCGGTCTTTGGAACCTTACCCATGGCCGCCTTGACGGCAACGAATCTTACAGAGCGTCTCTCCGAGAGGGCCAGATTGTGCCTAAACCTCAGGGGAGGCCGCAGCCGTTTAGGGGGTTCTGCTAACCGATGGCTCCGGATGCCCCGTCTCCGAGGTCCTGCCAAAAACGACATTTCTCACTTCGCCGCGACATCGCAGGAGATGGCCGGATTCGGGCGGGGCGGGACCGCAGGCGCCGGGGCCACCGACCTTTTCCAATTGAAGCTAACCCCTTATGATTGAAGGGCATAATGCCGTCGTCACCTCGCCGCCGCCGGCTCCGCGGAAGCCGCGCGCACGGTTTCTATCGAGCTTCGCACAATGGCCAGCCCCTTCTCCAGCGTGGGCTCATCTATGGTGAGCGGAGGCAGGAATTTGAGCACGTTGTCCAGCGCACCGCAGATCTCGATCACCAGGCCCTGCGCAAAACACTCTCGCGCCACCGCCCCACACTGCGCCGGCTCCGCAAATTCAAAGCCGTAGATCAGGCCGGTTCCCCGCACCTTGGCGCCCAGGTCGGGAAACTCCGCGGCGAATTCGTGCAGCCGCCGCGCCAGCACCTTGCTGCGCTCGGCGACGGCCGTCGCGAGCGCCGGCGTCTCCCAGTGCCGCAGGGCCTCGGCCCCCGCCACGAACGCCAGATTGTTGCCCCGAAAGGTGCCGGTGTGCTCGCCCGGCTTCCACTGGTCCAGTTCGGGCCGCAGCAGCAGCAATGACATCGGCAGACCATAGCCGCTGATGGATTTCGACAGCACCACCATGTCCGGCACGATTCCCGCCGACTCGAAGCTGAAGAACGTGCCCGTGCGCCCGCACCCCACCTGGATGTCGTCGACGATCAGCAGCACCTCGCGCTCACGGCATGCGGCCGAAAGTTCATTAAGCCAGGCCCGCGTCGCAAGGTTTACGCCGCCTTCGGCCTGCACCGTCTCAACGATGACCGCCGCAGGGCAGTCGACGCCGCTGCTCGGATCGTCGAGCACCTTGCGCAGGTAGTCTATCGTATTCACGCCTTTGCCGAGGTAGCCGTCGAACGGCAGGAACGACACGTCGTGTCTTTGGACCCAGGCCTCGTGCCGGTAATGCCGGTTGGCGGTCACAGCCAGCGCCCCAAGGCTCAGCCCGTGATAGCCGTTGGAGAATGCCACCACGTTGCCCCGTTTCTTCACCTTGCGCGCCAGTTTCAGCGCAGCCTCAACGGCGTTCGTTCCCGTAGGCCCGGTGAACTGCACCTTGTAGTCCAGCCTCCGGGGCTCGAGGATCACCGACTCGAACCGCTCCAGAAACCGCTGCTTCGCGACCGTCGCCATGTCGAGGCTGTGCGCGACGCCGTCGGCCTCGAGATAGCGGATCAGCGCCCGTTTCATGTCCTCCGGGTTGTGCCCGTAGTTGAGCGAACCCGCGCCACTGAAGAAGTCGATGTAGCCCCTGCCGTCCCGGTCGTAGAGGTGGGCGCCCTGAGCCCTCTCAAAGACCACGGGAAACGAGCGCACATACGATCGCACCTCCGATTCCCTGCGCTGGAAGATCTTCATGGCCTGACAGCTTATGGATTACTCCGGATTGTCGAAAAGATTCGCGCGCACAGCGCCCCGAGGCGCCCCGCATTCGCCGATAGCGCAGGAGGCATCAGCATGTGGTGGTGGTCGCCGTCTCCCGCGATCTCCGTGTAGGAGCCGCGCGTGACCTCCGCCCACCCGGAGCGGCTCACGACCAGGCGCCCCTCGGCGTCGCGATGCTCACCGGGACCGGAGCAGACGAGATTGTAGAGGTCGGCGTTTACCACCGCGAGGTCCAGCGTGCGCTCCATGTGGTTGTAATAGCGTTCGATGAGCCGCCTCGCCTTTTCGCGGAGCACCGGCGTCGCCACGTAGGACTTGATGCTCTCATGGCCGAGGAACTGCTCGGCCACGCGCTCCCATTCGCCCTCCGGAAACCTGAGCGGCAGCCGCACCTGGCCGGAATCGACCATCATGACGGCAGCGACCCGCCGACCGCGCGCCTCCAGCTCGGCGGCGGTCTGGTACGCAAGGTTGCCGCCGGCCGAGTAGCCGAACAGAACGTAGGGCCCCGCCGGATCGACCGCCATGATGTGCTCGGCATACGCCTGCAGCCGCCGCTCCGTCTCCAGGAAATTGAAGCCGAGGCACGCATGCGGCCGGAGCAGCTCCGCAAGCTGAAGGTAGCCGAGCGCATCGCCCGTCCCCGGAGGAAACATGAAGATCCGCCCGCGGGTCGCCCCGGGGTTGAGCGGGACCAACGCCTCATCCACGCCCGCGACGCCGAAGCGCGCCGCGGCGACGAGGTCGCGCGCCTGGTCGCGCACCGTCACCGCCTTGAACAGGGCCGTCAGCGGCACCTCGACCCCGAGGCGCTGGCGGATGAGCGCGGCCAGCCGGGTGATCTTAAGGCTGTGCCCCCCCGAAGCGAAGAAATTGTCTGTCGCCCCGACACCCTTGCGGCCAAGCACCTCCTCCCAGATTGCGACAAGCTGGCGCTCCACCTCGTCATTCGGAGGCACCCTGCCCTCCCCCCCGGCCCCGGTTGTCGCGGGCGCCGGCAGCGCCCGGCGGTCCACCTTGCCGTTCGGGGTCAGCGGCAGCGCGGGAAGCCGCACAAATTGCGCTGGGATCATGTAATCGGGGAGCGTCCGGCCGAGGTGGGCGCGCAGCGCGCTTTCGTCGACGGGAGCCGCCTCCACCACATAGGCCACGAGCGTCAGGCTTCCGTCGCCCAGGTCGCACGCGAGCACCGCGGCATCCCGCACGGCCTCGTGCCGGCGAAGCCGGCTCTCGATCTCGCCGGGCTCGATCCGGAAGCCGCGGATCTTCACCTGCCTGTCCGCCCTGCCGATGTACTCAACCACCCCGTCCTCGCGAAACCAGGCGAGATCGCCGGTCCGGTAGAGTCTTTCGCCGTCTTGCCCGCCGAAAGGGTTCGCGATGAACCGCTCCCGAGTGAGCGCCTCGTCGTTGAGGTAGCCGCGGGCCAGGCCGTCCCCGCCGGCGCACAGCTCGCCGACGGTGCCCGGCGGCACCAGACGCATCTCGGCGTCGACGATCCACACCTGCGTGTTCGCGATCGGCCTGCCTATCGGAATGTCCCTCGGGTAATCGCACTCGATGCGATGGCACGTCGTGAACGTTGTGTTCTCCGTCGGCCCGTAGCCGTTGATTACCGTGAGGCCCGGATTGGCCGCCCGGATGCGCGCGATATGGGGCGCCGAGAGCTTTTCGCCTCCGGTCAGCAACTGCCGGAGGCCGGAAAAGAGCGTCGCGTCGGCGTCGGCAAGCTGATTGCACAGACTCGACGTGAGCCAGAGCGTCGTGATGCCGTGTTCGCGGATCAGCCGCTTCATCACCGCGGCGTCGAGGACCCCGCGCTCCGGCGGCCGGCACAGCGCCCCTCCGTTTAGCAGCGCGCCCCAGATCTCGAAGGTCGATGCGTCGAACGACAGCGCGCCCGTCATCAGGATCCGATCCGCCGGCCCAAGCCGGACATAGTTCGTTTCGCACACGAGACGAAGGATGCTCCGGTGCTCGACCAGCACGCCCTTTGGCTGCCCGGTCGAGCCCGAGGTGTAGATGACGTAGGCCAGCCCGCGCGGGCCGCTCCGCTGCTCCAGCGCCTCCCCTGGCTGCGCATCCAGCGAGCGGGAGTCGCATTGCCATTTGTGGCGCACGCGCGGCACCGCACGCGCCGGCGGGCGCTTGTCGATGCGCAGCAACGCGTCATAGCCGAACCGTGATAGCTCGCTCTCGGCCTTCCCCTGCATCGGGGAAAACTCGACCTCCGCAATCTCCGGCCATTCCGCACGAAGATCCTCCCAGAACGCACGGGCGACGAACAGGTCCTCCGAGCGGTCGACCTTCGTGCGCACCCCGCTGGCGGCGTTTTGCCTTTGGAACTCCGCCAGCTCCCGCTCGAACTGCCCCTGAAGCTCCTGGTCCCACACGTTGCCGAGAAAGACCGTACCCGTGTCCGCCATCAGGTCGATCGCATCCCGCAGCACACGGCGCAGGTAGTTGTGCCCGCTGAAGCACTGCAGGACCGAGTTGACCACCACGCAGTCAAATGAGCGTTCGGCGACGCGCCGCAATTCGTGCGCCGGCAGGTGCTGGAGCCGGATGTTCGCCAGTCCGCGCCGCTCGACCTCGCGCTGCGACCAGCGGAGGATCTCCGCCGACAGGTCGGTGCCGTGGTAATACGCCACGAGCGGCGCCAGCCTGAACATGCTGATGCCGGACGCACAGCCGATCTCGAGGACGCGCGACTGCGCCGTCAGCCGCGGCGCAAGCTTGGCGCGGATGTTATCGCCGTACTCGTCCATGACCGCGCGGCTCAGCCATTCTCCCGTGTAGCTGCTGCGCCAGCCTCCGCCCGAGATGTCGTCGAACGTCTCGCGCCCAACATAGTCCCACACCTCCTCGCTCATGAACTCGCCGACGCCCTCGGTCTCGCCGTGAATGTCGCCGCTGTCTGGGCAAAGCAGCACCGCAAGTTCGGGGCATTCCCACTGCAGCCTGTTGAGCCGGCGGATGTGCCTGCGCCCGCCGATCAGCACCCGCGCCCGGGTCTCCCGAAGCATGAACCCGAGCCTGGCGCCGGGAAGGTCCGGGTCCAGGGGAAGGTAGGCGCCCCCGGCCTGCAGAATTCCCAAAAGCGCCGTCACGAGGTCAAAGGCCCCGTCGACCATCACGCCCACGAACCCTTCCTTCGCAAGTCCCTTTTCCTCTAGGAAGTGCGCGATCCGGTTCGCCCGGGCCGCCACCTCGCCGTAGGTGTACCGCGCGCCCGCGTCGAGGACCGCGACGGCCTCCGGCGTCTGCACCGCACGCGCCGCGAACTGCGCGTGCACGGTGCTGTCGCGCGGGTAAGCCGAGGACGTGAGGTTGAACGCTGCGATGGTCGTCCGCAGCGCTTCGTAGCCCTCCGCATCGTCCAGTGTGCTGAAGTCCCCGAGTTTCATGCGGAAGGCGGGGCCGCCGGCGCCGAGAGGGCCACCTGGCCCGCGAAGCGCCGCAGGAGCCCCAGGTAGCGCCTTATCGTGTCCGCCCGGAAGAGCCCCGTGTCGTACTCGAGCGTCAAGAGCAGCCTTCCGGCGTCGGCAAAGACAAACAGCGTCAGGTCGAACTTCGACGTCTTGAAGTCGTGCTCGAACGGCCCCGCCGGAACCAGCTCGGCGGCCGAGGCGGCATCGGCCGGAGAGCCGCCTGCGGCGGCGCCGACCGACAGGTGCACATCCGAGAAATTCTGGAATGCATAGACCACGTTCACCAGCGGCTGGCGGTTGTTGGCCCGCGCCGGATTGAGCTTCTGCACAAGCAGGTCGAACGGGTACTCCTGGTGCTCGAACGCCTCCGCCGCGGCGGCTGCTACCTCGCGCAGGAGGTCGTCGAATTCCATCGCCGAGTTCAGCCTCACGCGCACCGGGAGAAGGTTCACAAAGAATCCGATGAGCCTCTCCAGGTCCGGATGACCCCGGTTGGCAACGCTCACGCCGACGCACAGGTCCTCCTGCCGGGTGAGCTGAAAGAGCACGAGGTCGAAGACAGCCAGCACGACATTGGCAAGGGTCGTCTGCCGCGCGACGGCCAGCCGCGCCAGCGCCGCCGCAGTCGCCGCGTCGATCTCCGCCCGCTCGGTGCTGCCGCGGAAGTCGCGCTGGCCGCCCGGCGCGCGGTCGTAGGGCAATTCGACGGCACCGGATGTCCCGCTCAGTTTCGCAAGCCAGAACGCCTCCGCCCGACCGAACCCGCGCGACTTCTGCCAAACCGCAAAATCCTTGTACTGGATCCGCAGGGGCGGCAATGGGTCGGCGGCGCCGCTTCGCACCGCCGCGTAGAGCGCGAGCACCTCTCGGTAAAGCACGTTTCCCGACCAGCCGTCGCCCACGATGTGGTGCATGGTGAATAGCAGCACCGTACGCCGCGGTCCGAGCGCGATCACGGTGGCGCGCAGAAGCGGCGGGCGAGCAAGGTCGAAGGGCGCCGCTGCCTCCGCGTCGGCTAGCGCGCGTGCGCGCGCCTCGGCGTCCGGCTCTCCGGCCAGGTTGACCCGCCCCAGGGTGAACTCCACCGCCGGGAGGATCCGCTGCCGGGGCTCGCCGTCCACCTCGATGTATTCCGTGCGCAGCGCCTCGTGCCGAGCCACCAGGAGGCGGAAGGCCGCCTCGAGCGAATCCGCGTCGAACACCGATTCCAGGAGGTGCGCCTCGGGCATGTTGTAGGCTGCCTCCCCGCCAACCCGGTGCAGCAGCCACAGGCGCTGCTGCGCGTAGGACAGATCGTAGTGCTCCCGCTGAGGGGCCTTCGGAATCTCCTCCACAGGGGCCGTTTCCGCAGCGCCGAGCTGCGCAGCCAGGTCCGCGATGGTCGGCGCGCGCACGAAGGCTCGGAGGTCCGGCCGCACTCCCAGCGCCTGCTGCACGCGCGAGGCGACCTGCATCGCCTTCAGGCTGTGCCCGCCCAGTTCGAAGAAGTTGTCATGCACGCCGACCTCGGGAATTTGCAGAACCTCGCGCCAGATGCCGGCGAGCGCGGCCTCCGTGGCGTTTCGGGGTGGCGTGCGCGCGACCGGACCGGCGCGCCCGGGCGCCGGAAGCGCGCGGCGGTCGACCTTGCCGTTGGCGGTGAGCGGCAGCGCGTCCAGGTACACATACGCCTCCGGCACCATGTAGTCCGGTAGCCGCGTCCGCAGGAGGGTTCGCAGCGCCTCCCGGCCCGGAGCATCCTGCGGCGCGACATAGCCGACCAGCTGCTCGTCCACCACCGCAACCGCGCACGCCTGCACGCCCGCTTGGCCGGAAAGCGCGCTCTCGATCTCCCCAAGCTCGATCCGGTAGCCGCGGACCTTCACCTGCTGGTCAATCCGCCCCAGGAATTCCAGCTGCCCGTCCGTCCGCCACCGCACGAGATCGCCCGTCCTATACAGGCGCGCACCCGGCTCATATGAAAGCGGGTCTGGCACAAAGCGCTCGGCGGTCAGGTCCGGCCGGCCTATATAGCCGCGAGCGACCTGCACCCCGCCGATGTAAAGTTCCCCTGGCACGCCGGGCGGCAATGGATTCAACTGTGCGTCCAGCACATAATTGCGCATGTTGGCAAGCGGCCTGCCGATGGGAATTGCGCCGTTGGCCAGATCGCCGGCCTCCACCTCGCGAACCGTGCAGCCGACCACGGTCTCCGTCGGACCGTATTCGTTGATGACCCGCGTACCGGCCCGCACCCACGGCCCGGCCTGACGCGCATAAAGCTGCTCTCCGCCGACGACCATGAGTTCCACGCGCCGGCGGCCCGCCATGGCGTCAGCGTTCAGCAGGTCCATGTGTGCCGGCGTTAGCTTCACGGGCCGCAGCCGCTCCGCGGCGCCCGCCGAATCCAAGGCTTCCGCAAGGCCGGAAGTCTCGGGCGAAAGGCGGACACAACCGCCGGCGGCCAGCGGGACCCAGAGGCTCGTCACGGTCAGGTCAAACGCGATCGTCGTGTGCAGCGGCGACACCGTACCCTCACCCGCTCCGTAGGCCTCAGCCGCCCATCGGATATAATTGCGCAGCCCGGCATGGGTTATCGCGCTGCCCTTTGGCCGGCCGGTCGAGCCCGACGTAAAGATGACATAGGCAAGATTTGCCCCGGCGAGCGGCACCCCAGGGGCCGTCGCAGGCTGGCCGTCCAACCGCAACGCGTCCACCCCCACCTTCTCGACTCCCGCAAACGTCCCGCCGTCCCCCTCTCCAAGTACCAGCCTCGCGCCGCTGTCCGACACCATACCGGACAACCGTTCCGCCGGAAGCTGCAGGTCTAGAGGCAGATACGCGCCCCCGGCCTTTGAGATGGCCAGCAACGCCACAACCAGCGCAGGGCGTCGCCCGATGGCGACACCCACCACGACCTCCGGCCCGATCCCACGCTCGCGCAGCCAATTCGCAAGGCGGTTGGCGCGCGTGTCCAGCTCGGCGTAGGACAGGCTTCCCTCCGCCGCCTCAACGGCGGGAGCGTCGGGCGTGCGCCTTGCCTGAGCTGCGACAGCCTCGTGAAACCACTCACCCGCCCTATGCCCCGGCCTCACAGGGCCCTGCCAATCGCACAGCGGACCGCGAAGCCCGTCTGGCATCGCCAGCGCAAGCCGCCCTATGGGCCGCTCGGGGTCTGCCGCCACCTGCTCAAGCACCGTGCGCACGTGGCCGGCGATCGCCGCCACCCAGGCATCCCCATGCACCCGCCGATTGTGCTGGATCCTCAGCACGCACGACTCGCCCAGGTGCACCGTAAGGTCGAAGGCATAGTGCGTGCGATCGTGCGCCTCGACGTCCTCGATCGTCCAGCCCGCTCCCCCTCCGCCTCCATTCAGGGCCAGTTCGCGGTCGATTGGGTAGTTCTCGACCGTCACCAAGTGTTCAAACAGGGAGCCGCCCAGCGGCGTGAGCGCCTGGATCTCGAAGATCGGCAGGTGCTGGTGGGCCTCGGCCTCGCGCGCAGACGCCTGAACCTCCCTAAGCAGCTTCGCAAAGCATTCCCCATTCCGGGGACGCACGCGCACCGGTACCGCGCAGACAAATAGCCCCACCATCTCCTCCACGCCCGCCAGCTCGGCAGGCCGGCCGGCGACAATGCCGCCAAACACCACATCCTCCGTCCGGTTGTAGCGCGCAAGCACCACCGCCCAGGCGCATTGGAATACGGTCGCGAGCGTCACCCCGGCCCGGGCCGCCACCGCCCGCAGTGCGCCGCTCAACTCGGGCCCGAGCTCGCAAACATGCCCGCCACCCTCGGGCGTGGCATCCTCCGCCGGCTCCTGCCTCGGCACCGCCGCCGTCGTCTCATAGCCCTCGAGGTAACGCCCCCAGAACGCCTTCGCCGCCGCCGTGTCCCGGGTCTCGAGCCACCTGATGAACTCGCGGAAATCGGCCGGCGCGGGCAGCTCGGGCGGGCGGCCGCGCACGCGGGCCGCGTAGCAGCGGAGCAGGTCGCGGTGCACCACACCGAGGCTCCATCCGTCGAGCAGAACATGGTGGAAGCTCCACACCACCCGGAATTGCTCGTCGCCCGTGCGCAGCAGCCCGACCCTCACGAGCGCATCGCGCTCGAGGTCAAAGCCGCGCGCCAGTTCGTCCGCGCGCCATTCGGCGACCCGGAGCGATTGGGCCTCCGCCCCAAGCCCGCGCAGGTCGACGATCTTCCGTTCGGGCGGCCGCTCCCTCCACACCACCTGCCACGGCGCCGTCACGCCCGCGTGCACCAGCGTCGTCCGCAGCGCGCAGTGCCGGGCGCTCAAATCGCCCCACGCGGCCATCCACGCCGCGGGGTCCAAGGGGCCGCGCACCCGGAACGAAAGCTGCACGCAGTACGCCCGCGAACGCGCGTTTGCCACGTTCTCGAAGAGCAGGCCCGCCTGCATCGGTGTCAGCCGGCACATGTCGTCGATGGCTGCCGCCTCCCAGCGGCGCTCGCTCAGGAGCGCCTCGAAATCCGCCAGCGTGAGCCCCTGCGAGGTGAAGTCCGCCGGTGTCTTCTCCCCGGCCTGGCGTTCCACGCAGTGCGCCGCGACGGCCGCCAGCTCCGCCCGGAGATCCTCCAGGAATCCCTCCGCTTCGTCGGGGCGCACGCATTCGGGATTGTACATCACCGATAAGCCCCAGGCGGCCGCCCACGACCGCCGCGCTTATGTCGATCGCGTGCTGGCGTTCGACCCGCGGACTGAAAAGGGCGCCGGGCGACTCCTCGGCGAATGCCAATTGCCCGCCGCTTTCCCCGCCAAATTGGCCAAGATAATTGAAGCTGAGGTTCGGCTGCGTCCTTCCCTCCAGAGACAGCCGGCGCTCCCGCGGGCCAAGCCACGCCAGCAGGCCGAAAGTCACGCCTTTGCGCGGCACGCCGCGCAAGGCCTCCTTCACCTGTTTTACGTGCCGACCGATTCCGGAGCCGCCATCCGCCGGCGGGAGCGCCACCGGAAACAGGCTTGTGAACCACCCGACCGTGCGGTCAGGGATCGGACAGGGACCCAGTTCCTCCCGCCCGTGCCCCTCCAGCGTGATGTGCACCGCACCGGCGCCCTGCCGGCGCCCGACCGCCCGCGCCAGCGCGGTCAGCAGCAGGTCGTTTATTTCCGTGTGATAAGCCGCGTGCGCCCGGGTCAGCAGATCGCGGGTCGTCGCCTCGTCTAGGGAGGCTTCCACCGTCCGCGCGCCGCCGAAGGTCCCCGCGGCGACGGGTCCGCGGGGCGGCCAGACAGCCGCAGCCTCCCCTTGGCGCTCCCACCAGGTCCGGTCTGCCTCCAGGGCGCCGCCCCCCGCCATCGCTGCCGCCGTCGCGGCCCAACGCCTGAGGGGGCATGGCTTCGGCCCGAAGTCCAGCGGCTCCCGGCGCGCGACCTGCCGAAGTCCGGCCTCCAGATCCTCAAGCAGCACGCGCCACGACACGGCGTCCACCACAAGGTGGTGGGCCGCAAGCAGCAGCCGGTCGCCGGCCGGCATGCGGTAAAGCACCGCTCTGAACAGCGGCCCCGTCGCGAGGTCGAAGGCGCCCTGAACGCGCTCGGAATGGGCCAGCCGCGCGCCTTCCGGATCTGGAACCGCCCCCAGGTCGACCTCCTCGTAGACTGGCGACAGCCCGGGGACGCCGAGGCTCGCCGTGGGCGCGTCCCCCTCCACTGAGAACACGGTGCGCAGCGCGTCATGGTGCTCCCAGAGTCGGCGGATAACCGCAGCCAGGGCATCGCTGTCAAGCCGCCTGCGCGAACGCAGCAGCACCGCCTGGTTGAAATGGTGCCGGTCCGTCCGATGTCGGGCAAGGAACCAGGCCTGCGCGGGAGTCAAAGGCAGCGGCCCAACGACCGAAGCCACGTGGTCAGGGGTCCCGTTGTCCGTTTCCGGGCGCAACCGGGCCGCCAGTTCCGCCACGGTCGGCCATCGGAACAGGTCGCTCACGGCCGCGAGCCAGCCCGCCTTTCTGAGGCGGCTCACCACCTGGATCGCGGTGATCGAGTCGCCGCCCGCCGTGAAGTAGTTGTCGTCGCGCCCCACCCGCTGCAGGCCGAGCACCGAACACCAGGCGTCGGCGACCGCCCTTTCTGCATCGGTCGCCATGGCCGTCACCATTGCCGCGGACAAGTCGGGGGCCGGCAGCGCGGAACGGTCGAGCTTCCCGTTTTGGTTGAGCGGAAGGGAGTCGAGGACCACGATCGCCGTGGGCACCAAGTGGGCGGGCAGGCGCGACGCGAGACTCGCGCGCAGCTCCCCGGAGCGCACCGCCCCCGCGACGTAGCCGACCAGCTGCTTTCGCCCCTCGGACTCGTGCACGACCACGGCCGCCGCCGTCACGCCCGGCTCCTCCCTCAGAGCGGCCTCGACCTCGGCTGGCTCTATCCGGTAACCCCGGATCTTCACCTGCTTGTCCAGCCGCCCCAGGAATTCCAGCGTGCCGTCTGCCCGCCAGCGCGCCCTATCCCCCGTGCGGTAGAGCCGGCCGGGCTCGAACGGATTCGCAACGAACTTCTCCGCCGTCAGCGCCGGATTGTTCAGGTATCCGCGTGCCAGCCCGTCGCCGCCGGCGTAGATTTCCCCAGGCACGCCGATTGGCACAGGTCGACCGCGGGGGTCGAGAACGTAGACCTGGGTGTTCGCAATCGGCCGACCCATGGGCACCGTGCCGGAAGCCAAGTCGGCCTCGAAGAGGCGCTGGCAGCTGGTAAACGTCGTATTTTCCGTCGGCCCGTAGCCGTTGATCAGCCGCACGCTCGGATGCGCCTGCAGCAACCGCCGTACATGGCCTAACGAGGGGACATCGCCTCCGGTGATCAACTGCCGCAGCCCGCCAAGAGCGGCAAGCTGCTCATCGACCATGAGGTGGAACAGCCCCGTCGTCATCCAGAGTGTCGTGATTCTCTCCTCCGAAAGCCACCGGCCGAGGTCCTCCATCGTAGGCGGGCCCGGCGGCGCGACTATGAGTCTGCCGCCATTTAGCAAGGGGGCCCAAATCTCGAAGGTCGAGGCGTCGAATGCCACCGGCGCAAGCTGCAAGAAGCTTTCCCGCGGCCCGAGCTCGGCGAAATCCGTGTTCCGCACCAGGCGCACGACCCCTCGCTGAGGCACCGCCACCCCTTTTGGCCGTCCGGTTGAACCCGACGTGTAGCTCACGTAGGCCAAGTGCTCGGGTCTCACCGCCACCCCGGGGCCGCAAGAGGGCTGCGCCCCGAGTTCGGCCGAGTCACGGTCCACGCAAAGCAACCGAACCGAAGGGTCCGCCTCGGCCAGCAGACCCGCGAACGATGCCTGTGTCACCACCACGGGCCCGCGCGCATCGTCGAGAAGCAGGGCCAGCCTCGCCGCCGGATACTCCGGGTCGAGCGCGAGGTAGGCACCGCCGGCCTTCGCGATCCCTAGCAGCGCCACAATCAGGTCAAGCGAGCGCTCCATGCACACGGCCACCAGCCTGTCCACTTCGACTCCGCGCGCCCGCAGCGCGTGCGCCAGCCGGTTCGCCCTCGCGTCGAGCTCCCCGTACGTAAGCTCCACCCCGGCACACCTAACCGCGACCGCCTCCGGATGCGCCGCCGCCTGCTCCGCAAACAAAGCCGCCATCCCAGCCTCCGGATACGGCCTTCTCGTGGCGTTCCAGTCGCGCAGCACAATCTTCTCCTCCGCCTCGTCCATGAGCTTCAGCTCGCCCACCGGCAGGTCGGGGGTGCAAACCGCTCCCGCCAACAGCCGGTTAAAATGCCCGGCCATCCGCTGGATAGTCGCAGGGATGAAGAGGGCCCTGCGGAATTCGCAGGCGCAAACGATCCCGTCGGGCCCCTCCTCGAATGCCAGCATCAAGTCGAACTTTGCCACCGCGCTCTCGGTCGCGAGCGGGACCAGCTCCAATCCAGGCATCCGAAGCGTCTCTCGCGCGACGGATTGCACAGAGAACATAACCCGAAAGAGCGGCATCCCTTCCCCCGCGCGGTTCGGCCGCAATGCGGCCACCACGTCCTCGAACGGCACGTCCTGGTTCGCATAGGCCGCAAGCGCCGTGCCCCGCACTTGCTGCAGCAGCTTCCTGAAACTCGGCACTCCCGAGAATTTTGCGCGCAGGACCACCGTGTTCACAAAAAATCCGATCAGCGGCTCAAGTTCGCTGCGCGTCCGGTTCGCCACCGGTGCACCGACCCCGATGTCATCCTGCCCGGTGTAGCGATGCAGTAGCGCCTGCCATGCGGCCAGCAGGACCATGAAAACGGTCGCCTTCTCCTCACCTGCCAGCAGCCGAACTCCGGCCACGGTCGCCGGCGCCAGCGCAAACGTCTGGGTCCCGCAAGCGCCGTCAGGCGCCGCAGTGCGCGCCCGGTCCGTCGGAAGCTCCAAATCCTGCAGATCCGAAAGCTGCCGCGACCAGTAGTCCAACTGCGTCCTGCGCACACCCGAGTCGAGCAACGCCTGCTGCCAGGCCGCGAAATCGGCATATTGGAGAGGCAGCTCCGCCCAAGACGGCGCCCTCCCCTCGGTGCGGGCCGAATAGGCCAATCCGAGCTCGCGCACGAGTACATCCATCGACCACGCATCCGAGACGATGTGGTGCATCACCAAGACCGCTCTGTGTTCCTCGTCCGAAAGCCGCACGACGTGCAGGCGAACAAGCGGCGCCTTGGCGAGGTCGAACGGACGGGCGGCCTCCTCCGCCTGCACCCTGGAGGCGGCCGCCGGCCGCTCTGCCGCAGGCAGTTCCGAGAAGTCACGCCATGAGATCCGCACCGCAGCGTCGACCCAGAGGCGCGGCACCGCCCGTCCGTCCTCCTCCAAAAACGCTGTACGAAGGACCTCGTGCCGCTCGAGCAGATCGTTCAGCGCCCCCTCGAGCGCTCCGACGTCCAGCCTGCCCCTGAGCTGCACGGCCGCGGAAAGATTGTAGGCCGGGCTTGCCGGCTCGAGCTGCTGCAGCACCCAAAGCCGCCTCTGCGCCGGGGACATCGCCGGCGGCGCGCCTGCCTGGCGGCGCTCGAGCCGCGGTCCCGCGGGCCCGCCCTCCTCGGCAATCAGCAGACCGAGCAGTTCATCGGTTTCGTCCGGCAGCGATCTTGGGTCTTGGGCCATCGTTCGCTCAGGATTGGGACTTGGCTGCCCGCTTCTCTGCGAGCAGGCGCTGCCGCTCTTCGTGCGAGAGCTGCGCGATTTGGGCCCGCACGCGAGCGATCTTCTCAACTTGTTGCGCGGTGGATGAATCCGCCCGAAGAGCCGCGGCCAGTCCGGCCACGGTGGCGTTCTCAAAAAAGGTGGCAACCGCCACCTCGGCCTTGAACAGGTTGCGCACGCGCGAAATGACCTGAATCGCCGAAAGCGAATTGCCGCCGATCTGGAAGAACCGGTCGTGCGCTCCCACCCGCTCGAGGTTCAGCACCCGGCCGACGATTTCAGACAGCGCCTTCTCCAAGTCGTCACGCGGAGCCACAAACTCGTCCGCCGCCGGTTCGAACGAGGGCGCAGGCAGCGCTTGCCGGTCAACCTTTCCCGAGGGCAACCGCGGGAGCGCGGCCAATGTCACGAATGCCCCGGGCATCATAAACTCCGGCAGCGTCGCCCGCAGGTGCGCGCGCAGCGCCTCGGGGCCCGGCCCCGGCAGCGCCGCGGGCTCCACGTAGCCGACCAGCGTCGGTTGACCCGGCCCGGCGTCGTGAAGCATCACCGCCGCCGCTCGCACTCCCGGGGCCCTAGCCAGGGCGGCTTCGATCTCGCCAAGCTCGATTCGGTAGCCGCGCACCTTCACTTGTGAGTCGGCGCGCCCGAGAAACTCCAGCGCCCCGTCCTCGCGCCAGCGCACAAGGTCGCCGGTGCGGTACATGCGGGCGCCCGGCTCGATGGCAAATGGATCGCACCTGAACCGATCGGCCGTCAGCTCCGGCCGGCCCCAATAGCCGCGCGCCACGCCGGCCCCGCCCACCCACAGCACGCCCGGCACCCCAACTGGCGAAAGTTGGCCTCCGTCGTCGAGCACATAGAGGCGCGCATGCGGCAACGGCCGGCCGATCGGCACACCAAAGGGCGCGGCCTCGGCCGCAGTCACCTCATGCACCGCACAACAGATGGACGCCTCGGTTGGACCGTAAACATTGACGTAGGCCATGCTCGCCGCGTAGTGCGCTCGCGTCCGCGGGATCGGCCGGTTCGCCCCCCGTGATCAGCAGCCTCAGCGGCAGCTCGGCCCGCTCCAGGCTCCGCACGAACGACGGAGTCAGCGATGCGACGGTGACCCCTTCGCTCCGCATAAGGCCCTGCAGTTCCCGCGAATCCGCCAGTACCTCCCGCCGCGCCATCACGAGCGTCGCACCGCCGAGCAGCGCCATGAAGATTTCGAAGACGGAGGCATCGAATGATGCGCCGAAGAACTGGAGCACCCGGTCCGCCGCGCACACCCCGAAGCGCTCAATTTGGTCCGACACCGAGTTGACCACGCCCCGATGCTCGACCAACACGCCGTTCGGGGTGCCGGTCGACCCCGATGTGTAGATCAGGTAGGCGGCGTCCCGGGGCCCCGGACCCGCAGTCGGCGCCTCGGTCGGCCGCGAGGCCAATTCGGCGCCAAGCTCCTCGAGCACAAGAGCGTCCATGCCGGCGGGCACGTGCGTCCTCCTTGTTGCGCCGCAAACGGCCCACCGCGCGCCGCTGTCCGCAGCCATGGCCGCCAATCGGGCCGGCGGCAGCCCCGCGTCAAGCGGCAGGTAGACGCCGCCAGCCTTTAGCACCCCCAGCAACGCCCACGGCAGTGCCGGTCCCCGATCCACCAGCACCGCCACGACCGTCCCCGGTCCGACGCCGCGCGCGCGCAGACAGTGCGCCAGTTGGTTCGAGCGCGCTTTCAGGTCCCCGTAGCTCCATGTCTCCGCCCCGAAGCGCAGCGCCGGGTGCGCAGGATGCCGCGCCGCCACTCGATCAAACAGTTCGGGCAGCGTCACCTCGCGACACGCCGGGCGCTGCGGATTGAAGCCGCAGAGAATCTGCATTCGCTCCTCCTGCGTCAGCAGCTCGTGCGCACCGATGGGTGCGGCCGGAGCTTCTATAACGGCCGCCGCCAGCTGGCGCAGGTGGCCGGCGAGCCGCCCGATGCGCCGTTCGCCAAAAAGGTCCGTGTTATAGGTCAGCGCACACACAATACCGCTATCGCTCTCGGCGAAATCGAAGCTCATGTCGCATTTGGCGGGCGACTGGCCGTGATCAAAGCGCTCCGCCCTGAGCGCGCCGAGGCGAGGCGCCTCCCTCGCCGCAACCGCCAGTTGAAGCGAGACATCGAACAGGGGATGGCGCCCGAAATCGCGCTCAAGCCGGAGGTCGCCGACCAGCCTGTCGAAAGGGTAGCCGTCATGTGCGAAGGCCTCGACGCAGTTGTCGCGCACGCGGCGCAAAAGCGCCTCGAAGCTGTCGCTTCGGTGCACTTGGTCGCGCAGTGCCAGCGTATTGACGAAAAAGCCGACCAGCTTCTCCCACTCGACGCGGTTTCGGCCCGCCGTGGGACAACCGACCACGATGCCTGTTTGCCCCGTGTATCGGTGCAAGAGGCTCTTCACCAGCGCCAGAAGCACCATGAAGGGCGTCGCTCCTTCGCTTTTCCCAAGCCGGATCAGACCGGCGGCCAGCCGCCGTTCCATTGTGAATGCGAAGGTGCGGCCCGCCGTCGATTGCGCCGCCGGGCGAGGAACATCGGTCGGGAGCGCCAGCGCCGTCCGTTCACCCCTGAGCTGCCCGATCCAGAAATCCCTCAGCGCTCCTCCGACCGGTCCGGCCAGCTCCTGGTTCTGTGCGGCGGCGAAGTCTCGGTAATGGCGCGCCAAGGGTTCTAGCTCCGCCGCCGCTCCGGTCACCTGCGCCTCGTATAGGGCGCCCAGCTCGCGCCACATCAGTCCCACCGACCATGCGTCGCTGACAATGTGATGCGTCGTCAGGAGCAGCAGATGCGCCTGCGGCCCCATTCGCACAAGCGTGGCTCGAAACAGCGGCACGCTCGCTAGGTCGAACGGCGCGGTGGCCTCCGCCTCCGCCAGTGCACGGGCCGCAGCGCCGGGCGCAGGCGCGCCGCTTACGTCGGCCTCGCGCAGGGCAAATGAGCTCGCCGGACCTATCACCTGGCGCGGCTCGCCATCGATCTCGGCAAACGTGGTTCGCAGGCTCTCCTGGCGCTCGACAAGCGCGTTGAGCGCGCTCCGCAGCGCACCCACATCCAACGGACCGTCCAGGCGCACGGCCTCGGGCATGTTGTAAACCGGCAACCCGGGCCGCAACCGGTCCAGGATCCAGAGGCGCCGCTGTGCGGCCGACAACGGCCAGTCGGCTCGCCCAGCCCTTCGTTCGGCAAAAAACCCGCCGTCGCGCAGCGCCTGGAGCGCCTCGGCATCGCCTGCGCGGGCGCGCTGCTTGAGCGCCTCGAACGTGTCGGCGGCGTCATTCATCGAGCAGCTCCAGTTCCTCGGCCGTGATGGGCGCAATGGCCGCCTTGGCGGCGGAGCCATCCGGGCGCACCCTCGCCGACTCCAGAAGCTTGGCGAATGCCTCCACCGTGGGCCGTCGGAACAGGTCCGCGATGGTATAGGCGCCCCCGTCCCTCTCCCTGAGCCTCGCGACCGCCATGGTCGCCTTGAGGCTGTGCCCTCCGAGTTCGAAAAAATCGTCATGCACGCTGACGCGCGCCACCCCAAGCACATCCCCCCAGACTGCTGCAACCGCCTCCTCCTCAGCGGTTCGCGGGGCCACGTGCGGCGCTGACCCGGCGGTGCGCGTGGACTCCCCGGGCGCAGGCAGCGAGCGCCGGTCCACCTTCCCGTTGGCTGTAAGCGGCAGCTTCTCCAGGGTGACCCACACCGACGGGATCATGTAGTCCGGAAGCTGGGTCCGCAGGTGCTCGCGTAAGGCCGCCGCCGCGGCCGGCGCCGCGCGCGGCACCACATAGGCGGCGAGCAGCGGGTCACCGGGTGTGTCCTCGCGCAGCCGCACCGCCGCGGCCGCCACAGCCGGATGCGTGGCGAGGGCGCCCTCGATCTCGCCCGTTTCAATCCGGTGGCCGCGCAGCTTCACCTGTTGGTCGTCGCGCCCGAGGTAATCCAGCGCGCCGTCCTCCCGCCATCGCGCCATGTCGCCCGTCCGGTAAAGACGCTCCCCGGCCGCGCCCGCTTGCGCGCCGAGAAACCGATCCGGCGCGAACCGCTCCGCCGTCAGCTCAGCCCGACGCCAGTAGCCGCGAGCGACTCCCGCCCCGCCTATCCACAACTCACCCGGGACGCCGATCGGCGTCGGCTGCCCAGCGGCGTCGAGTACGTAGCATTGGGTGTTCGCCATCGGCCGGCCGATCGTGACGGTCGCCGCATCTACATCGGCCGCGGTCACCCGGCGCAGCGTCGACCAGATCGTCGTTTCGGTCGGGCCGTAAAGATTCCAAAGCTCCGCGCAGCGCCCGAGTAGCCGCGCCGCGAGTTCGCCCGGCAGCGCCTCGCCCCCGCAGAACGCACGCAATCCCGGCGTGCCCTCCCAGCCGCCGGCAAGCAGAAGCCGCCACGTCGCCGGCGTCGCCTGCATCACGGTGGCCTCGGAGGCCCGCAGCCGCCCGGACAACTCGATCCCGTCAAGCGCGGCCCCGCGTTCGACAAGCTCGACGCGCGCGCCGACCGTCAGCGGCAGCCATAGTTCAAGTCCCGCGATGTCAAACGACACGGTGGTCACCGCCAGCAGCACGTCGTCCGCCCGAAGGCCCGGGCTTTCCGCCATGCCGACCAGGAAATTCGCCAGTCCCCGGTGCAGCACCTGCACCCCCTTCGGCCGCCCGGTGGAGCCCGACGTGTAGATGACGTACGCCGTGTGCTCCGGACCCGCACCCCGGGGCGGGTCGCTTGCTGAGTGCCGGTTAATCGCCTTGGCATCGGCGTCGATCCGCACGACTCGGCGGCCCGGAGCTGCCGCCCAAGGCGCGACGGTCGCCGCTTCCGCCACCAGAATCGGCGCTCCGGCGTCCGCCATCATGAACGCCAGCCGCTCACCGGGAAACTCGGGATCGAGCGGCACATAGGGCGCCCCGGACTTAAGGACCGCCAGCAGCGCGACGGGCAGTTCCACCGTTCGCTCCAGGCAGACCCCGATGGGAACATCCGGCCCGGCGCCAAGTTCCCGAAGGTGATGGGCCAGGCGGTTCGCCCTCGCATTCAGTTCGCCGTAGCCGAGAACGTTCCCAGCGGCCACGACCGCACGCGCGTCCGGGGTTCGTGCCGCCTGGGACTCAATCATACCGACCACCGTCAAAGTCGGGTCCAAAGGCCGCGCTGTCAGATTGAAGGTCCGCACAACGCTCTCAAACTCCGCCGCCGGCAACGCGCCGAGTTCATCCACAGTACGCCCGGGATCCGCCACGGCCCGGCGCGCGATCTCCTCCAGCGACGCCCCCATGCGCGCGATGCGGCCGTCATCGAACAGGTCGGTGTTGAACTCCAGCCCAACGTCGAGCCCATCGGGGCCCTCTTGAAAATCAAACGTCAGGTCAAACTTGCTGATGCCCGGTGACGTCGGGTAAGGCCGGGCCACAATCCCGGTCAGCGCCAGTCTCAGGTCGCCCGTGTTCTGCAGCATCACCACCACGTCGCACAATGGGGACCTGCTCAGATCGCGCGGAAGGGCCAGCTCGTTGACCAGCCGGTCGAAGGGATAAGCCTGGTGCTCGTAGGCATCCAGCGCCGTCCGGCGCACCTGCTGGAGCAGCGTCCTAAAGGGGGCCGCCCCGGTCACCGCGTCGCGCAGCACGAGCGTGTTGAGATAGAATCCGATTTGTCCCTCGAGATCCGTGTGTTCGCGGCCGGCGATCGGACTTGCGACTGATATGTCCGACTGCCCGGTGTGTCGCCGCAGCAACACTTTCACGAGAGCAACCAGCACCATGAACAGGGTTGCCTGCTCGCTTCGAGCCTGCCTGCGCAAACCGTTCAGCAAGTTGCCATCGATTCGGAACGCGTGGACTCGCCCCCGAAATGTCTGCATCGGGGGCCGCGGCCGGTCCGTCGGCAAGGGGAGCGCCGGCGGGATGCCCGCCAGCTTCCCTAGCCAGTAGGCGCGATGCGCCGCCATCTCCGCACCTTCGGCCCGCGCCAGCTGCCACGCCGCAAAGTCGCGGTACTGAAGAGCCAGCGGGTCCCAAGCCCTCCTTTCGCCGCGCAAGGCCGCCTCATAGCCCTCCGCCAGCTCACGCACAAAGACCGCGAGACTGACCCCGTCGGCTACGATGTGGTGCAAAGTGGCCGCAAGCACGTGGCGTTCTGCCCCAAGCCGCAGCAACGCCACCCGCACCAGAGGGCCCGCCGCCAGGTCAAACGGCCGCGAACCCTCTGCCGCGACCCACTCCCTAGCGGCCGCCTCCGGGTCACGCTCCGCCGATAGGTCGCGCCATGCCACCTCCACCCTGCCGTCCGGCTCGACGCGCTGCCGAGGTTCGCCGTCCACCGACACGAACACCGTGCGCAGCGACTCGTGCCGACTGACGACCGCGTCGACCGAAGCCGAAAAGGCTCGGCGCTCCAGCGGTCCGTCGAGACGCAGCGCGAGCGCGATGTGGTACGCCTCCGAACCCTCTTGCATTTGCGCCAGGATCCACAGCCGGCGCTGGCCCGGCGAGAGCGGGTAATCCGGTGCGTCCGGCAAGCGCGGAATCGACGGCTCCCCCTGCCGGCAGAGCCATCCGATCAGCTCCGGCTTTCGCGCTCGTATGGCCGCGCGCAGCTCCTCCGTGAGCGCACCCTGAGGCGCGCGGAATCGCAGTTCGCCGCCCTGGACCCAGAGTTTGACCCGCGCTGCTTCCGCCGCCGCCAGCACGTCTTCGACAGGGTTCACAGGGTCCCCTCCTCTTCCCCTGCCGGCGGGTTCGCTGCCGCCGCCCGGGCGGCGTCCAGCCGCGCCGCCATTTCCGCCAGCGTTTGCGCCTCAAACAGCGCGGCCATCGACAGCGACACGCCGAAACTCCTGCCCAGCCGGGTCAGCACCTGGGTTCCGATCAACGAGTCGCCGCCGAGATCAAAGAAATTGTCCTCTGCTCCCACCGCGTCTATGCCAAGCAGCTCGGACCAGATGCCAGCGACAAGCCGTTCGGTGTCGGTTTGCGGCGCCACATAGGCGTTCGGCAGCGCCGGCCGCGCATGGAATCCGGAGGCTTCCGGCGAGACCGCCGCCGGAGCTCCGCCCCGCGGATTCGGGGCCGCTGCATCCGCTCCCGGCCGCGCCCAGTGGGCCAACCGCGCTTCGAGATCTCCGGCCGAGACGACCACCTGCGCCACGGGAGCGGCTAGGACGCTAGCGAACGCCGTTTCCGCTTCGGCCCGCGTCATGGCGAACTGGTCGACGCTCGTGCGCACAGTGGCCGCGCCGTATTCCTCGGTAGGCCAGCCATCCCAGTTCGCGCTGGTCCATCCGCTATTGCCGCGACGGCGCTGGTCTGCGGCGAACGCGTCCAGAAACGCATTTGCCGCCGCGTAGGCGCCGAGTCCCAATCCGCCAAGTACCGACGCGTTCGACGAGATAAGAACGCAGAAATCGAGCCGGTGTCCCGAAAACGCCTCTGCAAGCGCCTCAGCCCCGCCAGCCTTTGGGCGAAACAGTGCCGCTGCCTGCTCTGGATTTGCCTCCGGAAGCGGGTTGAACACGGCCGAGCCCATCGTCAGCCCCGCCGCGTGCACCACGCCGTGGACCGCGCCAAATCGCCGCTCCGCCCGCGCAACTACGGCGCGCATCTGACCAGCGTCGGCAGCGTCCGCCTCCTCAACCACAACCTCGGCCCCCAACGTCTCCAGCTGAAGCACTGCTGCAATGCGCGAGGCCGCGCGCGCGGCCGAGGGGTCGATGGGCAGCTCCGCGCCGGCAGCCTGGGCCACCAGCAGCGCATAGTCGGCGCCGGCCCGCTCCGGCCCCCCCTCCGGCAGCACCCTAGCCGCGTCAAAGGGTAACCCTCCCAACACCCGCTCCCACGCCGCCGCGGGAAGGAGCGGCGAGGCCGCGCGCAGTTCCGCGTCCTCGAAATACCACCAACCCTCGGCAAGCCCCCAGACGAGGTCGACCCAGCGCTCTGTGCGAACTTTTTCGAGCGCGCCGATCACGCCGCCGGGAGCGAGCAGTCGGTGCAGGTGTCCGAGTGTCTCCGCCACGCGAGGCGTCGCATGGACGACATCGAGCGCCAGGATCAGATCGAAGCCTCCTGCCGGGTATCCCTGCGCAACAGGATCGCGCGCAATGTCGAGCACGCCAAAGGCCACGCCACCAAGGCCCGCCGCCGCCGCCGCCGACTCGGCCTTCACCAGGAATGCGCGGCTTATGTCCGTGGCCGTGTAGTCGACATTGCGGCCCTGTAAACCCGGTGCGATCCGTCCGGCGAGCAACCCGTCTCCAACACCCACCTCCAGGATCCGCACGCGTCGGCCGCCGGCCGCCGCGACGAAACGCTCGACCAGCTGGCGCAGCGAATCGATGGCGGCATCCTTGTTTGAATGCCGCGCGGCTTCCAGCCCCGCAGCCTCAAGAAGCTGCGCGCCGGCGTCCGAGTAGAGCACGCCGATCGCCGCCTCGCGGCCACCGAGCGCATCCGTGTAGTGTGCCGCGCAGTGCCTGAGGAGTCCCGCCACATGGCTCAGCTCGGGCCGCCGCACCGTAAAGGCCTTGATCGCCTCCTCCGCCGCCGGCACCTCCGCCGGGCCGCGCAACCAGACGACGTCCTCGCCCTCGAGCCGCACGTATCCGTCGCTCGCTAGCACGCGCAGCGCATAGTCGATGAACTTCCAGAACGGCCTCTGCACGCCAAGACGCTCCCGTAGGGCGCCGAGCGCCGTTCGGCCCCCGGAGATGACGCCCGGCGGTCGGTCGGCGATATAACGATAAAGCAGAACTGCGCACAGCGCATCCGTGTCCTGGATAAGGTCGGCGCTGCCTGCTTGGTCGGGCCGGGCCATCCGCACGCCGGCCGCCGCCAATTCGGCGGCATCCGACTCCAGATCAAAGGCTATCCTTTTCGCCGCCCCCAACCTCGGCCAGTCCGCCCGCGGCGGAAGTCCCTGCCGCGCCGCGAGAACCAGCCTGGCCCGCACGGTGCGGGCCAAATATGCGGCCACGATCAATCCCACGCCGCCGAGTCCGCCCGTGATCAAATAGACCCCCCGCTCGCGCAGCCGTGCCTCGCCTGCCGCCGCCTCGATCCCGAGCGGCTCGTATCCATGGACCCAGCGCTGTGTTCCGCGCAGGGCCACGAACGCCGCCAAGGCCGGGCCGGCGATCTCCGAGGCCAGCGCGGCGGCAGGGGCGTCCGAAGCCGCGTCAATGACACGGCATTCCAGTCCCGGAAATTCCTGCGGAATCACTCGCGCGAGGCCGACGAGCGTCGCCCTCGCCGGCGATAGAGGTTCGACGCCCGTCACGTCGGCGATCCCCGCGGCAATCACCGTCAGTCGCGATCCCCTCGCGAGCCCCGCGCGGTTCAGCGCCTGCACGAGAGCAAGCAGCCGCTCGTATCCCGTCCTCTGCGCGCAATCAAAACGCTCCTGCTCAACGACTGGACCCATGCACCAGCCGTGCACGATTTCGTCCGGAACCGCCGCCCTTGCCGCCAGTTCGGCCAGCAAAGGCGCCGCCCGTGCGGGGTCCCCTTCCACCATCACCCGGTGTCCCGCGGCCCGCAGCGCAGCCACGATCGGTTCCGCAACGTCTTCATCGCCAAGCCAAAGAACCGAGCGCAACCGGGTCTGCGCCGTTACCGATGCCACAACCTGCTTCCAAGAAGGTTGATAGAGCCATTCCGCGACATTTGTCCGTTTGGAGGCGTCCCGGGCCGGCTCGATCCAGAAGCGCCTCCGTTCAAAGGCATACGTCGGAAGCTCCACCCTGCGCCGCCTCTGGCCGGCAAAGAGCGCGGCCAAGTCCGGCGCGCCACCGCCCGCCCAGCACGTGCCCATTTCCATAAGCGCCGCGGGGGCCGCTTCATCCGCCATCCTTTTCTCGCGCAGCAGGTTGGCCGCTTCGCAGCCGTTGCGCGCGACCAAAAACTGCCGCATCTCAAAGGCATGCCTGCCGACGGCGAGGGTGTAGGCGACGTCAGCCAGAGGTACCTCGGGTTGCGAGGCAAGGAAGGCAGCCAGGTTCTCAGCCGCGCGCGCCAGGGCCGTCGTCGTGCGCGCCGACAGCACGAGCAGCTGCCACGGTGCGCATTCGTCAGAGGGAGGCACCGGCGGCGCCTCCTCGAGGACAACGTGCGCATTCGTGCCACCAAGGCCGAATGAACTCACGCCCGCGCGCCGGGGTGCCCCTGCGCGGGTCGGCCAGGGGGCGAGCTGCGCATTCACGAAGAATGGCCCGGCCCCGAAATCGATCTTCGGGTTCGGCTCAGCGAAGTGCAGGCTCGGCGGCAGTTCGCGGTGCACCAGCGCAAGCACGGTCTTTGCCAGTCCCGCCACACCGGCTGCCTCATCGAGGTGCCCAAAGTTGGTCTTGACCGACCCAAGCGCGCAGCTTCCCGCCGGCGCGCGCCCGCCAAACACCTGCGTCAGCGCCGCGACCTCGATCGGGTCGCCGAGCTCGGTGCCCGTGCCATGGGCCTCGACGTAGGAGAGTTCCCCCGGCTCCACGCCGGCGACCGCCAAAGCTTCTGCGATGACCGACGCCTGGCCATCCACCCCAGGCGCGGTGAAGCCGACCTTGCCAGCTCCATCATTGTTCACGGCGGAGCCGCGGATGACGGCGAGGATCGTGTCGCCGTCGGCCAGAGCGTCGGCCATTCGCTTGAGCACGACAAGACCGGCGCCGTTGCCGCCGACGGTGCCGTGCGCCCGCGCGTCAAACGCCCGGCAGTGTCCATCGGGAGAGCCGATGCCGCCGGGCTGGTAAAGGTAGCCCTGCGCCTGTGGAACTTGCACCGAAACGCCCCCGGCAAGCGCCAGGTCGCAGTGGCAGTCGAGCAAGCTCTGGCAGGCCAGATGCACGGCCACAAGCGAGGTCGAGCACGCGGTGTTCACCGCCACGCTCGGCCCGCGCAGATCCAGTTTGTAGGACAGCCTGGTCGGGGCAAAATCCTTGTTGTTTCCCAGCAGCAGGGCCAGCTCGCCCACCGACTCGGCAAACGCGCGGTTCGGCAGCAGGTTCCTGAGCAGGTAGGTGCTCAATCCAGCCCCGGCGAACACCCCCGTGCGGGCGCCCGTGGCCGCCGGATCGTATCCCGCGCGCTCCAGCGCCTCCCACGCAAGCTCAAGGAGCACCCGATGCTGCGGATCCGTCGCCTCGGATTCGCGCGGCGTGAACCCGAAGAACGCCGCATCAAACTCCTCCGCCCCGTTCAGCACGCCGTTCGCCCGCACATAACGGGGATCTGCCAGCTGCTCCGCCGGCACTCCCGCCGCCCGCAACTCGGCGTCGGTGAAGAACGTGACCGATTCGACGCCCTCGCGCAGGTTGCGCCAGAACCCCTCGACCGAATTGGCACCGGGCACGCGAACGGCAAGACCTACGATGGCAACGCCTTCGGACACGGCGGCTGAGCTGGCTGATTCCTCGTTCATGATGCGCGGCCGCCCTGCCGGCGGCTCCGCCGGGCCTCCTGCTGCCGGCGGGCGCGGGCGCGGGCCTCGTCGATGTTGGCCACCTCGGCCGCCGCAGTTACAGCCGGCCGCTCGCGCAGGAACGCCGCGAGCGCGGCAACGGTGGAATACTTGAACAAATCCACGACTGAAAGCTCGCGCCCGAGCGCTTCTCGCAACCGCCGGTGCAGCTGTACGATCAGCAGCGAGTGTCCGCCGAGGTCGAAAAAATTCTCGTTCACACCAACGCGCTCCGCTCCCAGGGCCTCGGCCCAAAGGCTGGCGATCATGATCTCCAGCTCATCGCGAGGCGGCGCAAACGTGCCCGCGTCGCCCGTGTGCCCCGCCTCCGGTGCTGGCAGCGCGCGCCGGTCGACCTTGCCGTGCGGCGTCAGGGGCCAACCCTTGAGCGGTACGATGGCCGCCGGCACCATGTAGTCGGGCATCCGCTGCCTCAAATGCGCGCGCAGGTTCGCCTCCTCCGGCCCGGCGGAGCGCAATACGACGTAGGCGACGAGCCGGCGGTCACCCGGCCGGTCTTCGCGGACGAGCACGAGCGCCGAGTCGACGGCCGGGTGCGCCGCCAGCGCTGCCTCGATCTCGCCCAGTTCGACGCGGAAGCCGCGAATCTTCACCTGCTGGTCGACCCGTCCAAGGTATTCGAGGTCGCCGTTGGGAAGTCGGCACGCGAGGTCTCCAGATCGGTACAGGACGGAACCCGCCTCACCGCCAAACGGATCTGGCACGAAGCGCTCTGCGGTGAGCTCGGGGCGCCACAAGTAGCCATTCGCCACGCCAGCCCCGCCGACGAACAGCTCGCCTGGCACCCCCACCGGAACCGGTCGCAGAAAGCCGTCGAGCACGTGCAGCCGCAGATCGGGCAGCGGCCTTCCGATGACGCTGCGCTCGATGTCGCAATCCGCCCGCGTGAGCGGCCTGTAGGTCACGTGCACGGTCGTCTCCGTGATGCCGTACATGTTGACGAGCTGCGGGAGGAGGTCGCCGTGTCGATCGAACCACGGGCGCAGTCCCGATACGTTGAGCGCTTCCCCGCCAAACACCACATATCGCAGCGCGAGCGGATCGCTCCGGCCCTCCCGCTCGTCCTCCTCCATCAGCTGCCGAAACGCCGATGGTGTCTGATTGAGCACGGTGACGCGCTCGGTGCGAAGCAGCGCCAGAAACGCCTCCGGCGCGCGACTGACCATTCGTGGCACGACCACCAGGCGCCCGCCGTAGAGCAGCGCGCCCCATAGCTCCCAGACCGAAAAATCGAATGCCGCCGAGTGGAACAGGGTCCAAACGTCCCGTGAGTCGAACCGGAACCACGCCTCGGTCGAGGCGAAAAGGCGCACGACATTATGATGCGACACCACGCAGCCCTTCGGGCGCCCTGTGGAGCCCGATGTGTAAATGACGTAGGCCGCGTCGCACGCGCCGGCCAGAGATGGCAGATTCGCGTCGCTCTCCCCTGCCAGCGCGTCGGCGTCGGCGTCCAGCCGGATGATCTTCGCCGCTTGCGCCGGCAGCGCGTCAGCCAAAGCGGCCGAAGTCAGAAGCACCGGCACTCGCGCGTCCTCCAGCATGAAACCCAGCCGCTCGGCCGGGTAAACCGGATCAAGGGGCACGTAGGCGCCGCCGGCCTTGAGAACCCCGAGGATGCTAATCACCAGCTCCACGGACGGCTCAAAAAACACGCCAACCAGCACGTTCGGCCCGACGCCGATCGCCCGCAAACGGTGCGCGAGCCGGTTCGCACGGGCGTTGAGTTCCCTGTAGGTAAGGTTTGTCGCCCCAAACGTCACTGCCGCCGCCGCCGGGGCGGCCGCCGCTTTCGCCTCGAACAAGTCCACTAGTGTTGCACCTCTCGCAAAGGCCGCCGGGGCCGGATTCGCGGCCGCCAAAAGCTGCCTGAGCTCCTCGGGCGCAAGCATATTGAGCCTTCCGACCGCCAGAGCGGGGTCGGCCACGATGCTGGACATCAGCTCCTGAAGGTGCCGCTCCATTCGGGCGACGCGCTCGTCCGCGAAAAGATCGGTATTGAAAACGATGGCGCCCTGCAAGGCGCCTGCGCGCTCCTCAAAATGAAACGCCAGGTCGAACTTGCTTGTACCGTAGTCGTCCACCAGCGGCCCCGCCGTCACGCCGTCGAGTGCCAGTGAGTAGGGGTCGACGTTCTGCATGACCACGACGACGTCGAACAGAGGTGATCGCGTGACGTCGCGAGCCAGCGCAAGGTCGTCGACAATCCTGTCAAACGGGTATGCCTGGTGTTCGTAGGCTTCGGATGCGGTGCCGCGCACTTGTGCCAGAAGGGCCGTGAACGGTGCGTTCGGGTCAATATCCGCGCGCAGTGGGAGCATGTTCACATAGAAGCCGATCTGGTCCTCGAGATCGGGATGGTTTCGGCCGGCGATTGGAAATCCGACAATGAGATCGCGCTGATCAGTGTACCGATGAAGCAGCACCTGCACGGCCGAAACGAGCAGCATGAAAAGGCTCGCCTGGTGACGCTTCGCCAATTCGTTCAGCTCTTCTGCAAGCGCAGCCGGGAGTACGAACGGCCTCGAGCGGCCGCGGTATGTCTTTATCGGCGGACGCGGAAAGTCCGTGGCCAAATTCAGCACAGGCAGCTCGCCAGCCAGCCGAGTATGCCAATAGTCGCGGTGCACCGCCATTGCGGCTGAGGCGACCCGGCCATTCTGCCAGGCGGCGTAGTCACGGTACTGGAGGCATAACGGGGGCGGATTAGCCGATGTGCCCCGCGCCAACGCCGCGTATGCCTGCATGAATTCTCGCACGAAAACGCCCAGGCTCCAATCATCCGCGATGATGTGGTGAAGGTTGAACAGCAGCGCGTGGCGGTTACTTCCCAGTCGCAGCAGGGTTGCCCGAAGCAGCGGGCCCCGCTCCAGGTCAAACGGATTGGAGGCATCCTCAAGAGCCAACGCTCGCGCCCTCTCTACGGGGTCGGTTTCATTCTCGAGGCTGGCAATCTCCAGCTTGGCTAGCGGCGCAGCGTGCACCCACTGCCGGGGCTCGCCTTCTATCGTGACAAAGGTCGTGCGCAGGGCCTCATGGCGGGCGGCGATCTCCTCCATCGCCCGCTCGAACGAGTTGAAATCGACCGTCCCTTCCAGCAAAAGCGCAGCCGGCATGTTGTAGGCCACCGAGGCGCCCTCCATCTGCGCTAGGACCCAGAGTCTGAGCTGGGCGTGCGAGAGCGGATAATGGGGAGCGTCGGGCACATGCGTAATCGCCTCGAAATTGGTGCGCCGGCGGGCCTCCACCTCGCGCGCCAGTTCGGCCACCGTCGGTCGATTAAACAGCTCCCGCAGGGCCACCTCGGCGCCGAATTCCTTCAGGATTCGACTGACGACCTGGGTCGCCTTGAGGCTGTGCCCGCCAAGCTCAAAGAAATTGGCAGTCACGCCGACACGCTCCAGCCCGAGCACCGCAGCCCAGATCGCCGAAAGCTTCTCCTCCGTCGGAGTGCGAGGCGCCACAAACTCGGCCCCCACCGGATCTCCCGCCGTGTTGGGCGCCGGAAGCGCACGGCGGTCCACCTTGCCGCTTGGCAGCAACGGCAGCGCCTCAACCACCACAAAATCGGCGGGCACCATGTAGACGGGCAGCCGCTCCCGTAGGTAGCCCCTCACCTGCGGAACTACCTCCCGGGCAAGCTTCTCGTGGAGCGGGTTGTTCGCGTAGCTCGCCCAAGGCAGCGGCGACGTGGTTGCGTACTGCAGGAAATCCACCTCCCGCACTGGCGCCTCGCCGGTCCGCCGCTGAAACACGACATCAAAGCCGCCGTCCGCAGCACCGGCCCCGAGCGAAATCTGAACGGCATAGCCGAGTTTCTCGCCGAGCGCGCGCACGTCCTCGGGCTCCAGTCCGGTCGGTGTTTCGCTTTCCAGCGTGTCGCGAAACGCAGCCACGCTCTCACCGGGAGCGGCAGATTCGAGCCATGCGAGCGTCCTCAGCTCACGGCACACCCGCAAGTTGGCGACGGCGCGCAATGCTAGGGTCGTCGGCCGCTCCGCCGCCAGCTCACGCCCCAGCTCGACCAGGGAGAGCGGCCGGTCCAGCCAGCTGACCCAAGGGAGTTCCCTTGCTTTCAGCGCCGCCCCTTTTGCTTCGTCAAGATGCAGCGTAACATCGGCCCTGAAACGGGTGAGTTCATTGAGGTGCCGGCCCGCCTTCGGCCGGACTGACACCCGGGAAACGCGCGGGAGCCGCGCGGGCAATGCGTAGAAAAGAGCCGGCTCGACCGCCATCTCTTGCTCGCGCTCCATCGCATCGCGAATGCGTCGCCGAAGCCCGGCGGCGTCGAGCGAATCGGAAGCCTTGAAAAGTTGCACCGACGCGTGAAACGCAGGCAGGAGCGGACGCAATCGTACGTCTCCAAGGAACACCGCCCCTCCTTTCACTAGCAGGCGCAGGGCGCCTTCGAGTACCTTCAGCAGGTATTCGACGCTGGGAAAATACTGAACCACCGAACTGAGCATCACCAGGTCGAACGAGCCGGGTTCGAGACCCGTAAAATCGTCGGCCCGTTGCGCCCGCAATTCGACATGGCCGAGTCCCGGGCGGTCACGCAGCGCCGTTTCAATCTGCCCTAGCGCTACGGTCGATAGGTCGGTGCCGATGTACCGTTCGCACTCCGGTGCAAGAGGGAACAGGAGCAGGCCGGTGCCGCACCCGATCTCGAGCACGCGCCGCGGTTTTAATTCCCGCACGCGCGCGACGGTGTGGGCAACATACTCGCGCATCTCGCCCTCCGCCAAAGGCCGGCCCGTGTAGTTGCTGTCCCAGCCGATGACATTGAACGTCGGGTCCTCATAGGTGAGCGTGTCGCGGTAGCTGTCTTCGTGAAGATCCTTCCAGAGGGCAACCTGCTCCCTCTGCAACGCGTCCAACCTCCTCCGCAGGTCCCCGGCCGTACCGTTGAGCGTAAAGTAGGCGGCGAGGCGCCGGTCGCCGGGGCGATCCTCGCGCACCTCCACGACGCCTGCGGCCACAGCCGGGTGTTGGCCAAGTACGCTCTCGATCTCTCCCAGCTCGATCCGAAAGCCGCGCAACTTCACCTGCTGGTCGAGCCGGCCATGCATTTCCAGCGAGCCGTCCGGCCGCCAGCGGCCGAGATCACCCGTCCGATAGACAACGTCTCCGTGCCGACCGCCCGAAAAGGGATTGGCCACAAACGCCGCGCGTGTCTTCTCCTCATTTCGCCAGTAGCCGGCGCCTACGCCAACGCCGGAGACACAGATCTCGCCCGGGACGCCCACCGGCAGGAGCTGAAGATTGCGGTCCAGGACGTAGAGCGAAAGGTTTGGGAGCGGCCGGCCGATCGGCACGGTTGGCGCGTCCGCCGGCAGTGGCGCGGTCAGGACCGCCTGGCATATGTCATCGGCGGCCTCGGTGGGGCCGTAGGCGTTGATGAGCGGAAGATTCGGGTAGACCTCAAACCACCTGTTGACCAGCGAAACCGGCACCGTCTCGCCCGTGACCATCGCCCGCTCGAGCGAGGGCAGCGCCCGCTCCGCAGGCGAAAGGCCCGCGGCGTGGTCGAGCAGCGCCTGCAGGACCACCGGCACTAATTCGATGAGCGTGACCCCCTCGGCGCGGATCAACCCGTGCAACCGAGCGGCATCACACGTCGTTTCGTAGTCGGCGATCACCGTGCGGCCACCGATCAGCAGCGGCGCCAGGAACTGCCATACCGAAATATCCGACGATGAGGGCGCGCTCTGCAGGAACGCCGTGTCGCGGTGAAAGGCCAGTTCGCGGAACTGTCCGTAGATGTGGTTCACCGCGCCGTTGTTTCGGACAATCGCGCCCTTCGGCTGCCCCGATGAACCCGACGTGTAGAGCATATATGCGAAATCGGTGCCCGCACCCACGCCGGCGACTGGCGAGTCGTCCTCCGCCAGCCACTCGGCGCGTGCATGGATCCGGTGGCCCGCAGCCGCCGTAGCAGCCGCCGGGTCGTCAAGCAGCACCAGCTCGCGCAGCGTGTTCGCGGCCACAACGAGGTCGACCTTGGCCAGCAGGGTCGAGCGGGTGATCAATATGGCGACGGCGCTGTCGGAAACCATCCAACGGACGCGCTCCACCGGGTAGACAGGGTCGATCGGTAGGAACGCCGCGCCGGTCTTTAGGACACCCACCATCGCAGTCAGGAAATCCAATCCGCGCTCATCGAGGATGGCGACAAAGTCATTGCGCCCCACCCCGAGGGCCCGCAGGTGCCGCGCCAAACGGCTGGACCGCTTGTCGAGCTCCGCGTAGGTCAGATACCCGTGGCCGTGCACAGCGGCGATGCGTTCGGGCCCGGCCGCCGCTTGCGCCGAGATTAGCCCCGCAAGCGGGCTGTCGTGCGGGAAGGCCATGGCCGTGGCGTTGAAGCCATCGAGGAGCTCCATCCGCTCGGCCGCAGGCAGCAGCGGCAACCGCGAAGCGGGCGTGTCGGGAGCTGCCGCCGCGCACGCAAGCAGCGTCCGCAGGTGCCCCGCCATCCGGCCGATCGTCGACGGGTCGAACAGGTCCGCAGCGTATTCGAGCACGGCCCTGAGCCCGTCGGACGTCTCCCATATGTCCAGTACGAGGTCGAACTGCGCCGAGATTCGCTCGGCGGCAAGGTCGTCTATGGCGAGGTCAGGCAGCACCTGCACGCGCTGCGGCGTGTTGTGCAGCGCAAACATGACCTGAAACACGGGATTGCGGCTGAGGTCGCGCTCGGGCTGGAGCTCATCAACCAGCCGCTCGAACGGCAGGTCCTGGTGCGCGTAGGCGTCGAGCGCCGTGCGGCGGACGCGCGCGATCAGCTCGCGAAACGTCGGGCCGCCCGAAAGGTCCGTTCGCAGCACGAGCGTGTTGACGAAGAAGCCAATCAGCGGCTCGATCTCGGCCCGGTGCCGGTTGGCAATCGGCGTGCCGACCACGATGTCCTCCTGGTCGCAGTAGCGGGCGAGCAACGTCGCGAAAGCCGCCTGCAGCGTCATGAAAAGCGTGGCGCCGGTCTCGCGGCTGAGCCGGACCAAGCGTTCGGTGAGCTCCCGGTCCACCGCGAACTCGTAGCTGCCTCCGCGGAAGCTCTGCACAGGCGGCCGCGGGCGGTCCGTTGGAAGCCGTAGCACAGGAGGAACGCCCGCAAGCTGCCGCTTCCAATAGCCGAGCTGCTCGGTGAGCACGCTCCCCCGCAGCCACTGACGCTGCCACGCGGCGAAATCCGCATAATGAACTGTTAGCGCTGGCAGCGGCGATGCACGGCCCTGAGAAAACGCGGCGTAGAGCGCGCCCATTTCGCGCGTGAGCACTCCCATCGACCAGCCGTCCGACACGATATGGTGCATCGTCAGCAGGAGAATGTGCTCGTCGGACGCCAGTCGCAAAAGCCGTGCCCGCAGCAGCGGCCCGACCGCCAGATCGAACGGATGTCGAGCCTCCTCCGCAGTCAGCCTCGCGACCGCCTCCTCTCGGTCGGGCAGTGGCAATGTCTCCAAGTCAACGACCGGCAGGGGAATCGCGAGGTCCGGCAGAATCTCCTGCACCGGCCGGCCATCCACCGACGCGAAGACAGTGCGCAGCGTCTCGTGCCGCCGGACCAGTTCCTGGAGCACGCGCCCGGCCGCGGCCGCGTCGAACCGCCCCCGCAGGCGAAGCGCAGCCGGCATGTTGTAGAAGGGATTCCCTGGCTCCAGCTGATTGAGGAACCAAAGCCGCTCTTGTGCGAACGACAGCGGTTGGGGGCCCTCACGACACGTCGACCGTATGACCGGAGCCGCGCCCGCGCCCGCAAGTCGGGCCGCGTCGATCCTCCGGGCAAGGGCCGCCACGGTCGGCGCCTCGAACACCGCGCGCAGAGGCAGCTCGACCGCGAACGCCTCGCGGATGCGCGAAACAAGCTGGGTGGCCAGCAGCGAATGCCCCCCCAAGGAAAAGAAATCGTCCTGGGCGCCAACGCGGTCGACGCCGAGCACACGGGCCCACAGATGGCAAAGGATCTCCTCGGCCGCCGTTCCGGGCGCCACGAACGTCTCAGGTTGGGCTTCGAGGCGCGGCGCCGGAAGCGCCGCGCGGTCGACCTTCCCGCTGGGGCTAAGCGGCAGGGCGTCTAGCACGGTGATCACCGCCGGCACCTGCTGCGCCGGCAGACGCACCGCCAGGCGCGCGCGCAGCTCGTCTCCCCGCACCGACCCGGAGACATAGCCTACAAGCACCTTGCGCCCGTCCACCTCGCGCACGGTCACGGCCGCGGCCGTCACGCCCGGTTCTCCCATAAGCGCCGCCTCGATTTCGCCGGGCTCGATCCGGTGTCCTCTTAACTTCACCTGCTGGTCAAGCCTCCCCAAAAACTCCAGGGTGCCGTCCGCCCGCCAGCGCACCCGGTCCCCCGTGCGATAAAGCCTGCCGGGCCCGAACGGATTGCTGACAAATTTCTCCGCCGTGAGCACCGGGTCCCCAAGGTAGCCGCGGGCCAGTCCGTCGCCGCCGGCATAGAGCTCGCCCGGGACGCCAACCGGCACCGGCCGCCCTTGGGCATCAAGCACGTAGGTCCGTGTGTTCGCAATCGGCCGGCCAATGGGCACCGAGCCCGCGCCGAGGTCGGACTCGCGCAGCGTTTGGCAGCAGGTGAACGTCGTGTTTTCCGTCGGCCCGTAGCCGTTGATCAGCCTCAGGCGCGGGTGCGCCCGCAGTACCCGCCGCACGTGCTCCACCGACAGCACGTCACCGCCGGCCAGAAGCTGACGCAGGCCGCCAAGGTCGTCCAGCCGCTCGTCCACCATCAGGTGGAACAGCCCCGCCGTGAGCCAGAGCGTCGTGATCCCGTCCTCGCGCAGGCACCGGCCGAGTTCTTCAAGCGTCGGCGGACCCGGTGGCGCCACGACGAGCTTGCCGCCGTTAAGCAGCGGGGCCCAGATCTCAAGAGTCGAGGCATCAAACGCCACTGGCGCAAGCTGCAGGAAGGTTTCCTGCGGCCCTAGCTCGGCAAAATCCGGATTCTGTACCAGACGCACAACCCCCCGCTGCGGCACCGCCACCCCCTTCGGTGTTCCCGTCGAACCCGAGGTGTAGCTCACATAGGCCAGATGCTCCAGGGTCACCGCCACCCGCGGATCCCCCGAAGGGTGCCCGGCCAGCTCCGTGGCGTCGCGGTCCAGGAAGAGGAGCCGCGCCCGCGGGTCGGCCTCTGCCAGCCGCGATGCGCAGGACCCGACCGTCACCACCAACGGCCCCCCCGCCTCCGCCAGCAGCAGGCCCAGCCGCGCGGCCGGATACTCTGGATCGAGCGCCACATATGCGCCTCCGGCCTTAACAACCCCGAGGAGGGCCACGATAAGCTCGAGCGAGCGTTCCAGGCACACCGCCACTAGCGTGTCGGGACCGACCCCGCGCGCGCCCAGCGCGTGCGCCAGCCGATTCGCCCGAGCGTCGAGCTCCGCGTACGTGAGCTCAGACCCGGCAAACCTTACCGCCACGGACCCCGGACGCGCCGCCGCCTGCAGGGCAAACAACGCGGCCATCCCCCTCTGAGCATACGCACGCTCCGTGGCGTTCCACTCCCCAACCACCATCGCCCGTTCCTGTGCAGGCAGCCACTCAAGGTCCGCCACACGGGCGGTCGGGGCAGCCACCATGGAGCGAAGCAGGTTCACGTAGAGACTTGCAAGCCGCCGGGCAGTGGCCTCGTCAAACAGCCCGGTGCTGTATTCCAAGCGGCCAATGATCGCTCCGGAGCGCTCCTCCAACGCGAGGGTCAGGTCGTATTTCGAGGTTGCAGTGTCCACCTCGACCGGCTCGGCCGTGAGGCCGGGCAGGAGCAGGGGTGGGAGCGGCGTGTTCTGCAGCACGAACATCGTCTGAAACAGCGGCGTCCGCCCAAGCGTGCGGTCCAGCTGCAGCTCCTGTACCAGCTTCTCGAAGGGCAGGTCCTGGTGCGCATAGGCGTCCAACGCCGCGGCGCGCACTCGCCCGAGCAGCCCGGCCACGGTCGGGTCTCCCCCGAGCTCCAGCCTCAACGCCAGCGTGTTTACGAAAAAGCCGATCAGCGGCTCAAGCTCCCGCCGCCGCCGATTCGCAACCGGTGAACCGACTACAACGTCAATCTGCCCGCTCATCCGCCGCAACAATTCGCCGAATCCTCCAAGCACCACCATGAACAGGGAGCCGCCGATGAGCCGCCCGAGATCGTGCAGCGCTCGGGTCAGCTCCTCGTCGACCTCGAACCGGTGTGTGGCTCCCACCGTCTGCTGCGCAGACGGCCTTGGCCGATCGGCTGGGACCGATGACTCCGCCGGCGCCCCTGCCAAGCGCTTCCGCCAGAATGCAAGTTCCTCCTCCAGCGCCGCGTCCCGCAGCAAATCGCGCTGCCACGCCGCATAATCCGCGTATTGAAGAGCTAGTTCCGGCCGGGCCGCGCCGTCCCCCCCGGCGCAGCGGGTGCGGTACTCCGCCGCAAATTCCTCGACAAGCACGCCGAGCGACCAGCCATCAGACACGATGTGGTGGAGCGTCAACTGCAGTACGTGGTCCTCCGGGCCGAGTCGCCACAGCACGCTGCGCAGGAGCGGACCCGCCGCCAGGTCAAACGGCCTCCGCGCTTCCGCAGTCAGCGCGCCGGGAAGCTCGGTTTCGTCCGCCAGCGCCTCCTCGCGCCACGCGGGAAAGAGCCCGGAGTGGATCACCTGCACGACCTGGTCGTCCTCCAAGGCGAACGTGGTGCGAAGCACCTCGTGCCGCGCGACGATCCCGATCAGCGCGCCGGACGCAGCCTTGCGGTTGAGCACACCGCGCAACCGCACCGCCAGCGGAATGTGGTACACGGCACCGCCGGGTTCAAAGCGATCCAAGAACCACAGCCGCTGCTGTCCGAAGGAAGCGGCGACGGCGCTGGTCGTTGGCGGCGAGGGGTTCATGGGATCGGAAGACTCAGGTCGCGACGCCAGCCTTGTGATTTCGGCGCGGCGCCTTCGGAATGGCTGCCTCGGCGCCATCCGAACCCGGGGCACGATCTGCCATGCGCGCGGCAACCAGCGGAGCGAACGCCTCAACAGTCGGCGCCTCAAAAACGTGCCGCAGCGGCATCTCGACGCCGAACGCATCACGCACGCGCGCCACCAGCTGCGTGGCAAGAAGTGAATGGCCCCCCAATTCGAAGAAGTTGTCGCGAATGCCGACGCGATCAAGCTGCAGCACCCCGGCCCACAGCGCCGAAAGGCGTTCCTGGGCCGGATTGCACGGGGCCACATAATCGCGCGCTGGCGCGCCTGTCAGACCCACCGGATCGGGCAGCGCCCGGCGGTCGACCTTCCCGTTGGCGGTCAGAGGAAGCACGGGAAGCATCACGAATGCCGCAGGCACCATGTATTCCGGCAGCGCTTCGACCAGGTGCCTGCGCAGTCCTGGCGCGTCTACCCCACCCTTGGCTACAACGTAGGCTACAAGTTCAAGCGCGTCGCCTTGAAGCGGCCGCGCCACGACCTCGGCCCCGGCAACGTCAGGATGTTGGAGAAGGCGCGTGGTGATTTCGCCGAGTTCGACCCGGAATCCCCGAATCTGCACCTGGTCGTCGATACGCCCGATATAGACCATGTGCCCGTCGCGCAGGTGCCGCGCCAGGTCGCCCGAGCGGTAGAGGCGCTCTTCCGGCCTGTAGGGATTTGCGATGAACCGCTGCTGCGTCAGCTCGTCTCGCCGAAGGTAGCCACGGCCCACGCCCTCGCCGCCCACGTAAATTTCACCGGCGACGCCCGGCGCCACCAGCCTAAGTCGTTCGTCGAGCAGGTAGGTCGTCGTGGTCGGGATCGGCCGTCCAATGTTGCTGCGGTTCGTGGCGATATCCTCGTCGCTCACCTCAACCGCTGTCACATGCACCGTCGTCTCGGTGATGCCATACATGTTGACAAGTCGAACCGCCGGGTAGGCCGCGCGCCAATTGCGCAGCTGGATCGGGTGCAGCGCCTCGCCGCCGAATATCACTTCACGCAGCGCCAGCGGCGGCGCCCCCTGGCGGATTGCCTCGTCCGAGAAGTTGTAGAACGATGTCGGCGTCTGGTTGAGCACGGTGACTCCCTCCCGGCAAACGAGCTTGAAGAATTGTGCCGGGTCCTGCGCCTCCTCCTTGGACACGATCACCAGCCGGCCACCGTAAAGCAGCGCACCGTACATCTCCCATACCGAGAAATCGAAGCAGCACGAATGGAACAACGTCCAGACATCGTTGGGCCCGAACGCAAAAGGCATTCGGTCATTGAGCATCAGCCGCACCACCTGACGGTGTTCGAGCAGGGCACCCTTTGGCTGGCCGGTTGAACCCGACGTGTAGATGCAGTACGCAAGGTTCTCCGGTCGCACACCGCTTTCCGGCGGCGTATCGGAAAGGGCCGCGATCACCGCCGCGTCGGTGTCGATCAGCGTCACGTGCTCCACCGGCGCATCGATTCGGCCCGCCAGAGCAGCGGTCGTGACGAGGTGCGACACCCGTGCATCGCGCGCGGTAAAGGCCAGCCGTTCACGGGGATAGGCGGGGTCGAGCGGCAGGTAGGCGCCGCCAGCCTCGACGACCGCAAGCAGCGCCTCCACCAGCTCGGTCGAGCGATCGATGCAGACGGCGACAAGCGTCTCCGGTCCGACGCCCTGCGCCCGCAAGTGGTGGGCCAGGCGGCTCGCCCGCGCCCCCAGTTCTCCGTAGGTCACTCGCCTGTCGCCGTGGCTGAGCGCCACAATCCCGGGCGCGCGCTTCACCTGCGCGGCGAAAAGATCGGCCAGGGTCCTGTCCCGAGGCGCGACGGCCGCGGTGTCATTCCACTCGGTAAGCAGCCGGAGTTCCTCCGAGCCATCAAGGAACACGATGTCATCGATGCCCGTTTCCGGTCGCTCTATTGCCTCGCGGACGAGGCGCCCCAGGTGGCGCATCATCTGCGCCATGAACCAGGCATCGTGAAAATCCGCGTTGTATACGAGCAAACCCGTCAGCGCGCCGTCGGCTTCGGCCTGTAGCGCCAGATTGAGGTCGTATTTCCCGAAGCCGAGATTCGTGTCGATCGCCCTCGCGATAACACCGCCGCCAAGGTCGACGGTCGGCCACGGCGCCTCGTCGTGGCCGAAGAGCACGTCGAATAGCGCGGTTCGGCTCATGTCCTTCTCCGGATTCAGAGCGAGGACGAGCTTGTCGAACGGCATCTCCTGATGCTCACGCGCTTGCCGGAGCGTGCGCGTCACGTCGGCAAGCAGCGCGCGGAACGACTGATTGCCGCCAAGGCGGCTGCGGAGCACAACCAGGTTGGCGACCGGTCCGACCAAGTCCGCCGCGTCCGGCTGGCGCCGGCAGGCCTCACTTGTGCCCACCACGATTTCGTCCTGCCTGGCGTATCGGTGTAGCAGCACCTTGAACGCCGCAAGGGTCACCGCGGCCGGCTCGCTACCCTCGCGGGCGGCGAAGTCCCGCACTGCGGCCCCCAAGGCCGCCTCCCAAGTAAAGGTGTGCCGCGCCGCCGTGAAGGTATGCACGCCAGGCCGGGGGCGGGCCGCGGGCAGTTCGAGCGCGGCAAGTCGGCCGCGAAGCTGCCATTTCCAGTAGAAAAGGAGCGGCTCCAATGCCGCGTCGGAAAGCCCACGCTGCCACACCGCGTAGTCGGCATACTGCAGTGACGGTTCGCGCAGCGCGGGGGCGCGCCCTTCCGCAGCGGAGCACATGATTTCTCCAAATTCGGCGGCGAGCGTGCGCATCGACGCCTTGTCCGCAATCAGGTGGTGCAGCGTGACGACCAGCAGAAAGCCGCCGGTGCCGAACCGCAGCAGAACCGCGCGCAGAAGCGGGTCCGTCCCTAGCGCAATCGGACGCTGCGCCTCCGCCACGGCCGCCTCAACCGCCTGCGCAAGGTCCGTTTTCGCACCGAGGTCAAGCGTTGGAACCGCGATGTCCACCGCCCCGCCCACCGACTGCACGGGTCCATCCGGGCCGGTTTCAATCCGTGTGCGCAGGGCGCCGTGGCGGGCCGCCAGCGTCCTAAGCGCCGCAGCCACACGGATCGCATCCAGCGAGCCGCTGCCGTGGAGCAGCAGCGGGATGTTGTGATAGGTCGGGCTCTCCGGATAGACATTACCCGTCTCGAACCGGTCTATGAACCAAAGCCTCTCCTGGTGGGGGGATAGTTCGTAAGTCATGCCGTTCAACCGGCTGAAATTGAGGTGCCGCTCGGTCCCCTTGCAAGTCCGGGGAACATCGGAAGCGCCTCGGGCCGCCCAAAGCCGAGCGCGCCAAGCGGGCGGGCGGGATCGGTGAGAATGGCCTCGATCAACGCTTGCCAGCGTTGCGCAAGGCGCGCCACCGTCTGCGTATCGAACAACGCAGTGTTGAACAGGAAGTGCCCGCGCAACCCGTCGGCTGTCTTCCATAGGTACAGATCGAGATCCGACCGCGCGGGCCCGAAGCGGAATTCCAGCGGCGTCATCGCCAGGCGCGAGGCCCCCGGCGGGGGCGACACATCGTTCTGGAACACAAAGAGCGCCTGAAACAAATCGTGCCTGGAGGCGTCGCGCGGCGGTCGGACGGCCTCGACGATAAGCTCAAAGGGCAGCGCCTGGTTCGCCTGGGCCGCGAGCACCGTTTCATACACACGCGCCAGCAGCGCGGCAAACGACGGATCGCCGCGCAAGTCCAGCCTCATGGGCAGCGGATTGACGAAGAATCCGATCAGAGGCTCGATCTCGCGCCGGTCGCGGCCGGCGGAGGGACAGCCCACGATCACCTCGTCCTGTCCGGCATAGCGGCCAAGCAGCGCGCCGTAGGCGGCCAGCAGCGTCATGAAGAGCGAGGCGCCGTGCGCGCGCCCTAGCTCCTCCAGGCTGCGCGTGCGACGGTCGTCGAGCGTCAGCGTCAACCGTTCGCCCCGGAACGAGGCTTTCGGCGGACGCGGCCGGTCGGTCGGAAGCGCAAGCACGGGCAGCCGGCCGCCAAGGCGGTTGCGCCAGAACGCCTCCAGGGCGGCGCGACGCTCGCCTTGCAGGTATGCACGCTGCCACACCGCGTAGTCCGCGTATTGCAGGGGCAGCGCCGGCACAGCCGGTTCCGTGCCGCGCGCCGATGCATCGTAGAAAGCCAACATTTCCCGGAAGAACACTCCCGCCGACCATCCGTCGAAAACAATGTGATGAACAACCGCGATCACCACGTGGTGTTCCGCGCCCCGCCGCACGAGCAGCGCCCGCATCAGCGGCGGGCGCGTCAGGTCAAACGGGGTCGCCACCATCTCTGCGGCCAGGCGCTGCACCTCGGCTTCCTGCGCCGCTTCTGTCCGGTCGGAGACATCGACCACCGGCAGGTCGATTTCCAATTCGGGGAGGATTTCCTGCATCGGCGCGCCCGCGTGTTCGACAAATCGGGTGCGCAGCGCCTCGTGCCGGCGCACGACCGCGCCAAAGCACCCCTTCAACACCGGCCCGTTGAGCTGGCCCAGGACAGTCTGAGCTCCAAGCTCGTTCATGTATGAATTCTGCCCGGACAGGCGGTCGAGAAGCCACAACGCCTGCTGCTGATAGGACAGCGGCAGCTGCCCAGAGCGCAGAGCAGGCTTGAGCGGGGGCCCGGTCTCCCCATCCGCTGCGGGTGCGTCGATGGCCTCTGCCAGCAGAGCGGCCGTCGGCGCGGTAAAAAAAGCCGGCAGCGTCAGCGCAGCCCCATGTGTCTCGCGCAGCCGCGCGATGGCCTGCGTCGCCAGGAGCGAATGCCCGCCAAGGTCGAAGAAATTGTCGTTCGCCCCCACCGGGGCGATTCCCAGCAGGTCGGCGAACAGCGTCGCCACGGCCCTTTCGGTGGCGGTGGACGGGGTTACATACGGCGTCGCCAAAGTTGGCCTGGCCTGCATCTTTCGCGGCGGGCGGCTGAAGGCAGCCGGCCCCAGATCGCCCGACGGCTCACCCAGGTCCGCAGCCGCGCGCATTCTCTCTCCCAACTCGCGCGTCGAGACGACCAAATGAGCCGCGCCGGCCGCAATCGCCCGGCAAAAGATCTCGGCGCCCTCTTCGTCGGAGATCCGCAACGGGCGCTGCTGCGCCTCCCATTCGGCAAGACCCGCCGTTCTCGCCGCACGGGCAGCCATACCGTTGTCGCGCCAAGCGTCCCATGCTATTGACATCATCGGCGCACCTTCGGCATGCCGCGCCTCGGCAAAGGCGTCGAGAAAGGCGTTGGCCGCCGCGTAGTCTGCCTGGCCGAATTCGCCTAGCTGCGCCGTGAGCGACGACATCAGTACGAAGAAATCCAAAGGATCCCTGGCAAATGTTCGGTCGAGAGCGAGCGCACCGGCGACCTTTGGAGCCAAAACAGCCGAACCGGCCTCGGGCGCCCGCAACGCGAGGGCTCCGGCCCCGGTGACACCGGCCGCGTGAATGACGCCGTCAATCCTGCCCCACCGGCGCAAAATCTCCTCGCGCAGCCGCTGGAGCGCCGGCTCGTCAATCACGTCCACCGTCGCCGTCAACACCTCGGCGCCGGCGGCGTTAAACTGGTCGATCCTCGCTTGAGCCTGCGCTCCGGGGGCGGCCCGTCCGAAAAGCACCAAACGCGCATGCACCCGCTTCGCCAGCTCCGCGGCAAGCACGAGCCCGATTCCTCCCAGGCCACCCGAAATGAGGTACACACCCCGCTCGCGCAGAGGCAGCCGGGCCGCCGGTCCTAACCTCTCCGGGACTAGGGTCTGTACCCAACGATCCCGCCCTCGAAGCGCCACAAACTGAAAGCCCTCATCCGCCCGCGCCTCGGCCAACAGCCGCTCCGCCAATCCATCGGACTGAGCCCCAGGGGCCGGCAGGACGACATCAACGATGCGTGCGGCGAATCCGTGCACCTCCCGCGGAAGCACGCGTATCGGGCCGCGCAGCATCGCTTTAGCTGGTTGGAGCGGCTGTTCGCCCGCAAAAGCCTGCAAGCCGTTTGCGACAATGGTTAGTCGGGCTCCCGACGGCATCACGGCGCCAGCCAACGTCTTAAGGAGTGCCATCAATTCCGCGTACGCGGGCTCCGCACCCAGCTGCGTCACATCGCGCAATGAAATGATCCACCGTGGCGCCCGGCTTGTGCCGGCCATTTCCGACAAGCGCGCCGCCGCGTCCGCACCCGGCGCCACAACTTCGACAGCGGCGCCGCCGCCGGTCAGCCGTTCGGCCAGCCTTGTTGCAAGGCCCCCGGCATCCGCGACGATGAGCCATGCCCCGTCGGTCTCCGCCGGCAAACTGGCGGGCATCAATGCGCGCTTCCAGGACGGCAGGTAGAACCAGTCGGCGAGGTCGCCCCTCTTTTCCGACCGGGCGGCCCCAGAGGAGGGCCGACCCGCGTCGGCGGGAGCCTCGATCCAATGGCGCTGCCTCTCGAACGGGTAAGTCGGCAGCGTCACGCGGCGGCGAGGCGTATCTCCGCGCATGGCATTCCAATCGAGCGCCACGCCCGCCGACCACAACCGGCCGGCTGCGCGCAGCAGCAGGGCTTCGTCTGCAACCGCCTCGCGCGAATGACGCACCGACGAAATCGCCCTGTGGCCGGCCGTCCACCCGGCCTGTCGCGCCGCCAGTCCCCCAAGGGTACGGCCGGGCCCGACTTCGAGCAGCACCGTGGCGCCTCCCTTAAGGGCGACCGCCATGCCGTCAGCAAAACGTACGGTCTCGAGCAGGTGGCGCGCCCAATAGGCCGGACTGCCTGCCTCCAGGTCCTCGATCCAGGCTCCGGTCACGTTCGAAATCCAGCGCAGTTGCGGGACCCGCCGGGGAACTGCGGCGAATTCCGCCTCAAGGGCGCGCGCTGCCGGCTCCATCATGGCAGAATGGTAGGCGTGCAACGTCGGCAGCCGCACGGCGGGTATGCCTCGTGCCGCAAGCGTTCGCTCGGCGTCCGAGATCGCTTCGACAGGACCGGACAAGACCGTCTGGTCGGGCGCGTTGACCGCCGCCAAGGCAATGCCACCGCCAAGAAACGGGCGCACCTCGGCTTCAGAGCGCTGCACCGCAAGCATCGCGCCGGGCGGCTGCGCCTCCATCAGGCGGCCGCGCGCAGCCACGAGGCGCAGCGCTTCCTCTACTGTAAACACGCCGCCGAGGCAGGCCGCCACCCATTCGCCAATGCTGTGGCCGATCATCGCGGATGGCCGCACACCCCAGGCCATCCATTGACGCGCGAGTGAATACTCGGTGGTGAATAGCGCGATCTGTGCCGCCGCCGGCCGTGCCAGCCGCGCCGCCTCCGTCGTGGGCGCAAAGAGCAGCTCGCGCACGTCGCCGCCCAGATGCGGCCGGAGCAGCTCGGCACAGCGGTCCACCTCCGCGCGGAATACGGGCGCGCTGCGATACAATCCCGCTGCCATTCCCGGATACTGCGTGCCCTGGCCGGGAAAGAGAAACACGACGCCGGCTGCCCCACCCGCGACGGCGTCCAGGCCGGTTTGCGCGGCCAGCGCTTCTGACGCCTCCCCCACCGTGGATGCCACAGCCCAGTGCCGGTGGGAAAACACATGCCGGCCAGTCGCAAGCGTCCACGCGATGTCCGCGATATTTGAATGCGAATTCGCCCTCAGGTGCGCCGCCAAGTTGGTCGCAGCCGCCTTTAGCGCGGTCCCCGAGCGAGCGGACACTACGAGCAGGTGCTGCGCCGGCGCGGCAGCCCGCGGCAGCTCCTCCGCCACCGCCGGAGCCTCCTCTAGGACCACGTGTGCGTTGGTGCCTCCGAGGCCGAACGAACTCACCCCGGCGCGTCTCGGGTGCCGTCCGGCGGGCCAAGCCTCGAGCCCGTTCGCGACGCGGAAGGGACTGCTGGCGAAATCAATCTGAGGATTCGGCGCTGCGAAATGCAGCGACGGCGGTATCTCGCGCCGGCTTAGCACGAGCACCGCCTTGATGAGTCCGGCAATCCCAGCGGCTGTGTCGAGGTGGCCAATATTGGTCTTCACCGAGCCGAGCGCGCAGAATTGGCGCCGGTCGGTGCCGCGCCGAAAGGCCCGTGTCAGAGCCCCCACTTCAATGGGATCGCCCAGCGCCGTGCCGGTCCCGTGAGCCTCGACATAGCCGATGGTATCGGGTGACACGCCCGCCATCGCCAGCGCCTCGGCGATGACCGCCTCCTGGCCCGCGACAGACGGCGCGGTGTAGCCGACCTTCTCCGCACCGTCGTTGTTTACCGCCGAACCGCGGATGACCGCGTGGATCGTGTCGCCCGCCTCCAGCGCGCTGGCAAGCCGCCTTAGCACGACCACGCCCGCACCGTTCCCCCCGACAATGCCCTCTGCGCGCGCGTCAAAGGCCCTGCAGTGCCCGTCGGGGGAAAGGATCATGCCCTCCTGGTGAACGTATCCCGCCGTCTGTGGAAACCGGATCGACACCCCGCCGGCCATCGCCAGGTCGCACTCCCCGGCGAGAAGGCTCTGCAGCGCCAAATGCACGGCCACAAGCGACGTCGAACACGCCGATTGCACGGCGATCGCCGGCCCGCGCAGGTTGAGCTTGTAGGCGACGCGCGTGGCCAGAAAGTCCTTGTCGTTCGCGATCATCGCGGCGAATCCGTCCGCGCCGGACACTCGCACAGGATCCGGAGCGAGCTGCCTCAGAAGGTAGGTGCACGGCCCCGCGCCGGCAAACACTCCCACCGCGCCTTGCACGCCGGAGGGATCAAAACCCGCGTGTTCCATCGCCGTCCATGCACACTCCAGGAACACCCGTTGTTGCGGGTCGATCAGCTCGGCCTCGCGGGGCGTGTACCCGAAAAAGCCGGCATCAAACCCGTCGGCCTCGGCGACCACTGCGTTCGCCCGAACGTAGTCGGTCCGCGCCAGGAGCTCTGGCCCAACCCCGGCGGCTCGCAGCTCCTCGTCTTTGAAAAACGACACCGACTCGGTACCCGCGCGCAGGTTGCGCCAAAACTCCTCCACGTCGCGCGCGCCAGGGAATCGGCATGCCATGCCGACAACGGCAACAGCGTGGTCGGGCATGCTTGAAGTTGGAACTCCTTGGGCCATCGGTGTACGGTTCAGCCGCCGCCTCCATTGCGTGCATTGCGCCGGAGCGCACTTTGTTCGCGAAGGCCGTCGCGGCGCGATGCGCGGACGTCGCCTCGGTACTCGGACGGGGCTGTCGGAAGGGAGGCAGCACCGTCGATCCGGGCCGCCAGCGACCTAATCGTTGGAAACTGGAACAGCTCGACCAGCGTGGGTGCCTGAGGGAACAGCCCCTGCAGTCGTGCATGCACCAGCGCCAGTCTGAGCGAATGGCCTCCGATATCGAAAAAATTGTCCTGCGTTCCCACGCGCTCGCGGCCGAGAACATCGCACCACACCGCGGCGAGCCGCCGTTCCGTGTCGGTCTCAGGGGTGGAGAATGGCGCCTCCTGCGCTGGGCGCTCGCGCGGCGGTGCTGGCAGCGCACGGCGGTCAACCTTGCCGCTGGGCGAAAGCGGAAGGGATGGCAGCACGACCAAATCGGCGGGCACCATATATTCCGGCAGCGTAGTCCTCAACGATTCGCGCAACAACGCCACGTCCGGGGCGGCCGGCCCGTCCGCGGTAAGGTACGCCGCGAGACCTCGGTCGCCCGTGAGGTCCTCTCGCAGAACGACAACCGCCTCGCGTACGCCCGGCTGGCGCGCGAGCGCGGCCTCGACCTCCCCCAACTCGATGCGGAAGCCGCGCAACTTGACCTGGTGATCGAGGCGACCGAGGTACTCGAGCGTGCCGTCTGGCAGCCAGCGTGCCAGGTCGCCGGTCCGGTATAGCCGCAATCCGGGCGTTCCAAAAGGGTCGGGTATGAATTTCTCCGCCGTGAGCTCGGGCCGCCGATGGTAGCCGCGCGACACGCCGACGCCTCCTATGAAAAGCTCCCCGGGCACGCCGGGCGGCGCGGGTTCGAGCCGCTTGTCGAGGACATACATCTGGGTGCGCGCGATCGGCCTGCCGATCGGCACGATCGGCCGCGGGTCACCGCGAAGGCACCGCCAGAACGTCACGTCGACGGCCGCCTCGGTCGGCCCGTATAGGTTATGCAGTTGGGCCGAATGCCGAGCATGAAATCTGGTCTGAAGGTCGGCCGGCAGGGCCTCGCCGCTGCAGAAGACCTGCCGCAGGAACCGGCACTTCGCGAGTCCGGGCTCCTCGACAAACACCTGCAGCATCGACGGCACGAAATGCATTGTCGTCACCCGCGTTCGGGCCACAAGGTCGGCAAGATAGCCGGCGTCCTGATGCCCACCGGGACGCGCCATCACCAGCCGCGCCCCAGTCATCAGCGGCCAGAAAAACTCCCACACCGACACGTCAAAGCTGAGCGGCGTCTTTTGCACCACGGCGTCGGCCACGGCAAGCTGGTAGGCGTCCTGCATCCAGAGCAGCCTGTTGACGATTGCCCGGTGGGTGTTAAGCGCGCCCTTGGGCCGGCCTGTCGAGCCCGAGGTGTAGATCATGTACGCGAGATGGTCGGGTTTGACGCCGCTCTGCGGTGCATCCGCGGGCTCGCCTGCGATCTCAGGCAGGTCCTGATCCAGGCGCAGCACGCGGACACCGGCGCCCGTCCATGCGTTGGCCAGCTTCGTCTGGGTCAAAACAAGGCCGACCGCCGAGTCATCGCGCATGAACTCCAGCCTTTCGCGCGGATACGCCGGGTCGAGCGGCACGTAGGCCCCGCCGGCCTTGAGCACGCCGAGAAGGGCAATCACCAACTCAAGGGACCGCTCGGCGCAAACGCCCACAAGCTGGTCGGGGCCTACTCCGGACAGGCGCAGCCAACGTGCAAGCCGATTGGCCCGCGCATCGAGTTCGCTGTACGTCATTGTTGTTGCGTCGAATTCGACTGCCACCGAGTCCGGCGTGCGCTCCGCCTGCCGCGCAACCAGCTCATGGAGGCAAAACTGCTCCGGATAGCTGGCAGGCGTGTTGTTCCAGGTGCTCACGACCAGCGTTCGTTCGGCCTGGTCGAGTATCGGCAGGTCGTCCACCGGGCAGGCGGGATTTGCGACGATCCCCTCCAAGAGCACCTTGAAACGCCTGGCGAACAGCTTCGCCGAATCCGCCGTGAAGAGGGCCGTGTGGTACTTCAAGCTCGCACCCGCCCCCTCGAAAACCTCCAGGATCAGCTCAAACTGTCCGGCCATTTGCACGAGGGGAAACTCCTCGACTTCGAGCCCGCCCCACTCTCCCGCTGCCCGGGCTCCCGAGGCGGACTCCGGTGGCTTCTGATAGGCAAACATCGTTTGGAACAGCGGCGAGCGGCCCGTATCGCGAGGCAGCTTCAGCCGCTCAACCAGCACAGGCAGGGGCAGGTCCGCGTGGGCCAGCCCGCCCAGCACGGTCTGGCGCACCTGCGCCAGCAGCTCGGTGAACCGCAGCCCGCAGGTGAAGTGCGCCCGCAAAGGCACGGGGTTGACGAAATAACCGACCAATCCGTCGAATTCCGGCCGAGCGCGCCCGGAGGTCGGAGCACCGACGATGATGTCGTCCTCCCCGGTGTGCCGGTGAAGGAGCACCTGCCATGCGGCGAGCAATACCGTGAACGGTGTCGTTCCCTGCTCACGTGCAAGCGCGCGCAGGCGCTCGAAAAGGGGCTCCGGCAGTTCAAAGGGCACGGCCGCGCCCTGCGGCACAAGGACCGCCGGCCTTGGCAGGTCGGCCGGCAGATTTAGGACGGGAAGATCCCCGGCCAGCTGGCCGCGCCAATAATCCCATAGCCGCTCGCCTTCCGTGCCACCCATCAGATCGCGCTGCCAACGGGCGAAATCAGCGTAGCTCGCGGCCAGCGCTGGCAAGTCGGCGGACCGGCCGGCGCAAGCCGCTGCATACACCCGGCGCAGTTCGTCGAGCAGCACCCAATTCGTCCAGGCGTCGCCGACGATATGGTGTATGGTGCAAAGAAGCACGTGCTCGCCCTCGCCAAGCCGGAACAGCGTCACCCGCGCCAGAGGGCCCCTTTCCAGGTCGAAGGGCCGGCTGTAGTCCGCGGCGACACGATCGACCAGGGTCGGCACATCCCATGCCGCCGCTTCGACAATCGCAGGCTCAAGCGCCATCCGCCCTGCAACAACCAGCGACGGGGCTCCTTGTTCGCTCGGAAACGTCGCGCGAAGCAACGGATGTCGCTCCGCCAGCACCCGGAACGCCCGGGAGAGCGCCGCCACATCGAGCGGTCCACGCAGGCGCAGGGCAAACGCGGTGTTGTAGGCCGAACTCGCGGGATTTGCCGCGTGCAAGAACCAGAGCGCCTCCTGCCCCGCAGAAAGCAGCGCTGCGGCCTGCGCGGCCCTGCCAGGCTCCGCTTCCCCAAACGAGGCCACCGACGCACCGATTCGCGCCGCCAGCTCCGCCGCAAGAGCCGCCACAGATGCCCCCTCAAGAAAATGGACAACTGGCAGGTCGATCCCCGTCGCCAAGCGCACCCGGTTGCGCAGCTCAATCGCCATCAGCGAATCGAGGCCAAGCGAGCTGAGCGGCTGCGCCAATTGGAGCCGCTCTGGCGCCACCCTCACCACCTGCGCCACCTCGCGACGAACGAAGTCCTCGAGCAGGCTCAGCCGCTCCGGACCGGCTGCCGCGGCCAGGCGGGTACCCAAGCCGGCCTCCATCGGGGTGGCTGGGACCTGAATCCGTGCCCCGCCGGCCAAGTCCAGAAATAGGCGCGGCATAGATCCGTCGCCGAAGCTCCGGGCAAACACCGGCCAATCCACTTGCAGCACAAGCGCTTGCGCCACACCGGCGCCGAGCAGTCGTTCAAGCTCCTCGAAGCCGCGTTCGGGAGGGATCGACCCAACGCCGCGTTCGCCGTGGCGCCCGGCTCCCGATGAACCCATTCCCGCCGCCCACGGACCCCAGTTGACGCTCAATGCGGGCCGGCCCGCGGCGCGGCGACGGTGCGCCAGCGCGTCGAGATACGAATTCGCGGCAGCGTAGTTTGACTGGCCGGGCGTGCCAAGCACCGCCGCCGCCGAAGAGAACAGCACGAAGAAATCCAGGGGCATCTCGCCCGTCAGGTCGTCCAGATGCTCAGCGCCGAGCGCCTTGGCCGCTAGCACTCGTGCGTATCGCGCCGGCGTCTGCTGGAGCACTGCCCCGTCGTCGAGCACGCCGGCCGCATGAACGACACCCCGCCACGGTCTCCCCCGGGAGGCGTTGTGAACGACCGCCTCGACGGCCGCCCGGTCCGCAACATCGGCGGCGCAGACGGCCACATCCGCTCCGGCAAGCTCCCACGCGGCGATCTTCTCTCGCGCCGCGGGAGACGGCGGACTGCGCCCCACCAACACCAGGTGCCGCGCACCGCGCCCGATGAGCCATTCGGCCGTCAGCAGTCCGAGGGCGCCCGTCCCGCCGGTGATCAGGTACGCCCCGTCGGCACGCGCAGCAAACACAGGCCCGCTCGCTGTTTCCAGCCTCGCCAGCCTAGCGGCCAGCCGGCGCCCGGCGCGCCAAACAACCTGCTCTTCCTCATCCGGTTTCAGGCATTCGTCGGCGAGGGCCGTCGCGGTGTCCGCACCGGCGTCGAGGTCGACCATCCTGCACGCCAGTTCCGGATGCTCGTTAGCGAGCACCCGACCCAGGCCCCAAACGGAGGCCGCCGCAGGATCAGCCGCGACCCCATCGGCCGCCGCTGCGCCGCGGGTGACAATCCAGAGCATCAGCGGTCGATCGCGCTCGACCAGAGCGTGCGCCACCCGCAGCGTGGCCCCGCACGCGCTGGCGGTGTCGGGCTCGCAAAAGGCCCCTAGATGCACGCAGCCGAACCAATCTGCGCGGGCCGCCAGCGCCTCTTTCACATCGCCCGCCGGCGTAAGGACCGAAATGCAGCCCGCGTCCTCCAGTCGCTCCGCCAAAGCCTCCGCCAGCCCGGTGCGATCCTTCACCACAAGCCATGCGCCTGTCGCGCGCGAACGCCCGGATTCGGTCCTACCTGCAGGCGTCCAGGCAACCTCGTAAAGCCAGCCGCCCGACAGAGGGCGCACGGCGCGCCGGATCGACTCCGCCGAGGCGATTCGCAGGGCCAGGCCGTCGAGGCGCGCTATAGATTCGCCGGCGGCATCGAATAGGTCGAAATCCGCCGAAAAGCCCCCTGCGTCCCGGCGCACGCGCGCATGAACCCGCAGCGATGAAGGGGCAGCCGGGGCCCACACACGCCATGCACCTATGCCGGCTGGCAACAAAACCGCCCCTTCGCCCAGCGCGGCGCCCAACGCCTGGAAGCACCCGTCGAGCAGCACTGGGTGCAGAATCCATCCGTCATGCGCAACGCCACCCGGCAAACGCACCTCAGCAACGACCTCGTCGACACCTCCAGAGACCGCGATCAGAGTGCGAAATGCCGGCCCGTAATCGAGACCGCGCCTGGAAAAATCGGAGTAGCAACGGGCCACGTCGGTCATCCGGGGACAGCGGGACTCGGCGGCGGCCAGTTCCTCCGTCGGCCCGGCGTGCTCCCCGGCCGTCACCTCCGCCTCTGCGTGCAGCTGCCATCCTCCGGCACCGCCCGGTTCGGACTCGTCGGCAGGGCAGCTAAAGATCCTGATGGCGGCTCGGCTACCGGGCCGCTGGGCGACCGTGGTTTGCACCCGCCGCGCCCCGCCTTCCAGGAACACGAGCGGCCGCCGAATCATGAGGCCTTTCACGCCCGCCCCGCCGCCGGCAAACAGGCGCGCCGCCGCCAGGGCCATTTCAAGCAAAGCGGCGGCCGGCAACACCGTCATGTCGAAGACCCGGTGATCGGCAATCATGGCGGGCGCCGTCGGCCCCAACACGCCGTCGAATCGTAGCTCGTCGCTGCCCGCCAGGGGCAACACGCTCCCGAGCAGGGGATGCACGGTCTTGGCCGCAATCGCCGGTCCGAATCGCGGCGTCCACGGCACCGGAAACTGTTCGCGGCGAAACGGCGACGGCGGCGCCACGAGCCCGCGCGGATCGTCCGGCGCGGCCGAAGGGGGCTCCTCAAGGAGCACGTGGGCGTTGGTGCCGCTGAAGCCGAATGCGCTCACGCCGGCGAGCCGCGGACGCGGGCCGCGCGGCCAAGGCACCAGCGCCGTCGGCACGCGCAACGGCAACCGGTCCCAGGGGATGTGAGGGCTCGGAATCCGGAAGTGCAGGTTCGGAGGAACCGCGCCGTGGTGCAGCGCGAGGACGACTTTGATGAGGCTTGCTACGCCGGCCGCCGACTCTAGGTGCCCTAAATTGGTCTTCACCGACCCGAGCCAGAGTGGGTCGTTCCCTGCGCGATCCGGCCCAAACACCGCCCCAAGCGCTCCGGCCTCGATGGGATCGCCGAGCGCGGTGCCTGTTCCATGCGCCTCGATGAAGCTAACCTCGCTCGGTTTGGTGCGGGTCTCGGTGAGCACGCGCCGCAGCAGCGCCTCCTGCGCAGGGCCGTTGGGCACCGTTAGCCCGCTGCTTGCACCGTCCTGATTCACACCGCTGCCGCGAATGATGGCTAGGATGCGGTCGCCGGCGCGCTGAGCCTCGCTCAAGCGTTTGAGCACGAGGACGCCGCAGCCCTCGCCGCGCACCATGCCGTCCGCGGCGGCGTCAAAGGCCCGCGTCCGGCCCGTCGGCGAGAGTACCCGTCCGCGCGACAGGGCGATGCTGCCTCGGGGCGAGAGAATGAGGTTCACGCCGGCTGCGAGCGCCACGGCGCACCCGCCCGCGCGCAGGCTCTCGCATGCCAAGTGCACGGCCACGAGCGAGGACGAGCACGCCGTATCCACGGCGAGACAGGGTCCCTGGAGGCCGAATACATAGGCAAGCCGGCCGGCAGCGGCATTCAGCGCATTGCCCGTGATATGGTAGGCGTCCAGCGCGCCTATCCCACCGGCGGCGAGCTGCAGCTGGCCGAACTCGACGGTCGTGATACCGACGAAAACGCCAGTCGGACTGCCCGCCAGGCGGTCGTGCAATTGCCCGGCGGCAGCGAGCGCCTCCCAGCTCACCTCGAGGAGGAGGCGGTGTTGCGGATCCATGCTCAGGGCCTCGCGCGGCGAAATGCCGAAGAACGCCGGGTCAAATCCCTCAATGTCTTCGAGAAACGCCCCGTAGCGGGTGCAGATCGAATCCGCAGCCGCGGGGTCGGGATTCCGGAGCTCCTCGGTCGGCCACCGTGCCGCGGGCACCTCGCCTACAGCGTCCCGGCCTTCGGCCAGCAGGCGCCAAAACGCCGCTGGGGTGTCCGCGTCGCCCGGGAACCGGCAGCCAAGGCCGATGATTGCCACAGGCTCATGCTGCGCGCGCTCCGCCGCCGCAACGCGCGACTGCATATCCTCAAGGGCGAGCAAGGCACGCTTGAGCGGCGTCAAAACCTGGGGGTTCTCAGCTGGGAGCGGCATGTAAGGCGGGCGATTCTCTCCGGGTAGGTTTGTTCTTTTCAGCAAAATTCGTTTCCGTCGCCGATGACGTGTGCGTCAATTCGCCGGCAGTGGCGCCGAGACCTGCGGCCGGACCCACGTTCGCACCTGCAGTTTCAGGGGCGGCGGCGCCGCCGCCGCTGCGATGAAGCCCTCGGGCACAGCGATACCGTGCAAACGCCAGCGGGATTCGGCGCCCGGCTGGAGCGCATCTTTCAGCAACGCCGGCGGGGCTGCAGACTCAAGCCGCACGGTGTAGGCTTGGGTTGGATGACCCAGGCCCTCCCCCAGCGCCTTCACATAGGCCTCCTTCCGCACCCAACCCGCGAAAAATGCCTCATTGCGGGCCTTCTTCGGCAGGGCCGCCCACTCGGTCTGCTCGTCCGGTGAGAACGTCGACGCGACAATCAGGTCCGCGTCCACACTCTCCCTCATCCATTCGAGGTCGACTCCGACCTCGCAGCCGCGGGCGCAGGCGATTAGCGCACCGTCTTGCGAGTGCGAAAGATTGAACCGAAGCCAGGCATCGGCCGGGCCTGCGAGCGATGGTTTGCCCCGCGGCCCGATAGCGAACGCCAGCTCACGCCCAGGCCGGCCAAGGTAACAGCCCAACAGCTCCCGCAGCGCCAGGTGCGCCGCCACAAACCGCCGCCGGTCGCGAAGATGGACGAACTTCTCCGCCCTCGCTCGCTCGTCCGGCGAAAGCGCATCCTCTCCCACTCCAGGGGCCAGCGCGAGCGCGATTCAGGTCGACGAACCAAACGTGCAATTCGCCAGAGGGAAGCGGCAGGTCCGTGTTCACAGTTCCTCAAGCTTTTTGAGCAGAAGCGCCTCGGCTTCGGCCTCCGACATCGCTGCGATCAGGGCACGGGCCTCGGCGTTCTCCGAGGATGCCGACTCCGCCGCGGGCCGCGCCTCGGGCAACGGATTGACCAGGGTAGCAAGGTGTCGTGCCAGCATTTCGACGTTCGGATAATTGAAGATGAGTGTTGCCGGGAGCTTGAGGCCGATGTCTTTGGCCAGCTGATTGCGAATCTCGACCGCCATCAGCGAATCAACTCCCATCTCGGCGAATCCCTGACGCGGCTCGGGGAACTCCCCTTCAGGCAACCGCAGCACGCGCGCGATCGCCGCCCGAGCAAGCGTCCGCAGCCGCTCAATTCGGGCCGGCCCAGCAAGCGCAGCCAGTTCGCCGAACCTCGCGGACGACCCCGGGGTCGTCGGCGCGCCTGATGCGGGCTTTGGATCCCCGCATAGGTGAGCCAATAGCGACCCTTGCCTTTTACTCTCGAAGACCGCTTGAAATCTCGGCCAATCGACACGCGCCGCAATCAGCCCGGCCGCGCCCGACGCAAGGGAGCGCTCGAGCACGACCTAGAGCCTCGCGGGCTTCCAGCGTGGGCAGGCCTATTCGGGCAAGCTGCGCTTGCGCAGCCTCAGTCGCCATTCCTCCCCCAGCCCACGGCCCCCAAGCAATGCTGAGCGCCGGAAGTCCTAGCGCACGGCGGTGTTGCGCCAGCCCGTCGAGGAATCCGTTCGCCGCACCGTAATGCGCCTGTCCCTTCGATCCCCACGCCGCCGCGATCGACGAGAATAGCACAAAGAAATCCAAAGCCATCCCGCGGGTAGCCTCGTGAAGCGCCCAAGCGCCCGATACTTTCGGGCGCAGCACGCTGGCCAGCGCAGCATCCGTCAGACCCGCCACGGGTTCGTAGCCGGCTATGCCCGCGGCATGCACCACGCCACGCAACCGCGGCAGCGACGCCCCAACTTCGTCAAGCAGTCCCCTCACTTCTCCTGCGTCCGCGACATCCAAGGAGCGTGCGACGATGTGTGCGCCGGTGGCGCGCAGACGCTCCAAGACTGCCTCGACCGCCGGCGTAGGAGGCCTGCGGCCAGCGAGCACAAGGCTGCGGGCCCCTTTTTGGATCAGCCACTCGGCCACGCGCAGCCCAAGCGCGCCGAGTCCGCCGGATATCAGGTACGATCCGTCAGCTCGAATGGCCGCGGAGCCCTCCGGCAACGGCAGGCGCTTAAGGCGCGCGCCACGCCATCCGCCTCCGCGCCACACGAGTTGGTCCTCCGTGCCCGCCGCACACCAGGCATCGACGACCCGCGCCGGATCGCCGTTGTCCTCGTCGGCCGGCAAATCGACGCTGCCGCCGAACAGCTCCGGATGCTCAAGGGCAAGCGCCCTGGCGAATGCCCAAAGCGGGGCGCCGGCGAGCGCCAAACGAGCACCATCGCCCGGAGCCGCAGCAACCGCCCCGCGCGTCACGATCCAGAGGCGCGCGGATGACCTCAAAGATAGCATGTTTTGAACGAGGGCCAGCAGCCGCCGGCATTCTGCTCCGGCCGCCGCCGCCGGATCGTTCGAACGCCCCACGTCGGCAACAAAACCCACCGCATCGACGGCTCCCGTCTCGGTCACCGAGGCGCCGCGGCGCCCAAGTTCGCGCGCCAGTTCCGCCCGCCAATAATCCGGACCGCCCGAGAGCCGCCAGCGAGCCGGGGCCTCACCCTGTGAAAACGACGCAACAGGCTCCCAAGCAATCTCATACGTGAGACCCGTGTTTGCCTCCGGTCGCCCCGGCTCGGCGCACCAATGACGCTGACCCTGAAACGGATAGGTCGGCAATTCAGCCCGGGGGCGCGCAAAGCCGCGATAGATTTCGCGCCATGCCACCGGCGCACCCAGCAGCCATGCGCGACCTGCGCTCTCCAGCATTTGGGCCCAGTCGCCGCGGCCAGGCCGAAGGCTGAGCAGCCATTCGCCCCCACCTTCCGGCCAGGTCTGCTGGCCCAGGGTCACAAGGACGCCCCGGGGTCCGACTTCTAGCAGCAAGTCTATTCCCTCCGCGTTCAGCGCGCGCAGCGCCTCGGCAAAGAGGACCGGCTGGCGCACCTGGCGGATCCAGTAGTCGGCCGTCGCAAGCTCGATGTTCGCGGGCGCGCCCGTCACCGTGGAGATGAATCTCGAGGACAGCCTTGTCTCGGGCGCCCCGGACGGGAAGATAGCCTCAGCGGCGTGGCCGAAGTCAGCGAGCATCGGCTCCATATGGCGTGAGTGATAGCCTTGGTTCACCTCGAGCGCCTGCGCGAGCAAGCCCGCAGCCTTTAGGTCCGCGACCGCTGCATGGACCGCTTTGCGTTCGCCCGTGATCACTACCTGACGCGGGCTGTTCACAGCGGCTAGCTCGACCCCATGCTTAGCCCGAGCCGCCGCCACGTCCTCCAAAGTCCCCGGAACCGCAGCCATCGCACCGCCATCGCCGAGCGCGCCCATCAGGCGGGCCCGCTTAATGAGCAGCGCCATCGCCGTTTCCAGCGGCAGCGCCCCTGCGGCGCAGGCCGCGGCGTATTCGCCGACGCTGTGGCCCACGACCGCGTCGGGCACGATCCCCCATGAGGCCCACATGCGGCTCAGCGAGTACTCGACGGCAAAAAGAGCCACTTGGCCATATTCCGTTCGCGCCAACCTGTCGGCCGACTCTACCGCCTCCGCTAGATTCCAGCCTGCATGGTGCCGCACAAGCGCGCAGCATTCCTCGAACGCCGCGCGGTAAACCGGACTGGACGCCAGCAGTTCGCTCCCCATGCCCGCGTAAAGCGAGCCTTGGCCGGAGAATAGAAAGGCGATTCTCGGCCTTCCGGACACGACGCCGCGCCAGCAGCCGCTCGGGTCGGACCCCGCCGCAAGATCTGAAAGTTTTCGTGCGGCGTCGGCGGCATCCGTTGCCGTCACTGCGAGCCGGTGCGCCAGCGCGGCCCGACCCGTGGCCGTCGTGTGGCACACGTCGGCCCATGGCGCTGGGTCGGCGCCCGAGAAATACTCACTGTACCGGCTGGCGAGCGCGTTCAGCGCCGCCCCAGTCTTAGCTGCCAGTATGAGAACGTCGCCGCCACGCTTCGGTGCCTCGGTCTCCTTCAGCGTGGGCGCCTCTCCAACCACGACATGCGCGTTGGTGCCGCCGAAGCCAAACGAGCTCACTCCCGCAACGCGCGCCCTGCCACCGGGCCAGACGGTGTCCGTTGTTGGGATCCGCACCCATGGCATATCGGCCCATGAAATGAGCGGATTCGGTCGTGTGAAATGCAGGTGTGCGGGGATCCTACCGCAACCCACCGCAAGAATGGCCTTGATCAGGCCCGCAACCCCTGCGGCCGCCTCACAGTGCCCGAGGTTCGTCTTGACTGCGCCGACGAAAAGCGGGCGGTCTTTCGGTCGGCCTGGCCCGAACACGGCCGCAAGTGCGCCCATTTCGATCGGATCGCCGAGTGCCGTGCCGGTGCCGTGCGCCTCGACGTAGTCCACATCGGCCGGCCCCATAGCCGCCTGCGCGAGCGCCGCGCGGATCACTTCCTGCTGGGAGGGGCCGTTGGGCACGGTCAGCCCGCTCGTGCGGCCGTCGTGGTTCGTCGCCGAGCCGCGCAGCACGGCAAGGACGCGGTCGCCGTCGCGCTGGGCGTCGGCGAGGCGCTTTAACACCACGACGCCGCAGCCCTCGGAGCGCACGAAACCGTCCGCTGCGGCGGAAAACGCCTTACACTTCCCGTCGGCCGCGAGCATTCGCGCACGCGAGTGGTTGATGCTAATGGTGGGCGAAAGCAGCAGGTTTACTCCACCGGCGAGAGCCATCGCGCACTCGCCGGCGCGCAAGCTCTGGCATGCTAGGTGCACGGCGACGAGAGATGACGAGCAGGCTGTGTCGAGCGCGACGCAAGGTCCCTGCAGCCCGAATGTGTAAGACAGCCTGCCTGCGGCGACGCTGCTCGCGTTGCCCGAGCCGACATACGAATCGATCTCTTGCGGCCCGGCCGCCAGCACTCGCTCGAGATAATCATGACTGGCGACACCGATGAATACGCCGGTGCGGCTGCCCCCCAGGGCATCGGGAGCGATCCCAGCGTGCTCCAAGGCCGCCCATGCGACTTCGAGCAACAGCCGCTGCTGCGGGTCCATCGCCGCCGCCTCGCGCGGCGACACGTTGAACAACGGCGCATCAAATCGGTCGATCCCGTCGAGGAAGCCGCCGAAGCGCACACTAATCTTGCCGCGCGCCTCTGGATCGGCGTCGTAGAATTCCGCCATATTCCATCGATCCGGGGGCACCTCTGTGATCGCATCGACCCCTTCGCTCAGAAGCCTCCAGAAGGCAGCAGGGCTCCGCACGCCCCCAGGGAACCTCAGCCCGATGCCGACGGCCGCCACCGGCTCCCGCACCGCGGCCTCTGCCGCCTCGGCGCGCGCTCGCAGGTCCCGGAGCGCTATGAGAGCGCGCTTCAGCTGTTCGGCGTAATCGATCGGGGCAGGCAGGCTCATGCGGTCAATGTTTCTTCAGCTCTTCGTCGAGCAACGCCGAAAGTTCGCCTGCGGAAAGGCCGTCCAGTTGCCCCGCACCCGCGCCGGCAGCCGGCCGAGCCGGGTTCGCCACGCTCCGACTCGGCGATGGGAGAGCACCCGCCGCAGCGAGATGCGCGGCCAGAGCCTCTGCGGTTGGGTAATCGAAGACCACCGTCGAAGGCAACGACCGGCCAAGCCTCGTTTGCAGGCGGTTGCGCAACTCCACGGAGGTGAGCGAGTCCATCCCGAACGAGAAAAAACCCAATTGAGGATCGATCTGCCCTCCGGAACCCAGACCGAGAACGTGCGCGACCTGGCGGCGCACCTCGCCAAGGAGCCTTGACTGGCGCTCCGCCACAGGCAGCTCGGCCAGCGCGGGGCCGGCCAAGGACGGCTCGACCGCATCCCCGGATGCCGCGGGCTCAATCCGCAGCTCTCGGAAGAATGGCCCTGCGGTCAATTGCGGGTCTACCTCTCCCCAATTGGCACGAAGCACGGCAACGTGCGCCGCGGGCGACGCCAGCAACCGATCCAGCTTCTCCCATCCGTCGGCCGGCGTCAGAGTGCCGATGCCTTTGCCGCGAAAACGCTTCCCCACGCCCCGCGCAGCCGCGGCGCCAATTTCGGCCCACGGCCCCCAGCCAATGCTCAATGCGCACAATCCCGACGCCCGCCGGTATTGCGCTAGCGCATCGAGAAACGCATTTGCTGCTGCATGATTCGCCTGGCCGGGCGAGCCGAGCAGAGCTGTCGCCGACGAAAACAGCACAAAAAAATCAAGCGGAAGGTCGCGAGTGAGGTGGTGCAGATGCCAGGCCCCCGCTACCTTTGGCGCCAGCACGCGTTCCATTTGTTCCCACGTAAGCGTGCGCACGACGCCGTCATCAAGCACACCCGCGGCGTGGACCACTCCGCGCAAAGGCCACGGCGTCGCTGCGATCTCCGCCAGTACGCGCGCAACGTCGGCTTCGTTGGCGACATCGGCACGGGCGACGCGCACATCGGCACCGAGCGCTGCGAACCCGGCCAGGAACTCGGCGGCCGCAGCTCCGGTATCTCTCCGGCTGGCGAGCACCAAGTGGCGGGCTCCGCGTTCGACCAATTGTCGCGCCAACGGCCGGCCGAGCCCCCCCATTCCTCCGACAATCAGATAAGTCGCCTCATCGCTGAGCCGCGCCGGTGTCGCCGGCGCCACCGCAACGCGCACGAGGCGCGCGACAAGCCTCTCCCCGCCGCGCCACGCGACCTGGTCCTCGCCGTCCGGCCCGACCAGTTCCGCTCTCAGTGCCGCCGCCGCTTCGTCCGGCGGCATCGCCGGATCGAGATCCAGCCGAATCGTGGACAACTCGGGATGTTCCTGCGCAAGCGAACGGGCGAATCCCCAGAGGACCGCCTGGGCCACGCCAGGAACCCCGTCTCCCCCGCCCGCCGGCACCGCCCCTCGCGTGACAATCGCCAGCGGTGCGGGCCGTGCCACCAACGCCTGGACCAGCGCCAGCGCAGGGCGCAGATGCTTGTCCCCCCTCGGATCGGCCACCCCAGGCGATGCGAAATACGCAACGCCGCGCAACGGGCCGTTCCCCACAGCTGTCGCCAGGGCTTCGACAGGCTCAGGCGCCACTACATGGCACGATCCTCCGCAATGTTCGAGTTGCTCCGCCAACTTCTCCGCAACCTCGCGATGATCGGCCACCAGCAGCCAAGACCCGGTCGCTGACACCGGCGCCTGCACCTCGCCGCCGGTGCGGGCCACGATCACAGCCTGCTGCGCGAAAATCGCCCCGCCCCCTGGCTCAAATCCAAAAGTTCCTATTCCGGAAAAACCAGCGCCGGCGAGCACCCTTCGCCATATTTCGGGGTCGAGCAGCGCGTGGGCCGGCCGCAGATCCGAATCGGTAAACCGCCACCACCCTTCAGTCAGCCCAAACACGAGATCGAGGAAGCCGAGCGGCTGGACCGCCTCGAGCAGAACGAGACAACAGTCCGCCGCCAACAGCGAACGCACGTGGCCAAGTGTGGTGCGCAAGTCGCGTGTGGCGTGTAACACGTTGGCAGCGATAATAATGTCAAACTCCCCGGGCGCAAACCCCTGCGCCAGCGGGTCGCGCTCGATGTCGAGCACTCGGCAGTCCATGCCCGGCGTTCCGGAGAAGCGCTTGCGCGCCGCGGCGACGAACAGAGGCGACACGTCAGTGAACACATACTCCACCGCCCCACCGGCAAGGGCGCGCAACACCGCGGCCGTAGTGCCGCCCGTGCCCGCACCAAGCTCAAGAACGCGAAGTGGTTTACCGCCCGCCCCCGCCGGCATCAGTCCCGCCACCGCTGCCCCGACAAGCTCATTCATGCGGCGGGCGCACGGCGTGCGGCCATAGAGATCTGCAGCCGTGACGCCTCCGCCCGCCGGGAAGAGCAGCGTCAGCGGATCGCACACCCCGCGCAGCACGTCCGGCAGGCGTGCGCCGCACCGGGTGAGCATGGTTATTTCGACCTCCGCGTCCGGACACGCAGCTCGCAACTTCTCCGCAACTGATTCAGCCTCGGCCGGATCGCCACCGGAACCCGCGTCGGCAAGCTCCCGCACCCGTGCGAACAGCCTAGAGTACGCCGGAGCGACATCCTTGGGCGCCACGGTGTTTACGGCGTGGCGCGCAAAGAGCCGGGCAATCGCCTCGAGCGCCTCGAGCACGGCCGCGTATGCGCCGGAACCTGGATGCGCGCCGGCCTGTTTCAGCCACACCCCCATATGGGCAGAATGGACACCCGCGTCGGCGAACGGAACCGGAGAGCGCGTCCGCTCGCGCCTGGGACAATGCCTCCATTCAACGCCGTAGAAAGGATCGCTATGCCGCGGCGAAGCGGCGGGCTCCTCGAACCAGTGACGTTCGCCGCGAAAGGAACGGCGAGGCGCAAGCAGAACTGCAGCGGCCAGGCCGGCCGGCGCCGATTCCAGGATAACGTGCGCATTGGTCCCGCTGACCCCAAACGCGCTCACGCCGGCGCGGCGCGGCTGGCCGGTGGCGGGCCAAGCGCCATGGGATGCTGCGACGCGCACCGCGACATCCTCCCACGCGACGTGGCGGCTCGGAGTCTTGAAGTGCAAATGAGCCGGTATCTCGCCGTGCCAAAGCGCGAGCACCGCCTTGATGAGGCCGGCTACACCGGCAGCGGATTCCAGGTGGCCAAAGTTGGTCTTCACTGAGCCCACGAGCAGCGGGCGGCCGGCCGGGCGGCCGGAGCCAAACACCTCGGAGAGCGCACCGATCTCGATGGGGTCGCCAAGCGCCGTGCCGGTGCCATGCGCCTCGACGTAATCGATGTCCCCCGCGTTGAGTTGCGCGCGGGCCAATGCAGCCGAAAGCAAAGAACGCTGCGCGGCGCCGCTTGGCACTGTGAAGCCGCCCGCCGGACCGTCCTGGTTCACCGCCGAGCCGCGGATGACAGCGAGGACGTGGTCGTCGTCGCGCTGCGCGTCGGAGAGACGTTTCAGAACGACCAAGCCGCAGCCTTCGCCGCGCCCGTAGCCGTCGGCCGCGGCATCGAAAGTTTTGCAGCGTCCGTCGGGCGCGAGCATTCTTGCGCGCGACAGGGCGATGGAAGCCTCGGGGGCGAGGATCAGGTTGACGCCCCCGGCAAGGGCAAGGTTGCAGTCCCCGGCACGCAGGCTCTGGCATGCGAGGTGCACGGCCACGAGCGAGGAGGAGCACGCTGTGTCGACTACCATACTCGGGCCGCGCAGGCCTAGAAGGTATGAGACGCGGCCGGCGGCCGCATTGGGCGCATTGCCGGTGACAAAATACTGGTCTAGGGGCCTGGCGGCCGCGGCCTTCCTGAGAAGATGCGCGTAATCGTTGTTGGTGAGACCCACGAAAACACCGGTCGAGTTAGGCGCCAGGCGGTCAGCCAGCCGGCCGGCGGCGTCCAGCGACTCGTGCGCCACCTCGAGGAGCAGTCTTTGCTGCGGGTCGATCGCAGCGGCCTCGCGGGGCGACAGTCCGAAGAAAGCAGCATCGAAGCGGTCAACCTCATCGAGGAATCCGCCAGAGCGTGTGCAGATGCGGCCGGGCATTTCGGGGTCGGGATCGTAGAGCGCATCCGCATCCCAGCGGTCCTCGGGCACGAGGCGCACGGCATCGACGCCCGAACGAAGCAAACGCCAGTACGACGATGCGTCCCTAACGCCCCCGGGGAACCGGCAGCCGAGGCCGATGACGGCGATGGGGTCCAGACGGGCGCGTTCGGCCGCCTCGAGCTTGGCCGCCGCCTCGTCGAGGGCCCGCAATAAGCGCGCCGGGCCGGACAGAGCGGAATCGGAGGAGGAGCTCATTTGAAATCGCGGGATTTGATGTCCGAATGGCGTCAGCCGCTTGCCAAGCCTACACTCTGAGCCAGCGGCGGGCCAGTCCCGGGAGCGCCCCGCTGCAGCGCAATGAGCCGACGGCTCCTCCCTCGCGCTCGAACATGACGTCGACGCATACCCCCTCAACCGCGAAGCGGTCGCCGCCGCAAGGCAGCAGCCGCCCGCGCGAATAGCCCGCAAAAAAGAGCTCGCCGCCTCGGTCTTCGAACTCCCATTCGTCTCCCGTGTCCTCGGCACGGAAGCGGCCGGTGTAATCCCCCGGCCGGGAGGGCGGCGCGAGCGGCGTCATCGGCGGCAGGCCAAGAAGGTCAGTGATCGAACGGTAGGTTTGGGGCCAGGCATTCCCAAGGGGATCGCGGGAGAGCTTCAGCCCCTGAAAGCGGGCGAACATCCCGTCGCTCACCTCCCGCACATCGCGGAAATACTCCAGCACCTCCGAGAACGTTATCCGGCCGAGCCGCCGGCCGCGGGGCGTCGCCCTCAGCTGCTCGAGGAGAAACTGTTCGAACCACGGCTGGCGCTCGGCGCAGATCCTGCGCAGGGCGTCGTCGGGCTCGGCGGCGCGCAGGTAAATGAGCGCGGGAGCCAAAGGCGCAATCCGTTCCAACGTGCGGTCAAAATGTGCGTCTATCTCGGCTCGCGGCCAGTCGAGCAGCAACTGGGTGCCGACGGTGGTCTGGAACAGCGTGCTTTCAAGGATGACCGTGCCGCCGCCGCCACAGGCGGCTGCGAGCCCAGACCAACCGTCGAGCGCACGGGCGAAAAGACCGGCCGCATCGCCGGCACCGGTGCGGATCGACCGCACTTGGGCGTCGTCGAGCACCGGATGGCCTTGCTCGTGCTCGTACCACCAGCGTGCACGCGCCCCCAACGAGGCAAGGTGCAGACAAAGGCGTTGGGCGGTGGTGGACTTGCCGGAGCCCGGGATGCCATCGATGAAGACGAGGCGCACGGACGTCATGGTATGGGTGGAACGGACAAGACCGCGGGAATCACGATGGGCGAGAGGTCGGAAGTGCGCAGGCGGGCGGGACCGTTCATGCCTTGCGCGCAAGGGCCTCTAGCCTCGCGAGCCGCGCGGCAAGGGCGGCCTCGAATTCGGCTTCGCCAGATCCCGTGTGCTCCGCCCGAGCGCCAGGGCTAGCATCGGTACCCGCCGAGCCAGTCCAACCGAACACCGTCGCGCCCAGATGATCGGCCAGCACCTCTATATTGGCGTGGTCGAAGGCGAGCGTCGCGGGAAGCTTGCAGGCAAAGATACGGGCGAGCCGGTTGCGCAGTTCGACGGCCATGAGTGAATCCATGCCGAGTGCGAAAAACCCCTTCCGGGTATCCGGAAGGCGGCCGTCGCGGAAACCGAGGACAGCCCCTACTTCGCCCTGCAAAAGGGAAACGAGGCGCGGACGGCGCTCCGCGGCGGGAGCGGCCTGCATTTCCACCACCGCAAGGGCGGGCACGGCATGCGTAGCCGTTTCGGCCGCCGAAGACTCCGGGGCAAGGCAGGCGAGGAGGGGGCGCGGGCCGCGCAATTCAAAAAGCTCGCGAAACACGTTCCAATCCACCCGCGCCACAACCGCCTGCGTGACCCCGCCACCAAGCAGGACGTCAAGCGCCGCCAGGGCCTCCTCCGCCGGCAACGCCGCCACGCCCGACCGGGCCAGCCACGCGCCGGCCTCGCCGCTGGCCATGCCGCCGCCGGCCCAGGGGCCCCAGTTGACACTCAGCGCCGGTAATCCGTGCGCTCGACGGTGGTGGGCCAGCGCATCGAGAAAATGATTTGCGGCGGCGTAGTGCGCCTGGTTCTTTGCGCCCCAGACAGCCGCAATCGACGAGAAGAGCACGAAAAAATCCAGGTCGAGGCCACGCGTACCCTCGTGCAGGGTCCAGGCTCCGGCAACCTTGGGCCGCATAATGTGCTCGATCCCGGCGGGCGTTAGCGACTCCAGGGGATCGGCGGCTGAGAGACCCGCGCAGTGAACGATGCCGCGCACCAAGCCCAGGGCGTCGGCGGCCTCGGCCAGGGCGCGGTTGACGTCGCCGGGTTCGGCGGTATCGGCCTGGAGAGTGAGAACCCGCGCGCCCGCGGCCCGCAACTCCTCAATCGCCTGCTCCGCCGCGTCCGAGAGCGCGCTGCGGCCCGTCAGCATCAGCTGGCGGGCGCCGTGATGCACCAGCCAGTGCGCCACCTGCAATCCCAGTGCGCCAAGTCCGCCTGTGACCCAGTAGGTCGCGTCGGCGCGCAGATGCAGGCCGGCCGACTTCGGCAAATCGCGGCGAACAAGCCGCTGGACGAGCCGCGCCCCCGGACGCAGCGCAACCTGGTCCTCGCCGTCGGGACCCAGCAGTTCATCGGCAAGGGCACCGATCGCGCCCATTCCGTCAGTACCCGGCAGGTCGACCAGCCCACCCCACATTTCCGGATGCTCAAGCGCCACCACCCGGCCGAATCCCCACAGCGAAGCCTGCGCCAGTTCGAGCATCGCGGCGTCACCGGGCGCGGCTGGAACAGCCCCTTGGGTAACCACCCACAGCCGTGCGCCAGCCGGAGGCGCGAGGAGCACAGCCTGCACGATCGCCAACAGCTTAAGGCATTCGGCCTCGGGAGCCGCGCCCGGGCCTGCAACCAACACGATCCCGCGCCACGATCCGGGCGCGTAATCGTTCGACAGTTGCGCGGTCTGCCCGCGCCGGTGCAGCTCCTCCGCCAGGAGCGCTGCGGCGGGTCCGATTGGGCCGACCACAAGCCATGCACCGGCGGCTGCGGGAGTCGCGCCAGCCGCCCGCGGCTGCGGGTTCCAGCGAAGCTCGTAAAGGGCATCGCGCAACGACTCACCCGTCGCACGCTGCATTTGCCTGCGGAAATACGCGGCGAGGATGCGCGGCGCAGCTTCGCGGTCCGCATCCGACAACGCCGCGTCCGACCTCAGCGTCGAAACGGCCCATTCGAGATCGGCCTCGTCGATGGCAGCCGGAGCCGCGACGCCGAGTTCATCGAACCAGTGGCGTTGCCGTTCGAAGGGATAGGTGGGCAGCGCAACGGGCGGACCCGCGACTCCCGAATGCACCCGCCTCCAATTGACGGAAGCGCCGCGAACCCATGCGCGACCCGCGACGTCAAGCATCTGCGCCCAGTCCCCGCGCCCCGGCCGCAGACTGGGGAGCCAGTCGGACTCGCCTCCCGGCCACCCATCCTGGCCGAATGCCAGCAGCGTGCCGCGCGGGCCGATCTCGACAAAGAGATCGATGTTCTCTCGGGATAAAGCCTCCATCGCGGAAGCGAAGCGCACGGGCTTTCGAATCTGTTGCACCCAGTAGCCGGGATGGGTCAGCTCCTCGCGCACAACGCCTCCGGTGACCGACGAAACGAACGCGCATTGTGGAGCCCGAAAACCCACGCCTGCGGCGGCGTCGCCGAAGGCCGCAAGGACCGGCTCCATCTCGCGGGAGTGGTAGCCCCGCTCGACCTCGAGCAGGTTAACGCGCAGTCCGGCGGCCCTGAGATCCGATGCGGCCGCCGATACCGCGGCTCTGCTGCCGGTGAGGACGACTTGGCGGGGGCTGTTGACGGCGCCGATTTCAATTCCGTGGCGCGCGAGAACGGCCGCGACATCCGTCTCGGTGCCCTGCACCGCCGCCATCGCTCCGGAGCCTCCATGCTCGGCCATGAGGCGCCCACGCACGACGATCAGCCGAACCGCCTCATCGAGCGAAAGCACGCCGGCCACACATGCTGCGGCGTATTCGCCAATGCTGTGGCCGGCGACGGCGTCGGGGACGACTCCCCACGCGGCCCAGAGCTTTCCGATGGCGTACTGCACGGCGAAGAGCGCAACTTGGCCAAACTCGGTTCGCGAAATTCGATCGTCGGATGCCACAACCTCCAGAAGCTCCCAGCCGGCGCTGGCGCTCACGAGCGCGCGGCACTCATCGAAGGCGGCGCGGTAGACCGGGCTGGTGGCATAGAGTTCGAGGCCCACCCCCGGATAAAGCGAGCCCTGGCCGGAATAGAGAAATGCGATCCGCGGGCGTCTCCCGACGCTCCCGAGGCACAGTCCGGCAGGCGCTTCGCCGCGCGCGAAAGCCGCGAGGCGTTCTGCGGCCTCGGCGCCGTGCGCGGCGAACACCGCAAGGCGCTGCGGCATTGCGGCCCGGCCGAGCGCGGCCGTTCGGCACACGGCGGACCAAGCCGGCGCGTCGCCACTGCAGAGCATCTCATCGTAACGTGCGGCAAGCTGGCGCAGGGCGGCTTCGGTCCGAGCTGAAAGCACGAGCACCTCGCCGCCTCGGCCGGCGGCGGACGCCGCGACGACGGTCGGGGGGGCCTCGCCAACCACGACGTGTGCATTGGTGCCGCCGAAGCCGAACGAGCTGACACCTGCGAAGCGCGTGCCGTCGGCAGCCGGCCAGTCGGTGAGCGCATCCGGCACGGTGAAGGCTCTGCCGTCCAGGGCAATAAGCGGATTGAGTTTCCGAAGATGAAGGTGAGGTGGAATCTTGCGGTGGCGCAATGCCAGCACAACCTTGATCAGGCCGGCTATGCCAGCGGCGGCCTCGAGGTGGCCGACGTTTGTCTTGACCGAACCAATCCAGCAATGCTGCGACGGCGCCCGGCCCTCCAACAGAACTCCCTCAAGCGAATTGACCTCGATTGGATCGCCCAGGGCTGTGCCAGTGCCGTGGGCCTCGACATAGCTGATTGCCGAGGGCACGAGGTGGGCGTCCCGAAGGGCGCCGCGCAGGACGGCCTGCTGAGCGGGGCCGTTGGGCGCGGTGAGGCCGTTGCTTCTGCCGTCCTGGTTCACGGCGGTACCGCGAATCACCGCAAGGATGCGGTCGCCGTCGCGATGGGCGTCTGCGAGGCGCTTGAGCACGACCATGCCACAGCCCTCGCCGCGCACGTAACCGTCGGCCGACGCGTCAAAGGCCTTGCAGCGGCCGTCGGGCGCGAGCATGCCGGCTCGCGCAAAGATGGAGGTGAGGTCGGGCGCGAGCAGGAGATTGACGCCGCCGGCGAGCGCCATGGTGCATTCGCCGGAGCGGAGGCTGCGGCAGGCCTGGTGCACCGCAACGAGGGAAGACGAGCACGCGGTGTCCACTGCCCAGCTTGGGCCGCGCAAATCAAGGATGTACGACAGGCGGTTGGCGGCGATGCTGAGCGCGCTTCCTGTGCCGGAGTATGCGTCGGGACCTCCCGAACGCCCGGCGATCAGCCTTCCGTAGTCGCTGCCGCTAATGCCGATGAACACGCCCGAACGGCTTCCGCCGAGCAAGTCGGGAGCGAGGCCGGCGTCTTCCAACGCCTCCCAGCCGACCTCGAGGAGCAGGCGCTGCTGTGGATCCATGAGGTCGGCCTCGCGCGGGGCAATGCCGAAAAACTCCGCGTCGAATCCGTCGACCGCACCAAGAAAACCGCCCCAGCGGGTGGCCGGGTCACCATCGGCGCGCCAGCGCACCGGAGGCACTGGGCCTATGGCATCGACTCCTCCGGCCAGCAGCCTCCAAAAGGTCTCTGGCGAATCGGCGCCGGGAAAGCGGCAGCCAATCCCGATGATCGCGACGGGGCCGGCGGCGGGATCGACAGGGGCCTCGTCGGGCGGCAGCGGCTCGCAGGCGACAGCCGTTAGGTGCGCGGCGAGAAGACCTATGCTGGGATAGTCGTAAAGAAGGGTCGGAGGCAGGTGGCGCCCCAGCCATTTCTCCAGTTCTCCGGAGAGCTCGACCGCGGCAAGCGAATCTAGGCCGTAACGGGAGAAGGGCTCGCGCGGGTCGATCGCGGCCGCGGGCAGCTTGAGTCGGCGGGATATCTGCACGCTGAGCCACGTCTCGATGACGGCGTTTTCCAGGGCATGTTCCGCCGGGGGCGCAGCGGCGGCCTCCGGAGGCTCCGTGCCAGGCGCCGCAGCGAGACGCCATTCGCCGACGAGCTCGAGCTGGCCGTCGAGAAAGAGCGCGCGGCAGGCGCGCCGCCGGACCTTCCCGCTTGAGGTCTTCGGTATCGTGCCTGGGCGCAAAAGGGCCACCGCATGGACAGGCAACTCGTGCTTTTCGGAGACGGCCCCGCGGATTGCGGAAACGACCTCGTCCAGGTTGAGCCGACGCAGGTGCGTGCGCTCGACCTCCTGCACCACGACCAGCACCTCGTTGCCGTCCACCTCTATTGAAAAGGCGGCGCCGCCGGCGGGACGCAGCGACGGATGGCTTTTTTCCACGCTCAACTCGATGTCCTGCGGATAGTAGTTGAGGCCGCGGATGATGATCAGGTCCTTAAGCCGGCCGGTGATGAATATCTCGCCCTCGTCGATGAAACCGAGATCGCCCGTTCGAAGGAACGGCCCATCGCCGGTGCCGGCAATGTGCGCGCCGAAACAAGCCTCCGTTTCGGCCGCTCGGCCCCAGTATCCCTGGGCGACCGAGGGGCCCGAGAACCAGATTTCCCCGACCTCGCGCGGCTCGCACAGGCGGCAAGTCTCCGGATCCACGATGCAGTAGCGGTTGTCGACCTGGCCCCTCCCGCAGCCGACGATGGGCTGGACGCCCGGCGCACCCGGCTGGGCGGGCACGACGCGGTGGCGCGCCAGCTCGTCGGTGACCACATAGCAGAGGCGCGTGGTCTCGCCGCGCGGCAAGGCACAGACCTTGAGCGACGCCTCGGCGAGGCCGTAGCCGGGCGACACGGTGAGCGGCGATAGGCCGCACGGCGCAAAGGCTTCGTTGAAGGCCGCAAGGGTCTCGGCCCGGACGGGCTCCGCGGCGTTGAGCGAAAGGTGCCACGAGCGCAAGTCGAACTCCGCGCGCTGCTCCGGCGTCGTGGATGCGACGCAGAGGTCGTAGGCAAAATTGGGCGCTGCGCTGTGGGTTCCCCGATAGCGCGTGATGGCCCGCAACCATCGCGAAGGACCCTGCAAAAAGGCGGGCGGCGGCAGCATGACGCACGTGAAACCCTTGTACAGCGGCATGAGCGCGCCGTAAATGAGCCCCATATCGTGGAAGATGGGGAGCCAAGTGACCATCACACTCTCGGGCGTGTGGTCCCAGCCGCGGTCCAGGTCATCGAGGGTGACGAGCAGGTTTCGGTGGCTGACCATGACGCCCTTCGGGGTGGTGGTGGAGCCAGACGTGTACTGAAGGAAAGCGAGGTCCGACGGCCGGATATTCGGCTCGCTCCAATCGCTGTTGCTCGCGGCATCGAGCGCGTCCGTGGCGAGCCAATGGAGCGCCTTTAACTCGGGCGTGTGCTGCAGGCGTTTCTCGATCTCCGCCAGAACCGTCTGGTCCGTCAGGACGAGGCGTGCTCCGGCATCGGCCGAAATCGTTTGGAGCCGCGTGTCGGTACGGTTGCGCTTCGGCGGGTAGCTCGGCACGGCGACAACGCCGGCGTAGAGGCACCCGAAAAATGCGGCCATGAACTCGAGGCCCGGCGGATAGAGGAGCAGCGCGCGGTCGCCAGGATCCGCTAAGGTCTGGAGTCTGGCGGCGATCAAGCGGGCTCGTTCGTCAAGCTGCGCAAATGTGAGGTTTGCCCCCTCGTTTTCCCCGTCGGGAAGGAACACAAAAGCCCGCCGTGCCGCGTCATTTAATGCACGGTGCCGCAGCATTGCAACTAAATGCGGGAAAGGGGATTCGGGAAAAGGAGCTGCAGGAATCGCCACGCGACGCCACCATGGCCAAAACGGCGCCGATTCCAAGTCTGTATTTGGTCCGCCAGTAGCGTGATTCGCAGACAAAAAAACGGACTCCGTTCCCGTCAATAAGGCTTGTCTTGCAGCCGTTGATTTCAGAGATGGACGCGACGCCAGAGACTGCACAAGCCTGCGCGCCCGTATCCGGTCCTTCCCTTACCGTCGGTCCTCTAAGGTCTTCTCACATGCCCACCGAACCAGAAAACGACACCACCGTGTATCAAGTGGTCCTAAACCACGAGGAACAATATTCGATCTGGCCGGCGGACAGGCCGCTGCCGGCGGGATGGAGCGCGGAGGGCACAAAAGGTGACAAGGCCACATGCCTCGCCCGAATCAAGGAGGTATGGACCGACATGCGGCCGAAGAGCCTGCGCGGAGGCGGGTGATGACCGATATGATGGCGCGGCGGCAGCCTGCCTCCGCCTGGTTCACCACGCCCCGGCCGTCCGATCGGCCTCGGGCCCGTTTGATCTGCCTTCCGCATGCCGGAGCCGGCGCATCAATCTTCTTCGCCTGGGGCGCGGCATTCCAGGCATCTGGCGTAGAAGTGCGCGCCGTGCAGTATCCCGGCCGCGAAACCCGGCTCGCCGAGCCGCTCGTTGCTTCGGCTAGGATCATGACCCATCTGCTCGCCGACGCATGGCCTGCACTGAGCGGTGGCGCACCGTGCGCGCTGTTCGGACACAGCATGGGAGCGCTTCTGGCTTACGAACTGGCGCTGGAGCTTGCCCGGCGGGGGATCAAGGATCCACCGCGCCGCCTGTACCTGTCGGGCCGTAATCCTCCCACCGCTCCGCCGAAGCTGCCTCCCATCCACCACCTGCCCGACGCGGCGTTCAGGGACGCTGTCGCGCAACGCTACGAAAGCCTGCCGCCGGAGGTGCTGGCCGAACCGGAATTGATGGCGCTGCTGACGCCGATCCTGCGTTCGGATTTCCAGCTGGTGGATGAGTATCGCTGGCAGCCGCAGGCGCCGGCAGACGTGCCGCTTACCATACTCGGCGGCACGCGCGATCCGTGGACGACTGAGGCGGAATTGAAGGGCTGGGGGCATTTCACAACCGCGCCCTGTCACGTGCGCATGGTCGCGGGCGATCATTTCTTTCATCAGAGGGAGCGGGGCGCCGTGATCGAAGCCATACGGGTGGATCTCGAGGCAGACGAATTGGCGAGTCCGGCCGCAGCTCGGCGCTCTCTTGCCATTGGCGAGCAAAAGCCGTTCTGATTGTCCCATGCGTTCTCGATCGGCTCTTCGACTCGATAGGCTGCGGCGGGCATCCCTAGTCCTTTCCGGTCTCGCGGCGCTCGTGTGCGCGTGGGCAGGCTGCATGAAGGTCCGTCAGCTGTTCCCGTCGGAGCTGATGACCGAGCAGATCCATATTCTGATATGGGACCACTATTTGCCGAGTGACGTGATCGAGGATTTCGAGAATGAGACCGGCATCGCGGTAATCGTGGACCACGACATAGGCTCGAACGACGACCTGCGCGCCAAGCTCTTGGCGAAACCGGGTTACTACGATTTGGCGATGCCATCGGCCTTCATGGCGAAACTGCTTCTTGGCGAAAAGAAGGGCATACTGCAGCCTTTCAACCGTGCGATGCTGACCAATCTCAAGCACATCGACCGGCAATATAACCCGAAATTCGACAGCCACAACGACTGGGTCGTGCCCTACATCTATGGCGCGACCGGCATTGCGTATAACAAGCACACGACGGAAGTGTTTCCGCGGAGTTGGGCAGACCTGTTCCCCCCGTCCGCAGTGGCGGCGGTGGGTCCCGCGGCCGAGCACGTCCCCGACCTGGAAGAGATCCGGAGCCTCGTGGAGCCGGGCAAGCGAATCGCGCTAATGGATGACGGTCGCTTCGTCCTCGCGTCCGTGCTGTTGGCGCAGGACAAGGATATCGAGCTGAACAGCGCCACCGAGAAGCAAATCCGCGCGGCCGGAGAATATCTAAAGAGCATAAGCCACCAGATTGTGTTTATTGACTCCGCTAACGAATCGAAAATCCTCTCCCTCGGGCTGGCAGACATGGCGCTAGCGTGGACCAGCGACGCCACGGTCGCCATGGTCGGAAACAAGGAACTGCGGGTTCCACGAAATCTGGATATCCGGTTCGCTCTTCCGGAGGAGGGAACCATTGTTTCCCGGAAATGCTTCGTCCTCGTGAAGGGCCCCAACAGCGTTGGTGCGGAGAAATTCCTTAACTACCTGCTTAGGCCGAACGTGGCCGGACGGGTGACGAGCTATTCCTACTGCGCGACCACCGTAAAGGATGCGTCGTACTACGTCGAGGGGGGGATCCTCAACAGCCCCTCATTCTTCCTCCATCCCACACCCGAGAAGAACTTTTTCCTCGAGGATACCGACAGCAAGACGGACGCGCTCTACGCCGAAGTGTGGGATGAAGTCCGAAGCGCGCTGCACCCCAGGGCCTACACCGGGACCAAATGAAGGCGGAAGGGGCGATCGAGCCGCACCAGGCAAATCAGCCACCGAGGTGTTCGCAAATGAACCGCACCGCCTCCGGTACGCCGTTTTCCTGATTGAGGGCCCTGCTCACCCCTTCGACGCGGCGCCGCATCTCCCGGTCGGTCGCCGCGCTGCGCATCGCCGCGGCCAATTCGTCCACACAACCCCGCGCGAGCAGTCTCTGTTGGCTGATCGGCTGCGGGCCCCATCCGTTGCGCGCCACGACCGCGCCCCAGAACGGCTGATCGCCGCTGAGCGGACAAGTGACCAGCGGCCGGCCAAGACGAAGGCCGAGTGCCGTCGTGCCCGCCCCGCCGTGATACACCAGGGCGCTCACCCTAGGGAACAGCCACCGGTGGGGCACATCGTCGACCAGTAGGACCGAGTCGGGCAGAGCCCTCGGCACGAGGCCGCCCCACCCGCCGACCAGAACGGCGCGCTGACCCGCCTTCACCGCCGCTGCGATCAGGATCTCCGTCAGCCGCCCCGGATCGTTGCTCACCATAGCGTTGAAACCGATATAGAGGGGCGCCGGGCCAGCCGCGAGAAACGCCTCTAGTTCCACCGGGGGTGTATACGCGACCGGCTCGTCAAGGAACCAATATCCGCCGGCCCAGTATTCAGGCGGCCAGTCGGCCGGGCGCGGCACGACGTGGTGGCTGAAGCTGTAGGCGATCGGGATGCGCTTCCCGCGCAACTGCCAGTAATCGTGCCAGCGCCGCGGCCTAAAGCCCAGTGCCGCCTGGCACCAGCTGCTTAGGTTGGCGTCAGCCGACCGCCACCCAATGCGGTAGAGCTCATAGCTGAGCCGGTTGCCCCAGCCGCCCCAGCCGATCTTCGGAGCGCCGGGAGGCGGAAAGCCGCGGGTGGGCGACATGTTTGGGACGACCGAGGTCATCAGGGCGGGAATGCCGAGCCGGTGGGCGATGTGGTTGGCCGCGACAAGCATCGTGTCGTAGATGAGCGCGTCCGCGCCCTGGGAGGCGTGCCAGCAATCGTCGAGCATCGGGCGCACAAATCGCTCAAACCCCTGCTGCGGAGCCACTTCGTTCGCCACAGCCCGGCGTCCCTCCTCGGAGCTTAGAAAGCTTCGCCAGTCAATCCGCAGCGGCGAAAACCCGACGCCGTGGCCGCGAATCCATCCACCGAAGCTCGCATCCGCGGCCAGCGTCACCGTGAAGCCCGCCGCCTTGAGCCCAAGCGACAGCGAAAGGAGGGGCTGCACGTCGCCGCGAACCCCGAATGAAAGGATCGTAATCCTGGTTACAGCCATGGCGGCCCGGGGGGGCGGGGAACGGACGTTCGAGTATTGGCCGGCAAGCGACACGCCGAGGCGCTGGCAGCCGGCTAACGCCTTGGCGAGGGCGAATTCGCACGCGGGTTGCCGGACAAACCTGCCGCGGTCGATCCCTCACCCTTTTCGGTTCCGTCGAGGATGATGGGCAGCCGGTCCTCGCCCCCGCCGATGATGACGATTTTTGAATTGGGCGACTTCGCCAGCTCAAGCGTGGCCTCGATGCCCTTATAGCGCAGGTATTGTTCGAAATCCGGGAGATTCGACATGACCGTGTCCTGGAACTTGAGGATGCCGCCGGCCTCGATGGACTTGCGTTCCGCTTCCTTCTTCTCGGATTCAACGCGGTATTGGTACTCCTCCAGGACCTGTTGTGCGCGAAGCTTCGATTCAATGGCCAGAGCGACGGTTGGGGGAAGCGTCACCCCTCGCAGCAGCACATCGTCGAGGTAGACGTAATGGGCGGCAAGCTGGGCGCGGGCCTCCTGCTTGATCGACTCGGTGATGAAACCCTGGGTGTCGTAAATCTCCTCAGGGGTGTATTGGCCGAATACGTAGCGGCACACCGACTGGACGTCCGGTTTGACCACGCGTTCGATGTAATCGGGTCCGATCCTCTGGTGAAGCAAGCCAAGCACGGCCTTTTCCGGCCGGAATCGGATCGAGACCTCGACCTTGATTGCGAGGCCGTCCTTGCTGAGCACGAAGAAACTGTCCGGCACCTGCTGCAGCCGCAGATTGTAGATATACATCGTATCCCAGGGGAAAATGACCCGCAGGCCCTCCTTGTAGTAGGTGGTCTTCGGGGTCACGACTTCTATCAACTCGCCGTCGGCCAAGCGCGTCTCGGCCTCAGTCACGGTTCCGCCGAAAAAGAGCCGGTAAAGCACGCCGGCCTCGCCGGGGCCGATCTTGATGAAGATGCTCTGCCAGAAGATAGCCACGACGAATGCAAACGCGAATCCGACGAGGACGAGGACGAGCGTATTCTCCCTCCAGATCTCCCTGGCGTTTCGCAGGAGGCGCCCGGGAAACCCGAACACGGCACGAATGAAGCGGACGGGCCACGGACGGGCGGGCTCGGGCGCGCCGCCCGCGGGAGCGGGCGTTCCTCCGGTCTGCGCCCCAGCTTTGGCTTCCGCTTCCGTCTCGGGCCCTGAAGGCGTAGGCTCCGGTAACGAGGGAGGAGCGTCTTCGGGGGGCTCGTTCATTGAGGGGAAAGGGTTGAGGTTAGCGCCAGGCCGAGCAGGGGAACAACCTAATTTGCGCCCGGTTTCTCCAGGCCAGAGGGAACGAACCGCCCCCACTCCATCTTGAACACTCTGTCGGCAACGTGGAAATACCGGTCGTCGTGGGTGGCAGCGATGATGGTCCTCCCCTCACTTTTGAGGTGAGGAAGGATCGTCTCGTAAAAATGCTTGCGGAACGAAGGATCCTGGTCCGCGGCCCACTCGTCAAAAACCAGCACGTTCTTGTTCCCGAGCAACGCGACGATCAGCGCGAGGCGCTTGCGCTGACCGGTGGAGAGGTTGAGCTGGGTAAAACGGCCGTCGGCCATTCGGGTCTTCGAGTCGAGTTCCATTTCGGCGAGCAGCTGATCGACCTGTTCCTGCTCGATTTGGTCCTGGCCGTAGAGACGGTCGAAGAGATGAAAGTCCGTGAACACCGCCGAAAACATGTTCCGATATCGGTGGTATTGGGACTGCAGGAGTGGTTTGCCGTCAACGAGGATCCGCCCCGAACGGGGGAAATAGAGGCCGGTAAGCAGCTTCAGCAGCGTAGACTTGCCGCTACCGTTGCCGCCCATGATGAAGAGGATCTCGCCGGCGTGAATCGTGGCGTCAAGGGGGCCCAGGGTGTAGCTTTGCGCGCCCTCGTTATCGGGGTACGAGAACTGGATCTGGTCGAGTTTGATTTCCCGAAATGCGAGCGGCGCAGGCAGAACCTCGAGATTCACCGGCGGGTGGCGGGCCACCTCCTGATCCAGGCTCTCCTCCATTTTCTTTATGGTTTCGACGGAGACGCTGGCTCGCGAAATCTGCGGGACGACACCCACCACCTCGGCCAAGGGGCCGAAAATAAACAGCATCACCGCGGTGACCTTGATGACAACGGACGGCTCGCATGTTGCAAGCCGGGGCAGCACGAAGATGACCGTGGCGAGCAGCACATAGAACGCGGAGTGCGTGATGATCGTCTTGTTCACGAACTGCTCGCTCGTCCTGGTGGTGAACATCCGCACGTCGTGCGCCCGCGGTTTGAGGTAGTGGTCGAAGAAATCGCGGTTCTTTCCGGCGTCGATCTTGAGTTCCTTGAACCCGGAAAGCAGGTGGTTAAGCAGATCGAAAAATTCGTTTTCCACGCGCATGGTCTCGAGGTGCTGCTTTTTCGCCAGCGCAAGCACCGCGTTGAAGGTCAAAACGGCCACCGCGATGGCCGCCAGCGCAAGGAAGAAGGCCGTCATCGAGAGATAGGCGACGAAGGCGAACGAAACGATCAGCATCACGGCCGAGGAGGTGGCGTTGATCGTCATCGATGCGGTTCCCGATATGACCTGCGTCTCCTTGGAGAGGATCGTCATGAACTCCGGCTGGCCGATATTCTCGAAATAAAGGAGTTCCGCGCGCCGGATCTTGTCCGCCATCCGCACGCGCAGGCGCTCGACAATCTCCTCGGTTAGCCGGGTCGTGTGGTTGAGGCTGTAGCGCTTGGCAAGCATCAAGGCCACCAGCGCCAGCGCAAACAGAACAAGATACTGCACACTGACCTGGTCTTGGTTGGCCATGCCGGCCGCTCCCAAAACGATCATCACCATGAGCCCGTTGACAATGCCGCCCGCGACGGTGACCACCGCGATTCGGGTGCCGTAAGCGCCAGATTCCCTCTTGAGAAAGCGGATAAACTCCATGCGTCGGGTTGATAGATGACGACAACCCCGTAAGCGTATCGCATCGCGAAATACGCCCGCGAGATTGGTTAGAGCATCACGGCGACTTTCTCTCGCAGGCGCAGGCGGAGGCAAGGAAATTCCCGGACCGGCACGCGCGCCGTCGAAACGGGAGCCGATGGCGGTTTCGGCCCCGTGCGCGGCGAATATCCCGCCCCAAGCGTCCAGGGCGTACCGGCGAATTGCGCGCTGGCCCCAAGCCGGCCGCAGCAGATGCGGTCGCGGTCGGCGCCGCGGGAGTTGCAGACGGGGCCTATGACCTGTGCACGTATGCGATCGACATCCGGGGATTATGGTCATCTTCACGGCCTCGGGATTTCATCCGGCCGCGTGCGCGCAGGCCTGGCAATCGCCCTGCCGCTCCACGCCCTCAGGAGACCCTCCGCCAGCCTTAGCGCTTCCCTCGCTGCAGGTTGCTTTAGGGAGCGCTGGGCCGTCGAATCACGAAGAATAAACTCTTGACTCGTCGCACACACGAGGAATCGTTTACACTAATCCAATCATGGAAAAGAAAAGGAGCGCTTCGAATATTCGGTCGAAACTTGCCGAGGCGCTCGATTCAGCTAATCAGGAGCCCAAGGATACGCAGACATCATCAACAATGACCACCACCGAAATCCTCGTGCCGTCGACATCGGCCGATGCACCCGTCACTCTATCGCCTGAGAAGATAATCAACGGTTCCGTGCTCCTTGCCGCCGGCGCAGGGGCGATTCCCGTGCCACTTTGGGACAGCGCCATTCTGTTCGGTGTCCAGCTGAAGATGCTGGCGGACCTTTCCGCAGCTTATGGCAAGCCGTTCGACAAGAATATCGGAAAGTCGGCTGTCGCCGCATTGCTCGGCGGGATGGCCCCGGGGCTGATCGCCCGCGGCGCTGTCGGAGGCCTCCTGAAGACCGTACCCGGCGTCGGCTCCATTCTCGGCACACTGGCTCAGCCTGCATTTGCCGCAGCCGTCACCTACGGGGTCGGAAAGGTGTTCGTCAAACACTATGAATCCGGCGGCACTCTGCTCACTTTCAATGCCAAGGAATTTAAAGATACCTTCACCGCGGAAGTGAAGACTGGCATGAAAAAGGTGTCCGAGTTCAAATATTAACCCACTGCTGCCATGGCCCTCACTACCATCCTCTACGTCGGAACGTGCGCCCTCGTCGCTTACTTTGGTCGGGAACGTAAATTCGGTTTTTGGGGTTATTTCGCCGCTTCGGTGGTGTTCCTGCCCATAATCGGATTGCTGCTTGTTCTGGCATCCGACAAGAAGGCGCGCCCGGCGGCTGCCGCGCCCGCTGCCTAATCGGGGTGCCCCGCATCCGTACGGCCCAAGGGGCAATGGCCCTTTGTGTCGTTCCACTTCGGCAGGCCGGGTTGCCGGCATCTAAGCCCGATGGAGTCGGTGCGTGCGGATGAAATCGCGTTCGCGCCGTTGACCTCGTTGTGACCGTCACGTTCTGCAACGGCAAGGGCGGCGCCGGAAAAACAACCCTGGCTCTCCTGCTGGGAAGCGCGCTCGCCGATGCGGGCCGGCGCATCGGCATCATCGATCGTGACCCCCAGCGCACGGCGACACGCTGGATCGAAACCACCAAGCCCGCGTCGATTGAGATGGCGGTGGAGGGAGTCAATTACGAGGCGCTGATTATCGACACGCCGCCGCGCCTGGAATCACCGCTCGTGCACGACAGCGTGCGGCAGGCTGACAAGGTGATCCTGGTGAGCTCACCCTCCCCGGCAGACCTCTGGAGCTCGCAGGACACGGTGAAGATGATCCGCGCGCACCAACCGTTGCAGAAGGCCGCCATCCTCTTCAACCAGGTGCAGCGGCAGACGGTGCTCGCCCGCGATCTCGAGTCGATTGCGGAGCGCATCGGCCTGCCGAGCTTGCGCCACAGCATCTCCCGCCGCCAGGCCTACCAGCACGCGCTGGTGCTCGGATGGAAGGCTCTCGATTCGGTCGCCCGCGAGGAGACACTGCAGGTGGCGCTCGAGATCATCACCTTCTGATCGCGGGCCTCGCCCAGCCAACAGCTCCGTCGGGGGCGGTCCTGCTCGGGGCGTGGGATGGCGTCCAAAAGGCCCACGCCTTTCGGCCCGGTCACCAGTGAAGCTGAAGGCCGCTTGTCAGCAGCAGCTGGTCCTTCTTTTCGGGGTGCAGGGCCGAGATGATGGACACCGGAAACCCCGATTTCTCAAATGAGTTCGCGATCCTCGCCGGCAGAGGTCCGAGGGTGTTGTCGTAGTTGTACGTGGCTCCCACATCGAATGACAGATGATCGATGATGGGAAAGCTCAGGCCCAGATAGGAATTTATGTCCCAGACGTCCCGGTCCGTGACCCCTATGCGGTATTTGAACCGCTCCTCCAGAGCCACGTGCGAATTAAACGTGTATTCCAGATTTTCCAAAAACCCGACGGAGGCTATCCACTCGTTGTCAAAACGCGTGCCTTCCTGCTCGTTGACGAACGAGACCCCGGGCACCAAGTTGAGCTTGGTACTCTTGGTATCCACGATCTTCCGTCCGTAGCCGATGATCTCCTCGAAGTAGTGGTCTATATAGGCAATCTGGTCCTCCTTGTAGGTTGACCGCGCGAACCAGAAGTCGACAGGCGAGAAAAGGTACTCGTAGGTCATCTCAGCCGAGCGGTTATTCATCACGGTTCCGGCCGGTTGGTAGTTGGCGTAGCCGTACGACCCCGTGAGGGAGAACACCGTCATCGGCGTCAACCTCAGCAGCATCCCCGTGATCTGCAGGGTCGACTGTTGCCCCTGCAACCCGGCCTGCGCGCCCGTCTGGATCGGCGAGGACGCCGGTATGCCCTCAAGCTTTCCCTGCTCGAATGTCGCCGAATTGTATGACCCACTGAGCGAAATTGCGCGCTTCCAAACCGGCTTCTTCGCCTGCGCCCCAGCACCGGAGGCCGTTGCGACCGCAGCCTCCGGTTCGCCCTCGGGTGCACCGGAGCCCGGAGCGGCTCCGCTCGTCCCCTCGTCCTCGGTGAGCTTGGTGGCGGCGGCCATTGCGGTTCCCAGGGCCGGCACGACCGGAGCTGACGGTGCGATATCGGCCTCCGGAGTGGCAATTGGCGCCACGATCTCCTCGGTTCGCTTGGCGATCGAAGCGGCCTCGATCACGACGTCGCCGACCATGTCCGCATGGAAATAGACCTTTCCATTCTCCTCCTTGGTGATCGTGCCGACGAGGCGGGCTCCATTCTTCAGCTCCAAAGTAACGGCACCGGACACGGAAAGGGTCGCCGCGACCCCGACGAATAGGGCGAGCAAAAGCTTGTGCATGGTGGCGCGCATTCCTAACAAGGGGCGGGAAAATGCAAACCAAAATCTGGCCCGGCGGCGCGGGCGCCGGCCCCCTTTCCGCGCATCCCGGGCAAAGCGTCCGGCATGGCGCCTAGATCCGAGCAGCGAAGTCTTGCAGTCGGGCGGCCCTGCTCAAAACTCGCGGCCTCCACCCTTCCAGCTCCGATCCGGCCTCCGCGCCGCGTTCCGCACCGTCCCGGTGCTTGCGCCGCCCGCCGGCCCGCCCCAAATCCATGCGCATCATCTCCCATCGCGGCCTTTGGACGACCCCAGAGGAGCGGAACACCCCGGCTGCGATCGAACGCAGCTTCGCGGCCGGCTTCGGCATGGAGACCGATCTGCGCGACTGCTGCGGACGGCTTGTCGTCAGCCACGACCCGGCCGATGGCCGGGCCCTCGACGCCGCGGAGCTCTTCCGTCTCCACGCCGCGGCGGGAGGCAAGCTGACCCTTGCCCTGAACATCAAGGCCGACGGACTGCGCGGCCTTCTTCGCCCGCTTCTCGAGAAGCACCGTGTCGCCGACTATTTCTGTTTTGATATGTCCCTTCCCGAGGCGGTCGCCTATCGGCGCGAGGGCCTGCGGTTCTTCACCCGAGAAAGCGAATTCGAGCGGGCCCCCGTGCTGTATGAGGCGGCGACCGGCATCTGGATGGACCAGCTGGAGGTCGACTGGATCGCCTCCGCGGACATCGAACGGCATCTCGAAGCCGGCAAGCAGGTTGCGCTTGTCTCTCCCGAACTGCACGCCCGCCCCCACCTCCCTTTCTGGCAAACGCTCCGCACGGCCGGCTTCGGCGCCGCGGACGAGGTTCTGCTTTGCACCGACCACCCCGCCGCCGCCCGGGACTTCTTTCATGACTAGGATACAGGCCATCGTCTTCGACATGGACGGCGTACTGATCGACGCCAAGGACTGGCACTATGAGGCCCTCAACCGCGCGCTCGGCCTCTTCGGCTACACGATCAGCCGCTACGACCATCTTGTCACGTTCGACGGCCTGCCGACGCGCAAGAAGCTTGAGATGCTCTCGCGCGAGCAGCGCCTGCCCGCCGCCCTGCATGGGTTCCTCAATGAGCTAAAGCAGGGTTACACGACGGAGCTCATCCACGCGCGCTGCAAGCCGCGCTTCCAGCACGAATACGCGCTCACCCGCCTGAAAGCCGACGGCCTCGGTCTTGCCGTCGCCTCCAATTCCGTGCGCGCCACGGTCGAGCTCATGATGGAAAAAAGCCGCCTGAGGCCCTATCTGGACGCGATCGTCAGCAACCAGGACATCGCCCATCCGAAGCCCGCGCCCGACATCTACCTTAAGGCCGCGGCCGACCTCGGCGTGCCACCCGAGGCCTGCCTCGTCGTCGAGGACCACCCCCACGGAATCGCCGCCGCCCGCGCCGCCAATTGCCGCGTGCTCGTCGTGCAGGACGTCAACGACGTCACCTACGAGCGCGTCAGAGCCGAACTCGACCCCGTCCCATGAACCTCCTTGTCCTCATGGCCGGGCCCTCCGACAAATTCAGCGAGGCCGGCCACCGCTTCCCCAAGAACCTGGTCGAGGTCGCCGACCGACCGATCATTGAGCATGTGTTTGCGAACCTGCAGCCGCTGCTCGGGCCGGCGGACCGCATGATCGCCGTGCTCCGCCACGACGAGAACCTGCGCTACCACACCGACGGCGTCGCACGGCTGCTGCGCCCGGCGGTCACGGTCTGCGAGGTGCCGAGCGCGACGGCGGGCGCCGCATGCTCGGCCTTGCTCGCGGTCGACTACATTGACAACGATGAGCCGCTCATCATCACAAACGGCGACCAGCTCATCCTTGCCGACCTGCCCGGCGCGGTTTCCGATTTCCGGGAGCGCCAGCTCGACGGCGGCATCGTCGTCTTCGAGGGCGTCCATCCCCGCTGGTCCTTCGTGCGATGCAGCGCCGGGCTGGTCGTCGAGGCCGCCGAGAAGCGCCCGATCAGCCAGCTGGCCACCGCCGGGTTCTACTATTTCGCACGGGGGCGCGACTTCGTCCGCGCCGCGGAGCAAATGATCCTCAAGGACGCGCACGTCGAGGGAGCGTTCTACGTCTGCCCGGTTTATAACGAGATGCTCCTCGCTGGCGCGCGCATCGGCATCCACCTGATTTCGCGCGCCTCCTACATCTCGCTCACCACGCCGCAGGCCGCCGCGGATTACGCCGAACGCCTCAAGGCCCGCCCCGACCGATGAAGCGGCGCCGACTCTCCACGATGAAGAGGGGCTGGTTCATCGGCGACTTCAAGCCCACCGCCCACCGCACCCGGGAAGTCGAGGTAGCCGTCAAGCACTACCGCGCCGGAGAAGCGGAGGCCGCCCACCGCCACAAGATCGCGCGGGAATTTACGGTGGTCGTGTCCGGAACCGTGAGCATGAATGGGCGCAAATTCGGGCCCGGGGACATCATCGTCATCGAGCCCGGCGAGGCCACCCGCTTCCGAGTTCTCACGGACGCCGTCACCGTCGTCGTCAAGATCCCCGGCGCGCCAAACGACAAATACCCCGCGTGACCGCCCCCGCCCCGCTCAATATCGTCGTTCCCATGGCCGGGCGAGGCTCCCGGTTCGCGCAGGCGGGTTACCGCGATCCGAAGCCCCTCGTGGAATTCGGCGGCCGGCCCATGATCCAATGGGTCGTTGACAACCTCCGCCCCTCGCGCCGGCACCGCTTCATCTTCCTCTGCCTCGACGAGCATCTCGAGCGCTACCCCGCCCTGCGCGCCCTTCTTGAGAGGCTCTGCCCCGGCTGCGCCATCGTTCGTGTGGCCGAGGTCACCCAGGGGGCCGCATGCACCGTCCTCCTCGCTCGCGACTGGATAGCCGACGGCGCCCCGCTCATGATCGCCAACAGCGACCAGTTCATCGAGCTGGCGATCGACGACTACCTGCAGGTCCTCGACGCCACCCGTGCGGACGGGATGATCATGACGTTTCACTCCGACCACCCCAAGTGGTCCTACTGCCGCCTCCGCCCCGATGGCACCGTCGGTGAGGTCGTCGAAAAGAAAGTCGTAAGCAACCATGCCACGGTCGGGATCTACAACTTCGCGCGCGGCACCGATTTTGTCGCAGCCGCCGATGCGATGGTGGCGCGCGACCTGCGCGTCAACGGCGAGTTCTACGTCGCCCCGGCCTACAATCTGCTCATCGAACGCGGCTCCCGCATCCTCACCTGCCTCACCCGCCCGGACGGCACAGGCATGCACGGCCTCGGGACGCCCGAGGACCTGAACCTCTTCATGCAAACCGACGTATACCGCCGCCTTTCGTCCGAGGGGCCGGCCGGCCCGGGCCATTGAAAGGCCGCGGCCACTCCCCTTCCATGACCCGTTCACCCAAGCCCTCCCCCCCGCCGCAGACCAGCCGCGAGCACTATACCGGCGGTTACAGCGCAGTCACGCTGGCGGGCTTGGCGGCGCGTCAGGCGGCCCGCGAGGCGGCCTTCTTCCTGCCCCGCCTGCGGCCAGGCATGCGGCTGCTCGACTGCGGATGCGGACCCGGCGCGATTACGGTCGACCTGGCACAGGTCGTCGCTCCCGGCGAGGTGGTCGGTGTCGACATGGAGGCCTCCCAATTCGAGTTTGGCCTGCACCGCGCCGCCGAGAGGTCCCTTACCAATGTTCGCTTCGCGCAGGGCAACCTCTATGACCTGCCGTTCCCCGCCGACTCGTTCGACGCAGTCTTCGTCCACGCCGTGCTCTACCACTTGCGCGAACCCGCGCGCGCCCTTGGCGAGATCCACCGGGTGCTCCGGTCGGGGGGCATCGTGGGTGTGCGCGACGCAGACGCCGGCGGCGACCTGTTTTCGCCGCGTTCCCCGATCCTCGGGCGCGCGTGGGATTTGATGGCGCGGGTGCTCGAGCACAACGGCGGCGACATCCACCTCGGCCGAAAGCACCGGGCCCTGCTTCGCGCGGCCGGCTTCACCGGCATCGAGGCGTCGGCTTCATACGACCATTTTGGCACGCCGGAAAAGACCCAGGACGCCAGCATGTTCTTCGGCCACCTGCTTCTTCAGCCTGAATTCACCGCGGTTGCGGAGACGCTGGGTTGGGCGACTCGCGCCGATCTCGAGGCGATGAGCGCGGCGTTCCGCGAATGGGGCGGGCAACCCGATGCCTTCTATGCCCGCGCCCGCTGTGAGGCGGTCGGCACAAAGCCGTGAGCGGCGTGCCCCGAGGAGCGCAGACCCAAAGGCCCGGGAAAGTGGCGCACCCGTAGGGTTTCGAACCCCATACCTTCAGATCCGTAGGCAAGAAAGTGTCTTACGGGGCATCCTTTTACAAGAGACCGTGGGCGAGTGGGTTCCTTGGCGGGCCACAATCTCGTCGGCTCATCGGACCCCCTAGATGCCGTAAACGACCCAATAAATCGATTCAAGACCCCAGGCACATTTCTGCTATCACCCTCTTAGATCGAAGACCGGGTATTAAGTTTATTTACCTCGTATTAGTCATATTACGAATAAATTGACTAATAAACCTAATATTGCTCAATATCTTCTAAAATGGACCCGAAGAAAAACCCTTTTTCGCCCGGCGCCGGGTCGCAACCGCCTGCACTGGCGGGCCGGGCAGCTCTGCTCGAACAGAGCGCCATCGCATTAGCCCGGCTCAAGGCGGGACGGCATGATCGCAGCCTCATGATCGTGGGTCTTCGCGGCGTCGGTAAGACCGTGCTTTTGAACCGGGTCTATTCCCAAGCCGAAGACTTGGGCTACAGGTCGATCATGGTCGAAGTGCATGAAGGCAAGCCGTTCGCCGTAGCCTTGGTCGCCGAGTTGCGTCGCCTTTACTTGGATATGAACCGCGCGGCCGCCGCAGGTGCCGCGCTGAAGAAGTTCGGCGGGGTCATGCGCAGCTTCTTGAACGGGGTCAAAGTGAAGTACAATGAGGTCGAATTCGCAATCGAGGGCGAAGCGTTGGACGGCGCCGCTGACAGCGGCGATCTGGAAAGCGACTTGCCCGAAGTGCTCACGGCCTTAGGGCAGGCAGGCGAAGAGCGGGGTACGGCAGTTGTGATCATCATCGATGAACTGCAATACCTGGGTGAAAAGGACCTGAGTGCGCTCTTGTTTTCGGTTCATAAAGTTTCCCAGCGGGGCCTGCCTCTGACCGTGGTCGGAGCCGGGCTACCGCAGCTGGTCGGCAGCGCAGGACGTGCCAAGTCGTATGCCGAGCGGCTTTTCCTCTTCCCCGAACTCGGGCCCCTCTTGGCTCCCGACGCAAAGCGAGCCCTTCAGGATCCGATGCTCGTACAAGGGGTAAGATTCACCGAGGCGGCGCTCGACGAGATTGTGCGGGTCACGCATGGCTATGCCTATTTCATCCAGGAGTGGGGGTATATGGCGTGGAACAGCTCCCCTGCGTCGCCCATCGATGTCGACGTGATCCGCGGGATGCATGCCGCAGCGGTTGAACACCTGGACCGCAATTTCTTCGGGGTCCGCTTCGACCGGCTGACTCACGCAGAGGAGGGATACCTGCGTGCCCTGGCGGAATTGGGATCAGAGCCGCAGCGCTCCGGGGCAATCGCCGCCCTACTTGGGCGAACCTCGCAAGAGCTAGGAACGCTTCGGGAGCAGCTGATCGGCCAAGGTATGATTTATAGCCCGGCCCACGGGTTCACGGCATTCACCGTGCCGCTATTTGACGAATATATGAAGCGGCGTATGCCCATGCCGGCACCGAAGGCCAGACGGCGAATAAAGTAGCTAAGACTCCGCTTACTGATCCGCAGGCACCGACGGCGGATCAGGATTCCTTTCGCCTCGCGGAGCACCGTTCATAGGGAACCCGAAACTCTCGGGCGATACCGATAGCCGAGTCGTCGGAGCCTTCGCCTGCAATTCTTCGGATTGATCCCTAACGGGTGTTGCCAACCTGGGGCGCCTGCGGTGGTCGGGCATTGATATCCCGCCGTTGGCTCCATGCTCCCGGTAGGCAGCTATCGATTGCGGAATTGGTGCGTGCCATTGAAGGCTCAGTGCGGCTGAACCACATCCATCATGTCTTCCAACAACCTGTCCCCAAACTTTGTTATAGACCCATTAAGTTGCAAAGTGGCGCACCCGTAGGGAGCGCGCCGTCCTCCTATGAGGAAGGCAAGTGGTTCGCGTTTGGTTCGTGTCTGGCTGGGTATGCCCGGACCCTGATGGTTGGTTGGAGTCAGTTTGGTAAACTGCGGTGGGTGCGTGTCGGCGCCGACATGAGGACGAAGGACCAAGCTGCCGGATGGGAATTGGGGACTTGCCGTTCATCGTCGACTGCATAGCTTCGGATCGTGGACTTAACGCTCCCGATTCAGCAAATGTCCCGGGTGGAAAAGCTCCGGGCGATGGAGGCTCTGTGGGAGGACCTTAGCCGCGATGAACAGGCACTAGAGTCTCCGGCATGGCATGAGGATGCTCTCAAGGAAACGGAACAACGGGTAGCCTCCGGCGCGGAGAAACCCATTGACTGGGATGCCGCCAAGAAGGAACTACGCCGCAAATTTGAATGACTCTCAAGATACTCCCTTAGGCCCTGGAGGATCTTGCTGAGGGGCGGCGGTTTTACGCCAGCCAAAGCGAGGGTCTGGGCTCCTACTTCTTCGACTCGGTATTTGCCGATATCGATTCCTTGGTACTTTTCGGCGGGATTCACCGGAGAATCTTCGGGCATCACAGGCTGTTGGCAAAGCGGTTTCCGTTCGCGATCTACTACAAGATCGACGGGGAGGTCATCGTCATCTGGCGCATCTTAGACTGTCGGCGAAATCCCGAGAAAATACAGCAAGCCTTGGGGTAGGAACCGTTCCTACGAATGCTAGAGACCGGCGGCCATCTTCCGGATCGCTAGACTTCGGTAAGCGCAAAATGATGAACCGGCTCGCCGCGCTTGACCCCGGTGTTCAAAATCACGTGTTCTACGTTGGATTCACTACAAACTTAGAAGTCTCCCGGTGGATTCGTGGGGCCCCTTATGGACAATCTGGTCCTTCGCCCCATTCCGATCCAACGCTTGGTTCGCGTTTGGTTCGCGTTTAGCGATTTCGCTAGTTATTACTTAGTAGTCTCTTAAAAAGTGGCGCACCCGTAGGGAGTCGAACCCCAAACCTTCTGATCCGTAGTCAGATGCTCTATCCAATTGAGCTACGGGTGCACGTGGAAAGGGATGAAAAAGCAGGTTTGGAGCCAGAAGGGCAAGCGCGAAGTGGGAAAGGCAAGACTGGGCTCATCGGGTGGGGCCTAGCAAATAACAACCGATTTCCCCGCATTCAGGCGACATTCCCCGGGGCGGAATTTTACCCACGGCCTCGCTGCTTCTTCCGGCAGCCTGGGTAGGGACACACCCCATGTATGCCCAACCCGCTTTCCAGTAGGGTCGCTGCTATGGGGATATTGTCGGCACTATGGGTTAACAACGGATGATACCGTGCCGACCGTCATCGAATCTCCCAGGTCAATCGAGGCGGGGGTTCCCGCGTGGCGCGGCTCCGGCCCCTCGGCCGAACCCTCCCTGGTGCTCAAGCGCCTCGCTCTCGACAGATCCGGTCCCAAGCAGATCCTGGTCGTCGACGACGAACCGGAAATCCGCGGGCTCGTGGCGCGTTTGGTCACCCAGGCAGGCTTCGAGGCCGACATTGCCGAAGACGGAGAGGAGGGTTGGAGAGCCCTTTGCACCACGGGCTACGACCTGGTAATCACCGACTATCTGATGCCGAGATTGAATGGGCTGAACCTGATCCGTCGGCTGCGGGATGTCTCTGCGGAGCCACCCTGCGTTCTGATCTCCTCCTGCCTCCCTGAGCCCGTTGCGACCGTGAAGCAGCTGATTCTGCCGGGGGCGGTTCTCGAGAAGCCCTTCAAACCCGCCGTCTTGATCGAGATTGTATATTCGCTGCTGCTGATGGGTACCTACGAGAACTTGTGAGACGGTGCGCGGCGGGAAGGTGCATGGGGCTTCGAGCGCCGCGCTTCCGAATGAGGGTCAAGGATCGCCGCCCTGAGGCGCGCTGCCCGCACGGCTGCCGACCCCGGGATTGGCAGGGCGATCCAGCGATGCAATCGCAGGGGTCTCGCCGCACTTCGCAAGGGGGTGTATTCCCGGAGCAATCTGGTCGGCGAACCTCCGCCGGCGCGGGGGAGATTCACTTGCGGCCGTTGCCAGCACCACCGCCACCCGAAGGATGTCCCCCTCCGCCACCGCCGCCCGAAGGGTGCCCGCCTTCACTGCCGTGGCCGCCCCCAGAGTCATGGTGGCCTCCTGCGCTCGGGTGGACATACGAGCCGCCTCCGCGGTTCCTATACGATCCGCCGCCTCCCCCATCGACCCAACTGCCGTCACCGAACCAGTCGCCATCGTCTCCGTAGGCGATCCCCACGCCGCCTCCTCCCCCACCCGGTCCGATGCAGCCCGTCCAGACGGAAAGCACGGCGGCGACGGCGAGAAGGGATGGGAATCGGCGGATGGCTTTTGCGTTCACAGGATTTTTGGGGGACGTACCCGTTGAAGGGATATTGCCCCATCCCCGCCTGCTTCGAAATGGGGTGATCACCCTCCCCGTCGGCCTCGCGCCCACGGGCGATCCTGCCTGGCACCGGCCCACCTAACCGAGGACGCTGCTACGCGCCTTCCGGGCCGGAAGCCCGCCAGTCCACCAGTTCGAGCTGCATCAGCTTCCGGTCGTTGAAATAGTTCCAGTTGAGCTTCACCGCCAGATCGACCGGCGCCCCCACCGGGGGAATTCGGTCCGCCATCTTCCAGGCGACCCCGTTGAGCGCACGTCCCCTCGCATCCTCCACCCAAAAACGAAAATGGCGCATTTTGAAGGTTTCCGGCCGCCTGCGGAACACGACCCTGCGCAGCCCGAAAACAGGTTCCGGGTTGCCCTGCCCGTACGGATGGAGCGAATCGAGCTCCGCCATGAGCCCCTCGCTGATCAGGTCGGCCGTTAGCCATGCCGCAATGGTGAGGCGGGCCTCCGTGATCCCGGAGCCCACCTGCTCCCGAACCGCCGCCGCGAACCGCCCTCGGAAGCCGTCAAGCTCCGCCTTGGGAAGCGACACGCCGACGGCCATCGGGTGGCCTCCCCAGCTCGTGAGCCCCTCGGGGCATGTCGCCAGGATATCCACCAGGCTCACCCCGTCCACGCTCCGCCCGGATCCCTTGGCCATGTCCCCCTCGTTGCCGAGGACGATGCACGGGCGATTGTAGTGGCGGGTAACCCGCCCTGCGACGATCCCGACGACACCGGGATGCCATGCCTCGCTGAAGAGGACGATCCCCGCGTCGCCCAGATAGTTCTCCTCAATCATCCGCTCCGCCTCCTCGGTGATCTTCCGCTCGATGTCCTGGCGCTCCCGGTTGAACAGGTCGAGCTGGAGCGCGGTCTCGCGGGAAAAGGCCGTGTTCTCGCTGAGAAGCAGCTCCACCGAAAGCGCGGCGTCGGCGAGCCTCCCGGAGGCGTTGATCCGGGGCCCGAGCCGGAAGGAGATGTCGACCGGCTGGATCTCCTGGGTGCTCGAGATGCCCGAGACCTCCATGAGCGCCCGGAGCCCGGGGCGCGCCGTCTCCTGGAGGATCCTGAGCCCGTTCTTCGCAAGGATGCGGTTCTCGCCAAGGAGCGGGACCAGATCGGCGATCGTGCCCATGGCGACCAGGTCCATGTGGTCGCGCAGCCTGATGCGCGCCGCCACGGGGTGGTTCTCCGAGCGGAGCTGCTTCAGGAGGCCGTGCATGAGCTTGAAGACCAGGCCCACCGTGCAGAGGTGCTGCCAGGCGGGCTGGGCCGCCTCGCCGCCCGGGCCCGCCACATGCGGGTTTATCAGGAGCCCCTGCTGGAGCGGGCGCTCCTTGGACCGGTGGTGGTCGACCACGAGGACGTCGATGCCCTTGCCGACCAGGTAGGCGACCTCCTCGTGCGAATTCGTGCCGCAGTCGAGGGCGATGAAGAGCGCGGGCTTGCCCACCTCGAGGGCGCGGTCGATGGCGCTCCGAGAGAGCCCGTATCCGTCCTCCGAGCGGCGGGGAACGACGAAGGTCGGGGTGAGCCCGAAGCTGCGAAGGACGAGGACCAGGAGCGCCGTGCTGCTGACGCCGTCGACGTCGTAATCGCCGAGGACCACCACCCGCTCGCGGGCGACGATGGCCGCCTTGAGGCGCGCCACGGCGGGGACGACGTTCCCCACAAGGAATGGATCCCCAAGCCGGGAGAGCTCGGGCCTTAGGAACTCGGCCGCGAGCGCCGGGTCCCGGTGCCCGGCGCGGATCAAGAGCTCGGCAATCACGGGCGCCACGCCCGCGCGCTTGCTCAGCTGCTCGGCCTCACCGGCCGGAATCGGCGTGTAAACCCAGAGCATCTGGCCGATGCCACGGTTAACGTGAGGCCTTGCTCGAACCCGTCCACTCGTACTTCGGCGCCACGTCGGAGTGCGCCTCGACGTGCTTGCGATCGCCCTTGTGCCACCAGTAGAAGACCTGGGCGGCCACGAAGATCGCGGAGAACGTGCTGGTCACGATGCCGACAAGGAAGGTGAAGGAGATGTCGCGAAGGACGCCGCTTCCGAAGAGGAAGAGCGAGAGGGCGGCGAGGAACGTCGTCGACGAGGTCATGATCGTCCGCGCGAAGACCTTGTTGATCGCGGTGTTGACGACGTCGCGAAGCGAACCCGTGGGGTTGAGCTTCAGCTCCTCGCGGATGCGGTCGAACACGACGACGGTCTCGTTGATCGAGTAGCCGGCGATGCACAGGATCGCCGCCACCATGGGCGCCGAGAACTTGTGCCCGGTCAGCACGAAGATGCCGATCGTCATCAGGATGTCGTGAAGGATGGAGACCATCGCGCCGACGCCGAAGCCGAACTCAAACCGGAAGGCGATGTAGAAGAGGATCGTCAGCATCGAGACGCCGATCGCGAGCGCCGCGTTCAGCATGATCTCGCGGCCAATGGACGCGCCGACGTGCTCCTCGCCCGCCTTCACGAGCCCCGCGCTCGGGTAGCCCTTCTGGAGGGCGTCCAAGAGGATCTGCGACTTGCCCTCGGGCGTCTCGACCTTGAGCTGCTCGCCGCCGCCGCCGAGCGCGCTCTCATGGGAGATGTTGATCTCGCCGACCTTGTTCGCATCGGCGACCGAGCGGATCTGGGCATCCTCGATGCGCTCCTTGTACTGGACGGTGATCACGTCGCCGCCCGAGAAGTCGATGCCGAAGATGCGGTTGCCCTGGTAGAAGATCACGCCGAGCCCGAGGAGGACGATCGTCCAGGAACCCGCAAACGCCGGGAGCCCGAACTTCACGAAGTCCACGTGGATGGCCTTGAGCAGGTGGCGCATCTTGATCTTCTTGACCGTGCCGGAGTCGATCAGCAGCTCCATGATCAGGTGGGCCGTGATCAGCACCGAGAACATGGTCGAGAGGACGCCGATCGCCAGCGTCACGCCGAACCCGCGGATCGGGCCCGTGCCGAGCCAGATCATGATGGCGCAGATGATCAGCTGCACGATGTGCGCGTCGATGATCGTCATCAGGGCCTTCTTGAAGCCCATCTGGTTGGCCGTCGACAGGGACTTGCCGACCGCGATCTCCTCGCGCATGCGCTCAAAGATCAGGATGTTGGCGTCGACCGCCATGCCGATCGTGAGCACGATGCCGGCCAGTCCGGGGAGCGTCATCGTGGCCCCGATGTTCGCCATGACCCCCAGGATGATGATCAGGTTGACCGCCAGCGTGATGACGGCGACGAGGCCGCCCGTCGTGTAGAAGGTGACCATGAACGCGGCAACGGCCGCCAGGCCGATGACCGAGGCCCGGATTCCGCTGGCCACGGCGTCCTCGGCGAGCGAGGGCCCCACCTCGTACTGCGACTTGACGATCAGCGGGAGGTCGAGCGGGTTGTTGAGGACGTTGGCCAGGTTGAAGGCCTCGCGTTCGGTGAAGTAGCCGGTGATCTCGGCGCTGTCGCTGTCGATCTCCTCCTTGACCGTCGGGACCGAATAGACCGTGCCGTCGAGGACGATCGCGAGCTGGCCCAGGCGGCCGGTCGCCTTGTCACCGCTCGCAGCGATCTCGCGGGTCACCTGGGCGAAGCGCTTCCTGCCCTCGCTCGTGAAGCGCATGGCTATCAGCGGTTTGCCGTAGGTGTCGTGCTGGACCGAGGAATAGGCGATCATGTCGCCGGTCATCTCCGGAATCCGCTTGATGAAATACTCCTCGGAGGTCTCCGAGCCGTCCGGATGCTCGTGGTCGTAGCTCTTGATCTCGTAGCCGGGCGGGATCTCGCCCGGCCGGACGGTGTCCGGGGTGGCCAGGGGATAGACCATCCGGAAGTCGAGCCTGGCGGGCTTCTTCACCTCGTCCAGGACGTCGGGATTGTCCTTCGTGTTGACGTTCGGCAGCTGGACCTCGATCCGGTTTGAGCCGACCGGGCGGATCAGGGGCTCGGCAACGCCGAGCGAGTTGATGCGCGTGCTGATGATCTCGATCGCCTTGGTGAGCTTCTCCTTGTTGGCCGTCTCCTCGTCATAGCCCGCGGTCTTGTTGCCGAGGTCGGCCTCAAGCGTGAAGCCGACGCCGCCCTTCAGGTCGAGGCCGAGCTGGAGCCGCGCCTTCGAGCTGTCGAGCAGGTACTTCATCAGGATGTCGTTGCGCTTGCCGATGTTCTTGAGCGACTCCTCCAGACGGACGTCCGGGAAGAACTGGCTCAGGTCGATCTTCTGCTCCCGGCCGATCCGCTTGAGCGCCACGTACTCGCTCGGGGCGGCCCCGGACTTCTTGAGCTCGGACGCCTGCTTCAGGAGGGCGTCAAACTCGCCCTTGTTGGCCGAGGCGTGCGCCCTGATGTAGTCGGTGAAGGGGACGTCCTTCCAAGGGGGGAAAGGCAGAAGCGCGAAGATGGCCCAGCCCAGGATCAGTAGGCTTAGGGATATCTTCCAGAGGTTGCGTTTAAACATGTCTGATTTGGGTTAAAGGGGTTTCGCCGCGTCCCACTGCGGCCGTCGCGCCGCACCGGGCGCGCTTTGCCCGCCCGTCCCGGGGGCCGGGATGGGGGGCCTAGGAGGACTTCTTCTCCTCCGCGGAGGGCTTCTTCACGACCGAGAGGATGAATCCCTTGCCGACCTCGACCTTCGTATTGTCGCCCACGCGCACGACAAAGCGGTCGTCCTTGACGTTCGTGATCACGCCGTAGATTCCGCCGGTCGTCACGACCTCATCGCCGGATTGCAGGGTGGAGAGCATCTTGTCATGCTCCTTCTGCTTCTTGCGTTGGGGGGCAATGAAGAGGAAATAGAATCCGGCAATGAACAAGAGCCACACGATGATCATCGAGGGCGGGAAACCGGCGCCGCCCGCGGGGGCCGCTGTTTGGGCAATCATTTTAGTCATTTCGTATTGCGTTCTTATAAAGAGAAAACACGCATCTAACTGAATCCACGCTTGTGATGGCAAGCCCTCAGTGGCCGGCCCTCTCCAAAATCTTGAAAAGCAAATCCGCATCCGCCTGGTCGGCAGCAAAATCCGAGGAGCTCTACGGATTCAAACGCTGGGGCTCCGGACACCTTTCCGTCGACTCCGACGGCTTTGTCGCCGTCCAGCCCCTGAAGGACGGGCGCGCCATCCGGATCCTGGACGTCGTCTCCGAGGCCCTCGGCATGGGTCTGAATGCCCCCATGGTGATCCGCTTCCAGGATCTGCTGCGCCACCGCGTGATCCAGCTGAACGAGGTCTTCCGCCAGGCGATCCGGGAGGAGGGCTACAAGGGCGCCTACCGCGGCGTCTTCCCGATCAAGGTGAACCAGCTTAGGGAGGTCGTCGACGAGATCGTCGCGGCCGGGCGCGACTACAACTACGGCCTTGAGGCCGGCTCAAAGCCGGAGCTCATGGTGGCGCTCGCGATGAACGAGGGCCCGAACCGCCTGATCATCTGCAACGGCTACAAGGACCACGACTACATCCGGATGGCCCTCCTCGGCCGCAAGATCGGCAAGCGGGTGATCATCGTCGTCGAGCAGCTTTCCGAGATCGACGACATCATCCGGATCTCGGAGGAGACGGGGGTGAAGCCGATGATCGGCTTCCGCGCCAAGCTCCAGACCCGGGGCGAGGGCCGGTGGGCCCTGTCTACGGGCGACAACGCCAAGTTCGGACTCAACACGGCCGAGATCCTCTTCGCCTGCGAGAAGCTGAAGGCGGCCCACCTGAAGGCCTCGCTGCGCCTCTTCCATTTCCACATCGGCTCGCAGGTTCCCAACATCATCACGATCAAGAACGCGGTGATTGAGGCGACCCGCTTCTACTGCCAGCTGGCCAAGATGGGCTTCCCGATGGGCTACATCGACGTCGGAGGGGGCCTCGGGATCGACTACGACGGCTCGCGCTCGAACTTCGAGAGCTCGATGAACTACTCGATGGAGGAGTACGCCCGGGACGTTGTCTTCAACGTGCGCGAAATCTGCCGCTCGGCCGGCGTTCCGGAGCCGGACATCGTCAGCGAGTCCGGACGCGCCGTGGTCGCCCCCCACTCCATGCTCGTGATCGAGGTCTTCGAGCGGATAAACAAGCGGGAATCCCTCGGCAAGCAGCACCAGCCCAAGGAGAAGCAGAAGATCGTGACCGACCTGGAGATCCTGCTGAGGAACAAGTCGAAGCTCGGGCGCCTCGAGCGCTTCCACGACGCCCTCCAGAAGAAGGACGAGGCGTTTTCGCTCTTCAACCTGGGCTACCTCGACCTCGAGAACCGCGCGGCGGCCGAGCAGATCTTCTGGCAGATCTGCGAGCAGATCGCCAAGGAGGGCCAGAAGGCCGGCTACCAGCCCGAGGAGCTCCACGACCTGTCGACGCTCCTCGCGGACCAGTACGTGTGCAATTTCTCGGTCTTCCAGTCGCTTCTCGACCACTGGGCCCTGAAGCAGCTTTTCCCGATCGCGCCGCTCCACCGGCTCAACGAGAAGCCGACGGTCAACGCCATCCTGGTCGACATCACCTGCGACTCGGACGGAAAGATCGGCAGCTTCATCGACCTTCAGGACGTGAAGGACTATGTCGCGCTTCATCCCCTCAACAAGAAGCCGTACTACCTTGGAATCTTCCTGACCGGGGCCTACCAGGACATCATGGGGGACCTCCACAACCTCTTCGGCAGGGTCAACGAGGTTCACGTCTTCCTCGAGGACGACGAGCCGAACGGCTTCTACATCGAGGAGGCCCTGAGCGGAAGCCGCATCGCCGACGTGATCGAGGGGGTCCAGTACCAGCAGGCGGACCTCTGCCGAAAGATGAAGGTTCAGATCGACGCCGCCACCCGCAAGGACATGGTGAAGCCCCGGGAGGGCGTCCGATTGCTGGAACTTTACGAGAGCCAGATGCTCAATAAGACCTACCTGAACATCGAGCGCACGAACCACCGCAAGAAACCCAAAGCATGACCCCCCTTTATTCCCGGGCCCTCGTGGCCGCGCTAGGAATCAGCTTCGCCGCCGCCGCAAGGGCCGAGGGCGATGTCTACAAGGACAAGACGGCCCCGGTTGAGGCCCGCGTCGAGGATCTCCTCGGAAGGCTCACCCTGGACGAGAAGCTCTCGCTGCTCGGCGGCGACCGCGACTTCTACATCCGGCCGATCCCGCGCCTCGGCATCCCCGAGATCAAGATGGCGGACGGCCCTCAGGGGGTCCGCAACTACGGGCCCTCGACCGCCTACCCGTCGACGGTCGGCCTGGCGGCCACCTGGGACGCCGATCTCGCGCGGCAATTCGGCGCCTCGGTCGCCAACGACGCTCGCGCCCGGGGGGTCCACATCATGCTCGCCCCTGCGGTCAACATCACGCGGGTGCCCCAGAACGGGCGCAACTTCGAGTACCTTTCGGAGGACCCCTGCCTCGCGGGTTCCGTCGCGACCCAGATCGTGGTCGGGATGCAGGGGGCCGGGAGTGGTCGCCACGGTAAAGCATTTCGCGGTCAACAACCAGGAGACCGACCGCGACACGATCGACGTCCGGGTGAGCGAGCGGGCGCTGCGCGAGATCTACCTTCCCGCATTCAAAGCCGCCGTGGAGAAGGGCCACGCGTGGGCGGTCATGGCCGCCTACAACCGCCTGAACGGCACGTACTGCAGCGCGAACGGCTGGCTCAACGACAAGGTCCTCAAGGGCGACTGGGGCTTCAAGGGTGTCCTCATGTCGGACTGGGGCGCCGCGCACGAAACGCTCGGCGTGGCCAACGGCGGCCTCGACCTCGAGATGCCCTCGGGGGTCTACATGAACCCCGCCACGCTGGGACCCCTCATCGCCTCGGGCAAGGTCAGCCAGGCCACGATCGACGACAAGGTGCGGCGCATCCTGAGGCTCGAAATCGCAAACGGATTCCTCGACAGGACCCAGGCGCTACCGACGCCCAAGGACGACCCGAGGAGCGACCTGGTGGCGCTGGCGATCGCGCGCGAGGCCGTCGTGCTTCTCAAGAATGACCGCGAGCACCCTCCCGCTGAACGCAAAGAGGTTGAAGCGGATCGTCGTCCTCGGTCCGAATGCAGACGATTTCCCCGCGGGCGGCGGCAGCGGCCACGTCGAGCCGTTCCACTATGTGAGCGTCCTCGAGGGGATCAGGATGGCGGCCGGCAAGAAGGCGAAGGTCGAGGTGATCCGCGGGCCCGGCAGGGAGCTGCTCGACCAACTGGTCGCAAAGGCGACCTACGAGGGGCCGCTCAAGCTCGAGTTCGCGAGCGACGATGGGCCGAGCCGCAAGGTCCTCGCGACCCTCTCCGACGCAAAGATCGACCACGACTGGTCGGGGCAGGAACCCGCCCCCGGAGTCGAGCTGCACGGCTACACGGCCCTGTGGACCGGGTCCATCCGGGCGCCGGCCTCCGGGAACTACATCTTCCTCGTGCACAACCACGGCGGTGTCAGCGTCAAGCTGGACGGAGAGGCCCTCATCGACACCTGGCTCAACGCCAACGACACGCTGTTCGCCGTGGCCCCCCTAGAGGCCGGCCGGTCGTACGCGATCGAGGTCGGGGCCCACTACGACAATGTCGGCTCGCCCGCCGTCCGGTTCGCCTGGGGCCCGGAGCCTCCGCTCCTTTCGGACGAGGACGCCGCAAAGGTGCGTTCCGCCGACGCGGTCGTCGTCTGCGCCGGTTTCAACTCGATGCTCGAGGGCGAGGGCTCGGACCGGGCCTTCCGGCTCCCGAACGACCAGCCCGAGCTCATCCGCCGCGCGGCGGAGCTGAACCCGAGGACCATCGTCGTCCTCAACTCGGGAGGCCCGGTTGAGACCGCCGACTGGATAGGCCGCGTGCCCGCGCTCCTCCAGGCCTGGTATCCCGGCCAGGAGGGCGGCCGGGCCGTCGGCGAAATCATCATGGGGGCGGTGAGCCCCGGCGGCAAACTGCCGTTCTCCTATGAGAAGCGCCTCGAGGACTCCCCGTGCTACGGCAACTATCCGGGTTCCAACGGGAAGGTGGACTATGCCGAGGGCATCCTTGTCGGGTACCGCTGGTTCGACACCAAGGGGGTCGCCCCCCTCTTCCCGTTCGGTTTCGGACTGAGCTACACGACCTTCAGCTACTCCAAGCTCCAGGTCGAGCCGACCCCGGACGGGCGCTGGGAGGTCAGCTTTGACGTCACGAACAACGGGACCATGAAGGGGGACGAGATCTCGCAGGTCTACGTGAGCCCGCCGGTCACCTCAAGGGCCCACCGGCCCGTCCGCGAGCTGCGGGGATTTAGCCACGAGAGCCTCATGACGGACCAGACGGTCTCGGTGACGGTCGTCCTCGACCGGCACGCGTTCTCGTATTTCGACGAGGGCAAGCACGACTGGGTCGTCGAACCCGGGTCCTACACGATCGAGATCGGATCCTCCTCGCGGAAGATTCTCCTGGCGGCTCCGCTCGAGGTCGACTGACCGGGGCCTACCGCCACTCGTGGCGCGGGTACCTGCGCGAGAGTTCGGGCTTAATCTTCGGGTAGATCTCCCTCCAGAAGAGTGTCAGGTCCTCGGTGACCTGGAGGGGTCGCTGGTTGGGCGCGAGCACCTCGATCTTGACGGGAACCCTGCCCTGCCCGAGCGAAAACCGCCCCTCGACCCCGTAGAGCTCCTGGATGCGCGCGGACAGGACCGGCGGCCCGTCCTTCGGATAGGTCAGGCGCGACCTGCGGCCGTTTGCCATCGCGAGGCGCTCGGGCAGCACCTGCTCAAGGACCGCCAGCTGCTCCGCGGTGAGCCAGTCCCTGAGGACGGCCATGACCTCGCGGCCCTTCACCCCGCGCGCCGACGTCTCGCCGTAGCACACCTGCTCGAGGAGCGTCATCCGGTCCGCCGGGGTCACGGGATTGACCTCGTACTCCGGAAACCATTCCGCAAGGCGGTTGACCCGGTTGATCCACTGCTCGACCGACTCGTCCCAGGCGTCGATCGAAATCCGCCCCGCAACGACCTCGCGGGCGAGGAGCGCGGCCGCCTCGTTCGGGGGGACGTCGTCCGAGCCCGACCGGGACTCGAGCACGAGGTCCCTGAACCGTTTCTCCCGGCGGGCCACGACGCGCTTCGCCGACGCGTCGTAGGTCACCTCGCGCACGTCCTTCAATTCCCCTGGGAAGAGCTCCCTCAGCCACGCCTCCTCGACCGCGGTCGCAATGTTGAGCAGCACGTTCACGTCGCCCCCTCGCCCGCCGACCTCCGTGATCTCCGCCGCCACGAGGAGGGGGGCCCTGCCGACCGCGCTCTCGCGCGCGAGGAGGCCGCGCCGTCCGTGGATCAGGTCGCACCGAAGCGTGCTCGCGTCGAGCCTCCGGGCAAGGTGGTCCGGGAAGCCCGCGAGGACGCACTTTCTCACCTCGGCCCCGTCGACCCGGCGCTCGGACACATCGAGCCCCTCGGACTTCGCGATCTCGATGAACTGCTCAAAGAGCGGGCCCACCTGGCGGGCCGCCTGCGCGTGGATCCCCATCCGGCGGCACGCCTCGAGCGAATAGCCGTTCCGGTCCGCGAAGCGCCACGCGCGCATCAGCAGGAAGAAGTCGCTCTCGTGCTCCTCGCCTAGGACCTCCTCGCGGGCCTCGTCGACCTGGCGCGCGACCCCGCGCAGCAGAAAGTTCCTCCCCTGGGTCAGCGCGGCCATCATGGCGACCGGCCGCACGCAGCCCCGTTCCTGCGCGGCGAGGAACATCCGCGCATAGCGCGGGTGGACGGGAAAGCGGAGCATGCGCCGCCCGATCCCCGTGATCGGGCCTCCCGGTCCGGAGACTGCCCCGAGGTCGCCCAGGAGCGACTCGGCCCGCTCGATCCCCCGCGGGTCCGGCCTTTCAAACCAGTTGAAGCCGGACAGGTCGGCAATCCCGGCCGCCTTGAGCGTCAGCACCACCTCGGAGAGGTCGAGCCTGCGGACCTCGGGAAGCTCGTGGGCGGCGCGCCTGCCGTGCTCCCTCTCGGTCCAGAGCCGGACGCACACGCCCGGCGCCGTCCGTCCCGCCCTGCCCGCGCGCTGGTCCGCGCTCGCCGCCGAGATCTTCTCTATCAGGAGCGTGTTGATTCCGCGCTCCGGGTCGAAACGGGCGCACCGGGCAAGGCCGCTGTCGACCACCGCCGTCACCCCGTCGATCGTGAGCGACGTCTCCGCCACATTCGTCGAGACGATGATCTTGCGGCTCGAGGCGCGCGCGACCGCCCTGTCCTGGGCCTCCGGCGACAGCTCGCCGTGGAGCGGAAGCGCCGCAAAATCCCTGAGGCGGCGGCTGCCCTGGATCGCCTGGATCGTGCGGGAAATCTCGTAGGCTCCCGGCATGAAGACGAGGAGGTCTCCAGAGGTGGCGCCGGCGATGCGCTCGCATTCGCGAGCCGCCACCTCCCACACGGGCTCGGCGTCAAAGTCGACGGCCTTCTCAAGGTATTCGATCCCTACCGGGTGCGCCCGGCCCCGCGAGGTGAGCACCTCGCAGGGCGCCAGGTAGCCGCCCAGCGCCCCGGCATCGAGGGTCGCGGACATGACCGCGATCTTCAGGTCGGGGCGCACCGTTCGCTGGATCCCGAGTGCCTTCGCCAGCGAGATGTCCCCGTAGAGGTGCCGCTCGTGGAATTCGTCGAAGATGACGGCGCTGACTCCGGCCAGCTCGGGATCAAAGGTCATCTGGCGCAGCAGGATTCCCTCGGTGACGAAGCGGATCCTCGTCCGCTCGCTCACCCTCGACTCGAGGCGGATCTGGTAGCCGACGAGTTCCCCGAGGCTTGTCCCCACCTCCTCGGCGACACGGCGCGCGAGCATGCGGGCGGCGAGCCTGCGGGGCTGGAGGACGACGACCTGGCCGGTTCCCAGGAGTCCGTGCCTCAGCAGCATCTGCGGAATCTGGGTCGACTTTCCAGAGCCCGTCGGAGCCTGCACGATCACCCGACCGGTCCCGCGCAGCGACGCGACAAGAGACGGCTCAAGTTCATAGATGGGAAGGTCTTTGGGCGCCATGGACGATTGTGAACAACCGGTGAATTAAGTTGTTCGCAGGTTATTCACAGCAACTAATTGTGAGAGGATTGTGCATAAGAAAAGCTTCACGTGAACGTAACCCCGGCGCAACCTCTGCACGTTCCTTGATAGAACAGTCGCAGCGCGGAGGCCTGAAAAACCCTCCGAAAGCACGGCTGAGATAATCCCGGGCGACCGGGGAAAGGACGGTGGCAGCTGGTGCCGCCATCCCCTCACCGCAGCAATGCGGAGCGAGGCAATATCACCAGCTCCTCTGGCCGGTGTCATGACCGGTCAGTATCATGAAGTCAGGAGCTGAGCGGCAAGGCGTGATTAGAAACCGCGTCCGAGCCGAGTCAGGCACACGGGAGGTTTCGAACCGGGTGCCGACGCAGTTACCCAGAGGGTATGGCTGCTACTGCGCAGACCAGAACGCAGTCGCGTTTCCCGGCGGGACGACCCCGCCAGAAGGCCTGGATCGGTAAAAACGATCGAGGCGCGTAAGGGAGGCGTGGCGGCGGGGAGCGAGCGGGCCAGGCAAATCCCGTGAAAACTCCTCAATTGGGCGGCGTGTAAATCCGCGTCACCCAACTGCAATGCGAACGCAGCCTGAGAGTTAAGAGGTCAGACCCGTAACGCGGGGCAAACGATCGGCCAAAAGCTGATGCCGTCCCCGTGGCAACGGTGCCGACGCGAAAGATCCGCTACTTGTAGGCGTGTCTGCACCACGTCCGGCGTGCCGCCCCTGGCAGGGGGTGGCCGAACTGGGCGAAGAGGCCTCACTCGATAGACTCCAACCGGCAACGGTAGGAGCGATCCCGCCATGAGATCGAAATCTTCGCATGCCGCGAAGAGTGGCGTCGGGGAGCATACGGCCCGCGAAAGCGAGTGCGCCCAACGTATGTGATGGGAAAGAGCGCGTGGCGAGCGCCCACCCCCAAATTTGGCCCCGGAACCGAAAGGTTCCGGGGCCTTATTTTTTTGCGGATCTCGCAGGGCATCCGCACCCGCCGGGCCCGGCCGGCCCGATAGCCCTTGCGTTCCCCGGGGCCGGGTGACAAGATTGCGCTCTTTTTCAAATTTCCGGCCCCTTGAGCGCAATGAACCAGAACATACGAAACATCGCCATTATAGCCCACGTCGACCACGGCAAAACCACGCTCGTTGACAAGCTCCTGAAGGAGGGCGGTGTCTACCGTGCCAACCAGCAGGTCGAAGAGCGGGCCATGGACTCCATGGACCTCGAGAAGGAGAAGGGCATCACGATCAAGGCGAAGAACACCTCCGTCCACTGGCACGACAAGACGATCAACATCGTCGACACGCCCGGACACGCGGATTTTGGCGGCGAGGTCGAGCGGGCCCTCAGGATGGTCGACGGGGTGCTTCTCCTCGTGGACGCCTACGACGGGCCCCAGGCGCAGACCCGCTTCGTCCTGCGCAAGGCCCTGGCCCACGGCCTCAAGGTCGTCATCGTCATCAACAAGATCGACCGCGAGAACGCCGAGCCGAAGAAGATGTACGACAAGGTCCAGGAGCTGCTCCTCGAGCTCAATGCGACCGAGGAGCAGTTCGATGCCCCGGTCGTCTTCGGTTCGGGCCGGGACGGCTACATGATGTACCGCCTTGAGGATGAGCGCAAGGACATGGCCCCCCTCTTCCAGACGATTCTCGACCACGTCCCGCCCCCGTTCGCCAAGCCGAACGAGCCCTTCCACATGCTGGTCTCCAACATCGACTGGAGCGACTACGTCGGCAGGATCGCCGTCGGCAAGATCCTCGGCGGGGAGGTGCGCCTCGGCGACGCCGTTTTCGTGATCAGCAACGCGGACGGCAAGAAGACGCGGGCCAAGGTCACCAAGGTGATCGAGTTCACCGGGCTCGGCACCGCGGAAACCGCGGTCGGCACCGCCGGAAACATCGTGGGCCTCTCCGGATTCGAGGACATCGACATCGGCGACACGATCGCCGCCAGCGAGGAGCAGCACGCCCTGCCCTTCACCCAGATCGACCCCCCGACGCTCGAGATGCAGTTCTGCGTCAACGACGGCCCCCTGGTGGGCCGCGAGGGAAAGCTTGTGACGTCGCGTCAGCTGCGCGACCGCCTCTTCCGCGAGCTGAAAACCAACGTTTCGATCAAGGTCGAGGACACCTCCTCGGCCGGCGTCTTCAACGTGAAGGCCCGCGGAGCGATGCAGATCGCCGTCCTCGTCGAGACGATGCGGCGCGAGGGGTTCGAACTCCTCGTCTCCCGCCCGACCGTGATCGAGAAGATCGAGAACGGCCAGCGCCTCGAGCCCTTCGAGACGGCCTGGATTGAGATTCCCGACGAATGCGTCGGCGCGATCGTCCAGAACCTGGCAAACCGGAAGGGAATCATGACCAACATGCAGAAGCTCTCCCACTCGACGATGATCGAGGCGACGATCACGACCCGCGGTCTGATCGGCTTCGAGATCGACGTCGTCAACGCGACGAGCGGGCGAGGAGTCATGAGCCACCTGTTCAAGGAATACGGGCCCTATGCGGGCGAGGTGCTTACGCGCCTGACGGGCACGATCATCGCGACCGAGGCGGGCACGACGACCGGCTACGCCCTCGAGATGGTGCAGGAGCGCGGCAAATTGTTCGTCGGACCGGGCGAGGAGGTCTACGAGGGGATGATCGTCGGCGAGAACCCCCGCAACGAGGATATCTCGTGCAACGCCGTCCGGGCCAAGGCGTTGACGAATTTCCGCTCCCAGGGCTCGGGGGTCGCAACGGGGCTCACCCCCCCAACCAAGCTCTCGCTCGAGCGCACGATCGAGTACATCGCGGCCGACGAATTCGTCGAGGTGACCCCGAAGAGCCTTCGGATGCGCAAGCGCATCCTGAGCGCGACGGAGCGCCGCAAGCGGGACCGCAAGGGCTGAGCCCGCGCGGTCCGCCGATTCGGAAAGCCGGGGACTACGGCTTCGCCGGCTGGGCCGCCGCCGGGGTCGGGGCGCCGCCGCCGCCGCCGCTGCGGCCGCGGCTGCGCTCTTTTCCTCGCTCCGGGCTTCCTCGGTGATCCTCTGGATCTTCGGGATCAGGTCCTTCTGCATATCCTGGATGTACGGCATCAACTTCCTCATGATCTGGGGCTGCTTCTGGAGCATCGACACCCCCTCGGGCGATTCGAAAAACGCCTTCATCGCCTTCAGCTCGGCCGGCGAATAGACCTCGGCGTAGATCGTGTCCATCTTGTCGATCATGCCCTTGGCCGCGTCCATCGAGAGCGCCATGACCTTCTGCGAAACCTTTGTCGCCGTCGCCCTCTGCTCGGGCGTCAGGTTCCCCGTGGTCAGGTTGAGCGACTGGGCCGCCATCTGCTGCATCTGGGCCGACATCTGGTCGAGCATCCGGTCCGCGTGCATGGATTTGATGACCGCGCGCGCGAGTTCAATCTGGGCCGGGTCTATCGCCGGCGCGGGATTCGCAGCCGGGGCGGCGTTCGTCGCCGGGGCGGGATCCGCCGCAACGAGGCATTGGACGAGGGCGAGACTCAGGGCGAGGGGGAGTATTTTCTTCATTTTTTTCAGGTTGAACGGATCTGGGTTTTTGAGTGGGTTGCGGGAAAATGCCTAGGCCGTCAGCTGCGTGTAGGCCGCCGCGTCCATGAGCGCGGAGGCCTGGGCCGCGTCCGCGGGGCGCAGCCTGAGGATCCAGCCCGCGCCGTACGGGTCCCGGTTCAGCGTCTCGGGCGATGCGTCGAGGGCCGTGTTCACGGCCACCACCGTGCCCGACACAGGCGCGTAGACGTCGGAGGCCGCCTTGACGGATTCGACGACGCCGAAGGCTGCCGCCTGCTTCAGGACGCTGCCGACCTTCGGGAGCTGGACGTAGGTGATGTCGCCGAGCGACGCCTGCGCGTAGTCGGTGATCCCGACCGTCGCGCCGCCGTCGGCGTCAAGCTTCAGCCATTCGTGGGATTTTGCGTAGCGTAGTTCAGCCGGTACGGAGCTCATTTTGTCTTCTTAAGGTCGATGAACGGGGGATTGACGGGATGCAAATCGATAAGGGCGCCCCGGACTTCGGCCCGGAGCCTATTAGCCGCGGCACCGCGCTCCACAAGGGCCGATCCTATGGCCTCCGAGAGGATCGGCGAGAGGGTCCCCGAAAGGACGCGGCCGACCGGCGCGCCTGTCTCCCCGAGGACGGGTGTCTCAGGCCGGATGATCCGGCGGTCGCCCGTCTTGAAGAATACGACCTTCCTCGGAGAGCCCCCCTCCTTCTCGGCCGCCAGCGCCCCCCTTCCCGCGAAGTCGCAGCCCTTTTCTAGCTTCACGGTCCAGCCGAGGCCGGCGGTCAGGGGCGAAATCTCCCTTGAAAGCTCGTGTCCGTAGAGCGGGAAGCCGGCCTCAAGCCTCAGGCTGTCGCGGGCGCCGAGGCCGCAGAGCTCGAGGCCGTGGGCCTTTCCCGCCGCCAGGAGCGCCTGCGCGAGGGCGACGGCGCTTCCGCCCGCGTGGTAGAGTTCGAAGCCGTCCTCGCCGGTGTAGCCGGTCCGGCTGATCGTGCACCGGATTCCCGCGACCTCCCCCTGCGCAAAATGGTAGTACTTGATCGCGCCCAGCTTGGTTGAGGTGAGCGGCTGGAGGATGGCCGCCGCGCCCGGTCCCTGGATCGCGAGAAGGGCCAGCTCGCTTGAGCGGTCCGTCACCGCCACGTCGCACCCGGCGGCGCGCGCCCGGATCCATTCCAGGTCGGAGTCCGTGTTTCCGGCGTTGATGCACAGGAAGTAGTCGCCGGGGCCGCGCATGTAGACGAGGAGGTCGTCGATCACGCCGCCATCGGGGTGGCACATCGGCGAGTAGATGACCCTGCCCGGATACATCCGGGCGACATCGTTGGTCACGAGGGCGTTCAGGAACGCGAGGGCGCCCGGGCCCTGCACGTCGGCCTCGCCCATGTGGCTCACGTCGAAGAGGCCCGCGGCCCGCCTGACGGCCTTGTGCTCCTCGAGGATGCTCCGGTACTGGACCGGCATCTCCCAGCCGGCAAAGTCCACGAGCCTGGCGCCATGCGCCGCGTGAAATTCCCAGAGAGGGGTGCGCTTCGGGGTGCCCATGGCCCACTACCAAGCCACCTAAGGTGCTCCGTCTGCAAGGCTCTTTTGTGGTCGGAAAAAACGGGGCCACGCGCTAGGTTCGGCTGATGCTGCCCTTTGTCATCATCGTCACGATCGGGATGTCGTTCTTCTGCTCCCTGATGGAGGCCGTCATTCTCTCGACGACGGCGGCCGAGATCCAGGCGCTGAAGAAGGCGCGGCCCCGGCGGGGCGCGCTCCTTGAGACCCTCAAGCGCGAGATCGACGCGACGATTTCGTCCATCCTGACGCTCAATACGGTCGCCAACAGCCTCGGCTCGGTGGGCGTCGGCGTCCTCGCCTCGCGCTTTTACTCGAATTCGACGGTCCTGGTGATCACGATCTGCTTCGGCGCGGTGCTGCTGCTCTTCTCGGAGGTCCTGCCGAAGAACATCGGCGTCACCCACAGGCGCGCGCTCCTGCCCTACCTCGTCTACCCCATAGGCTGGCTCAGGCGGTTCCTCTCGCCGGTCACGTGGTTCTGCGCGCTCGTGGTCAGGCCCTTCGTGGGCCCGCCCGCCAAGGTGCACGGCTCGGACGAGGAAATCATCCTGCTCGCCGAGAGGGGAGCCCAGGAAGGCACGCTCTCAAAGAGCGAGTCGAGCATCATCGCCAACGCCCTCTCGCTCGACAACGTCCGGGTGAGCGAGATCATGACGCCCCGCACGGTCGTCACCGCGCTCAACCGGTCGATGTCGGTCGCGGAGGTCTTCAAGGAGCATCCCACGCTCCCCTTTCGGGAGGATGCCGGTCTACGGCAAGAACATGGACGACATCCTTGGGGTCGTGAGGAACCGCGACCTGCTGAAGGCCAAGGCCCACGACCAGGACGCGGGGCTCGTCGAGCAGTTCATGCAGGAGGCCAATTTCATCCCGGAGACGGCCACGGTCGCGAACGCGCTCCAGCTCTCGCTTAAGACGCACAACAAGATGCTCGTCGTCGTCGACGAGTTCGGGGCCACGGCGGGCGTCGTGACCATGGAGGACATCATTGAGCACCTCCTCGGCCGCGAGATCTTCGACAAGGACGATGTCGCCGTGGACATGCGCGAGCTGGCCCGCACGCGCCTTCAGAAGCAGGACCGGGGCAGGAGGCTTTGACCATGGCGCCCGCGTACTGGGTCGACCGGCTTGACCCGTTCCTCATCCACTTCACGGGGCGCTTCGGGATCCGTTACTACGGCCTCGCCTACGCCATCGGATTCCTGGTCGCCGCCTGGCTCCTCGGCCGGTACGCCCGGGCCGGAAGGTCGCTTCTGCCCCTGTCCAAGACCGGCGATTTCATGATGGCCGCCGTGCTCGGCGTCGTCCTCGGCGGCCGCATCGGCTCCTACCTCCTCTACGACGGCTGGCGCACCTTTGGCTCGGACCCCCTCGCCATCCTGCGCGTCTGGGACGGAGGCATGTCGTTCCACGGGGGCCTCCTCGGCACCGTGATCGCGGTCGCATGGTATTCGAGGGCCGAGCGGATCCCGCTCGCGCACCTCTGGGACCTGGTGGCCTCGACCGCTCCCGCGGGGATCCTGTTCGGCCGCCTCGCGAACTTCTGGAACGGGGAGCTCTGGGGTCGGATCACGGTCGTGCCCTGGGCGGTCATCTTCCCGCGGAGCATGCCGCCGGGCACGCCGCTAAGCCAAATCCCCCCGCGCCATCCGTCCCAGCTTTACGAGGCCGCCATGGAGGGCGCCCTTCTCCTCGCCTACCTGCAGCTCCGCTTCTGGAAGAGCGACGTGGTCCTCCGCCGTCCCGGCCGCCTCGCCGGGGAATTCCTGATCGGCTACGCGTGCGTGCGTATCGCCGGCGAGGCCTTCCGCGAACCCGACGCCTCGCTCATCCTGGGACTCAGCCGCGGCAGCTTCTACTCGCTCTTCATGATCTGCCTCGGCCTCTACCTCTGGGCGCGCAAGATCCGCCCCCCTCGCCGTCCCGCGTCCCGGCCCGTGACCCCTCTCCCTAGAAAACAGTCCCCGGGGGAATGACCGACCCCTTGGGAACGACGAGGACGCCATCCCGGATCACGACGGCGCCGCCCACATAGGTTCCGTCCGCCTTGCCGGCCGGGGTCAGGCGGCACGAGCCCCCGATCCGCGCATTCTTGTCGATGATCGAGCTTCGGATGTAGCAGTTCCTGCCGACGCCGATGTTGGGCTTGCCCTTCAGCGCATGCGCCGCGATCTGCTCGGGCGTCTCATAGTAGTCGGCTCCCATCATGACCACGTCCTCTAGGTCGGAACCCTCCCCCACGTAGGAGCGAATCCCGAAGAGGCTGTGCTTCAGGGCCGAGTCGGTCAGGATCGAGCCGTCGGCCACGATGATGTTGTCGACCCGGCACTTGTTCAGCTTCGCGGCGGGCAGGTACTCGTTCTGAGAGTAGACCGGCGTCGTGGCGTCGAAGATGTTGAACGGAGGCAGCGGCTGGGCAAGGGCGAGGTTGGCCTCGAAGAAGGCCTTCACGGTCCCGATGTCCTCCCAGTAGCCCTCGTAGATGTGCGCGAACATCTTCTTCGAGCCGAGGATGCCGGGGATCACCTCGCGCCCGAAGTCGGTCATCGAATTCTCGAGGGCCTCGGCGAGGACGTTCCGGTTGAACACATAGATGCCCATCGAGGCCAGGCACATCTTCTCGGACGAACCCTCCTTCAGCCTGGCCTTGATCGTGGGGCTGAGCGCAAGGCTGGCGATCACGGCCGGGTCCTTCGGCTTCTCGGTGAACTGCTGGATCGAGAGGTCGTCGCCGACGCGCATGAGGCCCAGGCCCTCGACCCTCGAGACCGGGAAGGGCTTCGCGCACACGGTGACCTCGGCCCCCGTGGCCAGGTGCTGGTCGATGATCTCACGGAAATCCATCCGGTAGAGCTGGTCGCCCGAGAGGATCAGGATCAGGTCGTGCGGATACTTGCGGAAATGGATGATGTTCCTGCGCACCGCGTCGGCGGTCCCCTGGTACCAGTCGAGGCTCTTCTCCGTCTGCTCCGCCGAGAGGATGTCGACAAAGCCGCCGCCGAACGGGTCGAACTGGTACGCGCCCTGGACGTGCCGGTGCAGCGACGCCGTGTTGAACTGCGTGAGCAGGAAGATCCGGTTGATCTCCGAATTGATGCAGTTGCTGATCGGAATATCGACGAGCCGGTACTTGCCGGCGAGCGGGACCGCGGGCTTGCAGCGTTCGTTGGTGAGAGGGGCAAGCCGCGTGCCACGACCGCCGCCCATAATGACGGCGAGCACGCGTTTTTGGGTGGTCATAGGAAATCTCTTTTCTATCGTGATCAGGCCTTTCGCGAGATAAAATCACCACGTAGGCCCAATACTCAACCCTTCTCACCCAAAAAACCATGTGCGGCATCGTCGGCTATGTCGGAACCCGAAAGGCTTCGACCATCATCCTGGAGGGCCTCAAGCGCCTCGAATACCGGGGGTACGACTCCGCGGGGCTGGCGATCGTTCAGGGGCGCGGCCTTTCCCTGGTGAAGACGGTCGGGCGGGTCGAGCAGCTCTCCAAGGCAGCCTCCCTGATCCGGCTGAGCGGCACGGTCGGGATCGGGCACACGCGCTGGGCCACCCACGGCGGCGTGACCGAGGCGAACGCCCATCCGCACGTCAGCTGCGACGGGAAGTTCGCCCTCATCCACAACGGCGTCATCGAGAACTACAGCCAGATCAAGGCCTTCCTGACCAGCAAGGAGTACACGTTCAAGTCCGACACGGACACCGAGGTCCTCTGCAACCTGATCGCCTACCACTTTGCCAAGGAACCCAAGTCGGTCGAGGGGCAGAGCCCGTTCCTTGAGAGCGTGCGCAAGGCGCTCCGCCACGTCGAGGGCACCTACGGGATCGCGGTGCTCTGCGTCGACTATCCGGACGAGATCGTGGCCGCGCGCAAGGCCTCGCCCCTCATCCTCGGCGTGGGCGACAACGAGTACCTCCTCGCGAGCGACGCCTCGGCGCTTGTCAGCAGCACCCGCAACGTCGTCTACCTGAAGGACGGCGAGCTCGTCCACATGACGCCCAAGGGCTTCGCGATCTCAACCCTGGACCAGGCGGACGTTTCGCCCGTCGTCGACCGCATCGACTGGAAGGTCGAGGACGCCTCCATGGAGGGCTTCGCGCACTTCATGGAGAAGGAGATCTTCGAGCAGCCCCTGGCGCTCGAGAACACGATGCGCGGCCGTTTTTCCGAGGACGGGAGCACGGCGCTCTTCGGCGGCCTCAACCTCACGCCGGCCGAGTTCCGGCAGGTGGACCGGTTCATGTTCTGCGCGTGCGGGACGGCCTGGCACGCGTGCCTGGTCACCGAGCACCTGATCGAGCGCTTCGCCCGGGTGCCGGTCGAGGTCGATTACTCCTCGGAATTCCGCTACCGCAACGCCCCGCTCGACCCGCAGACGCTCTTCTTCGTGATCAGCCAGTCCGGCGAGACGATCGACACGCTGGCGGCCCTGCGGGAAGCCAAGCGCAAGGGCTACCGCGTCCTCGCCATCAACAACGTCGTCGGCTCGACGATCGCGCGCGAGGCCGACGGCGGCATCTACCAGCACGTGGGTCCCGAGATCGGCGTCGCTTCGACGAAGGCGTTCACCTCCCAGCTTCTTCTGGGCTCGATGATCGCGCTCTATGTGGCGCGGATGCGCGACATGAGCTTCAACGACGGGATCGACTACGTGAAGGCGCTCAAGTCGGTCCCCGACCTGGTTCGCCGCGCCCTGGCGCAGGCCCCGCACATCAAGGCGGTTGCCAGGCGCTACGCCCACCACACCGACTTCCTCTTCCTCGGGCGCCTGTCCCTCTTCCCGATCGCCCTCGAGGGGGCGCTCAAGCTGAAGGAGATCTCCTACATCCACTCGGAGGGCTACCCGGCGGCCGAGATGAAGCACGGCCCGATCGCCCTCATCAGCGAAAAATGCCCGAGCGTCTTCCTGGCGCCAAAGGGGGAGATCTTCAACAAGGTGCTCTCGAGCATGCAGGAGATCAAGGCCCGCAAGGGGCCGGTGATCGCGATCACGACCGAGGGCATGGCCCTGCCGCCCGGCATCGTCGACGACGTGATCACGATCCCCGACTGCCACGAGGCCGTCCTTCCCATCGTCGCGACGATCCCGATCCAGCTCCTGAGCTACTACATCGCCGTCGAGCGCGGGTGCGACGTGGACAAGCCGCGCAACCTCGCCAAGTCAGTGACCGTGGAGTGATTATGGAAATCCACCCCACCCGGGAGGCTTTCGCCGCGCTCGCGCGGACGGGCAACCTGATCCCCGTCTACACGGACCTGATGGCGGATTTTGAGACGCCGGTCTCCGCCTACGCAAAGCTCCGGGCGCACGGCCCGGCCTACCTCCTCGAATCCGTCGAGGGCGGAGAGCGCCTGTCGCGCTACAGCTTCATCGGCTGCCGCCCGAGGAAGACCTACGCCTGCGGCCCGCAGACGACCGTGATCGCCGAGCCCGGCAAGGCCTTGCGGACGGTCCCCACCCCCCAGGACCCGCTCACCCTGATCGAGGCCGAGCTCAAGCGCTTCAGGCCGGTGACGCTCCCGGGGCTGCCCCGGTTCACCGGGGGCGCCGTGGGCTTCCTGAGTTACGAATACGTGACCCGGATCGAGCCCACCGTTCCCGCGGCGCCCCGCGACGAACTCGGCATTCCGCTCATCTATTTCATGTTGTCGGACAGCCTGCTCATCTTCGACCGCGCCAAGCAGACGCTCCGCCTCTGCGTGAACGCCCACGTCGCCGGGGACGGCGCCGCGGCCGAGGCTTACGCCCAGGCGGAGGGGGAGCTCCAGAAGCTGTTCGACATCCTCCGCCAGCCGAGCTCTCTCGCCCCCGCCCCCCTGGCGGAATCGCCCACCTTCGAGGTGCCCCCTGGAAACTTCACCCGCCCGGAGTACGAGAGGCTGGTCGACAGCGTCAAGGAGTACATCCGGGCCGGAGACATCATCCAGGTCGTGCCCTCGCAGCGCTTCGCGCGGCCCTTCGCCAAGACGCCGCTCGACCTCTACCGGGCGCTGCGAACCGTCAATCCCTCCCCCTACACCTTCATCCTCGACTCGGGGGAGTTTGCGCTCGTCGGGGCCTCGCCCGAGGTCCACGTGCGCCTGACCGACGGCCTGGTCGAGATCCGGCCGATCGCCGGCACGCGCAGGCGCGGCGCCAGCCAGGACGAGGACCTTGCGCTCGAGAAGGAGCTCCTCGCCGACGAGAAGGAGCGGGCCGAGCACCTGATGCTCGTCGACCTGGCGCGAAACGACATCGGCCGGGTCTGCTCGTTCGGGAGCATCCACGTGCCCGATTACATGTTCGTCGAGCGCTACTCGCACGTCATGCACATCGTCTCCCAGGTCGAGGGGCAGATCGCCCCGGGGAAGAACGCCTTCGACCTGATGCGCGCCACCTTCCCCGCGGGCACCGTGAGCGGGGCCCCCAAGGTCCGCGCGATGCAGATCATCGCCGAGAAGGAACCGGTCCAACGGGGCTTCTACGCGGGAGCCCTGGGGTACTTCGGGTACGACGGGAACCTGGATTCCTGCATCACGCTGCGCACGGCGCTTTTAAGGGACGGGATGATGTACATCCAGGCCGGGGGCGGCGTCGTGGCCGATTCCGATCCTGCAGCCGAGTACCAGGAGACGGTCAACAAGGCCGGAGCCCTCCTGAAGGCCGCCGAGATCGCCTCCCGGTACTGAGGAACCGGCGAGCGCCAAAGTGGCAGGAATTTTGGCCAGGTGTGCCAAAATTTCCCGGTTTTTAATGGAGCGCGGCGCAACTCTCAGAGGGAGGCCTGCGTCAGACTGCCCGGAACAGTTTAGGCTCTAGTTTGGGAACAATAGGCCGTTTCATCCCTCCAATAAGTAGACATTATTCACATGCGCACAAAATATAGGGCCGAGAGCAACACGGCAGCCGAGTCGGACGGCGCCGAATCCCGCACCGTGAGTCCCGACACGGCCGCCCCGGTGGACGCCCCCCCCTCCTTCCTCGAAAAGCCCGAACCCGCCGAGGCCCCGGCCGGCCCGATGGACCGCAGCAACCTCCAGATTTATCTGCAGGAGATTGGCAAGACCGCCCTTTTGACGATCGACGAGGAGATCTCCCTCGCCAAGCGGATCCGCCGCGGCGACAAGGCCGCCCGCGACCACATGATCAAGGCGAACCTGCGCCTCGTCGTCAAAATCGCGATGGACTACAAGGATTTCGGCCTGCCTCTGCTCGACCTGATCAGCGAGGGCAACATCGGCCTGGTGAAGGCGGTGGAGCGCTTCGACCCCCGCAAGGGAGGCAAGCTCTCGACCTACGCCGCGTGGTGGATCAAGCAGTCGATCAAGCGGGCGCTCGCCAACCAGTCGAAGACGATCCGCCTGCCGGTCCACCTGGTCGATAAGATTTCAAAGATGCGCAAGACGGCCATGGTCCTGTCCGAGGGCCTGGGCCGCGAGCCGACCGACGAGGAGCTCGCGATGGAGCTCCAGATTCCGACCTCCAAGGTCGCCCACCTCAAGTCCGTGAGCGTTCGGCCCGCCTCGCTCGACGCCCCCGTCGGCGAGGACGGCGACTCCTCGACGTTCGGCGAGATCGTCGGGGACGAGACCGCGATCAACCCGTACGACAACCTCCGCGACAAGAACCTGACGTCGGACCTGCGCTCGATGGTCGACTCCCTCGACAAGCGCGAGGCCGAGATCATCCGCATGCGCTTCGGCCTCGACGGCCACAGCGAGCTCACGCTCGAGGAGGTGGGACGCCGCTTCAATGTGACGCGCGAGCGCATCCGCCAGCTCGAATACATCGCCCTAGGCAAGATGCGCCGGGCCATGGCGAAGAACGAGGCCGTCAGGAGCGCCGACGAGGTCGAGCAGGAGGACCGCCAGCGCAAGCGCATGTCGGTCATCCGCGAATTCATCGAGTCGAAGGCGAACAAGCTCGGCACCTGACCCGCCCTCCGCCGCCCCCTCAAAGCAAAGAGACCGCCACCTCGCCGCGTTCGCGGCAGGGTGGCGGTCTCGTTTAGGGGCCCGGTGCCCTACTCGCCCTTCTTGGAGGCCTCGTCGAGGATGTCGCCGAGGTTCATCATGTCGTTGTTCGCGCTGCGGTTCAGGGCCTCGTAGGAGGCCGTCTCCGCCGCGAGCTGGTCGGCGCTGTAGTTGGCCGCCTTGATCGAGAGGCCGAGCCTGCGCTCCTCGCGGTCGATCTTGATGACGCGGGCCGTGACCTTCTGCTCGGGTTTCAGAACGTCCTTCACCTTGTCGATCCGCTCCTCGCTAATCTGCGAGATGTGGACCAGGCCGTCGATGCCGTCCTTCAATTCGACGAATGCGCCGAACGACGTCACCTTGGTGACGGTTCCCTCGACGACGTCGCCGATCTTGAAGAAGCTGTCGATGTCGGACCAGGGATCGGTGGCGAGCTGCTTCATGCCGAGGCTGATGCGCTGCTGCTGCGGGTCGATGTCGAGGACGATGGCGTCGACCTCGTCGCCCTTCTTCAGGACCTCCGAGGGGTGGTTCACCTTGCGGGTCCAGCTCATGTCCGAGACATGGACCATTCCGTCGATTCCCTCCTCGAGCTCGATGAAGGCGCCGTAGGTGGTCATGTTGCGGACCTTGCCGCGGACGCGGGCGCCGATCGGGTAGTTGTGGCGGACCATGTCCCACGGGTTCGGCTCGAGCTGGCGCAGTCCGAGCGAGATCTTCTGCTCCTCCTTCTGGATGCCGAGGACGACCGCATCGAGCTCCTGGCCGACCTTGAGCAGCTCGGAGGGCTTCGTGATGCGCTTTGTCCAGGACATCTCGGTGATGTGAACGAGACCCTCGACTCCGGGCTCGATCTCGACGAAGGCGCCGTAGGGGACGAGGTTGACGACCTTGCCGCGGACCTTCGCACCGACCGGGAACTTCCGGTCGATCTCGTCCCACGGGTTCTTGGTCGTCTGCTTCAGGCCCAGGGAAACGCGTTCCTTCTCGCGGTTCACCTCGATGATCATGACCTCGATCTCCTCGCCCTGCTTCAGCATTTCGCTCGGGTGCGAGATGCGCCCCCAGCTCATGTCGGTGATGTGCAGGAGGCCGTCCATGCCGTCCAGGTCGATGAACGCGCCGAAGTCGGTGATGTTCTTGACGACGCCCTTGCGGAACTGTCCGGGCTGGATCGAATCGAGGAGCGCGCGGCGCTTGTCGGTGCGCTGCTGCTCGATCAGCTCGCGCCTCGAGAGGACGATGTTCTTTCGCTCAAGGTTGATCTTGAGGACCTTGAAGTCGTAGGTCTGGCCCACGTACTGGTCCAGGTTCTTCGGGGGCTGCACGTCGATGTGCGAGGCCGGCATGAAGGCGTCGACGCCGATCGAGATGATGAGGCCGCCCTTGACCTTGGCCTTGACGCGGCCCGTGGCCACGCTGCCCTCGGGGAACTTGGTGAGGATGTTGTCCCAGTTCTTCTTCTGCTCGGCCTTGTCGTACGACAGGATCGGGCTGCCGTTTCGGTCCTCGAGCTTCTCGACGAGCACCTCGATCGTGGAGCCGATCTGAAGGTCGCCGATGTCGATAAATTCGTTCGCGGGAATGACGCCCTCGGACTTGCCGCCGATGTCGACGACCACCTCGTTCTGGCGGACTTCCGTGATGGTGCCGGGGACGATCGCGCCCTCCTTCAGCTTGTCGAAGGAGGATTGGGCGAGCAGATCTTGCATTAATGAACTCATAGGCGGGATACGGATGGTCGGCGCGCCTGCTCCGGAGCGTTCCAGCCACCTCGATAGGCCTTTCGGCCACGGGTTGACGGTTTGACTTTGTGATGAACCGGCGGGAGCACCGCGGCGACGCCGGTTTGACCAATAAAATGCCGCGAACGGTCAGCCTCCCATCCGGCGCGCCGCCCCGGCAAGCCTAATTTCCATGAAACGGCGTCCGGGGTCGTCCGCGCACCGGAATCGCCGCCCGGCCGGCGCGAAAAATACAGAGCGCAACTAACTATCTATAAACGCCTAACAATTATTTTGGCTTCGCATCCGACGCTCAACTGCGCCTGCACCCTCGCAAAGAAATCGTCGTAAAGGGGCGTGTCCTTTAGCGGGGTCTGCGTCGCCAGGCTCTGAAGGTTCGAGGAATCCCCCTCGATGATCTCGGTGATCGAAAGCACCATCTCGGTGCCCGACTGCGGACCGGGCTCGAGATCGATCTTCATCGAAATCTGGCGGGCGCCGCCGACCTCGTCCCCCCGGGCGACGCCGCTGAGGGCGACGATTTCGCCCTCGGCCGGCCCCCCGTGGGTGATCCGGTAGCCCATCTGGTTGACGACCGCCTTCGCGGCCTCGTAGGTCGCCCTCTGATCGGCGTCGTAGACCCGGGAGCGGGGCGCCTCGCGGGGCCCGAGCGTGACGAGCGGCATGGCGTTCTCAAGCGAGCTCGACTCGCAGCCCGCCAGAAGCAGTGCGGCGACAAACGCGGAGGCCAGGGTGATTTTCTTCATGGTCGGGTTCCGGCGGGCTGTTGCTGGGTGACGCAGTGGACGGTACCGAGGCCCCACACCAGTTCCAAGCAATCTATCGCGATCACCGTGCGCCCGGGAAAACAGGCGCCGAGAACCTCGGCGGCCTCGGCGTCGCGCCTGCTCTGGCGGAAGGACGGCATCAGCACGGCCCCGTTCGTGACCAGGAAGTTCGCGTAGCTGGCCGGCAGCCGCAGGCCGTGGCGCCGGCACGGGGCCGGCATCGGCAGCTCAAGGAGCATGAATCGGGCCCCCGAGGCCGTCCGCAGGGACCTTAGGCGCTCCAGGTTCTCGCTGAGCGCGCGGTGGTTGCGGTCGCGGCCGTTCCTCTCGACGGCCGTGACGATCCCCCGCTCGCTGAAGAACCGCGTCATGTCGTCGACGTGGCCGTCGGTGTCGTCCCCCGCGATTCCACGGCCGAGCCACAGGACCCTCTCAACCCCGAGGTAGTCCCTAAGGTTCGCCTCGATCTGGGCCCGGTCGAGGCCCGGGTTGCGGTTCGGGTTGAGGAGGCAGGCCTCCGTCGTCAGGAGGAGCCCGCGGCCGTTGACGTCGATCGAGCCCCCCTCGAGAACCATCGGCGCCTTGAACCGGCGCAGTCCCAGGGCCCGGCCGACGAGCTCCGGGATCCGGTCGTCCCGGTCGAACGGGGGGTACTTCCCTCCCCACGCGTTGTAGTCCCAGTCCGTCACGGCCACCTCGCCCGTCCGGTCGTTGCGCACGAAGATCGGGCCGTGGTCGCGGCACCAGGCATCGTTCGTCGGGTGGTTGAAGAATTCGACGTGGGCCATGTCCGCCCCCGCCCTTTCGATCAGGCGGCGCGCGCGCGGGCGAAGCTGCCTGGCGACATTCACACGGACCTTCGAGTGGAAGCTGATCCGCGCCGCGATCTCGGCAAACGTGGAGGGGATCGGCCGGAAATTCCCCGGCCAGGTCAAGAGCCTGTGGGGCCACGAGAGCCAGACGGCCTCCTGGCGCTCCCACTCGGCCGGCATCCTGAAGCCGAGCGCCCCGGGCGTCTTCTTTGCTACCGGCATCGCCCAGGGTCCGCTAGTCGCGGAAGCGCTTCGCCAGGTCGCCGTAGGCGTCGATCCTGCGGTCGCGCAGGAAGGGCCAGTGGGTGCGGGTGGAGTCGATCTCGCCGAGATCGACCGGGACGACGAGGATCTCCTCCTTCGAGGCAGACGCCCGGGCCAGCACCTGGCCGCTCGTCCCCGCCACGAAGCTCTGGCCCCAGAACTCGATCCCGGGCCCGCCGGCCGGCGCCTCGTGCCCGATCCGGTTGCACGCCGCCACGAAGCACCCGTTGGCGACGGCGTGAGCCCTCTGCACGGTCTCCCATGCGTCGTGCTGGATCCCGCCCAGCTCGCGCTTCTCGCCCGGGTGCCAGCCGATGGCCGTCGGGTAGAGCAGGATCTCGGCCCCCTGGAGGGCCGTCAGCCGGGCCGCCTCCGGATACCACTGGTCCCAGCAGATGAGGACGCCGATCCTGCCGAAACGGGTCTTCCACGCCCTGAAGCCCGTGTCGCCCGGCGCGAAGTAAAACTTCTCGTAGTAGAGCGGATCGTCCGGAATGTGCATCTTGCGGTAGCGGCCGAGGAGCGTGCCGTCCGCGTCGATCACGACCGCCGTGTTGTGGTAGAGGCCGCTCGCGCGCCGCTCGAAGAGCGAGGCCACGACGACCACCCCCCGCCTCCTCGCGAACCTGCGGAAGGCCTCCGTGCTGGGTCCGGGGATCCTCTCGGCGAGCTTGAAGTTCTCGTGGTCCTCGCTCTGGCAGAAGTACTGCGAGCGGAAGAGCTCCTGCGTGCAGATGATGTTCGCCCCGCCGCGGGCCGCCCGGTCGGCGAGTGCGAGGGTCTTCTTCAGGTTCGCGGCCGCGTCACCCGAACACGCGTGCTGGAGAAGCCCGATTCGGACCGTCGCCATCTTAGTAGACGACCTTGTTGAGGGGGTACTCCACGATGCCCTCGGCGCCGAGCTCCTTCAGGCGCGGCAGGATCTCGCGCACGACGCTCTCGTCGATGATCGTCTCGAGCGCGACCCAGTCGGGGTTGTTCAGCGGGGAAATCGTCGGGTCGCGCAGCGACGGCACGGCGGCGATGATCGCCGGGACCGCCTTCCTCGGGGCGTTCATCTTGAGGCCCACCTTGGACTCGGCCTCGAGGGCGCCCCTGACGAGGAGCGCGATCGTCTCGATCTTCCTGCGCTTCACCGGGTCCGCCCAAGCCTTCTTGTTCGCGATCAGCTTCGTGTTCGTCTCGAGGAGCGTGTCGACGATCCTCAGCTTGTTCGCGCGCAGCGACGAGCCGGTCTCGGTGATGTCGACGATCGCGTCCACGAGGTCGGGCACCTTGACCTCGGTCGCGCCCCACGAGAACTCGACGCTGACCGGGATGTTCCGCGAGGCGAAGTAGCGCTTGACCGTCTGCACGAGCTCGGTCGCGACGCGCTTGCCCGCGAGATCCTCAGGCCTCTTGACCGGCGAATCCTCCGTCACGCAGAGCACCCAGCGCGACTTGAGCGTCGAGGCCCGGCTGTAGATGAGGTCGCAGACCTCCACCACGTCGGAGCCGTTCTCCAGGATCCAATCGAGGCCGGTCAGGCCGCAGTCGAAGAATCCGTGCTCAACATAGCGGCTGACCTCCTGGGCACGAACAAACCGGCCGTCCAGTTCGGGGTCGTCGATCGAGGGCCGGTAGGACCTCGAATTCGTTGTGATCTTCCACCCAGCCTTTGCAAATAGGCTGCGGGTGGATTCTTCGAGGCTGCCCTTCGGCAGACCGAGCATCAGGATTGGCTTTTTGTCCGACACGGGACCCCTAGCGTCGCCCTCCGCCGTGGGCGTTCAAGCAAAATGCTCCGGGCTCACGTTGATTGACATCGCTCACATCCACTGTAAAGACCCTCGTTGCCCGGATATGTCAGATCTATTGTCGTCGCGGCCAAGTCCCAAGCCCCTCATCGTAGTCGTCGAGGATGAACCTGATCTGGCGATGCTGATCGGCCAGCATCTCGAACAGGGGGGCATGCGCGTGCAGCTTTGCAACCGGGCTGCGCACGCCCTTAAGTTCCTGCAGCGCAATTTCGCAAACCTGGTGCTTCTCGACCTCGTCCTCCCCGACAAGGGCGGCTTCGAGCTCTACGAGGAGCTGAAGGCGGCGAACATCCACGTGCCGGTCATCTTCCTGACGGCCAACCTCGAGGAGGCGAGCAAGGTTCACGGGCTTGAGCAGGGCGGCGACGACTACATCACCAAGCCCTTCAGCTACGCGGAGCTTACGGCGCGCATCAAGGCGGTCCTTCGGCGCGCCGACTACAAGGAGGACCTGAACCTCACGAACAATGTGAAGGTCAACACCGAGCCCTTCGATTTCTGCGGCGCTCGGATCACCCCGGTGCGCCTTGAGATCGAGTTCCCGAGCGGCGAGGCGATCCCGATCGGCCGCAAGGAGCTCGGCATCCTCTCCTACCTGAACGAGCACCAGGGCGAGGTGATCACGCGCAAGGCGCTCATCCACTCCGTCTGGGGCCAGCACGCCGACGTCAGGAGCCGCTCGCTCGACCAGTACGTTGTGAAGGTGCGCGACCTCTTCAAGAAGAAGGGCCTGGACCTCGGGGACTTCCGCACCGTCCACGGGATCGGCTACATTTTCGACCCGAAGCGCATCTCGGACAAAGGGGTCTAGCGCCGGGGGCCCGGCCGGTCTCAGAAGAGCTCCGGCTGGCCGTAGCGCTGGCGCGCCTCCGCGAGGCTCGACCTCATTTCCATCTCCTCAAGGAGCCCGTAGAGCTCGCTCGGCCGGGCCTCCGTATGCTCGAGGCCGGGGGGCGGCAGCGAGAGGTTTAGCGTCGTGACCTTCAGGTTCCGGCGAAGGAGGTCCGCGGAGGCCGCGAGCGCGCTCCGGAACCGCTCGGGCGCGATGCGGTCCGCCGCCCCGATGACGCCCTCCAGGCTGCCGAATTCGGCGAGCCACTTGGCGGCGGTCTTCGGACCGACGCCGTCAAGCCCGGGGATGTTGTCGGAGGTGTCCCCGACGAGCGCCAGGTAGTCGGCGATCTTCGACGGGGGGACCCCGAACTTCTCGAGGACGCCGGCCCCGTCCATGACCCGCCATCCGAGCTTCGGGTTGGCTGTCGGGGGCGGCAGCATGATCCGGATTCGCTCGCCGACGATCTGCGCGAAGTCCTTGTCCGAGCTCACGATGAGCACCTGGTCGCCCTTGCGCGCAAGCGCCGAGGCGTGGGAGGCGAGCAGATCGTCGCTCTCGACCCCCTCCCTCTCGATGCCGCCGAGACCCATGGCGCGGGTCAACGACTTGATGACCGGGATCTGCTTGGCGAGAGCCTCCGGCATCTCCTCGCGCTGGGCCTTGTACTCCGGAAGGAGCGCGAGCCGGTCCTGGGCCCCTCCGAGGTCGAAGAACACGAGAACCCCGTCGGGCTTCTCCTGGTCCGAGAGCCGCCAGAGCGACTTCACCCACCCGTGCAGCGCATTCGTCGGGAATCCGTCGGAGCGCGCGAGCTCCGGGATCGCGAAGAAGCAGCGGTAGGCGAGGTTAAAACCGTCTACGAGGAGCCATTTCGCCATGGGGCTTGGGGCCGCTCAGGCGCCCGTCGGCACCGGCGCCCCGGCGAGCGGGAGGGCGCCGCGCACCGCATCGGCCACGGTCGCGGGCTGGCGCGGCTCGGCCTCGCCGTGCTCCTGGTTGAAGCGCATCGAGACCGTCTTTGAGACGCCCCGCTCCTCCATCGTCACGCCGTAAATCGCGGTCGCGGCGGCGACCGTGCGCTTGTTGTGCGTGATGATGATGAACTGCGAGTCCTTGACGAACTTCTTCAGGAGGTCGGTGAATCTCCCGATGTTCGATTCGTCGAGCGGGGCGTCGAGCTCGTCGAGGAGGCAGAAGGGCGAGGGTTTCACCAGGTAGAGCGCGAAGAGGAGCGCCACCGCCGTCAGCGTGCGCTGGCCGCCGGACAGCAGCGAGATGCCCTTCAGCTTCGTTCCCGGCGGCTGGGCCACGATCTCTATGCCGCTCTCCAGGACGTCGTCGGCCTGCACGAGCTCGATGGCGGCCCGCCCGCCCCCGAAGAGCGTCTGGAAGGTGTACTCGAAGTTCTTCTTGATCTGCTCGAAGGTCACCTCGAACTGCTTCTGCGAGGTCTGGTTGATCTCGTCGATCGCCGCGATCAGGTCCGCCTTCGCCTTGGTGAGGTCGTCGCTCTGGCTCCTGAGGAAGTCGTGGCGCTGCTTCAATTCCGAGTATTCCTCGATCGCGACCAGGTTGACCGCGCCCATTCCCGACATCCGGTGGCGGAGCGCGTCCACCTCGGCCCTGACGGCGTCCCAGTCGGTCGCGTCCATCGCGGCCAGGTCCGCCTCGCCCGGCTCCTCCGGGCGCTTTTTCCTCTGGCGGCGCACGACCGGCTCCTCCGCCTCCTCCTCGTCGAGGTCGACCGGCTTCGCGCCCTCGGGCTCGCCGTCGGCGCGCCACAGCATCGCCTTCCAGTTGACGGAGGCGAGGTCGCAGTCGTACTCGCGGCGCACCTCCTCCACGAGGAAGAGCGCCCTCTGGCGCGTCTCCGCAAGCTGGACCTCGTGCGCGCTCAGCTCCGCGTGGGCCGCGTCCGACTCGAGGCGCAGCGCGGCCTGGGAGGCCTCGAGGGCGCCCATCTCGCGCTCGACCCCGGCCAGCTCGACGCGGATCTTCTCCACCTGCTCCTGCGCCACCGCGAGCGTGTCGCCCAGGCGGACTGCGCTCGAGCGCTGGGCCGACTCCTCGGCCTCAAGCTCGGAAATCTGGCCCGTCCACGCCTCGATCTCCTGCTGGCGCTCGACCAGAAGGTCGTTGATCTGCTCGCGGCGCTTCTCCATTTCGCCAAGGCCGCGGTCGAGAACCTCGACCTTCTGGCGGCGCTCGGCGAGCTCGAGGCGTGCCTGCGCAAGCGCCTCGCGCTTGACGTCGCGCTCCGCGCGCACCCCGGTGAGCCGCGACTCGAGGTCGTCGATCTTCTTTCGCTGCGCGGCCGCCGCGGACTCCGACTCGGCAAGGCCCGCGCGCGCCTTCTCCCAGCGCGCCTGCGCCTCCAGCCTGGCCGCCTCCAGGGCGGCGAGCTCCTGCTCCATGCGCGTCGCCCGGTTCAAAGCGTCCTCGGCCGAGCGGCGCACGGCCCGCTCCTCGGCCTGGGCCGCGGCGAGCGCCTGCGTCGAGACCATGACCGCACCGCGGCGCTCCTCGACCCGAAGCTCGGCCTCTGCGATCCTCGCGTTCAGGGCTTCGCCCTGGGCCCGAAGCTCGTCGTGCTGGCGCTGGTCCTCGGCCAGCGCCTTGCCGGTTTCGCGCAGGTCGATTTCGCGCTGGACGATGCTGTTGGCGTGCTTCTTCGGGTTGGCGTGCCCGCCGGAGACGAGGCCCCTGCGGTCCACGACCTCGCCCTTGCGGGTCGCGACGGCAAGGAAGGCGAACCCGGGGTGGGCGCGCCAGAATTCAAGGAAGGCGTCCAGGTCGTCGGCGACGTAGCACGAGCCGAGGATGGCCCGGGCGGGATGGCCCTCGTCGATACGGTCAAGAGCGGCCGAAGCGGGCCTGAGCCCCTCCGGAAGGTCGACTCCGTCGGGGGCCTGCGCGCCAAGCTCGGCGATCCTCAGGACGATGGAGCCGATCTGTTCCTGCTCAAGCTGCGCAAAGATGCGCCTTGCGGTCGCCAGGTCGCTCACCTGGATCGCCTCGGCGGCCGAGCCGAGCAGCGAATCGACGGCGCGCCCGAACTCGGGCTTGACCTCGATCCCCTGGGAGACCGGCGTCGCCTTGGAGCCGGCGAGGGCGCCCGAGAGCCGTCCCTGGAGCACCGCCTTCGCCCCCTCGCCAAATCCCTCCCAGCGCTCCTGAAGCTGCTGCAGGAGCCGGAGGCGCGCCTGGCGCTGCGCGAGCTGGCGGTCCGTCTCCTGGATCCTGCGCTGGAGCTCGCGAAATTCGCGGGTCAGGCCTGCGACGGCCTGCTGGGCCTCCGAGGCCGACGCCTCCGATGCGGCCTTTTCGGCGAGGCATTCCTTCAGCTTCTCCGCGGCCTCGGAAGCGGCCTTGCCCGCCGCCTGCGACTGCTCGGCGGCCTGGCGGTGGTCGAGCGCGAGCGCGTCGTGCCGGTTGATGCTCGTCTTCTGGTCCACCTCGTAGCCCGACGCTTCCGTGCGCAGCCTCGCGACGGCGCTGTCAAACTGGAGGAGCTCAAACTTCGCCTGCTGGAGCTCGCGGTCCAGCCGGCCGAGTTCGCCCTCGGAAACGGCCAGCTCTCGGTTGTGCTGCTGGTAGACGGCGTCGCTGCTCCCGAGGAGCCCCAGCTGCAGCTGCTTGTCCTGGGAGCCGGTGTCGACCTGCGCCGCCAGTTCGCGCAGCTGCATCTCGAGCTCTCCCAGCGTATCCCGGGTGCCCGCGAGCCGGTCGGCGAGACCCGAGCGCCTGATCTTGGCGAGGTTCGCCGCGTTTTCCGCGTGCTCCTTCTGGGACCTGAGGTCGAATACGGCTTCCTGGGCGTCCTGGACGCGCTGATTCAGGCGGCTCCGGTCGGCCTTCCTGGCCTCGATTCCGGATTGCTGGCCGTCGAGGGCGCTCTTGCGCTTCTCGGCCTCGGCCCTGAGGGCGCCGAGCTTTGCCTCAAGTCCGGCCAGCGCCTCCGTCAGGCGTCCGTGCTGGAGGGCGCTCTGGGCCAGGCTCAGGTGGCGCAGGCGGTGGGCGAGCCTCTTGTAACGCATCGCCTTGGATGCCTGACGTTTAAGACTTCCAATCTGGCGCGACACCTCGCCGACCACGTCGCTGATCCGGGCGAGGTTCTGTTCGGTGAGGGCGAGCTTGCCCAGGGCTTCCCGGCGCTGGCTCTTGTACTTGGTGATGCCGGCAGCCTCCTCGAAAACCGCTCGCCGCTCCTCCGGCTTTGACGAGAGGACCTGGTCGATCTGGCCCTGGGCCATGATCGAGTAGCTCGTCCGTCCGACGCCCGTGTCCATGAAGAGCTTGTGGATGTCCTTCAGGCGGCAGGCCTGGCCGTTGAAAAGGTATTCGCCCTGCCCGTCCCGGAACACCCGCCGGGTGATCTCGATCTCGTGGAATTCGCTGCCGAGCTGCTTCTCGCATTCGGTCAGGAGCATCGAAACCTCACAGAGCTGGGCGGGCTTTCGGGTTTCGGCCCCCTCGAAGATGACGTCCTGCATCTTGCCGCCTCGCAGCGCCTTCGCGCTCTGCTCGCCGAGGACCCAGCGGATCGAGTCGGCGATGTTGGACTTGCCGCAGCCGTTCGGGCCGACCACGGCGGTGACGCCGGGCTCGAAAAGGAGGGTCGTGGGATCGGCAAATGACTTGAAGCCGTGAAGTTTTAGCGCCTTGAGATACATGTAGCCCGATAATTGGAGAGGGCCCGGCTTGTGCGGGCAAATGCAAAAGGCGATCTCACGCGTGATCCCAGGGAAGCCGCACGTCGACGCGCTCGCTCTCCCACACCCGGAAGACCTCGAACATCTTCCCCGGGTTCAGGATTGCGCGGGGATCAAGGGCGTCCTTGACGGCCTTCATGGCCCTGACGGCCGCGGGCGGGTGCTGGAGGCGCAGGAACGGGGTCTTCGCGAGCCCGATTCCGTGCTCTCCCGAAATGGCCCCCCCGAGGGCGACGACCGACTCCATGAGGCTCCTGACCGCGCGCTGGGCGGCGCGCCTCTCCCCCGCCCTGTCCTTGTGGTACATGATGTTCACATGGAGGTTTCCGTCGCCCAGGTGCCCGAAGGTCGGGATGGGAAGGCCCGACTCGCGCCGCAGCCGCTCGAGGAAGCGCGCGAATTCAAGGTACTTGCCCATGGGGACGACCACGTCCTCGTTCAGCTTCGAGTCGCCGAGCTTGAACATCGCCCCCGAGCACGAGCGCCTCACCTCCCAAAGAGCCTCGGCCTCGGCTCGCGTCCGCGCGGCCCGGTGGGCAAGCGAATGGCGCCTGGCCCACCCGAGGAGAATCTTGCGCTGCCCGCGGACCTCCGCCCTGCCGCCGGCGAGCTCGAGGAGCACGACCGGCCGTCCCGCCTGGCCCCGGAACACGACCTTCCCGGTCGCGCGCTCGGCGCAGTCGACCGAATACCGGTCCAGAAATTCGCAGATGGCGGGCTGCACCCTGAGGCTGAAGAGGGCGAGGACGGCCCTGAAGGCGTCGGTCTCGGTCCTGAACGAGACCAGGAGCGTCCAGCGTTCCTCGGGCCTCGGGATCAGCTTCAGGGTCGCGTCCGTCACGATTCCCAGCATCCCCTCGCTCCCGATCCAGAGGTCGCGCAGGTTAAACCCGGCCGAGAATTTCTTCGTGGCCGTGCCCCATTCGACGAATTCTCCCGTGGGCAGGAATCCCTTCAGCGCCAGGACGAAGTCCCGGGTGACGCCGTAACGCCCCCCGTGCATGCCGCCGGCGTTGCAGGCGATGTTGCCGCCGATCGTGCAGTATTTCTTTGATGAGGGATCCGGGGGATAAAACCACCCCTTGGCGTCCGCCGCGGCCTGGATGGCGGCGACGGTCGCTCCCGCCTCCACCTGCGCAAGGCCCGCCCTCGCATCGATCCGGACCGTGTTCCAGCCGTGCAAATCAAGGACCCAGCCGCCGCGCAGGGGCGAAGCCGAGCCGGTCAGGCTCGTGCCGCGGCCCCGCACCGTGACCGGCACGCGCAGGCGGTTCGCCAGGGCCAGGACCCTGGCGATGTCGGAGCGGCCCCGGGGAAAGACGACCGCCTCGGGCGGAAAGGCGATCTTGCTGCTGTCGAAGGAGGCCTCCCGCGTGGACGCCGCGTCCATTCGGACGACCTTGGGGCCTAGCTTCGACCTGAGCAGTTGGGTGGCCGCGGAGAAATCCATCGAATGCTCCCCCGCTACACGGGCTTGCGCTCGGGCGCAAGACCCGGCGAAAGCAGCCTGCGCAGATTCGCGCCGAGGACGAGGGACGCCTCGGCCCGCGAAAGGCCCGCGCCTTCGATCTCCCCGAGGAAGCGGACGAAGCCGGGCCTTCGCGAATCCCTCGGGTAGACGAGGAGCGGGTAGTCCGATCCGTAGAGGATCCTCTCGGCGCCGACCCGGTCCACCGCCCTGCGCAGGACGCCGGGATCATAGAGGAGCGGCGAGGCGGCCGTGTCAAAATACAGGTTATCCGGGAGCGGCTCACCGCCTTCACCCCCTCGGAAAGCGAGGCCGCCCCCGTAATGGGCCAGGATGAACGCCGCCTCCGGATACTCGCGGGCCATCCGCACGTAGGCGTCCAGCGGCGTCCGGGGCCCCGCGGACGGCGGGGCCTCGGGATCGGTCGCGTGGAGCGTGATCGGGACCCTCCGGACCGCCGCCAGCTCGACCATCCTCCTCCACCAGGGGTCCTCGAGCGAAAACCCCTGGGCCTGGGGAAGCACCTCGCCCACGCCGCGCAGGCCGGAGTCGAGCGCGCGCTCAAGGGCCTCGACCGAGCGCCGGCCCGCGGCGGGCTGCACCGCGGCGAAGGCGATGAGCCTCTCGGGATGGCGGCGGATCCAGCCGAGGTACCACGAATTCTGGAGATCGCAGGTCTCCAGGCCTCTGCCAGTACCAGCCCTGCAGGACGCAGGAGCTTATCCCGGCCTCGTCCATGTCTCGGAGGAGCGTGTCCGGGTCGGACCAGCCCTGGATCGACCGCCTGCCCTCCGGGGCCACGCAATCGACCCAGCCGGTCTCGCCCCGCGCTCGACCCCACGCCGCCGGGTCCGACGCGGCCTCGGCGCTGTACAGGTGGATGTGGGCGTCCAGGACCTCGATTCGCTCCATCGCGGTCAATTCACGGGTCGTAGACCTCGCTCGCGAGGCGCCGGCATTCCCCGAGGTCGAGCTTTCCGGTGCTCAGGACCGGAATCGTGTCCACCCGACGAACGACGCGCGGAATCCAGAGGTTGGGCAGGCCCGCGGCGAGGAGCTTCTCCCTCACCTCCCACGCCGAGAGCTCGAAGGTCGTCAGGACGACGAGCGCCTCGCCCTTTATCCTGTCGGGAACCCCGACCACGACGACCCCCTGGCTCTCGCTCGGGTCTGCGCCGAAGAGCTCGGCGATCTTCTGCTCGACCGTGACGTGGGGGACCATCTCGCCGCCAAGCTTGGAGAAGCGCGCGAGCCTGCCGTCGACCGTCACGAATCCGTCGTCGTCGAACCGGGCCAGATCCCAGGTGACGAACCACCCGTCGCGGTGCGAGGTCCTCGATTTGGGGTCCTCGTTGAGGTAATGGGTGAACACGTTGGGCCCCTTCAGGAGAAGGACGCCCGATTCGCCGTCGGCGACCTCGACGCCCGTCTCGGGATCGACGATTCGCGCCGACATCCCCGGCAGGAGCCTTCCGACGGAACCGACCTTCTTGCCCAGCTGCTCGTCGGCCGTCTCCGTCGTCACCGGAGGGTGCGGGACGTTGACGTTGGACACGGGCGCCGTCTCCGTGAGGCCGTATCCCTGGAGAATCTCCAGGTGGAATTTCTCGAGAAAGCCCTTGCGGAGGTCCTCCTGGAGCTTCTCCGCCCCCGTCACCACAAGCGTGAGCGAGCTGAGCTCCTCGGGCGTCGCCTTCTTGAGCATCGGCCTTATGAAGGTCGGCGCCCCGAGGAGGATCTCCACCTTCTCCTCGTGGATCGCGTCGATCATCGCGCGGGTGTCGAGCGGGCTCGGGGTCGTCACAAGGCGGCACCCGTAGAGGAGCGGGTACCAGAGCGTGAACGTGAACCCGAAGCTGTGGAAGACCGGCAGGCATCCGAGCATCCTCCCGTTCGTCGGCAGGACCGAGGTGCAGGAGACCTGCACGCAGTTGGAGATCAGGTTTCGGTGGGAGAGAACAACGCCCCTCGGGGCCCCCATGCTCCCGCTCGTGAAGAGTATCGCCGCCTCCTCCCGGTCCCCGACCTTCGGAATGCCGATCAGGCCCGGCACCCAGATGGCGGGAAGGACCCACGCGGCCACGAGCCAGGGCGCCATCGCCCGTTTTCCGCCGGCCGCCGCCAGCTCGGCTCGGATGTCGACCGTCCTCGCCGGCCACGGGAAGTCCTGGAGCCTTTCCCTCATGGCGTCCGCCGTGATTGAGGTCACGACACCGGCGCCGGCGATGCTCGATTCCGCCGAGGCCCTGCCGGCGGTGAAATTCAGGTTCACGGGCACCTTGCCGGCGCAGGTGACCGCAAGGTTGGCGATCGCGGCGCCGGCCCCGGGCGGCAGCACGATCCCCACCCGTTTCTCCGGGACGGTCTGGCGGATTCTCCTTGAGAGCACGGCGACGGCCGCGATCAGCTGCGCCGAGGTGACCTCGCGGCGCTCGGCTGTGCGGTCGACGATCGCGATTTGGCCCGGCCGGCCCGCAAGCGCCCGGACCACGACCCGCCCCAGGTGGCGGCGGAACATGGGCCTTTCGTCCATCGCGAGGGTCCCGAGGTCCATGAGGGCCTTCCTCGCCGCCACGCACGTGGCCTTCTCGCAGGGGATGGGCTCCCCGAAGGCGACGCAGGCCGGGGTCGGCGCGAGGCGGGGGGACTTCCAGAGGTACCGGTTCTTTGAAAAGGAGAACACCGAGCCCCACAATCCGTCGATCGCCGCCGGTATGACCGGGACCTTCGCCGTGCGGGCGATGAGCTCGAACCCACGGCGGATCGTCATCAGCTGGCCCGTGCGGGATATCTCACCCTCGGGAAAGATGCACACCAGCTCCCCCCGCTTCAGGGCCGCAACGGCCTCCCTCAGCCACTGGACGCGGCAGTTGTCCGATACAGGGATGACGCCCGCCAGGCGAAAAATCCCGCGCATGAGCGGTCCCGTCCCGGCCCCGCGGTAGGCCATGAACCTCAGGGGCCGCGGGCAGGCAAGCTGGAGGACGACCGCATCCGCGTAGGAGATGTGGTTGGTGATGACGACGGCACCGCCCACCTGGGGTATGTTGGATTCGCCGATCACCCTCACGCGATAGAGCAATCTCACGATGAGCTCGGCCGGTACCGCGATCCAAAGGGGTAGCGTGGAACGCCTTCTCTTGAGCACCAACGACGTTGGTCACCGCCCTAACAACTTGTCAAATATACCGTTCCCCTTTTTGAGCGAGGCCTGGACAAGCAGGTCCTTCCACTGGCTATGATCGACGGACCGGAGCGTGCCGCCAAGGTGGATCGGCTGGTTTAGCCTCAAGTAGCCCAGCTCGTCCTGGCCGTCGGCCAGGAGGCCGACGATGTCCAGGAATTTTGCGAGGCGCCCGCGCACGCCGAGGTTCAGGTCCACCGACAGGGGCTGGTCCTCGATCGGAACCCCCGCGGAGTAGGTGATCCGGCCCGTGCCCGCGAGACGCGCCTCGGGCGCAATCAGGTTGATCTCGGTGAGCCTCAGGTCGAGGTCCGGCCCGCGCTCGCAGGCGACGTTCATCTGGTCGTAGTGGACCTCCGAAAGCCCGGTCGCCGTCTCGACGAGCGCCTGGCCGATCTTCTCGGGCTTCTTCCCGAAAAGGGAGGACATCGTGTCGAGAGCCTCCACGAGCTTCGAGGGGGCCTGGCGGATCGAGTCGATGATGCCGGTGCGCAGCGCCCGGAACTTGCCGTCCCGGCTCGAGAGCTTGATCGTCCCCTGGACCCGGTCGAGCAGGTCGCCGAAGCCCTGACCGCTTCCCGACAGGTGGCCCGAGACGTCAAAGCGCCCCTCGAGGGTCGGCTGCCGGTCGGGGTCCCCGGTGAGGAAGAAGGGCATCGAGTCGACGTTGTCGACCGAGGCGTCGGCCTTGAATGAGAGCGGCCGGTCGGCGCCCGGTTCGAGGTCGAGCCTGCCCTCGATCCGACCGAGTCCGCCGCCGCCCACGTTCGCGGTCCCGCCAAGGATGGAGAGGGAGCGGGGCTCGACATTGAGCGTTCCCCTGACGTCGCTCAGGTCCAGCGGTCCGAGCGAGAGCTCCTCGATCCTGAGCGCGAAGCGACCGCTGAGCGCCGGCCAGGGCGGGCGCGCGGGCGCCGGTGTAGCGGGGGCTCCCTGCGCGGCGGAGGAAGCCGCATCCGGCCTCCCCCCGCCCGACAGAAACGAGACGGCGGCGAGGTCCTCCTCGGTCAGCCGGTCCCCCGAAAGGGACGCGTCCACAAAGGATCCCTTGGGTCCGGCCTCCACCGAGCCCGAGACGGCCACGACCGCCGCGCGGGCGCCGTAGTCGAGGCGGAGCGGGACGCTGAAGGTGGTGTGCCCGCCCGCGTCAAAGTCCGCGCGGATCTCGGAGTCGATCGACGGGAGCGCGAGGTCCGAGCCCGGGGGGCCCGCGAGGTCCCTCACGGCGAGCTTGACCCGGACCGCCCGGGTCGAGTCGAAGCTCGCCAGAAAGCTCCCGCTCGCATCGCCGGAGGAGAGCCTTGGGAGCCTCGCCAGTGCGGGAATCGTCAGAAGCGTCGGCAGCGAGGTGCTCCAGGATCCCGCGGCCTTCACCGTCCTGCCCTCCCCCGTCAGGCGGCCAAACCGGGCCTCGAGGGAAAACATCCTCAGCCCGTCGCTCCGGATCGTCATCGGCGAGAGCTGAACCTGCCAGCCCTGCGGGGCGTAGTCGGAGAGGACGAAGGCCGAGAGGTCCAGGCCCGTGGCGACCGTGCTCCCGTTCCAGGTGATCGCCAGGTCCCTTGCCGTCAGGGGCGCCTTCGTCCGGACGGCCAGGCGTCCATCCTCCGCCCGGAGCACGAATTCGCCGCGCGCGTCGCCCCCGGTGACGCCGAGGCCTCCCAAGAGGGGACCTCAGCCACACGAGCGGGACGCCCGTGAGCGACACCCCGACTAGGTCCCCGGAGGGCTCGGCCACCTTCAGCTCTCCCGTCGACGAGTTGAATTCGAAGGGCTGGAGCGCACGCACGGCGAACGCCGGCGCTGCGCCCGAGAGCGTCGTGTCGAGGCGGGCGACCCGAAGGGAGGATCCCAGGCGCGCCACGTCAAAGTCCGCGGTCAGGTCGACGCGGCCGACGGATCCCAGCGCCTTGCTGAGGACCCCCAGGCGGTCCGCCGAGGCGCGCAGGCGGCCGACCGCGTGGATGTCCCCCGAAACCATATCCGTCTCGATGCTCCCGTCGCCCGCGGCGTAGAATGCCGGAAGACTCCGGCCGAGGGCGAACGGCGCGAGGTCCGTGTCCCTCAGGTCGAGCCTCCAGGATCCGGAGATGCTCGGGGAGCCGTCGGGCTTCTCTGCGTCGATGGCGCCGATCCGCTCCGAGCCCCGCAAAAGCGAGACCGCGTAGTAGCGCCGGGCGTCCCGGTGCGCCGCGGAAGCGGCGCACGAGAGGCTGATCCCATTGGGGAAGTCCCTGCCGACCGCCGTGGCCTCGGCCTTGAGCTCGGCCCGGAGAAGGTCCCCGGACCCCTCGAGGGCGGCCGTCAGGGTCGCATTGACCGTGACCGAGGAAACCGGCGCCCGCGGATCGTCGACCGTCGCCGTCGCCCTGCAGAGGAACCGGCCGTCCCGCCCGGCGGCAAGGCCGCCGCCCGTCACCACGACGTGCACCCTGCCGCCGGGGCGCCCGAACTCGTCGGGGAAGAGGACGTCGCCCTCAAGGTCCACGCCGTCAAGCGACAGGTTCGCAGGGAGGTTGAAGGCCGAGAGGACCCCTCCGACGGCGCGGACGGGCAGCGGCGCCTCGGCCTCGGCCGCGGCCGCCGCCCCTGAATGGATGAGGTCGAGCGTCCAGCCGATCGCGACCAGCCGCTCGAATTTGAGGCCCCAGCCGAGCGCCGCCGGAATGACCCCGATCCGGGCATCGATCCTCGGAGCCGTGAGAACGGCTCCGCCCGCCTCCACCCGCAGGCCCTCGAGCGTGGCGCGATTGAGCGCGAGCGAGACGCGGCCCACCGACTTCACCGATCCCCTCGCCTTCGCTATCGCCCGCCTCGCCGCCCAGGTCTCGACCGACGGATTGAGCGCCGCGGCCGCAAGGAGCCCGATCGCGGCGGCGACTGCGGCCGCGATGAGGAGGGTGCGCGTGGCTGTCATGGATTGCGACGGCCCTGGCCCCGGCGGAACCTTGACGATGCCTCCGGGACGCGGGTCAGGGCCTGACAAGAGCGTCGCTCAGTCCGATGGCCTTTCGGACATTCGCCAGGGCGACGAGGTAATTGTAATTGGCGGTAAGCTGGTCCGTCTTCGCCTGGGTGAGGGCCACCTGGGAGGTGAGGACGTCGAGCTGCGTGGCGGAACCGGCATGGAACTTCGCCTCCGCCAGGCGGAGCGCCTCGGCGGCCTGGTCTATCGTCTGCCGCGACGCCGTCACGAGCTCGCCCGCCTCCTGCAGGGAGGAGAGCGTCTGCCGGACCTCGACATCGACCTCGAGCTCCTCGGAGGCCTTGGCGATGCGGGCCTGCTCGAGCTGGGACTTGGCCTGGCGCACCTTGCCCACCGTGGCCCTGCCGTCAAAGATGGCCCAGTTCGACTGGACGCCAAAGAGCCAGCCGTTGGCGCTCACGCTCCCGAACACCGGGTCGACGTAGTTGAAGCCGGACCACTCGTAGGCGCCGAAGGCCTGGACGCTCGGATAGAAGTTCGACTTCGCCGTCGTCACCGACTCCTCGCCTGCGGCCTCGAGCTTGTCGAGCTTCTGGAGCTCGGGCCGGTGCTCGTGGGCCGACGCGATGGCCGAGTCCATGTCGTAGCTCGCCGTCTCGAAATTCAGGTCGCCGACGACCTCGGGGAACGGGGAGGAGCCCGGCGTCCCGAGCGACTGGCGCAGCTGTTCGATGGCGATGCGGTAGGTGTTGCGCGCCGTGATGAGGTTGGGCTGGGCGTTCGCAAGGTACACCTTGGCGCGGAGAACCTCGAAGTTCGAGACGGTGCCCGCCTCGAACTGGTTCCTCGTGTCCTCGAGCTGGTGCTCGTAGAGGCGCACGTTCTCCTCCTCCACCCGGATCTTCTCCCGGGCGAGGATCACGTTGTAGAACTTTGTGCGGACGTCGAGAAGCGCCGCGTCGACGGCCGCCTGGAGATCGAGGGCCGCCGCGTCGCGCGTCAGCCTCGCCCCCTTGATGGACGAGTGCACGCCGCCGCCCGCGTAGAGCGTCTGGGTGGCCTTGAGCTCGAGCTGCCAGAGCTCGTTTGAGGGCGGATAGATCTCCGAGATCTGGGCGGCGTTGCGCTGCCACTGGCCCTGGGCCGACACATTGGGAATCTGCTGGCTGGTGACCTGCACCACCACGCCCTCCTGCTGGCGGACCGCCTCGCGGGCCTGCAGGATCGCGTAATTATGGTCCAGGGCGAAGCCGATGGCGCCCCGGATATCGAGGGGCGACGGCAGCTCCGAGTAGACGGGCATCGCCCCGACCGGGGCCGCCCGGGCGGAGCCCAGGGCGAGGGCGAGGGATGCGAAGGCCAGGAACGGGTGTTTCATGCGATTTCGGGCGTAAGTTTGGCTTGCTTGACCTGGGCGGCCGCCTCTTTGGCGCGATCCTTCGAATGGTCCTTGGCGATCAGCATGTAGATCGAGGGCAGGACGAGCAATGTGAAGAACGTCCCGATCGACATGCCTCCAACGAGGCACAGGCCTATCGAATTCCTCGCCGCGGCGCCCGCGCCGCTGACGAGCGTCAGGGGGAAGTGCCCGGCCACCGTGGCGACGCTCGTCATGAGGACGGGGCGAAGCCGCGTCAGCGTCGCGTCATGGATCGCCTCGAGCTTCGGCCTGCCCTGGAGCTGGAGCTTGTTCGCAAACTCGACGATCAGGATTCCGTTCTTGGCGATCAACCCGACCAGCGTCACGAGGCCCACCTGGGAGTAGATGTTGAACGTCGTCGTCCAGCCGTCGGTGAAGAACCGGAGGTTCGGATTCGGGAACTTAAGGAACATGAAGATCGCCGAGCCGAAGATGGCGAGCGGCACCGATCCCCCGAGGATGACGAGCGGGTCGCGGAAGCTGTTGAACTGCGCGGCGAGGACGAGGAAGATGAGCGCGACGGCGAGGCCCATGGTGGTCCAGAACTTGGCGTTCCCTCCCTCCTTGCGAAGCTGGCGCGATTCGCCGGTGTAGTCGATCCCGTAGCCCTTCGGCAGTATCTTGGCGCCCTCGTTCTCGAACACCTTGAGGGCGTCGTCGAGCGGCATGCCCGCCACGCCGCTGATCGTGACGGAATTCTGCTGCTGGAAGCGGTTGAGGGAGCGGGGAATCGTCGAATTGCGGATCGAGGCGACCGTGCTGAGCGGCACGAGGGTCCCGTTCGGCCCCGTCACATAGATCTTGTTGAGCTGCTCCGGATTGAGCCGGTCCACGCGCTTCAACTGGGGGATCACCTTGTAGCTGCGCCCCGAAATGTTGAACCAGTTGATGTAGTTGCCGCCCATGGCGGCGGACAGGTCGTCGCCGACCTGCTGGAGGTTGAGGCCGAGCGCCGCGACCTTGTCGCGGTCGAGGACGACCTCGGACTGCGCCGCGTCGTACTTCATGTCGATCAGCGGCGGGAAATAGAACCGCTTGGTCGCCACCGCCTTGTCGACAAGCTCCTTCGCGAACGAGAGGATCTCCTGGGGATCGGCCGTCGAGGTGAGGACGACCTCGATCGGGAAGGTTCCGCCGCCGGGAAGCGCCGGGGGTTGCACGAGCTGCATCTGGATGCCCGGGATCACGGATATCTTCGGCTGCATCTGCGCGAGGATACTCTTGATGGGCCGCTTGCGCTCGCCCCAGGGCTTGGTGACAAGCCCGGCGATCGCCTGGCCCGGGGTCGTTATCTGGAAAACGAAGGCCGTGTCGGGATCGGAGAAGAACGCCTTCTCGACCGCCACCGAATAGGGGATGTTCTGGTCCAGGGTCGCATTCGCGGCCGTCGTGCCTATCCCGAAAATCACCCCCTGGTCCTCGGCGGGGGCGAGCTCGGCGGGGGCCTGCGTGATCATCAGGAACGCGACCGCGCTGATCACGATCCAGACCGTGTAGATGGCGGGCCGGTTCGCCAGGGTGAACTCGAGCACCTTGGAGTAGCCGCGGCGGAAGCGATCAAAGGTGTGCGTCACCATGCCGGCAAAGCCCCGCTCCTCGTCCCCCGCCCTCAGGAACGTCGAGCACATCATCGGCGAGAGCGTCAGCGCGACGAGCCCGGAGATCGTGACCGCCCCGGCGAGCGTGAACGCGAATTCGCGGAAGAGGGAGCCGGTGAGGCCCCCCTGGAGCCCGATCGGCGCGTAGACGGCGGCGAGCGTGACCGTCATGGCGATGATCGGCCCGATGAGCTCTCGGGCGCCGGTAAGCGCGGCCTGGAGGGGCGCCAGGCCCTCGGCGAGGTGGCGCTCCACGTTCTCGACGACGACGATCGCGTCGTCGACGACGAGCCCCACCGAGAGCACGATCGCGAGGAGCGTCAGCAGGTTGATCGTGAATCCGAACAGCCTGCATCAGGAAGACGGCGCCCACGAGCGAAAGCGGTATCGCCACGATCGGGATCAGCACCGAGCGGAACGAACCGAGGAAGAGGAAGATGACGACGACGACGATCAGGAGCGTGTCGCCGAGCGTGTGGAAGACCTCGTGGATCGCGTCGTTGATGTAGGCGGTCGCATCGTAGGCCACGCCCGCCTGCATTCCGCCGGGCAGCTCCCTCTTGATCGAATCCATCTCGTTGCGGACAAGCCTGATGACGTCGAGCGAGTTTGCGTTCGGCAGCACGAAGACCCCCATGAACACGGCCGTCTCGCCGGAGAGTTTCACGTCCGTGTCGTAGTCCTCCGCGCCGAGCTCCACGTCCGCGATGTCGCGGATCCGCACGATCGCGTTGTTCTGCTGGCGCACGACCAGGTTCTTGAACTCCTCGACCGAGCGCAGGTCGGTGTTGGCGGTCAGGGCGACCTGGATCAGGTTGCCCTTCGTGTTGCCGAGCGCGCTCAGGTGGTTGTTCGCCGCCAGGGCGGCGCTCACCTGGGAGGGGCTCACGTTGAACGCGGCCATACGGTCCGGCTTAAGCCAGACGCGCATGGCGAAGGTCCGCGCGCCCAGGATGTCGGCCCTCTGGACCCCGGGTATCGCCGAGAGGCGCGGCTGCACGACCCTCACCAGGTAGTCGGTGATCTCATTCTGGCGGAGGGTCTCCGAGGTGAAGCTCAGGTAGGCGGAGGCGAACTGCGAGTCGGCGGATTGGACGTCGATCGAGGGCACCTGGGCCTCCGCGGGGAGGTTGTTGCGGACTTGGTCGACCTTCGAGCTGATCTCCGCGAGCGCCTTGATCGGGTCGTAGTTGAGCTTGAGCCGGGCCGAGATGGTCGAGATGCCCTGGACCGAGGTCGACGCGAGGTAGTCTATCCCGTCGGCGGCCGCGATCGATCGCTCGAGCGGCGTCGTGATGAAGCCGCGGACGAGCTCGGCGCTCGCCCCCACGTAGACGGTCGTGACCGTGACGGTCGCGTTTTCGCTCTGGGGGTATTGGCGGACATTGAGCGTGCGGTACGCCTGGACGCCGGCGATCAGGATCACCAGATTTACCACGAGCGCCAGGACCGGGCGCTTGATGAACAGGTCTGTGAATTTCATGGAGCTAGGGCGCGTTGGGTCCCGCTCAGGAATCGCTCGGGGTCGGGGCCAGCTCGGCGTTTGGCGCCAGCGAGTTGTTCACCTGGACGGCCCCTCCCGGGCGCAGCCGGAAGACGCCCGAGGTGACGACCGTGTCCCCCTCCTTCAGGCCGGAAAGAACCGCCACAAAATCGCCCCTGCGCTGGCCGAGCCGGACGATCTGCTGCCTGACGATGAGCTGGTTCTCGCCGGTCGTGGCGTCCTTCTTCGAGTCCACGACGTAGACCGTGTCGCCAAAGGGGGCGTAGAGGACCGCCGTCGACGGTATCGTGAGGACCTTGTCGACCACGGGCAGCTCAACGGCGACGTCGACGTACATGCCCGGCCGCAGCCGGCCCGCCGTGTTGTCCACGGTCGCCTGCACGCGCACATTGCGCGTCGAGGTGTCGATGTCGGGGCTGACGGCCGTTATTCTTCCCGTCGACCGGTTTGCCCGTGATCCCGTCCCCCGACAGCCGCACCGTGAGGCCTTCCTGGAGGCGGTTGACCTCCTCCTGGGGGATATAGAAGTCGACGAAGATCGGGTTGAGCGCCTGGAGCGAAACGATCGAGTCCCCCGCCTTGAGGCTCTGGCCCAGGTTCACGAGGCGGATGCCGAGCTCGCCGGCGAAGGGCGCCTTGATCGTCTTCTTGGCGATCGTCGCCCGGATGTTGTCCGCCGCCGCGACGGCCTGCTTCGCCGTGGCCGTGTCCGCGTCAAACTGGGACTGGGAGACCGTGGCCTTTGCAAGGAGCTCCCGGGTGCGCTCCAGGTTGACATGGGCGAGGTCGGCGTTCGCCTCGGCGGACCGCAGCTGCGCCTCCTCGGCCGACGTATCCTGCCTGACCAGGACGTCTCCCGCCTTCACCCGGGTTCCCGCCTCGAAATCGATCTCGACGATCTTGCCGTCGAGCTCCGCGGCGACCGTGACGCCCTGGACTGCGGACAGCGAGCCGACCGAGGTCAGCACCCGCTGCCAGGTCTCGAGCTTGGCTTGCGTCGTCGAGACCGACTCCGGCGGGATGACGGCCTTCGCGTGGATCAGTGTGTTTATCTGGAAGAACTTGATGAGGCCGATGGTCGCCAGGATTGCGACAAGGCCAAGGATGGTGAGGAAGGTTTTCATCAGGTGGATTGAGGCGGTTGCTTGGAAATCAGGTCAGACGGCGGTGGGCTCGGATTCGCGGCCCGATTCGATGTGCGAGGAAGGGGCCGGCTGGCCGGCGATCTTGTTGAGGAGGCGCACGAGCGTCTTTCGCTCCTGCTCGGTAAGGGGGGCCATCTGCGCCGCCATCTGCTGGAAATGCCCGGGCAGGATGGCCTCGAGCGTCGAGTGCCCCTTTGGCGTCAGGTGGATCAGCATCATCCGGCGGTCATGCGGGTCGTGCTGGCGCGTCACGAGTCCGTCGCGCTCGAGGGTGTCCACCAGGCCCGTGATCGTGGCCCGCGTGACGTTGGCCTTCTCCGCCAGGTCTGCGGGAGTCTGCGCAAGGGGCGTGCCCGAGAGCTTGTCGTAGAGCAGCATGAGCACCGTGAAGCGGCCCGGCGACATGTTGTGCTCATTCAGGAAGGCCTCGCTCTGGCGGTAGGCCTCGTCCCCGGCCCTAAGGAGGTTAAGATAGGCCTCGCAGGCCGAGGGATCCAGGTCCGGATGACGCCGCACCACCTCCAAAAGGCATTCGTAGCGGGGCAAGTCCTTGAGCATCAAGTAGGGCATGGGGTCGTGGTCGGCGAAGTGGCTTCCGGGCGGAAAAATAACTAGTTAGGAGGCTAATTATCGTTATTTCAAGCGATAAATAGCTCAAAAACTACCGGCATTCCGGTAAAAGCGGGGCCGCGCCCCCACGGGGCATCAGGCTCCGAACGACCGAACGGCAGCCACGAGGGCCTCCGTTGTTACCCCAAGCTCCGCAAAGATCTGGGGGGCGGGGGCGCTCAGGCCGAAGCGGTCGATGCCGACCACCTTGCCGTCGAGTCCCACGTATTTCCGCCAAAGCGCGGTGACGCCGGCTTCAATCGATACCCGTTTGCGACAGGACGAGGGCAGGATGCTTTCGCGGTACTCCTCGGGCTGGCGGTCAAAGATCTCAAACGACGGGACGGAGACGACCCGGGTTCCCGCCCCCAACTGCTTGGCGGCCGCCAGCGCCAGGTACAGCTCGCTTCCCGAGGAGAGAAGAATGGTCTCCAGGGGCGCGCTCTCCTGAAGCGCGACATAGGCGCCCTTCAGGACTCCGGCGCGCCGGAGGTGGGGCGGAATCTCGTTGAGGACGGGAACCGCCTGGCGGGTAAGCGCAATCAGGGTCGGGCCGTCCGTCCTCTCAAGGGCCGCGGCGAACGCGCCCGCCGTCTCCTCCGGATCGGCCGGGCGGATGACCTCCATGTTCGGGATGAGTCGCAGGGAGGAGATCGTCTCGACCGGTTCATGGGTCGGTCCGTCCTCGCCGACGCCGATCGAGTCGTGGGTGTAGATATAAAGGACGGGAAGCTTCGAGAGGGCGGCGAGCCTCATCGGCGGCCGGGAGTAGTCCGCAAACACGAGAAAGGTCGCGACCGAGGGGCGGAAGAGCCCGTCGTAGGCGATCCCGTTGGCGATCGCCGCCATGGCGTGCTCGCGGATCCCGAAACGGATGTTGCGGCCGGAGCGGTTCGAGGGATCGAAGTCCTTGTCGGCCGCGATGTAGTTTAGCGTCGATCCGTACAGGTCGGCGCTTCCCCCGATCAGGAGCGGAAGCTCGGCCGCGATCGGCTGGAGGACGTCGCGCCCGGCGGCGCGGGTCCCCGAGAGCTTCACGTCCGGCGCAAAGAGCGGGATCTTCGAGAGGAGGTGCGCCGCGCTCGGTTTCGCGCCCGCGGAGTCGAGGAGCGCGGCCTTCTCGGGATTGGCCGCACGCCAGGCATTGAAGGTCTTGCGCCAGCGGGCGCACGCGCGAACGAGCCGCTTCTTGTGGCCGGCGAAATAGGCCCTGACGTCGTCGCTGACGAAGAAGTGCCTGTCGGCGGGCAGCCCGAGGCTGGCGCGCGCCGTGTCGGAAAACTTGGCCCCGCCCTCGCCGTGCCCCTTCTGGGTTCCCTGGACCTCGGCGATGCCCTTGGCAATGAGGGTCCTGATGATGATGAGCTGCGGCTTTCCGCTCTTCGCCTTCTTCGCGCGGTTGAAGGCCTTCAGGAAACCCGGCATGTCGTAGCCGTCCACCGTCTGGGTGTCCCAGCCGATCGCCTTGAACCGAAGGGCCGTGTTCTCGCTCTGGGTCTTCGCAGCCATGGCGTCGAGCGTCACGTCGTTCGAATCGTAGATCAGGATGAGGTTTTCGAGCTTCTGGTGGCCCGCGAATTCGACGGCCTCCATGGCGACGCCCTCCTGCATGCAGCCGTCGCCTGCGAGGCACACGATGTGGTAGTCGAAGATCGGGTGCTCAGGCGTGTTGAAGCGCGCCGCGGCCATCTGGCCCGCCACGGCCATGCCGACGCTATTGCCGACGCCCTGACCCAACGGGCCTGTCGTGGCCTCGACGCCGGGGGTTTCGCGGAACTCGGGGTGTCCGGGCGTCATGCTGTGCAGGCTCCTGAACTTCGCGATCTGCTCGATCGGAAGGTCGAATCCGCTCAGGTGCAGCCACGCGTAGAGGAACATGCTCCCGTGTCCGGCCGAAAGGACGAACCGGTCGCGGTTCAGCCACCGGGGCTCGTCGGGATTGATGTTGAGCGCGTGGCCGAAGAGGACGCTTCCGACCTCGGCGCAGCCAAGGGGAAGGCCCAGATGGCCCGAAGAGCAGGCGTGGACGGCGTCAATCGCCAGGCCGCGGGCCTGGTTGGCTGCTTTCTCAAGTACGGCGGTTTGAAGGGGCATCGTGGAAAATACGATAACTCCTACGGACTGCAACCGCCTCGGGGAAGCAGAAACTCCGTCAAACTGGCGTGACGGGGCCGGTTCAGGTCGCCGCCGGGGCGGGAGCTGCCTCCTCGACCTTGCGCGTCTTCAGGGTGACCGCCACCGCGGCCTTGCCCGTGCGGTTGCGCAGGTAGTAGAGGCGCGCCTTCATCGGCTTTGAATCGAGCTCGATCTCGATCTTTTCGATGTTCGGCGAATTGACCGGGAAAACCCTCTCCACGCCCTCGCCGTAGCTGATCCTGCGGACGGTGAAGGTCTCGTGGATTCCGGAACCCTTGCGGGCGATCACGATGCCCGAAAACACCTGGATTCGCTCCTTGTCGCCCTCGCGGACCTTCGTGTGCACGCGCACGCCGTCGCCGACTTTGAACGGCGGGATGTCTTTTTTCACCTGGCTGGCGGTGATTTCCTTGATGATCGGGTTCATGGCAGTAGCGTTGTTAGTTTTTGATTGAAAATTATTTAAGAAGATCTGGTCGAACGGTTCTGGTTTTCTCCAGGGCACGTGCGGCCCGCCATTTTTCTATCTCGGCATGGTTGCCGGAAAGGAGGACTTCCGGCACGGACATGCCCCGAAATTCGGCGGGACGCGTGTATTGAGGAAAGTCGAGCAACTTGCCGGTGAACGATTCGTGCGTCAACGACTTTTCCTCACCGAGGACTCCCGGGATGAAACGGCAGAGCGCATCGATCACGACGGCGGCGGCCAGGGTGCCGTTTGTGAGCACGTAATCGCCGATGCTGATCTCCCTGTCGATCACGGTGTCGCGGATCCGCTGGTCTATCCCCTCGTAGTGTCCGCTCAAAAGCAGGAGGTGCGTCTCCTTGGCCAGTTCGGAGGCGATCGCCGAGGTGAACGGGACCCCGTCGGGCGTCAGGTAGATCCTCTTGCACCCCGGGCTCTGGAGCTGCTCGATCGCGGCGACGACCGGCTCGGGCTTCATCACCATGCCGGCCCCGCCGCCGAAGGGCCTGTCGTCCGCGGTCCGGTGCTTGTCGGTCGTCCAGGCGCGAAGGTCGTGGACCGAAACGCTCAGGAGATCCTTCTCGAGACCCTTGCCCAGGATGCTCTCGGCGAGGAAGCCGTCGAGCATCCTCGGGAACAGGGTCAGTACGTCGATGCGGGGCATGGTGCCCCTTTTTTCCGCGAGGCTGGCGCCTCAGGCGGTGGCAGCCGGAGCGGCTGCGGCCGGCGCTGCGGTTTCGGGCGCCGAGGTTGCGCCCTTGCGCGCCCGCTTGATGATGGAATGGAGCGTCGCGCTCGGCTTGGCGCCCTTGGAAATCCAGTAGTCGACGCGGTCGATCCTGATGTTGACCTGCTGGCCCTTTGTGCGGGGATCGTAGGTGCCCAGCGTCTCGACGGCGTCGCCGTCGCGGCGCGAGCGCGTCTCTGCAACGACGATGCGGTAGTGCGGCTGGTGGGTTGAGCCGATGCGAGAAAGGCGGATTTTGAGTGCCATGAAAGAGGAAGATCAGGTGGGTTCGATTCGGAAAAGGGAAAGATCACACAAGCGGGCGCATGCCTTGTCAAGCGCCTAGGCCCCTCCCCTCCCGCCCGGGTCCACGGGAGCCGGCGGAACACCCGCCTCCGGGTTGCAACGGGATTGTGTTGGCCGCAGAACCCCCAAATTATCGGCCTGAAGCTCGTCCCCCCAAGAATCGCGTGAACCGACTCGGAACCGTCCTCCTTTTTGCCGCCACCTGCGCCGGTGCGTTCGCCCAGCAGCCGGCCAAGCCCATTCTTTACAACTACTTGGAGGGCGACGGGGGCATCGAGCTCGACCGGCAGATCAAGGATGCCTACGCCCGGTCGTACTCGATTGTGGATGTCGGCAAGGCGGACGGGTACACCGAGCCGGAGGCCGTCGGGGGAGAGATGCCGAAGGCGCCCGTGAACGGTTTGGGGCAGGGCATCGGCGGATATGTCCTCGTCGCCTACATCGTCTCGGCCGAGGGCCTCGTCGCCGACCCGGTCGTCCTCAGGACGACCCATCCCGACCTGACTCGGGTCGCTCTCGATGCCATGCTCCACTGGCGCTTCAAGCCGGGGACCCTGAAGGGGGCCGCGGTCGCGACCACGGCCGCGCAGGAGTTCAATTTTGGCCCGAAAGACGTCTCCAACGGCTACGTGCCGGCCCACGTCGAGATCGGCCAGCCCCGGGACGTGGTCCTTAAGCGCATGCCCCCGTCCGACGTCGCAGCCGCGTACCTGAATCGAATCGAGGAGGTGGCGCACAATTTCTTCGTGGGCGACACGAAGCCCGAGACCCTCCACATCGTCATCGTCACCCGGCCCGGCCTGCGCGCGCGGGTCTGGCTCGTGTCGTCGATCCGCCCCGGAGATTCCCCCGAACTTGACCCCCTCAGGAAGCTCATCGCGGCCGTGCCCCCGCTCGAGGCTCGCGAAGGACCGTTCATCCTCGCGGTGACCGGACGGATCGCGGGCGGCGACAGCCGGGAACCCGTGGACGACCGGGATACCCGTTTCCCCATTCCCGAGGATTGGCGCGCCCTCGTGAAGGGCCTGAAGGACCCTCCCCCGTTCTCGTCGGACGCGTTCCTCGACCTGCTCTGGCCCGACTCCAATTGAGTCTTCGCGGCGGCCTTTGCCATTGACCGCGGCGCCGCCGGGGGAGAGGGTCCACCTCCCATGCTCAAGGCCGGCATCGTCGGGCTTCCCAACGTAGGCAAGTCCACCCTCTTCAACGCCCTCACCCGCTCGCGAAAGGCGGAGGCGGCAAACTACCCGTTCTGCACGATCGATCCCAATGTGGGCGTCGTCACCGTGCCCGATGACCGCCTGGAGGTCCTTCGAAAGATCGCGAAAACGAACGTCGTCATCCCGGCCGCCATCGAATTCGTGGACATTGCCGGGCTTGTCGCGGGCGCAAGCAAGGGCGAGGGCCTCGGAAACCAGTTTCTCGCGAACATCCGCGAGGTGGACGCAATCGTGCACGTCGTCCGCTGCTTCGAGGACGCCGACGTCGTCCACACGATGGGCTCCGTCGACCCGGTCCGCGACATCGAGGTCGTGACGACGGAGCTCGTCCTGTCCGACCTCGAGGCCGTTCAGAAACGCCTTGAGAAGACGCAGAAGAAGGCGAAGAGCGGCGACAAGGAGGCGCACGCCGAGGTCGTGCTCATGGAGCGCCTGATCCCGCACCTGAACTCGAACAAGCCGGCGAACATCCTGCCCGCGCACGAGGACGAGGTGAAGCTCCTCAAGCTCTTTCAGCTCCTGACGGCGAAGCCGGTGATCTACGCCTGCAACGTCGCCGAGAGCGATCTCGCCAATTCGGAGAAGAACCCCTTCGTCGAGAAGGTCGCCGAATTCGTCCGCGCCCACCATGACGCTGCCTATGTGCCGATCAGCGCGCGGATCGAGGCCGAGCTGATCGATCTGGCGCCCGACGAGGCGAAGGCGTTCCTGAAGGACCTCGGCGTCGACGACTCGGGCGTCTCGGCGCTCATTCGCGCCACCTATGCGCTCCTCGGTCTCCAGACGTATTTCACCGCGGGAGAGAAGGAGGTCCGGGCGTGGACGATCAAGAAGGGCTGGAAGGCCCCCCAGGCGGCCGGCGTCATCCACACGGATTTTGAGAAGGGGTTCATCAAGGCGGAGGTCGTCTCGTACGGCGATCTTGCGAAACTCGGCAGCGTCGCCGCCGCCCGCGAGGCCGGAAAGTACCGCCTCGAGGGCAAGGACTATCTCTTCCAGGACGGCGACGTCGCGCTTTTCCGGTTCAATACCTAGGCGGCGGGACGCGGTCCCGCCCGGGGGCGCCGGCGGGAATGCGGGGACTTCTAGGAATCGGGCCCTTGGGGCGCCCGCAGCCTAACGCGCGGAGGCAAGCCAAGATATGCGCAGGAAAAAACAAGCCGCGCTGCGTAGGAGATGCCCCATTAAAATAGAATTCCCGACGCCTCGCGTCAGCTCCCCGGAGCTGAGGCAGCCTGCAAGGAACCTCCAGCGCTCCAGCGGCCTCCCACAATCCTCAACGACGCCCCTCCCCCGGGGATCCTCCCTATCGTGAAACGCCCTGACGAACCGGTTCGAAGCCCATGCCCTAGCTCCAAGAGCGTTTGGCGGATTCTCGCGGTGTGCGGAATCCTTCTCGCGGCCGTTTCGCCAAGCTGGGCCCGCGCTCAAACGCGGCAGCGACGATCGCCGTTCAGGAAGATCCTCTGGGTGTCGCCGTCAATCCGGTCACCAATGCGATCTACGTCGCGAATTTCCTTAGCGGGACGGTGACCGTGATCAACGGGGCCAAGATACACGACGGCAACCGTGACCGTCGGATCCTATCCCGTCGCCATCGCCGTCAATCCGGTAACCAACCTGATTTATGTCGCGAACGAGGGGTCCAACACCGTGACCGTCATAGAAGGGTCAACAAACGCGACGACCACCGTGGCCGCGGGATCAAATCCCCAGGCGATCGCGGTCAATCCCGTGACCAACATGATCTATGAGGTGAATGAGATCGACAATACCATGACCGTGATCAATGGCGCCACAAATGCCACGCGACCGTGCCCGTGGGAACGACCCCCTATGCAGTCGCCGTGAACCCCGTTACCAACAGGATCTATGTGGTCAATGCGGGGGACAGCACCGTGACCGCGATCGATGGGGCCACGAATGCCACCACGACCGTGGCCGTGGGCAATTTTCCCGACGGCGTGGCTGTGAATCCAGCGACCAACAGGATCTACATTCAGAACTCTTGGGACAATACCCTGACGGTGATCAATGGAGCGACGGAGACGGTTGCGGCGACCATTTCTGTGGGAAACGATCCAAGGGCCGTCGCGGTCAACCCGGTGGACGACATGATCTATGTCGCGAACACGGCAGACGACACGGTGTCGGCCATAAACGGGGCCACGAATTCGGTGATCGCGACCGTGCCCGTGGACGTCTTTCCCTCGGGCGTCGCAGTGGATCCCCTGAGCAACAAAGTCTACGTCCCGAACATCTTTAGCCTGATTTACCCAAACGGCAGCGTGACGGTGATCGATGGCGCCACGTTCGCCACCAAGACCGTTGGCACCGGAAGAGGGACGGAACGAATTGCCGTGAATCCCGCGACGCATAAGGCTTACGCGGTAAATTCGGACGACGGTACCGTCACCGTGGTCGACGGATCCACGAATGGCTCAGCCACCGTCGTTGCAGGAGCGAACCCCGATGCCGTGGCCGTCAACCCTGTGACAAACACGGCCTACGTCGCCAATTTCTCGGGCGGCACCTTGACCGTGATCAATGGCTCCACGGACGCCACGGCCACCGTTTCCGTGGGCGGCTCCCCCGATGCGGTCGCCGTGAATCCCGTGACCGACATGATCTACGTCGCCAATTACGCTGACGGCACCGTCTCCGCGATCAATGGGGCCACAAACGCCGCGGCCACCCTGACCGTCGGAACAAATCCCAAGGCGGTGGCCGTGAATCCGGTGACAAACACGATCTACGTCGCCAATGAGGGAAGCTCGAGCGCGACGGTGATCAACGGGGCGACGAACAGGACGTCCAAAGTCACGGTAGGCACGTCCCCCGTGGCCGTAGCCGTGAATCCCGCGACCGACACGGTCTATGTCGCCAACTCCGGCAGTGCGACCGTGACCGTGATTGACGGCGCCACAAATGCCACGACCAGCGTGGCCGTCGGAACGAGCCCCGATGCCCTTGCGGTGGATCCGGTCACCAATACGGTCTATCGTCGCCAATGCCGGCAGCGCGACCGTGACCGTGATTGACGGCGCCACAAACGCCACAACCAGCGTGGCGGTGGGGGCGAACCCCGTTGCGCTCGCCGTGAACCCCGTGACCGGCACCGTCTACGTCTCCAATTACAACGATTACACCATATCGGTTATCAACGGGACCACCGTTACCGCCACCATCCCAACCAATTGGGGGCCAGCCACCGCCGTTGCGGTAAATCCCGTCTCGAACAAGGTCTATGTCGTCAATTACATCAGCAACGCGCTGACGGTGATCGATGGGGTCACGAATACGCGTTCTTACGTGGACACTACAGCTAGCTACCCCACTGCCGTTGCGGTCAATCCAGTGACCGGTAGGATCTATGTGGCCAACAAGGGCAGCAACACGGCGACCGTCGTCACGGAGCAGCAGGTTCAGGCCGTCCCCCTGAGCACCGCCATCGCGCCCCTCACCGGGAACGGCACGGCGAGCGCGACGCCGAGCTTCACCTTCACCGCGACGAGCACGTTCTCCCCGACGGCCCCCGCGCCGCTGAACGTCTTCTTCCAGGCCGACACCTGGCAGGGCCCATGGACGCAGGCCACGGAGGGCGGCTCGTCCTTTTTCGGGACCCTGGCGAGCCTGGAGCCCGGCTACCACATTCTGTATGCCTACGCCGACGACGGCCAGGACGCCACGTCGACCCAGCTCGATTCGCCGCTCATCGGAGGCATAACGGCCTACGGTTTCCTCGTCGTCCCCCCCGCCACGCATTTCTCGGTCAGCGCCCCGACAACGGCGACCGCCGGCACGCCGATCAGCGTCACGGTCACCGCGCTCGACGCATTCGGCAATCCCGTGGCCCTCTACCCGGGAACCGTGCACTTCACGAGTTCCGACGGATCGGCCGTCCTGCCGAAGGACAGCACCCTCACGAACGGGAGCGGGACTTTCTCGGTCACCCTCAACACCGCCGGTTCCTCGACCCTGACCGCAACGGACACCGTCACAGCAATCTCGGGAACGACGCCCGGCATCGCGGTCGCGGTCGGCGACGTGGCCCAATACTCGGTCAGCGCGCCGGCAACGGCGACCGCGGGAACGCCGGTCAGCGTCACCGTCACCGCACTCGACGCCTCCGGCAACGCCGTGACCCGTTACACGGGGCTCGTTCACTTCACCAGCACCGACGGGGTCGCGGGGCTCCCGGCGAACAGCAAGCTCACCCAGGGGGTGGGGACCTTCTCCGTGACCTTCAATTCGGCCGGCTCCCAGACCGTCACCGCAACGGACACCGTGGTTTCGTCGATCACCGGGACCTCGCGCTCGGTCACCGTCAGTCCGGCGATCCCAAGCGCGCCGGTGGTCAACGGCAGCGGCCCGATCACGCTTGTGGCGCCCGCCAGCGGAAGCGGCCTCACCTACCAGTGGATGCTCAATGGCATCGCGATCGCGGGGGCCCAGAGCGCCTCGGAGGTTGTCTACCCGACGGCCGCCAGCGAGGGCACCTATTCGGTCGCCGTGACGAGCGGCCAGACCATAAGCACGACCTTTTTCGGGACGCTCACCGTCACCTCGAACGCCTGGCTGACAAACCTGTCGGCCCGCGCCTATGCGCAGTCCGGATCGAACCAGATCATCGCCGGGTTCGTCACGGCCGGGACGGCGAAAAAGTCGCTGCTCATCCGCGGCGCCGGCCCGGCGCTCTTCCTTGATTTTCAGCTGACGAACATCCTGACGGATCCCAACCTCACCCTGCTCTCCGGCAGCACCCCCCTCGCGACCGCAAGCTCGTGGGCCCCGTCGCTCCAATCGACCTTCAGCCAGGTCGGGGCGTTCGCCTTCCAGACGGGCTCCCACGACGCCGCGCTCCTCGAGACCCTCGCCCCCGGGGCCTACACGGCAGAGGTGACCTCGCAGACCAGCAACAGCGGCCTCGCCCTCGCCGAGATCTACGACGCCGACAGCTCGGCCCCGACGAATCGCCTGATCAACCTCTCGGCCCGCGCCTATGTGGGCACGGGGGCCAACGTCCTGATCGGCGGCTTTGTGATCGAGGGGACCACGCCGCAAACGGTGGTCATCCGAGCCGATGGTCCGGCCCTCCAGTCGTTCGGGCTCCTCGGCGCCCTCTTCACCCCGGTTCTCACGCTCAGCAACAGCACGGGAACGATCGCGACGAACAGCGGATGGAGCGAAGCCCCCGTTGCGGGACCCGCCGCCACCGGAGGAATCGTCATCCAGACCCCTAACCCCGGCGCTCTCCGCCAAGGTCGGCGCCTTCGCGCTGCCAGCCGGATCGAGCGACGGCGCCATCGTCGCCACGCTGCCACCCGGGGCCTATACGGCCCAGGTGTCGGGCTCCAACGGATCAACGGGCCTCGCACTCGTGGAGCTCTTCGAGCTCCGATAGCGACGCCGGCCCCGCCGAGGACGGTGCCGGCAGGAACGCGGGATCCGGCATTTGGGTGGCCAGCGCCTCCGGACGATAGGTGACGACGTCCACGCCCGCGGAGAAGTGGCATCGCGGATCCATTTCCGCGGGATCAATTCCGGCCGCGCTGAGGATGCTGGATTCGAATACCTCCACCTCGGCCCTATGGATGGGCCAGGGAAGGTGATGCACCTCCGTCCGGGCGAGCCCGCCGGGTTCCAGCCAGGAATAGAGGCAGTAGCGTTCGGCCGCCCAATGTTCGAACGAGCCGCGCTTCGGATAGAAGGGCTCGGAAACGGGCCGGTAGCGCGCCCGGAACCGGGCGGTTCCGTTGCGCCGGACGCACGAAACCTCAAACCATCCGCGGCTTTCCCATTGGCTGATGCGCGAACTGAAATACGGCGCGCCGTAGAATCTGCGCCCGCCGAAGACCATGAGCCATGAGTCCGCATCGAGGCTGAGAAACCAAACACCGGGCTTGCCTCCGGCCTCGACGTACGTCCGCAGATTCAGCTCCGGAAACGACGACAAAAAGGGGATCTCGGGAAACGGCCTGCGCATCACCCCCGACATGCGAAAGGGAACGAGGGCCACCCAGGCCGTCCCGTCGAATTCCTGCAGGTGAAGCCCCTCCGGCAGCCTCTCCCTCAGCTGCGCGGAATCGACCCGGTAGTGAACGAAGGCCAGATCGAGCCACGACTGGCGCCATTTCCACTCGCCAGGAGGCAGCGGCCAGGGCCGATGGGCAGTGTCCCAGAGTGACCGGTGCATCGGAGCCAATCGTTAGGGTTTTCCGCCACAGAGGCTGTCCCGGCCCCGGCTCCGCCGCCAGCAAGAAAGGTGCGGACGATGAAAGGCCTGCCTAGGCGTGCCCCGGGGACACGTATCCCCTTCCGAGCGTCAGAAAAAAGAGCACGGTGGCGAGCGCGCCAAACGCAATCCACAACCCGCTGTCAGCAGGGACGCCCTGGGAGGGCGCGGCGGGGGTGCGCCCCCGCCGGCGATAGGCGACAACAAGGAGACCGACGTTGGCAACGAAGCTCTCCTGCGCCGCCTCCCGCAAGGCCGGCAGCACGGGCCCGGAGAAAAAGAGCACCGACACGCACGCGACGGCTCCTGCCGCGAGATAGGGCCACACGAGGGGCACCTCGGGCCGCCACGTTGAGGCGAAGACCCGCATCGACCGGGCGTAGATGACCACGCCCAGCGCTCCCATCAGGGAACGCCAAAACCAGGCGGGCTCGAGCGACAGCTCCCGCAACACAAAGGCCCAATCCCCCGTGTTGGTAACCGCTGAGAAGATGAAGTAGCCCCCGCCCCAGAAAAAGTTGAAGGCCATCGCGAGCGTGAAGAAGAGCCGCGACAGGGACGCCTGCGGGCGACCGCGCGCGAGGGCCAAGCAGACGGCCCCGGCGACCAGATTCATGAGAGGGCCCGCCGCGTCCGTGAGCGGCCCCCCGTTTGTGCCCGAGAAGTAAACTGAGGTGAGCAAACGGATGCGCCCCCCAAGGGCCAGGCACATCCCGCCGTGGCCGATTGCCTCGTGCGCGACGCACGCCACGATGAAGGAAACGGCGGAAATGGCGCCCAGGGTGCCGCGGCCGGGGGTTTGGGGTCCTTGTCCTGGGGTGGGAGTCATCGGTTGGAATTGAACATGGACACCCCGCAATCCACCGCCGGTTGGCGGAGGCGCGGCGATACCCGGGTCATCGCCGCGGACCCCGGCCCGACGGCAATGCCAGCCGCTGAAAGTTCCCTGCGGATGCGCCGGGCGAATGCGACCGCCTCCGGGCTGTCCCCGTGGATGCAGATCGTGTCCGCATCCACGGGCACCGTGCCGCCGTCGACCGTCCGCGCGACCGAGTCGCGCGCAATCAGGAGGGCCTGTTCGGCCGCACGGTCCTCATCCTTGATCACCGCGCCCGGCATCGTGCGCGGGGCGAGCGAGCCGTCGGGCAGGTAGGATCGGTCGGCAAACGCCTCGCCGATGACGGCGAGCCCCGCGTCCCTCCCGGCTGCGAAAAGCGCGCTCCCGGCCAGGGCCACCAATACGCGGCGAAATCCGCAGAGGCGCTCCTCCTCGCCAAGCGCGGCGACGACCGCGGACGCAAGCGCGCGGTCCCTCGACGCCATGTTGTAAAGGGCGCCGTGAAGCTTCACGTGCCCCACCCGTGCGCCGAGGCCCGAGGCGACCTGCTGAAGCAGCCTGGTCTGCCCCACGACAAGGAGCGCCGCCTCGCGCGGCGCGCAGGGAAGCTCCCTCCTTCCAAAATGCTGCCGGTCCTCGAAACCCGGATGGGCGCCGATCGCGGCCCCGCAGCCGAGCGCGAGCCCGACCGACCTTTTCATCGTCTGCAGGTCGCCCGCGTGGGCGCCGCAGGCAATATTCACCGACGAAACGAGCGGCACGAGCTCCTCGTCGAAACCGCACCCCTCGCCGACATCGGCGTTCAGGTCCACGGCGGCCCGTCGCCTCATGGGGACCGGATCTTTTCGGCGAGTCCCTGGCGGAGCAACGCGAGCCGGTGCTCCTCCGCCCGCGCCATGGCGTGCGCTTCGCCAACCGTCGTCCGCTTGAACCTCACAAAATCCCCCGGCGCAAGCTGCGCGATGAGCGGAATGTCGGCCGAGGCCACATGGCCGATTCGAGGGTATCCGCCCAGCGTCTGGGCGTCCGCCATCAGCACAATCGGGTTCCCGTCGGGCGGGATCTGGACCGTTCCCGGGGCGACGGCCGTTGAGACGAGCTCGTCTCCCGAGGTGCGCGCGATTGCCGGTCCCTCGAGCCGGATGCCCATCCGGTTTGAGCGGGCCGTGACGCCGAATTTTTCCGTGTAGAGGGCGTCGCCGAACTCCGCGGCCTGCGCGCCGGGTATCACGTTCACCGTCGGCTCCTGCGAATAGCGGGGAAGGACCCTCTCATCGATCCTCCAGTGGCCCGAGAGAACCCTCTCGGACGGGACGGAGCGGATCACGTCGCCGTCCCGAAGCGCCCTCCCCTCGAACCCGCCGAAACCCCCGGGCAGGAACGTGCCCCGGCCCCCCATGACCTGCTCCACGTCGAAGCCCCCGCTGATCGCGAGATAGGCCCGGCAGCCCTGCTGGCGGGTTCCGAACTTCAGGCAGTCGCCCTCCAGGACCCTGAACGGCCGCCATGCGGGCACCCCCTCGAAGCGGGCTCCGCACACGGCGATCCACCCATCCCGGCTGAATTCGAGCTCGGGGGCGGTGAGCGTGATCTCAAGCGCCGGCAGATCCTCTGCGTTTCCGACGAGGAGGTTGGCGAGACGCAGAGCGACGGGGTCCACCGCTCCGCCGATCGGGACCCCCTGCGCAAGGAGCCCCCTGCGGCCCAGGTCCTGGACCGTCGTCATCATGCCCGCATGGATCACCTTTATTTCCATGACTCGAATTCGGACGGCGAGATCGGCCGGAAGCGGACGCGGTCGCCTGGCTTCAGGAGCGACGCGGGGTTTTCGCGCGGGCGGAAGAGGGACATCGGCGTGCGCCCGATCAGGTGCCAGCCGCCGGGGGAAGGGACCGGGTACACGCCGGTCTGCGAATTGCCGATCCCGACCGAGCCGGCGGCAACCCTCGCGCGCGGAGTGTCCCTGCGCGGCGTGCGCAGGGGCTCCGGAAGGCCCCCCAGGTAGGGAAATCCCGGGGTGAATCCTATCGCGTGCACGAGGTAGTCGGCCTCCGAGTGAAGCGAGACCACGTCGTCGATCCCCAGCCTGCAATGCTCCGCCACGAGTTCGATGTCGGGCCCGAAGTCCCCGCCGTAGCACACCGGGATCTCGAGGGCCTTCGTCATCGGGACCGCCGGGGAAATCTTGGCGCGCAGCGCGCAGGATTCCAGGAGCCGGCACACGCTCTCGTACGCGCCGGTCGGGGTGTCGGGAATCTGCGCCGAGTCGTAGAAGACCGTCACCGACGCGTAGGCGGGGACCACGTCCGTGATCCCCTTCGCCCTGGCCGCCGTCACCGCACCGGCGAAGCTCAGGACCGACGCAAACGTCCCGGAATCGATTTCCGAGCCCAGCGTCGCGACCACCGCGACATCGCCCAGGGGTTCAAGTTTCATGGTCCTTCTCAGCCTGCACGGAGGAGCTTCTCCGCATGGGCCAAGGCGCTCTTAGCATTTCGATCTCCAAGCATCCGTGCAAGCTCCGCCACACGGGCCTTCCGGTCGCCGTGGATCGGCTCGATGGTCACCCTGGCCCGGTCCCCGGACTGGTCCTTGAGGACCACGAAGTGGCTCGACGCCTGGGCCGCCACCTGGGGAAGGTGGGTCACGCAGAGCACCTGGTGGCGGCGGCCGATCGCCGCCATCCGTTCGCCGACGACGCTCCCGATCTCGCCTCCCACGTTGGCGTCGACCTCGTCGAAAACGAGGACCGGCACCGAGTCGAGGTCTGCCAGGACGGCCTTCAGCGCCAGCATGACCCGGGCGAGCTCGCCGCTCGAGGCGATCTTGCCGAGCGGGAGCGGGGCCTCCCCCACGTTCGGCGAGAAGAGGAACTCGCAGCCGCAGTCGCCCGTGGGTCCGAGGCCCGGCGCGTCCGTGATCGCAATCCGGAACTGCGCCTTCTCAAATCCGAGCTCGGCGATGCCCGCCTCGGCCGCCCGAGCGAGGCTCTTCGCCGCCTTTTCGCGCACGCTCCTCAGCTCCGCCGCCGCCTTCCTCGCCTCGCGCGCCGCAGCCTCTATCTGGCGGTCCAGGCGGGCAAGCGTTCCCTCGATGTCGCCCTGCATCTCGACCCGCCTGCGCATCGCCTCGCGCGCGGCGGCGACGGAATGGACGTCGGGGCCGTGGCGCCTCCTCGCCTCGAGCCAAGCGTTCATGCGCTCCTCCAGGGGGCCGAACCCCTCCGGATCGGCCTGGAGCTCGCGTCCGAGCGAACCGAATTCGGCGGCCAATTCACCGAGCTCGGAGGAGGCGGCGGCCATGCGGTCGGCCAGCGCCTTGCTCGCGGGATCGATGGACTCGAGCCTGCGGGCCTCGCGGACAAGCGCCGCCACCCGGGACCCGGCCCCGTCGTCCTCCGCGAGCCCGGCCTCGAGGGCCAGGGCGAGGGCGGAGATCTCCTGCGCGCGGCTCATCCGCTGGTAGTCGCGCTCGAGCTCCGCCACGGCCTCCTCGGTCAGCTCGAGCCGCTCGAGTTTCGCGAGCTGGGCCTGGGTGAATGCGAGCTCATCCGGGGAGAGGCGCGCCTCCGAGGCCATCCGCTCGCTGTCCGCCTGAAGCTCGCACCAGGTCCTGTAGAGCGCCGCGTACGATTCGAGCGCAGGCCCGGCCCGCCCGTAGAGATCGAGGAGCTCAAGCTGGCACGATTCCCGCAGGAGGCGCCGCGGTTCGCTCGGCCCGTGGAAATCGATCCAGAGTTCGCCGAGCCGCTGGAGGGCCGAGAGGGTGGCGAGGCCGCCGTTGACCGTGATCTTCGGCGCCCGCTCCCGGGGAAGGCTGCGCTTGAGGAGGAGGAGCCCGTCCTCGCAGGGAGGAAGGTCGAGCTCCGCAAGAAGCAGGTCGACGCGGCGGGGGTCCTCAAAGTGCAGGGACGCCTCCACGTCGCACGCGGGAGCCCCCTGGCGGATGACGGTCTTGTCGGCGCGCTCCCCCGCAAGGAGCGAGAGGGCGCCGATCAGGATGCTCTTTCCGGCTCCGGTCTCGCCCGTCACCGCGGCGAATCCCGCCTCGAAATCCACCGACACATGATCCAGGAGCGCCAGGTTCTGGATGCGCAGTGACTGGAGCATGGAAGGGGGTTCTCGGGCGGGCCGCTCCTCAGAGGACACCCTTCGGGAGCAGCGGCAGGAGGTTCTTGATATCCGAGACGGCGTCGCGGTGGCAGACGAGCACGGCATCGGCCGTCTCCACGACCACCAGGTCCTTCACGCCGCAGAGGGCCACCACCCTGCCCCCGCTCAGGGCGATCGTGTTGGCGGAGCCGACGCAGACCACCGGCCCGCGCGTCACATTGCCGTCCTTGTCGGCGGGAAGGTGGTTCGGGAGCGCCGTCCACGAGCCCACGTCGTCCCAGTCGAATTCGGCGACGACGGTCGAGACCGAGGCGGCCTTCTCAAGGACCGCGTAGTCCACGGAGATCTTCGGAAGCGCGGGAAAGCGGGCCGCGAGGTAGGCGCCGGGATCTCGCGGCCGGAAAATCCCTGATAAACGCCGCCAAGGGGGGCGCGGTGCGTTCGACCTCGGCGAGGAAGCTTGCCACGCTCCAAAGGAACATCCCGGCGTTCCAGGCGTAGCGCCTGGATTCGAGATAGCCCCGGGCGGTCGCGGGGTCGGGCTTCTCGACAAACCGCTTGACCCGCATCAGTCGGCTTCCGTCGGCACCCGTGGCGAGCGGCTCGCCGAGCTCGAGGTATCCGAACCCGGTCGCCGGATGGGTCGGGGGGACGGCGAAGGTGAGGAGGTCGGACGAAGCTCCCGCCCAGGCGAACGCCTGGGCGAGCTGCTCGGCGTAGCGGGTCCGGTTCCGGATCAGCGCGTCCGAGGGAAGAAGGGCGACGATCCCCTTGGGGTCCCTCGACCTGACGAGTCCGGTGGCGAGCGCCGCGGCCGGAGCCGTGTCGCGCTTTGCCGGTTCGGCGATAATCTGGCCCTGCGGGAAAGTGGGGAGCGCCTCCCGGATGAGCGGGAGCTGGACCTCGTTCGTCAGGATCCAGACGTTGCCGTCCGCCACGACGCCCTTCAGCCTCCCGACCGTCTCCTCGAGGAGCGTGCGCTCCGAAAGGAGGCGCAAGAGGTGCTTCGGCCTGCTGGCTCGGCTCATCGGCCAGAATCGCTCGCCGCTGCCGCCGGCAATGATGCAGGCATGGAACCTGGGATCGGGCTTCATTGGGTAACCCCGAAAGAATCGCGGGCGAAACGGCCCGCGCCAAGCCGGAATGCGGCCGCACCCCCGGAATTCGCGAGAGCCTATTGCCGCACGACGATCTTCCCGAACTGGGCGCCGCGCTCCATGAGCAGGAAGGCCTCCTCGGCCCGGGCAAAGGGGAACACGTCGCTCACCACGGGCCTGATCCTGTGGCGGGCGACGAAGCCCGTCATGGCCGACCAGTCGGACGGGCTCCCCATCGTCGATCCCAGGATCGACAGCTGCTTCCAAAACACCTTCCTGAGGACAAGCTCCGGGGCGTTGCCCCGGGTGGCGCCAAACAGGACGATGCGGCCTCCCGGCGCCGCCAGGTCGACCAGTTGGGCGAAGCCCTCGCCGCCCGCGCTGTCGACGACGACATTGAAGGACCCGTGGGCCTTTGCCGCAGCCTCGGCCCAGCCCGGCCGGTCGTAGCGGAAGCCGCCCCGGGCGCCGTACGCCACGGCGCGCGAGATCTTCGCGTCCGAACTCGACGTGACCCAGACCTCGTTGCCGCACGAAACCGCAAATTGGAGCGCAAACAGGGCGACTCCGCCCCCGATCCCGGTGATGAGGACCCGGTCGGCCTTCACCATCCCGGCACGGCTCATGAGGGACCTCCATGCGGTGAGCCCGGCGAGGGGAAGCGCCGCGGCCTCCTCCCAGGTGAGATGCGCGGGCTTGGCCGCCAGCTGCCCCTGCGGCACCGCGATCCGGTCGGCCAGGGTCCCGTCCCTCGGCAGGCCCAGGATCGAGAACTCGGACGACTGGGCGCCTTCGCGCGGACCCCAGTCAAGGCCCGGATAGAGGATGACCTCGCGCCCAACCCAGGACGGATCCGCGCCCGGGCCGACGGACACGACGACTCCGGCGCCGTCCGAGCCCGGGATGCAGGGATACCGTATCCCCGCATATTGCCCGAGCTTGATCCAGACGTCCCGGTGGTTGAGCGCCGCAGCCCGGAGCTCGACGACCGCCTCCCCCTGCCCGGGGGTGGGTTCGGGGACCTCGGCCATGGCCAGCGTTCCGACGGATTCGATTCTCAGGGCGCGCATGGGAACTGGCCTCGTTCAGACGTGGATGAGGACCTCGGACTCCTTGAAGCGGACCTTGGGCTGCGCGGCGTACTTGTCGTCCGGCGCGCGGTAGCCCGCGGCGCCGGCGCATAGCGTCGTATATCCCTGGGCCGCGAGTCCGAGGATCTCGTCGTATTTCTGCGGTTCAAGGCCCTCCATCGGGCACGTGTCGACCCCGAGGAGCGCCGCCGCCGCCATGTACTGGCCGAGCGCGATGTAGACCTGGCGGGCGAGCCAGCCGTCGAGGGTCCCGCTGCCCCGCGCCCTGTCGACGTGGCCGGCTATGACGTCCGAATAGCCCTTCAGGCTCTCCTTCTTGACGCTGCGGACCTCCGCGACCCGCTCGATGAAGCGCTCGAGGTCCCGGATGCCGAAGTGCTTTCGCACCGCAAAGACGACGAAATGGGAGCAGTCCAGGGGCTGGCGCTGGCCCCACGAGGCCGCCGAGAGCCTCTCGCGCGTCGCCGGGTCCTGGACCACGACAAATTTCCAGGGTTGGATTCCGTACGAGGAAGGGGCAAGCACAAGGGCCTCCTCGAGGGCCGCCCAGGTCTCCTTCGGGATCTTCCGGGCCGGGTCAAATTTCTTGGTGGCGTAACGCCAATGGAGGGCGTCCGTGACGGTCTTTGCAGATACGGGTGTCATGAAATCGGGATTGTGCCAGAACGAGATCCAGTTCCCGCCTTTGTCAAAGCGCGGGGCGGAAGAATCGCCCGAGCAGCGGCAGGCGGACGAGCATCGCCTCAAGGTCGTCCCGGCCCTCGATCCGGAGGATCCAGAGGACGGCGCCGTAGGAGGCCACCCCCAGGGGGATGAGCCCGGCGACGGCAACCAGGTCGGCCACCCTTCCGCTCAGGCCCAACGCCCCGAAGCCGCGGAGGCCCCCCGAGACCACCCCGACCATGACCGCGGCCCCGGCCACCACCTTCCCGACGCTCGGCAGGAGGGGCGCGATGTGCATCTCGGGCAGGCGCCGCACGAGCGCCCGCTGAAGGAGCACGGCCTGGCAGACGATCGCCGTCGTGCTTGCGATCACGATCCCGAGCACATCCAGGTACCGGATCAGGATGAGGCTGAGCGCGATGTTGATGACGAAGTCCACCATCGCCACCCGCACGGGCGTCCTCGTGTCCTTGAGCGCGTAGAACGCGCGCACCATGAGGCTCACGACCGAGAAGAACGGGAGCCCGATCGCCATGATCGCCAGGAGCAGGCCCATCTGCTGGGCGGCGAGGGTGGTCACATGGCCATGCCGGAAGATGAGCCTGACGATGGGGCCGCTCAGGAGCGCGAGCCCCGCGGCGGCCGGGATATTGATCACGAGGATGAGCCGGATTCCCTTTCGAAAATCGCCGGCCATGGAGGAAAAGTCGCCCCGGACGGCATGCCTGGCGATCAGCGGGTAGACGACCGTCGAGACCGCGACCGCAAACACGCCGATCGGGAACTCCATCAGCCGGTTGATCGCGTAGAGGTAGGTGGCGGAGGCGTCGTCGATCGAGAAGGCCAGGAGCCGTGAGACCGCGAAATTGATCTGGTAGATCGCCGTCCCGAGGATTCCCGGGGTCATCAGGTGCGCGATCTCGCGCACCCGGGGCGAGAGGCCCAGGTCGAACCGGGGCCTCCACCCCTCAATAAGGAGGACGCCCGCCGGGACCGCCATCTGCAGGAACCCCCCGAGGAGCCATCCGGCGCACAGCCAGTGGATGGCCCCGACCGGGCTCTTTGAGACGTAGAGGCCGGCGACGCCGAGGGTGGCGATGACCGAAAGGTTGAGCCAGATCGGAGAGAGGGCCGGCTCGACGAAGCGCTGCAGCACGTTCAGGGTCGCGCTGAAGGCCGCCGAAAGGCTGATGAGGGCCAGGTAGGGAAAGAGGATGACCGTCAGGTCCGCCGCGACGTACCACTTGTCCTCGTGTCCGGGGAAAAGGAGGCGGGACTGGCTGAAGGCGGCCATCGCGACGACGACGAGGAGCCCCGTGATGACGAGGAGCCACGACGACACCTTGGAGAGGAGCCTGAAGGTCCCCTCCTTTCCGTTCAGGTGGAGCTCCTCCTGGAGGGTCGGGATGAAGGCCGCGGTCATGGAGCCCTCCGCCAGGAGCCTCCTGAACAGGTTCGGCGCGATGTTCGCCGTCGTGAACGACGACATCACCCAGCCCGTCCCGAACAGCGCCAGCTGGAGCGAGTCGCGCAGGAGCCCGAGCACCCGCGAAACCACCGTCAGCAACGAGATGACCCCGATATTCTTGAGGCTCTTCGACACGCGGGCTCGAGCGCCGGCCTACGGCATCCTCAGCCGCAGGGTGGAGCCGTCGATGGAGACGTCGGCCAGCTTGGACCAGGCCGCGGCGATGTCGTCGGGAACCGCCTGCACGAAAAGGAACTTCTTCAGGACCCAGTCCTTCAGGATGGGCAGCCGCTGCATCGGGCACCCCCCTGCGTAGATGCTTTCGGGGTCGAACTGGAAGACCGAGCCGTGCTTCGAGAAGACCCCGGTCGCCTGGATGATCAAGGAGCCGTTCACGCCGAGCACATTGTACGTCACGGTGTCCGAGAACTGGATCTTCCCGCCGTTTATGCGCACGTTGAGCATGCCGGTGTCGAGCGCCTTCTGCCCGGCGGGAGCCGCCTTGTCGCCCGATTTCGCAGGCGCCGAGGGCTTGCTCAGGCTTCCGATGAAGGCGTTGAGCTCGCCCTCGCTCACGGTGATCGTCTGGCCGTCCGTCAGGTCCCGCCGCTTCTCGGTGATGACCGCGTCCTTGTAGAATTCGGTCTTGCCCTCGATGTAGTAGACCGCCCCGCTCGGCGCGTCCTTCGGGATCTCCTTCACGGTCTGGACGGTCTTCGTTGCAAGGTAGGCGGCGCCCAGCAGGACGCCGATGACGACGCTGAGCGCCGCCCCGAGGCCCACCTCGAGCCAGGACGGGCCCTTCTGCGCTTTCTTTTGCTTGTAGATCATGGGAGGAAGCTCATTTCTTCGGGGCTTCGGCCGCGGCGGGCTTCGCGGCAGCCTCGGCCGGCTTTGGAGCGGCGGGGGCCTTCGACTCCGCTTCGGCCGCCTTGGCCATGCCCTTTTTCTTGTAGTCGGTCTCGTAGAAGCCGCTCCCCTTGAAGATCAGGCCCGCCCCGCCGCTCACGAGCCGCCTCAGCGCCGCCCTGTGGCATTTTGGGCACTTCTTGAGCGGGAGGTCCCTCATCGACTGGAACTGCTCAAAATGGTGACCGCACTTGGAACAGGCGTACTCGTAGGTGGGCATCGGAGTGGACCGCGGTTATATGGGCCAACCCCACGGGTTTGGCGAGTTTGTTCTCGGCAGGGGAACCCCAATTCCGCTCAATTGAGGGGATGGACCACCGCGAGCAACTCCACGGTCTTGTCTCCGATGTCGAGCGGGGGATCGGGCTTCTCCTGCCTCCGGCCTCCGAGAGGTCGCGCCGCCTTCACGAGGCGATGCGCTACTCGATGACCGCCGGAGGCAAGCGGCTGCGCCCCGTGTTGGTCCTCTCCGCGGCAAGGCTCCTCTCGGGGGCGAAGGCCGCCGATCCGCTCCCGGCCGCGGTCGCGATCGAGTGCGTCCACACCTACTCGCTCGTCCACGACGACCTGCCCTGCATGGACAATGACGACCTCCGCAGGGGACGGCCGACCGCGCACAAGGCCTTTGACGAGGCGACCGCGCTCCTTGCGGGCGACGCCCTCCTTACGTTCGCCTTCGAGATTCTGAGCGGGTCCTACGCGGACGACCCGCCGCTGGCGGCCTCGCTCGTCGCCGAACTCGCCGGAGCCGCGGGCAGCCGCCGTTTGATCGGGGGCCAGATGGAGGACCTCCTGGCCGAAAAGACCCGCAGCGCCGGACCGGCCGAGCTCGAATTCATCCACCTCAACAAGACGGCGGCGATGATCGAAGCTTCGCTCGCGATGGGCGGCCGGTGCGCAGGCGCCCCGTCCGCGCTCGTCGAGACCCTGCGCAGGGCGGGGCGCGAGCTCGGGCTCACCTTCCAGATCGTCGACGACATTTTGGATGCGACCTCGGACACGGCGACCCTCGGAAAGACGGCGGGCAAGGATGCGAGGGCGGGCAAGGCGACATATGTCTCGGTGCACGGCCTCGACGACGCCCGCAGGATCGCCCGGGAGCGCTCCGCCTCCGCGGTTTCGCTCCTTCGGAGCCTGCCGGGCGACACGGGCTTCCTCGTCTGGCTCGCCGAGGGCCTCGTCAACCGCACCCACTAATCGTTGCAAAGTGGGCGCCGATGCGGTCACGCTCGGGGGTCTTCTACCCCGAAATGCCCCGTTTCATCCCCAGCGCCTGCGCGCTCCTAATGGCCTTGGCCCTGCCCCTGTCGGCGGCCGAGACCGTCACCAAGGAACAGGTCCTGGAGGCCATCCGCACCTTTGAGGCGAACGCGTCCGGGGGCCCTGCGGCCCGGCCCGCCGCCGAGAGGAACAGCGCGGTCGAGCGGGCTTCGAACACGATCCTGAAGTTCTCGCTGGAGAGCAACGACGTCGTCGTGGACCTCGGGCCGGACGCGGTCACCTGGTGCGACGTGAAGAAGGGCGTTTCGGAGCTGTCGAACTCCGGGGAGCGGGGCCTTCTGCTGGTTGCGTACCTGTCGGGATGCGTCAGGACGCAGCTCGAAACGGGAAAACAGGACCCCAATCCCTATGCGGGATGGGTCGCGATGCTGAAGACCTACCGCGCGGTCAAGATGCGCGAGGGCGTGACGATCCCCGAGGCCGAATCCCTGCTGGCGCGCCAGGCGAACGGCACGCTCGAGTCCTTCGCCGCGGTCGCGGCCCAGCGTTCGGTCGACCATCTGCGCAAGACCTACGGTCCGGCCGAGGTGCCGCCAAAGCAGCAGGTCGCCTCGGCCTCGGACAAGCAGTGAGAGCCTAGGAGGCGCTTGCCGCCGCCTTGACGAGCTCGACGAAGCTGCGGGCCTCGAGGCTCGCGCCCCCGATCAGGCCCCCATCGATGTCCTTCTGGGCGAGCAGCTCGGGAGCGTTCGCCGGCTTCATCGAGCCGCCGTAGAGTATCCTGACCCGCTGCGCGACGCCGTCGCCGTGAAGCCCTGTCAGAAGCCCGCGGATGAACGCGTGGACCTCCTGCGCCTGCTCGGTCGTCGCGACCTTCCCGGTCCCGATGGCCCACACCGGCTCATAGGCGACGACGAGCGTCGCGGCCATCTCGTTGCTGACGCCCTCCAGCCCGCGCTCGACCTGGGTCTGGACGACCTTGAGCGTCGAACCGGCCTCGCGCTCGGCAAGGGTCTCGCCGACGCAGAGGATCGGGCGCAGCTGGTTCTTGAACGCCGCGAGGACCTTCTTGTTGACGAACGCATCGGTCTCCGCAAAGAGCGAACGGCGCTCGCTGTGGCCGAGGATCACGTGGGTGGCGAAGAGCGCCCGCAGCATCGGGGCGGACACCTCCCCGGTGAACGCGCCCGAGGCCTCGAAGTGCATGTTCTGCGCCCCGAGCTTGATGAGCGACCCGTCGATCGCCTTTGCGACGCCCTCGAGGGAGGTGAACGGGGGGCAGATCACGACCTCCACGTCCGACTGCGCCCCCACCGCCGCGACGAGGTCGCGGGCCAGAGACACGGCGTCCGCCGAGGTCTTGTTCATCTTCCAGTTGCCGGCGATGAGTTTCTTTCGGGTCATGGGGGTGGCCGCTTGGGCCGGTTGAATCAGGATTCCAGGAATGCGACGCCGGGCAGCACCTTGCCTTCGAGATACTCGAGGCTTGCGCCGCCGCCGGTCGAGCAGTGCGTGACCTTGTCGGCCACCTTGAACTTCTTGGCCGCCGTCGCGGTGTCGCCGCCGCCGACGACCGTCGTCGCACCGTGGGCGGTGGCCTCGGCGACCGCCTGGGCCATCGCCTTCGTCGACGCCGCGAATTTCTCGAATTCGAAGACCCCGGAGGGGCCGTTCCAGATGATGGTCTTCGCGCGGAGGATGGCCTCGCGGAAGAGGGCGATCGACTTCGGGCCCGCATCGAGTCCCATCCAGTCCCGCGGAATTCCGGTCGAGTCGTCGGCGGGCCGCGTGGCCGCGTTCGCGTCGAACTTGTCGGCGCACAGGTAGTCGACGGGAAGGATGATCGAGACGCCGCGCGCCTTCGCCTTCTCGAGGAGTTCGCCGACGATCTTCGCCCCCTCCGGGTCATAGAGGCTGCTGCCGATCTCCATGCCGGTCATCACCTTCTTGAAGGTGTAGGCCATGCCGCCGCCGATGATGATCTCGTCGGCCTTGTCGATCAGGTTGCGGATGAGCGGGATCTTGTCCGCGATCTTCGCCCCGCCGAGGATCGCGAGAAGCGGCCTGCGCGGGGAGCCGATCACGGCCGCGAAGGCCTTGAGCTCGGCCTCCATCAGGAAGCCGGCGGCCTTCTGCGGGAGGTTGACGCCGACCATGGACGAGTGGGCCCGGTGGGCCGTGCCGAACGCGTCGTTCACGTAAATGTCGCCCAGCCTGGAGAGGCTCGCGCGGAAGGCCGCGACCGCCGCGGGGTCCGCCTTCTTCGAGGTGCCGTCGTCGAGCTTGACCTTCCCCTCCTCCTCGATGTGGAAGCGCAGGTTCTCGAGCAGGATGACCGAGCCGGGGGCGGGATTCGCGCAGGCGGCCTCGACCTCCGGTCCGACGCAGTCGGTCAGGAAGGTCACCGGCCTGCCGAGGAGCTTTTCGAGCTCCGCCGCGACGGGCTTGAGCGAGAACTTGGCGATCCGCTGGCCGTCGGGGCGCCCGAGGTGGCTCATCAGGACAACCGACGCGCCCTGGTCGAGCGCGTAACGGATCGTCGGAAGAGCCGCGACGATCCGCTGGTTGTTGGTGATCGCGCCCGTGGCCTTGTCCTGCGGGACGTTGAAGTCCACGCGGACAAGGACGCGCTTACCCGAGAGTTGAAGGTCGCGGATGCTCTTGAAGCTCATAGTCCGGCAGCGACCTTGTTGAGAAGGTCAATGCAGCGGTTGCTGTAGCCCCACTCGTTATCGTACCAGCTGACGAGCTTGAAGAAGCGGCTGTTGAGCTCCATGCCCGAGCCGGCGTCGAAGATCGAGGAATTCTTGTCGTGGATGAAGTCGCTCGAGGCGACCTCGTCCGTCGTATAGGCGAGGATCCCCTTCAGGTAGGTCTCGCTGGCGTTCTTCATCGCCGCGCAGATCGCCTTGTAGGAGGTCTCCTTCACGGTCCGCACCGTGAGGTCGACGACCGAGACGGTCGGCGTCGGGACGCGGAAGGACATGCCGGTCAGCTTTCCCTTCACCTCGGGGAGGACGAGGCCGACCGCGCGGGCCGCGCCCGTCGTCGACGGGATGATGTTGATCGCAGCCGAACGGCCGCCCTTCCAATCCTTCTTCGAGGGGCCGTCGACCGTCTTCTGGGTGGCCGTGTAGGAGTGGATCGTGGTCATGAGGCCCTCCTCGACTCCGAGGCCCTCCTTCAGGAGAACGTAGACGACCGGCGCGAGGCAGTTGGTCGTGCACGAGGCGTTGGAGATGATATTGTGCTTGGCCGGGTCGTACTTGGAGTCGTTGACGCCCATGACGACCGTGACGTCCTCGCCCTTTGCCGGGGCGGAGATGATGACCTTCTTTGCGCCGGCGGCCAGGTGACCCTTGGCCTTCTCGGCGTCCGTGAAGAGCCCCGTCGACTCGATGACCACCTTGACTCCGAGCGCGGCCCACGGGAGCTCCGCCGGGGTCTTTGCGCTCACCACCTTGATGTCGTGCCCGTTGACGACGAGGACGTCGTCCTCGGTCTTCTCCGGGGCCGACTTCTTTGACGACACCGTCCCCGCAAAGCGGCCCTGCGTGGAATCGTACTTGAGCAGGTAGGCCAGGTTGTCGGCCGGCACGATGTCGCCTACGGCGACCACCTCGAACTTGGAGCCGAGGAGGCCTTGTTCGACGAGGGCCCGGAATACCAGTCGGCCGATGCGGCCGAAACCATTGATAGCAATTTTGACAGCCATGGGAGTGTGTGTGGTGTGGTTTTCTGCGTGTCCCGCGGTGGTGCAGGAGCTATTCAGCAGAAGAAAACGGGCCGTCCAAAGCAAGGGTGTTAATGGACCGGGCGCCCGGTATGACAGGGACCGGGACCCCGGATCACCCCGCCTTATTCCTTAGTTGCAAACTCCCGGCGAATGGCCTCCAGCGTGCGGGCGACCCCCCCTCCGTTGTCGCTGCGCCAGCTCGCCGCGGCCTCCGACATGGATTTCCGGGCCGCTTCGTCGGCAAGCAGGGCCTCGGCGGCGGCCGCGAGCCCCGGGGGGTCCCCGACCCTCCTGGCGGCACCCCGATTGAGCAGGTCGAGCTCGATCGCGCGGAAATTGGCCATTCCGGGCCCGAAAATGACCGGTTTTCCGAGCGTCGCGGCCTCGACGGGCGTCTGGCCCTCGGTATGGGGGGGCAGGCTCTTCCCGACAAAGACGAGGTCGGCCAGCTGCGTCATCTGCCTGAGCTCCCCGGTCGTGTCCCCGACGGCGATGTCGACCTCGCCGGGCGCCGGCCCCCTTGAGCGCAGATGGTACGAGAAACCGCTCCCGCTGACGAGCCGCTCGACCTCGTCGCGGCGCTCGGCATGCCTCGGAACCAGGAGGAGGGAGCACGGGGTGCCCTTCCCGCGGGCGGACCTGAGCGCGTCGACCAGGGCCGCCTCCTCGCCGGGCCAGGTCGAGCTGCCGAGGAGGACGAGGCGGCCGCCGGGCAGCCCGAGCTCGCGCCGGAGCCCGCTGCGCGCAGCTTCGTCGAGGAGCGGGATCGACACGTCGAGCTTGATGTTCCCGGTCACCTCGATCCGCTCGGGGGGGAACCCGAGCTCGCGGAACCGGCCCGCGTCGAGGGCCGACGCCGCGAGGAGCCGGGTCATGCCCCTGAGGACAAAGCCCGCCGCGGCCGGGACCCGGCGCAGCCGCCCGAAGCTTCTCACCGAGATGCGCGCGTTGATGCAGAGGACCGGCACCGACCGCCTCCGCGCCTGAAAGAGGTGCTCGGGCCAGCGCTCGCCCTCGGTGACGATCGCCATGTCGGGATCGATGGCCGACCAGGCGCGCGCGCTGAAGGGCACCCAGTCGATCGGAAAGTAGCCGATGGCGCTCACGAGGCCCCGGTAGCGGTCCTTCGCGAGGCGGTAGCCCGTGCTGGTCGTCGTGGTCAGCATGACCTCGGCCCCGTCCGCCTTTAGCCCCTGGAGGATCGGCTCGACGGCGAGCATCTCGCCGACGCTCACGGCCTGCAGCCAGATCCGCCGGACGCCGGGCCTTCTGGGGGGGAGCCTCGGCGGAAGGCCGAAACGGTGCAGGAACCCGCCGGCGTAGCCGCCCCTTCTGCGCATGCGCATCACGTAATAGGGCGACAGCGCGACCAGGACAAAGGGGAAGAGCAGCCTGTAAATCCAGATCATGGTCTCTCTGCGCTCATGCAGACCCCGATCCACGCCGAAACAGGCGGGCAAGGCCACAACAAGTTTCAGCTGCAGCTTTTTTGCTGTAAGAGGGTGCCGCCCCCATATAAGGATCGCGGCCTCATCATGCGCCGTCTCCCCCTCATCACCGCGCTGGCGGTCCTTCTCGCGGCATCGGCCTGCTTCGCGGCGCCGATCCCGTTTCCCCAGGCCGAAAGCGACCTGCGCGCCGACCCGGCGGCGAAGTTTGGAACGCTTCCGAACGGGCTCCGCTACGTCGTCATGCCCAACCACGAGCCGAAGGGCCGCGTCTCGCTGCGCCTTCTCGTGCTCGCCGGCTCCCTCGAGGAGACGGACTCGCAGCAGGGCCTCGCCCACTACCTCGAGCACATGGCCTTCAACGGGAGCACCCACTTCGCGCCCGGAACGCTGGTCGAGAGGCTTCAGCGCCTCGGGATGGGCTTCGGCGCCGACACGAACGCGGCCACCTCGTTCGACCACACGATCTATCAGCTGGAGCTTCCCGACACCGCGCCCGGCACCCTCGCCGAGGGCCTCCAGATCCTCTCCGACTACTGCGGGGGGCTCCTCCTCGAGCAGAAGATGGTCGACAAGGAGCGCGGGATCATTCTGAGCGAGAAGCGCGCGCGCGACTCCGTCGGCTACCGCACGTTCGTCTCCGAGCTCGAATTCCTGACGGCGGGCACGCGCATCCCGAAGCGGCTGCCGATCGGCAAGACCGACGTGATCGAGAAGGCGAGCCGCGAGCAGTTTGTCGACTTCTACAACACCTGGTACCGCCCCGACAGGATGGTGGTGATCGTCGTCGGCGACATCGACGGCGCCTCGATCGAGAAGCAGATCGTCGACGGCTTCTCCGGGATCGCCCCGCGCAGCCCCGAGCCGCCCGCGGTCGACCTCGGCCAGGTGCCGGTCTTCACCGGCCTCAAGGCGAACTACCACGGCGAGCCCGAGGCCCCGGACACCCGGATCGTCCTCGCGTCGACCGTGCCCTACACCCACGAGCCCGACACCGCGGCGACGCGGCTGAAGTACCTGCCGAGGATGCTCGCGGTCGACATGCTCAATCTGCGCCTCGGCATTCTCGCCAAGAAGGAGAACGCGCCCTTCATCCGCGCGAGCGCAAGCATCGACGAGTCGTTCAACCTCTACCGCGAGGCCAATATCGAGGTTGTCTGCAAGGCAGAGCAATGGCTCGACGCCATGAACGTCGCCGACCATGAGTTTCGGAGGGCCTTCATGTTCGGGTTCCACGAGGACGAGCTGAAGCAGGTGGTCTCGGATTTCCGCAATTCGCTCGAGCAGGCCGCGAAGACGGCATCGACCCGCAGGTCCGATGATCTCGCGGGCGAAGTCGCCGACAGCCTCGTCGACCGCGAGGTGTTCACGTCCCCGCAGGACGACCTTGCGCTCTACGGGCCCGCGCTCGACAAGGTGACGCTGGCCGACTGCGCCTCGGCCTTCCGCGCCGCCTGGTCGAGCGCCGGCCGCTACGTCATGGTTGCGGGCAACCTGAAGCTCGTGGGGCCCCAGAACGCGACCAACGCGATCGTCGCCGCCGCCTACAACCGGGCCCGCGCCGTCGAAATTAAGCCCTCGGGCGCGCGCGCCGAGGTCACCTGGGCCTATTCCGACTTCGGCCCCCCCGGGGCCGTGGCGAGCAAGACCCACATCGACGACCTCGACATCACGGAGGTCGTGTTTGCGAACGGCGTCCGGCTCAACCTGAAGAAGACCGACTTCGAGGCCAACACGATCCACGTCGCGGCGCGGATCGGAACGGGGCTCCTGACGGAGCCCCCGACCGAGCCGGGTCTCTCGAGGTTCGCCTCCCTTACCTTCTCCGCGGGCGGCCTCGGCAAGCACGGCGCGGACGACCTCCAGCAGATCCTGGCCGGCAAGACGGTCGGCGTCCTCTTCAGCTCCACGACCGACGCGTTCATCTTCGAGGGCGACACGAACAAGGACGACCTTGCCCTCGAATTCCAGCTGCTGACCGCCTCGATCAAGGACCCGGGCTACCGCCCGGAGGCGCTGCGCACCGCCCGCAAGCGCATTGACGCGGCCTATCTCTCCTTCGCGCACACCGAGCACGGGCCCATGAACCTGAAGGTTCCCCAGATCCTCGCCGGCGGCGACACCCGCTTCGGGCTGCCGCCGAGGGAGCAGATGCTGGCGCGCAACCTGGACGAGGTGAAGGCGTGGCTCGCCCCGCAGCTGGCGAGCGGCGCCCTCGAGGTGTCGGTCCTCGGCGACATCGACGTCGATGCGGTGATCGGCGTCGCCGCCAAGACGATCGGAACGCTTCCCATGCGCGACCCCAGGCCCCGGCTCGACGAGCTGAAGCGGGTGTCGTTTCCGTCCGTCCCCTTCAGGGAGGACTACGGAATCGACACCGAGATCCCGAAGGGCGTGGTCGCGATCTACTGGCCGACGGCCGACGGCACCGACGTCCACCGGGCGCGCCGCCTGAACATGCTCGCCGATGTCCTTGCGGACCGGCTCCGGGTGAAGGTGCGCGAGCAGCTCGGCAGCAGCTACTCGCCGACCGCGACGAGCTTCGCCAGCGACGTCTTCCCGGGCTACGGCTACATCGAGGCCACCGTCATCGTCGACCCGGCCAAGATCGAAGCAGATCGAGGACGTGATCATCGGCGTGGCCGCGGACCTGAGCGCCCACGGGGCGACCCAGGACGAACTCGAGCGGGCGAAGAAGCCGAAGCTCACCGCCGAGCGCGAATCCGAGCGGACCAACAAGTACTGGATGACCGTCCTCCTGAGGGCCCAGGAGCGGCCCGAGGTCCTCGACTGGGCGAGGAGCCGGCGCGCGGACTTCGAGTCGATCAGCTTGGCGGACGTCGACGCCCTGGCGAAGGCCTATCTTTCGCCGGAGAAGGCCTCGCGGGTCACCATCCACCCGTACCTGGTGCCCGCGGCAAGCCCGCTGAGGACCGTCGCCCACCCTTCGCCCCCCTCCCGACGGCCTCTGAGCCGTCCCCGCCGGGGCCTCCCTAGGCCCTGCCGAAGAGGAGCGAGGCGTTCGTTCCCCCGAAGCCGAAGCTGTTCGCAAGCGCGAAGTCGACCCGCTTCTCGACGGCCGAGTTCGCCGTGAAGTCGAGGCCGAGGGCGGCGCACGCAGGGTCCAGGTTTTCCAGGTTGAGGGTCGGAGGAATGACGCCCCGGTCGATCGCAAGGACCGCGGCGAACGCGCCGAGGGCGCCCGCGGCGCCCAGGAGGTGCCCGGTCATGGACTTGACCGCGCTCACGTGGAGCCGGCCCCGGCCCCCGGGGAACACCGCGGCAATCGCAGCGGCCTCCTCGCCGTCGCCGCCGGGCGTCGAGGTGGCGTGCGCCGAGACATACCCGATCGAGTCGGACGCGATGCGCGCGTCCTCGAGGGCAAGCTGCATCGATCGGCGGGACCCCTCGGCCTCCGGCGCCAGCGACGAGAGGTGGTGGGCGTCCGCCGTGGCCCCGTAGCCGAGGATTTCCGCGTAGATCCTCGCACCGCGCCGCCTCGCCAGCTCCATCTCCTCCAGGACGAAGACAACCGCCCCCTCCCCGATCACGAATCCGTCCCGGTCCGCGTCGTAGGGGCGGGACGCCTTTTCCGGGGCGTCGTTGCGGGTGGATAGGGCCTTCATCTGAGCGAACGCGCCGACCGCCACAGGGGTGATGACCGCCTCGGCGCCGCCCGCAAGGATGACGTCGGCGTCGCCCCGCTGGATGGCGCGCGCGGATTCGCCGAGCGCATGCCCGCTTGTCGCGCATGCCGAGGCGATGCTCATGTTGGGGCCCCGGCAGTTGAGGAGGATCGCAAGCTGGCCGGCCAGGATGTTGGGCGCCGTCTGCAGGATGAAAAAGGGCGATATCTTCCGCCAGCCGCCCGTCCGCCAGGTCTCATGCGTGGCGACAATCTCGGGCAGGCCCCCCAGGCCGACGCCCAGGTTGATCCCGATCCGCTCGGACGGAATCGAAGCCCGGTGCGGGTCGAGGCCGGAATCGATGTAGGCCTCAAGGCCCGCCCCGATTCCCAAGTGGGTGAAACGCCCCAATTTGCGCACGTCCTTTGGATTTAGGGGTGCCGTCACCGGTTCGGATCCCTGACCCCGCGGATGGACCGCGGAGCCGACGCTTTCCGTCGGGTTGTAGCCCCGGACCTCCCCGGCGATCCTTGCAGTGCAACCTGTTGGATCGAAATGGGTTATTGGCCCAATGCCGCTCTTTCCCGCAATGAGCGCCGACCAGGTCAATCGAGCGGTGTTGCCCACGGGCGTGACCGCTCCGAGGCCCGTGATGGCGACCCTTCGGGCCGATGAGTTTGCCTGCATAGGCCCTGAAGCACACAAACTGCGCGCCGATTGGCAAGTCTTTGACTTTGTCCCCCTCTTGTGATCGGATGAGGGGCTTTTCACGATGCAGCAGCTTCACGCCTACTGGCGCATGGAATACATTGAGGCGCCGCGCTATCCGGCTGCGATGAAGCGACCGTTCACGGAGCTCCCGAGATTGGGCGATGACAGGGCCGCCCTGATCGTCCACCGCTCGAAACTCTCCTACCTGCTCCTGAACCGCTTCCCGTACAATCCGGGCCACCTGCTCGCGGTCCCGTTCCGCGAAGTCGTGGAGCTGGAGGAGCTTTCGAGGGAGGAGCGGACGGACCTTTCCGAGGAGATCCTCTTCGGCAAGAGGCTCCTCACCGCCGCGATGAAGCCCGACGGGGTGAACATCGGCTTCAACCTGGGCTCGGCCGCGGGGGGCAGCATCGCGCACCTGCACGGCCATATCGTCCCCCGATGGAACGGCGACAACAACTTCATGCCCGTTCTCGGCCAGACCCGGATCCTCCCGCAGTCCCTGGATGCGACCTGGGAGCGGCTGGCCTCGGCGCTGGGCGGCCTCGCCCCCAATTCCTGAGCCACTCCCGTGCCCGCAAAGACCCTCCATTTCCAGAGCCCGAGGCACCTGAGCCAGCTCTATGCGGGGAAGGCCGAGAACCTCGCCCATGCCGAGAAGGCCCTCGGAGTGAAGCTCGTGACCCGCGAGGACTGGCTCAAGATCGAGGCCGCCCAGGAGCCGCTGGCCCTCGCCGAGGAATTCTTCGCGTTCCTGAACGCGGCCCGCAGCCAGGGCATGAACATCCGCACCCCCGACTTCGCCCGCCTCGTCGACTCGTTCGCCAAGGGCGAGGGCGACCGCTGGCAGGCGTTCCTCGACGAGCCGCTCGTCATCGCCACGAACCGCAAGAGCGTGGTGCCGAAAACGATAGGCCAGAAGGAGTACCTGAAGTCGGTCCTGAAGGAGCCGATCGTGATCGCGATCGGGCCCGCCGGAACCGGGAAGACCTACCTGGCGATGGCCGCCGCCGTGTCGGCGCTCCTCAACCACGAGGTGGAACGGATTGTGCTCACAAGACCCGCGGTCGAGGCGGGGGAGGCCCTGGGATTCCTGCCGGGCGACCTCCGCGAGAAGATCCTGCCGTACCTACGCCCTCTCTACGATGCGCTCCACGACATGCTTGATCCGGAGGAGGTGGTGAGGCTGACCGAGAAGGGCATCATCGAGATCGCCCCGCTGGCCTACATGCGGGGCAGGACGCTCTCGCGCGCCTTCATCGTCCTCGATGAGGCGCAGAACACGACCCCGGAGCAGATGATGATGTTCCTGACGCGCCTTGGGGAGGACTCGAGGATGGTCGTGACCGGGGACATCACCCAGATCGACCTTCCGCGCTCGAAGGTTTCCGGGCTGCTCGAGGTGCGCCGCATCCTCCAGGACTTGCCCGGAATCGTCTTCCACACGTTCGGCAGCCAGGACGTCGTGCGCCATCCGCTGGTCCAGCGGATCATCGAGGCGTACGACCACTACAAGAACCCGCTCGGCGACGGCAGCTCCGTCGCGGGCCGCTGACATGTCCGTCCGCAACCAGCTCAGGCTTCTCGTCGGGGGGTTGAGCGCGCACCGCACCGACGCGTCCACCCAGCCGGGCAGCGGTTTCAGGGACTTCCTGGACCAGAGCCGGCTTGTCGCGGGCCTCATCTTTGTCGTGACGGTGGCGGCCATTGTGATCGTGAGCTCGGCCGGCATGAGGGTGCTTGACCTGCCGGTCCTACCCAACCAGATCGCGCCCGTGCGGATTGTCGCCGGGGTCCCGTTCACCTACGTGAGCCCGGCCAGGACGCGGGCCGAGCGCGAGCAGAGCCTGAGCAGGCTTCCGCCCATCTATCGCCTCGACACCACCCCCCTTGACCGTTTTGAGACCGCCGCCCGCGACCTTCTGGGCAAGCTCGCGGCCTTCGAGTCGTCCCACCCCGACCCGTCCGCCAAGCTCTTCGAGCGGCGCCGGGACCTTTCGGCACTGGCCGATGAGTTCAACGCCCGCGGCCCCTACGAAACGAACGCCGACGACCTCGCCTCCCTCCTGACCGCGGGCGACGCCGCGGCCCGCGCCGCGCTCTTTGAGAACGGGTTCGCCGCCCTGAGGCAGATCTACAGCGTGGGCGTCCACGACTCGGCGGCTCCGGGCACCGGGCCCGACGCCGTCATGATGTTTGAGATCGAGCGCCCCCTCGGGGGCGTCGCCGCCCGCCAGGTGCAATCGATGGAGGACGCGCTCACGTTTCTGAGGGTGAGCCTCGCCTCGGAGGGCGTCCCGGGACCCGCGGCGCACGCACTCTTCCGCCTTTTCCGGAGCGCCGTGCAGCCGAACCTCGTGTTTGACCGGACGGCCGCCGCCGCCCGCGAGGCCGAGGTTCTCGGAAAGCTGAAGCCCGTGACCGTCAGCGTCGCCCCGGGCAAGATGATCGTCGACGCCGGCGACCGCGTGACGGAGGACCAGTACGAGATGGCGAGCGCGTACCGAAGGGCGGCCCTGGAGGGCGGCGCAGCGGAGCTCGACCAGGGCCTCGAGCTCTTCGGCCGCGTGCTCCTCGTCCTCGCGATGGTGCTGGCGTCCATCCTCTACGTCCGGCTCGAGGACCCGGAGACCCTCGCGAGCAACGTGCGCCTGGGTCTCCTGGCGCTCGTCGTCATCTTCAACCTTGCGCTCGTCCGCGCCGTCTACTCGATCGGCGGGGCCGAGCTCTTCATCCGCGACCCGACCTGGGCCTCGGCCCTCCCCTACCTTGCGCCGACGGCGCTCGCCCCCTTGATCGTCGCGATCCTGATCGACGCGGGCTCCGCCATCTTCATGGCGCTCCTCATCTCGATCTTCACCGGCGTCATCTACGGGAACCGCCTCGACCTGCTGGTCCTCACGTTCCTCGCCTCGATGGTCGCGATCTTCGTGTGCCGCGACGCGCGCAGGCGCGGGCGGGTCGTCAGGGCCGCGGGAACGGGGGGCCTCACGGTGGCCGCGTTCGCGGCGATGGTCGGCGTCGCCGAGCAGACGCCGTACGAGACCCTGATGTGGCAGATGGCCGCGGGGCTCCTGACCGGCGTCCTCACGGGCGTCGCCGTCGTCGGCCTCCTGCCGGTCCTCGAGGCCCTCTTCAAGCGAACGACCGACATCACGCTCCTCGAGCTCACGGACTTCAACCACCCGCTGCTCCGGCGGATGCAGCTCGAGGCGCCGGGAACCTACCACCATTCCCTGGTCGTCGCCCAGCTTTCCGAGAACGCGTGCAACGCGATCGGGGCCAATCCGCTCCTCGCCCGCGCCTGCGCCCTCTTCCACGACATCGGCAAGGCCGCGAACCCGGGCTTTTTCACGGAGAACCAGCGAAACGGCGGCAATCCCCACAACGAGAAGGACCCGGCCGCATCCGCGTCCATCATCCGACAGCACGTGGCCGACGGCGTCGACCTCGCCGCCAAGCACCACCTTCCGCGCGCCGTGATCGACGTGATCCGCCAGCACCACGGGACGACCCTCGTGAAGTTCTTCTACGAGCGCGCCCTCGCCCTGTCCCAGTCTCCGTTCCCCGGGGTCGAGCCCCCGCCGGTCCCGGACGCGCCCTTCCGTTACGAGGGTCCGAAGCCCCAGTTCAAGGAGAGCGCAGTCGTCTCGCTGGCCGACGGCGTCGAGGCCATCACGCGCTCGGTCCGCACCATCACCGCCGAGAAACTGGGGGCGCTGATCGACCGGCTGGTCGCCGACCGCGTGGCCGACGGGCAATTGGACGAGGCCCCGCTCACGTTTGAGGACCTCGCCAAGATCAAGAACAGCTTCACGTTCACGCTCCTGAACATGCTCCACTCGCGGGTGGCGTATTCCACGGCGGGCGACCCGCCCCACGAGGCCAAGGCCTGAAGGGCGCCGTGCGCCTCCTTGAAGCAGCGATTCGGCATCCCCGCCTGAAGGCCGACCGAAGGGCGATTGCGGCCGCCGTCGGGCTCCTCGACCGGAACGCGGGGGGCTTCATGGGCGGTTGCCCCCCCGGGGACCTGTCGGTCGCGTTTCTCACGGACGGGGCGCTTGCGCGCCTCCACGGGCGATTCCTGGACGACGCGTCCCCGACCGACGTGATCACGTTCGCCGGGGATCCCGCGCTCGGGCAGGCCGGCGAGATCTGCGTCTCGGCCGACGCCGCCGCTGCGCCATGCGGGAGGGTCGGCGCGGGACTATTCCAGGGAGCTGACCCTCTATGTCGTCCACGGCTGGCTCCATCTCGCCGGCTACGATGACACGGCGCCCGCCGCGAGGCGCGCGATGCGCAGGGCCGAGTCCCGCGCGATGAGGCTTCTCGAGCGGAGCGCGTGCATTCCCCGGTTCAAGCTGGCGTAGTCGCCCCGCGGCCGCTACGACCAATCATCCGACCATGGCCGACGCCACTCCCTCAATCTCGCGCTACGTTTCGATCCGAAACGCGTTCTTTTCAGGCGTCATCCTCGTCGCGCCGATCTGCCTGACTGTCTGGGTCTTCAGCAAGATCATCGACTTCGTCGGGGGGACGTTCAAGCCGCTCTTCCTCGTGTTCGTTCCCGGCGGGCTTCGCGACCGGCCCGGCCTCGACGCCGTTTGGTCCATCCTGGCGACCCTGATCGTCATGGCCCTGGTGACCCTCCTCGGCTACGTCTCGCGCTACGTCTTCGGCAAGTTCTTCTTCAGCATGGGCGATCGCTTCATCCAGACGATCCCCGGCGTCAACGCCGTGTACAACACGGTCCGGCAGATCGTGAACACGTTCAGCTCCCAGAGCCGGCACATGTTCAACAAGGTCGTGCTGGTCGAGTTCCCCCGAAAGGGCTCCTGGACGATCGGATTCCTCACCAACACGGTCCAGGGCGAGGCGCAGGAGAAGGCGGGCAAGGAGATTTGGACGATTTTCGTGCCGACGACCCCGAACCCCACGAGCGGCTTCCTGCTGATGATGCCGAGGGCCGAGGTCATCGAGCTCGACATGGCGGTCGGCGAAGGGATGAAGATGATCATCTCCGGGGGCGCCGTGACCCCCCCCTGGCCCGCAGTAGAACCCGAAAAGGTCCGCGAGGCGAACTAGCCCGCGCGACGATCCCTGGTGCCAGGCCAGACGCTCACGACTGAGGCGTTCGTCATCGAGAAGCGGCCCCCGACCGACGCCTTCCAGGCCTTCGGGCTCTTCTCCGCCCTGCATGGGAACCTCCTGGCCCTCCAGCGCATCCCGAGGAAGGCCTCGTCGACCCAGGTGGCGCCGGACCTCTTCGACGAGGTCTCCGCGATGCTCGAGAGCTCGAACCAGGGCCGCACCTGGTTCATGAAGGAGGTCCGGATCGACACGAGGCGGACGCAGATCGGCAGAAGCTACGATGCGCTCCGGTTCGCCTCGGCCCTCGTCAGCATCATCAGCCGCAACCCCGTGCACGAGGAGAGCCGCGAAAACGTCGCGGAGCTCCTGCGCACGGCGCTCGGCGCATTCGGCACGTCGGCGCGCCCCGACATCGTCTACGTAAAGAGTCTCTACGTGTTCGCCCGAGACGAGGGATACCCGGTCAAGCAGGAATGGATCCCTTCGCTCTCGGCGCGGAGCGCCCGGGTGGCGGGGGAACTCCTGAACCTTCCCCTTTCGGGTCAGACGGCGCCGGCCGACGAGGTGTCAAGGGTCAGGAAGAGCCTCGAATCCTACCTTGGCGAGAGGACGGAAATCGTGATCCCGTGAGGTACGACCTCGACAAGCGCCGCATTGAAATGAGCGTCGGCGACCTGTCCGACTTCTCGATCGGTCCGCAGGGGTCCTCGGGCGCGGGGGGCGGGCTCTGGCGTGCCCAGCTCGGCACCCTCTGGCACCGCGAGCTCCGGGCCCAGGCGCTCGCGGACCACGCCGACGCGGACTTCGAGGTCGCGGTGTCGGGCCTGATCGCGCGCCGCGGCTGGACCGTGGCGCTTGCGGGCAGGATCGACCAGGTCGTGCGCTCCGCAGGGCGGACCGTCCTTCGCGAGATCAAGACCGTGACGCGGACCCTCCCGGCAAACGAGGCGGAGCTGCGGGCCGACTATCCCGCCTATTTCGTGCAGCTGGCGGCCTACGCGGCGCTTCGCGGGCGGCGGGAGGCGTGCGAGCTCGTTTTCGTCGAGGCGGACACCGGGCTTGCGCAGCCCGTCGCGCTCCGCGCGGACGACGACCGGCTCCTCGATGAAAGCCTCGGCCGCGTCACCGAGTTCCTCGACCTGCGGCTGCGGGCCCGGGAGAGGCTGCGACGCCTCAGGTTCCGTCCGGCGTTCGCCGAGCCTCGCGTCGGACAGGCGGAGGCGCTGGGAGAGCTCGCGGAGGCCATCGGCCAGGGCCGGTCCGCGATCCTCCTCGAGGCCCCGACGGGCTTTGGAAAGACCGGCGTCCTCCTCGAGCGCGCGCTCGGCGAACTCCGAGGGGGTGCGTTCGAGCGCGTGCTTTACCTGACGGGAAAATCCACGGGCCAGCTCCAGGTGGCCGAGACGCTTCGCGCGATGACGGCGCCGGGACCGGACCTCGGAGGCGGCGCGCCGGTCGCGGCGTGGCACGTCCGCAACAAGTCCGAGCACTGCGTCAACTCCGTGTTCCAGTGCGTGCGGGAGGCCTGCGCCTACCTGGACGGCGCCGAGAAGCGCTGGCCCTCGAGCGGCCTTTCGCGCTTCTACCTGATCGAGGACCAGAAGTGCGACCTTGCCGCGCTCCGGAGCGCGGGGATCGGAGCCCGCATCTGCCCCTATGAGATCACGCGGGCCGCGCTCGCGTTCAACGACGTCTGGATCGGGGACTACAACTACGTCTTCTCCCCCGACAGCCGGGCGCTCTTCTACGAAAGGCCGGGATTCGACCCGGCGCGGACCCTCGTCCTCATCGACGAGGCCCACAACCTGCCTTCCAGGGCCGCCGACGCGCATTCGCATTCGTTCGACTCGGCCGACGCGCGCAGCGTCTGCGAGGCCCTCCGGCAGGTCGGGGCCCACGCAAAGTGGACCGGGCCCTGGGACGGCTGGGCCCGTTTCCTCGAGTCGCGCACGAAGACGGCCTCGCTTTCCGAGGGCGAACGCGAGGACGCCCGCGAGCAGCTGGGCCGGCTGGCCGAGGCCGCGGCCTCCCATCCGCTCGACTACGCCGCGCTCGGGCCCCACATCTCGGGCCTCATCTGGCGCATCCCTTCGGCGGCGGCCGGGCTCGGCGAAGCCGAGCTTCCAAGACTCTGGTGGAGCCCCCATGACGGGCTTCTTTCGATCACCTGCCTCGATGCGGCTCCCGCGATCGGGGCGGCGCTGCGCGAGTTTGGGGGCGTCGTCCTAGCCACGGCGACGCCGGGGCCCGCGGAGCGCTTCGCGCAGGCCTGCGGACTCGGACCGCTCACCGTGATCCGGGCCCCCACCCCGTGGAGGGACAGGGCCTACGATGTCGCCGTCGACCTGAGGGTCGACACGACGTTCCAGCACCGCCAGCGCCACCTCTCGGCGACCGCCCGCACGGTCGAGCGGCTGCACCGCTCGGCGGGATCCGGGGCCCCGATCGCCGTCTTCTTTCCGAGCTACGCCTACGCCGAGGCGGTCCATGCCGAGGTGGGGGGGCGGCCCTCCAGCCTAGGAGGAGCGACCTCTCGGCCCAGTCCGCATGGATCGCCGGGGCGCTCGACCGGGGCCAGGCCCTCTTCCTCGTCCTCGGCTCGGGTTTCGCCGAGGGGATCGATCTGCTCGGCGGCCGCGTGGCCCACGCCATGGTCGTCGGCCCCGCGCTCCCCGAGGTGAACCCCGTGCAGCGGGCCCGGCTCGACGCCCTCGCCGGGGAGGGTCGCGACGTCGGATTCGACCGGGTTTACCGGATCCCCGGCATGCAGAAGGTGAACCAGGCGCTCGGGCGGCTTGTCCGCGCCCCGGGCCAGCGCGCCCGGGTGCTTCTCCATTGCAGGCGCTTTGCGGAGCCCGGCTACGAGCGCCTCCTCGCTCCGGAATACCGCACGGGCCGGAAGATTCTCGAGGACGACGACCTCGATGCGTGGCTCGGCCGCGGCGAGTAGCCCTATTTCTCTTTACCGGGACTCCGCGTGGGTGCACTACTTGTGAAGCAGTGTCTTCACCCAAGACCATCGGCTCCAGGGAGGTTCACGCCGCGATAGAACGGCTCGCAGCCGCCATTCAGGCCCGCCACGGGCAGGCGAAAAAACTCCTGGTCCTCGGCATAGCGAACGGGGGGATCGCGCTGGCCCGCAGGCTCGGGGCAAAGCTGGGCGCCAAGCGCATCGGCGACCTGGATATCTCGTTTCACCGCGACGACATAGGCCACCACCCGATTCCCAAGGAATTCACGCCCTCGCTCCTTCCCGGGGACGTAAACGGGGCGGCGGTGCTGCTCGTCGACGACGTGCTCTTCACCGGCCGGACGGCGAAGGCGGCCCTCGACGAGCTTTTCGACCACGGCCGCCCCGGGACCGTCGAGCTCGCCGTCCTTGTCGACCGGGGGAGCCGACGGCTCCCGATCGTGGCCGATTTCTCCGGGACCAAGATCGATGCCGGCGAGGACGAGGATGTGGTCGTCTCGCTCAGCGACAACCCGTCGCACGACAGGATCGAGATCCGCCCGCGCGCGGGCCGGGCGCGCCGCCCCTCCCCCATTCAATGACCTGGACACGCCGACACCTTATAACGATCGAGGAGCTGAGCCTGCTCGAGATCGAGCAGATCCACGCCACCGCCTCGGCGTTCAAGAAGATCCTCCAGCGCAGCGTGAAGAAGGTGCCTGCGCTGCGCGGCAAGACGATCGTCAACCTCTTCCTCGAGCCGAGCACCCGGACGCGGATGGCGTTCGACATGGCGGCCAAGCGCCTGAGCGCGGACGTGATCGCCTTCGACGCCGCCAGCTCCTCGACGCAGAAGGGCGAAACCCTCCGCGACACCGCCGAGAACATCCAGGCGCTCAACGCCGACATGATCGTGATCCGCCACGCCGCCGCGGGCTCCCCCCTCTACCTGAGCAAGATCCTGGACATTCCGGTGATCAACGCGGGGGACGGGGCCCACGAGCACCCGACGCAGGGCCTTCTCGACACCTTCACGATGAAGGAGCACCTCGGCTCCCTCAAGGGCCGCAAGGTCGCGATCCTCGGCGACATCCTCTTCAGCCGCGTCGCCCGCTCGAACATCTACGCCCTGACGAAGATGGGGGCCGCCGTCACGCTTGTGGGCCCGTCGACCCTCGTCCCGCACGGGTTCACGACGCTCGGGGCCCAGGTCTCGCACGACCTCAAGTCGGCGCTCGCCGACGCGGACGTGGTGATGCTCCTGCGCATCCAGCACGAGCGCCAGGGCCACAGGCACTTCCCCTCGCTCGGCGAATACACCAGCATGTTCGGCCTCAACAAGACCCGGGCCTCGTGGCTGAACCCCCACGCGATCATCATGCACCCGGGCCCGATCAACCGCGGAGTCGAGATCGACAGCGAGCTGGCCGACGGCGAGCGCAGCGTGATCCTTGAGCAGGTGACCAACGGCATCGCCGTCCGCATGGCCGTCCTCTACCTCTGCGCGGGCAACCAGCCCGAGCACGTCATCTCCTCCACGGAATAACACGACCCATGCCCGCACTCTGGATAAAAAACGCACGCATCGTGGACCCCGCCGCCAAGCGCGACGCGGTCGGCGACCTGTTCGCCCTCGACGGAAAGATGGTGGCGCGGCTTTCGCCCAAGGACCGCAGGCGCTCGCGCAAGATCGATGCGCGGGGCCTCGTCGCGGCCCCGGGTCTCGTCGACATCCATGTTCATTTCCGCGAGCCCGGCCAGACCCACAAGGAGACGATCGCGACCGGCTCGCGTGCGGCGGCCGCCGGCGGCTTCACCACGGTCGTCTGCATGCCGAACACGAGCCCCAGCGCGGACAACGCGGGCACGATCCAGTACATCCTCGACGCCGTCCGCCGCGACGCGGTCGTCAAGGTCTTGCCGACCGGCTGCATCACCTCGGGGATGAAGGGCGACACCCTCGCCCCCATCGGCTCCCTGAAGCGGGCCGGCGTCGTCGCCATCACCGACGACGGAAACTGCGTCCAGTCGAACGAGCTCATGCGGCGCGCGATCGAGTACGCGAAGATGTTCGACCTTCCCGTCCTCGACCACTGCCAGGACCAGTCGATGACCGACGGCGCGGTCATGAACGAGGGCAACGTCTCGATCCGGCTCGGCCTGCGGGGCTGGCCGAATGCGGCCGAGGACGTGATCGTCTCGAGGAACGTGATCCTGTCGGCCTACACCGGCGCCCACATCCACATGCAGCACATCTCCTCCGCGCTCTCGGTCGACATCGTCCGAAGGGCCAAGGCCGACGGCGTGCGGGTCACGGCCGAGGCGACCCCCCACCACATAGCGTTCACGGACGAGGCGCTCTCGGGCTACGATCCGAACTTCAAGATGAACCCGCCGCTGAGGACCGAGGCGGATCGCAGGGCGATCATCGCCGGGCTAAGGGACGGGACGCTCGACTGCATCTCGACCGACCACGCCCCGCACAAGGACTTCGAGAAGGACAAGGAGTTCGACTACGCCCCGAACGGGATCCTCGGCCTCGAGACGGCGCTCGCCGTCGTTCTCCAGGTGCTCGTGCGTGAACGCCGCTTCAAGCTCTCCCTCGCGATAGACCTGATGACCCGCAGGCCGGCCGGGGTCCTCGGGCTGCCCGCGGGCACGCTCCTGCCCGGCGCCGCGGCCGACATCTGCCTCTTCGACCCGGACGAGGAGTGGACCTACGACGCCAAGGCCGGACAGAGCAAGTCGAGCAATTCGCCCTGGAGCGGGCGCACCCTCAGGGGCCGGGTGAAGACGACCCTCGTCGACGGCCGGGTTGTCTTCCCGTTTGCGGAATCGTGAGCCAGGCGGACGAAATCTCGCCCGCCGCGCTCGCCATCCTAGCCATCGAGCTGATCAGCGGAGCCTGGCTCTGCTGGAAGTTCTCTCCGGGCCGCGCGTCGCGCCCCTCCCGGCTGCGCGAGTGGGCGCTCCCGCCGGTCGATTTCGCGTGCTTCATCGCCTGCGCGTTCGTCGGCGCCACGACCGTGAGCTCGGCGGCGGGATACCTCCTCAGGCCCGTCCACCTCGATCCCGACCTCGCGCTCGTCGCGGGCGGCGGGATCATGCACGTTGGCGTCCTCGCCGGGCTCGCGGCCTTCTTCCTCCTTTACGGGGCCAAGGCCCGCCTGACGGATCCGTCGGCGTCCCCGCCGCCCGTGCTCGTCAGCGGATTCGTCACGTTCCTGGCCGCGCTTCCGCTCGTGTACGCCACGGACCTCGGATGGGGGTACCTCCTGCGCAAGGCGGGATTCCCGGACGAGCAGCAGGAGATGGTCGGCATCCTTGAGAATTCGCATTCCGCGGCGCTCAAGCTAACGTTGCTGGCCGTGGCCACCGTCATCGTCCCGTTCAGCGAGGAGATCCTGTTCCGCGCGGGCCTCTTCCGGTACTTCAGGACCCGGGCGCCGCGCTGGCTCTCGATCGTGCTGACGTCGGCGCTCTTCGGCGCGCTGCACGTCTCATGGGGCGACCACATGGCGGGCCTTCCGAGCCTCCTGCCGCTCTTCGTCCTCGCGATCGTCTTCTGCCTGGCCTACGAGCGCACCGGGAGGATCGGCACGACCATCGTCGCGCACGCCCTCTTCAACCTGAACACGTTCGTCCTCGTCTTGGCCGGCATCGGATCGTGAAGAACCCGCCCCTATTCTCGGCAAGCCGCAAGGGATCGGTGGCCTCGATCGGCGAGGCGGCGCTGATCCTTAGGATCCGGCGCTGGCTCGGCCGCGCCTGCCCCGGAGCGCCCGCCGGAATCGGCGACGACTGCGCCGTCGTCCGCCCGGGCCGGGGGCGCGAACTCCTGACGGTCGATCCGGTCGTCCTCGGGATCCACTTCGACGGGCGGGTGCCGCCCGGGGCCGTCGGGGCCAAGCTCCTCAAGCGAAACCTGAGCGATATCGCTGCGATGGGGGGACGGCCCCGGGCGGCCGTCGTTGCGCTGGCGCTCGACGGCAGGGTGTCGCTGGCCTGGCTCGCCCGGTTCTACAAGGGGATGGCCCGCGAAAGCCGCCGCTACCGTGTCCCGATCGTCGGGGGCGACGTGGCGAGGCTTCCGGGCTCGTTCGTGGCGACGGTCGCGCTGGCCGGCGAGGCGGCCGGCCGGATCCTCACCCGCACCGGCTCGAGGCCGGGCGACTGGATCTACGTCACGGGGAGCCTCGGGCGGAGTCTGCCGACCGGCCACCACCACCGCTTCGCGCCGAGGCTTGCCGAGGGCGCGTGGCTCGCCCGGCGCGCCGAGGTCCGCTCCCTGATGGACCTAAGCGACGGACTCGCGAAGGACCTGCCGGCCCTGACGCCGCGCGGGGCCGAGGCGGCGCTCTTTGCTCCCGTGCTCCCGCTCCGCGCGGGCGCAAGCCTCCGCGAGGCCCTGTGCGACGGCGAGGATTACGAGCTCGCCTTCGGCCTGGCCTCGGGCGCCGCGCGCCCCTCCTTCGAGAAGGCGTGGAGCCGGGCCTTCCCGCGCACCCGGCTCACCTGCATCGGGCGGTTTGTCCGCGCGGGGCAGGTCCCCCCCCACGCGCTCACGCTAGGCAACCTCCGTGGCTACGAACATCTGCGATAAGCTGCGCGGCGGCGTGACGACGCGGTCGGCGGAGGAGACGCGCGCCCTTGCGCGCGCGTGGGCTTGGGAGCTTCCCCCGGATACGACCGTCGCCCTCCACGGCGACCTGGGCGCGGGAAAGACGACCTGGGTGCAGGGCCTTGCGCAGGGCTTCGGGATCACGGAGCCCGTGACGAGCCCCACCTATACGATCTACACGATCCACCGGGGGGGGAACCGGATGCTTGCGCATCTCGACGCATACCGCCTCGGAGGCCCGGGTGAGGCCGAGGACCTCCTGCTCGAGGAGTTCCTCGTCAGTCCCTGGTGCCTCGCGGTCGAATGGCCCGAGCGGCTTCGGGGCTGGATCGCGGGCGACGCCTTCCACCTTGATCTCGGGATCGAGGCCGACGGCGGCCATTCGATCCGCCTGGTTTAGGCGCCGCTAGGCGACCGACGGCTCGGTGGGAGGGGGCGCGCTCGGCTCGGCGGCGACCGGGGCCGGCGCCTCCTGGGGGACGCCGTTCGGGGCCGGAGCCTCGGGCGCGGCCGCTGCGGGCGCCGGGACCTCCGAGACCGGGGCCTCGGCGGCCGCAACCTCGGCCGGGCCGGCCTGGGGAGCGGGCGGCTCGGCCGCAGGGCGCGGCGCCTCGGGAAAGTTCTCGGGGTCGATGTCCTCGGCCTCGACCTCCTTCTTGCGCGCCTCGACCATCGGCGGCGGCGCATAGAGCCCCCCGTCGATGAATTCGGTCACGTAGCCCTCGCGCACCAGCCAGATCAGGTCGCCCTGGGTGCGCATGATCTTCTCCTTCTGCTCGAGCGTGTACGAGGCCCCCTCCGCGGGCACGTCGATTCCGAGCATCTTCGAGGCGAGCTCCCCCGCCTTGACCAGCGGATGCTCCTCGATGAAGGTGATGAGCCGGCCGATGCTTTCGCCGAAGACCTGCCCGGGCACGCGGAACTTGCGCTTGACGGCGCACACGTACGACACGCCCTTCGAGCCTTTCTTGAATATCGTGAAGTGCTCCCGGCGCAGCCGGCCGCGCAATTGGTTGGCCGTATCGAGGGGGAAGCGAAGCTGGCGCTCATAGGCGCCCTCGATCGCCATCAGGATCTCGCCCCGGGGCATGGTCTCGAGGACCTTGCCATGGAATCGGGCATGGTCCACGGCCTTCACCACGCTGTCGCGGGCGTTGGCGAGCAGGTAGGCCTTCGCGTCCTCAAGGCTGTCGAAGCTGGGCGCAGTCTGGCCCTCCGGTACCGGGGCCTTGCTGGTATAGCGGGTCACCTTCTTCATCTTCTCGAGCCACTCCTTCACGACCTCCGGATCGCGCACCGTCTCGATCCTCGCCCTGAACGCCTCGAACGGCATCCGGCTCACCTTGGCCGCGAAATGCTGCTGCATGATCTGGCTGTAGCGGTGGTAATTCGGCGGCCCGAGGAGTTCCCCGGTCACCCCGCAGCGGTTGATCACCAGATAATTTCCCTTGGGCGGCTCGACCTCGACGTCGGCCCGGGTGAAGAAGGTGTCGAGGTACGTGCTGATGACGTAGGAGACGGCGGCGTCCTCGGTCTCAAAGGGCACGCCGTCGGGCACCGAGACAAAGAGGGGCTGCGGCGCGGCGCCCGCCGGGTCGCCCGCGCGCGGCTTCCTCGCCACGACGACGACGAACCGGTCGAGCTTTCCGAGGACGGTCCGGGCGATCTCAAAAAGCTCGATCGTGCGGGCCGAAGTCCGGATGGTCTTCACCAAGGCGTTGAAGCTCGTGTCCTCCGGGAAAAAGGCCGCGTTGAAATAGGGGCTGTCGTAGGGTCCGCGGTCCTGGCGCTCCCGGCGGTCCATTTCCGGACCGCTTCGCCGCTGGCCGGAGTATTCCCCGGACTCCCTCCGGGGTCCGCGGTCCTGTGCGGGCTCCCTGGGCGGGCCCGAGGGGCCCTCACCCGCCGGCTTGCGGAAGGCGCGCCGATCCCGGCGGTCGGGTCCGCCCGGCCCCGCCGCCCGGTCGTCGCGGTGCGGGCGGTCCGAATGCTCCCTGACCTGGGACGGCGAGTCCTTGTCCTTGGCCCATTGTGTTCCAAAGCTGAAGCCCTGAAGTTGGCTTAAGTCGATTTTGTTGAAATCCGCTGTCGGATTGGCCTTGGAAGCGTCGTCGTCCATGTAGTCAGAGGTGCACGGTTCGCGTCCGGTGGTGACAGACGCCCCGGAGTTTCCTCTACGCCGGGGCTGCGACGCAAGCGATTTTCAAGCGATTCATTCGGGATCGATTGGCATGTCATGGGGATTCAGGCAGTAAGGTATTCCCCCCATGGCCCGCTGCCGTTTCGCGGCGGGCTCCGGCTCGGCCAAGGATGGGCTTCGCGACATGGCGCCCACGATCAGCACGGCCTGTGCCAGCGCGAACCCCGGGGCCGCAGGTTGCATTGCTCCCCGGAAGCCATTCCCATCGAGGCCCCAGCATGACCGCACCCTTGCCCATGGAAACCGCAAAACGGCTTCTCCCGTGGCTGGTCGCCGTCGCCTTCTTCATGGAGTCGCTCGACACGACGATCCTGAACACGGCGGTTCCGACCATCGCCGATGCGCTCGGCATTGCGCCGCTGAGCATGAAAGCGGCGCTCACGAGCTACACGCTAAGCCTCGCCGTATTCATCCCGATCAGCGGCTGGATCGCGGACCGCTACGGCACGCGGTGGGTTTTCTTCACCGCCATCGGCGTCTTCTCGGTCGGCTCGCTCGTCTGCGGGCTCTCGGTCAACATGCCGATGCTCGTCGGCGCGCGCATCCTCCAGGGATGCGGCGGGGCGCTCATGATGCCGGTCGGCCGCATCACGATGGTGAGGACCTTTCCCCGTTCGGAGCTCGTGCGCGCGATGAGCTTTGTCGCGATCCCCGGGCTCATCGGCCCCCTGATTGGGCCCCTGGCCGGCGGCCTGATCGTCGGATACCTCCACTGGCGAATGATCTTTTTCGTCAATATCCCGATGGGGCTCATGGGTATGTATCTTGTTTTCAGGCACATGCCAAATTACCGTGCCGAAAAAAGCGTTCCGATCGACTTTGTGGGCCTCATCCTCTTCGGATCGGGCGTCGCCCTGCTTTCATATGTCCTCGAAATCTTCGGAGAGCATGCGCTCGGGGTGAAGAGCATTGTCTTCCTCCTGGTGCTCTCGGTCCTTCTCCTGGGCGCCTACGCCACCCATGCGCTCCGTTCCGAGCATCCGCTCCTGAAGCTGTGGCTCTTCCGCGTGCGGACCTTCCGCGTCTCGGTCGTGGGAAGCTTCGCCACCCGGCTCGGCGTCGGCGGGATGCCCTTTCTCCTGCCGCTCCTCTACCAGGTGGGGCTTGGCTACACCCCCGTCCAGTCCGGTCTCCTCATCATGCCCCAGCCTCTCGCCGCCATGAGCATGAAGATGCTGATGCCGAAGATCCTGAACCGGTTCGGCTATCGGCGCGTGCTGATCTTCAACACGACGGCCATCGGCTCGCTGATCATCCTCTTCATGACGGTCGGCGCAGGGACCCCGGTGACGCAGATCGTCCTCATGGCCTTCGCCCTCGGGTTCGTCTCCTCCATGCAGTTCACCTCGATCAACACGCTCGTGTTCGCCGACCTCTCGGACGCCGACGCAAGCCCCGGGAGCAGCATCTCGAGCACGGTCCAGCAGATGTCGATGAGCTTCGGGGTGGCGGTCGCCTCGCTCCTGGCCGTCCTTTTCCTCGGCGGGGAGCACCGGCCCGGCCCGGCGGGAATGATCTCGGGAATCCATTGGACGTTTCTGACGCTCGGATTGATGACGATCGGCACATCGTTCCTTTTCAGGCGCCTTCGGCCCAAAGACGGGGCGGCGATGGCGGCGCCTCCCAAGGCGCCCGAGAAGGACGACTGATCCGCCGCACCCGAGCCCCTTTCGGATTTGCGCCGGGGTCGGCCGGCGGCACGATCACGCCCATGGAACGAGACCCAGCACGGAGGGGTGCGCCGGCGCCCCGCGACCGAGCGAAGCGAATGGAGGGCCGCGGATCCGCGGTTCGGGGGGGCCCGCGATGATCCGCGCCTGGTTCCCGACGCTCATCTATTCCGAACCGCTCACCCCATCGGGCCTCGGCAGATTCAATGCGGAGCTCGCCAAGGAATGCCGCGCGCTCAGGGATTTCGACCGGGCCGGCCGGGCGTGGTCGAGGACGAACTACCCCGGCGGCTACACGAGCTACGCATCGCTCAACGAGCTCCACCGGTTCTCAAGCACGTTCGCGCTCCTTGAACGCCGGATCACCCGCCACGTCCGCAGGTTCGCCCGCGCGCTCGAGCTGGATCTGCGGGGCAGCGAGATCCGGATGACGGACTTCTGGGTCAACATCATGCCGACGGCCGCGGCCCACTCGCTCCACCTTCACCCGCTCTCCTTCGTGAGCGGCACCTATTACGTCTCGACGCCGGAGGGGTGCCCGGGGCTCAAGTTCGAGGACCCGAGGCTCGACCGGTTCATGGCCGCCCCGCCCCGCCTTCCGAAGGCGCGCGCCTTGAACCGGACCCATGTGACGTACCCGGCGCGAGCCGGGGGCCTCATCCTTTTTGAGAGCTGGCTCAGGCACGAGGTCGCGCAGAACCGGGTCGAGGGGGAGCGGATCAGCGTGAGCTTCAACTACAATTGGGGGTCGGCCCGTCCCGGAAAGGGGCCCGAATGAGGGGCCCTGGAGGATTCGCCGTCCGGCTCCCGGGGCCCGCAGCATGGGCAAGCAGAACATCTTTCTGACCGGGGCCTCCGGAACCCTGGGAAAGCCGGTCCTCAGGGCCCTCGCAGCGACCGGGGAATTCGAGGTCCATTGCCTGGCGCGCTCCGGGGCGGCGGAGTCCCTGGTCGCGAGCCTTGGCGGCCTTCCGGTACGGGGCGCCATGGAAGACCGCGGCCTCTTCGAGGAGCTTCGGGACCGCCGCCCCTACCATTACGTGGTCCACATCGCCCAGGCCGACTCGCGCCGCCACTCAAACGAGGAGATCGACCGGCTCGACCGGGCTGCCGTCGCCAATCTCGAGCTCCTGCGGAGCGCCGCCACGAGACTCATGGTCTATACAAGCGGCGTCTGGATCTTCGGCGCGGTCGGGTCCGGCCGGCGGATCAGCGAATCGACTCCATTGAACCCCTTCGAGGCGGCGAGGGGGCGGGCTTCGCTCGTCGCGGAGCTCAGGCAGCGGACGGGGGACGGGTGGGCGCAGCTCTGCCCTCCAAGCGTGGTCTACGGGGCTGAAGGGGCCCTGAGGGACGCGGCGGACCGCCTGAGGTCGGGGGACATCGAGGTGATCGACGACCCGTCTGTGCAGTGGTCCGTCATCGAGGCGGGGGACCTTGCGCGCGCGTACCTCGCACTCCTGCGGCGCGGCCGCCCGGGCGATTTCTTCGTCGTGGCCGAGGACGCTCCGGTCGGCGCAATCGAGTTTTACGAGTCCCTGGCCTCCCGGCTGGGATCCGGGCGCGTCACAAGGAAGCCGCGCGCGCACTGGGAGCAGTCGCTGCCTGCGGACGCCGTGGAGCGCATGTATGCGAGCCAGCCCGTCGATTCGAGCCGGTTCAAGGAGCGGACCGGGTGGTCGGCGGTTGAGTCCTTTGCCTCGTCCGTGGGCCGCTTCCTCTAGGCGGCCCCCTTCGCATGGGTTTTGCTTGGGAAAGATTCGCGCCCGGGCGCTCCGGGGCTCAGGATACTGCGCCAGACGCATGGAAACCCGCGGTGACTACACGCTTGATTTCTCGCGCTCGGCCCAGCAGGCCGAGCGCATCCACGCCTACCTCGTGCGCTCCTACTGGTCCCAGGGGATTCCGCTCTCGCTGGTGGAGCGCTCGATCGCGAATTCGCTGTGCGTCGGGGTGTTCCACAGGGGCGATCAGGTGGGCTTTGCCCGCGATCGTGTCCGACCTGACGATCTTCGCCTACCTCTGCGACGTCTACGTCCTCGAGGAGCACCGCGGCCGGGGCCTCGCCTCGTGGATGCTCGGGGCCATCGCGGCGCATCCCGATCTGCAGGGACTTCGCCGCTTCATCCTCGCGACCCGCGACGCGCACAAGCTCTACGAGAAGCATGGCTTCACCCCCGTGCGAAGGCCCGAGTCGCTGATGGAAATCCTCAAGCGGCCCGCATACGCGAGGCCGGCGGGCTGACGGCCGTGGAGCCAGCGCACGGTTTGCAATTTGCCCGGGATCGGAATTGAACCACCCCGACGCCATGCCCGATCCCCTCTCGAAAGCCCCCGAAACCCAAGCCGCTCCGGCGGAGGCCGCGCGCGTCCCCGGGCGTTCCCACACCCTGGTTTCTGCCGTGGTCGCGCTGGTCAGGGTGCAGGGCCTCATTCTCCTGTTTTACGGCATGGTCAACCTGACCTATTTCCATTCCTACTGGCGGAACTTCGAGGCCCCCCACCCGGCGGCGGACGACCGGCTTGCCGCGCAGCTCGACCTTGCCGGGTGCCTCCTGCGGTTCCTCCTTTACTGGGGCGCCGGCCTTTTCCTGATCACCCGGGCCGCGAAGCTCGTGGCCAAGCTGATGGACGGGGCCGACGGAAGGCCGCATAAGCCATGAAGCTGCCGAGGCCGACCGACACGCTCGCCGGATGCATCTGGCTTCCCCGCATCCTTGAGAAGGCCAGGCTCCTCGCCTCGGGGAGATTGCCCGCGGAGTACGCGGGGCGCTTCTGCCAGCCCTCCAGCGTCGACTCGGAATTCCTCACCTTCTTCGGGCTCTCGCGCGAGGATATCGTCCGCGCCGCCGGCCTGGCGGACGAGGAGGCGGCCCTCTGGTTCGCGTCGCTTCCATCGGCCGGCGACGTCCAGATCGCCGCGTGGAACCACGTCGCGGTCAACCTCGGGCGGCCCGGGTTCCCTTTGGCCGATCGCCTGCCGGTCGGCCTTTCGACGACCTACCGGCATCTCTCGGCGCGGAATTTGGAGACGGTGTTCTCGGTCCTCGAGGCCGACGAGGAGGCGCCCTAGCAGGCGCCCATCCGCCGCGCCGCATTCTGCGCGCGGAGCGCGAGCTCGGCCGCCTTGAACGCGTGCGCCTGGGTCATCGCCTTCTCCGTACGGTTCAGGCAGTCGAGGATAAGCTCCCCGAAAAAGCGGTATCCCACCTTGCCCGCCACATCGATCCGGCGCTCGCCCTGGCCGTCGGCCATGTAGACGTGGTCGCCCGCCTTGTCGCGGGCGAGATCGACGTACTTGCGCAGCTCGATGAACCCCTTCGTCCCCAGGATGAATGTCCTGCCGTCGCCCCAGGTGCTCAGGCCGTCCGGCGTGAACCAGTCGACCCGGATGTAGTTGGACGTCGCATTGTCACCGAGCAGCGAGGCTTCGCCGTAGTCCTCAAACTCGGGATGGTCGGGGTTGGCGATGTTCGCAACCACGGCCTGCGTGATCGTGGCCTCGGTGGCGCCGGTGTAGGCGAGGTACTGCTCAAACTGGTGGCTGCCGATGTCGCAGAGGATTCCGCCGTACTTCGCCCGCTCGAAGAACCATGCGGGGCGCGACGCCTTGCTGAGCCGGTGCGGCGCGATCGAGGTGACCTGGATGATCCTGCCGAGGGCGCCCCCCTGGATCAGGTCGAGGGCGTACATCGCCGACTCATTGTGCAGGCGCTCGCTGTAATAGACCATGTACTTGCGCCCCGTGCGCGCGACGACGGCCCGGGCGTCCTCGAGCTGCTCAAGCGTGGTGAACGGCGCCTTGTCGGTGAAGTAGTCCTTGCCGCCCTCCATGACGCGGCAGCCCAGGGGCCCGCGCAGCGAGGTCACGGCCGCCGCCGCCACGAGCCTCGTCCCGGCGTCCGCGAGAATCTCGTCAAGCGAGCGGGCCACCCTCGCCTGGGGGTACCTGGCCGTGAAGGCCCGCACCTTCGCCTCGTCCGGATCGAAGACCCACTTGACCGTGGCCCCGGCCTCGGTGAGCCCGTTGCACATCCCGTAGATGTGCCCGTGGTCCAGGTGCGCGACGCCGATCGGGAATTCGCCGGGCTTGACGACGGGGCGGAAGGCGCCCTTCGGGGCGTAGGTCATCCCGCTGGCGGGCGCCGGGGGCGCGTCCTGCCCCGCTGCCGCAAGGGCCCTGGGGATGACGGCGCCCGCGGCGACGAGCGTGGCCGCCTGGGAGAGGAAATTTCTTCGGTTCATGGGGGAAAGGGGGAAACGGGCCCAATGAGGCGGGCTGCTAGGCCCTGAGGAGACGGTGCACCCCGTAGGGCGCGCGCTCGGGTCTCGAGAGCATCGCATCCGCCCCGGGATCTCCCACGAAACGCTCGGCCTTCACGTCCCACCTGAGGGGCCGACCGAGCTTCATCGCGATCCAGCTGACGACACAGGCCGTGTTGGCCCGGTGCGCGATCGGGGCCGGCGACATCGTCGCCGCGCGCGAGCGCACGCACTCGAGGAAATTCCGGTGGTGCTCGCGGCTGCGCGGCAGGCGCACCGTGAGCCCTTTTGCGTCAAGGAGCGCCGGTCGGCTCGCATCGAGCGCCTTCGAGACCCTCTGGGAGGTCGCGTCCGCCTCCCCGCGCGACACGAAGATCCAGCCGTCGTCGCCGAAGAACCGGATGCCGTTCTCGAACGTGTTGGACACCGTTAGCCTGATCTCCCCCGGGTACATGAGCTCGACGTGGTAGGCGCCGTGCACATTCCAGATCTTGTTGCGCGGGAAGTCGGCCGTGCCCTCGACCCGGTAGGGGCCGCTCAGCTCGAGGTCCATGCCCCAGTGCGCGATGTCGAAGTGGTGGGCGCCCCAGCCGGTGATCATGCCGAGGCAGAACGCGTCGTTGCGCATCCAGCCCGGCCGGTCGTAGCCCTTCTGGGGGTGCACGCGCTGCTCGGTGTAGTAGGCCCGGGGCGTCGGACCAAGCCAGCGGTCATAGTCGAGGTTCCGGGGAACGCTCTCCTCCGGCTGGTCGGGCGCGGTCGGGTCGAGGGGAAGCCCGATCTCGACCCGCCTGAGTCGGCCGACGCGCCCGCTGCGCACGAGCTCGCAGGCGAGGCGGAACTGCGAGGTCGAGCGCTGCTGGCTTCCGAGCTGGAACACCCGGCCGTGGGCCTGGACCGCGTCGCGCAGCAGGATCCCCTCCTCGATCGTCATCGTCATCGGCTTCTGCAGGTAGAGGTCCTTGCCGGCCAGGACCGCGGCCATGGCGAGCTCGGCGTGCCAGTGGTCGGGCGTGCTGATGACGACGGCGTCGATGTCGCTCCTAGCGATGAGCTCCCGGTAGTCGCCATAGGCCGAGACGGCCGGCACCGGGGGGCCTCCGGCCGTCGACTGCTCGATCAGCGCCCTGCCCTCGGCAAGCCGCCTCGAGTCGAGGTCGCAGATCGCCACGTAGTCGCCGAGATCCGCCGCAAGCACGGCAGGAATGTCGTGGACCCTCGCGATCCGGCCGGCGCCTATCTGCCCGAGGCGCAGGCGGTTGCTCGGCGCGTTCGCGCCCAGAAGGCGGGAAGGGATCACCGTTGGAATCGAGGCAAACGCGGCTGCGCCGGCTGCCGTGCGCAGAAATCCGCGGCGGGATATTCGGGAGGGGGGATTCATGGCGGGGGTTCGGCCTCCGGGGGTTCGCGCGGGCCGCGCGAATCCGGGCCCAGGAAGTCTTACGACCCGCCCCATCGACGTCCAGCCGTCATGTGCCGAGTTCGGTTGACCCGGGGGCCGGGTTGGCTGATTGCAGGAATGCGCCGATCGGCTCCCAGAGGGCCCGAGCCGCCCCACACCCCGAGAACCCCATGCCCACGAAAAAGAGACCCCTTTCGGCCCTTGTCACCGGGGCCTCCCGAGGAATCGGACGCCAGATCGCCCTCCACCTGGCGGCCAGGGGGGTCAGGGTCGGCGTCCACTATCTGAAGAACCGGTCCGCCGCCCGGTCCGTCCTTGCCGCGCTGCCGGGCAAGGGCCACGCGATGTTCCAGGCGGACATCGCCGACGCGGACAGCGTCGAGCGCCTGTGGAGGCGGGCCAGCCGGCGCCTGGGCCCGATCGGCATCGTCGTCAACAATGCCGCCGTGCACGGCAACCACCACCCCCTGTCGACCGATTACAGGGCCTGGCGCAAGTCGTGGGAGGCGATCCTCGCCGCCAACCTGTGCGGGCCCGCCAACCTCTCCTATTTTGCGGCGCGCTCGATGGCCGCCTCGGGCGGCGGGAGGATCGTCAACATCTCCTCCCGGGGAGCCTTCCGGGGCGAGCCGGATTCCCCGGCCTACGGGGCCAGCAAGGCCGGCGTCAACGCGCTCAGCCAGTCGTTCGCAAAGGCCCTCGCCCCTCACGGGGTCCTGGTTTACTGCATCGCGCCGGGCTGGGTGGAGACCGAGATGGCCGCGGCTTTCCTGAAGGGCCCGCAGGGCGACGAGATCCGCAGCCAGCATCCGCTCGGGCGCGTGACGCACGCGGGCGAGGTCGCGCTAGCGGCCGTTTTCTGCGCCCTCGATGCGCCGGCCGCGATGACCGGGGCCGTGATCGATGTGAACGGCGCCTCCTACCTGAGGACCTAGCGGCTACCGGAGCCTCGCAAAGAGGATGATCGCCAGCCCGGTCATGCCTATGTTGGGAAGCCACGCCGCGAGACCCGGATCGACGAGCTGCTTGGTGGCCAGGGACGCCGCGAGATTCTGCAGGATGAAGTAGAGGAAAAAGAGGCCGATGGCCTTCGACACCCCGACCGCAGGGTTGGTCCGGACCCCCGCGGCGGCGAACGGGACCGCGATCCCGATCACGATCAGCGGCGAGAGGATGTCGGCGATGAGCCCGTAGTAGCGGACGGCATAGGGGATTCCCTTTGGATTGTTTTCGCTCGCGAGGTAGTCGTCCAGCTCCTTGAGCTCGGTGGAGGAAAGGTCGATCGGCCTGCGGTCGATCAGCATCATGAGCTTCGGGTCCTCCTGGAACCGCGGGACGACCTTCTCTGTGAACGGCACCGAGGATGTGTTGATCCCGTTCTCGGGATCAAAGCCCATCTCGCGGCCATCCTTGAAGACCCAGGCCCTCCGCGCCTCGTCATACCAGGCTTCGGTCGCGATGATCCGGTTGGTCTCGCGTCCGCGCACGTCCATCTCGGCGACATTGGCCCCGTAGGCCTTTTTTGTGAACTTGCTGTACCGGTTGAAGAACCACATTCGCCGGGGATAGGGGTTGTCGAAGCCGACGCTGTAGACGGCCCCGATCCTGTCGACCGGCAGCGACTGGGCCTGCGCCCTGAATTGGAACTCCTCCTTCATGAGGCGCGTCTTCTCGACCGACCATGGCACCACGTAGGAATTGAGCCAGTACGAGAGGCCGCAGAAGAGGAACCCCGCCAGCCAGATCGGGGCCATCAGGCGGCCGAAGCCGACGCCTGCGGCGCGCATCGCCGTCAGCTCGTTCGCCTTGTGGAGCTTCCCGAGGACATAGAGGGTCGAGAGGAGGAGGACGATCGGCAGCGTGAAGGCCAGGAAGCCCGGTATCGCCACGAGGCTGTAGATTCCCAGGTCGCCCACCGTGGCGCCCGCATCGCGCAGGTCCCGGAAATCATCGAGCATGACGTGCACGAGAAGGAGGCCGCACGCGAGCACGAGCATGAGGCCTAGGATCGTCAGCCATTCTCGAAGGAGATGCCGGTCGAACGTGTTCAACCCGCCGACGCAAGCAGGAGCCTGCCCCATTATCAAACAAGTATGGCAATTCGGTTGAAACCGTCCCCCTCCTGCCCTTGGCTGCGGCCACGCAAATTCTCATGTCAAAGCCTTTCCGCATCCTAATGGCGCTAGCGGCCGCAGTTGCCCTCGCCTGGTGCAGCCGCCGCACAGGAGACCATCAAGATCGGCGAGTACGCCTCCCTGACCGGGAAGGAGGCTGCCTTCGGGCAGTCCTCCCACAAGGGAACCCTCCTCGCGGTCGAGGAGATAAACGCGGCAGGAGGCGTCCTCGGCCGCAAGATCGAGCTCATCACCGAGGACAACCAATCAAAGCAGGGCGAGTCCGCGACGATCGTCAAGAAGCTGATCTTCCGCGACAAGGTGGTCGGGATCCTGGGCGAGGTGGCGTCGATGCGCTCGCTCGAGGCAGCCCCGATCTGCCAGGCCTACAAGACCCCCATGATCTCCCCGTCGTCGACCAACCCGAAGGTGACCGAGATCGGCAACTACATCTTCAGGGTCTGCTTCATCGACCCTTTCCAGGGCACGGTCATGGCGAAGTTCGCCAAGAACACGCTGAAGATCCACCGGGTCGCCGTCCTTACCTCGGTCTCCTCCGCCTACAGCGTCGGCCTGGCAAAGTACTTCAAGGAGCAGTTCACCTCCGACGGCGGCGAGGTCGTGATCGAGCAGAAGTTCACGGAGGGCGACAAGGACTTCAACGCGCAGCTGACGGCGATCAAGGCCGCAGGGGTCGAGGGCATCTTTGTGCCGGGCTACTACACGGAGGCGGCCCTCATCTGCAGGCAGGCCCGCGAGCTCGACATGTCGGTCCCTCTCTTCGGCGGCGACGGCTGGGAGGCCCCCGAACTGATCCAGATCGGCGGAACCGCCGTCGAGGGCTGCTACTATTCGACCCACTACTCCCCCCAGGTGAACACCCCCGCCGTCAGGGCGTTTGTCGCCCGCTTCGGCGCCCGCTACGACGGGGAGGTTCCCGATGCGATGGCTGCGCTCGGCTACGATTCGGCCCTGGTGATGGCGGACGCGATACGCAGGGCCGGATCCACCGAGGGCCCGGCGATCCGGGACGCCCTTGCGGCGACCAGGAATTTCCAGGGCGTCACGGGCGCGACGACGATGGACAAGGACCGGAACGCCTCCAAGGCTGCGGTCGTGATCATGGTGAAGGACGGCAAGTTCAAGTTCGTGGAGAGCGTCGCCCCCTAGCCCGATGCTAAGCCCGGCGGCATGACGGAGTTCCTTCAGCAACTCCTGAACGGTCTCTCGCTGGGCGCGATCTACGCGCTCATCGCGCTCGGCTACACGATGGTCTACGGGGTCCTGCGCTTCATCAATTTCGCGCACTCGGACGTCTTCATGGTGGGCGCCTTCATCGGATTCTACGTGGGGGAGCGCCTGCCTAGCGGCACGATCACGGGAGGCCTCGTCGTCCTCGCGGCGGCGATGGCCGGGTGCGCCGTGCTCGGAATCCTTATCGAGCGGATCGTCTACCGCCCGCTCCGCGGCGGCCCGACGCTCAACGTCCTCATCACCGCGATCGGCATGTCTCTTTTTCTCGAATACACGGGCCAGCTCGTGTTCGGGGCCACGCCGCGCGCATTCCCCTCGATCTTCCCGGCGAAGGTGGTCGAGGTGCACGGCCTCATCATATCGATGAACCAGGTGATCGTGATCCTGGTGGCGGCCGTGCTCATGGTCGCCCTCGAGTTCACCGTCTACCGCACGAAGATAGGGACGGCGATGAGGGCCGTCGCGCTCAACCCCAAGGCCGCGCAGCTCGTCGGCATCAACGTGGACGTCGTGATTTCGTTCACCTTCGGTCTCGGCTCGATGCTCGCGGCGGCGGGCGGCGTCCTCTACGCCCTCAACTACCCGTCCATCGATCCGCTGATGGGCGTCGTCCCCGGGCTCAAGGCCTTCGTCGCCGCCGTGCTCGGCGGAATAGGCAACATCCCCGGCGCCGCGCTCGGCGCCCTCATCCTCGGCATGGTGGAGACCTTTGTCGACGGGTCGCGCTGGTCGACCTACAAGGACGCGATCGCCTTCGCGATCCTGATCGGGATCCTCCTTTTCCGCCCCGCGGGCCTTCTCGGAAGGTTCGCGGCCGAGAAGGTATAGAACTGCGATGCCGAAGCCGCTCATAGCGCTCATCGCCACCGTTCTCCTCGCCTTCGGGGTCTCGCACTTCTCCGACCACATCGACCCCTACTACCTGGACGTCATCACGGGCGTCGGGATCAACGTGATCCTCGCCGTCTCGCTGAACCTCGTGAACGGCTACACGGGGCAATTCTCCCTGGGCCACGCGGGCTTCATGTCGGTCGGGGCCTACCTCTCGGCCGCCGTCACGCTCCTTCTCGGACCCAAGCTCCTCGGGGACTCGGGCGGCTCGGACCTCGCCCAGGGCCTCGTCTTCCTCGGGGCCCTCATCGCCGGGGGCCTCGGCGCCGCGCTCGCCGGACTCGCCGTGGGAATTCCCTCGCTGCGCCTCAAGGGGGACTATCTGGCCCTCGTCACCCTGGGATTCGGGGAGATCATCCGCGTCGTCTTCCAGAATGTGGAGTCGCTCGGCGGCGCGCTCGGCCTGAACGGCATCCCGAACTACACGACCGTCTTCTGGGTGTATTCGTTCGCGGCGCTGACGGTCTTCACGGTCGTGTGCCTCGTGCGGTCCACCTACGGCCGGGGCTTCCTGGCGACCCGCGACGACGAGATCGCTTCCGAGTCGGTCGGGCTCAACACGACCCGCTACAAGATCGTCGCCTTCGTGGTCGGGGCCTTCTTTGCCGGCGTCGCGGGCGGCCTCTACGGTCATTTCAAGCTGACGATCACGCCCACCGGGTTCGACTTCACGAAGAGCATCGAGATTGTCGTCATGGTCATCCTCGGCGGCATGGGCAACACGCCCGGCGTGATCCTTGCCGCCATTCTCCTCACCGTCCTTCCCGAGGTCCTCCGGGCGGTGGACCAGTACCGGATGGTCCTCTATTCGCTCCTCCTGATTGTCCTCATGCTCGTTCGACCGAAGGGGCTCTTCAACTTCGACTACGCCGCCATCGCCTCCCGTCTCGTGCGCAGGCTCCGGAGGGCGCGAGGTTAGGATCCCATGCCCGAGCCCATCCTCCAGCTCGACAAGGTGACGATCCGCTTCGGCGGCCTGACGGCCGTGAGCGCCCTGGACCTGGTGGTCGACACCGGGGACTTGGTCGGCCTCATCGGGCCGAACGGGGCGGGCAAGACGACGGTGTTCAACCTGGTGACCGGCGTCTACCCGCCGACGAGCGGCGTCGTTCGCTCGGACGGCGCGGACCTGGGAGGCCTCAGCGTGAACGAGATCGCCGAGGCGGGCATCGCCCGGACCTTCCAGAACATCCGACTTTTCAAGAGCCTGTCGGTCTTCGACAATGTGCGGGTCGCCTGCAACCTGCACCGCAGGACGAGCCCCCTGCAGACCCTCGTGAGGGGTCGTGCCTACCACGACGACGAGAATGCGATCGCGCAAAGGGCCGGCGACCTCCTTGAGCTTTTCCACCTCGGGAGGTTCAAGGACAAGGCGGCGACGAGCCTTCCCTACGGGGAGCAGCGCCGCCTCGAAATCGTCCGCTGCCTCGCCACGGAGCCGAAGCTGCTCCTCCTCGACGAGCCCGCCGCGGGCATGAACCCCTCGGAAAAGGTCGAGCTCATGGCCCTGATCGACCGGATCCACAGGGAATTCAAGCTCTCCATCCTCCTCGTCGAGCATTCGATGAAGGTGGTCATGGGGGTCTGCCACCGCGTCGCGGTCCTCGACTACGGCGTCAAGATAGCCGAGGGAACACCGGCGGAGATCCAGAACGACCCGAAGGTGATCGAGGCCTACCTCGGGGAGCCCCACCAAAAGGGCTTTGCCGGCTCCTGACCCATGCTTGAAGTCTCAGACCTTTCGGTTTCCTACGGAGCGATCTCGGCGCTCCATGAATTTTGCCTGAAGGTGGAGGAGGGAGACATCGTGACCCTGATCGGGGGCAACGGCGCAGGAAAGACGACGGCGCTCCGGACCATTTCCGGCCTCCTGCGGCCCACGTCGGGCCGCGTGAGGTTCCAGGGCGAGGACATCACCCGGCTTGCGGCGCACAAGATCGCCGCGCGCGGCCTCGGCCACGTCCCCGAGGGCCGCATGATCTTCGCCAACCTCACCGTGGAGGAGAACCTGGCGATGGGCGCCTACCTGAAGCGGGACAAGGAGGCCACGGCCGCCAACCGCGAATATGTCTTCAGCATTTTCCCGCGGCTGAAGGAGCGCCTGAACCAGACGGCCGGGACGCTCTCGGGCGGCGAGCAGCAGATGCTGGCCATTGGACGGGCCCTCATGGGGGAGCCAAAATTCCTGATGCTCGACGAGCCCTCGCTCGGCATCGCCCCCCGGCTGATCAGCACGATCTTCGAGAGGATCCTCGAGATAAACCGCGACCGCGGAATCGCCGTCCTCCTTGTCGAGCAGAATGCGAACCTCGCCCTCGAGATCAGCAGCTACGCCTACGTTCTCGAGACGGGCCGCATCACGATGGAGGGTCCGAGCGAGGACCTGAGGAAGCACCCCCAGCTTAAGGCCGCCTACCTCGGCGGCTAGCGTCCCGCTACGGGCTCGGCGCCTCGGAGAGGAGAAGATCGAGGTCCAGCGGGCGGGTGTGCATCGCCAGCTCCCCCTTTAGCCCCCGGGGCCACTCGTCGCGCGGGCGGTCCCGGTAGAGCTCCACGCCATTCTGGTCCGGGTCCCTCAGGTAGAGGGCCTCGCTCACGCCGTGGTCGGAGGCGCCGTCGAGAAAAAGCCTCGCCGCGATGAGGCGGCGCAGCGCGTCGGCCAGCTCGGCGCGCCCCGGATAGAGGATGGCGACGTGGTAGAGGCCGGTAGAGCCGGCCGGGGGCGGCGACCCTCCCAGGCTCTCCCACGTGTTCAGGCCTATGTGGTGGTGGTAGCCGCCCGCCGAGACGAACGCCGCGCTCGATCCAAACCGCTGCATGAGCTCGAAGCCGAGGACGCCGCAATAGAACCCCAGCGACCGCTCGAGGTCGGCGACCTTGAGATGAACGTGTCCGATCCTCGTTTCGGGATGGATTGGGCGGGATTTGGGGGAGGTCGGCATGGTGATGGCCCCAAATCATGCCCATTTGTCCCCCGGCTTCAACCTCGCCCCCCTTTTCCGTCCGCCCTGCGACATTGATTTTCGTCCGGGGAGCGGTAAGTTCACCTCCCCTATTTCCAATACCATGTCCACCGCCACTCCACAGACCTTCGAGTTCCAGGCCGAAATCAAGCAGCTGCTCGATATCGTCATCCATTCGCTTTACACGGAAAAGGAGATCTTTGTTCGCGAGCTGGTCTCCAACGCCTCGGATGCGCTCGAGAAGCAGAGGCACCTGGGCCTGACCGAGAAGGGAATCTACGACGACAAGCTCGAGCTCGAGATCAACATCACGACCGACGACAAGGCCAAGACCTTCACCATACAGGACTTCGGAATCGGAATGACCCAGGCCGAGCTGGTCGAGAACCTGGGCACAATCGCCCATTCCGGCTCGAAGGCCTTCCTGAAGGCGCTCGGCGAGGGCGACCAGAAGGCCGCCGGGCTCATCGGCCAGTTTGGGGTCGGCTTCTATTCGGCGTTCATGGTCGCGAAGACCGTCAAGGTGTACACCCATTCCTGGCGCGAGGCCGAGCCAGGGCTCCTTTGGACGAGCGACGGGGCGGGGAGCTACGCCATTGAGGAGAGCTCCGGCGAGCGAAGGGGCTGCAAGATCGTGGTCGAGCTGAAGGACGAGTGCTCCGAGTTCAGCCAGGAGTGGCGGGTGAAGGAGATCATCGAGCGCTACAGCGCCTTCGTCACATTCCCGATCAACCTGAACGGCAAGCGGATCAACACGGTCCAGGCCCTCTGGCTTCGCGGCAAGAGCGAGATCAAGGAGGAGGAGTACGACGAGTTCTACAAGTTCCAGGCCCACGACACCGAGAAGCCCCGCCTGCGCCTGCACTTCAGCGCCGACGCGCCGCTCTCGATCAACGCGCTGCTCTTCGTGCCGGAATCAAACACCGAGAAGCTCGGGCTCGCCCGGCTCGAGCCCGCCGTCGCGCTCTACTGCCGGAAGATCCTGATCGATGCACGGCCGAAGGACCTCCTTCCGGAGTGGCTTCGCTTCCTCAAGGGCGTCGTCGACAGCGAGGACCTGCCGCTCAACATCTCGAGGGAGACGATGCAGGACCGCACGCTCGTCGAGAAGCTCAACCGGGTCATCACGAAGCGGTTCCTGAAGTTCCTCGACGAGGAGTCGAAGAACAGGCCCGACGTTTACGCCGAATTCTACAAGGAGTTCGGCGTGTTCCTCAAGGAGGGCGCGGCGCTCGACTTTGCGAACAAGGAGGCGGTCACGAAGCTCCTCAGGTTCGAATCCTCCCTGACCGAGAAGGGCAAGACGACCTCGCTGGCGGACTATGTCACGCGCATGGGCGCCGACCAGAAGGAGATTTATTACCTCATGGGCCCGAGCAGGGAGTCGATCGAGGCCGGACCGTACCTCGAGGGCTTCAAGGCGCGCAGCCTCGAGGTCCTCTTCTGCTACGAGGCCGTCGACGAATACGTGATGAACAACGTGCGCGAATTCGACGGCAAGAAGCTCGCCGCGGCCGACCATGCCGACGTCAAGCTCTCGGAGCAGCCGAAGGCGGAGGGTTCCCTCGCCGACGACGAGGTCAAGGCGCTCTGCGGCTGGCTTAAGGACACGCTTGGCGAACGGGTCTCGGAGGTGAAGGCGAGCGACCGCCTTGTCGACTCCCCCGCCCTTGCGCTCAATGCCGACAAGTTCATGTCGCCGCACATGCGGCGCCTCATGAAGGCCATGAACAAGGAGGAGGCAAACGCGCCGCTGCGCGTGAATCTCGAGATCAACCCGCGACACGCCGTGATCAAGCACCTCGCGGAGCTGAGGACGTCCGCCCAGGAAAAGGGCAAGCTCGTCGCGGAGCAGATACTCGACAACGCCCTGATCTCGGCCGGGCTCCTCGACGACGCCTCGGCGATGGTGAAGCGCCTCTACAAGATCCTCGAGTCGGCCTGAGGGCGCCCGCCAGGGGCCAGCCGTCCCGCCGCCAGCGCGGCGACGAGCGCGGCCGAGAGCAGGCTCAAGGCGGCGCCGGCGGCCAGGTAGCGCGAGTGGAATTCGAGCGTTACCGCGTGCGCGCCCGCCGGCACCAGCGTCCCGCGCATCCACCCGTTGACCGGGAACACCGGGGCCGGCCGGCCATCGACCCTCGCCGTCCAGCCGGGATACCATGCCTCGGAGAGGACAAGGATGCCGGCGGCCTCGGCGCGGGTGCTCACGGAGATCCGCTCCGGCGAAAACGCGTCGATCACCGCGTCGGATCCGGGACTGCCCGCGGCGGGCTGAAAACCCTCGGCCACGCCGCGCTCAAGGAGTGCTCGGCTGCGGAAACCGCGGCGCGACGCCAGTCTCTGGTTGGCTTCCTCTGCATCGGCCACGCGCTCCACGTCGAACACCATGTAGGCCCTGGGGTCCGGTTGCGTCTTGAAGAGGATCGTCCGGGTGTTGTGGTCCACGATCGCCGCAAGGTTTATCGCGTCCCAGCGAACCGCCGCCCCGCCGGACTCGAGCGGCATGTTGATGAAGTCGACCGCCGAGCTTGCCGCGCCCGAGGCCGCGTGGACGTAGCTCCAGGTCCGATATAGCGCGGGGGCCACGTAGCTGTTGGAGGTGCTGAATCCCTGGGTCATGCCCGCGTTCTCGCAGAGGTCGGCCGGGCTGAACGCGATTCGCGGGGGTGCGGCACCCGCGCCGAGGAGGCCCCTCGCCTCAAGCGCTGCATGGACGGGCTTCTCGAGCGTCTCAAATCCCCGGGCCGAATAGATGGGCGACTCGAGGGCGATGGCCCAGATCCAATTGCCCGCGCAGAAGGCCCAGAGAAGGCAGCCCACGGCCCAAGACGAACGCTTCAGGCGCTCGCGGGCCTGCCAGAGGCCCACGAGGAGAGCCGCGGCCGCCAGCGGCCCGAGGCGGGTGAGAAGGTAGCCCGCCGCCACGCCCGTTCCGTCGACCGTGTAGGGCCTGAGCCATGCCATCAGGACGGCGCCCGCCAGGAGGGCGGGAACGAGAACCTGGGCCGGACGCCGCGGCCCCCGCGTCAGCGAGATCGAGGCCAATCCCAGAAGCGAAATCCCCGTCAAGATGCCGTAGCGCGACGGGATTCGGAGCGCGCCCGCGCCGGGAAGGACGTGCAGGACCCAGCCGAGGAACGGGGCGCGGTCGCCCGCCGAAAGGAGCGCCCCCGCGAGCCCCATGGCGGCAAGCGCGCGCACGTTGCGCTCGCGCCAGAGAGACAGGCCCCCCGCCGCGGCGAGCAGAGGCACCAGTCCGCAGTAGGCATCGTACTCCCAGTTCAGGTCGAACGCCGGCGAAGGCGGGACCAGAAGGGACAGCCAGTTGGCCGCGGACATCCCGTTCGGCAGGGCGAATCCGGCCGCGTTCAGCGGGCGGTTGCCCTGGCCGACCAGCTCAAGGAACGGCAGGAGCTCCGCCCCGGCGAGTCCCAGACCAAGGAGTCCGGATAAGAGGAGCCCAAGGAGATTCTTCGCGGCGAGTCGCCGGTCGGGCCCGTCCGCCGGCCAGCGCTGCCTGAAGGCAAGAAACACCCCGAGGCCCAGGTAGGCGACGTAGAGGAGCGGCGGCTGGCCGGCGAGGATCGAGAGGGCGACCGACAGCGCAAACGCAGCGCCGGCCTTCGGATCCCACCCGTCCTGCAGGCGGGCGCCAAGCCAGAGCAGGCGCCGGCACCCAGCAGAGCGCGAAATACCCCTCCACAATCCCGACCGAGAGGCGGGCCGAAAGCGGACCGCACACCGCGATCCCGCTCCCCAGGAGCCAGCTTGCCGCCCAGCCGGCTCCCAATACCCTTCCGAAGCGCACGCCTCCGTAGACGGCGAGCGCCTGGTGGAGGAGCACCATGAGCGCGACGCCCCCGTAGACGCCGAAGGGCAGCACGAGCAGGTTCGGCGGATAGAGTGTCGCCGTCTCGATGTCCGCCATGAACGGGCGGCCAAGCCCGACGAACGGATTCCAAAGAGGCAGTTTTCCCGCGAGCAGGGACTCCCTGAAGAAGGCCTTGTAAAAGGCGTGCATCCGCACGAAGTCGTATCCCGAGAAGAAATTCGGGGACTGGAGGAGGAACCACGAGGTTGAGAAGGCCGCGACGAGGAGCGCGGCAAGAGCCAGGGCGGCTTCAGGCGAGGCCTCCGAAAACCGGCGGATCGAGGAGTCCCTCCAGGCGGCCGGCGAACGGACCCGAGCGGCGGCACCCCAGCGATTGAGCATCCGCATAGCGATGCATAAAGTGCCGGGTGCGGCAACTTCGCTCTCAGCGCCCGAACGGCGCCCTCAGGCTCCTTCGGGGCGGCCCCTGGGGGAGGTCCACCCCCGCGCAGAGGACCGCCAGGACCAGCGCGCTCACAACGCTCGCGGCGGCCCCCGCCGCGAGGAAACGCGAATGGTAGTGCAGCACCACCTCGCTCTCGCCCGCCGGCACCAGGACTGCCCGCATCCATCCGTTGACCGGGAACACCCGCGACGGACGCCCCGATACCGTGGCCTCCCATCCGGGATACCAGGCCTCCGCCAGCACAAGGATGCCGGGAGACGACGCGCTCGCCCGCACGACGACCCGCTCGGGTGAAAACTGGACAATCTCGGCCCTTCCCGAGGCGGCGCCGCTCGCGGGGACGAAGGCCGGCGCCGTCGCCGCCTCGACAAGCGCCCGCCTGTGGAAATCGCCGCGCGCCTCCATCCTCGCCTCGGCCTCCTCCGCGTCGGCCACGCGCTCGATGTCAAACGCGATGTAGGCCCGTGGGTCGGGGCTGGCCTCGAATACGAGCTCGCGGGATGGGTGGCTGAGCACCGCGACCAGGTTGAGCGAGCCCCAGCGCTCCGCATCGGCGCCGAGGGCCGCCGGCATGCGGATGAAGTCCGTTGTGGATTCCCGGACACCCGCCGCCGCGTGCACATAGCCCCACGTCCGCCGGAGCGAGGGGGCCACGTAGCTGTTGTACGTGCTGAAGCCCTCCGTCATTCCGGCGTTTTCGCAGAGGTCGGCCGGGCTGAATGCGATCCGCGGCGGAGGGGCGCCCTGACGCAGGAGCCCCTTCTCCAGGAGCGCGGCGTGCACCGCCTTTTCGTCCGTCCGGAAGCCGTAGGCCGAATAAACCGGGGACTGAAGCGCAACGGCCCAGAACCAGTTCGCCCCGCAGAAAACCCAGAGCAGGCACCCGACCGCACGCGACCCCCGGGGAAGCCGGTCCCTGGCCTGCCAGAGCCCGACGAGAAGCGCCGCGGCCGCCAGGGCCGCGATGTCGGCGAGGACGAAGCCGTCGCCCCGGCCGGGTCCCGTTCTTAGGTAGGGCTTGAGCCAGACGACGAGGCCGGCTCCGGCCAGGAACACCGGCGCCAGGAAAAGGGCAGGTCGCCTGGTCCGGCGCGTCAGGGCGAGCGAGCCCAGCCCGAGGAGCCCAACCGCAAACAGGATCCCGTAGCGCGACGGGATCCTGAGCGCCGCGGCGCCCGGAAACACGTGCACGACCCAGCCGAGGACCGGGGAGCGGTCCCCCGCCGCGAGGAGGGCGCCCACCCCGCCCATGGCGAGGAGCGCCCGCCCGTTGCGGTCCCTCCACAGGCAGAGGCCGCACGCGGCCGCGAACAGGGGCACCAGGCCGCAGTGCAGGTCGTACTCCCAATTCGGGGCGAACGCATCGGACGCCGGCGTGATCAGGGACAGCCAGCTCGCCGGCGGCATCCCGTTTGCGACCGCGAAACCGGGGGCCATGAGGGGCCTGTTGCCCTGGCCGACCAGCTCGAGGAACGGCAGGAGCTCGATGGCGGCAAGGCCCGCGCCGAGCAGGCCCGTGGCCGCGAGCCCGAGGAGATTTCTCCCCGCCCGGCGGCGGCCGGCCGCGTCCCCGGGCCAGCTCTGCCTGGCGGCGACGAAAACAAGCAGGCCCAGAATCACGACGTAGAGGAGCGGCGGCTGACCGGCGAGGATCGACAGGGCGACCGACACGGCGAACGCCGCGCCGAGCCTCCGGTCCCATCCGTCCTGCAGCCGCGCGGCAAGCCAGAGGAGGGCCGGCATCCAGCAGAGCGTGAAGTAGCCCTCCACAATGCCGACCGAAAGGCGCGCGGAGAACGGGCCGGCGAGCGCGACCCCTGCGCCCACGATCCACCCCGCGGCCGGGGAGGCCCCGATCACCTGGCCGAGGCGCACGCCCCCGTAGATCGCGAGCGCCTGGTGGAGGAGCACCATGAGCGCGACCCCCCCGTAGACGCCGAACGGCAGCACGAGCAGGTTCGGGGGGTAGAGGCTCGCGGTCTCTATGTCCGCCATGAACGGCCGGCCGAGGCCCACGAACGGATTCCAGAGCGGCAGGCGCCCGGCGGCGACCGCCTCCCTGAAATACGCCTTGTAGAAGAAATGCATGCGCATGAAATCAAACCCCGACAGGAAATTCGGGGCCTGCAGAAGGAGCCATGCCGTCGAGAAGGACGCCGCCAGAAGGGCCGCAAGGAGGAGGGCTGCCCGCGGTGACTGCTCGGAGAACCGGCGGATCGAGGAGCCCCTCCACGCAGCGCAAGCCCGGTCTTCCAGCCACGGGGCCCAACGAGTTTGCATCGCCCCTCTTACGCAGAAAGTGGGCCGTGCGGCAACTTCGCTCTCCGGAGGCGGGCCGGAGGCCGGCGCGCAGGGGGGCTACAGAATAATTGGCATTGGCCGCACTTTTGGGCCAACTTGGCGCCACAAATCAACCCAAACATCCTCTCATGATGAAATTCATCCTCCCCCTCGCGGCGCTCATGCTCCTCGCGAGCCCGCTGCGCTCGGACACCCCCGCGGACGAGACGCGCCTCCTGCGCTTTCCCGCCACCAACGGGAAACAGGTCGTCTTCTCCTATGCCGACCAGCTCTACACGGTCGGCGTCGACGGCGGCTTGGCCAGGCGTCTGACGAACGGCCCGGGGTACGCCATCTTCCCGCGGTTCTCGCCGGACGGCGGCCAGCTCGCGTTCACGGCCCAGTATGACGGCAACACGGAGGTTTATCTCATGCCCGCCGAGGGCGGCACGCCGAAGAGGCTCACGTACACGGCGACCGTGGGGCGCGACGACCTCGGGGACCGCATGGGCCCGAACAACATCGTGATGGCCTGGAAGAACACCTCTCCCGAGGTCGTGTTCCGCTCGAGGATGCGCTCCTTCGACCCGTTCAACGGGCAGCTCTTCTGCGTCGGAGCGGACGGCGACCTTCCAAAGGTGCTTCCCGTGCCGCGCGGCGGCTTCCTGTCGATGTCGCCCGACGACTCCAAGATGGCCTACAACCGCATCTTCCGGGAATTCCGGACCTGGAAGGACTACCGCGGCGGAATGGCCGACGACATCTGGATCTACGACTTCAAGACCGGCGCGATCGAGGACATCACGAACAACCCCGCCCAGGACATCATCCCGATGTGGGCGCCGAACAACCGGATCTACTTCCTTTCCGACCGGCTTTCCGAAGGGGCGAAGAGGCTGAACCTCTACAGCTACGACCTGGCGACCAAGGCGACCGCGCAGCACACCCACTTCAAGGACTTTGACATCAAGTTCCCGTCGCTCGGCGGAGGGCTCATCGTGTTCGAGGAGGCCGGCTACATCTGGTCGTTCGACCTCAAGACGGGCGCGACCAAGCGCCTGCCGATCGAGGTCAGGGATGATTTCGTCACCTCGCGCTCGGCGATCGTCAACGTCGCCGCCTTTGTCGCCAATGTCTCGCTGTCGCCCGACGGCAAGCGCGCGGTCGTGAACGCCCGGGGAAACACCTTCACGGTCCCCGCCAAGGACGGCGCCACGCGCAACCTGAGCACAAAGTCGGGCGTCCACGAGCGGGACGCCGTCTGGTCGCCCGACGGCAAGTGGATCGCCTACGTCTCCGACGAGTCGGGCGAGAACGAGCTCTACGTCCGGGCCCAGGACGGAACCGGCTCGCCGGAGCAGCTCACGAAGGGTGCCGACACCTACTATTACAACCCGCTCTGGTCGCCCGACAGCAAGAAGCTGCTCTGGTCCGACCGGCTCCAGCGGCTGCGCTACGTCACCGTGGAGACAAAGGCGGTGACGCTCGTCGACACGGCGACGGCCTTCGAGATCCGCCAGTACGCCTGGTCCCCCGACAGCGAGTGGATCACGTGGTCTAGGCCGGAGGACCAATCGCTGACGAAGGTGTGGCTCTACGGGCTCAAGGACGGCGTGAAGTTCGCGGCCACGGACGGCTGGTATGAGGCCAGCAGCCCCAGCTTCAGCGACGACGGGAAGTACCTGCTCTTCGCCTCCGGCCGCGACTTCAAGCCGACGCTGAGCGATTTCGAGCTCGAGCACATCTACAAGGACCTCGAGCGGGTGTACCTGATCACGCTCGCGAAGGACACCGAGTCACCGTTCAAGCCGAAGAGCGACGAGGTGCAGATCGCGCCGGCCGCCCCCAAGGCCGACGACAAGGCCGCCGACGCGAAGGATGCCAAGAAGGACAGCGCCCCGAAGGCGGTTGTCGTCAAGGTGGACCCGGACGGCATCAAGGACCGCTTGGTCGGGCTCCCCATCAAGGCGGCCAACTACGACACCCTGACCGGGGTCGGCGACAACGTGTACTACCTGCGAAGCGATTCGGACGGGGCCGGGGACGACGAGGGCGGAGGGGCGCCGGACAAGACCCTCCTTGTCTACAACCTGAAGGACCAGAAGGAGACCGAGCTCGGCGCGGTCGCGGGCTATGAGGTCAGCCACGACGGCAAGAAGATGCTGGTCGCCGTGGGTAAGGACTTCGCCATCATCGACCTGCCGACGGCCAAGTTCGAGGTGAAGGACAAGCTCTCGTTCGGCGCCCTCGAGATGAACCTCGATCGGCACGCCGAGTGGGCGCAGATCTATGACGAGTGCTGGCGCCAGATGCGCGACTACTTCTTCTCGCCGACCATGAACGGCGTGGACTGGCCGGCCATGCGCGCAAAGTACGCGGCCCTGGTCCCCTACGCCCAGACTCGCTACGACCTGACCTACCTGATCGGGGAGCTGATCGGGGAGATCCACAGCGGCCACACCTATGTCGGCGGCGGCGACCGCCCCCAGGCGCCGAAGGTGCCCCTGGGGCTCCTCGGCGCGCAGCTCTCGCGCGACCCGCAGAGCCGCGCCTACCGGATCGACAAGATTCTCCGCGGCGAGAACTGGGTCGAGGCCGAGCGCTCCCCGCTCACCGAGATCGGCGTGAACGTGAGCGAGGGCGACTACATCCTCGCTGTCGACGGCAAGCCCGTCAGCGGACTCTCGAACATCTATTCCGCGCTGATCGGCAAGGCGGGCAAGCAGGTCGTCCTGCGGGTCAACTCGAAGCCGGTCGACGACGGCGCGCGCAATGTCACGGTGGTGCCGACGGCCGACGAGGCCCCCCTCTACTACCGCACGTGGGTCCAGCACAACACCGACTACGTCACCGAGAAGACGGGCGGGCAGGTCGGCTACATCCACATACCCGACATGGGATTCGGGGGCCTCGACGAGTTCGCGAAGCACTTCTACCCGCAGCTCCACAAGAAGGCGCTCATCATCGACGACCGCGGCAACGGGGGCGGCTTCGTCTCGCCGATGGTGATCGAACGGCTCTCTCGCGAGCTCGTGATGTTTGAGAAGGCGAGGAACGCGACCCCGCAGACGAACCCCGCGGACATGCAGCTCGGGCCGAAGGTCGTCCTGATGGACGAGTTCTCGGCCTCGGACGGCGACATCTTCCCCTTCCGCTTCAAGTCGGACGGCCTCGGCAAGCTGATCGGCAAGCGCAGCTGGGGCGGCGTCGTCGGGATCAGGGAGACCCTGCCGATCGTCGACGGGGGCTTCCTCAACAAGCCGGAATTCGCTCCCTATTCGAAGGACGGCAAGGAATGGCCCGTCGAGGGGCACGGCGTGGATCCCGACATCGTCGTGGACAACGACCCCGCGAAGGAATTCTCGGGCGTCGACCAGCAGCTCGACCGGGGCATCGAGGAGATCCTCCTCGAGCTGAAGACGCACGCGCAGTCGGTCCCGCCCCCCCCGCCCTACCCGGACCGGAGCTGACGCCCTCCTCGGGCCGGGCGGGCGGAACGGAACGCCCGCGGCGATCAAAGCGTGACTGGGGCCCGCGCCACGGCGGCGCGGATGCCCCCGGCTGCGTCCACGACCAGCACCGATTCCCGGACGCCCGGACCCAGGGCCCCGCGGAGCTGCGAATCCACGAGGGCCGTCCGGACGCGGCGCTCGACGACATTGCGCATCGGCCGCGCCCCGAGCTTTCGGTGCCATCCCTCGCTCACGAGCCTGCGGCCGACGTCGGCCGCGGCCCGGACCCTGTGCGGATGGCCAAACCTGCCCGAAAGCACCCCCGACTGGAACAAGAGCTCCTGCTCTAGCATCTGCCTGCAGATGCCAAGCTGGATGTCGCGCGTCAGGTGGCCGAAGACGAGGATCGACGTGAATCGCGCGAGCACCTCCGGCCTGAAATGGGCCGCTGCCTCCTGCTCGACAAACCTCCGGACCGAGGCCCGGGCCACCCCCTCCATCTCGATCACGCCGGCGGAGCCGATGTTGGAGGTCGCGACGATATGGAGGTCCGAAAGGTCGAGCGTCTCGCCGCTCGAGAGCGTGACCTGGGCCTCCTCGATCCCAAGCAGGTAGTCGGAAACGCTCGGGTGGGCCTTCTCGATCTCGTCGAGGAGGAGGATTCGCCCGCCGGCCCGCCTGAGTTCCCCGATCCGCCTGCCGAGGAGGCCGGGCTCGCCCGGCGTCCCCAGAAGGAGCGGGACCCGCGCCTCCGAGGAGAACTCGGCCGCGTTTATCCGCGCGGTCGCCTCGGTGCCGTAAAGGTAGCGGCTCGCCGCCGTGACGGCCTTCGTCTTGCCGGTTCCCGTCGGCCCGAGGACAAGGACCAGGCTTCTCGGCCTCCCGGGCGGCGTATGGCCCATCTCTCCCGCGAGCAGGGCGTCGGCGAGCCCGGAGACGGCCTCCTCCTGGCCGAGGACCGCGCCCCCCAGGTGGGCGCGCAGGCCGCGGTAGAGGGCGAGGCCCCCCGGTTCGTTCGATGTCCCCGCCATTTCCGAGCCTTCTTGGCCGAGGCGGGGTCCCTCGTCAAGCGGCGGGACTCTTGTTCCTCTCGCGCGCCGCGAAGGCCGCCCGGATGCTCGGAGCGACCGACACGACGAACTCGCCTCCCGACTGCGCCGTCACCACGACCGCATTGCGCTGCCGGCGCCCGGCGAGCGCATTCTCGCGGATGAACTCCCTGAGCGAGCGGTGGAGGGCGGTGGCCATGTCGCGCCGCTGGATGGGAAGGGATCCGCGCTCGAGGACGAGGAGGCCGAGCGCCCGGTAGCGCCCGCGGTCCGACGCGGTCGGGTCGGCGGCGTCGATGTCGGCGGCGTTCCTGGCGCCGGAGTCCCGGATCCGCACGAGCCAGCTCGGCCCCTCGGAGCCGGCGCACCGGCGGCTCGTCAGCTTTACGCCGACCCTTGAGGCCGCCTTGAAGAGGCCGCCCCGGTCGCTCTCGCGGTGCACCCGGACGATGACGCCCTTTTTCCTCATTCCCTGGACGATCTTCTGCCAGCGCACGCAGTGGACCTGCACGCCGAGGAGCGGATACACGGGCAGAGGCAGGAAATCGACGACATCGGGTTCCGCCATCCCGCGCGAGGCGGCGGCCGAGGCGGAGAGGCCCTTAAGCGGCGCCTCATTCGTTTTGGTCTTGTCACTCATGGAGTTTTGATGGGATCAATTAGGTTATAAGATGGTTGAAAACGAGTGAAAATTTATCTAGCCTGATTGGACACGTTTAGCAACCGCTTTCTCTTCAGCTTTTCCCGCAAAAAATGAATCCCTCCCAGCGACGTGCCGCCTTCGAACGCTTCCTGACGGGCCTTGCGAAGGGGCGTTCCAAGCGCCTCGGCCTCGGCTACGTCGGGACGATCCGCAGGCTGCCGCCGCCGCCGCTGCCGGGGGAGGACCCGGCGGAGACGATTTACTTCCTGAACGCCACCACAGGGGCGCGTTCAGGCCCGCGCCTCGTCGAGCTGGGCGGGCCGGCGAACGCCGCGCTCAGGCGGGCGGAGAAGTGGGTGGAAACCGGGGAGGGGCGCCCCCCCGTGGCCCCGGGCCCGAAGCCGAAGTCCCGCCGATTAAAGCGTAAAGTTTGACTTGTCTAACAATCTCGGGCGTGCTCTCCTGCGCGCCCGATGAAGGAGGGCGATACCGAACAGCCGGAGGTGCCGCGCAGGCCCGCCAACGCGGGCCCGCGGACCGAGCACGCCCTCGCGTCGCCCTTCAGCCCGGCCCAGCGCTGGGTCGCGGAGCACCAGATCAAGGTCCTCTGCATGGCGGTCGCGACGGTGTGCCCGCTCGCCTGCCTCCTCATCCTCGAGCGGGGCACCGCAAATCTGCGTGAGGGCGTCTGGGCCTACTCGGTCGACGGGGCCGGGACCATCCATTACGGCCCCGTAAAGCCCGCGGAGGCCAGAAGCTCCCTTTTCCGCGAGATCCTCCTTCAGGCCGCGCAGGCGTGCTTCACACGCAACCCCTCGGGCCTCTCCTACCCGGAGGTTGCGCGCAGGATCTTCGTCGGCGAGAGCTGGCGGGCGCTGGACGCCGAGGTGCGCTCGGAACTGCCCGAGCGCAAGCGCCGGAACCTGTACGACCATCCCGAGGTCGAGGGAATCGAGGTGCTGGATGAAGGGAGCTCCCCGCGTTACCGGGTCCGCGGCTTCGTCGTCCGCTCGGGCGCGATCGAGGGCCTCCCCTACCAGCCGCCTCCCGGCGAGTTCCACCTCGTCGTCGAGCTGGCCGCCCAGGAGGACGCCATGCAGATGGGCCGCTATCCCTTCGTCGTCGTGAGGCACCGGGCCGCCGTGCGCTGGCCGGGGGACAAGGAGGTCCCGTGAGCCTTGCGCGCGCGCTCCTCGCAGCGTCCGCGGCCGCGTGCGCGGCGCGCGCCTCCGCGCCCGCCCCAGACGGCTCCCCGCTCCAGAGCATCGTCCGGATCGCCCTCAAGCCCGAGTCCGAGGAGCGCCAGCCCATCGAGGTTCCGACCGAGCCCGAAAACACGGTCGAGCTCGACTTCCCGTGGCCCCTTGAGGACTGGGCGGGACGCGGATTCACCCCGGACGCCGAGAAGTTCGCGGGCGACTTCGTGATCGAGGCGAACCGCGGCAAGGCGCGCCTCTTCGTGACGCCGGTTGCCGCCGGCGCGCACCGGGTCCTTGACATCGTGCTCGCCGAGCCCGGCGGCTCGACCCGGAGCGTCCCCGTGGAATTCGTGCCGGCTCCGGCGGGCCTGGCGTGGCGCAAGGTGGTCTTTGGCGCCGACAGGCCGAGCCCGGAGCCGAGGCTCGCCGTTTCGCTCTCCCCGAGGCCCCCGGGGACCCGCCTGAGGGAGCCGAGCCCGGAGTCGGAGATCGGGCTCATCGAGACCCTGCGCCTCGTGCTCAATTCCACCGCGGAGTCCGCCCGGGGTTTCGTAGGGGCCAACCCCGCGCTCGAGCTGGCCGCGCTCGACGGGGTCCCCCGGAGCTTTGGGGATTTCACGGTCGCCCCCCGCTTCGCGCTCAGGGACGGGTCCACCGACACGCTCGGCATCTGTGCAAGCGTCGCGAACGCGACCGCGCGCGTTCTCCTGTTCGATCCCACGGGCTGGGTCGTCCGCGTCGGCGACAGGGTCTACCCCGTGCGCACGGTCGACTTCGGCGGCGAACTCGGCCCCGGGGCCGCGGAGCCTGTGTTCCTTGTCCTCGCGCGCGGGCCCGACGGAGGGCCGACGCGGCTCCTGCCCGACAATGTCTTCGAGATCAGTGCCCTCGTCCGGGCCTCGGCGAATCCGAGGCCCGTCAGGCGGATGCCGCTCGAGATCCCCTGAAACCCGTGAACGAGCCCGAGACGGAACCCGCGCGCCCCCCCCGAATCTCGCTGAGGGGGCGCGCCCTCATGCTCGGCGCCGCGGCCCTCGCGGCGGCGCTCATCTGGCAGGCTCGGAGCCGGCCCGCGCCGGCCCGCGCCGAACTGCCGCAGGCGGCGTTCCCCACCCGCCTGCCGGCCGAGCAGATCAGCCCGTCGGAGGCGGAGCGGGAAGCCTCCCCGGTTTCGAGCGGCTACCGGCGCGAGGTCGAGCGGCCGAAGCCGGTCCAGAATCTTGCGGACGGCGTCCCGGCCAAGGACACCGGCTCGCCCGACCCGAACCCAGGCGGCCCCGCAAACCGGCGAAGGGACGAGAAGAGGACGCTGCCCGAGATCTTCCGGATGCCCCCCGACCCGGGGGCCGCGGCCGCAGCCGCGCCGCCCCCTGCGGCCCGCGCGCAGCCCCGCGCCGAATCGGCCCCATCCCCGGCGGCCGCCTTCGCCCCCTTTGGCCGCCTCCTCAAGTGCCAGCTCATCGCCACCCTGGACAGCGTGACCGCCCGGTCGGAGCCCATCGTCGCCCTGGTGACCCAGGACCTCGACTGGAACGGCGACGTGATCATCCCGGCGGGGACGGAGGTCTTCAGCTATGCGAAGCCCGAGCCCGTCATCGACGCGTCGGGCGTCGGGCGGCTTGTGGACGAGGGCGAATGGACCCTGGTGCTTCCCGAAGAGGGCGCCCGCGCCAACGGACGCGAGCTCGTCCTGAAGGCCCGGGCCCTCGACCGGCGCGAGACGGTCGTCGGCGACCGCGGCCAGGCCCGCTCGTGGGGGCTCGACGACGGCACGGACGGGCTTGTGGGCTACACGCTCTCGTCCCTCGACGACCGTGAAATCAAGCTCTTCGCGGCCGCGGCGATCAGCGGCATGGCGCAGGGCATCGCGGCCGTGGCCGAGCGCCAGCAGCCGGCCGCGGGGGTTTCCGGCGTCCTCGGCGCCACCCAGATCGCACCGACGATCGGCAACGCCGCCGCCAGCTCCCTTGGAGGCGCCACGACCGAGGTCATGAACCAGATCGTCAGCCGAATTCGCGAGGAGATCTCAAAGCGGGGCGTCTACGTGCGGGTTCCGGCCGGCAAGGAATTCTACCTGTTCGTTGAACAGACGATCGACCCGGGCGCCGCGGCGGTCGGGCTCAAGCTTCCGGCGGGGCGCCGGCAAACCGGTTGAAGGCGGCCCCCACAGCTCTGCTCGCGGGCCTCGCCCTCGCCGGGGGATGCGCGGGACCCAACCGGGGCCAGCCCGGGCCCGCGACGGCCCATGTGGGAGCGCCGGCCTCGCCCGTGGACGCAGGCCTCTTGAGCGGGCCGCCGGACACTCCGGGCCCCGATGCCGGCCGGGAGGCGGTCCGGCTTCCGGACCGGATCACGCTGCCCGCGGCCTACCGGCTCATGCTGCTCGACGGCCGCCTGGCGCTTGTCCGCGAGACGGACGCGCAATCGCTCGAGGGCGCCCCGACCTCGATGCGGATCGTGGCCGGAGAGATCGCGCGCGGAGAGCTCGCCTACCAGCCCGCGCTCCTGCCGCAGGAACTCGCCGCCGAGGTCGCCGCCAACCGCGAGAGCTCGGCCAGGATGGACAACGCCCTCGGAACCGTGATGGAGCGCAGCCGCGAGCTCTCCGCGCAGGCCCTCGAACTCCAGGCGGAGTCCCGGAAGCTGGCGGAAATGCTCGCCCGGGCGCAGGCCCGGATCGCCGAACTCGAGGCCGCAAGCCGCCCGGCGGCGGCTGCGAAGCCCCCCGGGGGACGAGCCGAGGCAGGGGAACCCCGGGACTAGCCCCGGCCGCGAGGCGGTCCGCGGCGGGCCCCGCAGCGGCCGCAAATTAACACATCCGCTGATTTTCTTTGACTTGTCTAATTACGTGACTTTTAAAACGGGCCCATGCCCTACCTCAATCGATACGCATTCATCGGCAATCTGACAAAGGCGCCCGAGCTGCGCTTCCAGCAGAGCGGGGAAAAGCAGGCCCTCTGCCTGCTCAACGTGGCGATCAACCGGAACACCCGCGACGAGAGCGGCGAAAAGGTGACGCGCACGACCTTCATCAACGACATCGAGGTCTGGGGCCCGCCCGGCGAGGCCTGCGCCCATTTCCTGACCCTCGGCTCGCTCGTCCTTGTCGAGGGCCGGATGGACGTCGACCAGTGGCAGGACCGGCACAGCGGCGCGAAGCGCTCGCGGATGAAGGTCGTCGCCGAGAACGTCCAGTTCCTGCACATCAGGCGCCCCGAGGAGGAGGCGAATCCGGCGGCGGCTCCCGCCTCCGCCGCCGTGTCGATCGAGGCGTCCGCCGAATTCAAGGCGCCGAGGCGTCCCCGCCGCGCCGCCAAAGCGGGGGCGTGAGGGCTGCCGCGATCCGAAGGGGCGCCTTCAGGGCCTGCCTCGTCGCCGGCGGAGCCGCGCTGTGCCCGGTCGCCCTGCGGCATTCGGGGCTGCCGGGGCCCTTCCTCGCCGCGGCCATGCTCGCCCTACCCTGCGCGCTCCTCGCCGTCCTGAGGAGGGAGGGAAGGCTGCTCGCCGACGCCGCCAGCCGCGCCAGGCGCGGGGGTCTCGGGCCAACGCTCCGGCAGCTCCTGCTCGGGCGAGGCCGTTAGCTGGACCAGGCTCTTCATCGATGAGAAATGCTGGCTCAGGTCGAAGTCGCCGCCAAGGCCCCCGACCAGCCGGTCGAAGAGGTCCCTCTTCGAGGCCTTGAGGGCCTGGATCCTCTCCTCGACCGTGCCCGCGGTCACCATGCGGTAGACGAAGACGGTGTTCGTCTGGCCGATCCTGTGCACCCGGTCGACGGCCTGCGCCTCGACCGCGGGGTTCCACCAGGGATCCAGCAGGAAGACATAGTCCGCGGCGTGGAGCGTGATGCCGGTGCCGGCCGCCTTGAGCGAAACGAGCATGGCGGCGGCGCCGGGCGCGCCCTGGAACGCCTGGACCGGCTTCAGCCGGTCCAGCGTCATGCCCGTCAGCTCGAACCTCGCCAGGTCGGGGAAGTTCTGGATCAGCGCGGCGCGCACGCGGTCGAGCAGCATCACGAACTGGGAAAAGATGACGACCTTGTGGCCGCTGCCGACGATCTCCGCCAGCTTCTCCATCAGCAGGTTGATCTTTCCCGAGTCCGCCAGGGGCGCCTTCAGCCACGGGAGCATGTCGGGGTCGCAGCAGGTCTGGCGCAGCCGGGTCAGGAGCGCCAGGAACCCGAACGACTTCTCCCTCATGGCGGAGCCCACGTCGTCGCCCAGCCTCTCCAGGCCCTCCGTGCAGATCCGGGCGTACTCGGCGCGCTGCACGTCGGTGAGCGGGCAGATCAGGTCCATTTCGACCTTCGGCGGAAGCTCCTGGGCGACCTCCTTCTTGGTCCTCCGGAGGATGAACGGCGCCAGCTGCGCCCTCAGCCTCGCCAGGGTCCCCTCGCGGTCCGTGTTGAGGGCGGCCTCGAACGACGAGCGCGAGCCGAGGAGCCCGGGAAGCAGGAACCGGAAGATGCTCCAGAGGTCGAGCTGGCGGTTCTCGAGCGGGGTCCCCGTCAGCACGATGCGGTGGCGCGCCCGAATGGCAAAGCAGGTCTGGGTGACCTTGGCATCGGGATTCTTGATGAACTGCCCCTCGTCGAGGACGGCGTATCCAAACTCGAAGCTGTCGAGGAGCGCGCGGTGCTTCCTCATCTGCGTGTAGCTGCACAGCCAGATCACCGGGTCCTTGTTGGAGCTGAAGTCGTTGCCCGTCTTCAGCACGTCGACCCTGATCTCCGGGAAGAACTTGGAGACCTCCTCGCGCCAGACCGGCACGACGCTGGCGGGGCACACGATGACGCTCGGACGCTCCTTCGTGGCCCTGATGGCCAGGAGGGCGAGCACCTGGAGCGTCTTGCCGAGGCCCATTTCGTCCGCCAGGAGCCCGTGGCAGTCGACCTCGCAGAGGTGGTGCATCCACTCGACGCCCCGGCGCTGGTAGGGGCGCAGGATCGCGGCCGTCTGCGGCGGGGACTGCGGCGCGGCGAGGACCCTCTGGCGCCAGGCCTCCATCTCGGGCGAGAGCGTGAGCTTGAGCCGGGCGTCGTTGAACAGGGAGAAGATGAGGTACTGGAGCTGGGCCGCCCCGCCCTCCTGGGTGTCCGCCAGGTTGCGGCGCCACGAGCTGAACGACTCCCACTTCTCCGCCGAGAGAGCCACGATGCCGAGGTTCGGCAGGATGACCGGCTGGCCTCCGCGCTTGAGCAGCGACGACACCTCCGCGTCCGTCAGCATCCGCTCGCCCGTGCGGAAGATCCAGCGCAGGTTGAGCCCCGCGTCGCCCTGGGAGCGCTCCGCCACCGCCTCGATCTCGACGCTGCGGGTTCCCTTGAGCAGGTTAGCGGTCTTGTCATCGAGCTCGATCGAGAAGACCCGCTTCCAGAGCGGCAGCGTGACCTTGAGGAAATTGGGGATCTCGACGAGGGACTCCATGAGATACGCCCCCGTGTCCTGGTTGTACTGGAAATGGGCCTTGCGGGCGTACGCCGCCAGGCCGATCAGCTTGGCGCGCTCGCCCGATGAGACATGGCCGTTGCCATTGGCGTGGCTGTGGGCGTCGGGACCAAGCGCCGGATGGCGCGCCTTCCCGTCGCTGTCGACCCAGCAGGCCTGGAACGAGAGACCGGAGGACTTGATCTTGAAGACGAGCATGAGCGGCCGGGAGGGGCCGTTGAGCCGGGGAACCGGTCCGCCGCGCTCAGGGCAGCGTCGCGCTCCGCCGCCTTTCCGTTGCCTGCCCCCGCGCTGAGCCGGGTGAGCGTTTCGGGGTCGGCCGGGAGCGGCGAAATCTCGTCGGCCACCAGCTCCTCTATTTCGTGAAGTCCCGCCACAGCAAGGGCATGGGCAATCTCGCGGTCGGTCGTCGACGACCGGACCGACAGGGTCCCGGAGGTCCATTCGATGACCGCATACTCGTCCTTTTTCTCGATCCGCCGGTGGATGATCGCATCCCGGTCGGTCAGCTCGAGCTCGCGCACCTCGCCGTTGCGGTAGATGCGCCGCCCCTCGTCCAGCTGGCTCGAGGTGAACGTCTCCGACCAGTCGTCCGCAAGTATGTCGAACCAGTATTCCAGCGAATGGGGCGTATACACCCGTTTCGGACCGTGGGTTTGCATTTACCTAAAAGGTTGAACGTAGATACCAGCCGGGCAGGCCTGCAACAGAATTTTAGGCGCCCCGATTTAGCGCCCCTAATGGGTCGCCTCCTCGGGCCCGCCAATGTGACTGTTAGGTTAATTCACGCACCGGGGCCCATTTGCCGAAAAATAGGATCGCCCGCGGCAGAGAATCGACGCTTTTTCGTACGTGGCGCCGCGGTTCAGGCTTCCGGTGGCCGCCGACAAAGTATCTCATTTTTCACCGTGCCCATAGACCCGAGCCTCTACACGACCCTTGAACTGGACCTGCTCAACCGGATGGGCAGTTCGTCGAACGGACTGACGGCGGAACAGGCGGAAAAGCTCCTGAAGGAGGTCGGGCCGAATACCGTCGCCGCCGGCGGCCGCAAATCGCTCGTGATGGACCTCTTGCACCGCTGCAAGAACCCGCTCGTCATCCAGCTGCTGGTGATGTGCGCGCTGTTCTACTGGGCGGCGGACGACCCGGCTTCGGCCTCGATCGTGGGCGCCATGGTCTTCCTGAGCGTGTTCCTCTCCTACTTCCAGGAGACCCGCTCGTCGAGGGCGGTCGAGAAGCTGCAGAAGATGGTGAAGACGACCGTCACGGTCGTGCGCGACGGGAAGGAGACCGACATCCAGCTGGAGGAGGTCGTGCCCGGCGATGTGGTGGTCCTCGCGGCCGGAAGCCTGATCCCGGCGGACCTGCGCATCCTGACGGCCAAGGATTTCTTCGTGTCGCAGTCGGCGCTGACCGGGGAGTCGATGCCGGTCGAAAAGACGGCCGACAACAACCAGCCCGCGGGCCGCGTCCAGTTCGAGTACACGAACGCGTGCTTCATGGGGAGCAATGTGCTGAGCGGTTCGGCCCGGGCGCTCGTGATCACGACCGGCGCAAACACCTATTTCGGCTCGCTCGCCGAGAAGATGCTTTCGAAGCGCGACCCAACGAGCTTCGACAAGGGAATCTCGCGGTTCACCTGGCTCATGATCCGGTTCATGATCGCGATGGTCCTCTTCGTCTTCGTGGTCGACGGGATCCGGGACCATAACTGGCTCGAGGCGATGCTCTACAGCCTCGGGATCGCGGCGGGGCTGACCCCGGAGATGCTGCCGATGATCATGACGGTCTGCCTCTCGAAGGGCGCCCTCATGATGTCCCGGAAAAAGGTCATCGTGAAGCACCTTCACGCGATCCAGAACTTCGGCGCGATGGATGTCCTCTGCACCGACAAGACGGGCACCCTGACGCAGGACCACGTCGTCCTCGAGCGCTACGTCGACGTGACCAACCGCGTGAGCGAGGACGTCCTGCGCTACGCGTACATGAATAGCTATTACCAGACGGGCCTTCGCAACCTGCTCGACCGCGCGATCCTCTCCCACACCGATCTCGACGTGGAGCTCAACTGCCGGAAGGTCGACGAGATCCCGTTCGACTTCAAGCGGCGGCGGATGTCGGTGGTCATCGACTACGAGGACCGCCACGTCCTGATCTGCAAGGGCGCGGTCGAGGAGGTCATCGCCGTCTGCGAGAACTACCAGGTCGACGACGACATCAACCCGCTGATCCAGCTGATCCGCGACGACCTCCTCGACGAATACCGCACGCTGAGCGCCCAGGGCTACCGGGTCCTCGCGATCGCCTACCGGGAGTTCGACCGATCGAAGCCCGTCTTCGCGGTCGCCGACGAGTCCGATCTCACCCTGCTCGGCTACGTCGCCTTCTTCGACCCGCCGAAGGACACCTCGGCCCGCGCGATCGCGGCCCTCGGCCGATCCGGGGTCGCGGTCAAGATCCTGACCGGCGACAACGAGCTCGTCACGCGGAAGGTGTGCAGCGACGTCGGCATGGTCATCACAAAGCTGATCACCGGACCGCAGCTTGCCGCGCTCGACGAGGCGACCTTCGCGAAGGAGGTCATCGAGGCCAACGTGCTCGCCCGCCTGACACCCGACCAGAAGGAGAAGGTCATCAAGTCGCTCAGGACCCAGGGCCACGTGGTCGGGTTCATGGGAGACGGCATCAACGACGTCCTGGCCATGAAGGCGGCCGATGTCGGCATATCGGTCGACACCGCGGTCGACGTGGCCAAGGAATCGGCGGACATCATCCTCCTCGAGAAGAGCCTCCTTGTCCTTGAGGACGGGATCATCGAGGGCCGAAAGGTCTTCGGCAATATCATCAAGTACATCAAGATGGGGGCCAGTTCCAACTACGGGAACATGTTCAGCATGGTGGGCAGCCTCTTTCTGCTGCCGACCAACCTCCTCGGCATGACGCCGACCCAGCTTCTGGTGAACAACCTTCTCTACGACTTCTCCCAGGTCGGAATCCCGCTCGACAACGTGGACCAGGAGTACCTGGACAAGCCGCGGCGCTGGAACATCAAGAGCATCCGCAATTTCATGCTCTACATCGGGCCCGTGAGCTCGATCTTCGACTACGCTACGTTCTTCCTGATGCTCTACGGTTTCGGGTGCATCGCCTTCGGAAAGCCGGGAACAAGCGAGAGCGCCAACGCCCACTTCGAGAAATTGTTCCACACGGCCTGGTTCGTGGAGTCGCTGGTCACCCAGACCCTGATCGTGCACGTCATCCGCTCGATCCGGATCCCCTTCTTCCAGAGCCGGGCGAGCAAGACCATGACCCTGACGACCATGATCATCATCGCCGTGGGAATCTGGCTGCCCTACTCCCCTCATGGCGAGGTTCCTCGGTCTCATTCCGATGCCCGCGATCTTCTTCCTCTGGCTTCTCCTGTTCGCGTTCCTGTATTGCACCCTGACTCACATCGTGAAGACATGGTTCTACCGGCGGTTCGGCACCGACTAATTTATGCGCAGTATTCTCACCGCACTTCAGGACGGACGGCTCTTCGAATTGCCCGAGGGCGCTGGCAAGGAGCGCGTGCTGGCGTTTCTCGCCCGCATCCTCGACGCCAACCCGAAGATCGAGGCGGGAACGGACGTGATCGAGGAGATCAACCGGCGCGAGCAGGAGTGCAACACCGGCATCGGCCTCGGGGTGGCCGTGCCCCACGTCAGGGCGCGCCAGGAGGAGGGCGAGCTCTTCTGCGCCATCGGCTGGTCGTCGCAGGGGATCGATTACGGCTCCCCGGACGGGATGCCGGTCCACCTGGCCGTGATGTACTACATTCCCGGCGCCCAGAAGAACGTCTACCTGAAGGAGATCTCGACCCTGGTAAAGGCCATCCGCAAGAGCGGCGGCATCGAGCCGATCGCCAAAGCCCCGGACCTGAACGCCGTCCGCAACCTGCTGCTCGACTGGGTGAGCTCGGTCCTGAGCGACAGCGGCCCGGAGGCGGTCGCCCGCATGATCAAGCTCGAGGTCAAGCAGGCGCAGAGTCCCTCGGGAGCCGACGTGGCCCATCCGCCCGTGCGCGTCGACTCGAAGGCGACCGCCTTCTCGGTCCTGGTGGCCCCGCCGCAGGGCCCCTTTGTGCTCAGCGCCGACCTGGACTGGTCGGCGGCCCTGGAGAAGGAGGAGGGCCTTCCGCTCCGGCTTGCCGGCTGCGGCCCCTTCTACGGCGCAGGCCACCAGATCTACGTCACAGGGCTGACCCAGTACCCGGGGGGCCGGGTCCTGTATCAATGCGTCGCGTTGACAAACGGGCAACCCGCCGCCGGCGCGCCCGCGAGTCCACCCAGCCAGGGCGCCTGAGAGCGCCAAATTGTCGCTAAATGCGTTTGGGCCGGCCGGCGAGCTTGCCCAATTCCTTGGCCCCTGATCCGGTTTCGGGCCATGGCCGGCCCGGGGAGATTTGTCGAAGTCGTAACAGATTTGACACCTATTTGGCACCTGACGGGTGCACATTGGAATGCGTAAACCACGCATTCCGTGAAACTCGCGATTGTTACTGAGACCTTCCCCCCGGAAATAAACGGGGTGGCCATGACCTTCGGGGTCATCGCCAGCGAGCTCGGCCGCCGCGGACATTCAGTTGCAGTTTACCGGCCCTGGCGCCGGGACCTCCCCAAGGAATCGCAGACCCCCGACTACCGCCAGGTCCCGATGGCGGGTGTCCCGATCCCCGGCTATCCGCTGCTTCGGCTCGGGCTCCCGGCTGGCGGAAAATTCAGGCGGGCCTGGACGGCGGACCGACCCGACTTGGTCCACGTCGCCACCGAGGGCCCGCTCGGCGTGTCGGCCATCCGGGCCGCCCGCACGCTCGCGATCCCGGTGACCTCGAGCTTCCACACCAATTTCCACGCCTACACGAGCCATTACAAGATCTCGCTCCTGCGCGACGTCGCGCTCGGCTGGCTGCGGCACGTGCACAACCTCACCCGGAGGACCTTCGCCCCGACCACGGACATGTGCGCCGAGCTGGAGAGGGAGGGCTTCCGGAACCTTTCCGTGCTGTCTCGGGGCGTCGACACCCGGCAGTTCCGGCCGGAACGGCGCTCGCAGTCGCTGCGCGCCGACTGGCGCGTCGGTCCCGACGATCCCGTCGTCCTCCACGTGGGACGGATGGCCGCCGAAAAAAACTACCCCCTCCTCTTCCGCATCTATGCCGCGATGAAGGAGGCCAATCCGGCCTGCCGCTTCGTCCTCGCGGGGGAGGGTCCGCTCAAGCGGGCGCTCATCAAGGCCTATCCGGACTGCGTCTTTGCCGGGTTCTTCTCGCGCGACGAGATCGGCAGGTACTACGCCTCCGCGGACATCTATATCCACGCAAGCCTCACGGAGACCTTCGGAAACGTCCTGACCGAGGCCATGGCGAGCGGGCTGGCCGTGGCGGGCTTCGACTACGCGGCGGCCAAGATCTTCATGAAGGATGGCGAGACCGGGCTCGCGGCTCCCTGCGACCGTCCCGAGGCCCTCGTCCGGGCGGCGGTGAGGCTCGCGACCGATCACGGGCTCCGGGCGCGCCTGGGCGTGGCGGCCCGCCTCGCCGTCGAGGCCCAGTCCTGGGAGAAGGTGATCGCTGCGTTCGAGAGCGACCTCGAGCGGGAGGCGGGCGTCGTGCACACGCCGCTCGCGGGCGCGCCGGTGCTCGCCGGAACATGAAGCACCGCATCCTCATCCTGACCGCGGCGTACGGAGAGGGCCACAACGCCGCCGCCCACGCGCTCGCCACGGCCTTCAACGAAGAGGCGCCCGGGACGGCGGTTGTGGTCGATATCTTCGCGCTCACCTGCCCGCGGCTCAACACGCTCGTGCGCAGGGCCTACCTGGCCGCGATCAACGGGACGCCCCGGCTCTGGAGCAGGTTCTACGCCCTTATGGACAGGCCCGGATTCATGAAGAACGGGGTCTGGATGCTCCGCGCCCAGGCGCGCATGCTCGAGCGGGTGATCGAGCGCGAGCGCCCCGTGGCGATCTGCAGCACTTTCCCCGCCTATGCGGCGCTCCTGCAGCGATTCGCCGCCGAGGAGCAGCTGTCGATCCCCCATTTCAACATCGTGACCGACTCGATCAGCATCAACTCGGTCTGGTGGAGGCCCGGATGCGACGGATGGTTCGTCCCAAACGAGGATTCCGCGCAGGTCATGCGCGAGGCCGGGGTCGACCCCTCGCGCCTGCATGTCCTCGGGTTTCCCGTGACGCCCTACTTCCGAAGGAACGAGGGCATCGTCACAAGGCCCCGCCTCGACGAGGGTGCGGCTCCCCGGATCCTCTACATCGTCAACTCCGGGACGCGCAACGCCGAGGCGACGGCCCGGCTCCTCCTCGCCGAGGAGGGCTGGGAGGTGACGTGCACGGTGGGCCGCGACGAGTCGCTGCGCAGGACCCTGACCGCCCTTTCGGGCGGGAGGGCGCGCAAGGCGGAAATCCTCGGCTGGACGGACAAGATCCCCCACCTGCTGATGACCCATCATGTCGTCGTCAGCAAGGCGGGCGGGGCGACGACCCAGGAGGCGATCGCGGCGCGGTGCCCCATGGTCGTCAACCAGGTGGTCCCCGGCCAGGAGGAGGGCAACTGCCAGCTTCTGCTTCGCCACGGGGCCGGCGCGCTGGCGACGACCCCCGAGGCCGTCATCGAGGTCCTCGGGCGCGCGTTCCGGGACCAGGGCCGCGACTGGGCCCAGTGGCGGGCCGCGCTCGAGCCCATGGCGCGCCCCGACGCGGCGCGCATGATCGCCGCCCACGTGCTGGCGCACGCCGCCGGAGGAGCCGGGGCGCCAAGCTCCGGCCTCTCACCCGCCCTCCGATGAAGGTACGCCTCATTTTCAACCCGAGCTCGGGAAGGCCGCGCCGAAACGCGCCCATTCTCCCCATGCTGCGCCATTTCGTGGCGTCGATGCCGCTCGATGCGGACCTGGTCTGCACCGAGGGACCCGGCCACGCCACCGAGATCGCCCGCGAGGCGGTCGCCGCAGGCTGCCAGAGGATCGTCGCCGTCGGCGGCGACGGGACGGTGAACGAGGTGGCCCAGGCGCTCATCCACACCCCCGCCACCCTGGGACTGGTCCCCTGCGGCTCCGGAAACGGCCTCGCCCTCCACCTGGGCCTGCCGAGGACCTTCTCCCGGGCCCTCGAACTGGCGGCCGGACCCGGAGGCCGCGCCGTGGAAATCGACACGGGCACGGTCAACGGGCGCCCCTTCGTGAACGCCATGGGCCTCGGCCTCGACGCCGACGTCGCCTGCCGCTTCAACCGCCTGACGCGCCGGGGCCTGCCCGCCTACACCCGGACCGCCCTCTCCGCCTTCCTCGGGCGCAAGTCGGAGCACTGCACCGTGGCCGTGGCCGGCCGACGGGAGCGGGTGGAGATCCTCCTGATCGCCGTCGCCAATTCCGACCAGTACGGCAACAACGCGAAGATCGCCCCGCACGCGCGCGTCGACGACGGGGTCCTCGACCTGGTCATCATCCGCCCCGTGGGGGTCGTCGCCGCGTGCTTCCTCGGCGCCCGGCTGTTCCTCGGGTCGATCGACCGGAGCAGCCGCGTCCGCCGCATGCGGGGGGCGAGCTTTCAGATCGAGCGCCCGGCGCCGGGGCTCGTCCACACCGACGGGGAGACCCACTCCGCCGGGGCCACGATCGAGGTTGCGGTCCTCCCCCGGAGCCTCCGGATCATCGTCCCGCCCGACTGCGCCGCGGCGGTGCACGCCGCGGACCTCGCGGCGGACGGATTTGCGCTGCAACTGCCGTGAAAAAGCTGCGAGTCAGGACCGTCATCCTCTCCGACATCCACCTCGGCACCGTCGACTCCAAGGTCCGGGAGGTGAATCATTTCCTGCGGCACATGCGCTGCGAGAAGCTGATCCTGAACGGAGACATCATCGACGGCTGGCAGCTCAAGCGCAACGGGCAGTGGACCAAGGCCCACACCCATTTCATCCGGATCGTCCTGAAGATGCTCGAGAAGCGCGACACCCAGATCGTCTACCTGCGGGGAAACCACGACGACATCCTCTCGAAGTTCCTGCCGCTCGAGTTCGAGAACCTGCTCGTGGTCGACGAGTACCTCCACGAGGGAGTCAAGGGCCGCTACCTCGTCCTCCACGGGGACGTATTCGACACGGTCACCAAGAACTTCGTCTTCCTCGCCCACCTGGGCGACTGGGGCTACCAAGCGCTCCTTGCGATCAACCGGGCCTACAACGTCTGGAGGTCGTGGCGCGGCCTCGAGTACTGGTCGCTCAGCCGGGCGATCAAGGCCCGCGTGAAGTCCGCCGTAAGCCATGTCTCGAACTTCGAGGAGCACATCGCGGACCTGGCGCGCGCGCGCAACTGCGCCGGGGTCATGTGCGGGCACATCCACACGCCCGCCGACAAGATGCTCGGGAACATCCACTACCTCAATTCCGGCGACTGGATCGAGTCGCTGACGGCGGTCGTCGAGCACTGGGACGGCCGCTTCCAGCTGCTCGAGTACGCGGACTTCCTGAAGGAGTTTCCCATGCCCGAGGGCGACGCGCCGGCCGACGGGCTCGAGGCCGCGGACCTCGAGACGGACACCTCCCCCGCCCAGGGCCTGGACGCGGCCCGGGCGGAGAGCCCGGTGATCTGAGGGAGGATTGACAGCGGCCCCGCGGCGGACCGTCGTGGGGGGGCGTGCAGGAACGTGAACGAATTCTGGTGGCCATGTCCGGGGGCGTCGACAGCTCGGTGGCGGCCCTCCTCCTGAAGAGGCAGGGGGCCGACGTGACGGGCGCCTACATGAAGAACTGGATCAACGAGGACGGGGTGGTCGGCCACTGTCCCTGGATGGAGGACATCGAGGACGCCCGCCGCGTCGCCCAGCAGGTGGGGATCCCCTTCCAGGTGGTCAATCTCATGCGGGACTACCGCGAGAAGGTCGTGCAATACCTGCTCGACGGCTACGCGCGCGGCCTCACCCCGAATCCCGACGTCATGTGCAACCGGGAGATCAAGTTCGGGGTGTTCCGAGCCTGGGCGCGCGACCACGGCTTTTCGGCGGTCGCCACGGGCCACTATGCCCGGAGGCAGGCCGCGGCCGACGGCTCGGTCGGGCTCTACGAGGCCGCGGACCCAAACAAGGACCAGACGTATTTTCTCGCCCTTCTCCGCCAGGAGCAGCTGAGGGACGCCCGCTTCCCCATAGGCGACCTGGAGAAGCCCGCACTCCGGCGGATCGCCCGGGAAGCCGGACTCGCGACGGCCGAGAAGAGGGACAGCCAGGGAATCTGCTTCATCGGCGAGGTCAGGATGGCCGATTTCCTCCGCACCTACGTTCCCGACAGGCCGGGACCGATCATCGGGGCCGCGGACGGCAGGGAGCTCGGCCGCCATCGGGGGCTCCATTACTTCACCCTCGGCCAGCGCAGGGGGATCGGCGTCCCCTCCAACACCGACAACGAGCGCTACGTGGTCGTCGGCAAGCGCGCGGCCGATGACGCGCTCCTCGTCGCCTTTGAGCGTCCCGGGGCCCCCGGCCTCTTCCAGTCCGAGGCTCGCGTCCATTCGCTCAGCTGGATCGGGGAGGCGCCGGAGGGGAGCTGCGCCCTCGAGGGGCGCGTGCGCTACCGCGACCCCAGGGTTGCGCTGCACTTCGAGGGGGACGGCTCCGGGGGGGCCCATATCCGCTTCGAGAGCCCCCAGCGGGCGCTGGCCCCGGGCCAGATCCTGGCGCTCTACCGCGGCTCCCGCCTCCTGGGCGGAGCCGTGTACGCCTAACCCACCGAGGCGAGCGCAAGAGCGGCCGCGAGGGCGATCAGGACGGCGCCCATCGCCCGGTCGATCCAGTATCCGCCCCTCTGGAAGGCGCTCCGGACGCTTTCCCGGGTGAAGAAGAGGGACACCGTGACGAACCACGCCATCGTGGAGGCGGACATCCAAAGCCCGTAGGCGCCCTGGATCACCTTCGGGGTCGCCGGGTCGATCACGCTCGCGAAGATCGCCACGAAGAAGAGCGTCGCCTTGGGGTTGAAGACGTTCGTCAGGAAGCCGGTCGTCCATGCGGCGTGGGCCGCGGGCTCGGCCGCGCGGGCCGCCGCCCCCTTCGAGCCAAACGGCGCCTCGGACACCTCGTGCCGGGGGCGGCTCATCAGGCCCTTGACGCCGATCCACGCGAGGTAGCCCGCGCCGAGGAACTTTATCGCCGTGAAGGCGACCGGATAGGTCCTCAGGAGGATGCCTATCCCCAGGAGGGCGTAGGTGACGTGCACGAGGATCGCGCTGCCGATCCCGATGCTCGTCCAGACGGCGGCCCGGCGCCCGTGGGTGAGGCTCTGGCGCACCACCATTGCAAAGTCCGGGCCCGGGCTGGCGACCGCGAGCAAATGGGCGACCGCGATCTTGAGGAACTGGCTCCAGTAGCCGTGCACGGGCGGCCCTAGGGGGAGATCTCCTTCACGGAGGGGTCCGCAAGCATCTTTGTGAGCTCGTCGTGTTCGATGAAGCTGCGAAGGCGGCGGTCCTCCGGGTTGTCCGAGCGGGCGCGCTCGACCAGGGAGCGGGCCTCGTCGGCGCGCCCGAGGAGCACGAGCACATAGGCCCTGCGGATCACGGGCATGCTGTTGGTCGGCTCCCGCTTGGAATCGTCCTCGTAGGCCCCGAGGGCCGACTTGTAGGCAGACCTGGCGCCGCGCGGGTCGTGCAGGCGCATGCGGACGATGCCGAGGTTCACCCAGGTGTCCGCCTGGTCCGGGCATCGCTCCGTCGCCTTGGCGTAGAGGCCCTCCGCGCGCGCCCAGTCGTGGATCGTCACCGCGAACTCGGCCTCGCTCACCATGTTGGCCGCCTCCAGGCGATCGATCGAAGTGATCTCCTTGCGGTGGCAGCCCGCGAGAACGAGCGCCGCCGCCAATGCCAGGGCCGCACCGCGTCTCATCCTAGGTCGGGCGGAACGGTGGAGATGGCCTCCTCCATGGTCGAGAGGCCCTCCTTTACCTTGAGCAGGCTGTCCTGGTGAAGGGTCTTCATGCCCTGGCGCTGCGCGATCTTCTTCAGCTCCGCCGTCTCGAGCTTCTTGTTGATGCCCTCGATCAGCTCCTCGTTGGTCACCATCAGCTCGTGGATGCCGACCCGGCCGCGGTAGCCGTTGCCGTTGCACCTCGGGCAGCCCTTCGGGCTGTGCTTGAAAATGGGCCCGCTCCAGCCGATCGCCTTCTCGAGGATCTCCATCTCGCGCCCCTTGGGCTCGTACTGGACCTTGCACTGCTTGCACACGCGCCGCATCAGGCGTTGCGCGCACACGCACAGGATCGACGAGGAGATCATGAACGGCTCGATGTCCATGTCCGTCAGGCGGGCGATGGTCGAGGGGGCGTCGTTCGTGTGGAGGGTGGAGATGAGCAGGTGGCCGGTGAGCGCCGCCTCGACGGCGATCTCCGCCGTCTCGACGTCTCGAATCTCACCCACGAGGATGATGTCGGGGTCCTGGCGCAGGAACGCCCTCAGCGCCGAGGCGAACGTCAGCCCGATCTGCCGGTGCATCTGCATCTGGTTGATCCCGGGGAGCGTGTATTCGATCGGGTCCTCCGCGGTGCGGATGACGATGTCGGGGGTGTTGATCTCGTTGATCGCGGAATAGAGCGTCATCGACTTTCCCGAGCCCGTGGGGCCGCAGTGCAGGATCATCCCGTAGGGCTGGCGGATGCAGTCGCGGTAGCGCGTAAGGTTCTCCTCGCTGAACCCGAGCTGCGTGAGGGGCAGGGTCGTCTTCTGCTTGTCGAGGATACGCATGACCACCCCCTCGCCGTAGTTCAGGGGCGCCGTCGACACGCGAAGGTCGAGGTCGAGGTTCTTCTTCGTGTACTGCTTGAAGACGATGCGCCCGTCCTGGGGCAGCCTCCTCTCGGAGATGTCCAGGTTGCACATGATCTTCAGCCTGGCGACAAGGGCCGGGCCGACCTTGATCGGCAGGCGGAGCTTCTCCTGGCAGATGCCGTCCACCCGGTAGCGGACGATCACGTCCTTCTCCTGCGGCTCGATGTGGATATCGCTCGCCCCCGCGAAATAGGCGTCCTCGATGATCCGGTTTCCCAGCTGGATGATCGGGCCCGACTCCTCGTTGACGTCGGCATCCTTCAGGATCTCGCTCTCGGTCTGCGCCCCGTACTCGGCGCCGATCTTCTGGACGACGTCGTCGAAGCCCGCCGAGCGCTCGTTCGCCTTGTTGAACTTCTCCTTGATGTCCTTCTCCCGGGCGAGCAGCCGGACGACGCGCTTGCCGGTCATCTCCTGGATCTTCGCGGGGAGCGTGACCTCGAAGGGGTTGGCAAACGCAACGAGAAGCAGGTCGCCGACCTGCCCGACCGGCAGAACGAGGTTCTCCTGGCAGAACTCCTGCGGGATCCGCTCGAAGGTGGTGGCCGCGATCTTGTAGCGGGCCACGTTGAACGGGGCCAGGCCGAGCGCCCTGCCCTTCGCGACGAGGCATTGGAAGGCTGTGATCTTGTAGTCCTCCTGGAGGAGCCGGTCGAGGGCGTCCCCGTTCAGGTCCTGGGGCCGGGCCGCGATCGCGTCGCGCTGCTCGACCGTGAGCCGGCCCATCGCGATCAGCTTTGCCACGATCAGGGACTGAACTTTTCCAAGGGGCATGGGATCGGCTTTCAGGTTCAGGCCGAACGCGCCACGGGCGCGGGAGCCGGCGAGCTGGACTGGGGCACCGGGGCGGCCGGCGCCGACGCGGCCGCGCCCGGCGTCGGGAACGGCGCCTTCGAGCTCGAGGGGTTGCCGATCCGGTCGAGGTGCTCGGCCACGCCCTCGAGCGTCGTGCCGAACCAGAGAAGCGGGCCCTCGAAGCGCTTCTCCCAGAAGGTCCGCACGGCCGGGCTCAGGTAATAGGCGGAGGCGATGAAGGTGAAGTCCTCCTCCTGGTCGAAGGGCACCGACCAGGTCGCCCAGCAGCTGTCGAGGTCCAGGCCCTTCTTCGTCTCATCCGGCGGTTCGTAGCCGCGCAGGTCCACGAGTCCAAGGCCCTCGGTCTCCACAAGATGCTGCAGGATGTCCTCCTCCCGGATGACCTTCAGCTCGTAGGCCAGGACGCCGAGAACCGTCGCCTGGCGGGGCTGGTTCGTGGCGATGATCTCGAGCAGGCGCTCGTTCGCCTTCTCCAGGTCCTCGATCTTGACCAAATTGTGCTCAACAAGGCCCGCGCCGAGCAGCCGGTTGGCCCGCATCATCAGCGACCTGTTCTCTGGGGACATTGTGGATCCGGTGGCCAATCTGCCTTGGAGTCTGCGTTATGCGGCCGCCTCTGGCGACACCTTTTCCGTGCGCCGGAAGCGCGCCACCCTCTTTAACAATTCCTTCTTGAGACGGTCGAGGCCCGTACCCTCAAGGCACGAGATCTCGACGACATCGACCTTGTGCCGGCGCCTGAACCTCGCGAGATTCGCCGCGGCATCCGGAAGGTCCATCTTGTTCGCGGCCAATAGCCTCGGTTTCTTCAGGAGGGCCGGGTCATAGAGCTTGAGCTCATTGAGGAGCTGGCGGTAGTCGTCAGCCGGGTCCCGCCCGTCGTTGCCGGCCATGTCGACGATGATGAGGAGAAGCGCGCAGCGCTCGACGTGCCGGAGGAACCGGTGCCCGAGGCCGCGGTTTTCGCTGGCGCCCTCGATCAGCCCCGGGATGTCGGCAAGCAGGAGGCGCTTGTCCCCGGCGACGACGTCCTGGAACTCGATGACGCCGATCTGGGGGTGGAGCGTGGTGAAGGGGTACGCGGCCGTCTTGGGGTGGGCCTTCGTGATCGCGTTCGTGAGCGACGATTTCCCTGCGTTCGGGAAGCCGACCAGGCCCACGTCGGCGATCGACTTGAGGACCAGGCGGTATTCCCCGTGCTCGCCCGGCTGACCGGGATTGGCCCGCTTGGGAGCCCGGTTTGTCGACGTCTTGAAATGGGTGTTCCCCCAGCCCCCGTTCCCGCCCTTGCAGAGCACGATCCGCTGGCCGTCATCGATCACCTCCGCCACGACCCTCCCGGTGGCGAGGTCGGTCACGATGGTCCCGAGGGGGAGCCGGAGCACCGCATCCTGCCCCTCCCTTCCGTTGCAGTCCTTGCCGAGGCCGTGCTCCCCGCGGACCGCCCTCCAGTGCTGCTTAAACTTGTAGTCCACCAGGTTGTTGGTGTCGTGGGAGCCGAGAAGGACCACATCGCCTCCGGCGCCCCCGTCGCCGCCGTTGGGCCCCCCCCAGGGCTCGTATTTCTCGCGGCGGAACGAGATACACCCGCGTCCGCCGTCGCCGGCGGACACCTTAATTACGCATTCGTCGACAAACATGGCACGGAAGCTACCGAAAACCGCCCCGGGATCAAATCGCTATCTTGATTCCTTTTCGCAGGTACGTCGGCACGTCGAGGTCATGGCCGTCAAAGAGGTTCCTGTCGGTGCGCTCAAACTGCCCGCGGCTTTCGACCTCGCCGAAGCCAAACTCCTCCTGGGAGGCCTTCGGGACGGCCGCCGCGGCCGCCTCCGGCGCCGCGGGCGCACCCGCGGCCGGTTCGGGCCTCGCCGGCTCCTCGATCCGCGAAGCGGAGGGCCGGGGCCTCGCCGGCGCGGGCCTGCGGGCAACCATGCCGCGCGCACCCATGTCGCTCGTTCCCAGCACCGAGATCTCGACCCGCCCCTGCATGCCCTCGTCGATCACCGCCCCCATGATGATGTGGGAATCGCGCCCAAACTGCTCCGCGATCGCGTTCATGATCTCGTTGACCTTGGGAAGCGTGAGGTCCGTGCCCCCGGTGATGTTGACCAGAAGGCGGTCGGCCTTGCGCGAGAACTCCGGGGTGTGGAGGAGGGGGCAGAGCTTTAGGCTGGCGATCGCCTCGGAGGCGGCGTTCTCGCCCGCGCCCTCGGACAGCCCGAAGAGCGTCTTCGCCCCCCGGTTCTGGAAGGCCTGCCTAAGGGTGGCGAAGTCCACGTTGATCAGCCCCGTCTTCGAGAGCATCGACCAGATGGACTTGACGCCCCTTCCTATCCATTCGTCCGCGCGGGCGAAGGAATCGAGGACGGTCTCGTTTTCGGCCGCCTCCTGGAGCAGGATGTCGTTCGGAAGCGGGATCACGGCGTCGCAGGAGCGCCTGAGGGCCGCAAGGCCCTCCTCGGCCTGCTTTAGCCTGCGGCCCCCCTCAAAGCTGAAAGGCAGCGTCACGAAGGCGATCACGAGGGCCCCCAGCTCGGCCGCGATCTCGGCGACGATCGGCGAGGCGCCTCCGCCGGTCCCGCCGCCCATCCCGGCGATGATGAACACGAGGTCGCAGTCCTTGACCACGCTGGCGATCTTTTCACGGTCATCCTCCGCCGCCTGGCGTCCGAGCTCCGGGTCCCCGCCGGCGCCGAGGCCGCGGGTCGTGCCCATCCCGATCAGCACCTTGTCCTGGACCGGCGAGCTGGAAAGGGCCTGGCTGTCGGTGTTGACGACGCAGAGCTGGAGCCGCTCGAGGCTCTCCATCTTCAGCCGGTCGACCGCGTTCGAGCCGGCGCCGCCGACCCCCACCAGCTTTATCGCCACGTTGCGGTCGCAGAGGATCTGCGGTTCGAGGGGAAGTTCGTTGGGATTCACGTCGAGGCGAAAAGTCGGGTTACGTTGCGCAGGAAGCCGCCCTTGCGTCTCGCGGCCGCGGAGCGGTCGCTCTGGACGCTGACGCCGTAGTAGAGGATGCCGAGAGCCGTGTGGTATCCCGGGTCCCGGAGGTTCTCGTTGACCCAGGAGGGAGCCTCCCCAAGCCGGGCGGACGTGCCGAACACGTTCGCGGCGCACTCGGCGATCCCGGGCAGCTTCGCCCCTCCCCCGGTCAGCACGACGCCGCCGGCGCAGGACTCCGGGGCGAATCCCTGCCCCAGCTTCTTCCTGACGACCTCGAGGAGCTCCCGGGCCCGCGCGGCGGTGATGCTCTCGATCGCGTGCCTCGGGAACTGCCGGTCCCCGATCGAATAATTCCCGTCGAGCCAGACCTTTTCGCCCTTGTCCCTGGCCTGGACCTGCGCGCGCCCGAACCGGAGCTTGAGCTTCTCGGCCTGGCCCTCGGTCAGCCGCAGGCCGATGCTGATGTCGTTGGTGAAATGCCCCCCTCCCACGGCCACGACCCCGGTGGTGTGGGGGGCGCCGTTGCGGTAGAGGACGTAGTCGGTCGTCCCCGCCCCGATGTCGATCGCGAGGACGCCGTTCTGGCGCTCCTCCATGCTGGTCACCATGTGGCCCGATGCGAGGCTCGAGAGGACGAGCTCGCGGACCTCCAGATTGAATCCCCGGATCACGTGGATGTTGTCCGCGAGCCTCTGCTCCTGGCCGTGGACCGTCCAGTAGCCGACCTCGAGCCTCTGGCCGACCAGGTTCTCAGGGGAGGTCGGAACCAGCCGGCCGTCGACCCGGAACGGCCTGCGGATGTTGTGCACGACCATCCTTCCGAGGGGCAGCTCCTTGGCCTTCGCAAGATCGCAGACCGTGCGGATGTCATCCATCTCGATCATGTTGTCGGCCGCCTTAACATTGAGGGAGGCCTCGTTGTAGAAACCCTCAAGGTGGCCCCCGGTCTGGGCGAGGTACACGTAGTCGATCCGCTCATTGGCGTCGCGCTCGGCGATCTCGAGGGCGTTGTGGGTGCATTCGGTCGCGGCCCGGTAATCGACCACCGAGCCCTTGATGACGCCCCGCGAGGAGCATTCGCCGCAGCCGATGATCACGATCTCGCGGCCCGTGAACTCGCCTATCAGGACCGTGATCTTGGAGGTGCCGATTTCGACTGCGCCGATGAAGGTGGTGTTAGAGCTCACGGTGGACGTCTATGTGAGGAGTGGAAATTGAGGGAAAGGCGATCTGCGGAGCCGCCGAATGCGCGTCGAGGACGCCGGCGGCCGGGGAGGCGTTGAGCGTCGGCGCGGCGGTCCCGTAGGCGACCGGAACCTGCGCTCCGAGCGCCAGGTTGACCTCCCTCAGCGGTCGGGTCGGGTCGTTGGATTCGTCGACAAGGAGGTCGAGACGGGCGATCTGCCGCAGGTAGTCCTCCTTTGTGCCGAAAATGATCTTCATCCCATCGCGGGTATGGACCTCGATCTCACCGTCCGTCGCCAAGTGCGCAAGCGAAATGACCTGCCAATTGCGGTAAAGATTCTCGGCCTCGAGCTTCGCCGAGGCGAGCAGGTCCGAGACCGCGCGCATGCCCTCGATCGGCACGAGGCCCCTTGGGGTGCGCGAAAGCGTGATTCCGTCGAGCCAGGGAAGGGTCTCGACCATCGCGGGGTCGAAGCCCACTCCGGCGAAGGCGATCCCGTCCCTCGCGACCAGGAGCATCTTCGGCGCGCCGCCCGGCGCCTGGGCCATCATGCGCGCCACCGGGGAGCGCTCGGAGATCCGAACCGTAAGCGTGTCCGGGAAGTTCCTGACGATCGATGCGGTGCTCACCTGCTCGTCCGCGAGCACCTTCGCGCGCAGCTGGTTCAGGTCGAGGCCCATGAGCGTCGCGTCGGGGGCGATCGAAAGGGTCTTGGCGAGCCAGTTCCTGTCGAGGACCCCGTCGGTCGCCAGGACCAGGCTGCGCACGCGGTCGGACTTCGCCGCGTCCGGCATCGCGTCGGTCTTGTCCCGGAGCACGGCGGCCACCTCCCAGGCGCCCCAGGAGACGCCGACGATGACCGCGGTCCCGATCACCGCGCGCATGACCCCCATCGCCATCCTCCGGCGCCCCTCCATGGACATCGCCCGCGGCCTCACCTGCTGGGGGATTTCCCTCCAGGTGCGGGTCTCGGGCAGTGCATAGGTGTCTTTGCTCATGGGCGCGCGGGAACGGAAGCGGTGCGAAAGCGCTCGATCGCGGGCGAAACCATCTCCCTCACCAGGGCCTTGAAATCCAGTCCCACGCAGCGAGCGCTCATCGGCAGCAGGCTCGTCTCCTTCATGCCGGGAAGGGTGTTTATTTCGAGCAAAAACGGCTCGCCCTCGCCGGAAATCATGAAGTCGACGCGCGCGTAGTCGCGGCACCCGCAGGCGCCGAAGGCGGTCTCGGCCGAAGCCTTTATGCGGGCCGCCAGCGCATCCTCAAGCGGCGCCGGGGCCAGGTAATCGGTCAGGCCCTTCGTGTACTTGCTCGAATAGTCGTAGACGCCGGACTTGGGCCTCACCTCGACGATCCCCATGGCCCGGCCCCTGAGGACGCCGACCGAGACCTCGCGACCCATGATCCTGCGCTCGGCGATCCACCGGCCGGTCGTCACCGCATCCAGGGCGGCGGCAAGGCCCGCCTCGTCGTCGGCCAGGCGCAGGCCGACGCTGCTGCCCTCGCCGTTCGGCTTGACGACCACGCGGGCGCCGAGCCGGCGCGCCACCAGCTCGGGCGCGGGCTTTGAGCCCGCGTCAAAGTCGATCCCGTCCACCACGGGAACCCCGTGCTCGGAAACGGTCTTCTTCGTCAGCGACTTGTCCATCGTGAGGGCGCTCGACGCGGCGTCGCAGCCGGCATACACGCCCCCGACCTGGTCGAGGAGGCGCTGCATCCCTCCGTCCTCCCCGAACGTTCCGTGGAGGGTCGAAAACACGACGTGCCTGGAGGGGTCGAAGCCCTCCGGGAGCGCGTCCGCCACGACGGGAAAAAGCCGGGTCGTGAAGGAGCAGGCCAGCGCCGACGCGCAGGCGGCGCCCGAGGCGCTCGAGACTTCGCGCTCGGCGGAAGTCCCTCCGGCGAATACCGCGACCACGGGTGTGTTCATAGGATGTCTTTCCATTCCTTTCCGTAAAGAAGCACCTCGGGCTCCAGCTCGACCCCCTTGGCCATGAGGACGCCCGCCCTGACGCGGCGCACGAGTTCGAGCACGTCCCCGCTCGTCGCGCTGCCGCGGTTGACGACGAAATTCGCGTGCACGCGCGACACCTCCGCGCCCCCGACCCGGGCCCCCTTAAGGCCGCTCTCCTCGATCAGCCTCCCGGCGGAGGCGCCCGGCGGGTTCTTGAAGATGCATCCGGCGCTCGGCTCCCGGGGCTGGGTTTCGCGCCGCTTCCTCCGGTAATCCTCGATCTGCCGGCCCACCGAGACGGCGTCGGACTTGGACATGGGGTGTAGGATGGCCCCGAGCGCAATTGCGTCCTTCAGCTCGCCGCACGCCCGGTACTCGACGGTCATCACCGAGCGGGGAAGGTTGCGGATCCCGCCGTCCATCGACATGAGCCGGACCTCGTCCACCACGTCGAACATCCAGCCCCCCATCGCCCCGGCATTCATCCGGAGGGCGCCCCCCACGCTCCCGGGGATGCCCTCGAGGAACTCGAATCCGCCGAGGCCCTCGGCCGCGGCGAGGCCGCAGAGGTTTTTCAGCCTGAGTCCCGCGCCGACCCTGATCCTGCCGTCGGGAAGCCTCTCGAAACCCGCCCAGCTGTTGATCGAGAGCGAGATCACGAGCCCGTCGACCCCCTCGTCGGGCACGATGAGGTTCGAGCCGCGGCCCAGGACGAATACCGGCAACCCGTCCCTGGCAGCCCTGACGAGGAGCAGGCGCAGGTCCTCCTCCGTCGCGGGCTCCGCGTAGAGGCGGGCGGCGCCCCCGACGCGCATCGTCGTCTTGGGGGCCAGCGGCTCCTCGCGCGCCAGATTCGCCCGGGTCGAAAGCACGGGGCGCATCTCCTCGCAGAATCGGTCCCAGCGGCGGGTGTGGGCCATGGCGCCCCTCAGCGCCTCAATCGACGCCCGGGCGGTCCGCTCGATGTCTCCGGCGCCGACAAAGGCGATCACGTCGCCCGGCCTCGCCTCGCGGACGAGAACCGGGATGCACAGGGACCCGTCCCCGGGGAGATAGCCCACGGGGAGCATGGGGGCGCTCCGCTTGATCTCGGCGTAGACGTCCGCCGTCGTTCCCCCGGATACGGGCGGCTCGCCCGCCGAGTACACATCGATCAGGTGCACCCTGTCCGCCAGGGCGAGCGAGGCGGCGAACTCCGCCTTGAAGCGGGCCGTCCTGCTGTGGCGGTGCGGCTGGAAGACGGCGATCAGCCGGCCGCCGGGAGCCAGGCGCTTGCGCAGGCTCGGCAGGAGGGCGCGGATCTCGGAGGGGTGATGGGCGTAGTCCTCCATGACCGTGAGGCCCCCCTCCTCCAGGAGGACGGCCTGCCGGCGCCGCACCCCGGGATAGTCCGCCAAAAGCTCGCGGGCGGGTTCCACCCCCATCAGCTGGGCCGCGGCGAGGGCGGCCGTGGCGTTCGACGCGTTGAAGGCGCCCGTGATCCCCACAAGGACCTCGGTCGCGGGAAAGCGGCCCCCCAGGAGAATCGTCGCCTTGCCGCCGGATTCGCCGACGCAGGTTCCGGAGAAGCTGCCGCTCCGCCCAAACGTGGCGGCGGTCGGTGCCGCCCGGAGAGAAAGGGCGCAAACGTCGCTCACCAGCACCGTCCCCGTTGTCCGCGCGCAAAGGCCGGCAAACGCCCGCTCGATCTCGGCCACGCTTCCATAGCGGTCGGGATGATCCCAGTCCAGATTCACAATCACCGTGATCTCTGGCGAGAAGCCGTCGATCGTTCCGTCGCTTTCGTCGACCTCGGCGACCAGCCAGTCGTTCGAACCAAGTCCGGCGGGAGGCGTCGCGTCGGCGAAGAGCCCGCCCGCAACGTAGCCCGCGGGGAACCCCGCGCGCCTGAGCGCGGTCACGAGCATCGCGGTCGTCGTCGTCTTTCCGTGCGACCCGCAGACCGCGACAAGCCTCTTGCCCCGCGCGACCTCTGCGAGCATCTCGCCGCGGCGAACCGACGCCACCCCGGCGCCGACCGAGGCGGCGAACGAGGGATGGTTGTCCGCGATCGCCGAGGACCTGACGACAAGGTCGCACGCCGGCGGCATCGGCCCCAGGCGGACGCCCGCGGCGGAAAGAAGGGCCGACACATCCCGGCCGAGCGCATCGTCCTCGCCGGAGACCGACCAGCCGGAGCGGACCAGGTAGATCGCAAGCGGCGCAACGCCCATGCCACCGACCCCCAGGCAGTGGATGCGCCGGACTTCGCGGCCAAAAAGCGGGGAAAGGGCCAGGGGCCTCATGCGGCGGCTTCCTGAGGGCTTCCCGGGGGGATCGGGGGATCGGCCCGCGCCAGTTCCTCCAGGTCTGCCAGCATGAGGTCGAGCGAATTGGCGCGGTCCATCCGCTTGAGGTTCGCCCGGAATTGGCGAAGCAGCCAGTCGTTGAAGGCCAGCTCGACCACCTCGTCCAAAAGCCCCCCGATAGCGGACTCCTCCACGACCAGTCCCCCGCCCTGGCGCTCGAAGAACGAAGCGTTGGCCCGCTGGTGGTCCGAGGCGGCATGCGGATACGGAATCAGGATCGCCGGCACCTCGCAGCGAATGAGCTCCGCGAGCGTTCCGGCGCCGGCGCGCGAGACGACCAGGTCCGCCGCCGAAAGCAGTTCGCCGATCCGGTCGCAGAACGGGACGAATACCGACGTCACGCCCTCGCCTGTTTTCGACCGGTGAACCACCGTTTCCGGGGCGCCCTTGCCGAGGCCGGTCACGCAGTAGACCTGGATCGCCTCGAGGGACAGGGCCTCGAGCTTCGCTCGGGCCCATGAATTGAGCGCGGACGCACCCTGGCTCCCGCCGAGGATGACGAGGACCTTCTGCTTCGGATTGAGCCCGAGCGACTGGCGAGCAACGGCGGCCGGGCCGCGTACGATCTCACTCCTGACGGGAAGACCGGCATAGCGGGTGAAGGACGAGCGCACCCCGGGGACCCGGACTCCAAGCGGCGCGTACACGCGTTCCGCAAGGCGCCCCAGCGCACGCACGGCCAGCCCGGGCACGCGGTTCGCCTCGTGAAGGGCCACCGGCCTCCTGCAGAAACGCCCCGCGATCACGGCGGGGGCCGAGGTGAACCCGCCAAACCCCACCACGAGGTCGGGGCGCATCGACCGCACGATTCGGGTGCAGAAGCGCAGCGCCGCCATCTGCGATACGACGAATCGGGTCATGCGCAGCGGCCGCCACGAGAAGCCGGTGCCCGGCATGCGGATGAAGCTCAGGTTGGGGTATTTCTCGATGAGGCGGGCGTCGACCCGCTTCATGCTGATCAGAAGGGTCGCCTCGTGGCCCCGGGCGACCAGCCCCTCCGCAAGCGAGATGCCCGGCGACAGGTGGCCCCCGGTGCCCCCGCAGGATATGAGGAACCGGCTCATGCCAGGACCTCCCGCATGGAGCCCGCCCCCACCGGCAGCACGGCCCTGCCCCACGTGCGCTGGGTGTTGATCAGAATGCCTATCAGCAGGCCCATGAGCAACAGGTTGGAGAGGCCGGCGCTGATGAAGGGCAGCGACATCCCCTTGGTCGGCAGCGCCCCCGTCACGACACCGAGGTTGATGATCGCCTGCAGGCACATCAGGAGCAGGCAGCCGGCCGCGAGCAGGAAATGGAACAGGTTCGGGGCCCGGCGCAGGTGGGCCAGCCCCGCGATGAACATCACGGCGAAGACGCCCACGACCCCCAGGGTGAACCAGAGGCCGAGCTCCTCCCCGACGACGGCAAAGATGAAGTCGGTGTGGGCCTCGGGCAGGAAGTTGATCTGCTGGCGCCCCTGGCCCAGCCCGGCGCCGGAAATCCCGCCGGCCGCGAAGGCCTCGAGCGACTGGTAGAGCTGGTAGGTGCCCCCCTGCTTGTTCCCCTCGACATTGAGGAAGGCCGTGAAGCGGCGCAGACGGTTGGCGTTGTGCTCGACCAGCACCGCGAACGCCCCCGCGGACAGGGCGATCGTCGGCAGGATGTAGCGCCACTTCGCGCCCGCCAGGAAGAGAAGGATGAGCCCGACGGAAAGGGTGAGCGCGGCGGTGCCGAAATCGGGCTCAAGGAGGATGAATCCCGTGAACGCGCCGATGATGCAGAGCGGATAGAGGTACCCGCGCCTCAGGTCGCCGATGCGCGTCTGGTTGAGCGCCAGGTAGTGGGCCAGGCAAAACACCATCGCGAGCTTCGCGAATTCGGAGACCTGCAGGCGGGCGGACCCGTAGCCGAGCCAGCGCCGGCTCCCCTTCACCGACACACCGAGGTGCGGGATGAGGACGAGGACGAGGAGGACCAGCGCGATCGCGGCTATCCAGACGGACGCGCGCCGTGCGTAGTCGAGGTTAATCCTGCTTGCGACGAAGCAGAGCAGCGCGGCCGCGACCACGCCGACCACCTGCTTGTCCAGGTAGAAATAGGGGTCCTGCTTCAGGGAAACGCTCGCGCTGAAGAGGATCGTCAGCCCAAGGAACGTGAGCCCGATGGCGCAGACGACGATGACGGTGACGGGATTCGCGATCGACCGTGGGCGCGGGGATGCGGCGGGTCTTTCGCTTTCCATGGCTCGCTATCCTCAGGGGTTCTTCGGTTGCGGTGCGGCCGATGGATCCTCGATCTTCACGACCGGCACGTCCGATGCGCTCGGCGGCTTCAGGCCGGCGTCCAGGTCCTGGTCGGCGGGAACGGAGGACCCCCTTTCCGCCGTCGAACCTGCCGGGGCCTTCCCCTGGTCGGACGCCTTCGCGGCCTTGGCCTGCTTCGAGCCTGACGAGGAGGACCTAGCCGGGATCACGAGCTCCTGTCCCGGCTGGATCTTCCTCGGGTCGGTGATGTTGTTCGCCACCGCGATGTCGCCCTGTTTCACGCCGTACTTCCGGGCGATCGCGCCAAGCGTCTCGCCGGGCCTGACGGTGTGCTTGGTCCCCTCGGCAACGGTCTTCTCGGCCGGCGCCGGCTGGGTGGAGCGCGCCGGGGCCGCCTCGGCCTCGGGCGCCGCGTGGCCGGCCTTTGACGGGATGATCAGCTTCTGGCCGAGGTGCAGCACGGCCGAGGTCTTCAGGTTGTTGGCGGCCGCGAGGTCCGCCTTCGTGATTTGGTTCTTCTTCGCGATGCTCCAGAGACTGTCTCCCCGGGCGACCGTGTAGGTTGTGGCCGGGGTCACATCGGCGACCGGCTGGGATTCGAGGGCGCCGGCGACCGTCGTTCCGGGTCTCGTGGGGCTGTAGCGGATGCCCACCGTGTCGGGCGGGGTGATGACGGCGCTCGACGGCGCGGGTCCCGCGTCGCCGCCTGGCGCCGCGGAGATCGGCGACGGCTCGGTTGCCGCCGCCTTCGTGTAGCTGCACCCCGGGTTCGCAAAAATCAGGAGCAGCGCAAGCGCGTGTATGCCCGCCGCAATTCCAAGTATCTTTAGTATTTTCATGGGAAAAATCGTTGTTTTATCGGACGGGTCCAAGGTTGTCGTTTGTGGTGGCCATAGCTATATCAAACTCGGGCCGCGTGCAGCTCGTTGACCGCCTTCTCAAACCGGTTCCCCCGCTCCTCGTAATTGCGGAACATGTCGAAGCTGGAGAAGCCGGGGCTCATGAGCACATTGTCCTCCGGCCGCGCCTGCGCCGCGGCCGCCTGCACGGCCTCCTCGAGGGAATGGCAGAACGTGTGCGCCAGGCCGATCGCTTCGCAGGCGGCGCCCATCGCCGCACCCGTCTCGCCTATCAGGACGGCGTAGGCCACCCGCGGGGCTATGCGCCGGACGAAGTCCGCAACGTCGCCCCCCTTCGACCGGCCCCCGGCAATCAGGATCACGGGCCTGCGAAAGCTGGCGACCGCGGCCTCGACGGCATGGAAATTCGTGCCCTTCGAGTCGTTCCAATAGGTGACGCCCTCGATCGTATCGACCCTCGCGAGGCGGTGGCGGCCGATTCGGAAGCTCCTCGCCGCGGCATAAAGCCTGGCCTCGGGCAATCCCTGCGAACGCCACCAGGCGGCTGCAAGGGCGAAGTTCTCCCTCTGCGGGTAGGATGCGAACGGGGTTCCCTCGAGGCGGGGGTCCGGGGGCAGGCCCTCGGTCGCGATGCATGAGGACGGATCGAGCGCCCGGCCAAACAGGCGAGCGTAGCGCTGAACGGACGATCCCGCGAAGAACCGCCCCTGGGGCGTGCGCACCACGAGCTCCCATTTCGCTGAAAAGTAGGCCTCCATGCCCGGGTGCCGCTCGAGGTGGTCCTCGGCGAAGTTCGTCCAAAGGAGGCCGTCCGCGCAGAAATGGCCAAGCTGCTCCGCCTGGAAGGAGCTCACCTCGCACACCGCCGTGACCTCGGAGCCGCCCCCCTCCTCGTCCGCAGCGACGCGGGTGAAGGGCTGCCCGATGTTGCCCGCGGTCAGAGCTCGGCAGCCCGCGGCGCCCAGGGCGTGGGCCAGGAATTCCGTAAGGGTCGTCTTCCCGTTCGTCCCGGTCACGGCGATGATCCGGCCCCGCCAGAAATGCGAGGCAAAATCGATCTCCGCCATGCAGATGCAGCCGGACTCGCGCGCCAGCTGGAGCCAGGGGTGGTTGGGCGGGAACCCGGGCGAGAAGACGGCGAGGCCGTGCCCGCGCGCCGCCTCGGGCGTGAACTCGAGACCCCTCCTGTCGTAGACGACCCCCGTCGCGCCCAGTTTGGTAAGCAGATAGGCGGCGCCATCCCCGCTCACGCCGCCCCCGAAGACGGCCACGGGCCGGCCCAGGCGGAAACTGAGGAAATCGGGGATCAGGAGGGTCATGGTCAGCGAATCTTGAGCGTCCCGAGCCCGGCCAGGGCGAAGATGAGCGAGAGGATCCAGAAACGAAGGACCACCTTGGTCTCCGGCCAGCCGAGCTTCTGAAAATGGTGGTGGATCGGGGCCATCAGGAAGAAGCGCCTGCCCTGCCCCTCCCGCCGGCGGGTCAGCTTGAAGACGCCCACCTGGATCACGACGGAAAGGGCCTCCCAGACGAAGACCCCGCCGACAATGACGAGCGTCAGCGGCTGCTGGACCATGAACGCGATGATCCCGAGGAGGCCGCCGAGGGCGAGCGAGCCCGTGTCGCCCATGAAGAGCTCCGCCGGGTACGAGTTGTACCAGAGAAAGGCCACACCCGCACCGACCAGCGCCCCGCAGACGACCGCCAGCTCCCCGGTGCCGGGCACGAAGCTGATCAGGAGGTAGTCGGCCATCTTCGCGTTTCCGGCGGCGTAGGCGAAGATCCCGTAGGTGAGCGCCACCGTGATCGTGCAGCCGATGGCGAGCCCGTCCAGGCCGTCGGTAAGGTTGATCGCGTTCGAGAAGCCGACGATCCAGAAATAGACGAAGACCACGAGGAGCGCTATCGGCATGCTGGCGATGATCGGATGCTTCACGAAGGGAACCCATAGCTCCCGTATCTTCTCCGAGCTTGCCGGGTGCAGGAGCAGCGCTGTCAGCGCAAGCGCCGTGGTGACCGTCTGCCAGGATATCTTCGCCCAGGACGAGATCCCTGCCGGATTCTTCCGGACCACCTTCAGGTAATCGTCGCGGAAGCCCACCGCCGTCAGGGCCGTGTAGACGAAGAGCGCCACGCCGACCCAGATGTTGGGGGCCGCCCAGAGGACGGAGCTCCCGAGAACGCAGGCAAAGATGAGGAGCCCCCCCATGGTTGGCGTGTTCTTTTTGTCGAACCGGCCCGCAAGGTCCCCGGTGCGGTTGTCGTCGTAGTGCTGGCCGAACTTGAGCCGACGCAGGTGTGCGATCAGCCAGGGTCCGATCACAAATCCGATCAGGGCCGCCGTGCCGGCCGCAAGAAGCGTGCGCGTGCTGATGTAGCGCAGGATGCGCAGCGGACCGAAGACGTCGTCGTAGTTGGAAAGGAGGCTAAGCATGGGCGGATTCCGCGAATTCCTTGCCGGTAAAGGCCCTCTCGAGCCCGTGGCGCCGGCTCCCCTTCACGAATAGGGACCCCCTGAACGCCGAGAGACGCTCGACCAGCGACCCGATTGAGTCGGAAATGAGGACCTGCTCGGGTTCGCAGCCGCGCTCGAGCGCGCCTTCGCGAATGGCCCCGGCAAGGGTCCCCACGGCGACCAGCTGGTCGCCCTTTCGCAGGGCGAGCGAGCGTCCGAGTTCAACGTGATAGCGCCGGGACTCGCCGCCCAGCTCCTCCATGCATCCGATTACGAACAGCCGCGGCTCGTCGCCGGGCGCAACGGCGTCGAATGCGGCCAGCGCGTCCGCCATGGAGGCCGGGTTTGCGTTGTAGCAGTCGAGGTAGATCCTTCGTCCCTCGGAGAACCTCCATTCGCCGCGAAGCGGCGGGGGATTCCATGAAAGAATCCGGCTGCGCACGTTTTCGTTTTCGACCCCGATTCGGATCGCCGTGTAGACGGCGATCGCGGCGTTCTGCGCCATCCCATCGGACACGCGCCGAAGCGCGAACACCTGGGGCTCCTCCCCGAACGAGAGCACGATCGCGGTCCGGTCCCCGAGATGGGACACGGAAAACGGGATGCGGCCCGGCACCCGCACCGCGTCGCCCACCTCCTCGACGGGATCGAGAACGATGCACCGGGAGCGCCTGAGCCCCCGGAAAGCGGCGAACGCGTCGCACGAGGCCGGGAACAGGGCGACCCCGCCCTTGCGGATGGAACCCGCGAGGACGGCCTTTTCGCGCGCCACCGCCTCCATCCCCCCGAGCTCCTCCAGGTGCGCCGGCGCCACCAGCGTCACGATCGCAACGTCCGCGCCGATCATGGAGGCGAGGAGCTTCATCTCGCCGGGGGCACTGATGCCCGCTTCGACCACCGCCACCCGGTGGCGGGTCGGGTCGATCCTGCTGAGCGTGAGCGCCACGCCAATCTGGTTGTTCAGGTTGGCCTCGGTCGAGAGCACACCGGCGGCCTCCCCGCCCAGAAGGAGCGCGAGGAGCTCCTTCGTCGAGGTCTTGCCCGCGCTACCGGTGATCGCGATGACCGTTCCCTTGAACTGCTTTCGGTGCTCGCGGGCTATCGCCTGGAGGGCCGAGAGCGGGTCGCCCACCACCAGCTGCGCAAGGCCCACGCCCGGGTTGAACCTTGCGACGACCGCAGCCCCGGCCCCCGCCTTCAGCGCCTCCCCAAGGAAGTCGTGGCCGTCGCGCTTGTCGGTCTTCAGGGCAATGAAGGCCTGGCCCGGCAGGAGGCGGCGCGAGTCCACGCAAAACCCGTTGGGCGCCTCCTTAGGCTGTGCAGACCACCGGCCTCCGGTCCAAGCTGCAAGTTTCTTTGGGTCAAACGCTTGCATCAGGTTCGAAGCGCCTTAATCCCGATCAGCTCCCTGACGACCTGCCTGTCGTCAAAGGGAACGACGGTGTCGGCGAATTCCTGGTAGCCCTCGTGTCCCTTGCCGGCGATCAGCAGGCTGTCCCCCTGCCTCGCGCTGTCGAGGGCCAGGCTAATGGCCCGGCGGCGGTCGTCGATCCATGTGATCTTTGACGGATCGGTGACGCCCGCCTTCATGTCCTCAAATATCGCCTCAACCCGCTCATTGCGGGGATTGTCCGCGGTCGCAAAGGCAAAGTCCGCGAACTCCTGGACCGCCTGGACCATCCGCGGCCTCTTCGTGCGGTCGCGGTTCCCGCCGCACCCAAAGACGACGAGCAGCCGTCCGGGAGTGATCGCCCTGAGCATGCCGAGTGCGTTCCGAAGCGCGTCGTCGGTGTGAGCGTAGTCGACGAGGACGTTGAATGACTGGCCCTCCTCGATCCGCTCCATCCTTCCGGGCACGCCCCGGAACCCCCGCATCCTCGGCAGGAACTCCTGGGGGTCCCTCCCCAGGGCCCAGGCGGCGGCGGCGGCGGCGAGGAGATTCGAGACGTTGTAGCGCCCGATGAGGGGCGAGGCGACGCCGGCCGCGCCGCCCGGCCAGGCCAGCCTGAAGGAAGTGTCCCGGAAATTGAGGACCACGTTCTCGGCGCGGATGTCGGCGCGCGGGTTCTCCCCGAACGTGACGAGCCTCGCCCCCGGCACCTCCGCCCCCACTTTGGCGGCAAGCCGCTCGCCGTAGGGGTCGTCCAGGTTGATCACCGCCACCTTGGGCACCGGACCGACGCCGCCGGTGAAGAGCCGAGTCTTCACCTCAAAGTAGGACTCGAGCGTCTTGTGGAAATCGAGATGGTCCCGGGTCAGGTTGGTGAACACCGCCGCTCCGAATTCGAGCCCGAGCACGCGCTGCTGCGCGATGCCGTGCGAGCTCACCTCCATCACCGCGCTGCGGCAGCCGGCGTCCCTCATCTGGGCCAGCATGCCGAAGATGTCGAGGGCCTCGGGCGTCGTGCGGAAGGAGGGGACGGTCCGCGCCCCGAGATCGTAGCTGATCGTGCCGAGGAGGCCGACCCGCTCGTTTGCGTTCATGAAATGCCGGACGAGGTGCGACACCGTCGTCTTGCCATTGGTGCCGGTGACCCCGATGACCGACAGGGCGCGGTCCGGGAACTTGTAGAAACGCTGGGCCACGCGGGCGAGCATCGTGCGCGCATCGGCCACCTGGATGAACGTGACCTTGGCGGGAGGATGGGCGGGCATCGTCTGGGCGATGACGGCCGCCGCCCCTCGGCTCACCGCCTCGTCGACAAACGTGACCCCGTCCGAACGAAGCCCCGGCAATGCGAAGAACAGGTTGCCGGGGACCACGCGGCGGCTGTCCATCACGAGCCCCGAGATGGGCCGTTCCAGGCTTCCCTTGAGGGCGAGGATTTCGCCTTCGTTTAAGTAGTCGGAGAGTATGGGTGCCATTTTAAACGCGCGGTTATATTCAAGGTATTCAGCGGACCTGCGGCGCAAGGGCTTGTCGCGGAATGCGCGCACGAGCGCATGGTTTTGCGTGAGATAGCCGATCATCGTTCGCCCCCCATCGCGTAGGACTGCCGGGCGTCGTTGTTGTCGATCGCCGGCCTTATATCCAGGTAGGGGATCAGCCTTTCCCCCAGGCGTTTGAACACAGGGGCCGCCACCTTGGCGCCGAAGGCTACGCCGCCGGGCGTGCGTGCATCCGCATCGTCGATCACGACGGCAATCGAGACCTGGGGATTGCTCGCCGGGAAGAACCCGATGAACGACGAAACATGGTGCCGGTCGGAGTAGCGAAGCACGGTTTCCCCGTTGGCAAGCGTCACCGGGAGGAGCTTCTGGGCCGTGCCGGTCTTGCCGGCGCATTCAAATCCGGGGATCGCTGCCAGGGGCGCGTTTCCCTGGGATGAAACCACGTTTTCGAGCAGCCGGGCCATGACGCTCGCGGTCTGGGGGGAGATCACCCGCCGCTCCTCAACCCGGCCGAAATCGTAGACCAGTTCTCCATGGGAATCCCGGATCTGGCGTATGACCTGGGGCTTAAGAAGGACGCCGCCCGAAGCGATGACCATCATGGCCTGCTGCATCTGGAGCACCGTCGAGGTCACGGACTGGCCCATCGGCATCCGCGTGATCGTGAAGCTGTCCCATTTTTCGGGAGGCTTCAGGTTTCCGGTTACCTCGCTGCCCGACGGGAAACCCGTGTGCTGGCCGAACCCGAAGGCCCGGGCGTATTCGTAGAATCGGCGGTCGCCGAGGCGCATCGCGAGCTGGGCGGCGCCTTTGTTCGACGAATGGGCAACGATTTCGGCGACGCTGAGCGGATGATCGAAGTGGTCGCTCGAGTCCTCCCTTGGGAGACTGCGCGTGATCCCGTTGTAGGTGATTTTCTCAAGCGTGCAGTCAAACTCGGTCCGGGGCGTGACGAGGCCGTCGTTGAGCGCCCCTGCAACCGACACAATCTTGAAGACCGATCCCGGCTCGTACTCGTCCGTGATGGCCACGTTGCGCATCCGCCCCTGGTCGTCCTTCGCGAGCTTGTTGAACGTGTTCAGGTCGAACGACGGATAGTTCGCCAGGGCGAGGATGGATCCGGCGGGACCCCGCGGCGTGTTGCGGGGAAGGCTGACAATGATCGTCGCCTTCTGCGGGTCATACTGCTGAACGACCTTGGCCAGCTCGTCCTCGACGATGTGCTGCACCGTCGCGTCGATGGTCAGGCTGACGTTGTATCCGTCTATTGCCGGCACTTCCCGCGTGCGGAACTGGGCGAGCTCGTGGCTCCTTCCGTCCTTTTCCGACTCGAGCCAGCCGTTCTCGCCCCGGAGATAGAAATCCGCATACCGCTCGATCCCCGTCACCGGACGCTCCTTGCGGTCCACATAGCCAATGATGTGGGCGGCCATCTCATTGTGCGGATAGTCGCGGCGATACACCCGGCTGCCGTACACCCCCCTGATCCCGAGCTTGATGATCTGGGCATAGGCCGATTCCGTCACCTGGTCGCTCAGCTTGGCCCAGCGGATCGGCCGATTGCCCTCGGTGTCCGGCTCGTCAAGCTGGGTGTCGTCGACCTTGGCGGAATCGGCGTCTGCTGCGGTCGCGGCGGAGGGGCCTGCGCCACGGGGGACGCGGCGGCGAGCGTGATGACCGCCTCGCTGCCGGGGCGTTCACCCTCACTTCATTCTTGTACGACTCGGGACGGGTCTTGGTCGTGCAGATCCGATCCAGGTCCGCCAGCGGAATGCCGATCAAGCTCGCAAGCTGCGGCCACTTGGCCTTGTCCTCCGGGCGCACGAACTGCGGGTCGACGCCGAGTACGATGATCGAGCGGCTCGTCGCCAGAAGGGCGCCGTTCTTGTCCACGATGTCGCCTCTGCGCGCATTATCGACAATCAGCTGACGGCGGGCCTCGTCCACCGACCGCAGGAGCTCGTCCCGATCGATCACGTGGAGCCAGACCAAGCGCCCCTCCAGGCCGACGAACATCGCCAGGACCAGACTCGCCAAAAGGGCGATTCTGTAGCTTGAGGTGAAGCCCTTCGACATGGGCGGTCAGGCGGCGTTAGTGCGCGAGCGCAAGACTCACGCTTACGGTCGCGGGCCCTTCTCCGAATAGTTTGCGGTTATGAAGGGACGCGAGGCGCATGACCGGATCCTCGGAGACACGGCGAACCTGGGTTTCGCCCGGCGGCACCAACCCGAGATGCCACTCGGCGTTCCGACGGTTGAGCACCGCCGGATCCTGCTCCGCGGCGATGGCGGCATCGGCCTCCTCAATGCGGCGGTCCAGGTCCTCGATCGAGGCCTCTAGGACCTTGTTCTCATTGGCGGCGACGGAAATCTGGTGGCGCATCCAAACGGTCCCCAAGCCAATCGTCGCGCTTCCGCAAATGGCCACCAAGGTATAAACCAGGAATTGGTTTACGAAAGCCTGAGAACCCGCCTTTTTGCTAGTGAGCATTATAACTTCCTGATTGACCGCAGTTTGGCTGATCGGCTGCGGGGATTTGCCTCGACCTCCGCCTCCGACGGGACAACGGGGCGGCGTGTGAGCGCCTCGGCGCGCTTCGTCCGCAGGTCGTTGGGCGTGGAGTCATTGGCATTCTCGGGCTGGCCGCACATGCGCCGGAAGAATTGCTTCACCGGGCGGTCTTCGAGGGAATGGAAGCTGATCGCGCAAAGGACCCCCGCAGGGAGCAGTTTCTCGAACGCCGAAGGAAGGGCGCGTTCGATCGCCCCGATCTCATCGTTGACGGCGATCCGAATCCCTTGGAACGACCGGGTGGCCGGGTGGATCCTGGAGGAGTGGCGGTCGCGCGCCGGTATCGCGGCTCCTATCAGCTCTGCAAGCGAGCCCGTCCGACTGAGCGCGCCCGTGCCCCGGGCGCCGAGAAGGGAACGGACCACGCGCCGCCAATGGGCTTCCTCGCCGTAGTCCCGGATTGCGCGAACGAGCATGTCCTCCGTCGCCGTCTCCAACCAGAGCGCCGCGGGGACCCCCACCCTGGGGTCCATCCTCATGTCGGCGGGTGCGTCCGTGCGAAACGAAAATCCCCTTTCGGAGGCGTCGAGCTGGAACGACGACAGCCCGAAATCAAAGAGTATCCCGTGGAAGCCCGAGTCCGGCAGCGAGTCCAACCGTCCAAAATCGCGATCGAGCAGCGTGAATTGACCGGGAAAATCGGCCGCCAGTGTTCCGATTCTTGATTTTGCCTCCGGATCTCGATCCAGAGCAATAACTTGCACGTCCTTTGCAGCCTCAAGGATGGCGCGCGTGTGGCCGCCTCCGCCAAACGTGCAATCAAGGTACCTTCCGCCTGCGACAGGGGAAAGGAATCCCAGGACCTCGCCCAGGAGGACAGGCTGATGGCCAGGAATCATGCTCGCGCTCGCGAAATCAGGGAGCGCCAGTCGCATTGATGAATGGCTTGATGCGCTCCTGCCGCCGGCCCGCCACGAGCCTGAGCACGAGTCCGTCCCGAACCCGCGGAATGGCGCAGGCCTGGGCGCCGGAGTATTCGTTGGCATCGATCCAAGCCGGGAACGTGCGTGAAACCGCCCGCGTGGCCGCTTCTCTCAAGATCGCGCGGGGTGAGCAGATCCTCGATGAATTGTTCATGGTCAGATTCCGAGGCGGCGCATGATGTCGCCGAAGTTCTCCCCGGATGTGCGCGCCTCGACCTTTTGCCACCGGGAAGGCGAATACATGTTGAACTTGGTGAGGGAGCCCACGAGGACCGCGTCCTTCGCGATCCCGGCGTGCTCCAGCAGATCGGCGGTGAGGCCGACGCGCCCCTGTTTGTCGAACGTGAACGACTGAGTCTGTGCAAAGAATCGCGATGCGAAGTCCTGGCCCGCGCCGTCGCTCAGCGCCATCTGGGCGATCTTCGCATGAAGCTTCTCGACTTCGGACGGAGGCAGCACGGCCACGTACCCGTCGGGATGGGGCGTGGCGAGAAACACGTCGCCCTCGGCATGGGCCGCGCGCCAAGCCGAAGGGATCGTGACGCGCCCCTTGTCGTCGAGGGTGTGCCTAAAAAGGCCCGTGAAAAATGCTTTGCCGGGTTGAGTCATGGGATCAGCGGTTTGAGGACCCGCCCCACAATACCCCATTTCAACCCATTTTAACCCACAAGGGTCAAGCTAAGACTGCATCAGAAAGAGTGTTTTTCAGCTTGTTTTACAGGTACCCGAATGGGGTCTCTCCTTGAAAGAAACCAGAAGCCACCCGGATGGACTACGAGTCATGCCGACGGCGACGAACGTCCGGATCTTGCTTTGCCCGCCCAAGATGGCGGATATGCCGCTCCTATCGCACTTGATATATCTCTACCAATGCGATCCCCGTTCCACCGCCAGCTCCGCTAACCTCGGCAGAATAGGAGCCGGGTGGAAGAGCCACGACCAATGCCGAGTCGGATGAATTCGCCGGTACCGGAAAAGCCCCGGCACTCTCCATCAATTGCGACGTTGCCGCTTGAATCGAAGCGTTGACCGTCGAATTTCCGGCAATCGGAGCACTGCCCCATCCGAAGTTTGTCGCTACCAAGTTGCCGTTTGTGTCAAAGACGGACAGGACGGGCTGAGCCAGCACGGCCGAAACACCAAAGGCCGACAGTGCTGGTCCAACTGCGCGAATAAGAAGAGTCGCCGACATTGTGCCAGAAACGACAAAACCGCCGATGGAGATGTCTGCGCCAGTGCCAACGTCGGCCCGAGCCGAAATGTTGCTTAACACCGCCGAATCCGACGAATTGATTTCGTAGACTTCCGCCAATGCGAGGCCCTCGGTTCCTCCGATGCCGGATACCACCGCTGAATAGGCGCCGGGCGGCAGTGTCAGGACCATGGCCGAGTCGGCTGAACCACTTGGAAAGGAAAATGCCCCGGCCTCCTGCATCATGTTCGACGTCGCGCCCTCAATCGTCGCATTTACTGTCGAGGCTCCCATGACCGGAGCGCTGCCCCATCCGGCATTGGTCGCGATGACGTTGCCAGCGGAATCGTAGACAGATAGCATGGGTTGAATCAGTGCGCCGGTCAGGCCAAACTGTGAAAGTGACGGTCCATCAGCGCGGATCAGGAGCTGTTTGGTCGAGCCTGAAGGTCCGGAAATCACGAATCCGCCAATGGCAACACCCGCGCCAGACTCAACCCGAACCCGAGCGGAAATATTGGCCAAGCGGTTTGCGACGGCGACGACCACAGGGCCGCCCACTGACGCGCCGGCGGCATTGGATGCGACGACCGTATACAAGCCGCCGTAGGTCGCCGGATAAGACGCCGAAGTCGCTCCCAAGATTGCATTTCCGTTGAGATACCATTGGTAGCTAAATGCGCCGTTGACGGCGACGGATAGCGTCAAACCGCCTTCGGAAGTTATGATCCCTCCCTTAGGATTGGAGGTAATTGTCGGGACTCCGGCGCTTCCAAGCCGAATGTCATTACCAAAATTGTCCGCGACTAACACATTGCCTTCTCCGTCAACCGCGATACCCGAGTCCGGCCCGAATAGGGCGGTGGCTCCGAGCCCATCCTTGCTTCCCATGGTCCCTATCGTCCCGCCGATGGTCGTCACGCTTCCGGACGGAGTGATCTTTCGAACCGTATAATTATTAGTGTCCGTGACGTAAACATTCCCACTGGGGTCAACCGCAATTCCAAACGGATACCAAAACCGCCCGTCGCCGCCCACGCCGTCAGTGCTGCCCGCACTGCCGGCCGTCCCAGCCAGAGTCGTCACTTCTCCCGTTGGAGAAATCTTACGGATGGTGTCGTTGAGTTCATCGGAAACATAAATGTTTCCGGCGCCGTCCACGGCCACGCCAACTGGTCCATTGAACCGTGCCGCCGTGCCCGGGCCGTCAGCGCTGCCGGGGGTTCCAGGCATACCGGCCAGGGTCGTGACCCTCCCAGCAGGCGTGATCATCCGAATCGTATCGTTATCGGAGTCCGCGACATAAACATTGCCGCTCGCGTCGACCGCTACGCCGTTGGGATTATTGAATCGCGCTGCTCCTCCCGTGCCGTCGTTGCTGCCAGCGATGCTGGCCATTCCCGACAGCGTTGTCACGAGACCCGCCGGGTTGATCATGCGAATCGTTTCGTTATCAGCATCTGCGACATAAACGTTGCCATTTCCGTCGACAGCCACGCCACGGGGAGAATTGAATCGCGCTGCGCTGCCGAGGCCATCGGTGCTGCCTGTGTAGCCGGCCAAACCCGCCAGGGTTGTCACCACTCCGCCAGGTGCAATCTTTCGAATCGTGTTATTTCCGTTGTCAGCGACGTATGCGTTGCCCTGGGAGTCGACGGCCGCGCCGAAGGGATCATTGAATTGCGCCGACCGGCCCGCGCCGTCAGAGCTTCCCGCGCCACCGATCAATCCCGCCAGAGTGGAGACGTTTCCCCCTGCAACGATTTTGCGAACGGTGTTGTTGCCGGTATCGTCCACATACACGGTGCCATTTGCATTCACCGCAATTCCTTGTGGGTCATTAAACCGCGCGGCGCCGCCCACCCCATCGGCTCTGCCAGACATTCCGGCTGTTCCTGCCAGCGTTTTCACCGCTCCATCTGGGGTGATTTGGAGGATCACATCGTTGCCGGCGTCCGACTCGTAGACATTTCCGTCGAGATCGACCGCGAGGCCGGAAGGGGTAAAAGGAGACACGATGGGGCCACCCGGCCCGGGCGTAACCGCGAGCGTTGTCAGGCTTCCGCTTGGCGAGAACTTCAAAATTGCGTTGCTGAAAGAACTCTCCGCCACCGCATATACATTGCCGGCGGTATCGACGGCTACACCCCCTGAAATCAAGGCTCGCGCCAACGTCGTCACAACGGCTGCCGGCGTAATCTTGCGGATTCCAATGCCACTGTCGGACACATAAATGTTCCCGGCGCTGTCGATGGCCACGCCTTGCGGATTCGAAAATAGCGCCAGCCCTCCCTGTCCATCAACTTGGCCGGAAACGCCAGGCGAACCCGCAAAAGTGGTCACCACCCCGGCAGCTGTGATCTTACGAATCGAATAATTGCCAGTGTCCGAAACGTACACATTCCCGTTTGCGTCAACGGCCACTCCTTGCGGGCCGTTGAACAGCGCCGCGCTTCCAGTCCCATCGGTGCTGCCGGAAACTCCCACATTTCCGGCCAGTGTGCTGACCAGGCCGGCCGCGGTGATCTTGCGGATTGTGTTGTTGTTGGAATCGGCAATGAACAGGTTGCCGTCATTGTCAGAAGCCACGCCAATCGGGCCGTCGAACTGAGCGGAGGCCTCCGGACCGTCCTCGCTGCCGTGCAAGGGACGCCCCGCATACGTGACGAAGGTATAGGGCGTGTAAATGGACTGTGCGGGTGCAAATGAGGCGCTCGACAGCCACAATGCAGTTAGCAGGCATGACGTGATGAGAGGGCGAAGCTGGTATCGCATGCCGAAGTTGGGATTTGATGCCTCGAATAAACGCCGACGATGATGCAAACGTCCGCGGGACGCATCCGTTTGCATGGGTTATGGTCCCCTTCTTAATGACAATCCAGTCAATGAAACCCACTAGTCCGGTGGCTTTTTCACGGGAAGCGTGACGCCGATGCCAGTGTTGAAGGAAATACGGCCAGACGCTCCGAAACTGAGCTCTTGGAAATCACCGGAAGGCGTTGGCGGCCAAAATCCGACTCTTATCGCAAGGCACGGTCCAGGGAGTTCATGCAACGAAGCATTCGTGCCTGACAGCCCATTGGAACCGCAAGGCTTCTTCTCACCAGCCGCCGGGACGATGAACTCGTGTCGGGTCGCGCGCCGTTATCGCTTTGGCAACCGTGTCATTTGCCTGCAAATAGCGAGCATCGAATTCGACGGGGTTGAGCAGATTCATCTTCCACTCCGATCGCTGGCCTTTGCCCGTCAATTGTCTACATATCTCGTACATGAAGCCCTGAGCGATGGCTACGCGTCTTACACTTATCCGCCCGTCGAGTGCCGCAAATGGAAATAACCGGCGCAACCAAGCTGCTTGCACGCGGCTTGGCGGCCGCATCGATGCTCGTCTTGGGTCTAAGTTGGAAGCTTGAGGCTCAAGCAGTATAAAAGCCCTATACAATTGCAACGTTGGCGGGCATACAAGGAAGCGAAGATGGGCCAAGCCTTTCATTTAGTCTCGATTTGCCCAGCGGGGTAGCCGTTGACGCGACTGAAAATGAATATTCGTCGGACCTCTCCTTCAGAATCGTAAAGACATCGCCAGAAGGAGTCGTTGAAGGCAGGCGCGCGAGACCGCGATGCGATGCCGTTTCGCCGACCTAGCGCCTCAGGCGCCCGCCCATTTCACAAGCGCCGACCTGAGCTCCGCTTTGCGCACGGGCTTGGAAAGGTAGTCGTCCATCCCCGCGGCCAGGCAGGTCTCCCGGTCGCCGGTCATCGCATTGGCGGTCATGGCTATGATGCGCACCGGGGCCTTCCAGTTGATGTTCGCCGTCCTCTCGGCCTGGCGGATCAGGCGCGAGGCCTCGTATCCGTCCATTTCCGGCATCTGGCAGTCCATGAAAATGATGTCGTAGGGCACCTGCCGGAGCGCGCTCAGCACCTCGCGGCCGTTGGCAACGGCGTCCCCGGCGAATCCAAGCCCCTTCAGCTGCGCGAGGGCCACCTTCTGGTTCACAACGTTGTCCTCGGCGATCAGGATTCGGACGTGACGCGCGTTCGCGAGATCATCGTCCTGCGGCGCAGCGGGGGCATTCGCGACGGGCTTCGTGAACACGTGCTCTGCGGCCGCGTGCCCTAGCACGCTCACGAGACAGTCGAACAGGCGAGACTGCTTGACCGGCTTCACGAGGTAGGCATCCACGCCCGCCGCCTTCAGCTCGTCATGGGCGTGCATATAGCCCATCGAGGTCAGGATGATGAGCTTCGTGGAGGCGATGGCCGGATCGGCCTTGATGGCCCTGGCAAGCGTCATCCCATCCATCTCGGGCATCTGCATGTCGAGAAGGGCCAGGTCGAAGGGTCTGCCCTCGGCCGCGGCCGCCCGCAGGAGTTCCAGGGCTTCGTATCCGTTGGCCGCGCTGCCCTTCTGCATCTTCCAGGCGAACAGCTGGTGGCGGAGGATCTGGCGGTTGGTGGCGTTGTCATCGACCACGAGCACGCGGAGGTCGAACAGGTCCCGGAAATAGATCGTGGGGGCGGGCATCTCCGGCCCCGTCTGCTTTTCAAGCCGGACGTCGAACCAGAACGTGGACCCCTTGCCCTCCTCGCTCCGCAATCCGATCTCACCGCCCATGATTTGAACCAGCTGCTTCGAGATCGCGAGCCCGAGTCCCGTGCCGCCGAACCTCCGGGTGGTCGAGCTGTCCGCCTGGGTGAACGGCTTGAACAGCGTCGCCTGCACATCGAGCGGGATCCCGCGCCCGGTGTCCTTGATCGCGAAGCTGATGACCGCATGGGTCTCCGTCTCGCTCTTCTTCGCCACCCGCACGACAACCTCGCCCTTTTCGGTGAATTTGACAGCATTGCCCATCAGGTTGGTGATCACCTGCCTCAGGCGACCGGGATCGCCCTTCAGCCGCCTCGGAAGGTCGGCAGGCAGTTCGCAGGCGAGCTCTATCCCCTTCAGCCGCGCCCTTTCCGCGAACATGTCGAGCGCCCCCTCCACCGATTCGACAAGGTCGAAATCGAGCGTCTCGAACGTGAGTTTCCCTGCCTCGATCTTTGAGAAATCGAGGATGTCGTTGATGATCGTGAGCAGCGAATCCGCGGAATTGCGGATCGTCTCCGCGAATTCCCGCTGCACCGGCGAAAGCTCGGTGTCGATCAGAAGGCCCGTCATCCCAATCACCCCGTTCATCGGCGTGCGGATCTCGTGGCTCATGTTCGCAAGGAACTCGCTCTTTGTCCGGGAGGATTCCAGCGCGACGTCCCTCGCGCGCGCCAGTTCGGCCTCCGTCTCCTTCATGTGCGTGATGTCCTTGGTGACTCCGAGGGTGCCGATGATCTCCCCCGATTCGTCGCGGACGGGTATCTTTGTCGTCAGGCCCCACGATACGGTTCCGTCGGCCTTCGTCTCCTTCTCGACCAGGTTGATGATGGGCTTGCCGGTCCTGATGATCTCCTGCTCGCCGTCAAAAGCGGGCCGCGCGTGCTCCTCCGTGAAGATGTCAAAGTCCGTCTTTCCCAGAATCGAGTCATAGCTGCCCTGCCCGAACTTCTCGGTGAACGTCTTGCTGACCATGAGGAAGCGCGAATCCTTGTCCTTGAAATAGATGTTGTCGGGGACGCTCTCTAGAAGGGTCTTCATGTACAGCCGCTCGCGTTTCCCACCGAAGGCCGCGGCGCCCGTTGCTCCGCGGCCGGCCTCGTTCCGCCGGGCGAGCCGGGGGCCGACGACGAAGATGAAGAGGGCGGCGGCTCCGATCGCGGCGGCGGCGACTTCCGCCGCGCAGAGAAGGTCGTCGCCCGACGCCAGGCGCCTGCGGAGCACCAATGCGCCACAGGTGAGGATAACGAGGCCTCCCGCCGCCAGCAGACGAATCCAGGGATTCGGGGGTTCGACCGGATCTATCTCCGTCTCCCGGAGTTTGCCGCTGGAACCCATGACAAATCCCCCAATCCGGTTTCCAGGAAACCGGCCGGAAGGGGTCGCGCTTTCTCTCGGACTCATTGGGGTATCCGCTCTATCGGCACAGCAGCGCCCGGCTGAAATCATTTGCGATGTCCTATCGGCCGACCGCCCTTCGATTTGCGCCGATTCCGGCCCCTTTGCGCCCTTCCGCAGGGCGGCGCCCCCGGGAGACGCCCGGCCCGGCCGACACCTCGCGCAGGGGGATTGCGGGCTCCCCCGGACCCCGGCCGCGCCCTTACAGACCGCCCTGGGCGGTGATGGCCGATTCCTTCGTGGCGACCGCGATTGCGACCCCCGCCATGAGCTCCCTGCTCCGCTCCTGGCCCCTCAAGGCCACCGTCGCACCGAGTTCCGCCTCAAGCCGGTTGCGCGCCTTCACGTAGTCGTGGTCGCCCGTCTGTGCGCTCAAGTTGAGCCATGCAAGGGCCTCGACCCCATCCTTCGCGACGCCGTCCCCCGCGCTGTACATGATGCCCAGCTGATACTGGGCGAACGCGTTGCCCTGCACGGCAACCTTCCGAAACCAGTTTGCGGCGTCCGCCTTGGTGCTGAAAATCCCGACGCCCGCATTATATTCCTTGAGGAGGAGGGCCTGCGCCTGCGAATTCCCCAGCTCCGCGGCCTTTAGGATCCACTTCGCCGACTCCGCCGGATCCTTCGAGACGCCGTCGCCGCGGGCGTACATCGCCGCCAGCAGGTACTGGGCCCTCGCGTCGCCGCCCTCGGCCGCCTGCCGATACCACCTGGCCGCCTCGACCGAATACTTGGGAACCCCGTCGCCCACTTCGTACATGAATCCCAAAAGGAAGGCCGCCTTGGCGTTGCCCTGGCTCGCCGACAGGCGGTACCACTTCATCGCCTCCGCCTTGTTGCAGGGAAGCTCCTCGCCGGTCGCATAAACCTCGCCGAGCCCCAGCTGGGAGGAGGCGTCGCCGGATTGGGCCCTGGCAATGAGATCGGAAAGGGGGGCGGCGAGGGGCTTGTCCGCGGCCGCGGCCGGGCAGAGCAGCGCCGCGCAGAGCATCGCGACCGGCGCCGCGAAATGCAGGGTTTCCCGAAGAAGGTTCCCGGCTGCGCGCTCCCATGCACTGTTCGGCATCGGGGCGACTCGGGCCAACCGGCTTAGGAGAGTGGTGCTGCCGTTTTTCATCGCCAGAAACATAGCAGAACGGCCTGTGTAATGTAATCCGGGTACAATTACTTAGTCTGCCTTCAATGCCCCCGATGCGGTTCCGGGGCCCGGCTCCGAGCGGGACGGTCTTCCCGCGGACCTTTCCCGATGCGCTCGGCGGGAGCGGGAATATGTCGTTGCCGGAGACCGCCGGAGGACGTTCGCTTGGAGCCCCGTCATGCAGCCCCTCCTAGATTCCGCACATCGGCGCGCGTCGCGCTACCTTGCGTCGCTCCCCGACCGCAGCGTGGCCCCGACGCCCGGCGCCCTCGAGGCGCTCAAGCGTTTCGACCGGGACCTGCCCGAGGGACCCACCGATCCTCTGGAGGTCCTGGCGGAGCTCGACGAGGCCGGTTCCCCGGCGACGGTGGCGACCGCGGGTGGCCGGTATTTCGGATTCGTGACGGGCGGCTCCCTTCCGGCGACGACGGCCGCGGCCTGGCTCTCCGCCGCCTGGGACCAGAATGTCGCCATGACGGTGCTTTCGCCCGTCGGTGCGCGGCTCGAGGAGGTGAGCCTGCGCTGGGCGGTTGAACTGCTCGGACTGCCGCCCGGGACCGGCGCCGGATTCGTGACCGGCGCGACCATGGCCAATCTGACCGCGCTCGCGGCCGCGAGGCACGCGCTGCTCGGGGGCCAGGGATGGGACGTGGAGTCGAAGGGACTCTTCGGCGCCCCGGAACTGAAGGTCGTCGTCTCGGACGAGGTGCATTCCACCGTCCTGAAGGCGCTCTCGATCCTCGGAATGGGCAAGGACAGGATCGTGCGCGTTCCGACGGACGGCCAGGGCCGGTTGATCCCCGCGGGTCTCCCGGCGATGGATTCGCGGACCCTCGTCTGCCTTCAGGCCGGAAACGTGAACACCGGGGCATTCGATCCCATCGCCGAGGTCTGCGAAAGGGCGCGCGGATCGGGAGCCTGGGTCCACATCGACGGCGCATTCGGACTCTGGGCGGCCGCGTGCCCCTCGAGGCGAAGCCTCGTCCACGGCGCCGAGCGCGCGCATTCGTGGGCGGTCGACTGCCACAAGTGGCTCAACACGCCCTACGACGCCGCCCTCGCGCTGGTCAGCGATCCCAACGCCCTGCGCAGCGCCATGACCATCAATGCCTCCTACCTTGCCATGGGCGGGACCCGCGAACCCTCGCAGTACGTCCCCGAACTGTCCCGGCGCGCGCGGGGAGTCGAGATCTGGGCTGCGATCCGCTCGCTCGGCCGCTCCGGGATCGCCGAACTGATCGAAAGGACCTGCCGGCACGCCGCCCGGTTCGCCGAGGGCCTCAGATCGGCGGGGCACACGGTCCACAACGAGGTCGTGATCAACCAGGTCCTTGTCTCGTTCGGCTCCGCCGAGCGGACGCTCCGGGTGATCGAGGCGATCCAGTCGGACGGGACGCTCTGGTGCGGGGGCTCCGTCTGGCACGGAAACACGGTCATGCGCATCAGCGTATCCTCGTGGGCGACGACGGAAGCGGACGTCGAGCGCTGCCTCGGCGCCATCATCCGGATCGCCGGCCGCCCCTAGGCCGGGGCCGATTCGCCGCCATGCCCCCCTCTCCGCCAGAAGGCTCCCGAACGCCGGCCATCGTCGGCGGACGCTCGGGGGGCGAGGCGCCGCCGATCCTCTATTCGCTCCAGGTCCTCCGGGGCGTCGCGGCCCTCCTGGTGATGCTCTACCATTACTCGCATTACCTGAAGTCCACGCTGCGTGACACCCGCGTTGAGTCGCTCCCCTTTTCCGGCGGCTATGCGGGAGTCGACATCTTCTTCGTCATCTCCGGATTCATCATCGTCTACACGACCCAGGCCCGGGAGCACGCAAACGCCGTGGACTTCTCCCTGCGCCGGTTCTTCCGCGTGGTGCCCCTGGCGCAGCTCATCACGCTGGCCTACTTCCTTTACGTTTCCGCCCGGCCCCCGCTCGGGGTCCTCTGGCGGTCGCTGTGCTTTCTGCCGATCACGGACGTGGACCCGCCGAAATTCGGTTTCCCCGTTGTGCCCCAGGCCTGGACGCTTCCCTACGAGCTGTATTTCTATGCGCTCTTCGCGGCAGCCCTGCTCCTCTCGCATCGCTGGAGGGTGGCCCTGTCCTCCGTCGCCGTCGTCTTGAGCGTCTTCGCCTTTCAGTGGCTGCTCGGGGGGCCCATCACCCTGGTCCCGAACCAGGTCTTTCTTCCCGCCGCGCGAACCGGCATGGTCCCTCCGGAAATTCTTGGGGCTCATGGGAAACCCGATCCTGCTGGAGTTCATCGTCGGCATGCTGCTGGCGTGCGCCTTTGTCCGATTCGGGCCCTTGCTGCGGCACGGCTGGGCGGCCTGGGCCAGCCGCATTGCCGCGCTCGTCCTCACCGGCGTGTTCCTGCACAGCTACCTGTCGCCCTTGGACCCGGGCAACGGGCTTCTCCACAAGGGATTCGGCGCAGTCTGCCTCGTCGTGGCTGGGCTCCTGCTCGAGGCCTCGCGCCCGCGTTCGCTCGCCGGCCCGCTGGCGGGGCGATGCCTCGCCGTCGGCCTTTGGATGGGTGCGATTTCCTACCCCTTGTACCTGATCCATCTGGGAATCGCCGACAAGCTCGTGCGCAGGGCGTCGAGCATCCTGCTGGGGCTGAGGGTCGACGGCGTCGTGGGATTCCTGGCCCTGGCGGCAGCCTCGACTCGCCCTCGCATCGGCGATTCACGTGGGGGTCGAGCGGTACCTGATTCGCGCCGGGAAGACCCTCATAGCGCTCAGGCACCGGAGGGCCCGGGCCGCCTCGTAGGCCCGCCCGATCCCCCCTTGCGCCGAACGGCTTCCCCGGCCTCCCGGCCGGGGAAATCCGCGCGAGCGATTCATCGCCCCAAACCCTCAGGAGGTCGACTTGTCCTGACCCGACTCGTCCACGACGACGAAGAGCGTCGAACCCCGCGACCAAAGGCGCAGAAGCGTCTTCTTGCTCTCCGCCTTCTCGCTCAGTTTCACGGCGTCCTCCGCCGAATGCACCGGGTGCCGGTTGATCTCAAGGATCACGTCCCCGGCGCTGATCCCCGCGCGGGCCGCGGCCGAGTTCGGATCGACATTGGTCACAAGGGCGCCGTGGATGTGGGGCGGAAGGTTGAACTGCTGCCGGGCGTCGCCCGTCAGGTCGTCCACCGCGACCCCGTTCAGGACGCCCTGGTCATCGCTGGCCGCGAGCGCGTCCGCCGGATTGCGCGGGGTCCCCGGGCGTTCGCTCGTCGTGACCTCCACCGTCGTCGCCTTGCCGTCGCGCAGGAGGTCAAGGGTCAGCTTCTTGTCGGGCCCGTCCCCGCTGACGGTCAGCGCAAGCGAGTTCGAATCGGACACGGGCTTGCCGTTGATGCTCGTGATGACGTCTCCCTCCTTGATGCCCGCCTTGGCTGCGGGGCTGTCCGGAACGACCTCGGCGACGAGCGCGCCGCTTCGGGTCTTCAGGTTGAAGGATTCGCTGAGCGCCGGCGTGATGTTCTGGATGTTGACGCCGATGAAGCCGCGCACCACCCGGCCGGTCCTCACCAGGCTGTCGGCCACCTGGCTCACCATGTCCGAGGGCACCGCAAGGCCGACGCCCTGGAAGCCGCCGCTGCGGCTCAGGATCGCGGTATTTATCCCGACAAGGCGGCCGTCGACGTCGACGAGGGCCCCCCCGGAATTCCCCGGATTGATCGCGGCGTCCGTCTGGATGAAGTCCTCATAGCCGTGAACGTCGTTGAGGATGCCCACCCTGCGGCCGGTGGCGCTCACGATGCCGCTCGTGACCGTCTCGCCGATCCCGAACGGGTTGCCGATCGCGAGGACGCGGTCGCCGGTCAGGATCTTAGAGCTGTCGGCGAACGTGATCGCGGGCAGGCCCTTCGCGTCGACCTTGACCACCGCGATGTCGGTCAGCGGGTCGCGCCCGATCACCTTCGCGGGGAGCTCGCGTCCGTCGGCCAGGGCCACCGTGACGGAGTCGGCCCCGTCGACCACGTGGTTGTTCGTCACGATGTAGCCGTCCTGGCTGATGATGACTCCGGAGCCGAGGCCGCTCATGGGCTGCGGGTTGATCTCGGGGATGCGCCCCCCGAAGAACTGCCTGAACATCGGGTCGTTGAAGCCCGGGAAGTCGTTGTTCATGTCGACCCGGCGCGGCTTCACCTGGACCGTGATCTTGACGACACTCGGCGAGACGCGACTGACGACGTCGGAATAGCTCACCCGGTCCGCCTGGCCGCGGGCCACGGTGCTGTCATCGCGCTTCAGGGATATGGAGGGCTCGGATTTTTCTGCGGCCCGGATGCCGACGACGGCACCGGCGAAAGCGAGGAGCGCCCCGAATTGGAGCGCCCTGCGGAACCTGGGGTTCTGAAACGTGAGTCTTGTCATGGTGCCCCAGCCTACCACGGCGAGATGGCCCCATTCTTTCGCCATGATTACAAATTGGTTAGATTGCCGATTTGCGCGCTTTGACCCTTTAAAAAACCCGGTCGAGGGGCTTTAGTGGGGCCATGCGAGTGCTCGTGGTGGAGGATGACGAAAAGATCGCCTCGTTCATCGTGCATGGCCTGAAGCAGGCCGGCTACGCGGTCGACCACGCCGGCGACGGCGAACGCGGGCTCGAGATCGCGCAGTGCACCGATTATGACGCCGCCGTCGTCGACATCATGCTGCCGAAATTGGACGGCGTGAGCCTTGTGAAGCGGATCCGCGCCGCGCGCAGCCGGATCCCCGTCCTCTTCCTGAGCGCAAGGACGTCGGTCGACGACCGGGTCCGCGGCCTCCAGAGCGGGGGCGACGACTATCTCACCAAGCCCTTCGCCTTTTCCGAGCTCCTGGCGCGCGTCCAGGCGCTCATCAGGCGCGCCTCCCAGTCGCCCGAGGCCACGCGGCTCTCCGCAGGCGACGTCGAGCTCGACCTGGTGACGCGCGAGGTGAGCCGCGCCGGCGTCCGGGTCGAGCTCCAGCCCCGCGAATTCTCGCTCCTCGCGTTCTTCCTGAGGCATGCCGGGCGCCCCGTCAGCAAGACGATGATCCTCGAGCACGTCTGGGACTACAGCTTCGACCCCCAGACCAACGTCGTCGACGTCGTGGTTTCGCGCCTGCGCTCGAAGATCGACCCCGACCACACGCGGATCGAGACCGTGCGCCGCGTGGGTTACCTCTACAGGCCCCATGCTTGAGCGCCTGAGAAAGTCCCTCGCGCTGCGCCTGGCCGGCCTCTACACCGGCGTCTTCGCCCTGGTCGCCGCGGCGCTCTTCGCGGCCCTTTACTGGGAGCTCGCACGCGCGCTCGAGACCCGGGAGCGCGCGGCCGTCGAGCAGCTGGCCGGCCGGCTCGCGCGGACCTACGAGGACGGGGGCACCCTCGCCCTCCGGGCCGAGATCAACTCCAACACGACCCCCGAGGTCCGCTCCTTCTTCGTCCGGGTCGTGACCCCCGCGAACGAGACCGTCTTCGTTCTCGTCCCCCCCGACTGGATCCAGACCGAGATGCAGAGCATCCCGGTGCCGGGCGACTGGGGGATCTCCGCGACGCGCCGGATCCAGACGGTTCGGATCCCCCAGAACGCGCTCCGCGACTACGCCGTCGCCTCGGCCCTCCTCTCCGACGGGAGCGTCCTGCAGGTCGGCAGGAGGACCGACAGCCGGGCGGTCCTGCTGCAGCCCTTCCGGCGCGCGTTCGCCTGGGTGGGCGCCGCCGCCCTGGCGCTTTCGATCTTTGTCGGCACGCTCCTCGCCTGGCGCGCGACGGGCCCGCTGCGCCTTGTCTCGGACACCGCGCGGCGGATCCTCGAGACCGGCGACCTCACGGCCCGGGTCCCGGGCTCGTCCGGGAGCGACGAGCTGGCGCTTCTCGTCCGCCAGATCAACACGCTTCTCGAGCGCAATTCGGCGCACGTGCAGGTCCTCAGGGACACGCTGGACAGCCTTGCGCACGACCTGCGGACGCCCCTGACGCGGCTGCGCGGCACGGCCGAGATGGCGCTCCACGACGGGAAGGACCCGACGGACGCAAGGAACGCGCTCGCCGACTGCATCGAGGAGACCGACCGCCTCCTGCACGTGATGAATGCGCTCCTCGACATCTCGGCGGCCGAGGGCGGGGCCCTCAGGCTCAGCCGCAGCCGCGTGGACCTGCGCTCGCTCGCCGAGCGCGCCGCGGACCTCTACCGCGAGGTGGCCGAGGAGAAGGCGATTGAGCTCAGGCTCGACCTGGCGTCGGCGGTCGAGGTCGAGGCCGACGCCGTCCGCCTCGGCCAGGTGGTCAACAACCTGCTCGACAACGCCCTGAAGTACACGCCCCCCGGGGGGCACGTCACCCTTTCGGCCCGCCTCGGCCCCTCCTCCGCGGAATTGACGGTGAGCGACGACGGCCCCGGGGTGCCGCAGGCCGAGCGCGAGGCGATCTTCCGAAGGCTCTACCGGGGCGATGCCAGCAGGTCGCAGCAGGGGCTCGGCCTCGGGCTGAGCCTCGCGAAGGCCGTGGTCGAATCCCACGGGGGCACGGTTTCCGTGGGAGACGCTCCGGGCGGCGGCGCCCGCTTCACGGTGAGCCTTCCGCCGGCCGGGCCCGCCTGAGGGTCCCCTCCAATGTGATTGATCGGCCGTTGGCCAACGGTCAGACAGGGAGCGACACCACCCCGTATGATCTCCACGCGCCAAGACTGGATCCCCTCCAGGCGGGGATCCCCCGGCACATGGCCCGCATGAGCGACCCGGAACAGGTTGCGGCGCCCGGCAAGGGCGCCGGCGTTCGCGCGTTCGCCGCCCTGGCGGCGATCGCCGCCTGCGTGCTCGTGGCCTACCACAACTGCTACCGGGCGCCCTTTGTCTTCGACGATGTGACGGCCATCCCGGAAAACCCGAGCATCCGCGCATTGTGGCCCCTTTCGGGCGTGTTCTCGCCGCCGCCGGAGGCGACGACGGTCGGGGGCAGGCCCGTGGCCAACCTGACGCTCGCCCTCAACTACGCCCTCGGCGGATACGCTCCCTGGGGCTACCACGCGCTGAACGTCGCCATCCACATCCTCGCGGGCCTGACCCTCTACGGCATCGTCAGGCGCACCCTCCTTCGGCCGGCGCTTAGGGAGCGGTTTGGCCGGGATGCGTTCCTCCTGTCGCTCGGCGCCGCGCTCATCTGGACGCTCCACCCCCTCCAGACCGAGGCGGTCACCTATGTCATCCAGCGGGTCGAGTCCCTTGCGGCGCTTTTCTACCTGCTGGCCCTCTACGGGCTCATCCGGTCGGCGGAGTCGGACCGCGCGCTCCCCTGGGGCGCCTGGAGCGTCGGGGCCTGCCTTCTGGGCATGGCGACCAAGGAGGTCGTCGTGACGGCCCCCGTGGTGCTCTTTCTCTACGACCGGACGTTTCTTGCGGGCACCTTCAGGGACGCCTGGCGCCTGAGACGCGGGCTCTACCTTGCGCTGGCCTCCTGCTGGATCCCCCTCGCCCTCCTCGTGGCGAGCACGGGCTGGAGCCGCGGCGGCTCGGCCGGCTTCGCCTCGGCCTCCCCCCTCGCCTACTGGATGACCCAGACCGAGGCCATCGTCCACTATCTCAGGCTTTCGGCGTGGCCCCGGCCGCTCATCTTTGACTACGGAATCGCACTGGCCACGGGCGCCGGCGCGGTGGTCCCGTATGCGCTGGTCCTCCTCGCCCTCGTGGCCGCGACGCTCTTCGCCCTCCGGCGCCGGCCCCCTCTCGGCTTCCTCGGCGCCTGGTTCCTTCTCATCCTGGCCCCAAGCAGCGCCGTTCCCGTCGCGACGCAGACGATGGCCGAGCACCGGATGTACCTGCCTCTCGCGTCGGTCGCCGTGATCCTGGTAACGGGGGCCTACGCCCTGGCGGGCCGCAGGAGCCTCGCGGCGCTCCTTGCGCTCGCCCTCCTCCTCGGGGCCCTGACGGACCTCCGAAACGAGGACTACCGGAGCACGCTCGCGCTCTGGCGCGACACCGCGGCCAAGCGGCCGGGGAACGCCCGCGCCCACAACAACCTGGGAATGGCCCTGTCAAAGGCCGGCCAGCTCCCGGAGGCCATCGGCGAGTTCGAGGCCTCGCTGCGCCTCCAGCCCAATGAGCAGGGAACCCACAACAACCTGGGCAATGCGCTCGTCCGGGCCGGACGCGGCCCGGAGGCGATCGAGGAATACCGGGCTGCGCTCAAGCTCCAGCCCGACTTTGCACCCGCCCTCTACAACCTGGCCACGACCCTGTACCAGGCCGGCAAAATCCAGGACGCGGTCGCGGAATTCGAGGCGGTCATCCGAATCCAGCCCGATTACGCCGACGCCTACAACGGCCTCGGCGAGGCGCTTGCGGGCCTGCCGGGCCGCTCCGGGGAGGCCATCGAGCGCTACCAGCAGGCGCTGCGCCTCAGGCCCGATTTCGCCCGGGCCCATTACAATCTCGGGGTCGCCCTCTCCCAGGCGGGCCGTCCCCGCGAATCGGTCCCGGAGTATGAGGCCGCGCTTCGGCTCCAGCCGGACTACGCCGAGGCGAGCAACAACCTGGGGGTCATCCTCTGCGCCGCCGGCAACCCCCAGGAGGGAATCCGCCGGATCGAGGACGCCCTCAGGATGAAGCCCGATTATGCGAAGGCCCATTTCGACCTCGCCAACGCGCTGGTCCAGACAGGGCGCATTTCGGAGGCCGTAACCCACTTCGAGGAGGCGCTCAGGATCGAGCCCGGCTTTGCCGAGGCGAACAACAACCTCGGCATGATCCTCTGCAGGACCGGCCGCGTGGAGGAGGGGCTCTCGCACATCGAGGAGGCGATCCGGACGAAGCCGGACTACGCGCCCGCCCACTTCATCCGGGGCCTTGCGCTCCTGCAGACCGGGCGGAAGGCCGAGGCCGCCGCTGAGTTCGAGCGCGTGCTCGAACTCAGGCCCGGCGATCCCTCGGCCCTGCGGATGCTGGAGATGCTCCGGTCGTCCCCCTGAGCGGGGGCGTTTTGCGCCGGATTCAGGGCGGCGTCCGCCCCGAGGCCGAGAATTCAGCGGCCGCCTCGCTCGCGAGCCCCGCCTGGAGAAGGGCCACGCCCAGGTTGTAGTGCGCGTCCGAGAACCCGGGAGCCAGTTCGAGCGCCTTGCGCAGCTGCTCAATGGCCTCCCCGGTCCGTCCGGACCGGGTCAGCGCAATCCCAAGATTGTTGCGATAGGGGGCGGAGCCGGGTTCGAGCCGCACCGCATCGCCAAATTGCTCGAGGGCCTCGCCGACCTTCCCCTGGAGCAGGAGGAGCGATCCGAGGCTGTTCCTCACTTCCGCGGAATCGGCCATGAGCCCGAGCGCCTCCCGATACTCCTCGATCGCCTCCGCGCCGTTGCCCACGCTGCGCAGCGACCGGCCGAGGTTGACATGCGCCTCGGCAAAATCCGGTTTCGCCCGGAGCGCCGCCCGGTATTCGAGCACCGCCTCCGGCCCCCGGCCCATCTGCGACAGGACGTTCCCGAGGTTATTGTGGACCGCGGGATTGTTCGGACTGAGCCGGAGCGCCTCCCGGAACCGCGCCACGGCGTCCTCCGGGCGCCCGGCCCGGGCCAGGGCCACCCCCAGGCCGTCCAGGACGTCGACCGCACCCGGTTTCAACCGGAGCGCCTCCTCAAACTGCGCGATCGCATCGGGAAGGCGTCCCGGCATCTTCGCAAACGCGACCCCGAGGCCGACGTGAAGGCCCGCATAGTGGGGGTCCCCCTCGTTTCCCCGAAGCGCCTCCTCCAGGTGCGCGACGCCTTCGGAGATCCTTCCAGGCCTGTTCACGAGGATCAGGCCGAGATTCGCGTGGGCCTGGGTCATCCCGGGCTCGATCCTGAGGGCCGTCTCGAACTCCCGGATGGCCTCGTCCTCGCCCCCGGGCCCCTTTGAGAGCGCATCGCCCAGGTTGTTGTGCGCGTCCGAATAATCCGGCTTCAGGCGCACGGCCTCGCGCAGGTGCTTCAGGGCGGCCTCCCTCTTGCCGGCGTCGGTCAGATAGACGCCGAGATTGTTGTGCGCCATCCAGCATCCGGGATTCTTGGCCAGCGTGTCGGCATAGAGCGTCGGCACATCACGGTAGAGCCCGCTCTGGCGCCAGGTGAGCGCAAACAGGAGCGCGAGGACCGCCGTCCCGCTGGCCGCGAGCGCCCCCCTGGCCGCCGCCCTCTCCCTCCCACCGAGGCCGAGAAGCCACCGCCGCCCCGCGGCCGCCGCGCCCTCCCCGGCCAGCGCGATCACCCCGAGACTCGGGAGGTACTGCCAATGGTCGGCAACGTAGGAGAAAAGGAACGGATAGACGTTGAAAAAGCCGAGCGCCGGAAAGAGGGAGCCCACGAAAAAGAGCAGCGCGAGAAGTGGCGCCCGGCTCCATCGCCTGACGCAGTATAGGAGGCCGGCCGCCGCGACGAGGCAGAGGCTCCAGAGGGGCCAGGGCCACCCATAGCCCACCTCCCACCTCGGATAGATAAAGGTCAGGTCGGACGGCCAGACGAGCTTGCCCAGATAGAACCAGACGACCCTTCCGGCAAGGAAGCACCGCTCGAGAAACCCGAGGTCAAACGCGTGGCCCTTTGCGCCGATGAAATTGCGTTCGACCCATGCCGTGAAAAGACCCGCGCAGGCCCCGACCGCAAACCAGGGCGCCAACGGCGCGACGTCCCGGCGCCACCCGAGCCTTCCCCGGCGCCACACGAGCGCCAGGAGCAGGGCCCCCGGGAGGGTCGCCGTCACGGATTTCGCCAGGAGCGCCAGAACAAAAAGGCCGAGCGCCGCGCCGTACCAGACCCATCGGCGTTCACGGTCAAACCTCAGGTACACCAGCGCTGAAAGAAGGTAGAGGAAGAGTGAGAGCGTGTTCTTCTGCTCGGAGATCCATGCCACGGATTCGACGCAGATGGGGTGCAGCGCAAAAAGGAAGGCGGCGAACCATTCGCCGGCGCCGATCCTTCCTTCGGCGCCGGGGCGCACCCGCGCGAGAAGCAGGGCGAAAAGGCACGCCGAGGCCGCGTGGAGAGCGACATTCGCCGCGTGGTAACCAAGAACCGAATCGCCCCACAGCCTGTGCTCCAGCCAGAAGGCACTGTGAAGCACGGGGTAATACTGCTGGGTCGTTCCCAGCCGAAACCAAATCCGCCAGAGGCCCTTCAGGCTCTGGAGCGCCGGCGCCGTGATGTGGGCCGCATCGTCCCACTGCATCGCCCCGGCCAAGGCCGGCGCATATGCGGCAAAGGTGACCCCGACAAGAAGCAGGCCTATCCCGGCGGCGCGGCAAACCGCCACGCCTCGGGCGCCGTGAGGTGGGGTCGAAGGTTCAAATCCCATGGGTGGCGACGGGCCACCATCATTGGGGGGCATAGGCCGCAGACGCAATGCCTCTGCGCCATGATCCACCCAGCCCCGTCGGGGCCGGCACCCGGCGTCAATCCGCTTACCAGAAGAAGTATCTCTCCGAATTTACAAGAAACTCGGTCGACGGAGGCCGGATCAGGACCCGCCATACCGCAGCGTACTCCGACCAGGGCCCCTCAATCTCCGCGTCACAAATAACCTGCGACCGGAATTTCGGGCCTATGATTGTCCGATTTAGACGTTCGCGGAACAAGGAATGCCCCTCCGCCGTGGAGAAGAAGAGGCAGCGGCGTTCGAATAGATCGGACGGTGCGTCCTGAACGGCGAGACCGAGCGAAACCCGGCGAAGCCCGAGGACGTATTCGTTGCGGGCGAGCTCCATGACCGCGCGCTCGCACGCGCCGAAATAATCCATCGAGGCCCCCTGGCCGTAGGCGAAGCAGTCGGGCCTCACCTCTCGAAACGCAACCACCGTGTTTCCGATGCCGATCGGGCTCGGGAGCACGAGCGCGCTGATGCCGGGCCATTCAGTCTGCCGGACCTCGCCGTCGAGCGCCCCCTCCCACCATGCGATGATGCTCGCCCGTTCGACTGCCTCGAGCATCGCCCGTTTTCGGGCCTCCGTGCTGAACAGGCCCGGGAATGCAGCCATGCCGTTCGACGACTCGTCGATGTCGAATCCGTACAGCTCGCGGTCGTTGGCCCTCACTTTCACACGGTAAGCCCAGCGCTCCATCGACTCCGAGATCGCCATATACCGGGCGACCATCGGCGTCTCGGAAGTGCCCGTGCCATCCGCGTCGCTGTAGAGGGCGAATTTCTTGCGCCGCTTCACCACCTTGTCCGACAGCCAGGCGTTCGCCTGGTACATCTGCCGGCCGTAGACAGGAAACTCGCGAAGGGAGATCCGGCTGACGGGTCCCCCTTCGGACTCGAGAACGTTTCGATAACGGTATCCTGCAACGCTCAGCATGGCGATCGGTTGAATTGCCGGCTCAATTTATTCGAACCTTACGACTCGTCGGCGTCGTAATAGCACGGCATGACGCACATATTGGCGGGCGCCTCGTTCGATCCCGACTGGAAATTCGATGCCGCTGAATGAATTGGTGAGAGGGTCGAGCTTTTGGGCCGCCCGGGCCAGTCCCGCTGAAAGCAGAAGACTGGAGATTGTTCCTAGTGCCATGCGATTGATTGTTTTCATCGGCACAAAAATACCCCCAGCCTAGGTGCCGCGCCTATTTCTTAAATCGCCTATTTTCACGAGCGCTTTTACGTCTTTTCCCGTAGTAATTCGCAATGCAGCATAACTGCGCTAAACCCATTGTTGGCTGAACGTTTGAATATCCGGCGCTCCAACCTTCTCGCGGTCCTTGTGCTTCTGGGCGCGTTCACGCTGCCGTTTGGCGCGCGTTCCGAGGAAGGACGTCCCATCGTTACGGCTTATTCCGCAAGGGATACGGGAAGCGGTCTCAGAATGTTGGGTCACAACCCAGGATGCGAATGGCGTCCTCTATTTTGGAGGCGACGAAGTACTTTCTTATGATGGCGAACGGTGGACAAAATACCCCGTTCCGGGAAGTTATGCCGTTAGGGGCCTATCCCTTGGAGACGACGGAAAGTTGTGGGTCGCCGCAGCCAATGAAATCGGGTACTTTGAGCGAAGCGGACGAGGGCTTTCGGCCTTTCATTCGCTCCTTAACGAGATCCCGGAGGCCTCACGGGGATTGGGAGACGTATGGCAAGTGTTTGCGCGAAACGCGGGCGCAATTTTCATCACGGATGACTCAGTCTTAGATTGGGACGGAAAACATTTCAAAATTCATCCCATGCCAGGGGCCCGTCGCCTCATGGGAATTCGAGCCGAGGGAAAAATATTTGTCTGCCACCTCCCCACTGGGCTTTGGTCGCTCGAGAATTCCGGTCCCGAGAAATTCATTTCGTCGGCAACTTTGGGAGGCGCGGGTGTCTTTCTCTTGGAGCGGGATTCCAAAGGCTGGCTCATCGCTACAACGATAGGTCTTCAACGTTACGATGATGGCAAGGCATCCATAGTCGGGTCCGACGAGGTTTCGGATTTTATCAAAAAGAACGCCCTTACTTGCGCGTATCGATCGAAGCATGGAGAAATCTATCTGGGAACGCTCTTTGGCGGGCTTGCCGTTGTCAGTCCTTCGGGAACCGCGATTGAAAGGATAATTACCGCCGGGGACGGCCTGCCTTCTCGCGGAATCTATTCGCTATTCGAATCACAGGACGGCGCGCTCTGGGCAACATCGGCCACGGGCATTGCACGCATCGCGCTGAATTGGGGCGTCACGCTATTTGATTCGAAAGAAGGTCTCACAGGCAAAGCTTGCATTGGAGCAGTGCAAACCGGATCGCAATTACTCGTTGCCACAAGGGAAGGCGTCTTCGGCTTGGTACTAGGCGGCGATAGCTCGTCTACTTTCTCCCCAGTACCCAAGTTAAGCATCCCCTATAACGGCCTCGAAAAGGGAGCCCATGACACGGTATACGCATCGGGGTTCAAACGGGTTGATCAATTTAACGACGGTGAAGTGACTGAAGTATTTTCGTCCAAGACAGATCTCTATCTTTTTCGCCCTTCATTGAGTTTTCCGGGTACCTTTTTCGCTGTGGAGGCCTATGATCTTGAACGTGTCATGGCTCCACCTAGCGGGGAATATCTCTTCGTTTCACCTCGCACATCTCCCCGATCTAACTACGAGCCTGGTTGAGGATAAGCAGGGGAATCTTTGGATAGGGACATATGCCCGAGGTGCATTTTTTCTGCGCCACTCCATCCAACCAGCTTGTAGCGCCTGCTCGCCTCAAAAGCGCCAATGGTCTCACAGACGCAGGACATATAATTAGTAGCTCCCGTAGGGGAAAATGTCGCCGTTTTCACAACGAACGGCGTAGAATTATATTCCGACCCGTCAACGCCGTCAGAGCCGCTCGCGGTGGCCCCAAAGACGGTCGCCACGGCTGTCTCGAACAGTGACTCGAACGGCGCCGTATGGGCCGCATTTGAGAGCCCGTTTTCCGATGGGATGCGAATTCCCGTCGTCGGTGTGTTGGCCGCACCCAGCGGGGCCGTTCGGTCTTGGACGCCATATCTCGTGCCCGGCATCGAGCAGATAGGGCAGATAAGCTCAATCTTCGTGGACGACCGCGGCGTAGTCTGGTTGGGCGGCATGGACGGCATGCTTCGCCTCGTTCCCAGTGACCTAAAACCCGTCGAAGCTCCACACTTGCCGGTCATCCGGGCCAGCGTGGGGTTCGGCGAAAAGCTTCCTGCGAAGCGTAACTCCGTCAGCTTCGACTTCTCCGCCGTCGAATACACGATGCGCGGATCGGTCCGGTTCGAGACCAAGCTCTCCGGCGGACTCGACGAGTGGTCCGCCCCGACAAACAATAACCACCTTGGATTGGCAGGACTTCAGAACGGCACCTACGATTTCTCCGTGCGCGCCGTGAACGACGCCGGCATGGCGGGCCCGACGGCAACGTGGAGCTTCACGGTCCTGCCGCCCTGGTACCGGACGCTTCCCGCGCTCATCGCATTCGTGCTCGTGCTGGCGGCGGCCGTGTTCGGGGCGTTCCGGTGGCGCCTCGCCTTTCTCAAGCGCCAGAACGTGCGCCTGGAGATCCTGGTCCAGAAGAAGACCGAGCAGCTGCAGAAGGCCAACGAGGCGAAGTCAGAGTTCCTCGCGAACATGAGCCACGAGATACGCAACCCGATTTCCGGGATCCTCGGGTTGTCGCTCGCGTTTCAGGAGACGAAGCTCGAAGGGCGCCAGCGCCAGATCCTCGACTCGATCAGCAGCTGCGCCACGCTTCTCGCGACGCTCGTCGATGACGTGCTCGATTTCTCCAAGATCGAGGCGGGGACGATCGAGCTGCGCTCAGCCCCCTTCAATCTTAGGGGGCTTCTCGAGCAGTGCGTCGCCATGATGGCGGAGACCGCGCGGGCGGCCGGCGTCGGAATCACGGTCACGGTGGCGCCCGAGCTGCCAGAACAGATCGTTGGGGACTCGGCCCGCGTGCAGCAGATCGTCCTGAACTACGTCACGAACGCCCTTAAATTCGGCGCGGGCAAACCCATTGTGCTCGGCGCCAGCAAGGGCTTCCACGACCGCGTTCGGTTCTTCGTGCGCGACCAGGGCGCGGGAATGACCGCGGCCGAAATCGCCACGCTCTTCACGAAGTTCACGCGGCTTGAGTCCGCAAGGGCCGGCAACATCCGGGGAACCGGACTCGGGCTGGCCGTATGCAAGCTCCTGGCCACGAAGATGGGGGGCCGGGTTGGCGTCGATTCAAAGCCAGGAGAGGGGTCCTGTTTCTGGGCCGAGATTCCCTTCCTGACGGTATACGGAGTCGCCCAGGGAGCGGCCCCTCAGGTCCGCGCCGGGACCACCCTGCGCGCGCTTATCGTGGAGGATATCGACTACAATGTCATCGCGATGCAGGCCGTCCTTCGAAAGCTCGACATCCAGTCGGACGTGGTGAACGACGGCAACGAGGCCCTGGCGCGGCTCCAGGCCACCCACTACGACGTCGCGTTTCTCGACTGGAACCTGCCCGGCATCATCGGAACCGAGGTCGCAGCCCGCTACCGCGCCGTGGAGCCCTCGACCCAACGAACCATCATCATCGCGACCACGGCCCACTCCTCGGATTTTAACAAGGAGGCCTGCCTTCAGGCCGGGATGGACGCGTTCATCTCGAAGCCCATCACGCCTGCGAAGATCGCCGCGGCGCTCCGCGACCTGGGAGGGCCGATGCGAACGGCCGCGTCGATCGAGGTCCGCTCGCAGAACATCACCTTCGAGCCTCCCGGCGAGATCGACCTTGAGATGCTGACTTTCCTCGGCAGCGAAACGCTCGAAGGCCTTGCCGGCCAGATCGACAACTTCCTGGCTGCTTTCGACAACGACCGCGTGAGCGCGCGGCACATCATCGCGAACGGAGCCCCCACGGAAATCCACCGCATTGCCCACCGGCTGCTCTCCCACTGCAGCGTGGTGAAATACGAGGCGCTGAGCCGCCTCGCCAGGAACATCCAGAACTCCTCGGCCACCGCGAGCCGCGCGGAGCTCCAGCGGATGTTCGGCGAATTCGAGACCGAATTCTCCAGCTTCAGGTATAAACTGGAATCGATCCGTGCTTCGACTGGATCTGTGTGAACCCGTTCTCGACCGCGAAGGCGATCAGCTTCGGGGTGCCCTTGAGGTCGAGCTTGCGCAAAATGTTGCTGCGGTGCGTCTGAACGGTGCGCGGGGAAAGGTTCAGGCGCTCCCCGATCTCCTCGTCGGTAAGCCCCTGCCCTATGAGGGAGAGGATGGCCCGCTCCCAGTCGGAAAGCACCTTGATGAACGAGCGCGGGTCGTTGCGCCTGGCCATCCGGGCCGCCTGGAACGCCTGTGAAAAATAGATGCGGCCCTCGGAGATCGCCTTCAGCGCGTCCCGCAGAATCTCGATCGTGTTCGAATTTTTGTCGATAAATCCATGCACGCCCGACTTTTCCACCCGGAAGAGGGTGTAGTCGTCGCAGTGGGAGGACAGCATCAATATCCGAAGGTTGGGTATGACCTTCAGCACCCGATCGGCCACGTTGAAGCCATCCATGTCGGGCAGCGAAAGATCCAGAATCACGACATCGGGCCTGTGCTTGAGGATCAACTCAACGGCCTGAACACCCGAATCGGTCTCACCCACAACACTATATCCAAAGTCGGAGCTGCACACTTTCCGAACAACATCCCGAATCATCAAATGGTCTTCGACGATAACGATTTTCACGGGGTCAGTCTAGAAAGGGTGCGGATCAATCTCAAGCTTGGTGAGCTAACCCATCGGGGCCGATGAAATTCCGTCAGAATTACGTAAAAAGACGTAGAATTCGACGTCGAGGGTATCAATTAACCGAGGCAGCTTGGTCCCATGGAAGACCGCGGCCTCCAGAAAGTTCTCCGGTACGATCAGGCGGCGGAGCGCCATGCGCAGGAGCCGGCGGCCGAGGCAGCGGTTATTGCAAATCAATCGTTGGGAAACGGCCCCGCGCCGCTGCACCCGAGCGACGGCGGATCGCAACCGAGATGAGCGCCACCCTGACATTCGGAGAGCGCAACGACGTCCCGGGCGGACTAATCCAGCGCTCGGAGGCCCGCGAGAAGAACCGTCTCGACGAGAAATACCTCCGCGCCCAGCGCCTCGAGAGCATCGGGATGCTGGCTTCCGGAATCGCTCACGATCTCAACAACATTCTCTCCCCCATCATGCTCGCCGCGCCCGCGCTCCGCGAGCACGCGACCAATCCCGAGGACCTGAGAATCATCACCTCGCTCGAAAAGAGCGCCGAGCGCGGGGTCGAGCTGGTGCGCCAGATTCTCTCGTTTGCGCACGGAGCCTCGAGCGTGCCGCAGCTTGTCCAGATCAAGCACATCCTCAGGGAGACGCTGACCGTCGCCAGGGAAACCTACCCCAAGAACATCAGCGTCGAGTACAATTTCCCGGACAATCTTTGGCCGATCATGGCCGACCCGTCGCAGATGCACCAGGTGCTCCTGAACCTCTGCGTGAACGCAAGGGATGCGATGCCGAGCGGCGGAACGCTCAGCCTGAGCGCCGAGAACTGCCTTCTCGACGAAGCGGGCGCGGCGAAGATCGAGGGCGGCCGGCCCGGCGCCTGGGTCGTGCTGCGGGTCGAGGACACCGGGTCGGGAATCCCGCCGGAGGCGATACCCCACATCTGGGAGCCGTTCTTTACCACCAAGGATGTCGGAAAGGGGACGGGGCTCGGCCTGTCCACGGTGAGAAGCATCGTGGAGAATCACCGCGGGTTCATAAGCCTCAATACCCAGGCGGGCCTCGGCACCACGTTCAGGGTCTATATCCCGGCGGCCGAGGCTTCGACCAAGGACTGCAGGCTCCAGCCGCCGCCGGTGAAGAAGGTGCTTGGGAGCGGGGAGCTCATCCTCGTCGTCGACGACGACACCCACATCCGCGAGATGACGGCAGCCATGCTCTCGCGGAACGGCTACCAGGTCCTTACGGCCGCCGACGGCACCGAGGCGGTCGCGACCTTCGCGAAGCGCAGCAGCGAGATAAGCCTCGTGATCACCGACCTGATCATGCCGAGGCTCGACGGCCCCGCCCTCGCTTCCATTGTTCAGCACCTCAATCCCAAGACGAAGGTCATGGCGATGAGCGGGCTATCGAGCGCAGGGGGTACGGTGCGCGCCGAGCGATTCGGCGGCGCGTTCCTCTACAAGCCGTTCAAGGTGCAGACGCTCCTTAGCATGGTGCACGAAACGCTGCATCCGGTTCCGGTTGCAGAGGTAGCGTAAGCGGGCGGGAAATATCGCAGGGGAGGGGCTCGGGCGGGATTCTTGTCTCTTGCCCAACGGGGGTTGTTTGGGTTGAAATCGGGGTCCCCCAAAAGGCAATGAACCCAAGACTACCCAGACTGATTATCTGTGTCGCAACGATCGCCGCTGCCTGCTGCGTGATTTCCTCGGCCAGCGCGAAATCACAGGAATGGACAAACGCGAAAGGTGAGAAATTCACCGCCGAGCCCTCGGACATACTCGGGCCGTGGGCCCTCTTCGACGACAGCACGCTCCTGCCGCTAAGCCTTCTCTCGGACGAGGACTGCGTCCGATTCTACCAGGGGCTAAAGAACGCCCCGCAGCGCGCGGCGGACTGGAAGAATGCCACGAGCAAGATAAGCGCGGAGCTTTACAGCTTCCTCCTCCACTACAAGGGCAACGACCTGGAGGGCGACAACGAGAACGGCAGACCAGAGCCCGAATTTTTTATTATCTTCTATACTTCGGACGATAAGGTCCAATCTTGGAACGAACTCGGCAGGTCCACGCCCGAACTCTACGCCAACCTCGTCAAGGACTACCCGGGCCTGATTCAGGGCGTCGTGTTCGGGCATCCGCAGGAGTCCATGCAGGACTACATGGACGTGGCCACGAACACCAAGGGCGACTGGATGTTCGCGCAGTTCGACCAGGAGGTGAAGATGCGCAACCTCCAGAAGATGATGCCGACGAATTTCTACGGGATCGTCGTCATGACCCGTGACGGCGTCCCGCTGTTCGGGCCCGACTCCCTGACCGACGAGCAGGTGCAGGCGACGTTCCAGAAGTTCCGCGGAATGCTGGTCGTCATGCGCCCGGAGAACACCAAGGGGTGGGCCGCGAGGGCCCATTACCTGCGCGCCATCCAGCCGGTCGCCTACGCCAACGACAAATGCGATCCCGTGCTCGTCGGCAACCCGCTCGACGAGGGAAAGCTGCGCAAGATGAAGGTCCTCAAGCTTACGGCCAAGTTCCAGATCGCCGCGGACGGCACCGTCACGAACGTCACCGTGGATCCCGAGGGCCTGCAGCCGAACATGGTCGCCATGTTTGAAAGCGGGTTCAAGAGGGGATGCCTCTTCGTCCCGGCGGTCGACCACGGCAAGTTTGTCGAGGGAAGCTACACCTATAAGGTGGACCTGAAGCCGTAAGGACGCCCCGGGGGGGTCCGTGCGCGGCGCCCCCCCCGTCTCGGGGCGGCCGCGCGCTCGCGGGCGCGACCCACCATTGCGTTTGCCATCGCGGGCGCCCGCGCCACAAATGGGGCGCCATCGGGGCCGGCCCCGCCGCCGCCCCGCAGCGCCCCTAATCCCGTGCCCCAGAAACTCATCGCCCGACGCGAGTTCTTCCGCAGCTCAGTCGCCACGCTTGGAGCCATCGCAGCCGGGGCCTCCCTTTCTTCGAAGGCGGCGGAGGCGCCCGCGGCGCAGCCGGAACCCTCCGGCCCGAGGGGCCCCGACTTCATCTACAAGGGCGAGCACCTCGAGCAGATCGCCTTCCCCCTGGGGGGCATCGGCGCTGGCATGATCTGCCTGTCCGGCACGGGCGCCCTGACGAACGTCTCGATCCGGCACCAGCCCGAGGTGCAGAACGAGCCCGGGCTCCTCGCGGCGATCTCGCTTGGGGGGCCCGAGAAGATCGCGCGCATTGTCGAGGGCCCGGTGCCCAGGTGGAAGCTCTACGAGCGAGCCCATGCTTCGAGCGGCACCGCGCCGATGGGGGCCGGACTGCCCAGGTTCGGCTCCGCCACCTTCCGCGCGAACTTCCCGTTTGCGCGGGTGGAGCTTGAGGACCCCACCCTGCCGATCTCGGCGCGGATCACGGGCTGGAGCCCGTTCGAGCCGGGCGACGCGGACGGCTCGAGCCTGCCGGTCGCCGGGATCGAATACACCTTCACCCACAACGGACACGAGGAGATCGACGCCGTGTTCTCGTTCAATGCGCGCAATTTCGTGCCGGCGCAGCCGGACGAGTGGAGCGGGACGCCCGGATCCGAGCGCTCGGCGCGAGGGGTGCCCGGAGGATTCATCCTGTACGGGGGCGGCTGGCCGGCGACGCAGATGGAGGAGGCCTGGTTCTCGGCGGCGGTCGACGATCCCTCGGCGAAGGTCAACCTCGCCTGGTTCCGCGGCGGCTGGTTTGACGCGGTGACCATGGCCTGGCGCGACGTGGAGCAGGGCCTGGCCTACGACCGGCCGTTCCCGAGCGAGGGCGGCGCCCCCACGGGCGCCACGCTCTTCGTCCCCTTTCACCTGATCCCCGGGGCGACGAAGACGATCCGGGTCCGCCTCGCCTGGTATTCGCCGAAGACCCGGCTTAGGGAGATGCTCGGCCCGCCGCCCGGCAAGGCGGCCGCCACCGACTACTACAGCCCCTGGTACGCGGCGCGCTTCGCCAGCATCGACGCCCTCGCCTCGCACTGGGCCGACAGCTACATGGACCTGCGCAGGCGCGCCGAGCGCTTCTCGTCCTGCTTCTTCGACAGCACCGTGGCTGCGGAGGCCGTCGAGGCGGTCGCGGCGAACCTTTGCATCCTGAAGTCGCCCACGGTCCTTCGCCAGTCCGACGGCCGGCTGTGGGGCTGGGAGGGCTGCGACGAGAGCAAGGCGCAGGGCCCCGGGACGTGCACCCACGTCTGGAACTACGCCCAGGCCGTGGCCCATCTGTTCCCGACGCTGGAACGGACGCTCAGGGAGACCGAGTTCAACGAGAACCAGGATGAGCATGGCCACCAGAATTTCAGGGGCGCGCTGCCGATCCAGCCGGCGCCGCACGACTTCTATGCGGCGGCCGACGGACAGCTCGGCGGGATCATGAAGGTGCACCGCGAGTGGAGAATAAGCGGCGACACGGCGTGGCTGCGGAAACTCTGGCCGAAGGTTCGCCGGAGCCTCGATTATTGCATCGAAACCTGGGACCCCGAGCGGAAGGGATGGCCCGAGGAGCCCCAGCACAACACCTACGACATCGAGTTCTGGGGACCGACAAGCATGATCGCCAGCTTCTACGCGGGCGCCCTCGGCGCGGCGGTCGCGATGGGGCATGCGCTCGGCGAGGATGTCGACCCCTACCAGGAGCTCCTCGCGCGCGGGACGGCGCGGATAAACCGCGATCTCTACAACGGGGAGTACTACTACCAGAGGACCGAATGGAAAAACCTCCGCGCAAAGGTCGACGACGCGAACAGCAAGTCGTACGGGGGCCATTATTCGACGGAGGCGTCCGAGCTTCTCGAGCGCGAGGGGCCGAAGTACCAGTACGGGACCGGCTGCCTGTCGGACGGGGTCCTCGGGGCGTGGCTCTCCGCGGCGTGCGGCGCGGCGGCGGTGCTCGACCCCGACAAGATCCGCAGCCACCTCGTGTCGGTCTACCGGCACAACTTTAAACCCGACCTCTCGGCCCACGCGAACCCCCAGCGGCCGACCTACGCCAACGGCGCCGAGGGGGGGCTCCTCCTCTGCTCGTGGCCGAGGGGGGGGATGCCGTCCCTGCCCTTCGTCTACTCGAACGAGGTCTGGACCGGGATCGAGTACCAGGCGGCCTCGCACATGATCATGATGGGGCTCGTCGGGGAGGGCCTGGACATCGTGCGCGCCTGCCGGGCGCGCTACGACGGCAGGACCCGCAACCCGTTCGACGAGTACGAATGGGGCCATTGGTATGCGCGCGCCATGGCGTCCTACGCGCTCCTTCAGGCGCTGAGCGGCTCCCGCTTCGACGCGGTCGACGGCGTGCTCCACCTGGCCCCGCCCCTGCCGGGCGATTTCCGCTGCTTCATCAGCACGGCCACCGGCTACGGCACGGTCGGGGTCGCCGACGGCAAGCCCTTCCTCAATGTCGTCGCCGGGTCGATCGCCGTGAAGGAGCTCCGCTACGTGCCGGCGAAACCGCTGGCCTGATGCCGGGCGGGGGCGCCCGCCCGCACTTTACACGGGGACCGAGTCCGGGTAGGTTGCCCCTTCATGCGCTATGAAGCCCGCGCCATCGACCAGGAGGCCGAACGCCTCCTCAAGGCGCTCATGCATGTCGACTGCGATCCCCGCGGGCGCACCTGGAACTTTGAATCCTGCCGCGCCATCGCCCCCCTCACGCTCGAGATCAACCGGCTGAAGGAGGAGAAGGACGCGGTCGTCCTCGCCCACTCCTACGTCGAGCCCGAGGTGATCTACGGCGTCGGCGACTTCATGGGAGATTCCTACTACCTGAGCGTCCGGGCGCGGGACTCCCGCGCCCGGGTGATCGTGTTCGCCGGGGTCGTCTTCATGGCCGAGACGGCCAAGATCCTCTCGCCCGAGGCGACGGTCGTCGTCCCCGACCGGGGCTCCGGCTGCTCGCTCGCCGATTCCATCACGGGCGCCGACCTCCGCCGGCTCAAGTCCCTCTACCCCGACGCGACGGTCGTCTGCTACATCAACAGCACCGCGGAGGTGAAGGCCGAGTCCGACGTGTGCGTCACCTCGTCCAACGTCTACGGGATTGTCGCCGCGCTCCCGGCCTCCCGGATCCTCTTTGTCCCGGACCGGCTCATGGCGGAGAACCTCCGGGAGGAGCTCCGGCGCCGGGGCGTGTCGAAGGAGGTCATCTCCTCCGACGGGACCTGCATCGTTCACGACCAGTTCACGGCCGGGCAGGTCCGCGAGGCCCGCGCGCAGTTCCCGGGGCTCAGGGTCGTGGCCCACCCCGAGTGCCCCCGGGAGATCGCCGCGGCCTCGGACTTTGTCGGAAGCACCGGCGAGATGATGAAGTACGTCAAGACGACCGACGCCCCCTACTTCCTCATGCTCACGGAATGCGGCCTGGTGGGCCGCCTGGAGGTCGAGGCGCCCGAGAAGCGCTTCATAGGCGGCTGCCGCCTCTGCCCCTACATGAAGCTCAACACGCTTGAAAAGATCCGCGACGCCCTCGTCGCGCCGCGCGAGGACCAGATCGTCACCCTCGACCCGGGCTTGAGGGAGCGCGCCGGACGCTGCATAGAAAGGATGTTCGCCCTTGCACCCGCGCACTGACCATCTGATCGACCTGGCCCTGGAGGAGGACGCCGGACAGGGCGACGTGACGAGCCGGGCGATCTTCCCGGAGGGCCACGCGTCGCGCGCCTACATCTGCGCCGGGCAGGACCTGGTCCTCTGCGGCATCGAGGTGGCGGCCCGCGTGTTCGCGCGGGCCGACCCGGCGATCGTCACCCGCATCCTGGCCCGCGACGGCGAGCGCGTGCGCAAGGGGGCCCGCGTGCTGACGGCCGCCGGGCCCACGGCCTCGCTCCTGACGGCCGAGCGAACGGCGCTCAACTTCGTCCAGCGCCTTTCCGGGATCGCCACGCTCTCGAGGCGGTTCGCCGACGCCGCCCGGGGGACAGGAATCCGCATCGTCGACACGCGCAAGACGACCCCGGGATTCCGCGCGCTCGAAAAATACGCGGTCCGCTGCGGCGGCTGCCGCAACCACCGCAGCTCCCTCGGCGAGCACGTCCTGATCAAGGACAACCACATCGCCGCGGCCGGCTCCCTGGCGCGGGCGGTCGCCCTCGCCAGGGCCGGCGCCCCCCACCTGGCCCGCATCGAGGTCGAGGCCAAGACGCTCGGCGAGGTCCGCCAGGCCGTGCGGTCCGGCGCCGAGGTCATCCTCCTCGACAACATGGCGCCCGCCGCGGTGGCCGCGGCGGTCGCGATCGTGGCGGGCGCCGCGGCCGTCGAGGTCTCCGGCGGCATGCGCCTCGAGACGCTCCTCGACTACGCGCTCCCGGGAGTCGACGTCATCAGCGTCGGCGCCCTCACCCACTCCGCCCCGGCCGCGGACCTGAGCCTCACCGTCCTGCCGAAGCGGCGTTAGGGGCGCATGAAACTCCACCGCACAGACTGCCTTGTCATCGGCGCGGGCCTCGCCGGCTCGGTCTACGCCCTTCAGGCGGCGAAGGCCGGGCTTTCCTGCGAGCTGCTCTCCCTGTCGGGGCCCCTCGACGCCAACAGCGACTGGGCCCAGGGCGGCATCATCTTCGACACGAGCGCCGACACGGCCCCGCTCGCCCGGGACATCCTCGAGGCGGGCGACCGCATGTCGAACCCCGCGGCCATCGAGCAGCTGGTCCGCGAGGGGCCGCGGGCCGTCAGGGAGATGCTGATCGACGAGGCGGCCGTGGCGTTCGACCGCGACTCCGCGGGCCACCTCGACCTGACGCGCGAGGGGGGCCACGCCGAGCGGCGGATCATCCACTCGAAGGACGCCACCGGCCACGCGATCCTCTCGGCCGTGGCGGGGAGGGTCGACGCGACGCCCGGGATCACGCGCCGCTCGGGATGGGTGGCGATCGACCTGCTGACGCTCTCGCACAATTCGCCCGATCCGGCGGACAAGTACCACCCCCTCACCTGCTTCGGCGCCTACGTCCTCGACACGCAGACGGGCGAGGTCTCCGCGATCGTCGCGAAGAAGACCGTCCTGGCGTGCGGCGGCCTCGGCCAGATTTTCCTGCACTCGACGAACCAGCCCGGGAGCGTGGGCCACGGGGTCGCCATGGCCTACCGGGTCGGGGCGCGCCTGATCGACCTCGAGTACGTGCAGTTTCACCCGACGGTGTTCGCGAGGAAGAACGCCCCCAGGTTCCTCATCTCCGAATCCGTCCGGGGCGAGGGCGCCGTCCTCGTCAATTCCCGGGGGGAGCGCTTCATGGAGGGGGCGCATCCGCAGGGCTCGCTTGCGCCGCGCGACGTCGTCGCGCGCGCGATCCGGCACGAGCTGGCGAGCAGCGGCGAGCCGTGCGTCTTCCTCGACCTCTCGGCGATGCCGCCGGGCTACGCCCGCGAGCGGTTCCCGAACATCCACGAGCGCTGCCTCGTGCACGGCGTCGACATCGAGCGGGAGCCGATTCCCGTCGTTCCCGCCGCCCACTTCGCGTGCGGGGGCGTCCATACCGACCTATCGGGAAGGACCAACATCCGTAACCTGGGCGCGATCGGCGAGACGGCCTGCACCGGGCTCCACGGCGCGAACCGCCTGGCCAGCACCTCGCTCCTCGAGTGCCTGACCGGCGCCCGGGCCGCCGCCGGCGCCGACCTGGCCGACATCGCGCGCGGCGGATTCCGCCTTCCCGATCCGAACCCCTGGGAGAGCCCCACGCGAAAGGCGGACCCGGTGCTGATCCGCCAGGACATGCTCCAGATTCAGCACACCATGTGGAACTACGCGGGCGTCGTCCGGTCGCCGAGGCGCCTTTCCCGCGCCCGCCGCATCCTCCTGGAGCTGCGCGAGGAGATCCAGAGCTTCTACCGGGGCTGCGGGCTCACCCGCGAGCTGATCGAGCTGCGCAACGCCGTGCAGACCGCCCTGCTCGTCGTCCATGCGGCCGCGCTGAATCCCGTCAGCAAGGGCTGCCACTTCGTCGAGCCCGAGGACTAGCCCCCGGTGCGCGCGGCCTCGGGCTCCCGTGCGCCTCCCAGCTGGCGAAGGAGGCCGAGGAGCGTCTCCTCCTGTTCCGCGGGGTCGAGGTTGTGGCGCAGGAGGCGATCCGTGTAGACCGGCAGGTTGGAGAGGAACGCCTCAAGCTCGCCCCGGGTCGGGTTCTCGGAGTATTCGCCGAGGCCCGACTCGCGCAGGAAGTGCGCGTTGTGCGTCTGCTCGAACTGCCGCCTCAGCGGCACGCCGAAATAGGGCTTCTTCAGGTAGATCGAGTCGGCGATCAGCGAGAAACCCGTCGTCCCGATGATCGCCTTGCAGTCGCCCAGGTCGCGCACGTAGGTCGCCCCCTGGGCCCGGTAGGACAGGTTTCCGTCCTCCCCCACCCGGTTGTTGCAATACACGACGAAGGTCTCGTCCATCGACTTGAGGATCTCGACAAGCGGCGGGTTTGGCTTCGTCAGGTACACGAGGACCGGCCCCGTGCGCCGGGTCTCGAGGCGCCTGATCTCCTGCTTGGATGATCGGCGAGACGAACCGGACCTTCGGACCGCCCCGCCGCGGCTTTGCGAAGGACTTGACCACATAGAAGGTTGCGCCGTAGGTGCAGATCCGCGTGGCGAGGCGGGCGAGCCGGAATGCGAAGAGATTGGTGCCGGGCGGCGGGTCGATGTAGAGCAGCTCGTTCTGGTTGTCCATGCTGACGAGCGGCCTGCCCATCAGGTGCGCCGTGACCATGCTGAAGGGCTCGTAGGCGGTCACAAACGCGTCGGGTTTGAATTCCCGGATTTCGCGGTGGAGCCGCCGCCAGTTCCATGCGAAAAAGGGGAAGCAGCGCAGGTTCTTGAACACCGTGTCGAAGAGGGACATCCCCTTGGAGTTGAAGTAAAGGTGGACCCCCTCGATCCGCGTGGGGTTGAACGCCCGGAGTGAATCGACCGCCCGGTCCCCGTAGGTCAGCACCTTGACCCGGTGGCCCTCCCGCTTTAGCCGCGTGATGATCTCGATGGCCTCAAACACGTGCCCGAGGCCCTCGCCCGAGACGCCGTAGACGATGTTCAATGGCTTTGCCCGTTCCGAGGCTGTGGTGACGGAGGGATCGACACTATACATGGGGATTAACTCAGCGGGCCCGTCAACGGGCCGGCTCCAATTGGACGGCCCATTGGTTGTCGAGGCGCACGGAAAGGTCGAGCGGATCCCCCACCCCGACGGATCCTCGCGCCACCTGGTAGGCCCAGACTTCGAAATACGTCAGGTTCGCGCCGCCGTAGATCGTTGAGAACGCCCCGTCGACCGCGTCCATTCCACGGGACACGGTGATCCGCCCGATCCGCGGCACGTGAAAACGCGCATCGGTCGTGAACCATTCGCCGCCGAGGAATACTTCCGCATAGGCGTGGAAGTCCATGTGGCCCTCCGGGTCGGGGAAGCCGATGTCGGGCAGGTGCCCGGTGACATAGCGGGCCGGAACGTTGAACGTGCGGTTGAGCGCGACGGCAAGGTGGGCGAAGTCGCGGCAGACCCCGTAGCCGCGCTGCAGGATGTCCCACGCCGACAGGTCGGGCCTGCCCGACAGGTAGCGGTATTCGATGTTCTCGTGGATCCACTTGCTGATCGCCTGGACCCGGGACCAGCCGTGCTCCACGGCTCCGAACTTCTCCCAGGCGAAGTTGATGAGCTTGTCCGAGTCGCAGTACCGGCTTGGCAGCGTGTAGCGCAGGAGCGCCGGCGGGAGGGACCCCGGCCCCAGCGGCTCCGGGATCGGAAGGCCATCATTGTCGGGCTTGGACGAAACGGCGACGATCGCGTCGTGCCTGAAGTAGTTGCTTCCGCGGGCAAGCGCGACCCGGTGGTAGGCGTTGCCATGGGTGTCGGTGAAGGCGTCAAAGGGAAGATGGTCCCCAAGGGTGAGCGCCTCGGCGATCACCTGGTGGCGGCGGTCCGCGCAGGGCTTCACGTTGAGGAGCAGCGAGGCCGGCCCGGTGGCCTCGTAGGCGAGGCTGCAGCCCACCCGCACGGTCACGTCGAGGTGCGGGGGGACGGGATTTGGGCTCATATTTCCCCAAGGTGCGCCCCAAGGGGCTTCGAGGCAAACGGTTTCCCCCGTTGGGGCGAGTTTCGTGTGGACTTGCAGTTGGTTGCGGGAATGTTCTGATCTCGCACGCCCCCCCATGACCTCACAACGGCTTGTTTACATCGGATCCGACAGCGGCGCCACGACGTCGAAGACCGGAGGCGTATGGGCCGACGGCTCGATGGTCTCCATGAAGCTGCTCCAGAGCTCCACGAACGCCCAGGCCGGGACCGAAGCCGTCATCAAGGGCTGGGTCCAGGGCGTGGTGGATTTCCTGGCCCAGAACGGCCTCGGCTGGAGCCAGGTCCGGGGCGTCGGCCTTGCCATTCCCGGGCCCTACCAGCGCTACGGGGTTCTCGGCCGCGCGGCGAACCTTCCCGCCGCATTCGACGGCTGGGACTTCCACGAGGACTATAGCCGGGCGCTCGCGGCCGCGGCCGGAAGGCCCATACCGCTCGTGGTCGGCAACGACGGGAAATTCGGCGGGGTCGCCGAGGCGAAGCTCGTTCGCGCCGGCAAGAAGGCCTCGGTCCTCATGCTCGCCCCGGGCTCCGGCCTTGGTTGCGCGTACATCGACCCGAACGGGCTTCCCCTGGACGGCGAGACGCTTGCCGGGATGGAGGCCGCCCACATGCCGGCCCCCCTCCAGCTCCTCGGCATGCGCCAGCTGCCCTGCGGCTGCGGGCGCACGTGGGGCTGCATAGAGGCGTACACCACCCTTTCGGGCATGCCGCACCTGGTCGAGGAGATGCTGAAGAGGCATCCCGAGCACGCGCTCGCGCAATCGAAGCTTTCGCCGAAGGAAAAGGCCCTGTCGATCCGCGGGCTGGCCCAGAAGGGGGACCCGCTGGCGATCGAGATCTTCGACTTCCAGGCCCGTGCGCTCGGCATCCACGCGGCCTCGCTCTGCCTCGCGCTCGACCCGGGGTTCGTGGTCGTGGGCGGGGGGCTCATGGACCACGAGTCGACCACCCCCGAGTTCCGCGAGCGCTACATCAACGTCCTGCGCGAGTCCGCGATGCCCTACCTCTGGCCGGCCCAGCGCGCCTCGATCAAATTCGCGGCCTCCGAACTCGGCGAGCTTTCCCAGGCGATTGGAGCCGCGCTGGTCGCCCTTTACACGTCGAAGCCCTCCTGAAGCCGCCCGGGAAAGCCGGATCGCAGGCGGGACAATATCTTGCCCGGACGATGCAAGGCCTCATGATCACGCGGGCCCTGTCCCTAACCCCGGCCTGACGAATGCAATACCTCGGACTGCTGTTCACCCTGACGCTCCTGGCGGTGAACCTGTGGGGCCTGATGTTGGTCACGGGACTTTTCTGGCGTAACCGCTGGTTTGCCCTCGCGCTCGGGCCCCTCCTCGCGGTGACCGCGGTTTACGCGGTCGAGTGCCACCATGGGCTGGGGCCCAGCCTGCCCGGGCTGGAGCTCCTGTCGACGCTGCTCTCGGCCGCGATGATGGCGTTTGCCTACGCACAGTGGGAGCCCGACTGGTTGGGCGGCCGCGCCCTTGCGGTCGTCCGCGAATGGCGCGGGGAGTTTGCGCTCCGCAGGCTCACGGGCTGCTTTGGCGTCTGCATCGCCATCTTCCTTTATGCGATGCTCTGGCGCTTCAGCTTTCCCGACATTGACGGCGGCTCGGAGAAGATCGCCGATTTCTCGTACATCTGCAGCTACTACACCGGAACGACAATCCCGGTCCCGGACGTCTGGTTCAGCCCCTACCCGTCGACGCAGTACTACAGTTTCCAGCACTACGCGGCCGCGCTGATGGGCCGCGTGCTGCTGCTTCCCCCGGGTTCCGCGTACAACATCGGCTACTGCCTCCTCGTGGCCCTCGGGGGCACGGCCTTCGCGGGCGCCGTGTTCATGGTCTCCCGCAAGGCGTGGACCCGGACGCTCGTATTGGCGTGCTTTGTCATCGGCGGCACCGGCGTGACCATCATCAACCATTTCACCGACAGGGACGTCACGCCGTGGACTGCGATGCGCTACATCGGCAGCGCGCAGATGGACAAGCCCCCGCTCGGCCCCTGGCTAAAGGCCTACAATTCGAAGTTCACGGTGCCCGAGCCGGACAGCCATTCGTTCGTGATGGAGCTGCCCGGGGAGATCTACTCCTACGTCGTCTTTCTCGGCGACTACCACGCGCCGCTGTCGGGCTATTACCTTCTCGGCCTCTGCGCCATGGCGATGATCCTCTGGACGCGCAGCCGGAAGGCGCGCTACGGGGCCGTCGTGGGGTGCACGCTCACGTGGACCCTCCTTGCGAACACCTGGGTCCTGCCCCTTCAGGGGCTCGCCGTCGCCCTGTGGCTTCTCGTGAACTGGCGCGGCGCGAGACGCCTCGTGCCCGCAGTCGCAGGCGGCGCGGCCGTCGTCTGGCTGGCGGCGTGGGTCTACCTCTCCGCGTTCACCGCGTCGGCCTCCGGCTATGACACGGCCCTGCGCATGGTGCCGTCGTTCGAGCACACGCCTCCGCTCCTCTTCGTGCTCTTTTTCCTGCCCACGATAGCCTTCATCCTGCTCGGCTTCCTTTCGGGCAATCCGACCGCCCGCAGGCTGGCGCTCCTCTGGCTGATTCTCCTGCTCTTCACGGAATTCTTCTACGTGGACGACGAGTACTCGGGGCATTTTGACCGGTTCAACACGACGCTCAAGTGGTGGCCCTGGGTGATGGCGGGCACGCTGATGACGCTGGCTCCCTTCGTCCTTGAGCACGCCAGGCGCCGCTGGGTGCGGATCGCCGGTCTCTTTTTCTGCCTCTACCCCTGCTTCTACGCCTACGACCTGTGGAAGCCCTTTCACACTTGGCCGAAGCCCTCCATGGGCAAGCTCGAGGGCCACTATTTCCTGACGAAGGACGAGTTCCCGAGGCTCATGCTCGGCCGCCTGAAGGTCGAGAAGCCCGGCGTGGTGGTCGAGCGCCCCGAGGAGAAGGGCGGATTCACGAACTCCGCCGTGATCCCCCTCTTTGCGGGCCAGCGCATGTGGCTCGGCTGGTGGGGCCACGAGCTCCTCTGGCGCGCCAACAGCGAGGACATCCGCCGTCGCCACGACAAGCTGATGCTTTTCTACAACGGCCAGGTTCCGGATTCCGGGAAATGGCTGGCCGCCCAGGGGATCGACTACGTGCTTTGGTACCGCCCGGGCGACACGCCGGAGCTCTGGGAAAGGATCAACAAGGAGGTCGCTCCGGAATACGTGTGGTGCGATATTCTCACCTACCAGGACGAGGACGGCCGCAAGGTCGGACTCTGGAAGCGGGCCTCGCTTCTGGCGCCCTGATCGGCGGATTGCCCGGCTAGGCTCCGACCTTGTCCGGGGCGATGATCTTCAGGACCGAGCGCACCCGGTTCAACTCGCCGTGAAGATGACTCATGATGAAGGCGATCTCGATCGCCCTTGAGTCCGGAATATCGGTGTTGGGCTCGATCGAGAGCCGGGTTTCAAGGGTCGAGAAACGGCGCCCCACCTCGCGAAGGCCAAGATCGAGCGCCTCGGCCTTGAGGCGGCCCGAGTCGACGGCCAGCCTCTGACGGTCGGCCGACTGGGCGCCCGCCTTCGCGTGCGTCAGCCACCGCTCCATGCTCTCGAGACTCGCCCCCACCTTCACCTTGTAGCTCGGCAGGTCGATCCCCAGGCGGCCGGCGGCCTCCTCGGGCTTTTCGATCTTCTGGAGGCCGGCGATCTCGGCCTTGATGATGTTGAGCTGCTCGTAGACCCGTATCCGGTCGGGCGGCTTCACCATGTAGTGGCGGACGCCGAGCCTGGCCGCCCTGACGACCGTCGCGCTGTCCGTCGAGGTCGTGCAGATGATGACCCGGACATAGCGGCACGCCGGGGTCGCCCTCACACGTTCGAGCAGGTCGAGTCCCGAAATCGAGGGAAGCATCAGGTCCAGGAAGACGACGTCGAACGGATGCCGGGGATCCTCCATCAGCTTAAGTGCCTCATCCCCATCTGAAGCCGTCAGGATACGATGGTCCCCTTCCGATTTGAGGATGCTTAGAAGCATCTCTCGCGAAGTGGCCTCGTCTTCGACGATTAGGATATTCACAAAAATTTTACGAAATTGGGGACAGGCCCTTCATTTCAGAAAATCGGAGGGCGGTGTCAACTGTAGCCAGCGAATTGCGCTACAAATCATTTGACGGCAGCCCAGACCCTTTGGACGTCCTCGTGGTCCTCGAGCTCCTGCAGGAACTCGCCCACATCGGCGCGGGTCGCCTCGTCCAGTTCGGGGAACACCTTGGCCTGGTAGCCCAATTCGCTTGTTATAACCGACCAGCCATGCTGGGCGAGCCACACCGACACCGCATGCACGTCGGTGCGGTCGGTGGTGAAGCGCGCGCCGGTGCGGCCCTCGGGGATGTCGTCGTTCTGGCTGTGGGCGAGCGGCTCGAAGTCGCTGGCCCCGGCCTCGATGGCCGCCGCCTCGATGTCGACGGACGGGTCCGCGTGGTGGGCCTCGACGATTCCAACATGGTCGAAGAGGAACTTGTTGCTCCCGGCGTTGCCAAGCACGCCCCGCTTGAAGAGGAACCTCATCTCCGGGGCGGTCCGCTGGTGGTTGTCGGTGTAGACCTCGACGATCACCGGCACCTTATGCGGCGCGTAGCCCTCGAAGACGATGTGCTCCAGGGCGTGCTTGTCGTCGCCGACGCCCGCCCCCTTCTTGATGGCGCGCTCGATCACGTCGCGGGTGACGCTCGCCTTGCGCGCCTTCTCAAGCGCAGCGAAGAGCCGGGCGTTCGCCGCGGAATCGGGGCCGCCCAGCTTGGCGGCCACCGTGATTTCCTTGACCAGCTTTCCGACCGTCTGGCCCTTCTTCAAGTTGACGATCGCGCGTTTCGCGTGAAGCCATTGGCGTCCCATGAGGCGTGGATCGTTAGCATCCCGATCTCATTCGGGCAATTGCAAACGTTCTCGAAAGTGCGACCTTCGCGGGATAGCCTTGGCGTCCATGAACCCCAGAATCCCCTTTGGAGCGCCCTCGGCCCTTGCCTGGTCGCTCGCCGTCCTCCTCTCCTGCGCCGTCCCGGCCCGGGCCGAAGTTCCCGCCGCCCGGCTGGCCGCCCTTTCGAAGGGGGTAAACCTCTCCCACTGGTTCTCGCAGATCCCGAGAAACAAGGGCGCCTACACCCACGAGTGGTTCGCCTCCTACGACGGCCCCAGGGACTTTGCGCTCATCGCCGACGCCGGCTTCACCCATGTGCGTTTCCCGGTCGAGATGGAGATGTTCCTCGACGAGACCCACCCGGAGACCCTGAGGACCGAATTCCTCCCCGATTTTGATGCGGCCCTGGACCACATCCTCGCCACCGGACTCGCCGTGATCGTCGACTGGCACGCGCGCGAGGACACGAAGAACCGCCTTCGGACCGACGACGCCCTGGCGCTCAAGGCCGCGGCCCTCTGGGGCGCGATGGCGACCCACCTCGCGTCGCGCAACCCCGAGCGGGTCTTCCTGGAGACGATGAACGAACCCGCGGGCAAGATGTCGCTCGAGCGCTGGACCTGGGTCCAGAACGGCCTCGTCGCCGCCATGCGAGCAGGCGCCCCTCGCCACACGATCATCGTCACCTCGAACCGATGGAGCGGCGTCGACGACTTCGCGAAGCTGGAGCCGGTCGCGGACGGGAACGTCGTCTACAACTTCCATTTCTACGAGCCGATGGCCGAGACGCACCAGGGCGCCTCCTGGGCCGGCGAGGGTGAACGGGCGCTCTCAGGCGTGGTCTATCCGGTGGACGAGGCGAGCAAGGCGGCCCAGCTTGCCGCCCTCACCAATCCCGCCGCGCGCACGGAGCTCCAGAAGTACAACGCCACGCGGGCATGGATCGCCTCCCGCATCGCGGTCGCCGTCGAATGGGGAAAGGCCCACAACGCTCCCCTGACTTGCAATGAGTTTGGCGTCTACACCCGCGTCTCGCCCCCGGAAAGCCGCTACCGCTGGATCCGGGATGTGAGGGAAATCTGCGAGGCGAACGGGGTCGGCTGGACGATGTGGGATTACGCGGGGGGGTTCCAGGTGGCCAACACGGACCCGTCCGGCCAAAGGAGCATGGACCCCGCCTGCCTCAGGGCCCTCGGGCTCCGTCCCTAGCCCGCGGGAGGCAATTGCGGTTTGCCGTCGGCGCCTCGGCGGCCATATTCCTGCGCCTCCCGCGCAGAAGGGAACCGCCATGCAAACCCCCACCAACATCCAGCTCATCGGCGGCGAGGTCGCCATCGCCTGGAGCGACGGCTCTGAATCCTACATCCGCCAGGATGTATTGCGCCGGGCCTCGCCAAGCGCCTCCACCCAGGGGGAGCACGACGTCTTCGGCAACAAGTACGGCGGCGAGGGACGGGCCGACTATTCGGGCGTGCAGGTGCTCGGCTGGCATCGGATCGGCAATTACGCCATCCGCTTCGAATTCAGCGACGGCCACGGAAGCGGCCTTTACACGTTCGACTACCTGAGAAAACTGGGCGATCTTCCGCCCACCTAGACTCCATTCCCATGCCGACACCCGCCTCGTTCCCAGCGCGCACCACGACCCAGGAGGTCGAACTCGGAAAGCTCCTCCAGCCGAAATTCGGCCCGGACGGAATGATCCCCTGCATCACCGTGGACCACGCCACGGGCGAGGTGCTGATGTTCGCGTTCATGAACGCCGAGTCCCTGGCGCACACGATAAGGACCCGGAAGGCGACCTATTGGAGCCGCTCCAGGGGCAAGCTCTGGGTGAAGGGAGAGGAGTCGGGCAACGTCCTCAGGGTTGTGGACCTCTTTGTCGACTGCGACCAGGACGTGCTGCTCCTGAGGGTCGAGAACGCCGGCAAGGGCGCCTGTCACAACGGGTACCCGTCCTGCTTCTACCGGAAGCTCTCGGCGGGCGCCGATCCGGGGCGCCCGGAGTCGCTCGCGCTCGAGTTCGCGGCCGAGCGGGCGTTCGATCCCGCCACGGTCTACAAGAAGAAGTAGCCCGGGCCTCAGCCGGCCTCGGATTCCTCGACCATCGCGATCATCAGGTCGGCGCTGGAGACGACCTGGCCGTCCACCGAGCAGGTGGCCTCGGCGACGGCGATCTTGCCGCTGCGGACCTTTGTCAGCTTTGCGTGGATCTGGAGCTGGTCGCCGGGGCGAACGGGCTTTCGGAACTTGACCTTGTCCGCGCTCATGAAGAACGCCGGCCTCGAAACCCAGTTGTTCAGCCGGACGACCAGGATCCCCGCCGCCTGGGCCATCGCCTCGAGCTGGAGAACCCCGGGCATGACCGGGTTGCCCGGGAAATGCCCGTTGAAGTAGGGCTCGTTGAACGTGACGTTCTTGATGGCGACAATCTCCTCCGCTGCCTTGATCTCGACCACCCGGTCGATCATCACGAAGGGATAGCGGTGCGGCAGGATGTCGAGGATGCTCCGGATATCGAGGGTCTTCACGTCGATCGCCGGGGTCGGCCGGGGAGCCCCCTTCCTCTTCCCCCCTCCCTTCTTCTGCTCCTGGAGCCGCTCGAAGAGCACCTTCGTCAGCTCGGCGTTGATCGCGTGCCCCGGCCGGGTCGCGACGATGTGCGCCTTCAGCGGCACGCCGAGGAGCGACACGTCGCCGATGATGTCGAGGATCTTGTGCCGGACGAACTCGTCCTTGAAGCGGAGCGGCTCCTTCGACATCACCTTGTCGCCCTTGATGACGACGGCGCAGTCGAGCGAGCCGCCGCGGATCTTGCCGAGCTTCAGGAGCTCCTCGATCTCCTCATAGAAGGTGAACGTGCGGGCGGGTGCGATCTGGGAGACGTAGGTCTCCGGATCGATCGCGAGCGACAGATGCTGGGTGTGGATCCCGCGGTCATCCGCAGACGTGCAGGAGATCTTCAGCCCGTCGTAGGGAATCGCGACGATCGAGGAGTTCCCCCGGCTGACCGAAACCGGAGCGTCGAGCGTGAAGTAGTCGCGTTCCCTGTCCTGCTCCACCGGCTCGCCCTCGACGATCAGGTTGACGAAGGGCCTGGCCGACCCGTCCATGATCGGGGCCTCGGACGCGTTCATCTCCACCAGCACGTTGTCGACCGAGCACCCGTTCAGCGCGCTCAGGACGTGCTCCACCGTATGGATCTTCACGTGGCCGGATTGGATCGTGGTGGCCCGCACCAGGTCCGTGATGTGATCCACCCTCGGCTGGATCTCCGGCGCGCCCGTCAGGTCGATGCGCTTGAAAACAACCCCGTGGTCGACCGGCGCCGGCTTCAAGGTGAGGGTCACCGCCTCGCCCGTGTGGAGTGCGTTGCCCTTGATGGTTACCGAACGCGACAGGGTGCGTTGTTTCATTGGAGTTGTGCAGTTTCGCCAGGGCGCGCCGGTCAGCGCAAGCGCGGAGAGTCGGGTTGGGGTCGGCCTTGACAGGCAAGGCTGGGTCCTTAGGACTGATCCTTCCAGCACACAAACTGCCCACTCCGAAAAGCTCAGCCGCCATGCCCGCAGCAAACGACATCCGAAAAGGTCAGGTCATCAAACATAACGGCGAACCGCATCTCGTCATGGAGACGCAGCACCGCACCCCTGGAAACCTCCGCGCGTTCGTCCAGGTGAAAATGCGCAACTTGCGATACGGCAAGGCCCTGGACCAGCGCTTTGCCTCGACCGACACCATCGAGGTCCTCCCCACGGACCGCCGCACGCTCGAATTCAGCTACGCGGACCGCGACACCTTCGCCTTCATCGACCCGAACACGTTCGACCAGATCGAGATGACCGCAGAGACGCTTGGCGACGTGAAGAACTACCTGACGGCCGGCGGCAAGGTCGACGTGCTTTTTGTCGACGAGAAGCCGCTCACCGTCGAGCTCCCCTCGGCCGTGACCCTGAAGGTGGTCGAATCGGCCGATGGAATCCGCGGCGACACCACGAGCAACGTTCAGAAGCCGGCGACGCTCGAGACGGGCCTCGTGATCCAGGTCCCGCTTTTCGTAAAGGAAGGCGAGCTCGTCCGGGTCAGCACGGCTGACGGCAGCTATCTCGGACGCGCCTGATTTTAAGGTGCGTCTGGGGATAGGGCTGCGCCCGATAGGGCCGCGCCTGATCCCGGTTTTGCAGAGGCTCCCCACCCCTGATCGAGCCCGGTCTCCCGGACGAAGGCACACGGTAGACCCAAAGGGCGATGGACTTAGCCTTCGTTCCGGCCCTCGAGCCGCAGGAATCGCGCGAAGAATCTGTTCGACCTTTGCGTGTACGATAGTGACAAATACGGCCCTCGTGGTTTACCGGAACTCGCCAAGATGGGACTGAGCTCCAAAGCATGGAAACTGCAGGGCGCCTCTTGCATGGCGGAAGCCTCGGCGGTTGATCGCGGACGCACCGATGAAACCTAAGATCATCAAGAACGACGCCGAATACGAGGCGGCCTGCCTCGAGGTCGCACGCCTGAGGCGGTTGGATCCCGTTTCGGAGCGGGAGACCGAACTCGAATTGTGGTCGGTCCTCCTTGAGCGGTATGAGAAGTCGGCCGTCGGGGCGCCTCCCCCGGCCCCCGCCGCCCCCGCCCCCGCCGCCCCCGCCAAAGCCGCGGCATCCGAGGCAAATCAAGGAAGGCCGCCTAAGATCGATCCCTGGCCGCGGTTCAGATCCCCCCTGGCCAAGGCGACCTGGGGGTTCTTCTTCCTCACCGGAGCGTTGCTCTACCTCCGGCTCATGTACCAGGTATCCTACTTCCCCCCGTTCTACGAGGGAGAGGAATCCAAGGTCCTCGAACTGGCGAAGGACACGGTCGTCTTCGCCCACTACACGGGATCCTGGTGGCAGGCCTTCATCGGGGGGCTCATCGAATACAACAAGGGATTCGCCTGGGCCCTCGTTCCTTTTTACAGGGTCTTTGGCTACGACGTGAGGCTGATCATGTTCATCCTTCCGGCCATCTTCAGCGTCCTCTGCGCGACGTATTTCACGATCTACCGGAAGGTATACCCCAAGTCCTCGATCTTTTCGTTCTTGGCGGTGATCGTGTTCTCGCTGCTGTGCCTGGCCCTCCGGCGCTACAAGTGGCACACGGTCGCCTATATCACCGCGATCTCGGTCTACCTCTATTTCCTGCCGGAATACTACAAGGGGGCCTTCTTCCTGCGCGACCGGTGGCGCAAGGTCGTCGCCGTGGCCCTCTTCGCCCTCAGTTTCTACCTCTACTTCGGCTGCTCCATTTATTTCGTCCCCGGCTTTTTCCTGCTGGTCTTCTTCAGCACCAAGCTGCAGCGCCGCCGGGAGCTCGCGATCGGGCTGATCTGCTTTGTCCTGTTTGCGGCGGCATTCGGGCTTGTCTGCTACACCACCGACCGATGGAAGGTGCGGGTCGGCGAAGAGTTGAGGTCCATAAGCGAGGATTTCTCCCACTTCGGGAGGCTCAAGGTGTGGTGGTCGCTTCGGGACTTTCTCTTCACGCTGGATCTCTCGATCCCCTATCTCGTGTTCTTCGTTCTAGGGATGATCACCTCGGTGAAGAGGATCCGCGGCGGCGACCGGTTCGCCCTGATCACGATGGCGATGTTCCTGCCGCTCTGGGTCTTTCAGGGGCTCATCGGGGGATTGAACAATCCCGACCAGACCAACTGGTCGATGATCCCGCTCCTCGGCATACTCCTGACCGGAGCGGACCAGGTCTTCATGTGGCTCAGGGACCGGTTGAGGTTCGGCACGGCTGTCGCGGTCGTCCTCATGGCGCTCATCGGCTGGAACGAGATCCTCCGCTTCCCGTCATTGGCCAGCGACACGCCCTTCCAGTCATTCGCCCACGACCGCAATACCCGGGCCCAGGCGGCGCTTGTCCTGAGGATGATCCGCGACGACGACACGGGCTCGGTCGTGTATTACATGCCGGACCCGTCGGTCTCCGAGCAGAACGGCGGCTATGACTACGCCGCGAGCCTGCCGCGGGTCGATTATGCGAAGGCGTTTTCGAAGATCACCTACTTCACGAGCGAGGACGACCTCCGCACGAAGCTTCGGGAGCAGAAGAGCCCGAAAAAGGCGGTCGTCTACCTGAGCGTGGGCTACCCGGCCGACGGCGAGAAGGACACCGAAAAGATGCCGTTGCTCGGCCAGGATCCGCAGATCATCCATCCCTACGAGGACGTCTACCACATCCCCTATATCGTCAGGAGATTCGAGTTTAGCCCGGGCTTGGCGCCCGCTGCCCCGAAATAGCGCCCGCGGGGGCAACCCATTGAAGCTTCACGCCTAGAGCACCCGGGCCCAGAGCACCTTGAGATAGCGGCTCTCGAGGCAATTGGAGAGCACCGGGTGGTCGGGGCCCGGCCCCGTGCGGTCGAGAAACTGAAGCCTCCGGTTGAGCCTGTGCGCGGCCTTGATCACGTGCTGCTCGAAGTCCTCGAGGCTCAGGAGCCCCGAGCACGAGCACGTGACAAAGATTCCGCCCGTCTTCACGAGGCCGATCGAGAGCTGGTTCAGGTCCTCGTACTTCTGGCGGCCCTCCCAGTTTCCATGGGCGTCGCGCGTGAAGATGAACTTTGGGGGGTCGAGCACCACCAGGTCCCAAGACTCCTTGTTCTGGTACATCTGCCGGGCGTAGGCGAAGGCGTCGGCATGGACGAAGTTGAGACGCACCTGGTTCAGGTTCGCATTGCGGCGGGCCTGAGCGATCGACACCTCGTCCAGGTCCACGCTCGTCACCTCGCCCGCGCCCCCAAGGACCTTGGCGCTGAGCGAGAAGCCCCCGGTGTAGCAGCATAGGTCGAGCATGCGGGCCCCCTTTGAGAACTGCGCGACCCTCCTTCGGTTCTCGCGCTGGTCGCAGAAGAAGCCGGTCTTGTGCCCCTCCTCGAAGTCGACCTCGTAGCGCACGCCGTTCTCCCGGATCTTCGCCGTGCGCGGCGCGGCCGCGTTCGTCTCGTTGAAGGTCGACGGCTTTATTCCCTCGAGGCTCCCCAGGTCGTGGTCGACGTGGACCCGGGCGAACCGGGTGCCCGCCAGCTCGTGGAGGAGCGGCAGCCACGCCGGCAGGCGCTGCGCCACGCCGAGGCTGACCACCTCGCAGAAAAGCACCTCGCCGTAGCGATCGACCGTCAGGCCGCTCAGGCCGTCGCCGTCGGAGTTGACGAGGCGGTAGGCGTCCGACTCCGCGTCGATCTTGAAGACCTCGCGCCGCAGGGCGACGGCCCGCCGGATCGCGCCCTCGAAATAGTCCTCGCCGATGGGCTCGGCGCCGTGCGCGACCACCCGCAGGGGAATCTTCGCGCGGGGATTGAACAGCCCCGCGCCGACGCGCTCGCCGTTCTTGTCATAGACGGACACCCAGTCCCCCGGGCGCGCATCCTCGGAGACCTTCCCGAGGAGCCGCGGAAAAATCGCCGGCTGGAAGGTGACGTACTTGAGCTGCGCCCAAGGCCGCGTCCAGGACGAGCGGTCGACCACGGCGGACAGGCCCCTGCAGCCCCGCTCAGGCGACGCGCTCGACGATGGCCGGGGGCGGCGTCGGACGCTTCGGAGCGAGGCGGTAGGCGTTCTTGAAGTATTCGAGCGCCTGCTCGAGCTTCGCCTCGTCGTTGTAATGGATCATCATCAGCGGCTCGCCCTGCTTCACCTGGGTGCCGACCTTCTTGATCTCGGAGACACCGACACTGTGGTCGATCTTGTCGTGCGGATTCTCGCGGCCCGCCCCGAGGAGGTGGACCCCGCGGGCGATCATCGCCGCGTTGATCGTGTGGACATAGCCGCGCTTGGGCGCCGGCAGCTTCCGGATGTGCCTCGCCTGCGGGAATTTTTCAGGGTGGTCGATGAAGGTCGTGTCCCCGCCCTGGGCCCTCACGAGCTCCTTGAACTTCTCAAGCGCCGATCCGTCGGTAAGGTGGCGCTGCACCGTCTGCTTGGCCGACAGGGTGGATCCGGCGACGCCCGCCAGGCGGACGATCTCCATGCCGAGCTTCAGGACGAGCTCCTTGACGTCCTCGGGGCCCTCGCCCCGGAGAAGCTGGATCGCCTCCTTCACCTCCAAGGCCGTTCCGACCGAGTCGCCGAGCGGCTGGTTCATGTCGGTCACGAGGGCAACGCAGCGGCGCTTCATCGAGCGGCCGACCCGGGTCATCGAGCGCGCCAGCTGCTTCGCCTGCTCCAAATCCTTGATGAACGACCCGTTGCCCCACTTCACGTCGATCACGAGGCCCTCGGCGCCCTCCGCAAGCTTCTTGGAGAGGACGCTGCCGGTGATCAGGGGAAGGCTCGGGATCGTGCCCGTGTCCTTGCGAAGCTCATAGAGCTTTGCATCGGCCGGCGCCAGGTCCTCGTTCTGGGCGATGATCGCCCCGCCAATCTTGGCAAGCTGCTGCGCAAACTGCTCGTTGGTCTGATGGCCCTTGAAGCCGGGGATGGCCGCGAGCTTTTCGAGGGTGTTGATCACATAGTCGTGCTCGACGCCGCACATCATCGGGACCACGACGCCCGACGCCATGGCCAGGGGCACCAGCACGAGGGAGGTCTTGTCGCCGACGCCCCCGGTCGAATACTTGTCGATCTTCGGCTTCGCAATGTGGGAAAGGTCTATCACCTCGCCAGATAGCATCATCTCCTCGGTCAGATCCGCCGTTTCCTGGGCCGACATCCCCGAAAAGTAGATGGCCATGGCCAGGGCCGCCAGCTGGTGAAGCGGCATCTCCCCGTCGAGCGTGCTATCAACGATATAGCGGATCTCCTCCTGCGTGAACTCTCCGCCGTCCCTCTTCTTCTCAATCAGGAAGTTAAACGTGGGTTTTATGAAGCGCCGGGCTGGGATGGTGCGTTTGCTCGTCATGGAGTTGATGGGCGGGTACAAGGTGCCCCGAGTCGGGGAAAGCGTACGAGCCAACAGGCTCCCATGGAAATGTCGAGCCAAAACGGCTCATCCAGTCCGCGCTTGCACCGGCCGGCAGGGGGGTGGTGAAGTGCCCGGATGCACCTTGCGTTCGATTTGATCGGCGAGCTGGAACGGGCCCTTGCGGCCGCAGCCGCGGCCGCCGGCATCGAGCCGGGGTCGTTTGAACCCGGGGTGCGCACCTCCGACCCGAGGCACGGGGATTTCCAGGCCAACGGCGTTCTCGCGGCGGCGAAGCGGACCGGAAAGCCGCCCCGCCCGATCGCCGAAGCGGTGGTCGCAGGTCTGCCCGACACGCTCCGCTCATGTTTTGACATCTCGGTTGCCGGTCCGGGCTTCATCAACTTCTCCGCCAAGCCGGCGATGCTCCTCGGGTGGCTCAAGAACCATCGCAGCCGAGCCGACCTGGAGGCCGGCGCCTCCGCCTCCCATCGGGGCGAAAGCTGGGTCGTTGATTACAGTTCCCCCAACGCGGCCAAGCAGATGCACGTCGGCCACCTGCGTTCGGCGGTCATCGGAGAGGCCCTGTCGAGGCTCCTCGCCTTCACCGGGGCCAGGGTCGTGCGCGACAACCATATCGGCGACTGGGGAACCCAGTACGGCAAGCTGATCTGGGCCTGCAAGCGCCACCTCGACGAGTCTGCGCTCGCCCGCGATCCGATCGCGGAATTCGAGCGCCTCTACAAACTGGGAAACACCGCCGCCGAGCAGGACCCCGGCGTCATGGAGGAGGCGCGCGCCGAGCTCGTGAAGCTCCAGGGCGGCGACCCGGAGAACCTCGCCCTTTGGAACAGGATCAACCAGGCGAGCCTGTCGGCATTCCAGGCGATCTACGACCGGCTCGGAATCCGCTTCGACGAGACGCTCGGAGAGAGTTTCTACAACGACAAGGTCGAGCGCGTGTACGGCGAACTGGCCGCCGCGGGGATCTCGACCCAGAGCGAGGGCGCGCAGGTCGTCTTCCATCCCGAGCACCCCAGGTTCAAGACCCAGCCGATGATCGTGCGCAAGTCAGACGGCGCCGCCAATTACGCCACGACCGACCTCGCCACCGTCCTCTACCGCTGCGAGCACTTCCGCGCCGACTGCATCCTCTACGTGGTCGACAAGCGCCAGGGCGACCACTTCGAACAGCTCTTTCTGACCGTGCGGAAATGGTTCGCCAAGCAGGGGCGCAGGGTCCCGAGGCTCGTGCACGTCGACTTTGGGACGGTGCTGGGCGAGGACGGCAAACCCCTGAAGACGCGCACGGGCGACAACATCAAGCTGAAGGACCTGCTCGACGAGGCCGCCGAGCGCGCCTTCGCGCTCGTGACCCTGAAAAGCCCGGATTTCCCCGAGGACGAGCGCCGGAGGATCGCCGAGATCGTGGGCGTCGGCTCGGTCCAGTACGCGGACCTCTCCCAGAACCGGACGAGCGACTACCTCTTTTCCTGGGACAAGATGATCTCGCTCGAGGGAAACACAGCCGCCTATCTGCTCTACGCCCTGGCGAGAATCCGCTCGATATTCCGGCGCCACGGCCTCGAGTGCGGCGACCCGGCCGCGGAGTCGGGCGCCGACGTGTTCGGCACGGCCGGCGAGATTGCGCTCGCCCGGAAGCTGGTGAAATTCGCCGATGCCCTGAGGCTGGCCTCCGAGACGCTGAGCCCGCATTTCCTCGGGCTCTATCTCTACGAACTCGCCGGGGAGTTCAGCACGTTTTACAATGCGGACAAGGTGATCGTCGACGATCCGCCGGTGCGCGCCAGGCGCCTGCTCCTTTGCGCCCGCACCCTCCTTGTGCTCGAAACCGGGCTCACCCTCCTCGGGCTTCGCACCCTGGAGCGGATGTAAGCAAAACGCGCTTGCCGACCCGGCGCCGCGCAACCAGCCTAGCCGGCACATGGCCACGCTCGAGTTCTACATTCGCGAGGCCTCGGAAACCGAGGCGAGGGGCCCGTACAACATGGAGCAGCTCGTCTCCATGGCCGAGACCGGCCAGGTGACGGTCGACACGTTCTGGTACGACCCGACGCTCGAGGACTGGGTGCAGATCGGCGCCAATGACGAACTGAAGGCCTCCCTTTTCCCCGAAAAGCGGAAGCTGCGGATGAAGGTGCGCGAGAACATCCCCCAGGTTAAGATGTCGGATTCCCAGGCGCCCATCACGATCCAGGACATGCTGGCCGGCGCCGAGGGCCGCACCGCCGAGACGAAGGACAAGGTCGACCCGGCGATCATGCAGGCGCAAGCCGCGCGGATAGGGATGTGGTCGGCCGTCGCCTGCCTCGTTCTGGCGGCGGCGGGCGAGATCCTCCCGGGCGCGGACGCGATCGCCGCGGCGGACATCAACAAGATCCTTGCGCAGCCGCTCGTGTTTCTCGGCGCGCTCGACCTTTTCACGGCCGTGATGCTCGGGCTCGGCGTGGTGACCTTCTACCCCTTCGTTCGCTTCAGGGCGGCGCTCGGACTCGGGCTCTTCGGATTCGTGTTCTTCGCCCAGGGCTCCTCGATGCCGATTCTCGCGGAGGCCGGGGCGGCCGTAGGCCTCTATTTCGCGACCGTCTGGGTCGACATGCTCCCGGTCCTCATCGTTTCCGCGCTCGGGGTCGTGGGCTCGGCCGGAACCGCCTATTTCCTGCTGGCGACGTGACCGCCTGAAATGCGGCCCTCGGGCATTGGAAAGCGTTTCGTCCGCCTTTGGAACAGGGACATCTGGCAAGCGGACCATCTTGCCGACCGCTCCCCGGTCGGCTGGTTTTACGCCCTGCTGAGAGTCGTGTCGACGACCGCCACGACGTTCTCCGAGACCAAGACGGCGAGCCGGGCCGCGGACCTTAGCTTCAGCACCCTCCTTGGCCTGGGGCCCCTGATCGCCATCGCGATGCTGGTGGCCTCGAGCCTCTTCGGCCCGCGAAACCCCAACCTGGCCGTCGACACGCTCAACCGCGTGATCAGCTTCATCGCGCCGCAGCTCAACCAGTACGAGAGCCTCGAGGGAAGCGCCGCGGTCGCCGTCAACCCGGAGCTGGTCGACATGATCAACGGCTTCATCAAGGGGGCCCGCTCCGAGACCGCGGGAGCCGTGGGGCCCTCCTCCTCGTCCTGATCGTCCTGTTCCTGTTCAAGTCGATCGAGGACGCGTTCAACGACATCTGGGGCGTCAGGCGCGGGCGGACGCTCGTCATGCGGGTGGCCCTCTACTGGACCGTGATGACGCTCGGCGGCGTGATCTTCTTCGCCGCCGTCGCCCTCCTCGGCGCAAGCGCCTTCGTCAACGTCTTCGTCGAGAAGCTTCCCTTCGGCGCCGAGATCGCGCGCCTCGTGCGCTGGTCCCTCCCCTCGTTCTCGTTCGTGTTTCTGGTGGGCGTGCTCGCGATGTTCTACCGCGCGATCCCCCACACGCGCGTGCGCTGGACCGGGGCGCTGTCCGGGGCCCTCGCCGTCGCCGCGCTCCTGACGGCAAACAACTTTCTGGCTTTCCTCTACCTGAAGCGCGTGCTCCTGACGCGGAGCCTGTTCGGGTCGCTCGGCCTCATACCGGTCCTCATGTTCGGACTCTACGTCTTCTGGATGATCGTGCTCGTCGGCGGACAGATCAGCTACGCGGTCCAGAATGTCCACGTGCGCAACAGCCGGCTGGCCTGGGGCAGCCTGAGCGCGGCCAACCGCGAGCGCCTTTCGCTCGCGGTGCTGATGGCGGTCTGCCGGCGGTTCCATGCCCGCCAACCGGCCATCTCGGTTCCCGAGATCTCGAACGCGGTCAGGCTCCCGGTCCAGGTCGTCAACGAATGCCTGAACAGGATCGTCGACGCCGGTTACGTGATTTCGGTGCCGGGACCGCGGGGCTCCTCGACCACCGAAGCCTATTACCAGCCCTCCCGGCCCCTGAACCGGATCACCTTCTTCGACTTCAAGGAGGCCGCGGACAGCTTGGGCGCCGACCCCGCCGGCGATTCCCTCGACAAGATGGATCCGGCCGTGCGGGAATTCGGGGCGGCGCTGGAGCATGCCGGGCGCGAAGGGTTCCTGCGAAAATCGGTCGAGGAGATCCTCAACGACGAACCCGCCTCCAATTAAACGTTGCCAGCACCGGTGGGCGCCCTAGCCTCCGATCCCTTTTCCCCACATGATTTCCTGGATCCAGCGCACCTTCCAGCACCATTTCCGGCTCATCTTTGCGATTCTTCTGATCGGCATGGTGATACCGTTCATTTTCACGATCGGCTCGACGCCCGGCATCGGGCGGGCTGAACGCAAGACGGCGACGCGGGACTTCTTCGGGCACAACCTGCTGTCCCAGGAGCAATACCGGAACCTGATCGAGGACACCCGGCTCAGCGCCGAGCTCCAGTATGGCCCGGGGGCCACTCCCGATCAGCTTCAGTACTACATGTACCAGAGGATCGCGGCCCAGCACCTGGCGGACGAGCTTCACCTGCCCCAGCCGACCACGGACGATGTCAAGAATTTCATCATCAAGGGCCTACGTGCCTTTGCGGGGAGTGACGGCCAGTTCGACGTGGCCCGCTACGACGCCTTCCGCAACTCCCTTAAAGCGAACTCGACGATCACCGAGGCGGACATCGCTCGCGTCATCCGGGATGACACCCGGATGAACAAGCTTCAAAGGCTCATGGCGGGACCAGGCTATGTGATGCCCGCCGAGGTAAAGGAGCTGCTCCTAAAGGCGGACACGAAATGGACCGTTTCAACGGCGACGGCGGATTATGCCACGTTTGCGCCGGACATGACGATCAGCGATTCTGAGTTGTCCAAGTTTTTTACGGATAACATGTTCCGCTATACCGTGCCGCCGCGTATTGTCGTGGACTGCATCAGGTTCCCGGCGTCGATGTACACGGCGGGAATTGCTCCGACGGACGCCGAGGTCCGCGAGTTCTACGATTCAAATCCCTCCCAATTCCCGAAGCCTGCGACGGGAAAGGCACCCACGGTCAAGGCCGATCCCGCGGCTGATTTCGCTGCGGTCAAGGCCCAGGTGCGCCAGGCCCTGGTGCTCGAACTGGCGAAGCGCAATGCCGTCAAGGCGGCCTCGGACCTGGCCTACGCGCTCTACGACGGGAAAGTCTCGCGCGCATCCCTCGATTCATTCCTCTCAAGCCGCAAGATGAAGGCGGAGAGCCTCGCCCCCTTCTCGAAGGATGCGGGGCCGGCAGAGCTTGGCGGCTCCCGCGAGGTGGCCGCCGCGGCCTTTGAGCTCAGTGCGGACCGGTTCTATTCCGAGGGGCTTCCCACGGACTCAGGCGCCGTTGTCCTGATCTGGAAGGAACTGCTCCCCGCCCACGAGCCGCTGCTCGCCGAGGTCCGCGAGAAGGTCCGCAACGACGCACTGGACAACCAGAAGCGCATCCGCTTCGTCGAATTTGGGCGCTCGCTAAAGGCGGGCATCGAGCGGCGCCTGAAGGCGGGCGAGCCGTTTGAGAAGGCCGTCGCCGAGTCGGCCGGGTCGGTGAAGGTCACCGTGAAGACCTACCCGGCATTCACGCTGCGCCAGCAGCCCCATGATGTCGACCCGTCGGTCTTCGCCGTGCTCGACCGCCTAGACAAGGGTGCGGTCTCCGACATGGAGTCCACCGCCGACAAGGGCGTCATCGTGTATGCCGCCGACAAGAAGGCGCCGTCCTCGGATGAGTCGAACCCCATCTATGCCGCGATCAAGCTTCAGCTGGCGGACACCTATGCCCGGGCGGACGCTACTTCGGCCATGCGCGACATCGTCGACCAGGAGCTCAAGCGCACGGACACCGTGACAAAGTAGCCGGGCGCCCGCCACCGCTCAACCGCGGCTTTTGACCGTCCCGGCGCCAGGCGGAGCCGCACGTAGAAAAAGAGTAACTTTGGGCCCCCTAGCGGTGTTGAATCATAAGTAGCCGCTTCACCTCCCTATCCTAATGCACAGACCCACCGTCCGCGCAGCCTTAGTCCTGTTCTGCATCCTGCTGGCCCTGCCAGCCCGCGCCGCGGATGACTCCGGCCCCGTGGTGACGACCTTCGGCGAGCCGAGCCAGCCGATCGACCTGTCCGGGGACGTGAATCTCCAGGACTGCGTCGCCCTGGCCCTGGGCCGCAATTTCACGGTCCGGATCCAGAAATTCCAGGTCTACGAGGCCGTGGACGGCGTGGTGGTCCAGCAGGCCGCCTTCGAGCCGATCTTCGGGTTCAACGCGAACAGGCAGGTCTCGCAGCCGACCGTCAACGAGTCCGAATTCGGCATTCCCTACAACACGGCCGTGGACACCGCCGCGCTCTCGATCAACGACACCCTGATCACGGGGGCGACGCTTAGCGGCAACTACAACCTCGTGCGGACCAACGAAAGCCCCGCCTTTTTTCCCCCGAACCCGTCCTTCGGGAGCAATGTTTCGATTTCGGTCACCCAGCCGCTCCTCCAGGGGGCCGGCACCGACTACAACCGCGCGGCGATCGAGAACGCCCGGCTCGGGGTGAGGATCTCGAACCTCAATTTCAAGAGCACGGTCCTCACGATGATCCTGAACGTCGAGAATACCTATTTCAACCTCCTCTACCAGCGCGAGCAGTACAAGGTGCAGGAGGATGACCTCAAGCAGGCTCAGCAGCTCCTCGACGAGAACACGATCCGGCGCCAGACGGGGGTCCTGACCGACCTGGACGTGATGAACGCCCGGGCCGGCGTGGCGTCGGCGCAGAACCTCCTGATCCTCGACGAGCAGGCCGTCCGAAACAGCGAGGACAGCCTTCTGCAGCTGTTGGGCGACCGCGAATTCAAGATCGCGGTCGGCGACATCAAGTTTCCGGTGGTCGGCGAGCCCGAGGTGTCGTTCGCCCGGTCCTACAAGCTTGCCAGGGAGGACGGTCCGAACCTCGCCATCGCGCAGGCCACCATCGACCAGTACAAGCTTTCCGCCCTGAAGGCGAAGCGCAACATGCTGCCGACGCTCAACGTCAACGGCGGGCTCGGCTACAGCTCCTACGCCTCCTCGGCCAGCCAGTCCGTGACTGGCGCATGGAACGGCTACAACTGGACGGCCGGGCTCACGCTGAGCGTTCCGTGGGGCATGAGGGCCAACCGGGCCCTCTACCACCAGGCCCTCTCGCAGGTGCGCAGCCAGGAGGCGGCCTACGAACAGGCTGACCAAAACCTGGTGGTCAGCGTCCGGTCGGCCGTCCGGGCCGTCGAGACCGGGATCGAGAGCACCCGCTCATCCGCGGAGAACACGAAGTTCGCGACAAAGGCCTATGAGCTGACGAAGGCTCAATTTGACGCCGGTCTTGCAACGAGCTATCTGGTGCTGCAATCTCAGAACACTCTTGAAACCGCCCGCGTCAGTGAGCTGCAGGCGAAGGTCAATCTGCTCTCGGCGATCGCGAATCTGCGTTTCCTTGAGGGCGCCTCGCTCCAACTCTACCGAATCAACCTTCCGGAATAGCCGCTCCGGCGGTGAGCGCGGCTTCAGCCTTGTCGAGCTGGCGGTCGTGGTCCTGCTGATCGGGATCATGGCGGCCCTTTCGGTGCCGAGCCTCAAGAGAAACGCGCTGAACGCGCGCTCGAGCGCCGTGATGAACGACCTGCGCGTTTATTCGGGTGCGTTCCAGGCCTACGCCCAGGAGCACGGGGACTGGCCCCAGGGCGGTGCCTCGCCGGGTGTGTTTCCAGCGGGAATGGACGGCTACCTGAGCCAAAGCAACTGGTCCCGGACGACGCCTATCGGGGGCAATTACCAGTTTGCCACCCAGAGCCCGCAGGCCGGCGGGCGTTATGCCGCCGTCATCATCATTTCGTCCACCCCCAACAACCCGGTTTCATCCGACTTCAACCAGCTCTCCGACATCGACAAGAAATTGGACGACGGTAACCTCGCGACGGGAAATTTTTTCCTCGGATACCGCAATTATCCTGTATTCGTCTTGGAGCACTAAATGTACCGCGTAACCACATCCCGCCTAGGTCCGGACGGCCGGAGGATCAACCCGGCAAGCGTGGACACGGACCGCGGGGAGATGAGCGCGGCCGACCTGACAATCCTCCTGGATTCGTTTGTCGAGATCGACCCAGCCGAAAACGAGGAGCATGACCCGCACATTGTCGTGGCCGGCCGCGGGGCGAAGCTGATCATCCGGACGAGCCGGGGCCGCCTCCAAGTCTACGATGTCCGCGACCATGCGGCGCCTGCGGTCGTGATGACCGTCGCCGGGATCATCGACAGGCTGGATCTGGTCGAGACGAGTTCGCCCTTCCTAAGGGCCGACGAGGCCCCGCTTCCCGAGCCGACGGCGCCCCACCGCGGCATCGCCTTCGCGATGCTCTTCGTCGGGCTCGTGCTCAACGGGTACATCCTCTACTCGGTCTTCTACGTCGAAAGCGTGAACAAGAAGGTCGAGGTGAAGCTCATCACCGACGCGGAAGAGGTGAGGACGAAGGAGGCCGCGCTTGCGGGAATCTACGCCACGGGACCCAAGATCGGCGACCGCGTGATCGACGTCAGCTCATCGGGGCTCGTCCGCTTCTACGAGATCGGGGCCAAGGGTCCCATCAACGACTCCAGGGACAACTTCAGGATCGGGCGCCACGACGGTCTTCTCTGCATCACGACCGACGAGAGCGGCGTCATCGACCTGGTCGGAGAGAATCTGGTCTACTACAAGGACGTCTACCAGCGGCGAAAGCCGACGCCCTAGGCCGGGAAGAGCTCCTCGTGGCCCAGGATCCGCTCGGCGTCGACGACCTGATGGGGGGGCAGCTGGGTGCGAAACCAGGTCCGCTGCTTTTTGACAAGCGCCCTAGTGTCCCTGGCGATCGCCGCGGCCAGCCCCTCCGCGGGCGCCCTTCCCAGGATGACCTCGATCGGTTCGCGGTAGCCGATCGCCCTCACGGCGCTTGGATTGGCAAGCAGGCCCGCATCCATGAGGCGCCTCACCTCCTCCAAGAGGCCGGCCCGGATCATGGCGTCGACCCGGGCGACAATGCGGGCCTCCAGGGCGGCCGCGGAAAGCTCGAGGCGCACGAGCCTAATGTCCCAGCCTGCAAGGGGGCGCTCGGTCTTCGCAAAGTCGGCGGCCAGCTCGGCCAGGGTCCGTCCCGAGGCAAGGCAGCGCTCAAGCGCATTGGCGACCCGCCGCGGATTCGCGGTGTCGAGGCCGCCCAGGCCCCCGGGGTTGAGCCGGCCGAGTTCGGCGACAAGCGCCGGCATCCCTGCGGAGGCCATCATGGCCGTGACACGGTCCCTTACCGAGGCGGGCACCTGAAGGGCGTCGGCGACGGGCGCGAAGAAGGATTTCAGGTAGAACCCGCTCCCGCCCACGACCAGCACCGAACGCCCCCGACTGTGGATTTCCTCCGCTGCGGCCCGCGCCATCGCGGCATAGATGGCGGCGTTCATCGGCTCGGTCACGGCCCGGACGTCGATCAAGTGATGGCGCACGCGGCGGAGGTCCGCAGAGGACGGCTTGGCCGTGCCGATGTCCATTCCGCGGTAAAACAGGAGCGAGTCGCACGAGATGATCTCCGCCGCGTTGGCCTCGGCCCACCGGAGCGCCCACTCGGTCTTGCCGACCGCCGTGCATCCCGTGAGAATGCGCAGCACCCGGCCCGATTGCGCCGATCCGCTCACGGCCGCGCCCGCAAATGCTCCGCGGAGACCGCGCGGTTGCGCCCGCGCGCCTTCGCCTCGTAGAGCGCCTTGTCCGCGGCCGCGATCAGTTCGCCGAAGTTTCTCGCGTCCGCGGGGAGCTCCGCGGAGCCCGCGCTTGCGGTCACGGTCAGGCGGACCCCCGAACCGATGTCGATCGGCGCATCCGACACCGAGCGGATGGCCCGGCTCGCGACCTCGTGGGCGGCCTCCCCGTCCGTCTGGACCAGGATGAGCGCAAACTCCTCGCCCCCGATCCGCGCGGCGCGGTCCACGGAGCGGATGGAGCCCGCGATCCTGCGCGCGGCCTCCCTCAGCACCGCGTCGCCGGCCGGGTGCCCCCGGGTGTCGTTCACGGACTTGAAATGATCGAGGTCGATGATCGCGAGGGCCAGCGGGTGTCCAAACCGCCTGGAGCGGTCCTCCTCCTCGACGAGAATCCGGTCATACTCCCGCCTGTTCAGGAGTCCCGTGAGCTCATCGCGCGTGGCAAGCCGCCTGAGGGCCTCAAGGGTGGAGCCGAGCTTCAGGGCATACCGCAGCGACCGCTCAAGCGAGCGCGGCGTGATCTCGCCCTTCACCAGGTAGTCGAGCGCCCCCGCCTCAAGCGCCTGCATGTCGATATTCCCCGAGGATTCGGCGGTGAGGAATACGATGGGGGTGCGGCATTCCGCCTTCGTGGCCTCGCGGATGAGCTGCAGGCCGTCGCGTTCGCCCAGCCGGTAGTCGAGCAGGCACACCGCATAGGCGTCCGTCAGCAGGCGGGCCAGCCCGTCCTCGAAGGTCTCGGACCAGTCGAGTTCGAACGTGCCCACCTGGAAGTTCTTGAAATGGGCTTGGACCAGCCGGAACTGCAGTCGGTCGTCGTCGATGACGAGGACGCGGGTCATGGCCGCTCCGTTCCGGCGCGCAATTCGGCCACCCGCAGCGCAAGCGACCGGCCGATGCCCGGACGCGCGCCGAGCCCTTCGCGGATCAGGTTTACGAGGGCGCTTCCCACGACGACCCCGTCGGCGTGGGCCGCGACCTGCGCCACCTGGCCGCGGGTGGAGATGCCAAAGCCGACCGCAACGGGCAGCCGGGTGTGGGCGCGAATCCGCGCAACGGCCTCGGGGATTCCCCCGGCCAGCTTTTCGCGGACGCCCGTAACCCCTTCCCGCGAGACGTAGTAGATGAATCCGGTCGCCGCCGAGGCAATCTTCGGGAGCCTGGAATCGGGGGTCGTCGGGGCCACGATGCAGACGGTGTCGACGGCGTGCCGGCGGCAGGCGGACCCCGCCTCCTCGGCCTCCTCGGGAGGGAGATCGAGGATCAGAAGCCCGTCCACACCCGCCTCCCGGGCCCTGCGGACGTAGTTTTCAACGCCGTTCGAGAACACGAGGTTGTAATAGGTGTAGAACACGATCGGCACCTCGCTTGTCCTGCGGATCTCCTTCACCAGGTCGAAGACCCGCGCGGCTGTCATCCCCGACTCTAGGGCCCGCTGGGCGGCGAGCTGGTTCGTCAGGCCGTCCGCCAGGGGATCTGAGAACGGCACCCCGAGCTCAAGGATATCGGCACCCGCCCCCACGACCGCGCGGCATGCGGCCAGCGACGTCTCGAAATCGGGGTCGCCCGCGCACAGGTAGGCGATGAAGGCCGCGCGGTTCTTCGCCGCCGCCCGGCTGAATGCCTCATTGATCCGTCCCATAGGAGGTTTGATCAAAAGCAATTCGCCCCGTCACGCCACTGAAAACTCCACCATGACGGGCCGGTGGTCGGACAGGAAGCAGCGCACGACCTCGCTGCGAACCGCCTTGCACCCTGGCGGGACGAACACGAAATCGAGCGCGCGTCGCGGAAGCGGGGAGGGAAAGGTGGGGCCCAGCAGGGGGTGAAGGCGGTAGTCGCCGTAGTCGCAAAGATGGCTCAGGAGCGCCGCCGTCGCATCGTCCTTGGTGTCCGGGGTGTTGAAGTCCCCGCAGACCAGGGGCGGGACCGCCCAAGCCGCTCCCCGCTCCCGCTGCTTGAGCCGGAGCCAGTTCACCAGCAGGTCCAGTTGCTGGAGCCGCCGCCGCCTCGAACTGAAATGCAGGTGCAGATTGACCAGGGGCAGCACGCGGCCGCCCACATCGATTTCGGTGTAGAGGAACCCCTTCTCTCCCACCCTTCGTTTCCCGAACACGATCGTCTCGGTCTCCGATATGGGAAGCCTCGAAAGGATCGCGTTTCCGTAGCAAAGGTTCATTAGGCCCGACCGACGGTTGTTGATTCCGAAGGCGGCATGGGGGAAGCCCGCGTGAGCCCTGATGTAGTCGAGATGATCGAAACTCCCAGACCAGACCGAGCATTCGTCGACCTCCTGCAGCGCAACAAGATCCGCGCGGAGGGTGCCGAGCAAATGGGCGATGCGGCGCAGGTTCAGCCTTAGCTTGCGCGAGGACGTAAATCCTTGAATAGGCGTGAGCCCCCTGCCGTGCGCGATGTTGAAGGTGATAAGACGCAGCCGGCGCGTGGACACTCGGCGAGCCTAAGGCAGCCTGGGGTCCTATACAACCGGGAAACGGGTTGACAGGCCTTCCGACGGGCAGGAAGGTTCACGTTCCCAAATTTACGGCGGTCATAGCTCAGTTGGTTAGAGCACAAGATTGTGGATCTTGGGGTCGCGGGTTCGAGTCCCGTTGGCCGCCCCATTTTATAGCGAAGAACGTCAGCGACTTCGAATGAAATTCGAAGGGATCCGTTGGGCCGGGGTTCAATTCGCAGGCTGAAAAATGCCATGATCTCGACTACCTGCTTCGCACACACACCGCCCACACTAGATGTGAGTCTGACTTCGCCTCGATTTGCCCGGCAACGTCCTACCGCGCACAGCGTGAGCTATCCTAAAGCAAGCCACCCTCGCAGCGAAACGTCGATTGCTCGCATGTCGGAAGCCGACAACCTGCCGATCGACTGTGCAATCCGTTCCCGGCGCAGGGAACTCACTTTATCCACCATAACTTCAGAGGGCCCGTTTAGGCCATTGTTCTTGTCTGGGGCAATCATGATACGAAACATGCGCAGGCCTGTCAGGTGCGTTGTCAGCGGACAAACTGTAACGGAAGCGTGGGATTCGAGATAGGGTCCCGCCTGCACGATCACGACTGGGCGCGGCTTTCCGAAGTCACCCGGAACGATCGCTGCAACGACATCCCCGCGCGCCAATGTCATCGACCGGGAAGATCTCTCTCAACCATCTCGTCCCAGGCAGAATCCGGGCGATCGAGCTTCGTTGCCAACTGCGACTGGCGCCGGGCCTCTGTTTCGTAAACAGCTTGATCGTCCTCCCTCAGGTATGACTCAAGGGCGTCAATAATAACTCTGTTCCGGCCGCTACCTGCCGAAACTGCCTTTCGATCTATCCTTCTCTTCAGCTCTCGCGGAAGGCGGACGCTTGTGGTGATCGACTTTTGCATACGAGAATCTTGATATGTGTTGCACTGTGTTGCAACAAAGATTCATATCGGAACAGCGATTGCCTTTCTTGCGGTTCGATCCTTCAAGCGATCAGCGAGCGAATGCTATCTTATCCAGTCCATGTGCGCCGGGCGACCTCGCCGAGGAATGAGCGGAAATCCTCGCAACGCTCGTGCCATAACTTGCCATAAAAAACCCGAGTTAAAGCCACTTTGAGTCTCTATTGCACAGGCTAACCCATTGATAGACGCCGGAGCACAAAATTGTGAATCTTGGGGTCGCGGGTTCGAGTCCCGTTGGCCGCCCCATTTCGACTTCGCGAGTAATCGATGAGCCAAGTCAACACCGACTTGGCGCCATTATCGGGACGGGGGTTCCATCGCTTCGCCGGTAGATAGTAAAATCCCGAACATCGACAGTAACTAGCCTAGCCTTGGGAAACAGTTCAGAGAGCACCACAAGTGTGGCGTCCCCAAGATCCATCTCATCATAATCTGCCAATAATTGACCGATCCGCGCGGCCTGCCGCTGGACAAGCGGTTCCAACACCAAAGCGCCAACATCAATCATCCTCAGAATAGCAGACAATGCAGGCCTCTGGCCTCGTAGATGATAGCACGCTTCGGCTACTGCGGTCTCGGTGGATCGCAGGGCCCCGGGAATGGCGGCAAGAGTCTTTCGGCTCCATTCGTGCCACTGGTCGTCCGCGTCTAGTAGCCCAACAAGCGGGCCAGCGTCCAGAAGGTGGCTAGGCGCCGAAACCTTCACGCTGGGAGAGGTCGCTGCGCCCTGATTTTACTACGCCTGCAAACTTATCTGCCCAAGTCCCAAAAGAAGCAGATTCGCGCTCAACCGATTGTTCGGCTGCGGCTCGCAGGAACTTGGATATAGGAACGCCTTGTCTCTTCGAAGCGGCGCGAATGCGTTTGACGACCGAACTTGGTGCATGAAAGGATACGGTAGGCATATCTATAGATTTCTATAGGTCTCCATTTTGTCAACTGGAACCAGTTCCATACTCTTCATTCAAAAGAATCTTAGACTCCTCGCGGTGCTCCCTAACGTGCCACACTGTGTCACATGGCGCCCCCACGGGCCGAGTGGGGCGATCAAGAGTTTGGCTTTCTCAATTCGTTGAACGTCAATGCGGGCACAATTTTGTGGATCTTGGGGTCGCGGGTTCGAGTCCCGTTGGCCGCCCCATTTTAATCTGACTCCTCGCCGGAGCCCAAGTCTAGCGATCATAAGGCCTGATAAGGGA
>CAWHOL010000020.1:0-148236 GCA_963830965.1 uncultured Verrucomicrobiae bacterium | reverse complement strand
CGATGAAGTCGACGATGAGAAGCTCCGGTCGCTGAGCACCAACTCCCTCTACCGATTGCAGGTGCTCAGTCGGGCGCTCGGTTTGTCGATCGCTGATCCACGGCTAAGGGATCTATCCATGGAGCTTCTTCCTGCGGATCTTCGCAGTCGCCTTGTAAAATAGGTTCAAAAATAGTCGGCAATTGGCAAAGGTTCTCAATTTAAGTATAACCATCCTCATTCACATGAGAGGATGGATGGGGTATAAACCCCCCGTCTACACGTCAGCTCACCTTGGATTTACCCCCAAAAGCTGACAGTTCGCCCCTAAAAAACGGATTATCCTCCCCTGAGGGTATTGCCGGTAGTGTCTAAACCCTAAGTCCTAAAACACCAAAACATGTCAGCAAATCGTACTCTAGCGCTGTTGCGTGCCCTCTCGGTCACCTCGGCGCTTGGTTTCGCGTTAGTGCCTCGACTCGCGGTCGCCCAGACCGCTCCCGCAGCCGCTCCGGATTCCACGGCGACGGCGCCTGCTCCCGCAGTGGCAGCGGCCCCTTCCGATCAGGAAGAGCCGACGCTGCTCTCCCCATTCGTCGTTGACGCGGCGGAGGACAAGGGAAGCTACAAGGCCAACAGCACGTTGGCCGGAACGCGCGTTCGCACCGACCTGAAGGACGTAGCCTCGGCGATCACGGTCGTCACGGCGCAGTTCCTGCAGGATACGGGTGCGACGAACGCCCAGGACCTCCTGGTCTACACGCCCAGCACGGAAGTCGCAGGCCTTCGTGGTAACTTCTCGGGCGCCGCGGGATCCGCGGTGGTCCAGGAAAACACGGTTTCGGCGACGACCCGCGTTCGTGGCCTGGACTCGGCCGACAACACCCGCGACTACTTCCTGACGGACATTCCGTGGGACAGCTTCAACGTGGGACGCGTCGACCTGCAGCGCGGACCGAATTCGATTCTGTTCGGCACGGGCAGCCCGGCCGGTATCATCAATGTGAGCACGAACGGCGCGGCCTTCGCGAATTCGTACAACATCACGAACCGGTTTGACGAGTACGGCTCGCTGCGCGACAGCGCGACGATCAACCAGGAGATCATCCCTGGCGTCCTGGCGATCCGCCTGTCGGTGTTGCAAGACGACGAGAAGTACGAGCAGAGCCCGGCCTTCGAGAACACGAACCGCTACTACGGCGCGTTCCGCTTCGACCCGAAGCTCTTCGGCAAGGACAGCCATACGTCGATCCGCGGCAACTTCGAGCGCGGCACCTACTCGGCCGACGCCCCCCGCGATCTGCCCCCGACGGATGAAATCACGCCCTTCTTCTCGAACACGATCACGGTCGGCGGGGTGACGAATCCCGGCTACCAGAAGATCACCGAGAACCAGTTCAGCCTGACGAACCAGAACCCGGTTGCGGGCGGCCCGCTCCTTCCTGGCGGCTCCGGCGGCCCGCTCTCATCGGCCATGTATCAGCTCGGCGGCTGGGCTGAGGGCCGTTCCTACTGGGCGGACATCATCAATTACTTCGAGGCCACCCCGCTCTCCGTGAACACGACCCCGAACGCCGTCGCCCCGAGCGGCACGCCGTTCAAGGTCATCACCGCGGAAGCCAACCAGGGCCTCGTGCCGGCGCTCACCTACAACGGCACCACCTACAGCGGCAGTTCGATTGGCGGCATCCCGAGCTTCAGGCCGGACGCTATCCCGCCGTTCAGCCTGTACACGGGCAACGTCGGAACGCAGGGCGCCAACGCCTCGAACGGCGTTCCCGCCAACTACCGCATCCCGACGAACCCGATCCCCGGCGGCGTGTACTACACCGACAAGGTGATCACCGACCCGACGATCTTCAACTTCTACAAGAACCTCCTCGACGGCCCGAACAAGCACGAGTGGAAGAACTGGCAGGCGTTCAACATCGCCCTCGACCAGACCTTCTTCGACGACCGCCTGGGCTTTGAGGTCGCCTACGACCAGCAGCAGTACACGGAGGGTGCGGAACCCTGGCTGGAAGGTGAGAACTATGCGATCGGCATCGATGTGAACCAGACCTATGCGAACGGCACGCCGAACCCGAATGTCGGCCGCCCGTATGTCGCGCAGGCCGCATCCGGTGGTGAGGACAACAACTACCAGACGACCACGACCCGCCAGGTCTGGCGCTTCACCCCGACGGCCGAGCTCCGCGCCTCGGACTTCTTCGGCAATTCGACGCTCGCGAAGATCCTCGGAAAGAGCGACTTCACGGGACTCTACGAGAAGAACACGGTCGTCCAGAGCACGTTCCAGTTCGCCGAATACGCGACGACGCCGGACTTCATCGCCAACAACAATCAGCCCTCGAACGGCATCACGAACGCGATCGGTTCGAACGGCAGCTTTGAGTGGACCGCCTACATCGGGCCGTCCCTCCTCAATGCCTCGTCGGCCTCGGGTGCGAACCTGAACAACCTGAACTACGTGATCGCGCCTCCGACCAACGAGACGATCATCAACTTCAACTCGACCTGGAACAAGCCGACGGACCCGAACACGCCGGGCTATGTCAATCCGACGGCCCCCTACACGTACACGGGCAACACCAATGGTGTCGTCAACACGAGCATCCAGTACGAAAACCCGGCCAATTATGTCGGCTGGCAGAACGAGAACGTCGGCTACCAGAGCTGGAGCAACCCGAACGACCAGTCGAACCTGGTCACCTCGGCGAGCCGCACCCGCTACATCGACGAATCGAAGGGCATCACCTGGCAGGGCTACCTGCTCGATGGCGACCTCGTCCCGTCGCTCGGCTGGCGCAAGGACACCGTCACCAACTACCAGAGCCAGGGTGTGACGAATTCGAACACGGGCATCACGAGCCTGAGCTACCCGGACAACCTTGCCTCGCGCACGGACGTCACGGGCACCAGCAAGACCTGGGGTGGTGTGTACCACTTCCCGAAGGCCCTCATGTCGAAGCTTCCCTACGACATGACCTTCAGCGTGTTCCTGAATCGCTCCGAGAACTTCAAGCCTGACGCCGCGCGCATCAGCCTTGCGGGCCTCCCGATCCCGAACGCCTCCGGCACCACGACGGAGTACGGCTTCACGGCCACGGCCCTGAACGACAAGATCTCGCTCAAGGTCGACTGGTTCAAGACGATCGTCAAGAACGCCAGCCTCGGTGAGACGGACGGCAACTCGATCGCCGGCCTCGGCAGCAATGCCTACTTCATCGCGGACGGCACGATCTGGGGCTACGGCTGGGCGGCAGCGCTCCAGGACGGCCTCGAGGGCAAGACCCCGAACACGAACTACTGGGACTACGGCGCGGGCAGCGGCTATGCGACCGGCAGCGCCCAGTACATCGCGACGAACGCGTACTCGCAGCAGATCGTCAACGCCTGGCTTAACCTCCCGGTTCCTGACTCGTTCTTCGCGAGCTACAACGTGACGCCGACCATCATCCCGTCGCTTGCCAAGGCCAGCGGCCAGCTCTCCTCCGCCTTCACGGCGGGCTACAACGACCTGACCGCCCCGAACGAAGGCGGCGGCTCGAACTTCGGCGACCACCAGACCACGGTCGACAACCTCTCGAAGGGCGTCGAGGTCGAGCTCACCACGCAGCTCATGAGGAACTGGAACGTGACCTTGAACTACTCGCATGTGGATGCGACGCACGAGGACATCGATCCGGCGGCCCAGGCCTTCATCAGCAAGATCACGGGCTTCATGAACGGCCCCGGCGGCCAGATCCGCATGTGGTGCAATACGTGCACAGGAAACCTCCTGGGCGCGGACTGGAATTCGAGCATCGTCGCTCCGTTCACGGTCCAGTTGAACGACCAGGGCCATGCGGCTCCTGAAGTCGCCCCCTGGAGGCTCAACCTCATCACGACCTACACGTTTGATCGCGGCCCGATCAAGGGTGTGTTCGTCGGTGGCGCGCTCCGCGTCGAGGCGGCCCGTATCCTCGGATACCGGTACGACCCGAACTTCAAGAACGTCAACTCCACGGACCCGAACTACGCCAACGTGCTCGCGGTCACGGAGGGCGGTCTGAACGTCAACGAGCCCTTCTACGGCTCCGAGGACACCCACGTTGACGGATGGATCGGCTACACCCGCAAGGTGTACCGCAACGTCAACTGGCGCATCCAGCTCAACCTGCACAGCATCGGCGAGAAGGACCATCTCTTCGCCTCTGCGGTCGAGCCCGATGGCAGCTACGCCCTCGCCCGCATCCAGCAGGGCATGGGTTGGACCCTCGAGAACTCGTTCGACTTCTAAGTCGGTTGTTTCCGGGGCGGGCAACCGCCCTTGGAAGCATCAAAAAATTCAAGTCCGGCGGCGCAAGCCGCCGGACTTTTTTGTGCCTATGTGCGGAACCCTCTTCAACCGGGCCTGGCTCTTGGGTGCGGCTTGGGCGGCACCCTGGACCGACCGATCCCGCCTCGATGCGAGAATCGGACCGCCGCGAAACCGTCTGAACGCAGGGGAAGAGGGCTCGTTGGATACGGAGGGCGATAGCGATGGCCATCGCCGGGCCCGGTCGCGGCCCATGGACCCGGCCTAAGCCGAGGCGCGAGCTGCCCCGGTAATGCGATGCCACGGTGCGGTGCTTCTCGGATCGACGAAACGGCCCATCAAGAACGCGTCGGGCGGGTCCACCGACCGTTGAAAGCGATCTCGGATGCGGGGACCCTCGACACAGTCATCGTTCCCGGAGGAGGTGGCCTTCGGGAGACGGGATTGGGAGCTGCGCGGTGGCGAGAGGTTTCGGGCCTCTTGTGGAGCCCCTGCGTGCCCGGTCTTTCTGGCTGAGGGACGGCCCCCAGGGTGCCCTCCCCGGGGTGGCGCGCGGCCCTTTAGGGGGATCGCGGGGAGGGGAGCGTCAACGTCGTGCAGCCGGGGGCGACGGTGTGCGCGGTCGACACTCCGGAGGGCCAGCGCACGGTGATTCGGAGGGGCGGATTGGAGTCGGCATAGCCGAAAAAGCACGCGGCCGGCGACTGGCTGTAGTCGCTGCAGCCGGCATAGATCTCGGCCGTCCGGGTTGTCCCGTCGGCGAGTTCGAGGGTGACCCGGGCTCCGACCCCGGTCGGGTTTCCCGGGGGGCCCTGGAGCCGCACGCAGAGGGGGTGCCTTCCGGCGACCCCGTGATTCCTGAAGGCAAGCGTGGTGTCGTTGTTGCGGGAGACGAGGAAGCCCGGCCATCCGTCGCGGGCGACATCGAGGACCACGAGGGCCTTTGCGTCGCCCGGCACCACGAGCCCGCTCTCGGCCGGTGGCACGGGCCTGAAGTGGCCGCGTCCGTCGCCGAGAAGCAGCTGGCTGAGGCCGCCGTTCATGCGCCCCACCGAAGGAATGGGCGCGTATGAATTCTGGACGGCGTAGATGTCGGCATTGCCGTCGCCGTCAAAGTCCCCGGTCGCAAGACCCTGAAAGGGGGATATTTGCGCGATGCGCGGCAGGGGCTCGAAGCGGAAGGTGCCGTCGGGCTGGCTCAGGAGAACGCCGCTCCGCAGCTCCGTGGCAACAAAGCGCTGGGCCGCCGCGAGCTTATCGGCGCCCACGATCTGCTCCAGCGTGGCATGGGCGTAAATGTTGTTCTTGGGAAAACGCCTGAAAAGGGCGGGAATGACCGCTCCGAGGTCCTTGCGGGTGCGCCAGGGATAGAGGCGGTCGCCCTCGTAATAGGCCTCGACCAGCTGGGGTTCCGCGCCCTCGCCGGTGAAGTCCCCATAGAAAAGGAGGGCCGGGCGCTCGGGGCTCGCGCGATACGGGCTGTTGAGGCCCGTGTTGCCGACGACGTAGTCGGGCCTGCCATCGCCGTTGAAGTCCGCTGCGGCGATGGAGGTCCACCAGCCCGTGCCGGCCGATGCAAAGCCCGACCGCTCGGTCCAATCGTCGAAGCCGCGGCCCTGGTTGTTGTGAAAGTACTTCACGTTGCCCCATTCGAGGGTGAGCACGAGGTCGGGCCAGCCGTCGCCGTCGACGTCCGTCCAGAGGGCCGAGGTCACCATGCCGACCTCCCGGAGACCCGGTGCAAGGGCGTCGGTCACGTCCTCGAACCGGCCCCCCCGGTTCGCGAGGAGCGCGCTCCTCGGGGGGAGCGGGTACTGGCCGTTTACGACCCGCCCGCCGATGAACAGTCCGAGGCGTCCGCTGTGCAGGAAATCCGCGGCGGCCACGGCGCCGGCGCTGATCGGAAGGGGAGGAAGCGTTCCCGGAGGCGCTGGGACGAGGCCCCCTCGGCCGTCGTTGAGGAACAGGTGCGGCTGGTATTCCGGGGAGCCTGCCGGGAGCGCGTTGCCGCCGCCGGTGACCAGGAGGTCCTCGCGCCCCGTGCCCGCCGCATCGAAGAGGAGGAGCGGCCCGTTGTCCACAGGGGGAGGCTCCCCGGCGGCTGCGGCCGCGGCGTAGGCCCCCGAGGCGGTGCGCAGCACGATCCGGGCGGAATCGAGCGTCGTCGCGCCGACCGCGATGTCGTCCTCCCCGTGCCCGGCGATGTCGCCGACGGCGAGCGCCGGCCCCCGGCGGTTGAGGCGCAGCGGCAGGAGCCTCTGGACCGCGGTCTCGTCGACCGCCTCCTCGCGCGAGGCGAGCGAAAGCCCTGCGGACCGGGAGACCTCCTCGAATTGCGCAGGGTGCGGCGCCGGGGGTGTCGCCGGCGGGACGGGCCCCGGGGGCTCGGTCACGGTGTAGCGCCTGCCGGCAGGAAGATTTTCAAAGGTCTGCACGTGCCCGCTCGGCCAGCGGACGGTCATCCGGGTGATCAGGGTGTCCCTGCCGAGGCCGAAATGCACCATGGGTTCGCTGCTCGACATGTACCCGCGGCCGAGGAGGAGCGGGCGCACCTGGACGCCGAGCGCGCTCTCGACCCTCACGGTGGCGCCGATCCCGAAGCGGTTAGAGACGGTCCCCCTCAGGTCGACATCCACGCTCTGGCCCGAGTCGTTGTCGTTGCGCAGGATGGTGACATTGCCCTGGTAGTTCGTGTAGACGATGTCGAGATTGCCGTCGCCCGATAGGTCTCCGAATGCGGCGCCGAAGGCCACGCCCTTTTCGTCGAGCCCCCAGGCTGCGCCCGTGTTCTCGAACCGAAGGTCGCCCAGGTTGCGGAAGGCGAGGTGGGTTTCGGCGAAGACCGGGCTTGAACGCATGATCCTCAGTCGCTCATTCGGCGTGTCGGCCGCGGCCTGCCGCGCGAGGAGGTCGACGTTGTGCGCCTCCCGGTACATTCCGTTTGTGACGAAGAGGTCGAGGCGGCCGTCGTTGTCCAGGTCCTCGAAACGGGGCGACCAGGTCCAGTCGGTCGCCTCGATCCCGGCGAGGAAGGCCGCCTCGAGGCAGCGGCCGGTGCCGGTGCTCAGGTAGAGGGCGCTTCTCTCGTACTGGGGGGCGAGCCCCGGGTTCTGGTCATCCTCGGTGGTGCGGCTTCGGGAGTCGGCCATGGAGCGCTGGTCCTCCTCATGGGTGGTGGCGGCCATGTCGGCGACCAGCAGGTCGATGTGCCCGTCGTTCAGGAGGTCCCCCACGTCGCTGCCCATCGAGGAATACGGCATGTGCGGGACGACGCGGTCGATCACGTTGGTGAACGTCCCGTCCCGGTTGTTGTGGTAGAGGACGTCCGGCGCCGCGAAGTCGTTGGCGACGTAGAGGTCCGGCCATCCTTCGCCCTCGAGGTCCCACCAGGCGGCGGAATGACCGTGAGCCTCGCCCGAGATGCCGGCCCGCTCAGTCACGTTCGTGAAGGTGCCGTCGCGGTTGTTGTGGAAGAGGTAGTTCCTCTGGCCGTTCGGGTGCAGGTTGTAGTCGAGCAGGTTCGTCTGGATGAAGACGTCGAGGCCGCCGTCCCGGTCATAGTCGCAGAAGTAGGCCATCCCGCAGGCATCGACCACGTCGAGCCCGTAGGCGTGAGCCATCTCCTTGAAGGTCCCATCGCCCTGGTTCACGTAGAGGAGGTTCGGGGCGTTGAAGCGGCAGACGTAGATGTCGAGGAGGCCGTCGTTGTTGATGTCGACGAACGTTGCGCCCTCATTCCAGACGCCCGGCGTGGCCCCGACCCCCGCCTTTGCCGTGACGTCCTGGAAGCGGTAGCCTCCCAGGTTCCGGAAGAGGCGGCATCCCTCGGTCTTGCTGACGACGAAGAGGTCGGGCAGCCCGTCGCCGTCAAAGTCGCCTATGGCGACGCCGGTTCCGATCGGGCCGTCCGCAAATTCATGGTAGAGTTCGCCCCACATCCGGGGGTCGCCGTAGCTGTTCTCGACCCGGACGCCGGTCTCCTCCGGCGAAAGGCGGGTGAACATCGTCCTGCCGCGAGGGTAGGGGTGGGGGGCGAGCGGCCTTGAACTGATCCCGCCCTCCTGCGCCGGGGGGAGTCCGGACGCCGCATGAGCGCCCATGAGGATCCAGGACGCCAGCAACGCTCCCCGCACGAGGAGCCCTGCTGGGCTCCTCGTGACCGGGAATGGCGCGATTTCCGGGGGTGCCATCGGGCTCGACCATGCATGACGCACCGGGCACTTCCGTCAAGAGCGGGTTCGGTCCGACTCTCCTTGCGCCGGGGCCTTCTTCGCGTTCAATGGGCCCGTCGTAAGATCCCAGGCTACCCCTTGTTGACCTGAATGAGCCTTCTTGCCCGGAACCTGCCGCGTGTGTGGTTGATTGTCCCGGTGTGTGCCCTCGTCGTCCTCGTCCTTGGCGACGAGGCCCGCATGAGGCGGGCGGATGTTGTATCCGGGCTCCAAGGACGGGCCAGGACCGTGGACGTCCCGGACGCCGCATCCCCCACGGGCTACGCGGACGGCCAGCGGGAGCTGATCGTGGCCGAGGCCAACAGGAGCAGCTTCCACTGGATTGAGCAGACCCAGCAGATGTTCGCGCGGGGGGAGGCGAGGGTGCGGCATGTCGACTACGAGAACGCCCCATACGGGCACGACGTGAGCGCGGCCTCCCCCTACCGCTGGTGGCTCGGGCTCGTCGCCTGGTTCAACCGCCTGGCGACCGGCGCGCCCATCGGCCTCTGCGTCGAGCGGGCGGCCCTTTACGCCGATCCGCTCCTGCACCTCGTCCTGGTCGCCGGTTCCGCGGTCTTCGTTGCGTGGAGGTTTGGGGCCTTTGCGAGCGCGGTCCTATCGGTCGGACTCGTGGCCCTTTTCCCGTTCGCGTCCAGCTTCCTTCCGTCCACCCCCGACCCGCGTGGGCTCTCCTGCATCTGCGCGTTCGGGAGCCTCCTCCTCCTTCTCGCCGGGTTGCAGGATCGCGGGGGCGGCGATCCCTCCCGAGGGAGGTCCCCCGCCTGGTTTGCGCTTTCCGGGGTCCTCGGGGGCATCGGCACGTGGATCGGCGTCCAGGTCCAGGTGCCGATGACGGTCGGCGCGGCGGTGGGGGCGCTCCTCTGCGCCTGGGCCGGCCGCCGCGCGCCTTCGGGGGCGGCGCCCGGGGCCCAGGCCGCGCGCCTCTGGCGAATCTGGGCCTATGGCGGAGGACTGACGGTGCTTGCGGCCTGCCTGGCCGAGTATTTTCCAGGGCATGTGGACGCCATGACGATGGGCACCGTCCACCCGGCCTACGGCCTCGCGTGGATGGGCGCCGGCGAACTCCTGGCGATGGCCGTCGGGCGCATCGGGGGAGGGGGCAGCCCTGGGGGGCCGGCCGGAGGGCCCGCGCCCTCCTGGCCGCGGCGGCGGTTCTCGCGGTGCCCGCCCTCATGTGGAGGGCCGGAAGCTGGGGATTCCTCGAGGAAGCCCCAGGCTGGGCGCGCCTGACGGCGCTGCCGAACGGCGCCACGGCCGCCAATTCATGGGCCTGGATCGCGAGGGACGGGGCAACCTCCTCCGTGTGGGCAACCTTCCTGCCCCTCCTTGCGCTCATCCCCGCATTCAGGTCGGTTCTGCGGCGCGCGACCGATCCCGGGGTGCGTTCGCGGCTTGCGTTCGCCGTGGGCCCGGTGCTCGTTGCGGGCGGGTTTGCCTGGGCGGAGCTCAGCTGGTGGTGCCTTCTGGATGCGGCCGTCCTGGCGATGCTTGTGGCCGCAACCTCCGGGATCGGCGGCCCAGGGAGCGCCAGGGGCCAGGGGATCTGGTCCTCGCTCGCGCTCGCCTTTGCGATCCCGGGGGCGATCCAGCTCGCGCCGCCCGGCACCTCGGGCCCAAACACGGTCCTGACTCCGGTCGAATCCGAGGAACTCGTGGAGCGCCACCTCGGCCACTGGCTGGCGAAGCGCGCCGGTGTGTCCGAGGCTGTCGTCTACGCCCCCCCGGGCGAGAGCACGGGCCTCTGCTTCTACGGGGGCTTGAGGGGGATCGGCTCCTTTGCGCCCGACAACCGCGAGGGATTCGAGGCGGCGCTCACGATCGCCGCAGCCCCGACGATGGAGGAGGCCCAGAACGACGTTCTGGCGCGGGGGATCCGGTACATCGTGGTCCCCTCGTGGGATCCCTTCTTCGACGAGTTTGCGCGGCGCTACCTCGACAAGCGGTTCGCCAGCCGTGCGAATTTCTTCATCGGTGAGTTGCGGCGTTGGAACCTGCCGCGGTGGCTCCGGGCGGTGCCCTACCAGATACCGGTTGGCGGCGGATTCGAGGGGCAGTCGGTCCTTGTCTTCGAGGTGGTCAGCGAGCAGGCGCCCTCGGCGGCGGCCAGCCGCCTCGTGGAATACATGGTCGAAACGGGCGACCTCGGGAAGGCGGCGGAGCTTGCCGAAGGTCTTCGGAAGTACCCCGGAGACGTCGGCGCCCTTGCCGCCCGCCTGCTGGAGGAAGGCGCGCGCTCCGACACCGAAAGCGCGGCCGCGACCCTGGAGGTGCTCCAGACAAGGCTCGCGGCGGGCGGCGACCGGTACCTTCCTTGGGACCGCAGGGTCTGCCTGGCGATCGCCCTCGCACAGGCCGGCCGCGCCGACCTGTCGAGGGACCAGGCCAGCCAGTGCCTCTCGGCCCTCAATGAGGCGAGGCTTCGGTCGCTCTCGACGGGCTCGCTCTTCAATCTGCTTGTCCTCGGAAGGGCCTTCCGGATGGAGATCGCCGATCCCCGCCTGCGCTCCCTTGCGGAGGACCTCCTGCCCGAGGGCCTGCGCGGCCGGCTCTGAACCCTTTTTTGCGGGCACGGATCGCCCGCGGCCCGTCCCCGCCGAAATCCGATTCATTGGCTGGAAGTTTTCGCGATTGGCGGCATACTCCGGATTGGTCCGTCCTTAACCCCATTAAGATGCTTCCAAAAACAAGACCCCTGTTCCCGCTGTTGATTGCAATCTGCCTCGGCCTGCCCCTGCAACGGGCGGGCGCGGCCCAGGATGCGCCCCGCATCGAGCTTGCGGCGCTCTCTGCGGGCGCGGAGCAGGAGGTCAAGGGGGACATCCTGCCGTTCTGGCTCAAATACACCCGCGACGCCGACGATGGGGGCTATTACGGCTTCATCGGGGCCGACATGACGGTCAAGAAAGGAGCCTCCCGCGGGAGCCTCCTGACGAGCCGCGTCCTCTGGACGTTCTCGACGGCCTACCGCACCTACCACGACCCGGCCTACCTTGAGATGGCGACCTACGCCTACCATGACCTTGTCGGGCATTTCTGGGACAAGGAGGACGGGGGCATCTTCTGGACCATCACGGGCGATGGAAAGCCCGAGGCCGTCAACAAGCTGATCTACGGGGAGGTGTTCGGCATCTACGGGCTCGCCGAGTATTACCGCGCGACGGGAGACCGGGCCGCGCTCGATTCGGCGATCTCGATCTACAACCTGGTCGAAAAGAACGCGCACGACCCCAAGTACGGCGGCTACTACGACCTTCTCGACAGGAAATGGGGGCGGATGGGCCCGATGCCGCACAGCCCCATGGGCGACGCGGCCAAGTCCCAGAACTCGCACATTCACATCATGGAGGCCTACACGGAGCTCCTGCGCGTCTGGCCCGACGCCGGCCTGAGAGCCAACCTGCGCGCCCTGGTCGACATGACGATCCAGCACATCATCGATCCGCGCACGCACCACCTGATCCTCTTCATGAAGGAGGACTGGACCCCGGTCTCCGACGGGGTGTCCTACGGGCACGACATCGAGCTGAGCTGGCTCCTGGACGAGGCGGCTGGAGTCCTGGGCGACCCTGCGCTCATCGCCCGGACCCGCGCCATCTCGCTCGACATCGCCCGGGCGACCCTTGCGGAGGGCATCGATCCCGACGGGGGCGTCATCAACGAGGGGGGGCCCCATGGCTACACCGACACGGACAAGGACTGGTGGCCCCAGGCGGAGGCGGCGATCGGGTTCCTGAACGCCTACCAGCTGTCCGGGGAGCCGCGCTTTCTCGAGGCCTCGCGCCACAGCTGGGAGTTCATCCAGGCCAGGTTCGTGGACCGCAAGTACGGCGACTGGATCGAGAAGGTGAAACGCGACGGGACGCCGGTCCCCCGGCCCAAGGTGACCCTCTGGAAATGCCCGTACCACAGCAGCCGCTCCTGCTTTGAGCTCATGGACCGGGTGCGCGAGTTGACCGAGGAGCGGTTCTCGCCCTAAGCCTCAGCCCGCGAGCACCAGCTCGAGCATCCTGCGGTCGAGCTTGTGCCCGCGGAAGTCCTCGTAGGCGACGTCCGCGCGGCCGCTGTCCAGGACGCCGAAGGGCCCGCGCAGGTTCCACATGGACCAGCCCCAGCCGGCTTCCTTCCAGAGCGAGAGCGCGTCGCCCATCCATGCGAGGCAGGCATCGTGGGGCGTCAGGTTGAAGCAACCCCATTCGCCGACGTGGACGGGTGCCCCCCGGTCGGTCAGGGGCTTCCATTTTACGATGTCCTCGACCCGGAGCTTCTCCTTGTTCCAGAGGACGCCGTGCTTGTCGACCATCGGCCAGGTGGGCTTCTCGAGTGACTCGAACTCCGCGGCGGGCACCCAGTTCGCCTTGTAGTGGCTGACCATCTTCGGCTGGTAGTCGTGGGAGCTCTGCACGATCCCTAGGTCGATCAGGCCCGGGACCGGCGTCTGGCCGATGTCCGCTCCGTTTGCGAAGATGAGCCTTTCGGGGCTTTCGGCCCGGATCGCCGAGATCAGGGCCTTCGCGATCCCGACATATCGGGACTGGTCGGCCATGAACGGGGGTTCGTTGAGCAGGTCGAAGCTCAGGCGCGAGCTTGGAACGTCCCTGTAGCGCCGTGCAAAATACGCCCAGTGGTGGACGGCCGCGTCCAGCGCCCGGTGCATCGAATCATCGGGGCTGTCGAAGAGCTGGAAGGGTTCGCGGTCGCGGCCGTTGACGCAGTAGCCGGGGATTCGGTGGAATCCGAGGCTTATATGGACGCCGTGCTGCCGGCCTAGTTCGAGTGCGTCATCAATCGGCTTCAGCGCCGCGGGATCGATGGTCATCCAGTCCTTTGGGCTCGACCACGCCCAATACGAGAGCGGAAGCCGAGCGAAATTGAATCCCCACTCGGCCATCCATTCAAAGTCGGTCGCCCGGTAGGGGCGCGGCGGGCGCCGCCCGCCCGTCATCTCGGTCAGATTGAAGCCGCGCCAGCGCGGGATGCGCGGCTGGGGGAGCGGTTCGGGGGCGGGCTCCGTCCCGGCGCGGGCGAGGAGAACCCCCGCGGTTGCGGCGGCGGAGGCCTTGATGAAGGAGCGGCGTGTCAACATAGGTTCATTGGATCGATTTGGGCGGCATTCCCTCGTGCGCGGCGGGGCCGGCGAGCCCGGATGAGTCGAGCCCGGGGCAGGCGACGGCATCGAGCGCATACCGGAAATAATCCGGCGGATTGGGGCCCCAGGAGACGGAGCAGTCCCTGAAGGTGACGCCGGAGGCGTGCCGAAGCAGAAACCCGCAGGTCGGCATGTCCGGCAGGCCCTCGTTCCCGTTCGGGCGAAGGTCCTGCTGGCCTCCCGCGAATTTGGACGGCCGATCGACCCGGATCGAGACGCGGTCAAAGGAGACGTTCTCGATGTGCCCGGGTTCCTCCGCGTAGATCACGGCGCCGTTTTCGGAGTTGCAGATGAGGTTTGAGAAGCGGATGTCGCGGATCACGCCGAGCTTGCTTTGGCGGTTCCAGGGCAGTGCGAGGATCTGGATCGGCTCGCCGCGACCCCACCACATGGAGTCGAAAATGCGGGTTTCGATCACGAGGTTGGAGAAGAGCACCCGCTCGATGCTTCCGCCGAGGCTCAGGCGCACGGACACTCCTCGGTGGCTGTCCTTGATGACGCAGTCGCTGACGACCACGTCGCGGATGGGCCCCGCGACGTCGCAGCCGAGCACGATCCCCGAGGACCGCGACCTGAGGGTGCATCCGGAGATGACGATGTTTTCGCAGGGGCGCGCGATGCCCTCGCTCAGAGGCGCCGTCTTCAGCGAAATGCAGTCGTCCCCGGTCGATATCTGGCATCCGTGGACGCGCACGTTCGAAGACCAGTCGATGTCGATGCCGTCATTGTTGGGCATCCGCAAGTCCCCGTCTATCCGGATCGAATCGATCGAGGCGTCGTCGCAGCCAATCAGCCGGAGCGTCCAGTATGCCGAATTGGTCAGCGAGAAATCCCTGAGCAGGACATGGGTGCATTCCCTTAGCACGACCGTGAAGGGCCTCAGCTCGGTGCAGGTGTAGATGTAGGGCCCGACCTTGGTCACATAGGCCATCTCGTTTCCATCGATCCGGCCCGGACCCGTGATGGCGATGTCGTCGGCCTTCTCCGCGTAAACGATGACGCCCATTTTCGGCATGGGACCCGGGTCGAAATCGACCGGCTGGAGCGCAAAGCGCGTGAAATCCCCGTGGTTTGGGCTGCCTTGAAGGAGCGATCCCCGTTCTAGGTGGAGGTCGACATGGCTTTTCAGAACAAGGGTGGCAATCGTGTAACGCGCCCCGGCCGGCACGAGGACCTGGCCCCCTCCATGGACCGAGCAGGCGTCGATGGCGCGCTGGATGGCCGCGGTGTCCGCCCGTATGTCGCCGCCTGTGGCGCCGTAGTCGACCACGTTGTAGGTGGCGGCCGAGGCGACTATTGAGGCGCAGGCCCATGGGAGCGCCAGGAGACTTCGGAAGGGGCGGAATGACGGGGTTCGCATCGGGGGGTTGGCTGGCGTGCCTCGGGTCTCGTGGTCCCACCCTAAACGGCTCAATTCCACAAGGATGTCAAACCGTCGATTCAGTTATTGCGTGGGCCGTTCCGGGGCCGGATCGCGGTCCCCTTGGGGCGGTCAAAAAGGCAACAGGGCATCTCAAGAATGTGACAAAGGATCTCATTATCATCACATTCGTTTAAGGTTAGGCTAGCGCGTCGTTGCAGGACCGCCTCCAGCTGCTTTGCAACGCTTCCCCGGGGCTCGCTCCCGCGCGAGCCATTCAGGAAGTTCCTCAACTCCCCAGAACCCCCATCATGAAGCTAAAGATCGTAGGTCATGCGTTGCCCAACATTCCGTGGGAGCCGAAGCCCACGGGAAATCCCGACCTTGCCTGGCGCTACAGCGCCAATCCCGTCGTGGGGCGGCGCCCCCTTCCCCGGGTCACCGGCATCTATAACAGCGCGGTCGTGCCCTGGAAGGGCGGATTCATCGGGGTGTTCCGCACCGAGGGAATGGACCGGATTCCCCACCTGCACGTCGGCAGGAGCGCGGACGGCTTCAACTTCACGTTCGAGCCGAAGCCGATCAACTTGAAGTGCGACGACCCGGAAGTCCGCAGGTTCGAGTACGCCTACGACCCGCGCGTCACGCCGGTGGACGGCGTGCATTATGTCACCTGGTGCAACGGCTACCACGGACCCACGATCGGCATCGCCAAGACCAAGGACTTTGTCCGCTTTCGAGCAGCTCGAGAACGCGTTCCTGCCCTACAACCGGAACGGCGTCCTCTTCCCGCGCAAGTTCGGCAAGAACTTCCTGATGCTCAGCCGCCCGTCGGACACGGGGCACACGCCCTTCGGGGACATCTTTGTGAGCGAGAGCCCGGATCTCGTGCATTGGGGGAGGCACCGCCACGTGATCGGCCGGGGGGGGCCGTGGTGGCAGGGGACAAAGATCGGCGCGGGCCCGTCTCCGATCGAGACGAGCGAAGGGTGGCTTCTTTTCTACCACGGCGTGACGACGACCTGCAACGGCTACGTGTACTCGATCGGCGCGATGCTGCTCGACCTCGACGAGCCGTGGAAGGTGATCGCATGCGCGAGGGAGCCCCTGATCGTGCCCGAGGCGACCTACGAGGTGACCGGATTCGTTCCGGGTGTCTGTTTCCCCGTGGGCTGCCTCTGCGATGCGGCGACCGGCAGGATTGCGATCTACTACGGGGCGGCGGACACCTTCACCGCGCTCTGCTTCTGCAACGCTTCGGAGATCGTGGAATTCATCCGGAAGAATCCGCTGAAACACTAGAGTGCGCAGGGGCTCCGGCCCTCCGCGCTCTTGCCTACCGTTTGGGTTGGCTGCACCTTCGGGGCCGTGAAGAAGCCCCATGTGCTGCTGATTTTCCTTACCCGATTCGAGGAGAGCACGGCGATGCTGAAAGGGATAGCCCATTTTGAGCGCACCCACCACGTTTGGACGGCCTTTCATGACGACCAGGCGGTGTCGGAGGTCGACCCGCAGTGGATCCGCGGGAAAAAATGGCAGGGCGTCATCAGCCGCCACACGACGCCCCAGCTTGTGGCGGCCTGCGCGGAGCGCGGCATCCCGCTCGTGGACCTGAACGACGTCGAGCCCTACCCGGGCGTTCCGAAGATCCGGCCCGACAATGTCAGCATAGGGCACCTCGGGGCCGAGCACTTCATCGAGCGGGGATACCAGAAGTTCGGCTTCACCGGCTTCTCGAACAACCTCTGGTCGCGCGAGCGCCGCGACGGGTTCGTGGAGGCACTGCGGCTCGCCGGGCGCGAGTGCTCGGTCTTCGATGTCGATTACCCCGGGGATTCGACGCCGTTCTGGGATGAGGATCAGATCCGCAAGATCGCCGGTTGGCTCAGGATCCTTCCGAAGCCGATCGGGGTCATGGCCTGCGTCGACCTGCGCGCGCAGCAGGTGATCAGCGCGGCCCACTCGTCGGGCCACCTGGTGCCCGAGGAGGTGGCGGTCCTCGGCGCCAATAACGACACCGTGCGCTGCGATCTGGCGGACCCGGCCCTTTCGAGCGTCGCCCCGAATGCCTTCCAGTCGGGATACCGGGCGGCCGCTCTCATGCGGGACCTCCTTATGGGGCGGCCCCCCAAGGTGATGGACCAGCGGGTCGAGCCCCTTGGGGTCGTCACCAGGCACTCCACGGACGTGCTTGCCGTCGAGGACCGCAATGTCGCAGCGGCCCTAAGCTTCATCCGTGAGCAGGCCTGCCGCGGGATCACGGTCGACCAGGTCGTGCAGCACGCCCATGCGTCGCGTAGCCAGATGGAGCGAAAGTTCCGCCAGCACATCGGCCGCTCGCCCCAGGCCGAGATCCGGCGGGTGCAGCTGCGCAAGATCCGCCAGCTCCTCCTGGAGACCGACTTTCCCCTCAAGCGCATTGCGGAGCTCACCGGGTTTGAGCACATGGAGTATATGTGCGTGCTGTTCAAGCGGATGACGGGCCATTCCCCCGGCACGTACCGCATCACGATGCAGGACAAGTCCGGCACGGACCCCGCGCCCGTCGGCTCCGCTCCCTCCCCCTCCCTTTAGATATGCCCCTGAAACACGCCGCCCCGCTCTGCGTCCTGGCCGGACTCGTCCTCGCCCAGGCCAACGTCGCCTCAAAGCCGATCGAGTTCGATTTTGTCGCGCCGGACAACCCCTCGATCCGAAACCCGTACTCCCGCGAGCTCTGGGCGGAGGTGGTGACACCGTCGGGCCAGAGGCTTCAGCTGCCGGCCTATTACGCCGACGGCGGCCTCTACGCCGTCCGCGCGCGTCCCGACGAGGTCGGCCCGTACCGCTTTGGGGCGGTCTCGGAGACGACGCTTGGGATCCACCTGACGGACCTGGTCGTCAGCCTTGTCTCGCCGGCCGAGGTCCAGAATCCGGTCCGGAACCGCCTCCCATCGATCCTCATCAGTCCCAAGGATCCGCGCCAGTTCATCCGCTCCGACGGCGTCCCGTTCATCCCGGTCGGGGCTAACCTCGCCTGGGCCCCGGACGGGAAGAACGACACGCTTGCCTATTACCAAAGGGCGATTCCCGCATTTTCGAAATCTAACCTGAATTGGATGAGGATATGGATGGCGCACTGGGACGGGCTCAACCTGGACTGGCTGCCGCCCAGAATGGGCCCGTCGCCCAAACCGGGATACCTGAGCGAGGACGTCGCCCAGACATGGGACAGGATCCTCGAAGCGGCGGAAGACAACGGAGTTTACGTCCAGGTCGTTCTCCAGCACCACGGCCAGGTCACGACCTCGGACAACTCAAACTGGGCGGAGAACCCGTGGAATGCGGCCAATCCGGGCGGATTCCTAAAGACCCCCGAGGAATTCTTCACGGATCCGAACGCGAGGGTGATCACCCTGCTGAAGTACCGCTACATCGTCGCGCGGTGGGGCTATTCCCCGGCGGTGGTGTCCTGGGAGCTCTTCAACGAGGTCCACTGGTCCGACGCCTTCCGCAAGGGGCACGAGGCCGAGGTTGCACGCTGGCACTCGAGCATGGCCACGAGCATCCGGCTGGTCGACGTCTACGGGCACCTCATCACGACGAGCACCGAGAATCTGCGCAGCGCCATCTACGAGAAACTGGATTACTACCAGCCCCATCTCTACGCGGCCGACCCCATCGCGGCCTCGCGCGTCTTCGTGCCGCCCCTCTCGGCGCTCAGCCGCCCCGCGTTCTACGGCGAGGAGGGCGACGACCACGAGCCCGCCTCCGCCGAGGTGAAAAAGGCCGGGCTCACCCTCGTGCCGCCGGTCTGGGCGAGCGTGATGGGGGAGGGCACCCTGCCTGCCCAGCCCTGGGACGGCTGGCAGCTGCTTGAAAACAACCGGCTGAACGAGCTGGGTGCGGTCTACCGCTTTCTCGTGATCAACCGGGTTGCGGCACAGCAGGACCTTGCGCCCTTTTCAGCCGTGGTGGAATGCCCGGAGCAGGTTCCGCTTCGGATTTCGGCGGGGGAGTCGTGGCAGCGAAGGGCCCCGCTCGAGATCAGCTACCCCCTGGACGGGAGCCTGCCCCTTGGCGCCGCGAACATCCCCGCGACGCTCGTCGGCAAGGACTCGAGCAGGGCCGATGGGTTTCCGGACCGCGTGACCTACCACCTGGACCTGCCGCGAGCCACCACGATGCGCGCGAACGTGGATTCGGCGGCGGCTGGCGGCGGCGGACTCAAGGTGAGCGTCGACGGACAGGTCGTGGCCTCCCACGAGTGGGCTGCAGGTCCCGGTGCCCCGGTCCCTTCGGAGCTTGATTTTCCGGTCGGCCGGGGCCCCCACGTTCTCTTGCTCCAGGACCCGGGTCCGGACTGGATCGGTGTCTCCTCGATCGACACGGGCCTGATGGCACCGGCCCTTGCCTCGATCGGGCGGCGCAACGACCGCTTCATCGAGGCCTGGGTTTGGAACCGGGAAAACCTCTACGCGCTCAAACCGGCCGCGCCCTCGGGGGGCACCCTGATCCTGGACAATGTGCCGGCCGGCTCCTGGAGGGTCACCTGGTGGGACACCGAAAAGGGCGCGCCCGGAGCGCCGGTCGTCGTCGCCCACCCGGGCGGGGCGCTCAGGATCCAAACCCCGCCCATCCTTCGGCACGCTGCGGTAGCCCTGTCCCGGAGCCCCTAGCTCACTTGGCGGATTCCCGCATCGAGAGGATGGAAAGCGCCAGCAATTGGTCGCCCGGTGCCTGCGGGCCGGATTCGTCCAGGTCCTTCAGGAGCGCTGCCGCGATCGACTTTGCATTCGGGGACCCGGCGAGAATCGCGAGCGTCTCGGCGGTGGGCGGATCTCCCGCCGCTGCGGGACGCATGAAGAACCCGGGGCCGGGCGGATTCTGGGCGCCGAAATACCCGGCGCGCCCTCCGTCGTAGAACCGGGCGTCGAGCTGGGAAACGAACTTCCTTGAAAGCTCGCCGGCGTCGTGGTCGTTCGCGGCCCGCTCGAGCCCGCGGCATCCAAGCGCCATCGCGGCGTAATCGTCGGCGTACGCGGGCACGTCCGAGCCGTCGAACCGACGGAGCGTCCCGTCCTGCGAGACCATGAAGTTTCTCCTGACGGCCTCGAGGATCCTCCGTGCCGCGTTGAAATACTTCGGCTCGGCGAGCTGCATGCCGGCGCGGGCCAAGGCGTTGATGAAAAGCCCGTGATCCCCCGCGGTGGCGCGCTCGTCGCGCAGCGGCGAACGGCGCTGGTCGCGGATGGAAAGGAGCCGGGATGCCGCGCTCGCCTGAAGAACGTCGGTGTCCGCGAGCGAACGGAGCAGATTCTTCTGGGAATAGACGGCGGACGGATCGTCGGCCGCCGGCACATTTCCGCCGGGAAGCACGCCGTGTGCGGCCTTGAAGGCGGGGGAGTCCGGCCCGAGGGCCTTGTCGATCTCGGCGTCGGTCCAGGCATAATAGCCCGAGAATTCCTCGCCGGTGGCATCCTCGGCCGCAGCCAGGGTTCCGTCGGCTCGCATGAGACGGCCGAGCGCGTAGTCAAGCGCACCCCGGGCGCACTGGGCAAAGGACCGGGTGTCGTCGCCCTGGGCACCGGCCAGGAAGGCGAGCGCGATCCGCGCCTGGTCCGACAGCGTCTTCTGCTGGTAGGGTATGCGCCAAGCCGGGTCGGCGGCGTGCCGGAAGAACCCGCCGTCAAGCGGGTCGCGAACGGCGCTTGTCGCCAGGATGCGAAGCGTCTTCAGGGCCGTGTCCTTGTCTTCCTGCGATTGAAGAAGCATGAACCGGATCAGCTCGGGCTCGAGATTCTTCGGCAGATCGCCGTAGCCGCCCTGCGCCGGGTCAAACGTGGCCCGCCATGCGGCGGCGTCGGCGGACAACCGGGCCCGCGTTCGGTCGAGGGCCCAGGCCGGCGCCGCGGGTTGGGGTGACGGGGAAACCAGCGCCATGGAGTCCAGAGCCTGCTTTCGGCAGCTCGCGGGGCTCTTCGTCCAGGCGGACATGGCCTCGTTGGCGAGCTTTAGGAATCCGGGCGCCCCCCAGTCCTCGGACGGCGACAAGTAGGTCGCCCCCTCGTAAGGGCGAAATTCCGGGGTAAGCCAAAGGTTGAGGGGCCAACCGGTCATCTGTTTCACGTTGTTCACGTAGGCCTGGTAGAGCGCGGCCACGTCCGGGCGCTCGTCCCGGTCGACGATCACGCAGACGAAACTCTTGTTGAGCCATTCGGCGCTCTTCGGGTTGGCGAAGGTCTGGCGCCGCATGGCGCCGGACAGCTCGCTGGTGAACGAGCCGATGAATAGGAACACCGGCTTCTGCTCGCTCTTGGCCCGCGCGATCGCGGCGTCGCCCCAGGGCATCCAGTTGACCGGGCTGTCGGCAAACGCCTTAAGGAAGGCGGACGATTCGCCCGTCAGGCCGTTTGCCGCGCGGGCGTTGGCGGCTGCGGCGAGGCAGGTCAGAAGCAGGGATCGAATAATCTTTGTAGGCATGGGCGTCGGGGCAAAACGGCCGCTTTCTTGCGAAGCAGTTGCCTTAGGGAAGTAAGCCGCTTTTTGGGGTCCTACGTCAACCTCTCATGACCCGGGGGTGGACCCCGTTTGCAGCTGGCCGGAAGCCATGCTATAAATCAGGCCAAATGGATCCCCATGAAGGCCAGCCTGTCCTGCGCGGAGGATCCCCCATCTCCGGGGCCCGGGCCGCCCTCGTCCTCATCCATGGCCGCGGGGCGTCGGCCGAGGACATCTACGCGCTCGGGGAGGAGGTCGCCGAAGGAGTCGGGGGCGTGGCGCTCCTGGCCCCCCAGGCGGCGGGAAACGCATGGTACCCCCAGCGGTTCCTTGCCCCCCTGGCCCAGAACGAGCCCCATCTCACCTCCGCGCTCGGGGTCATTGCCAAGCTTGTCGGCGAGCTTAAGCGCGGGGGTGTCTCGCACGAGAGGATGGTCCTGATCGGCTTCTCCCAAGGGGCCTGCCTTTCGCTCGAGTTTGCGTCGCGAAACCCCAGGCGCTTCGGCGGCGTGATCGGCCTTAGCGGCGCGCTGGTCGGCCCTCCGCACTTGCCGCGGCAGGTGGCGGGCGGCCTTGACCGCACGCCCGTCTACCTGGGGTGCAGCGACCGGGACGCCCACATCCCGCTTTCCAGCGTCGAGGAAAGCGCCGAGGTGTTGGCGAAGCAAGGGGGCCTCGTGACGAAGTCCATTTTCCCGGGAATGGGCCACACCGTAAACGCCGAGGAACTGGCCTTCGCGCGGAAGCTTGTCCGCTCCATCGCCGACGGGGTCTGACCTTGCGCCCCCAAGTGAGCGACCTCCACAATTTTCCCCCGCCCCAGCCACCGACTCCCCGGGGCGCGCCCCCGAAGCCCCAATAAACATGTCATCGTACTTCGTCATGATCGCATCCTCGCAGCTCCCCTTCCTCCCGGCCTTGCTCTGCGCCTGCGCCGTCGCGGCCACGAACTCCGCCCGGGCGGGCGACGAACCCGCGCCGGTCGGCGTTTTTGAGCAGCATGGGGACATCGGCGGGGTCGGCGTCCCGGGCAGCGCGGCCTATGATGGAGACTCCCAGGAGTACCTCCTTTCGGCGTCCGGCACGGACATGTGGGCCGATCATGACGAGTGCCAGTTCGCATGGAAGAAGGTGAAGGGCGACCTGATTGTCCAGGCCTTCACGGAATTCGTGGGTGCGGGCGGCGATCCGCACCGCAAGATGGGCCTGATCGTTCGCGCCAGCCTCGACCCGAAGTCGCCGCACGTGAACGCATGCAGGCACGGGAATGGCCAGATTTCGGTTCAATTCCGAAAGACTTACGGGGGTCCCGACCGAGGAGATCCGCCTCGGCGTCGACAATGCGAATGTCCTTCAGCTCGAGCGCTCGGGCGGGAGATATACGATGGGCGCCGCGAAATTCGGGGACACCTACACGACCCAGGAGCTCGACTCCGTCGAGCTGCCGGACGAGGTCTACGTCGGAATTTACCTCTGCGCCCACAACAACGCGCAGGCCGAGAGGGGCGTTTTCAGGAATGTGCGGCTCATCCGGCCGGCGAGGAAGGATTTTGTGCCCTACCGGGACTACATCGGCAGCGAAATCGAGCTGCTCGACGTGAGCACAGGCGCCCGCCGGACGATCTATGGCGCCCCCGATTCACTCCAGGCGCCCAACTGGACGCCCGACGGCCGCCGCCTCGTCTACAACCACAACGGCCGGATGTTCAGCCTCGATCTCGCCTCCCTCAAGTCCCAGTCGATCGATACGGGCGCACAGATCCACTGCAACAACGACCATACGCTTTCATTTGACGGCCGGATGCTCGGCATCAGCAGCGGCTCGCCTTCCATCGTGTACACCCTCCCGGTCGACGGGGGCGTCCCGACCCAGATCACGCCGACCGGACCCTCGTACCTTCACGGCTGGTCGCCCGACGGCAAGTTCCTGCTGATCACCGGCGCGCGCAACGGCAACTATGACATCTACCGGGTGCCGTCGGCGGGAGGACCCGAGGTGCGCCTGACCACGGCGGTGGGTCTCGACGACGGCTCCGAATACACCCCCGACGGCAAGACGATCTACTTCAATTCGGAGCGCAGCGGGAAGATGCAGGTCTGGAGGATGAATGCCGACGGATCCGGGCAGACCCAGGTGACGGACGACGTGTTTAATAACTGGTTCCCCCACGTGTCGCCCGACGGGAAGACGATCCTGTTCATCAGCTTTCCGCCGGAGATCCCCTCCGGCGACCACCCCTTTTACAAGCGCGTCTACCTCCGGCGCATGCCGGTCGATGGGGGAAAACCGACGGTCGTGGGCTACGTGTACGGCGGTCAGGGCTCGATCAACGTGAACTCGTGGGCGCCGGACAGCGGCTCGATCGCGTTCGTCAGCAATTCGGACGCATTCTGATCCATCCGGAGGACAAAAAAGCCGCCCGGCGTCGGCCGGGCGGCTTCTTGATAGGATAGGGGGCGAGCAGGTCTCCCTTAGAACTTGAACTTGACCGTGCCGAAGATCTCGGTTCCCGGCAGGGGGACGATTCCCTCGAGCGCGTAGGTCGCGACTGAAGGTTCCCAGTTGTGCTGGTTCGTCACGTTTGTCCCCGAAAGCCGGAATTCCCAGTGCTTCATCTTGTAGAAGATCTCGGCGTCGAGGGAGTACTGCGTCGGGATGACGAGGTAGCCCTGGTAGTCGTTGTTCATCGGGCTCGTCACGAGCACGTTTGATTCAATCCCGAAGCCGCAGGGGAACGTGTAGGAGGCGAGCGCATTGAACGTGTCCAGGGGCTGGCCGGGGGCCCTGAGGCGCCCGCTGCTCTGCTGCGGGACGGTTCCGCCCTCATCGAGCGGGATCGGCGGCCCACCGGGCAGCTGGTTGCCGTCATAGCCCTGGAAGGGGAAGGTCGCTGCAGTGACCGGCGAGCTTCCGTTGATCCAGGAATAGCCGAGCGTCGCGAAGAATTGCTTGTTCGGCTGGTAGTTGATCGAGAGTTCATACCCGTAATACAGGTATTGGATGACCGGCGAGCCCTGCGGCTTGTTCTGCCGGGTTTGCTCGAATATGTCGTTGCTGACGAAGAGCTTGTTGTCATCGAGCTGGAATTTCGCGCCCAACTCGAACAGCTGGCTTTGCTCCGAGAAGAGAGAGCGGGGGATCGTGGGAAGGCCGTTGCGTCGGCATAAAGGCCGAAGCCGCCGCCGTCCGCCAGGTCGCCGGTATAGTTCTGGCTGTAGTTGTAGGTCGCGTACGTCGAAATCAACGGGCTCAACTTATCCACGAGGCTGACGTTGACGTTGGGTTCGCCGACTTCGAGCGAGGCCGAGGCCTCGGGGTTGAAGGGGTCGCGGGTTTGCACGTGCATCGCATCCATGCGTGCGCCGGTGACCAGATTCCAGTTGTCGTTGAGCTTCCAGGTTGCCTGGAAATAGGCCGAGACGACCTCCTGGTCCGAGTCGTTTGTGTCATCGTTGCCGTCGACGAAGGTCTTTCCTCCGTCAAACGTCAGGAGCGCGGGGGTGGCATAGCGGTTCTCGAATCCCGGAACCGGCATGCCCATGAACCCGCCGCCGCCGGCCGAGGAAAGGTAGGAATTGATGTCCCCGCGGAGGGAGGGATTCGAGAGATCCCATACGTTTACGGGCTCGAAGAAGAAGTCGTCGTAGGCGCGCGTGCTCTGGTACTTCTCCTCGACGCCGGTGTTGATGGTCACGAAGGGTTTGGTGACGATGAACTCGCTGCGGTTGTCGATGAACCACGACGGGTCGATGATTTCGCTGTACCCGTCCGAATTAAAGGTGTCGCGCTTCGTGTAGCTGAACATCGTGTTGTTCACGATCTTGGCCTCCGTCGAGAGGATGAGCGTCTGGATCACCTGGGAATTGTACTCCATGCCGTGCGCATGGCTGGCGGGACCCTGGGCCGTCTGATGATAGTCCACCGGCACCGGCGCTCCGAAGTCGATCGTGTCGCCGCCTCCCGGGCCCGTGCCCACGTTGATCGCATTCTGGAGATTGCCGGGTCCGGCCATCGTTCCGTTGTTTACGTTGGTCCCGGGAATATACAGGCCGTTTGATATCAGCTCCTGCGTCGGCCGGTTGATGCCGAAATTCTCGCGGTAGTCGGCCCAGAACGCCTTGGACATGACAAACACCTCGTAGCTCTTCGTCGGGCGCCAGGTGAGGGCCCCGTAGACCGAGGTCGTCTGCTTGATCCAGTCATAGTAGAAGCCGTCGCTATCCTCCCCCGAGTAGCTGAAACGGTAGGCAAGGGTCGGGCTGATCGGGCCGCCGGAATCGATCGTCCAGCGGTTGGTATCATAGGAGCCGGCCGTGTAGCTTATGGACGTCTTCTGCTCGTCAAAAAACGGCTGCTTCGAGATCATGTCCACGAAGCCGCCGACGTACGCCGAGGCTCCCTGCACGGCCGTCGCGGGGCCCGGTATGATGTTCACCGACTCGACGATGTTGAAGTCGATCGGCATGCCGTCGCCGCTCTCGCCGATTCTCTGGCGCATCCCGTTCATGAATACATCCGAGGATTGCCCGCGGATGCTCGGGTTCGACGGCGAGCCGAAATTCGAGTCCGTGTACGAACTCGAGGTCAGCTTGCTGAACTGGGTGGTGTCCTGAATGTCGATTGTGTCCATCTGCTCGCGAGAGATGATGGTCACGTTCCTGGGCACATCCAAAATGTTGTCCTCCGTCCCGAACACCGAGGTGAAGGGCCGCGATGTCGGGAGGATCTGCTGATCCAGCGGGACATCGTTCACCTGGAATTTCTCCATCTGCACGGCGGTGTTATCCGTGGACGCGGGCGGCGCGGCACCTTGAGTCTGGCTCGTGGTTGGGACCGCGGTGGCGGGAGCTGCTGTGTCTGTGGTCGTGGAACTCGCGGTTTGGGCAAGCCCAACGGGAGAGAAGGCCGCCAGGGCAAGCCCGGCGACCAACCCCATGCGGTTGGTGTAGTTCATAGTTCTAATGGGTCTATAGCATTCGACATGCCAGACCGTTAGAGAGGTTGACCTCAATACCGTCTATCCCTGGCGCCGTTGCAAACAAATCTTACAGGGCCGGACAGCGCCCCGGGAGAGGGCTTTCGCAACGCCCATCGGCGATCGTCTAACGGGCGGCGGAATGCAGACGGTCGATCATCGCACGGGCCTGCTCAAGGTTCGGGTTGAGCCTCAGCGCCGCTTCGAAGTGCCCGATCGCATCGCTCTCGCGCCCGGGGATTTCCGAGAGGAGCAGCCCCAGGTTGAATTGGGCCTGGTATTGGCTGGGTTCGAGCCGGAGCACGGCTTCGTACTCCGCGATGGCCTCGGCATGCCGGCCGGGGCTGCGCGAAAGGAGGTAGCCGAGGAAGTAATGGGCCCCTGCAAAGTCGGGCTTCAGGCGCACGGCTGCCTGGAATTCCGCGATGGCCTCGGACTGGCCGCCCGGCGTTCCCGCGAGCGCCGAGCCCAGGTTGAAATGGGCGTCGGGCAGGTTCGGCATGATCTCCAAGGCCGTCCGAAACTCGCGGATCGCGTCCCGGGTGCGTCCCGGCGACTTTTCGAACTCAAGGCCCTTCGCGTTGTGGGTCTCCGCGTAGGCCGAAAGGATGGCAACCGACTTCTGAAACTCGGATTCGGCCTCCGACGGCGACTGTTTGGAAAGGGCGGCTCCTAGGCCGGCATGGGCGACCCAATTGTTGTCGGTCACGTCCAGCGCGTGGCGGAACAGGCTGACCCCATCCCTCCAATATTGGATCTGGCGCAGGGTGAGGACCGTGCAGGCGACGACGACGATTCCCGCCGCGCAGGCGGGCAGAAGCCGGCGCGCGGCCCAACGTGCCGAGACGTCGGCTGCCGTCCACACCGCCATGATGAAACACGCCGATGAGCGGCACGTAGGTGTAGCGGTCGGCCATGAGCTGCCCGCCGACCTGCACGAGCCCGATGACGGGGACAAGCGTCCCGACATACCAGAGCCAGCCTATGAGGAGGTAGGGCCGTGTCTTGAAAAGCGCCGCCGCAGCGGCGGTGATGGCGGCCAGGAGAAGCGCGGCAGCCAGGGTCTGCCCGATCGGGGGTGCCTCCGGGAAAAAGGGGTAGAAGGCGGCAAGTCCGGAGGGCCAGAGGCATTTCCCCAGATACCCGCAGTACGCGACAAGCGCATGGGCCACCCGCACTCCGAGAGGAATGTCCACGACCGATGCGACGGCGCCTCCCCGCGCCTGCGCGGCCAGCGTGGCGGCGCTCGCCGCGGCGACCATGAGGAAGTACGGCAGCTTCTCGGCAAGGAGCGCCCCGCGCGACGCCCATGAGGCGCGCGCCCAACGGCCGAGAGGCCAGAGATCGAGCAGGATGAGAACGCAGGGCAGGGTGACGAGCATGGGCTTGCACATGAGCCCGAGCGCGAGGCAGAGGAGGGCAAGGCACTGGAAGGCCAGGTAGCGTCGCCGCCGGCCTCCCGGCGCCTCGACGCTCGCCACATAGGCCCAAAGCGAAAGGAGCCCGAAGAACGTGCTGAGGACATCCTTGCGCTCGGACACCCATGCGACGGATTCGACGTGCAGGGGATGCAGGCCGAAAAGCGCGGCCACAAGGAGGCTCCGCCAAGTCGCCCCGGTCATCGCCCTGAGGAGGGTGAACAGCAGGAGGGCGTTGGCGGCGTGGAGGAGCACGCTTGTGAGGTGGTGGCCCCAGGGCTCCGTGCCGAAGAGCTGGCAATCGGCCATGTGGGACATCCAGGTCAGCGGATGCCAGTTTGACGCCTCAACGCTCCCAAAGGCCCACCGCACGCCCGCCCACGAGAGCCCTCCGAGCACGTGGGCATTCTGGGTCACGTAGACGGGGTCGTCGTAAGGCACGAAGTCGAACCGGACCGCCGGCAGGAATACGGCGGCCACCGTGGCGAAAAGCAGGGTCCCCAGGAGCGCCGGCTTCAGGAATCCGTGTGGAGGTTGGGCCATGTACGAGTCCCAATCTTCGCGGACCGAGCCGCGGTCTTCAAAGCAATCTGAAGGCTCTATTCAGCCGGGGTCCGACCGCGCCCGCTGGGATTCCCCCTATCGGGAGCTGTCCGCGGCCGGCGCCCAGCCTCCGCCGAGCGCCTGGATGAGCGCCACGCTGGAGGTCAATAGGGACTGGTTAATCCCAAGGTCCGTCTCGCGATTGGTAAGCTCGGTCACCTGCGCGGTCGCGACCGTCGTGAAATCGACCGTCCCCGCATTGTACTCGTTGAGGGCGATCTGCGAGGCGAGGGTGGCCTCGGAGACTGCGGTCTCCTGCACCTGCGCCTCTTCCTTGAGGATCCGGAGCCCCGCCAGGTTGTCCTCGACCTGCTGGAGGGCCGTCAGGACCGTCTCGCGGTAGTTTGCCGCGCTGGCCTCATAGGAGGCCTTTGCGGAGAGCACGAGGTCGTGGCGCTGTCCCCAGTCGAGGAGGGAGTCGGTGGCCTGCGCCCCGAGGGTCCAGAACCGGAAGGGCGCCGTGATCAGGCTGCCGATGGGCGATCCCTCGTAGCCGCCCGTCGCCGAGAGGCTCAGCGACGGATAGTAGGCGGCCGCCTGGATGCCGATCTTGGCGTTGGCCGAGATCGCCAGGCGCTCGGCCGCGGCCACGTCCGGCCTGCGTTCGAGCAGGCTCGAGGCCAACTGCGGCGGGATTTCGGGAAGCGTGAGGCCCATGGTGGGCGTACGAGCGATGGAAAAATCCGAGGGGGCCCTGCCTATCAGGACCGCGATCGCGTGCTCGTATTGGGCGCGCGCAACCCCCGTGTCGATCAGCTGCGCCCGGGTGCTGTCGAGCTGGGTCTGCGCCGTGATGACATCGCTTCGGGCTGCGACGCCGACCGAGTACTTGTTCTGGGTGATCTTCAGCGTCCTCGCGTACGCCGCGACCGCGTTCTCAAGCAGCCGGATCTTCTCGTCGGTTGCCCGCAGGTTGATGTAGTCGGTGACGAGCGTCGCCTGCATGGAGAGGCGCGCATTCGCAAGATCGGCCTCGCTCGCCGCGGCGGCCGCCGAATCGGCCTCGACCGTCCGCCTCAGTTTCCCCCAGATGTCGGGCTCCCAGGAGGCCTCGAGCTCCGCCGTGTAGCTTGAGGCGGTCGGCGACGCGAAGCCCTGGGTCTGGGAGGCCGACGGCTTCGACCTTTGCGCATCTCCCGCGATGCCAACCTGGGGAAGGTAGCCCGTCCTGTCCGAACGCGTGAGGTCCACCGCAGCCTCGTAATTGGCTAGGGCCTGCCGGACTGTTTCGTTGGACCCTGCGACCTGCGAAACGAGCGCGTCCAGGGTCGGATCCTTGAAGACCTCCCACCAGGGGCCGCGGTCGGCGCCGTCGTTCGGGGACGCGGTCTTCCAGACAGGATCCTCCTTGAATGTCGCGGGCACCTTCATCTCGGGGCGCTTGTAGTCGGGGCCGACCGCGCAGCCGGCCGCGAGGGCGATGCATGCGGCCGCGAACGCAAGGCGCCTGCGGCGGGTGGCGAATAGGGCGGCCCTGGATGGCATGGTGTCCGTCATTTCGTAATGGGTAGAGTTCATACCGGCGCGAGGGACTCGCCCCTGTCATGCGAGGCAATCCCAAGCCTGGAGGCAAGCCGGCGGAGCCCGTGGCGGGCGCGGTCGACGTAGAGATAGACCACGGGCGTCGTGTAGAGCGTCAGAAGCTGGCTGACCACGAGGCCGCCCACGATCGAGATGCCGAGGGGCTGCCTCAGTTCGGCGCCGTCGCCGTGCCCGATCGCGAGGGGTATCGCGCCGAGGATTGCGGCCATGGTCGTCATCAGGATTGGACGGAACCTCAGCTGGCATGCCTTGAAGATCGCGTCGCGGGGGCTAAGCCCCTCGTTGCGCTCGGCCTCGATCGCGAAATCGATCATCATGATCGCGTTCTTCTTGACGATTCCGATCAGCAGGAAGACGCCGATCAGTGCGATCAGGCTGAATTCCTTGTTGAAGAGCATGAGCGCGAGCACCGCGCCGATGCCCGCCGATGGAAGCGTTGAAATGATCGTGAACGGGTGGGCGTAGCTCTCGTAGAGGATGCCGAGCACCAGGTAGATCGCCACGATGGCGGCGAGAATGAGCACCGGCTCGTTGCCGATCGACTGCTGGTACGCCCTAGCCGTCCCGGCGAAACTCCCGTGGATCGTGGTCGGCATGTGTATGGCCGCGGCCTCCCGGTCGATCGCGGCCACTGCGTCGGAGAGAGAGGCATCGGGGGCCAGGTTGAACGAGATCGTGCCCGCCACGAAGGTTCCGTCATGGTTCACGGAGAGCGGGGTCGTCCCGAGCCCGTAGTGCGAGATCGCCGAAAGGGGAACCATGACCTCGTTCAGCGTGCTGACAGCCTCCCCGGTCGACGCCGCCCCGCGGCCCGTCTGGGCGATGGCGTTGATGCTCGCGTTTCGCGCCGTGTCAGCCGCGACCGAGTTTGCGCTGGAGGAGGCGGCGCTCGAGGCGGACGAGGCCCGCGCTATGGAGACCGTGCCCGCGACGGCGTTCGTCAGCTGGGTCCCGCTCACCGTGCCGCCGGTTGCGCTGATGTAGATGTCCTTCAGGGCGGACGGGTCCTGCCAGTAGCGCTGGGCGACCATCATGACCACATGGTACTGGTTCAGGGATTCGTAGATCGTCGAAACGGTGCGCTGGCCGAACGCATCGTAGAGGGTGTTGTCGATCTGGGCGGCGGTGAGCTTGAGCCGCGAGGCCGTGTCGCGGTCGATCACGAGTTCGGTGTCGAGACCCTTGTCCTGCTGGTCGGTGTTGACGTCGAGGAGGACGGGCTCGGTCTTGAGTGCCTCCTGGAGCTTGGGCACCCAGCTGCGCAGGTCCTGGAGGCTCTCCGCCTTCAGGGTGTACTGGTAGAGGGAGTTGCTGACCCGCCCGCCCGCCCGGATTTCCTGCTGCGGAAACATGTAGAGCGTTGCGCCCGCGACGCTTGCGACCTTGGGCCTAAGGCGCGCAATCACCTGCTCAGACGAGGACTTTCGCTGATCGAGCCCCTTCAGCGAAATGAACATCTGGCCGGTCGCCGCGCCCCGGCCGCCGCCGACCCATCCTACGACATCGTCGACGTCCTTATCCGCCTGAACGAGATCGACGTACTGCCTGAGCTTCTGCGAGATCCGCTGGAAGGAAACGCTCTGGTCGGCCTGGATGAAGCCGAAGAGCCGCCCCGTGTCCTGCTCCGGGAAGAAGCCTTTGGGGATGATGTTGAACAGCCAGAAATTGAGCGCGACCGTCCCCGCGAGAATCACAATCATGATAAAAGAGTGATGGAGCGTCCACGAGAGCGTGCGCCGGTACCCCCCCATCACCTCCTCGAAGAATCCCTCGGCGATCCGACTGAGCCTTCCTGGCTGCCTTGCAGCCCTGTCCTGGACGCCAAGGACGAGCGAGCACATCATCGGCGTCGTGGTGAGCGAGATCACCATTGATATCAGGATCGCCACCGAAAGGGTCACCGCGAACTCGCGGAAATAGAGCCCAACATTGCCCCCCATCATCAAGATCGGGATGAAGACCGCGATCAGCGAGAGGCTCATTGAGAGCACCGTGAAGCCCACCTGCCGGACGCCGATCAGGGCCGCCTTGAAGCGGGGGACCCCCATTTCCATGTGCCGGACGATGTTTTCCATGACGACAATTGCGTCGTCGACCACGAATCCCGTGGCGATCGTGAGCGCCATGAGCGAGAGGTTGTCCAGGCTGTAGTGGAGCAGGTACATCGCGCCGAAGGTCCCGATCAGGGACACCGGGACGGCCACCATCGGAATCAGCGTCGCGCGCCAGTCCCTGAGGAAGAGCAGCACGACAAAGACGACGAGCACGACCGCAGCCATGAGCGACTCCTTGACGGCCCGCAGGGACGCGCGGATCGGAATGCTGCGGTCCATGACGATCGCCAGCTCGGTCGCGGCGGGAATCGTCGCCTCGAGGTGGGGGAGCAGAGAGCGGACCCGGTCGACCGTTTCAATGATGTTTGCCTGGGGCTGGCGCGAGATGACGACCATCACCGCCGTGCTCCCCTTCGAAAGGCCGAGGTTGCGGATGTCCTCGACCGAATCCGTGGTGACGGCGACGTCGTTTAGCCGCACGGGCGCCCCGTTTCGGTACGCGACGATCAGGTGCTCATAGTCCTTGGCCTTGCGCGACTGGTCGTTGTCGTAGATTTGCCAGTGGAACGTGGAGTTCTCGATCGCGCCCTTCGGGCTGTTCGCATTCGCGGCCGCAAGCGCAGCCCTGACGTCCTCAAGGCCGACCCCGTACTTGAACATGGCGGAGGGGTTGATCTCGACCCGGACGGCGGGCAGCGAGCTCCCGAAAACGCTGACGTCCCCGATGCCCGAAACCTGGGAGAGTTTCTGCTGGAGGATGGTCGAGGCGGCGTCGTAGAGCTGACCCTGGGTCAGCGTCTTTGAGGTGAGGGCTAGGATGAGGATCGGGGCGTCGTTGGGGTTTATCTTCCGGTAGGTCGGGTTGCTCCGGAGCGCCGTCGGGAGGTCCGCGCGCGCCGCATTGATGGCGGCCTGAACGTCCCGGGCGGCCCCGTCGATGTCGCGCCGCTGGCTAAACTGGAGGGTGACGGACGTGCTGCCCACGGAGCTCGAGGAGGTCATCTCCGTCACGTCGGCGATCGTTCCCAGGTGGCGCTCGAGCGGGGTGGCAACCGTGGTCGCCATCGTCTCCGGGCTTGCCCCCGCCATGCCCGCGCTGACGACGATGGTCGGCTGGTCGATCTGGGGAAGCGGCGAGACCGGCAGCTCGTAGTAGGCCGCCAATCCCGCAAACACGATGCCCGCCGTGAAGAGGGTGGTTGCGACGGGCCTGCGGATAAAGGGCTCCGAAATGTTCATGTCGCAGCTTCCTGCGCGAGCGCCGCGTCGGCGCGTCTCTTCGTGAACCGGGCTGCGATCCCGTCAAACATCAGATAGATGACGGGCGTCGTAAAGAGCGTGAGCACCTGGCTGACGATCAGGCCGCCGACGATCGTGATGCCGAGCGGGTTCCGGAGCTCCGAGCCCATACCGGTCCCCAGCATGAGCGGAACGCCGCTCAGGAGGGCTGCCAGCGTCGTCATGAGGATCGGCCTGAAACGGAGAAGGCACGCCTGGTAAATCGCCTCGCGAGGGGCGAGCCCTTCGTTGCGCTCCGCGTCGAGCGCGAAGTCGATCATCATGATCGCGTTCTTCTTAACGATGCCGATCAGCAGGATGATGCCGATGATCCCGATGACCCCGAGGTCCTTGCCCACGATGATGAGCGCAAGGAGCGCGCCGATACCCGCCGAGGGCAGTGTCGATAGGATCGTGATCGGGTGGATGAAGCTCTCGTAGAGGATCCCGAGAATGATGTACATCGTCAGGACCGCGGCCCCTATTAGGAAGAGCTCGTTCGTGAGCGACGATTCGAACGCCGAGGCCGCGCCCTGGAAGCTCGTGATGATGCTCGCCGGCATTCCGATCTCCTGCTCGACCTTGTGGATCGCCTTGACGGCGTTCCCGAGGGACCCGCCGCGCGGGACGTTGAACGAGATCGTGTTCGCGGGGAACTGGCCCAGGTGGTTGATGAGGAGCGACGCCGGCCTCTCCTCAAACTTGGCGATCGAGGAGAGCGGGACCTGCCCGCCCGAGGACGACGGGACGTAGATGCGCGAAAGGGAGGCGGGCGAGCGCTGAAGCGAGGGGTCCACCTCCATAATCACTCGGTACTGGTTCGACTCGGTGAATATGGTCGAGATGATGCGCTGGCCGAACGCGTCATAGAGGGCGTTGTCGATCGTCGCAGCGGTTATTCCGAACCTTGCGGCCGTGTCCCGGTCGATGTCCACGTAGGCGGCCAGTCCGTTCTCGGACAGGTCGGTCGCGACGTCATTGATCTCGGGAAGCTGGCGAAGGCGGTCCATCAGCTTCGGGATCCACGTCACCAGGTCGTCCGGATTGGCGCTCTCCAGGACAAACTGGTACTGCGTTCGGCTCACCCTGTCGTCGATCGTGAGGTCCTGGACCGGCTGCATGTAGGAGGAGATTCCGACCACATTGGAGAGCGGGCCCCGCAGCCTGCGGATCACGTCGCTTGCGGTCCCCGACCGCTTGTTTAGCGGCTTAAGGCTTATCAGCATCCTGCCCGGCGTTGAGCGTCGTGTTGGATCCGTCGACCCCGACGAAGGACGAAAGACTTTCAACATCGGGATCCTTCAGGACGACGTCGGCCACGGCCTGCTGGCGGTCCACCATCGCCTCGTACGAGGCCGACTGCGGGCCCTCGGTGATCAGCTGAATGAGGCCCGTGTCCTGCACCGGAAAGAAACCCTTCGGGATCAGTACGTATAAAAGGGCGGTCAGCACGAACGTGGCCGCGGCGACCCAGAGCGTGAGCGTCTGGTGGTCCAGAACCCACGTGAGCATCTTCGCGTACCTCGCGATCATTCCGTCGATGAACGCGCCCGTCTTCCGGCTCCAGTTCGGGATTTCATCCTCGGAATGATGCCGGACGATCTTCGCGCACATCATCGGCACAAGGGTCAGCGACACGACCGCGGAAATGAGGATCGTGATCGCGAGCGTGATCGCAAATTCCCTGAAAAGGCGGCCCACGACGTCGCCCATGAAGAGGAGCGGGATCAGGACCGCGATCAGCGAGATCGTGAGCGAGATGATCGTGAAGCCGATCTGCTGGGAGCCCTTCAGCGCGGCCTCCATCGGGGTGTCACCCTTCTCCACGTAGCGTGCGATGTTCTCGATCATCACGATGGCGTCATCCACGACGAAGCCCGCGGCGATCGTCAGCGCCATGAGCGAAAGGTTGTTCAGGCTGAAGCCGAGGAGGTACATCACGGCGAAGGTCCCGACGAGCGAGAGCGGGACCGAAAGGCTCGGGATGATGGTTGCCGGGACGTTCCTAAGAAAGATGAAGATGACGAGCACGACCAGGATGACGGCGAGCGTGAGCTCGAACTCCACGTCGGCGATCGAGGCGCGGATCGTGACGGTCCTGTCGGTGAGCACCGTGACGTCGATGGCGGCGGGAAGCGACGCCTGGAGCGCCGGCAGGAGCTGGCGCACCCCCTCGACCACCTTGATCACGTTGGCACCCGGCTGGCGCTGGATGTTGAGGATCACGGCCGGCGTCTTGTTGTACCAGGCGGCGAGTTTCGTGTTCTCCGGGGCGAACTCGACCGACGCGACATCTGAGAGCCTGACGGGGTTGCCGTTCTTGTACGCGATGATCAGCTTCTCGTAGTCCTTGGTCGACTGGAGCTGGTCGTTCGCGTTGATCGTGTAGGCCCGCGACGGGCCGTCAAAATTGCCCTTCGCCGTGTTCACGTTCCCGTTGCCCACGGTCGTCCTCAGGTCGTCGATGTTGAGGCCGTACGCGGCCATCGCCAGCGGGTTTGCCCGGATGCGCACGGACTGCCGCTGGCCGCCTCCGATGCTCACGAGGCCGACGCCGGGCAATTGGGAGATGTTCTGGGCGAGGCGCGTGTCGGCCAGGTCCTCGATCGTGGTCAGCGGGAGGGTCTTCGAGGTGAGCGCGAGCGAGAGGACCGGGGCGTCGGCCGGGTTGATTTTCGCGTAGATCGGCGGCGCCGGAAGGTCGGAGGGGAGGAGGTTGCCGGCCGCGTTGATCGCGGCCTGGACCTCCTGCTCGGCCACGTCAAGACTCAGGTCGAGCGTGAACTGGAGCGTGATGATGGAGGCGCCCGCGGAGCTCGTGGACGACATCTGCTTGAGTCCCGGCATCTCGCCGAGCTGGCGCTCAAGGGGGGCCGTGATCGAGGACGTCATGACGTCCGGGCTCGCCCCGGGATAGAACGTCTGGACCTGGATCGTCGGGTAGTCGACTTCCGGAAGCGCCGAAAGAGGCAGGTACTTGTACGCAACGATGCCGACGATCAGGATCGCCGCCATCAGCAGCGTCGTCGCCACCGGCCTGAGGATGAAGATGCGGGAGGGACTCATCGTGGGGAGCCCGGCGTGGGTTGGCTCATCGGTGAGCCGTCAATTGTTGCCGCCGCCGTTCCAGTGGTGGTGTTCGCCGTCGGGCGCCCCCGGCTTCCTCGTCCCCGCCGGGCCGCCCACCGTCTGGACGACGACCTCCATCCCCTCCTTCAAGCGGTCGGCGCCGTCGACCACGACCTTGGCCCCCACGGAGATTCCCGAGACCACGGCGACGCGCTCGCCCTCGGTGTCCCCCAGCGTGACCGGCTTCGCCGAGACCTTGTTCTGGTCGTCGACGACATAGACGAAGGTCCCCTGCTGCCCGCGCTCCACCGACGAGGTCGGGATCACCGTGACCCCCTTGTCGATGTCCACCAGCATGCGGGCCATGACAAACTGGTTGGGGAAGAGGGCGCCGTTCGCGTTATCGAACGTCGCCCGGAGCTTGAACATGCCCGTCGTCGGGTCGACCGTGTTGTCGATCGTCGAAAGCTTGCCCGAGGCGAGCTTTTTCTGCCCCGTTCGGTCATAGGCGTCCACGGGGATCACCGCGCCGGCGTTGATGCGCTTCTGCACCTCGGGAATATAGTCCTCGGGCAGCGGGAAGATGACCGTGATCGGATCCATCTGCGTGAGGATGACCAGTCCGGTCGCGTCGCCCGGGGTGACGTAGTTGCCCTGGTCCACGAGCCTGAGCCCAGCCCGGCTCGCGACAGGGGCCTTGATGTAGCAGTAGTTGAGGTTCACCTGGGCGTTGTCGACCGCGCCCTCGTCGGTCTTCACCAGGCCTTCGTATTGCGACACGAGGGCCTTCTGCGCGTCCACCTGCTGCTTTGAGATCGAGTCCTGGCCGGAAAGCGTGATATAGCGATCGAGGTCGATCTTCGCCTCCGAGAGCTGCGCCTGCGCCTGGAGCAGCTGTCCCTGGGCCTGCTTCAGGGCCGCCTCGAAAGGCCGCGGGTCGATGACCGCAAGCTGTTCGCCCGCCTTGACCAACTGCCCTTCCTTATAGTCCACCTCGATCAACTGGCCGCTGACCTGGGGGTGCACGGTAACGGTGGCGAGCGGCGTGACGGTGCCGAGGCCGTCCAGGACGACGTTGATGTTTCCCTTCTGGGCCGTCCTCACGACGACCGGAAGGGGGCCGTTCATCCCGAAGCCGAAGCCCCCGCGCCGGGAGCCCATCGGCTGGCCCATGAAGAGCGTCGGATTCTTGTGGGATTGGTACCCGACATAGGCGATCCCCGCGACGCCGAGCACGGCGATGGTCCAAAGGACCCTGCGGGTCTTCACCCGCTTTCGCGGCTGCGCCGAAGGCGGGGGATAGGCTACCGAGGACGCCTTTTTTGGGGTGGTTTCACCGGGTAAAGTGCTCATGGGGACTGTTATGCTGGTATCGTGGGCTCCGTCTGGCTTTGGGAATAACCCGGCCATCAAGAGTCATCGCAGTGACAGACGCAAACCCCAACAAAAGGTCACGCTTCGTCTGCAAAAAGCTCTCAGGCTGAGGTGATTGCCGTAAGCGGCGGCACCGGCACGTCGAGCGACGCGGCGATCGCGCGAAGAAGCTCGGCCTCCTCGGTCAGGAGGACGCCGTCGGCGCTGACGACGTGGGCGGCGGCCATGAGAAGGCGCTGCTTGATGGGGCCGCTCGCCCCGGCAAGCCTGTCGAGAGCGCCGTCCAATTGCACGAGGCCGCACTCGGCGGGGGGCATGAATCGGATGTCTCGCTCGACCAGCTTCAACTGCGAGGCGCCCTCGGCGAAGGCCCGGCCGGCCTCGTCCTCGTGGTCGCTTGAGGTGTGGGCGAGCGCCGAGAGCACGACCGAGATCTCGTTTGTCACGGCCTGGAACGAATAGATCTGGGTGGTCGCCGCCGTCGGGGTCCGGTGGAGCGCAAGGGTCCTGAGCACAAGCCGCTGGAGCGCGAATTCGAAGGTGGTCACGCGCCCGTCGGCCTGGACCAGGTCGTCCAGGGTGCCGGCGAAGGAGCCAAGGGCGGACTGCGGAAGCGCCTTCAGGGCGGGAAGGGCAAGCTGGAGGACTGGCAGCCTGTGGGCGGGCCTGAGCTGGCGCAGGGCGGGATCAAGCTGCTGGAGGGTCCGGAGGACGTCGCCCCCTTCGCCGCTCGCAATCGATCCCAGCTGCTTCTGCCTCGTGGCCTCGTCTGAGTCGAGGAGCAGGCCAAAGACAAGGATGGGGGCGTCGTGGGGCGAGCGGGCCGCCGTGCGGATGCTGGCCGGGATCTCCGAGAGGATCGATTGCGCCCCGGCGGCGCCCTCGGCCGTCAGGGTGCCCGCCGCCGCCGTGAGCGCGGCCCCTAGGGCGACCGCCTCCATGGGGGAGGGGGCGGGAGGCGCCGGCGGCATGTGGGGGACCTTCGACCAGGGCTCCTTTTCCACGTGGACCACCTCGGGAGGCTCGATGAATTTGCCGTCAAAATTAGGGTCGATCGCACGGATGCGCTCCTGAAGGGGCGGGTGCGTGGCCCAAAGCCCCCCGAAATTCGATTCGAATGCCTGGGCGAAGAAGAAATGGCTGATTCCCGCCGCCTTGTGCGTGTCGAGCGAAGAGCCGATCGCGTAGCCTCCGATCTTCTTTAGGGCCCCCGTCACCCCGCCGGGGTTTCGCGTAAACTGGACCGCCGAGGCGTCGGCCAGGAACTCCCTCTGGCGGGACACCGACGCCTGGATCAGCTTCCCGAAGAAATACCCGGCGTAGCCGATGATGAGGAGGGCGAGCCCGATCCCGAGGACGACGACGACGCCTCCCTGATTGCGGCCGCGAGAGGAGCCCCTGAGCCCCCACAGGGTGGCGCGGCCCGCCAGGCCGATCACCAGGATCCCGAAGATGATCGCCGAGACGCGCACATTCATCCGCATGTCCCCGTTCAGGATGTGGCTGAACTCGTGGGCGATCACGCCTTGGAGCTCGTCGCGGCTGAGCTTTTCCAAGCGTCCCCCGAGTCACGGTCACGACGGCATCGCTCGACGTCAGGCCGGCCGCGAAGGAATTGATGGCGGGCTCGTCGTCGAGGATGTAAACGGCCGGCACGGGCGTCCCGGAAGCGATCGCCATCTCCTCGACGACATTCAGGAGCTGGTGCTCCTTCGGATCGGTTGTGTGGGGGTCGACCCTCCTTCCGCCCACGCTCTCGGCGACCGCCGATCCGCCGGCGCTGAACTCCGACCACTTGTAGAGGGATGCAAGCCCGATCACCGCCAGGGTGGCGGCCGCGACGGCCGCGAACACGCCCGGCTGCCAGAGCGAAAGGTCGCCGGACACGGCTTCGTTGTACGCGTCTCCCGAGTAATAGCGGTAGGAATGCCCTAGTGTGGCCGCTGTTGCCGGCCGCGTGGAGCGCCACGACGGTCGCCAGGTAGCCCGCGACGACCGTGCCCGCCACGGCAAGCCCGAAGAGGACCAAGAGGCGCGTGGTGCGCTTTTTTGCGCGCCCTTCCGCCGCGAAGAAGTCCATCAGCCAAACGAGACCTTCGGCGCGTTCCGCTCCGAGGGATCCTCAACGTGAAAGAGCTCGGCGGGCAGGAATCCGAACATCCCGGCAAGGAGGACGTTCGGGAACGTCTCCCTCGACGTGTTGTACTGCATGACGGAGTCGTTGTACGCCTGGCGGGCAAAGGCTATCTTGTTCTCGGTCGACGTGAGCTCCTCGGTCAGCTGCATCATGTTCTGGTTCGCCTTCAGGTCGGGGTACTGCTCGGAGACCACCATCAGGCGGCTGAGAGCGCCCGCGAGTCCCCCCTCCGCGCTCACCAGTCCCTTGACGGCGTTCGAATCCGCGGGGTTCGCTGCCGCGGCCTGGGAGGCCGCATAGGCGATGTTGCGCGCCTTGATGACGTCCTCGAGGGTCGAGTGCTCGTGCTTCAGGTAGCCCTTGGCGGTTTCGACGAGATTGGGAATCAGGTCATACCTTCGCTTCAGCTGGACGTCGATCTGAGCGTAGGCGTTCTTGAAGCGGTTGCGCAGCGAGACGAGGGCGTTGTAGATCCCGGCGACCGAGAGGGCAGCGATCACAATGACCACGAGCAGCCCGACGAGGATGATGAGTGGTATCATGGGAACCCGAGTCTTGCCGGCGCTGTCCCATCGGTCAATTGCACAGTGTCAGGCCCAATCCCGGGTTGATTGTTGGCGCCCGCGCAACAAGGTTTAGGCCGCTTTCCATGCGACTTCCGACCGCCTTTGCCCTGCTGCTTGCATTCGCCTCGCCGCTCGGCGCTCTGGAGCCCCTGAATCCCCCCGTCCCCCTGGCGCCGCCGCCGCCGCCGGTGTCACCGGGCGAGGTGGCGCTCACGCTGGTCTCCGCGGAACGCGCGCAGTCCCTAGGCTTCCCCTCGACGGCCGTCACGCTCTACCGCTCGCTCCTTGAAAGGCCCGGCGCCGACGCTGGGCGCCTCACGCTCGCTCTCGCATCGGCGCTACTCGACGACGGGGACGTTGTCGGCGCGGGCAAGGCGCTCGAGTCCTTCGGCGGCTCGCGCGGCGCGGGCTGGCACCTGCGCGCCGGCCTTGTCGCCGCGCACCTCCAGAAGATGGACCAGGCCCGGTCCGAGCTGGCCCTGGCGCACATCGAGGAGCTCGGTTCGGCGGAGCGGGGTTGGCACTATTTTCTCCAGGGCATGCTCGCGGATGCCGCGGGCGAGCCCGTCCGGGCGGCCGCGTACTACCAGCAGGCGGCGTCGTCTGCGGTCTCCGACCTCGAAAAGGCGAGGTTCCTGCTCGCAGAGGAGCAGGTCCAGCTGAGGGTCGGCGGGGTGACCGAGGACCAGCTCGGCAACGACCGCAAGAACGCCGAGAAATTCCAGAACCAGAAGATCGGCTACGGCTTCACCCGGGAATACGCGATCGCCCTGAACGCGCTCGGCCGCCGCGACCAGGCGGTCGACGTGCTCCAAGGCGCCCTTCGGGCGATGCCGCCGGGCGAGCGCTCGGAGACGGATCATTTCCGCCTCCTCCTGGGCCTCATCGCAGGGGCCGGTTCGGGCATCGGCCGGCACGAGCTTTTCGAGCTCCTCGTCTCCGGGAGCGAGCCCGACCAGCAGAGAATCGCCCTCCAGCTCCTGGTCCGCAGCTCCGCCGCGGGAGCCGCGCGCGTCGAACTCGGGGAGCGCCTCGACAAGCTGATCGCCGAACCCGGGCCCCAGCCGATCCTCGAGAGCCTCCTCCTCTGCCGGGCCCAGCTCGGCCTCATCGAGGCGAGGCAGGGCGTCAGCGAATCGGCCTCGCTCTATGCGAGGGCCGAGGACGACGCCAATGCGGTGCTCCAGAAATTCCCGGGCTCGCCGCTGAAAGCCCAAGCGTATGCCGTCCTGGCGGGGTCGGCCTGGGAGCAGCACCGCTACAGGACCGCCGCCGACTTCGGATTCAGGGCCGGCGGGGAGATTCCGGAGGGGCCGATCCGCGCGGAATTCAGCGTGCTCGTCGCCGAGGCCTGGTTTCGCGCCGGCATGCAGGGCAGGGACGCCGGGGATTTCCGGAGCGCGGCGGACGCCTACGCTGCGGCGCTGCGCTCGCACCCCGAGGAGGTCCGCCCCGGCGTCCTGATGTTCCAGCGCGTTCAGTCCGAGATCGAGGCCGGCGCGCTCGCGACGGCCGTGTCCGTGCTCGACGAGCTGTCGCGGGACCGGGCGTTCGAACCGGAATTCCGCTGGGAGGCGGAGTGGAACCTCTCGCGCAGCCTCGAGGTCCACGGGGAGACCGAGGCTGCCTATGAGCGGGTCAACAACCTGCTCCACGGGGCCCCGGCGGCCGGCCTGCGCCCCGACCTGAGGGCGCGGATGGCGTGGCTCCAGGCGAGGCTCTCCTTCGACGCCAGGAAGCCCCATGAGACGCTGGCCCTCGTCGGCTCTCTGGCTGCGCTCACCGAGGGCCTGCCGCCCGCCCTGGCGAACGACATCGCGAGCACGGGCGCGCTCCTGCGAGCCCAGGCCAACTTTGAATTGGGGCTCGACTCGGCCGCGGAGGAGACGCTCCAGAAGCTGCGGGCCGACTTCCCGAGCTCGGATGCGGCGGTCTATTCCTACATCGTCGAGGCGGACCGCTATGCCCAGCAGGACAAGGTGATCGATGCCGAGCGCCTGCTCACGAAGCTGGCCGACGATTTCCCGAACAGCCCCTACGCGGCCTACGCCCTCTACCAGGCCGCGCTCCAGGCCGAGCGGCTCGGAACCGACGCAAACCTCAAGGCGGCCTACAAGTTTCTCGAAACCCTGGTCACGAACTCTAAGTACGCGGCGAGCGACCTGATATTCCCGGCCCGGATGAGGCAGGGCGACCTCCTGCGCGAGCTCAACCAGTTCCCGCAGGCCCAGCTGGTCTACGAATCGCTGGTCAACAATCCTGCCACGCCCAATTCGGATTCCATCCTGGCCCAGCTTGCGCTCGCCGAGTGCCACAATGCCCAGTCCGCGAATTCCCCCGCCCACGCGGACAGCGCGAAGCGGATCTTCGAGGATCTGGTGGAGAGGGTCGATGCGACCGCGGATGTCCGCGTCGAGGCCGGCTACAACCTGGGGGTCATCCTTTCGCGTACCGACCGCGACAAGGCGCAGGCGGCGTGGTGGAACGACGTGGTTGACGCCTTCCTCGTGAAGCCGGGCGGGCCGAAGGATCTGGGGCCGAAGGGTCGCTGGTGGATCGCCCGGACGCTCCTCGACGTCGGGGCGCTCTACGAGCAGCAGGGCAGGCTCGAGGAGGCCCGCCGCGCCTGGACGCTCCTGATCGACTCCGGCCTTCCCGGCGACGCCCTCGCGCGCCAGCGGCTCGCCCGCTTCCACTTGCCCGCGGCCAAGCCCTGATGTAACCACCTATTATGCCAGCCCTTGAACCAAGCCTGCTCACGCAAGGCGGCCCCATGATGTGGGTCCTGTTTGCCCTCGGGATCATCCTTCTGATCGTCTTCGCCGAGCGGGCCCTTTACCTGCACCGGGGCCAGATCCGGTCGACCGCGTTCGTGAGCGGCATCAAGAACATCCTGGCGAAGCGCCGTCTCGTCGAGGCGCTGACCGTCTGCGAGGAGACGCCGGGACCGGTGGCCGCGGTGGTCAAGGCGGCGCTGCTCCACGCCGACGAGGATGCGGAGTCGATCCGGTTTCACGTCCAGGAGGCGGCCGTCGTGGAGCTCCCCGCCCTCGAGCGGCGTATTGGAGCGATCGGTGCCATCGCCCAGGTGGCCCCCCTCGTGGGCCTCCTCGGGACGGTCCTCGGGATGATCACGACCTTTGCCGCATTTCAGCACGACTATGCCACCGCGACCGTCCTCGCCAAGGGCATGTGGCGCGCGCTCCTTTGCACGGCGGGCGGCATCATGCTCGCCATTCCGGCGCACCTCGCGCTGCACTTCCTTAACGGGCGCGTCCGGGCGATTGTCCGCGACATGGAATGGTCCGGCAACGAGATCATGAAATATCTGAACACCGAATACAAGGTGTCGGCCCCCGCGAAATGATCGCGCGCCCCCTGGACCTTGCCTCGAGGCTCCGGCCGCCCCCGCAAGGGACGGGGTCCCTCCACTATGTCAACGTGGGGCTCCTCTGCCTTTTCTTTTCGCTCTTCGGCTCGCGTTTCGTCCTCGCGCCGGGCATCGGGCTCGACTTTCAGCTCCCGCAGCTCGCCGGGGCCCAGTCGGGCGCCGCTCAGGCCACCGACATGATCAGCGTGCTCCGTTCGGGCCAGATCTTCACCTCGGATTCGGGCCTGGTCGACATCGGCCAGCTGCGCGAATGGCTCCAGAGCCGCGCAAAGAGGCAGGCGCGGCCGACGCTCCTCATCCGGGCCAGTTCGGGTGTGACCTTGCACGATCTGATTGAGATCGAGGGTGCGGCCCGTGACGCCGGCTATCGGGTTCTGCTTGGGGCGGAGGAGCGCGGCCCCCTCCCTGGCGCCGCGGAGATCCGGTGAAAAAGGGCCGTCCACGCTCAGGCGGACCCTGGATCTGGGCGTCCATTTTGGGAATCGTTGCCTTGGTTGGGCTTACGTTTCTTGTCAAGGCGCCGGGACCCGCTCCCGCTCCCCCAAAGCCCGCGACCCCCTCCGTCGGCATTGTCGACCCGGTCGTGCTCATGGGAACGATGCTCCTTGATCCCACGCCGCTTTACCTCCCCACCGATTTCAACAGTTCCCGAAAGGATTACGTACCCCGGGAGCCGGGCGGCGCCTTTGCGGGATTTTCGCCAAAGCTGACCTTCAATGAGTCGGAGCTGAACCTCCATCTTCCCCCGGCAATCGCGGTGCCCCCGTCCCCGGCGGACGCGCTCTTTGGGGAGCCACCGGGCGCCCCCTTCCTCGGCTTCGACCGGACGGATCCAATTTTGGAACCTCTTACTAGAAGGGATGCTTACGTTGAAATTTCCGAGGCGAGGACCGGGAAGATCCTCTTTGGCGAGGCTGTGTCGGACGCCCATCCGCCCCCGTCCGTCGGTGCCTTGGCAGCCGATGGAGTTCATCGCCGCCCTGGACGCGGCGGGGCTCGTCGGCCCCGTGGTGCCCACGATCCGGTCCGGAGTGCCCGAGGTGGACGCCTTTTTCGGGCATTATCTCGCCGATTCGCTCAGGGTGGGCCAGCGGTTCCCCCCGGGCTTCTACAGGATAAACGTCGGTCCCTGATATTGGGCTGAAAATTGGGCCTCGCCGCACGGGTGATGCCGAATTATGGTCGGCCGCGTAAATTTCTGTTGACGCACCAAATTCAAGGCCGCACTTTCTTCGCTCTTTTTCGTTTCTTGCAACGCAGTCTTGGTCTGCCCAGATAGCTCAGTTGGCAGAGCACGTCCTTGGTAAGGACGAGGTCGCCGGTTCAAATCCGGTTCTGGGCTCCATGCAAGAAGCTAATTAGTCAGCAGTTACTCTACTCACCACCCACATACACGTCTCAAAGCTCCGGAATCGTTATGGCTAAAGGAACATTCGAACGCAAGAAACCGCACGTCAACGTCGGCACCATCGGTCACGTCGACCATGGCAAGACCACGCTCACGACCGCCATTTTAAAGGTCCAAGCGGACAAGGGTCTGGCTGAATTCAAGTCGTATGCGGACATTGCCAAGGGCGGCACCGTTCGCGACGCCTCCAAGATTGTCACGATTTCGGTCGCGCACGTCGAGTACGAGAGCACGAAACGCCACTACGCCCACGTTGACTGCCCGGGACACGCCGACTTCGTGAAGAACATGATCACGGGCGCGGCCCAGATGGACGGCGCCATCCTCGTTGTCTCCGCGGCGGACGGCCCGATGCCCCAGACCCGCGAGCACATCCTCCTCGCCCGCCAGGTCGGCGTGCCGAAGATCGTGGTTTTCCTCAACAAGGTCGACCTCATCGATGATCCGGACCTGCTCGACCTCGTCGAGGAGGAGATCCGCGACCTTCTGACGAAGTACCAGTTTGACGGGAAGGCTGCAAAGATCATCCGCGGCTCCGCCACGGCGGCCCTCGAGGGCAAGCCCGAGGGAGTCAAGGCGATCAGCGACCTCATGGATGCGATCGACTCCGAGATTCCGGAGCCGGTCCGCGAGATCGACAAGCCGTTCCTCATGTCGGTCGAGGACGTCTTCTCGATCACCGGCCGCGGAACGGTCGCCACGGGCCGTATCGAGCGCGGCGTCGTCAAGCTGAACGAGACGGTCGAAATCGTCGGCCTCAAGGACACCAGCAACACGGTCGTCACGGGCATCGAGATGTTCCGCAAGCTGCTCGACCAGGGCCAGGCCGGCGACAACGTCGGCGTCCTCCTGCGCGGCATCGAAAAAGATGGCATCGAGCGCGGCCAGGTCCTGGCCGCCCCGAAGACCATCACGCCCCACAAGAAAGCCAAGGCCGAGATCTACGTCCTCTCCAAGGACGAGGGCGGCCGCCACACGCCGTTCTTCAACGGCTATCGTCCCCAGTTCTACTTCCGGACGACGGACGTCACCGGGGTCATCACGCTGCCAAAGGGCGTCGAGATGATCATGCCGGGTGACAACATCAACGTCGACGTCGACCTCATTGTTCCGATCGCCATGGAGAAGACCCAGCGCTTCGCAATCCGCGAAGGCGGCCGCACGATCGGTGCGGGTCGTATTACGGAGATCACAGAGTAATCGTTCGTCCCGAACAACTTAAACCCGGCTCGCCGAGGTTCCGAAACGGGGACCTCGGCGTCGTCGTCTAAACAATTCCACGACTATAGGGGTGTAGCTCAATTGGTAGAGTAGCGGTCTCCAAAACCGTTGGTTGGGGGTTCGATTCCCTCCGCCCCTGCCACTTCAGAAGGTTTCCCACAGCAGTCCATGAAAAATCCGTTCCAAAGCACTCGCATCTTCGTAGGCGAAATGGTCGGCGAGCTCCAGAAGGCGAGCTGGCCCACCCGGACGGAGCTCCGCGACTCGACCGTGGTGGTCATCGTGGCGAGCCTCCTCCTCGGCGTCTTCACGAGCGTCAGCGACTTCTCGCTTTACCAGGTGGTGGACCTGTTCACGTCCTTCGTCAGCCGCTAAGCCCCAATGTCCTCCCAAACGACAGCTCCCGCGGGGGCCCAGTGGTTCGCGCTTCACACGCTCTCCGGCCAGGAGAACAAGGTGAAGAATTACATCGAGCGCTTCAAGACCGCCGAGGAGATGGACGACTCGATTTTCGAGGTCCTCCTGCCGACCGAGGTCGTCTCGGAGGTGAAGAACGGGAAGAAGTCCAGCAAGGTCCGGAAGCTCTATCCGGGCTACGTCTTCATCCAGATGCGCCTGTTCGAGGAGAACGGCCAGCTGATCAACAAGCCCTGGTATTTCGTCAAGGAGGTCGCGGGCGTCATCGGCTTCGTCGGAGGCGAGCACCCTGCGCCGCTGCGCCAATCCGAGATCGACGAGATCCGCGCCCGCATCGAGGCCGCGAACGGCAAGGAAGTGCCGAAGGTCCAGTACACGGTCGGCGAAGAGGTGAAGATCAACGACGGTCCGTTCGCCAACCTGAACGGCCGGATCGACGAGATCGACCCGGACCGCGGCAAGCTGAAGATTTCCGTCTCCATTTTCGGCCGGTTCACGCCGGTCGAGCTCGAATACTGGCAGGTCCAGAGAAGCACCGAATAACCGCGGTCACGCGAAACCTCTTTAACAATGGCCAAGAAAATCCAAGGCTACATCCGACTCCAGCTCCCGGCTGGCGCGGCCAATCCCGCACCCCCCGTGGGCCCCGCGCTGGGCGCCCAGGGCGTCAACATCATGGCGTTCTGCAAGGAGTTCAACGCCAAGACGAAGGATCAGAACGGAATGATCCTCCCCGTGATCATCACGGTGTTCTCCGACAAGAGCTTCACGTTCATCCTGAAGTCGCCCCCGGCATCGGTCCTCCTGAAGAAGGCCGCCAACATCGCCAGCGGCTCGGCCAGGCCGAACCAGGACAAGGTCGGAAAGGTCACGAAGAAGCAGTTGCTCGAGATTTACAGGCTCAAGCAGAAGGACCTCAACGCAAACAACGACGAGGCGGGCATCCGCATCATCGCAGGCACGGCCCGCAACATGGGCATCGAGGTCGTCGACTGAACCCCGGCAATTTCTAGAAGCGGGAGTCCCACCAGGGACGTTCGCACCGCAAGGAGCAAAACATGGAAAAACACAGCAAACGTTATCGCAGCGCCGTCCAGGTCGCCGATCTCGCCAAGGATTATCCCCTGAGCGAGGCCGTCGACATCCTGGCCAAGTTCCCGAAAGCCAAGTTCGACGAGACCGTCGAACTCTCCGTTCGTCTCGGTGTCGACCCGACTGCGGGCGATCAGATGATCCGCGGGACCACGCCGCTCCCGAATGGCTCCGGCAAGAAGGTCCGCGTCCTTGTCTTCACCGACAACGTGAAGGCGGCGATCGACGCCGGCGCCGACTTTGCCGGGCTCCAGGACATGATGGCGAAGATCAACGAGGGCTGGCTCGACTTCGACGTCGCGATCGCGACGACCGAGGCGATGAAGACCGTGCGCACGATCGCGCGCGTCCTCGGCCCCAAGGGCCTCATGCCCAACCCGAAGAGCGGCACCGTCACCGACGACATCGTCGCCGGCATCAAGGCCGTGAAGGCCGGGCGCGTGGAGTTCAAGATGGACAAGACCTGCAACATCGGGGTCGGCATCGGCAAGCGCTCCTTTACCAGCCCGCAGATCCTCGAGAACGCCCAGGCGGTCCTCGAGGCGGTCGGCAAGGCCAAGCCCGCCTCGTTCAAGGGCCACTACATCAAGACGGTCACCCTTTCCTCCTCGCAGAGCCCCTCCGTGCGGATCGCGTCCACCGAGTACGCCAAATACTAAACCACGATACCCATGAGAGCAGAGAAAAAATACCTTATCGACGAGGTGGAGACCCACCTCAAGAAGTCCGACTACGTGATTCTCGCGAATTTCACGGGCGTGACCGTGGCCGACGCCGCGGATCTGCGCACGAAGCTCGCCGCGGAGAAGGCCGAGTACCACGTGGTGAAGAACAGTTCGCTGCGGGTCGCGGCCAAGTCGCTCGGCCTGCCCGACATCGAGGGGGCGCTTGTCGGCCCGACCGCGATCGTCGTGGGCGGCAAGAACTCCGCCGGGGTCGCCAAGATCCTCAAGCAGTTCTTCAAGGACAAGCAGAAGGTCGAGGTCAAGGCGGGAGTCCTCAGCAGGAAGCTCATTTCCCCGAAGGACGTCGAGCGCCTCGCCGACATGCCTTCGCTCGACACGCTGCGCGCGCAGCTCCTCGGGCTCCTCAACCAGCCCGCGGGCATGTTCGTCCGCATCATCAACGCCGTCCCGCAGGGGATGGTCAACGTCCTCCAGGCGAAGGTCCGTTCCGCGGGCCAGAGCTAAGCAACCCTTTAACCAACCCTTTCCAAGGGGGCCGGCGCCCATCCGCGCTTCCCCCAAAGAAAACAAAAATCAAACGCGGCAGGCTAGGGGATACGTCCCTTAAACGCGCCCCCAATTCGGGCCGCTAGCCGGCAGCCAAAGATCACCATGAGCAACATCACAAAAGACCAAGTCATCGAGTGGCTTTCCAGCCAGTCGGTCCTCGAAATCTCCAGCCTCGTCAAGGACCTCGAGTCCAAGTGGGGCGTTTCGGCCGCGGCCCCCGTCGCCGCAGCAGCGGCCCCCGCCGCCGCAGCAGCCGCCGCGGCTCCCGCAGAGGAGAAGACCGAATTCACGGTTGTCCTTCTCGAGAGCGGCCCGAACAAGATCGGCGCCATCAAGGAGGTCCGTGCGATCACCGGCCTTGGCCTGAAGGAGGCCAAGGACCTTGTCGAGGGCGCCCCGAAGCCCGTCAAGGAAGGCGTCAACAAGGCCGAAGCCGAGGAGATCAAGAAGAAGCTCGAGGCCGCGGGCGCCAAGGTGGAGCTCAAGTAATTTGGGCAATCGCTTGGCGATCAGCGTCTTACAGCAAAAGAAGCATTCGGGACAGGCCGCGCGAGCGCACGGCCTGTCCTTTGCCTTTTTCCAATTCGTACCTATGTTTGTAGTTTCGCGGCCCTCCAGTCCCGGGCTGCGCTTTGACTCTTTGCGTCCTCAATCCTAACGGGAATTTCCATGGCCGACCGCAGCATCACCACAGAACGCATCAACTTCGGCAAGCTCCGCGAAGTCATCCAGCCGCCCAATCTGATCGAGATCCAGATCAATTCTTACCTGGACTTCCTGCAGAAGGGCATACCCGAGAAGCAGCGCAAGCCGCAGGGCCTCGAGGCCGTGTTTCGGGAGGTCTTCCCGATCCAGTCCTATGACGAGCGACTGACGCTCGAGTACGTGTCGTACACGCTCGGAGAGCCGAAGAACTCCGAGATCGAATGCATCCGCGAGGGCATCACCTACTCGGTGCCCCTCTACGTGAAGCTGCGGCTGCGCGAGGAGGATTTCATCAAGGACGAGGACATTTACATGGGCGAGATCCCGATGGTGACGGAGCGCGGCTCCTTCATCATCAACGGCGCCGAGCGCGTCGTCGTCTCCCAGCTCCACCGCTCTCCCGGCATCGCCTTCGAGGTCTCCCCGCACCCGAACGGCAAGCTGCTCCACAGCTTCCGCATCATCCCCGACCGCGGCACGTGGCTTGAGGTCCAGTTCGACAACAACGACCTCCTCTACGTCTACCTCGACCGCCGCCGCCGCCGCCGCAAGTTCCTGATCACGACCCTCCTCAGGTCGATCGGATACTCGAGCGACATCGACATCCTGAACCTCTTCTACGAGATCAAGGACCTGAAGGTCACGAAGGCGCTCGACCTCGAGAACGTCTCGACCCTCGTCCTCGTCGAGGACGCGATCGACGCCCAGAAGGGCGTCGTGCTCGCCCGCGCGTTCGAGCCGCTCACCAAGCAGATCGTGCGCACCTTCGAGAAGCACGACATCGCCTCCATCCGGGTCATCGACACCGCGGTGGACGAGGGGGCGCTCATCCGCGCCCTCAAGAAGGACCCCACCCGCAACGAGGAGGAGGCCCTTAAGGAAATCTACAAGCGCCTTCGCCCGGGCGAGCCCCCGACGACCGCCAACGCCAAGGCGCTCCTGAAGAGGCTCTTCTTCGACCCGAAGCGCTATGACCTCGGCCGGGTCGGCCGTTACAAGGTCAACCAGAAGCTGGGCCTCAAGGCCGAGCTCGAGCAGAGGATCCTTGAGAGCGCCGACATCGTGGCGGCCACGAAGTACCTTGTGCGCCTGCGCAAGGGCGAGGGCGTCGTCGACGACATCGACCACCTCGGCAGCCGCCGCGTCCGCACGGTCGGCGAGCTCCTCGCCAACCAGTGCCGCGTGGGCCTCGCCCGCACGGAGCGCCTCGTGCGCGAGAGGATGACCATGTACGACCAGAGCGTCGATTCGATCACCCCCCAGAAGCTGATCAATCCCAAGGCGCTGACGACCGTCATCCGCGATTTCTTCGCCCGCAGCCAGCTCTCCCAGTTCATGGACCAGATCAACCCGCTGGCCGAGGTGACGCACAAGCGCCGCCTGTCCGCCCTCGGGCCGGGAGGCTTGAACCGCGAGCGCGCGGGCTTCGAGGTCCGCGACGTCCATCCTTCGCACTACGGGCGCATCTGCCCGATCGAGACGCCCGAGGGTCCGAACATCGGCCTCATCAACTCGCTCTCGACGTATGCCCGCGTGAACGAGTTCGGCTTCATCGAGACGCCGTACCGCACGGTCAAGGAGGGCCGCGCCACGGACAAGATCGACTACCTGACCGCCGACCAGGAGGAGGCCAAGGTCATCGCCCAGGCCAATTCCGAGATCGACGACAAGGGCCATTTCATCGGAAAGGTCACCGTCAGGAAGGACGGCGAATTCCTCGAGGTTTCGGCCTCGGAGGTCGACTACATGGACGTCTCCCCGAAGCAGGTGATCTCGATCGCCGCCGGGATGATCCCCTTCCTCGAGCACGACGACGCGAACCGCGCGCTGATGGGCTCGAACATGCAGCGCCAGGGCGTTCCCCTCCTGCAGTCCGAGGCGCCGTTCGTCGGCACCGGAATCGAGGAGCGTGTTGCCCGCGACTCCAAGATCGTCGTCGTGGCCGATGACAACGGCGTCGTCGCCTCCGTCGACGCGAAGCGCATCGTGATCACCAAGGACGGGGAGATGCCCCGCGCTCCGAAGCACGACCCGAAGAACCACGTCTACGTGTACGAGCTGCGCAAGTTCATGCGCTCGAACAACCACACGTGCTTCAACCAAAAGCCGATCGTCAAGCGCGGCCAGAAGGTCAAGGCCGGCGAGATCATCGCCGATGGCCCCTCGACCGATAGGGGCGAGATGGCGCTCGGGCGCAATGTGCTCGTGGCGTTCATGCCCTGGAACGGCTACAACTTCGAGGACGCGATCCTCATCTCGGAGAAGGTCCTCAAGGAGGACATCTTCACCTCGATCCACATCCAGGAGTTCGAGGTCACGGCCCGCGACACGAAGCTCGGGCCCGAGGAGATCACGCGCGACATCCCGAACGTCGGCGAGGAGGCCCTGAAGAACCTCGACCACAACGGCGTGATCCGCGTCGGCGCGGAAGTGAAGCCTGGCGACATCCTCGTCGGGAAGATCACCCCGAAGTCCGAGACCGAGCTTGCACCCGAGGAGAAGCTCCTCAGGGCGATCTTCGGCGAGAAGGCCGCGGACGTTAAGGACACATCCCTCGTCGTCCCATCCGGGGTCACGGGCATCATCATGGACGTCAAGGTCTCCTCCCGCATCGACAACGAGCAGGAGAAGCTCTCCCCCTCGGATCGCCGCCGCCAGGTCAAGCAGATCCAGGAGGAGTACAAGACCCAGATGGACAAGCTGCGGGAGGGCCTGACCGAGGCCCTCTCAAACATCCTTCTCGGCGAGAAGATCCCGCTCGACGTCATCAACGGAGAATCGAGCGAGATCATCATCCCGGCGAACCGCAAGATCACCAAGACGCTCCTGCGCAAGCTCGCCGCCGTTTCCAAGCACGTCCAGATCGACCCTTCACCGGTCAGGATCAAGATCATGGAGATCATCGGCTCCTACCAGACCAAGTTCGACGAGCTCGAGGGCGAGCGCGAGCGCAAGGTCGGCGCGGTCGAGGCTGGCGAAGGCTCCGGAGACGGCGCCATCAAGCAGGTCAAGGTCTACATCGCCACCAAGCAGAAGCTCGACGTCGGCGACAAGATGGCCGGCCGCCATGGAAACAAGGGCGTGGTCGCCAAGATCGTGCCCGAGGAGGACATGCCCTTCCTCCCCGACGGAACCCCCGTCGAGATCTGCCTCAACCCGCTCGGCGTGCCCTCGCGCATGAATGTCGGGCAGGTCCTTGAGACGCACCTCGGCTGGGCCTGCAAGAAGCTCGGCATGAAGGTCGCAACCCCGGTGTTCGACGGAATCCCGGAGAAGCGCGTCCGCGAGTACCTGAAGGAGGCCAAGCTGCCGATGTCGGGCAAGAGCCCGCTCCTCGACGGCCGCACCGGCGAGAAAATCGACCAGGAGGTCGTCGTCGGCTACATCTACATGATGAAGCTCAACCATCTCGTGTCGCACAAGATCCATGCGCGCGCGGTCGGACCCTACTCGCTCGTCACGCAGCAGCCCCTGGGCGGCAAGGCCCAGTACGGCGGCCAGCGGTTCGGCGAAATGGAGGTTTGGGCGCTCGAGGCCTACGGCGCGGCGCACACCCTGCAGGAGCTCCTCACGGTCAAGTCCGACGACGTGCAGGGCCGCACCAAGATCTACGAGTCGCTCGTCAAGGGCGACAACACGCTGTCGGCCGGCACCCCCGAGTCGTTCAACGTACTCATCAAGGAGATCCAGTCGCTGGGCCTCGACATCAAGCTGCAGAAGCGCGACGCGCTGTCGTTTGGCTCCTAAGGGCCCGACGGTTCCATTCAAAGAAATTACAGAATCAGGGACACATACGCCATGATCCAACCCGCAGAAACCGCCAGCAACACACGCGAGGCCCGCTCGGCCCTCGGAGTCGACGAGAGCCCGTTCGACTGCGTATCGATCACCGTCGCATCGCCAGAGACGATCCGCAAGTGGTCCAAGGGAGAGGTCAAGAATCCCGAGACGATCAACTACCGCACCTTCAAGCCCGAGCCGGGCGGCCTCTTCTGCCAGAAGATCTTCGGGCCGGTGCGCGACTACGAATGCGCCTGCGGAAAGTACAAGCGCATCAAGTACAAGGACGTCGTGTGCGACCGCTGCGGCGTCGAGGTGACGATCGCCCGGGTTCGCCGCGAGCGCATGGGCCACATCGAGCTCGCCGTCCCGGTCGCCCACATCTGGTTCCTGAAGAGCATGCCGAGCCGCCTCGGCCTCCTTCTCGACATGACCGCCCGCTCGCTCGAGCGCGTGATCTACTACGAGAACTTCATGGTCGTCGACCCGGGCAAGACCCCGCTCGAGATGAAGCAGCTCCTCACCGACACCGAGTACCGCCAGGCGCTCGACGAGTACGGTGACGACTCGTTCGTGGCGAAGATGGGCGCCGAGGCCGTCCGCGACGCCCTCACCAAGATGGACCTCGAGGTGACCGTCGCCGAGCTCCACGAGCAGATGCGCGCGACCCGCTCGAAGCAGATCAAGAAGAAGCTCTCGAAGCGCCTCAAGGTGATCCAGGGCTTCATCCATTCGAAGTCCCGTCCGGAGTGGATGGTCCTCGAGGTGCTCCCGGTCATTCCGCCGGACCTGCGCCCGCTGGTCCCCCTCGAGGGCGGCCGATTCGCGACGTCCGACCTGAACGACCTCTACCGGCGCGTCATCAACCGCAACAACCGCCTGCGGAACCTGATGCAGCTGAAGACGCCCGATGTCATCATCCACAACGAGAAGCGGATGCTCCAGGAGGCCGTCGACGCCCTCTTTGACAACGGCCGTCACGGCCGTCCCGTGACCGGCGCGGGCAACCGCCCGCTCAAGTCCCTCTCCGACATGCTGAAGGGCAAGCAGGGCCGCTTCCGCCAGAACCTCCTCGGCAAGCGCGTCGACTACTCCGGCCGCTCCGTCATCGTGATCGGCCCGGAGCTGAAGCTCCACCAGTGCGGCCTCCCGAAGAAGATGGCGCTCGTCCTCTTCGAGCCGTTCATCATCCGGCGCCTCAAGGAGCTCGGCTTCGTGCACACCGTGCGCGGCGCCCGCAAGATGATCGAGAAGCGCTCGCCGGAGGTGTGGGACATCCTCGAGGAGGTCACCAAGGGCCACCCGGTGCTCCTCAACCGCGCCCCGACGCTCCACCGCCTGTCGATCCAGGCCTTCGAGCCCGTCCTTATCGAGGGCGAGGCCATCCGCATCCACCCGCTCGTCTGCACGGCTTACAACGCCGACTTCGACGGGGACCAGATGGCCGTCCACGTGCCCCTCTCCCTCGAGGCGATCCTGGAGTGCAAGCTCCTCATGATGGCGACGTCGAACATCTTTTCGCCCTCGTCGGGCAAGCCGATCCTGACGCCCTCCCAGGACATCGTCCTCGGCGCGTACTACCTGACGATCGAGCCCCGCAAGAAGGCGGCCAAGGACGTTCACGTCCCTCTCCTCTCGGGCCTCCAGGAAGTCCTCTTCGTCAAGGCCGACGGGGCCGCGAAGATGCACGACTGGGTCGACATCCCGAATCCCGACTACGGACGCGACACCGTGTTCGGCAACAAGGAGAAGAAGATCCTGCGGACGACGGTCGGAAGGGTCATCTTCAACCAGATCTGGCCCGCCCCGATCGGATTCGTGAACTTCCCGATCCCGAAGTCGAAGCTCGGCGACCTGATCCTCAACACCTACAAGACCTCGGGCGACATCGTCACCGTCGAGGTGCTCGACCAGCTGAAGGAGCTCGGGTTTTCGACCGCCTTCCAGGCCGGCATCTCGATCGGGATCGACGACATGATCATCCCCGAATCGAAGAAGGAGATCGTCATCGACTCGCGCCGCAAGATCGCCGAGGTCGAGGCCCAGTTCAACAAGGGCATCATTACCGACGGCGAGCGGTACAACAAGGTGGTCGACATCTGGACGAATGCGACCGACCGCATCGCCAAGGAGGTCTTCGCCAAGCTCGAGTCGAACGAGGGCAAGACCGAGGTCAACCCGGTGTACATCATGATGGACTCCGGCGCGCGCGGCAACAAGCAGCAGGTCCGCCAGCTCTGCGGAGCCCGCGGACTCATGGCCAAGCCCTCCGGTGAAATCATCGAGCGCCCCATCCTGTCCTCGTTCCGCGAGGGCCTCACGGTGCTCGAGTACTTCATCTCGACGCACGGCGCCCGGAAGGGTCTCGCAGACACCGCGCTCAAGACGGCCGACGCCGGTTACCTCACCCGCAAGCTTTGCGACGTCGCCATGGACGTCATCATCGCCGAGGAGGACTGCGTTTCGCGCGACGGCGTATGGAAGAAGGCGATCTACGAGGGCGACGACGAAATCGTCGGCCTTAAGGAGCGCATCATCGGACGCTGCTCGAGCGACAACGTGAAGAACCCGCTCAAGCCTACCGAGACGATCGTCGGCTCGGGCGAGCTCATCACCGAGGAGATCGCCGCGAAGATCGAGGATGTGGGCATCGAGCGCGTGAAGATCATGTCGCCGCTCACGTCGACCTCCAAGCACGGCATCGACGCCAGGTCCTACGGCATCAACCCCGCCACCAACCGCATCGCGAAGATTGGCGACTCCGTCGGCATCATCGCGGCGCAGTCGATCGGCGAGCCCGGCACCCAGCTGACGATGCGCACGTTCCACATCGGCGGCGTCGCCTCCGGCGGCTTCAAGACGCCCGAGATCCGCGTCAAGTCCGCGGGCACGGTCAAGTACCGCGCGCTCCGCCTCGTCCAGGCGGCCGAGGGCGGGAACATCGTCCTCAACAAGACCGGCTCGATCCAGATCGTCGACGACGAGGGCAAGGAGCTCGAGAGCTACAACATCGTTGTCGGCTCCTTCCTTCATGTCGGCGACGGCGAGAAGATCGCCAAGGGCTCGGTTCTCGCCGTCTGGGACCCGTACAACATCCCGGTCCTCTCCGAGAAGGGCGGCACGCTCGTCTTCAAGGACATGATCCCCGGCGTCACCGTGAAGCGCGAGCTCGACGAGTCGTCGGGACGCATCGCCACGGTCGTCATCGAGCACAAGGAGGACCTCAACCCCCAGGTCGAGGTCCGCGACCCGAAGAACAAGCCGCTCGCATCCTACTCGATTCCGGTCGGCGCGCAGATTGCCGTGAACGAGGGCGACACGATCGCCCCGGGCGCGCTCCTCGCGAAGACGCCCCGCCAGGCGTCCAAGACCAAGGACATCACCGGCGGCCTTCCCCGCGTCGCGGAGCTCTTCGAAGCCCGCCGCCCGAAGGAGGCCGCTGAGATGGCCCGCATCGACGGCATCGTCTCCTTCGAGGGGACGATCCGCGGCAAGCGCAAGCTCGTCGTCAAGAACGAGGAGACCCAGCAGGAAGAAGAGCACCTTATCGCCGCCGGAAAGCATATTATCGTGCAGCCGGGCGACGTCGTCCACAAGGGCCAGCACCTCACCGAGGGCGCGGCGGACCCGCACGAGATCCTCGAGATCCTCGGGCCGGCGGCGCTCTATGAGTTCCTGATCGGCCAGGTCCAGGAGGTCTACCGTCTCCAGGGCGTGACCATCAACGACAAGCACATCGAGATCATCATCCGCCAGATGCTCCGCAAGATCCGGATCACCGATCCGGGCGACAGCGAATACTTCTGGGGCGAGCAGGTGGACCGCGCCAACTTCCTGGCCGACAACCGTCGGATCGAGGAGGCGGGCGGCAAGCCCGCGGAAGCCGAGCCCATCCTCCTTGGCATCACCAAGGCCTCGCTCGAGACGGAAAGCTTCATCTCGGCGGCGTCCTTCCAGGAGACCACCCGCGTCCTCACCGACGCGTCCACCCTCGGCAAGGTCGACATGCTCAAGGGCTTCAAGGAGAACGTGATCATGGGCCACCTGATCCCGGCGGGCACGGGCCTGCCCCAGTACAGGCACCTGAAGATCAGCCTTCCCTTCGGCACCGAGCTGATCGACGAGACCAAGGCCGTGGAGGCGAGCGCGAGCTGATTTCCTGCGGCTTTCGGCGGGGTGGGGCGTCCCCTTCGGAACGGGCCCCCGCCCCCGCCAAAACAGGCCCCCAGGGGGTCCCGGCGACCCTCGAAAACACGCCCGGCCGCAAAGGCCGGGCGTTTTTTCTTGTGTTCGCGGCGATCAAAAGGGATTTTGATCACCCTTTTCCTCAGTTCATACGCGCAGCCGGTCCCAGCCGGTGTGTGCTTCATCTCGCGGGCCGCGCCCGAAACGCGGATTTCGCGAACTCAGACACCTTTTCGCCAAAAAGTTCTTGCCGACATTTTGGCTCAGCGTAGTTTCAGCCTCTTTTCCCGATTTCCCTCACCTCCAACCGTCACGTATGCCCACCATCAACCAGCTTGTTCGCAAAGGCCGCCGCAACATGCGCATCAAGTCGAAGTCGCCGGCTTTGGAAGGCAACCCCTTCCGGCGCGGCGTGTGCGTACAGGTCATGACCCGCACGCCCAAGAAGCCGAATTCGGCCATCCGCAAGGTCGCGAAGGTCAGGCTCACCAACGGCAATGAGGTCATTTCGTACATTCCCGACGAGGGCCACAACCTCCAGGAGCACTCGATCGTCCTCGTGCGCGGCGGCCGTGTGAAGGATCTCCCCGGCGTCCGCTACCACATCGTGCGCGGCACCCTCGATGCGACCGGTGTCGAGAAACGTCGCCGCAGCCGCTCCAAGTACGGCGTGAAGCGCCCGAAAGAGGCCAAGAAGTGATCCGCAAAAGAATCTAGACCATGTCACGCCGCCACAGAGCCGAGAAACGCAACGTCATCCCCGACATCCGGTACAACAGCCCGCTTGTCGCGCACCTGGTTAATGTCATCATGAAGAGCGGCAAGAAGAACCTTGCCCAGCGTATCGTGTACGGAGCCTTCGAGAAGGTCTCCGAGAAGCTGGAGAAGGGCGACCCCGTTGACCTGCTGCTTGGCGCACTTGAGAATGCCCGCCCCAGGCTCGAGGTGAAGAGCCGCCGCGTCGGCGGCGCCACCTACCAGGTCCCGATCGAGATTTCGTTTGAGCGTCAGGAGAGCCTCGCGATCCGCTGGATCGTCGACGCCGCGGGCTCGCGCAAGGGCATCACCATGAAGGACGCCTTGGCCGCCGAGATCATCGACGCCTACAACAACACGGGCTCGGTGGTGAAGAAGAAGGAAGACACCCACAAGATGGCGCAGGCCAATCGAGCCTTCGCCCATCTGCGCTGGTAACTCCTCACAGACGCTCCCATGTCCGCCGTCGCCGTACCTTCCATCACTGTCGTCACCGACAAGGCCAAGATCTCCGCGCAGAACTCGCCGGACCGCCCTTTCCCCCTCGAGTGGACGCGCAACATCGGCATCGCCGCGCACATCGACGCAGGGAAGACGACCACGACCGAGCGCATCCTTTTCTACTCCGGAGCGGTCCACAAGATGGGCGAGGTGCACGAGGGCACGACGGTCACCGACTGGATGGAACAGGAGCGCGAGCGCGGGATCACGATCACCGCGGCCGCCATCTCCTGCGCCTGGAACGCCTCCTTCGGCCCGTGGAAGGGCATCAAGCAGCGCATCAACATCATCGACACCCCGGGACACGTGGACTTCACGGCCGAGGTCGAGCGATCCCTGCGCGTCCTTGACGGCGCGGTGGCGGTGTTTGACGCCGTCGCGGGCGTCCAGCCCCAGTCCGAGACCGTCTGGCGCCAGGCGAACAAGTACAGCGTCCCGAGGCTAGCCTTCATCAACAAGATGGACCGCGTCGGCGCCGACTTCCACAAGTCGATCGACGACATCCGGGTGAAGCTGAAGGGCAACGCCCACGCGCTCTTCCTGCCTATCGGCGCCGAGGAGAACTTCTCGGGCATGATCGACCTGGTCCAGATGATCGCGTACCTCTTCGACGACACGAAGGACCCGCTCGGCCTCACCCCGGTCACCGCCCCGATCCCGGAGAACATGCTGGCCGAGGCCAAGGAATACCGCGACAAGCTGATCGAGGCCGTCTCGGACTTTGACGACGATCTGGCCGAGAAGTATCTCGAGGGTGCGGAGATCGACAATAACCAGCTCGTTCTCGCGATCCGCAAGGCGACGATCTCCCTCAAGTTCTTCGGCGTCATCCCCGGCTCGGCCTTCAAGAAGAAGGGCATCCAGCGCGTCCTCGACTGCGTGGTGAACTACCTTCCGAGCCCGGTCGATGTCCCGCCGATGGGCGGCAAGGACAGCGACGGCCAGCACGTCGAGGCCGTCGTCAACGACAAGGCGAAGCTCGCCGGGCTCGTCTTCAAGCTCTGGACCGACCCGTTCGTCGGAAAGCTCGTGTTCTACCGCGTCTACACCGGCACGGTCAGGAAGGGCACCTCCCTCTACAACCCGCGGACCCGGCGCAGCGAGCGCGTGTCGCGCCTCGTCCTCATGCGCGCCATCGACCGCGAGGAGATCGACATCGCCTACGCGGGCGACATCTGCGCCCTGGTCGGCGTCAAGGACGTCATCACGGGCGACACGCTCTGCGACGAGGATTTCGACATCCGCCTTGAGCCGCCGTCCTTCCCGGAGCCGGTCATCTCGATGTCGATCGAGCCGAATTCGAAGGCCGACCAGGAAAAGATGGGCACCGCCCTCCAACGCCTCGTCGCCGAGGACCCCACGCTCAAGGTGAAGACCGACGTGGACACGGGCCAGGTCATCCTCTCGGGCATGGGCGAACTCCACCTCGAGATCATCCTCGACCGCATGAAGCGCGAGTTCAAGGTCGAGGCCACCTCCGGCAAGCCGCAGATCGCGTACCGCGAGACCGTCAAGGCCTCCGCCGAGGGCGAGGGCAAGTTCATCCGCCAGTCCGGCGGCAAGGGCCAGTACGGCCACGTCATCATCAAGCTCGAGCCGAATGCGAAGGGCAAGGGGATCGAGATCCTCAACGAGACCGTCGGTGGAAGCATTCCGAAGGAATTCATCAAGCCGACGATCGACGGGATCAACGAGGGCGCGAACAACGGCGTCGTCGCCGGGCACCCGGTGGTCGACGTCATCGTGCGCATCATTGACGGCTCGTTCCACGAGGTCGACTCGTCGGAGCTCGCGTTCAAGATGGCCGGCATCTTCGCGTTCAAGGACGCGATGAAGAAGGCCAATCCGATCCTGCTCGAGCCAATCATGGGCGTCGAGGTGACGACGCCGGAGGAGTACCAGGGCGACCTGATCGGCGACATCAACCGCCGCCGCGGGACGATCCTCGGGATGGAGAACAAGGCCGGCGCCTGCATCATCGCGGCCACCGTCCCCCTCGAGACCCTCTTCGGATACGTCACGGACATCCGCTCCCTTTCGAAGGGGCGCGCCAGCGCCTCGGTCACGCCCTCCCATTTCGAGCAGGTTCCGAACTCGCTCCTCCAGAAGATCGTGGAGTCCACCACGAAAGCACCGGCACGCACGTAACCCCCGTTCTTTTTACGCCATGAAAGGCCAACGAATTCGCATCAAACTCCAGGGCTTCGACTACCGGGTCATCGACCAGTCGGCCCAGGACATCGTCGAGACCGCCAAGCGCTCGGGCGCCCGCGTCTCCGGCCCGATCCCGCTGCCGACCCGCATCGAGAAGCTTTCGGTCAACCGCTCGCCGCACGTCGACAAGAAGTCGATGGAGCAGTTTGAGACCCGCACCCACAAGCGCCTCATCGACATCATCGAGCCCACCGCACAGACGGTGGACGAGCTCAAGAAACTCAACCTGCCATCCGGCGTCGACATCACCATTAACGTCTAAAGTCCACAGTTAGCAGTTGCCCGTGTGCGCCGCAGGCGCACCTCCGGGTCCCTCTAATGTAGGTCCAAAACGGAAACTCTCCACCTACCGCTTAGCCCATGATCTCCTCCCTTATCGGCAAAAAAATCGGCATGACCCAGGTCTACGACGCTCAAAACGTCCTAGTCCCGGTCACCGTGGTTGAAGCCGGCCCCTGCGCCGTTGTGCAGGTGAAGACCGTCGAAAGCGACGGGTACAACGCCGTCCAGATCGGCTTCTCGAGCAAGAAGACGAAGAACTCGAGCAAGGCCGAGCTCGCCCACGCCAAGAAGGCCGGCGTCGACCACGCCCCGCGCGTCCTCTCCGAGGTCCGCCTGGCCGGCTCCCCGACGCTCAAGGTCGGCGACGTCGTCACCGTGGCCGCCTTCCAGGAGGGCCAGCTTGTCGACGTGATCGGCATCACCAAGGGCAAGGGCTTCCAGGGCGTCGTGAAGCGCTTCCGCGTTGCCGGCGGCCCCGCCGCCCACGGCTCCATGTTCCACCGGCGCATCGGTTCGATCGGAATGCGCCAGACCCCCGGCCGCACCTGGAAGAACCAGAGCATGCCCGGCCACATGGGCAGCGAGCGCCGCACGGTCCAGAACCTGCGCGTCGTGAAGATCGTCGCGGACAAGAACCTGATCCTCGTGAAGGGGGCGATCCCCGGCGCCAACGGCGACGACGTCATCGTCCGCCTAGCGATCAAGGGACAGCAGAAGAAAGCCTAACCCACAGGGAGACCTAGAGAGCCATGAAATTCACCGTTTTCAGCCCAGATGGAACGACAAGCCGTGAGCAGGAGTTCACGGGACTACCCACGTTCGAGGGCGACAAGGGCCTGCAGGCCGTCAAGGAAGTGATCGTTGCGATCAACGCCAACAACCGCCTCGGGACCCATTCCACGAAGACGCGCGCCGAGGTCAGCGGCGGCGGCCGCAAGCCCTGGCGCCAGAAGGGCACGGGCCGCGCCCGCGCCGGTTCCACGCGCTCCCCGCTCTGGTCGGGCGGCGGCGTCGTGTTCGGCCCGAAGCCGCGCGACTACAACAAGAAGATCAACGGGAAGGTGAGGGCGCTCGCCTTCAGCCGCGCCCTCTTCGACCGCGCAACGGCGGGCGAGATCGCCGTGATTGAGAATTTCGGCCACACCGTGGCGAAGACCAAGGTCGTCAACAAGGTCGTCGGCCTCATCGCCCCGAAGGGCAAGATTCTGCTGGTTGACGCCCCGTTTGCGGCCGAGACCCGGCAGGCCGCCCGCAACCTCGAGCGCGTGTCGCTCCAGGAGGCCTCAAAGCTCAACACGCTGGATCTCTCCCAGTACAACAAGATCATCGTCAGCACGAAGGCGCTCGAGGCCATCATCGCCCGCGTGGCAGGAGAAAAGAACTGATGAACGCCGACAAGGTACTCAAGGGCATGCTCCTTACGGAGAAGGCCAACAAACAATCCGCCGAGCTGGGCCAGTACACCTTTGAGGTGGTGAAGGGTGCGACCAAGCACGCCATCGCCGAGGCTGTCGAGGCGACCTTCAAGGTCACCGTCCGCCGCGTGAACACCATGAACTACCGCGGCAAGAACAAGCGCGGTCGCTCGGGCCAGCCGAGCACGACCTCCGACTACAAGAAGGCGATCGTGACGCTCAAGTCCGGAGACAAGATCGAGCTGCTCTAAAGGCGCCGCGCGCAAAACAAGGACCCTCAGCCATGCCCATCAAACATTTCCGCCCGCTCACGCCCTCCCAGCGCTTCACCTCGCTGAACAAGCCCGTCGGCCTGTCCAAGGAGCGACCCGTCCGCGCCCTGACCGAGAACAAGAACAGGTCCGGCGGCCGCAACGTGTACGGCCGCGTGACCTCGCGCCGCATCGGCGGCGGCCACAAGCAGCTCTACCGGATCATCGACTTCAAGCGCGACATCCTGGACATCCCGGCCAAGGTCGAGGCGATCGAGTACGATCCCAACCGCACGGCGCACATCGCCCTCCTTTTCTACACGAACGGGGTGAAGCGCTACATCCCGGCCCCCGAGGGCCTGAAGGTGGGCGACAAGATCGTCGCCTCGAACGCGGCGACGACGAACGACTTCACGGTCGGCAACAGCTTCCCGCTGAGCATCATCCCGCCGTCGACCCGCATCCACTGCGTGGAGATGGTCCCCGGAAAGGGCGCGCAGATGGGCCGGTCGGCCGGCACGAGCATCGAGCTCGTCGCGGTCGAGCACGGCAACGCCCAGCTGAAGATGCCCTCCGGGGAGATCCGCCTCGTGAACGCCAAGTGCCGCGCGACGATCGGCGTCGTGGGCAACGGCGACCAGGTCAACCGCTCTCTCGGAAAGGCCGGCCGCAAGCGCTGGATGGGTCGCCGCCCGGTTGTCCGCGGCGTCGCCATGAATCCCGTCGACCACCCGAACGGCGGCGGCCAGGGCAAGTCGAAGGGCGGCGGCGGCCGCCAGCAGATCGTCTCGCCGTGGGGCCAGCTTGCGAAGGGCTTCCCGACGCGCCGGCGCACCCACATCTCCAGCAGCATGATCCTCGTCCGCAAGAACGGCCGCCCGCCGCGCGGCAAGAAGTAACCCTACCCGCAACGCACCATGGCACGTTCCATCAAGAAAGGCTTTTTCGTAGATTACCACCTGCTCGAGAAGATCGAGAAGGCGGTCAAGTCCGGCACCCACAAACCGATCCAGACCTGGTCGCGCCGCTCCACGATCACGCCGGATTTCATCGGCCACACGTTCAATGTCCACAACGGCAAGGCGTTCGTCGCCGTGTACGTCACCGAGAACATGGTCGGCCACAAGCTCGGTGAGTTCGCGCTCACGCGCATTTTCAAGGCCCACGGCGGAATGACCCGCAAGGAAATCTAAGGACACCCGCACCATGGAAGTTCAAGCACTCACACGCAACGCCCGCATGTCGCCGAAGAAGGTGCGCGAGGTCGCCCGCACGATACAGGGCCGCACGGCCAACGACGCCGTGGAATACCTTACGCTCATCCCGCGCAAGTCCGCCCGCCTCATCGCGAAGACGCTGAAGAGCGCGATCGCGAACGCCGAGCACAATGGCAACGTCGCCTCCGACTCCCTCACCGTAAAAAGCGCGATCGTCGAGAACGGCCCCGTCCTGAAGAGGTTCAAGGCCGGCGCGAAGGGCTCAGCAATGCCCCGCCGCAAGAAGATGTCGCACATCCGCATCGTCCTCTCGGACGGAAACCCCAACCAAGCTTAATCATGGGCCAAAAGACCAATCCTATCGGTTTCCGTCTCGCCGTCCGCCGCGACTGGCAGTCCCGCTGGTTTGCGAGCAAGAAGGAATTCCCGAAACTCCTCCTAGAGGACCAGCTCATCCGCTCGACGCTGATGGAGAAGCTCAAGCAGGCCTCCGTGCCGCGCATCTTCATCGAGCGCGCGTCCAACCGGGTCCGCGTGAAGATCTACACCGCTCGCCCCGGCATCGTGATCGGCCGCAAGGGCCAGGAGGTGGAGAACATCAAGGCCCACCTGATGAAGCTCACGGGCAAGGAGATCCTTCTCGACATCCAGGAGGTCAAGAAGCCCGAGATCGAGGCGCAGCTCGTCGCCGAGAACGTCGCCCTCCAGCTCGAGCGCCGCATCACATTCCGCCGCGCCATGAAGAAGGCCGTCGAGATGGCCATGGCGCTCGGCGCCGAGGGCATCAAGATCCAGTGCTCCGGACGCCTCGGGGGCGCCGACATCGCCCGCCGGGAATGGCAGCGCAAGGGCCGCGTCCCCCTCCACACTCTCCGCGAGAACATCGACTACGGATTCTCCGAAGCCCTCACCGTCTACGGCAAGATCGGCGTCAAATGCTGGATCTGCAAAAAGGAGGCCGACGCAGCCTGAAGGCTAAGCGCCCGCCAAGATTCACCGACCTAGAAGAAACGTCCCATGGCACTCGCACCCGCACGCACAAAGTACCGCAAATCCCAGAAGGGCTCCCGCGCCGGCAATGCCAAGCGCGGCAACACGCTCGCGTTCGGCGAATTCGGCCTGCAGTCGCTCACCCGCGGACCCATGACCGGCCAGCAGATCGAGGCGGCCCGGGTCACCATCTCCCGCCACCTCAAGCGCAAGGGAAAGCTCTGGATCCGCGTGTTTCCCCACAAGCCGGTCACGAAGAAGCCCGCCGAGGTCCGCATGGGCCAGGGCAAGGGCCCGGTCGAGTTCTACGTCGCCGTCATCAAGCCGGGAGCCGTCCTCTTCGAGCTGGCTGGCGTCCCCGCCCGCGTCGCCAAGGAGGCGTTCCGCCTCGCCGACGCCAAGCTCCCTTTCCACTGCCGATTCATCGTACGCGAAGGCACCGTCCTTTGACGCGCCAAAACGACACCGCACCATGACCCCCAAGGAAATCCGAGACCTTTCACTCGTCGAGATCGAGACCAAGATCCGCGAGACCCGCGAATCCCTCCTCCAGTCGCGCATGCGCAAGCAGACCGGCCAGGTGGAGAAAACCCACGAGCTGCGCTCGCTCCGCAAGGACATCGCCCGCCTCGAGACCATCCTACGCCAGAAGAACAAGGCCGCGCCCGCCGCCGCCTGAGCCAGCCGAACCATAAGCCATGTCCTCAGCCACTTCCGATTCCCGCAACAAGCGCAAGACCATGATCGGCTTCGTCACGAGCCGCTCCGGCGCCAAGTCGATCAAGGTCACGATCCCGTACAAGACGCCGCACCCCCTTTACCACAAGGTCATCAACCGCAAGACCGTCGTGCACGCGCATGACGAGAAGAACGAGACAAAGGTGGGCGACAAGGTCGAGATCATGGAGACGCGCCCGATCAGCCGCCTGAAGCGCTGGCGGGTCGTTTCCGTCGTCCACAGCGCCGTGGGAGCCACCGCCCAGGCCATCACCGAGGCGGACGTCGCCGCGACCGTGCCCACCAAGACCACGAAGAGCGGCGCGACGGCCCCGGCCGCCCCCGCGGTCTGAAGCCAAGCACAGCAATAAAAATCAACCCAGGCCCGTCATGATCCAACTGAGATCCATACTTGAAGTTGCCGACAACACCGGCGCCCGCCGCGCCGCCATGATCAGCAAGAAGGGGCAGAACACCGACACAGCCGCGGTGGGAGACATCGTCACGGTCCACATCAAGGAAAGCACGACCGACGCCACAGTGAAAAAGGGCGAGGTCGCCAAGGCGGTCGTCATCCGCACGAAGGCCCCGGTCCGCCGCTCCGACGGAAGCTACCTGCGCTTCGACAGCAACGCCATCGTCATCCTCGGCCCCGACGGCAATCCGAGGGGCACGCGCATCTTCGGCCCGGTCGCACGCGAGCTGCGGGCCAAGAATTTCATGAAGATCATTTCGCTCGCCCCGGAGGTTCTCTGACCATGCAACGATACCACGTAAAACGAGGCGACGCCGTCGTCGTCATCTCCGGCTCCCACAAGGGCAAGGAGGGGAAGATCCTGGAGGTCCTCCCCGCCAAAGACCGCGCGCGCATCGAGGGAGTCGCGATGGTCAAGCGCCACACGAAGAAGTCCCAGGAGCACCCCCAGGGCGCGATCGTCGAGCGCGAGGGCTCCGTCCACATTTCCAACCTAATGCTCAAGTCGGTCTACGACTCGAGCAAGCGCAAGAAGGCGGTATAACATGAGCAAGGCGCCCACACTAAAGAAGCACTACGTCGACTTCGTCTATCCCGAGCTGATGAAGCTCCGCGGGTACACGAACAAGCACCAGGTCCCGAAGCTCGTGAAGATCAGCCTGAACTCGGGCATCGACGCGGAGGCCGACAAGAACCAGATCGCCGACGTGCAGCGCGACCTGGGGCTCATCGCCGGCCAGAAGCCGATCCTCAGCAGGACCCGCAAGGCCATCTCGAACTTCAAGCTGAAGGAGAACCAGGTTGTGGGCTGCCACGTCACGCTGCGAGGCGACTCGATGTGGGAGTTCCTCTACCGGCTGCTCGCCGTCGCGCTTCCGACCATCCGCGACTTCCGCGGCGTCTCGCCCAAGCTTGACGGCCAGGGAAACTACAACCTTGGCATCACGGACTTCACGATCTTTCCGGAGATCACGGTTGAGAACGTGAAGAAGAGCATGGGCCTGGACATCACGATCGTGACCACCGCCGAGACCGACGACGAGGGCCGCGAGCTCCTCCGACTGCTGGGCATGCCCTTCCGCCGCACCGAAACCAAGACGGCCTCCGCCGCCTGAACCCGCCACCATGCCGAAGACCTCCGCAATCGAACGTAACAAGAAGCGCCAGCGGCTCGTTGAGAAGTACGCCAAGGTGCGCGCAGAGCTGAAGGCGATCCTCGCCAACCCGGCGACGACCGACGTGCAGTTCTTTGCCGCCCAGACGAAGCTCCAGAAGCTGCCGAAGAATTCCTCGCGGGCCCGCATCCGCAACCGCTGCTCGATGAGCGGCCGCCCGCGCGGCTACAAGCGCAAGTACGGTGTCTCCCGCATCCAGTTCCGCGAACTGGCCCTTGCCGGCAAGATCCCCGGCGTTATAAAATCATCCTGGTAAACAGACCGGCACACGGGGGTCGGATATGACCCGCGCTGCCCATCCAATCAAAGAACATCCAACATGACAGACCCGATCAGCGATTTTCTCACCCGCCTGCGCAACGCCAGCAAGGCCCGCCTTGAGGTGTGCAACGTGCCCCATTCGAACCTGAAGGCCGGCATCGCAGCCATCCTCAAGTCCGAAGGCTACATCTCCGGCTACAACGACGGGGTGGACGAGCAGGGCCACAAGGTGCTCATCATCACGATGAAATACGTCGACGGCACGCCCGCGATCAGCGGGCTCAACCGCGCATCGACGCCGGGCCGCCGCCTTTACTTCAGCTACACCGACATCCCGCGCGTCCTGAACGGGCTTGGGATCAGCATCATCTCGACCTCGAAGGGCCTGATGAAGGACGCCGACTGCCGCCGCAACAAGGCCGGCGGGGAGCTCATCTGCAACGTTTGGTAAGGAACCACCCACCATGAGCCGCATCGGCAAACAACCCGTTCTCATTCCCGACAAGGTCAAGGTAGACATCAAGGACACCACCGTCCATGTCGAGGGCCCCAAGGGCAAGGTTCACAAGACCTTTGCGCCCGTCGTCACGATCAAGGTGGCCGACAAGAAGGTCATCGTGGCCCCCATCGGGGAGACCCGCTTCGCGAACGCCATGTACGGGACGGCGCGTTCGATCATCGCCGGCATGGTCAAGGGAGTCACCGTCGGCTTTTCCAAGGATCTCGAGATCCAGGGCGTCGGCTTCAAGGCCAACCTGAAGGGCAAGCAGCTCGACCTCGCCCTGGGCTATTCCCACCCGATCCTCATGAACATCCCCGAGGGCATCAAGATCACCGTGGTTGAGGGCACGAAGGTCAAGGTTGAGGGCTGCGACAAGCAGCTCGTCGGTGCCGTGACGGCTGAGATCCGCAGCTACTATCCGCCCGAGCCCTACAAGGGCAAGGGTGTGCGCATCGTCGGCGAGCGCGTCCGCCGCAAGGAAGGCAAAACCGTCGCCTAATACCCATGAACACCATTCACAAAGCCCAGCTTCTCCAAAAGCGCCGCTGGAGGATCCGCAAGAAGGTCGCCGGCACCGCGATCCGTCCTCGCCTGAGCGTCAAGTTCAGCTCGAAGAACATCTATGCCCAGGCGGTCAACGACGACGCGGGCACGACGATCGTCTTCCTTTCAAGCCTCGATCCCGAGCTGCGCAAGCAGAAGCTCAAGGCCAACATCGCCGGGGCCAAGGTGCTCGGCACGGCGTTCGCCCAGAAGGCGAAGGCGGCGGGCCTCGCGACCGTCGTGTTCGACCGCAACGGCGCCCGCTACCACGGCAAAGTGAAGGTCTTCGCGGACGCCGCCCGCGAAGGCGGCCTCGTATTCTGATCCAAAGCCCATGAGCAACGAAAACGCACCCATTTCAGAGCCGGCCGCAGCCACCGCGGCCCCCGCAGCCGCACCCGCGGCAGCTCCGTCCCCAACGCCCTATTCGAACCGCCCCCAGCGCCGTGACGGCCACGGAGGCGGCCAGCGCGGCCCCCGCCGCGACAACCGCCGCGACCAGCCCCAGAACACGGGCGACGGTCCCGCGATGGTCGAGAAGGTCGTCTTCATCAACCGCTGCGCCAAGGTGGTCAAGGGTGGCCGCCGCTTCAGCTTCGCGGCGCTGACGGTCGTCGGCGACCAGAAGGGCAACATCGGCGTCGGCTACGGCAAGGCGAACGAGGTTCCGGACGCGATCAAGAAGAGCACCGAGCACGCCAAGAAGAAGCTCATGCACGTGAAGCTAAAGGGGGACACGATCCCCCATGACGTCACCGGCGAATTCGACGGCGGAAGGGTGCTATTGAAGCCGGCCTCTCCCGGCACGGGCCTGATAGCGGGTGGCGGCGTGCGCGCCGTCCTCGAGGCCGCAGGGATCAAGAACGTCCTGACGAAGTCGATGGGTTCGAAGAACCACATCGCCGTCGTGAACGCCACGGTCAACGCGCTGCTCCAATTGCGCCTCGCCGAGGATTTTGCGAAGCTTCACCAGGCCTAAGTCGCTCCTTTTCACCTAATCCGAGTTCCGCCCCGCCCAGACGCGGGGTGGGGCGCCTCCGAGGAAAACACCATGAGACTCCACGAACTTAAAAACGTTGCCGGTGCCATCCACCGCAAGAAGCGCGTTGGCTGCGGCGAGGGCGGCGGCCATGGCAAGACGAGCGGCCGCGGCGGCAAGGGCCAGACCGCACGGTCCGGCTCAAGCATCCGCCCCGGCTTCGAGGGCGGCCAGATGCCCCTCTACCGCAAGCTGCCGCACCGCGGCTTCAACAACTACGAGTTTCGCACCGAGGTGGCCGTCGTGAACCTTCGCGACCTGGCCGGCCTTGATGCCTCCGTGACCGACGTCGACGCGGTGGCGCTCGCCAAGGCGGGCCTCATTCGTTCGGGCGAGAAGGCGGTAAAGGTGCTGGGGGACGGCGAGATCACCCGCGCCCTCAATATCACGGCCGCCAAGTTCTCAGAGTCGGCCAAGGCGAAGATAGAGAAGGCCGGGGGCAAAGCGATTGTCGGATAACGCGTTCCTAGCATGTTCTCCGCCTTCACGAACTCGTTAAAAATCCCCGAGCTTCGCTCGCGGATATTCTACACCCTGGCGCTGCTCTTCGTGGCGCGGGTGGGTTGCGCCATTCCGCTCCCCGGAATCGACCCGCATCCGCTGCAGGACTTCTTCAAGCAGCAGTCCGGCGGGACCAGCGGCGCGATGATCGGCCTCTACAACATGTTCACGGGCGGCGCGCTCCTCAAGGGGGCCGTATGTTCGCTCGGCATCATGCCGTACATCAGCGCCTCGATCATCTTCCAGCTGATGACCGCGGTGGTGCCGGCGCTCAGCCGCCTGCAGCAGGAGGGCGACGTCGGCCGCCAGAAGATCACCCAGTACACCCGCTACGCCACGGTCCTCATCTGCGTCGTACAGGGAACCCTGACGATCCTTGCCCTTGAGAACCCCGCGAAGCTCTTCCCGGGCTATGACGTGTCGCTCTACGGCAACATTGTCATCGTGGGACAGGTGGGCTTCCTCATCACCTCGGTCATCTATCTGACGGCGGGCACCATGCTGATGATGTGGCTCGGCGAGCAGATCACCCAGCGCGGCATCGGCAACGGCGTGTCGCTCCTCATCACGGTCGGCATCCTTGCGACGCTCCCGGGCGCGGCGGCGCAGACCTACCAGTTCTTCTTCGGGCCGATCGGCACGAACACCGGCCACGGGATGCTCCTCGGGGTGTTCATGATCCTCCTCTTCTTCTTGGTCACGATGGGGATCATCATGGTGGTCCAGGGCCAGAGAAAGATCCCCGTCCAGTACGCCAAGCGCGTGGTCGGCAACAAGGTCATGGGCGGCCAGAGCTCGTTCCTCCCCCTGAAGGTCAATTATTCCGGGGTCATGCCCGTCATCTTTGCCCAGGCGATCCTGCTCTTTCCCGCAGCAGATCATGTCCCAGCTGGGCGTCATCCTCAATTTGCGCTTCCTGACGGAGTTCTCCCAGAACCTCCTCCGCGGCCACTGGACGTACTACACCGGCAACGCGATGCTGATCCTCTTCTTCAGCTATTTCTGGGTCTCGGTCATGTTCAAGCCGATCCAGATCGCCGACGACCTGAAGAAGTACGGCGGCTACATTCCCGGCGTCCGCCCGGGCGAGCCGACGGCGCAGTTCCTGGATTTCATCATGACCCGCCTGACCCTGGCCGGGGCCGTCTTCCTGACGATCATCGCCGTCATGCCGGACATCCTGCTTTTCGAGCTCAACGTGCCCTCCCGGATCGCCTATTTCTTTGGCGGCACGGGCATGCTGATCACGGTCGGTGTCATCCTTGACACGATGCGCCAGATAGAAACGTTTCTCCTTCAGCGCCATTATGATGGGTTCCTTAAGAAGGGACGAATCCGCGCGAGAAGCGCGAACACCCAGGCCGGGGCGATCGGCGACGCCCTTGACCTCAAGGCTGTCGGCAAGCTCTGCCTGGCCGTGGGTTCCATCTTCCTATTCGGGATCGTGATTTGGGCGTCGCGCCGCTGGTTTGGAAGATGACCTCCGATTGGACTTTACAAGAGTCCCAATGGGCGCGATATTTGACCCCTTTTCCCATTTAGGCGCTCCCGCCCAAACGAAACTCCTTCTGCTCGGTTCGATTGATTTTCGCACGGAAGAAATAATGAACCGGGTTCGTTCTTTGCAGTTAGAGCACGTCTCTCCCGCCGGCCTCATGCGACGGGGGATTTCGCGGCCCGTCGGCTCCGCCGAAGGGAACGAAGCCTCCATCCTGGCGCTCCTGCGCCGATGGTACTTCGCGCGCAAACCTGATGCGGGATTCGTCCTGACCGACTTCCCGGCTACGCTGCTCCAAGCTAAGGTGTTCGATGAATGGCTCGATTCCCGCGACGAGGAAATCGACGCGGTGGTCGCCGGCAGCGGCGCACCCGAGCCTGTCGTCGAACACTATCGCACGCTCGGCCTCCTCTTTGAGGGGGCCAGCTCCGCATCATGATTCCCATCAAGGATAAGGAGGGGATCATCCGGATGCGCGAAGCGTGCGCCATGGCCGCGACGGTGCTTGATCTCCTCAAGCCGCTCGTCCGGCCCGGAATCACTACAATGGACTTGGAAGAAGCGGGCCGCGCGGAAATCGCCCGCCTGGGAGCGCGAAGCGCCTGTTTTGGATACCAGCACGGTTCGCGCCGCTATCCGGCGCACACCTGCATCTCGGTTAACGAGGAGGTCGTACACGGAATCCCGTCGTTCAAGCGCGTCCTGCGCGAGGGCGACATCGTATCGCTCGACATCGTTCTCGAATACAACGGCTACATCGGTGACAACGCGTTCACGGTGCCCGTCTCGCCGGTTTCGCAGAGGGTCGAAAGCCTCCTCCGCGTCACCCGCGAGGCCCTGGACCTTGGAATCCGGGCCGCACAGGTCGGCAACCGCATCGGTGACATCTCGAGCGCCATTCAAACCTATGTCGAAGGGCACGGATTCAGCGTCGTGCGGGACATGGTCGGCCACGGCGTCGGCGTCTCGATGCACGAGCCCCCCGAGATCCCAAACTTCGGGCGGCGCGGCGCCGGCGACAAGATCAGGCCCGGAATGACCTTTGCGATCGAGCCGATGGTCAACCTCGGGGGATATGAGACCCGCACCCTTCCGGACGGCTGGACGGTCGTCTCCGCCGACGGTTCGCCCTCGGCCCATTTCGAACACACCGTGCTCATGTCAGAGAAAGGTCCGGAAATCCTCACGATTCCCGGACGGGTCCCGGCCAAGACGGCCTGACCCCAGGCCATTTCGACAGAAAACTTTAACCACAACTCTCCATAACCAAACCACAATGCCTCGTCTCCTTGGTGTAGAAATCCCAGCGAAGAAGAAAGTAGCCTACTCGCTCCGTTACATATACGGCGTGGGCCCGACGCGCGCCGACCAGGTCGTGAAGGAAGCAGGCCTGAAGCCCGACATGAGGGCCCAGGACCTTACCGAGGAGCAGCTCAACAAGATTCTCAACGTCATCACCGAGCACAAGTGGGTGGTCGAGGGCGACCTGCGCCGCGACATCGCCGGCAACCTGAAGCGACTCCAGGCGATCAACTGCTACCGCGGCGTCCGCCACCGCAAGAGCCTCCCGGTTCGCGGCCAGCGCACGAGCACGAACGCCCGCACGCGCAAGGGCCCCCGCAAGACGATCGGCGTCACCAAAGCCAAAGAATAACACCTCAAATCCATGGCCGAAGAAAAGACAGCTCCCAAGAAGGAAAAGGCGCCCAAGGCCCCGAAGGCCGCCAAGCCCACAGACGCGCCCGAGGGTGCGGCTCCTGCCGCGGCTCCGGCCGCCGCCCCGGCGGCCCCCGCCGCTGACGCCAAGCCCACCGAGATGGTTGGGGGTGTCGCCAAGCAGCCTACCGCCGAGGACCTCCTCAAGGAGGAGCTCGGCGCAGTCAAGGTTCGCAAGGCCAAGGGCTCGAAGAACGTCACCTCCGGCTTTGCCAACGTCCTCGCGTCGTTCAACAACACGATTGTCTCGATCACCGACCCCAAGGGGCAGGTGATCGCGTGGTCGAGCGCGGGCAAATGCAATTTCAGGGGCTCGCGCAAGTCGACGGCCTACGCCGCCCAGATCGTCGCCCAGGATGCCGCCCGCAACGCAATGTCCCACGGCCTGAAGGACGTCGTCATCCGCGTCTCCGGTCCCGGCCTCGGGCGCGACAGCGCGATCCGGGCCCTCCAGGCTATCGGCCTCGAGATCACGTCGATCGTCGACGTCACCCCCATCCCGCACAATGGCTGCCGGCCGCGCAAGCGCCGCCGCGTCTAAAGCAACTCAATCGGCCCAACCCTCTTCACCTTAAGACAATGGCTCGTTATACAGGTCCCTCTACCCGCATCAGCCGCCGCTTCGGCGTCCTCCTGATCGGCTCCGGCAAGGCGCTCGAGCGCCGCAACTATCCGCCCGGCCAGCACGGCCCGAAATCGCGCCGCAAGTCGTCCGAATACTCGGTCGGCCTGAACGAAAAGCAGAAGCTGCGCTACACCTACGGCCTCCTCGAGCGGCAGTTCCGCCGCATGTTCGAGATGGCCAAGCGCGAGCGCGGCGTCACCGGCGAGCGGTTTCTCCAGCTCCTCGAGACCCGCCTCGACAGCGTCATCTACCTCCTCGGCTTTGCCAAGAGCCGCGCCGCGGCCCGCCAGTTCGTCAACCACGGCCACATCCGGGTGAACGGGCACAAGGTGGACATCGCCAGCTACAACGTCCGCGCCGGCGACGAGATCGACGTGCGCAACGCGCCCGCCTCCCGCCAGATGGCCACGCGCAACCTCGAGGAGAACCGGATCCGGACCGTTCCCGGCTGGCTCTCGCTCAATGCCGAGCAATTCAAGGCTGGCGTCGTCCGCCTCCCGAAACGGGACGAGATGGACCAGAACATTAACGAACAGCTGATCGTCGAGTTCTACTCGCGCTTCTAAGCTGCAATTCAATATTCAAACTCCCAACTCAAACTAAGAGTTCACACCATGCCAAAACGCCTCGGAAAATTCGAACTCCCCTCCAAACTCACGAAGGTTGAGGAAGGCGCCACGCCGACCTATGCCAAGTTCATCGCCGAGCCCTTTGAAGCGGGCTACGGCCACACCGTGGGCAACTCGCTGCGCCGCGTTTTGCTGAGCTCCATCGAAGGGGCCGCAATCTCCTCGATCAAGATCGACGGCGTGAACCACGAGTTTCAAAGCATCGACGGCGTTGTCGAGGACGTCACGGAGATCGTCCTGAACCTGAAGAAGGTCCTGATCGTGTCCCACAAGCGCGAGACCATCTCCCTCGGCATCAAGGTCAACAAGCAGGGTGCGGTCACTGCCGGAGACATCCAGGCGGACGCCAACATCCAGATCGTCAATCCCGACCAGGTCATCTGCACGCTCGACAGCAAGCGCGCGTTCGAGGCCGAGATCGAGATCAAGACCGGACGCGGCTACTGCCCCGGGGAGCAGAACAAGAAGGAGGAGCAGCCGATAGGGGTCATCCCGATCGATTCCCTCTTCTCGCCCGTGAGGCTCGTGAAGTACGCCGTTGAGAACACCCGTGTCGGGCAGATCACCGATTACGACAAACTTATCCTCGAGATCTGGACGGACGGGCGCATCACGCCCGACGACGCCCTGAAGCAGGCCGCATCGATCCTCAACCACCACCTCGATGTGTTCGACCGCGTCAGCGAGGAGGCCTACGAATTCGAGAGCCAGCAGAGCGAGGTCAGCGAGGAGCAGAACAAGCTCCGCAAGCTCCTCAACATGTCGGTCAACGAGATCGAGCTGTCGGTGCGCGCCGCGAACTGCCTCAACAACGCGAACATCACCACGGTCGGCGAGCTCGCCATGAAGACCGAGCAGGAGATGCTCAAGTACCGCAACTTCGGCAAGAAGTCGCTGAACGAAATCAAGGAGAAGCTCGAGGCACTCGGCCTTTCCCTTGGCATGAAGTTCGACGAGCGCCTGCTGGACGCGAAGAAGGAAGCCTGATCCATGCGCCATCAAAAACACCACGCCTCACTGGGCGTCACCCGTGAGCACCGCGAGTCCATGCTGTCCAATCTGGCCTCGGCGCTCATCACGCACGGCAGGATCGAGACAACCCTGACCAAGGCGCGGGTGCTGCGGCCGTTCATCGAGAAGCTGATCACCAAGGCGAAGCACGCCGCGGCGAAGACGGAGAAGAAGGACGCCGTGCACCTGCGGCGCCTGGTCCTTCGCGACCTGCGCGACGAGACCGCCGTTACGGCCCTCTTCAACGAGAAGTACAAGGAGTTCTCGAACCGCGCGGGCGGCTACACCCGGATCTACAAGTTGGGCCCCCAGCGGCTCGGAGACGCAGCCGAGATGGCGCTGATCGAGTTCGTCAAGGCCGACGACACCGGCTACAAGAAGTCCAAGGGCAAGAAGCCGTCCAAGAGCCGCAAGGCGAAGCCCGCGGCCGCCGCGGCGCCGGCCGCCGAGGCCCCGCCTGCGGAGACGCCCCCGGCACCCGAGGGCGAGGCCAAGGCCTGAGGCGGCCGAGACGCAGTCCACCCTTCAAACGCGCCGAAGTTTACTTCGGCGCGTTTTTTTTGTTTGTTCGTGCCCCCGATGTTCGAGTTCCCTGCAGCTGTTGTCGTCTACTGCGTGCTGATCGCCGCGGCCTTCCTCGGCCTGTGGCTGTTCTACGACAGGCGCGACCACATGCGATTCGACCGCGAGCGCCGCAGGACGACCTTCCACTGCATCCGCTGCGACCGGCTCTATACCGCGCCCGAGGGAACCGACCTCCGCAAATGCCCGCGGTGCGGCCACGAGAACGCGCGCCTCAGGTTCTAACTTGCCGTCGCCCCCCGGGCGCGATTCTTCTCTCCCTTCCCTCAAACCGAACATGCCGCAAACCATAGCTGTCCTCGACTTCGGCTCGCAGTACACCCAGGTGATCGCGCGCCGCATCCGCGAGTGCCAGGTCTTTTCCAAGATATACCATTTCTCAACGCCCGCGGAGACGCTCCGAACGGAGGGCGTCATCGGGATCGTGCTTTCCGGCGGGCCGAGCTCGGTCTTCTCGGCGGATGCGCCGATTCCGGACAAGAGGATCTTCGAGCTCGGAGTTCCCGTGCTCGGGATCTGCTATGGAATCCAGCTGATGGGGCACATGCTGGGCGGCAAGGTGGCCAGGGGCGAACGCCGCGAATACGGCCATGGTACGCTTGAGGTCCAGCGCCAGGGCAGGCTCTTTGCCGGCCTGCCGAAGGCGCTTCGGGTCTGGAATTCGCACGGGGACAAGCTGATGAAGCTGCCCCCGGGCTTTGCCGCGATCGGCAGGACCGAGAACTCGCCCTTCGCGGTGATAGAGGACCTCCGCCGCAATTTCTACGGGATCCAGTTCCATCCCGAGGTGTTCCACACGGAGCGGGGAATCGACATCCTGAACAACTTCCTCGCGGGGGTGTGCCGCGCCAGCCAGGACTGGACAACGAAGGACTTCATCGAGCACGCCGTGCAGGAGATACGCACCACGGTGGGCAAGTCCCGCGTCATCCTGGGGCTTTCCGGAGGGGTCGACTCCTCGGTCGCCGCCGCGCTGATCCACAAGGCGATCGGGCGCCAGCTCACGTGCGTCTTCGTCGACAACGGCCTCCTGCGCAAGGACGAGAGGGGGACCGTCGAGAGCCTCTACAAGCGCAATTTCAAGGTGGACCTGAGGATCGTCGACGCCGCCGCGCTTTTCCTTCGAGAGCTCCGCGGGGTTGATGAGCCCGAGAAGAAGCGCAAGATCATCGGCAAGACCTTCATCGACGTGTTCGAGAAGTCGCTGAAGAGGATCGGTCATGCCGAATTCCTGGCCCAGGGAACGCTTTATCCCGACATCATCGAGAGCGTCGCCATTGGCGACAATCCGGCCGCGCTGATCAAGAGCCACCACAACGTCGGCGGGCTGCCCGCGAGGATGAAGCTGAAGCTCCTCGAGCCGCTCAAGGAGCTTTTCAAGGACGAGGTCAGGCGGGTGGGGACCGCCCTCGGCCTGCCGCGCGAGGTGGTCTGGCGCCAACCGTTCCCGGGGCCGGGCCTCGGCGTCCGCGTCGTGGGCCCCATCACGGCGGCGAACCTCGAGATCCTGCGCGCTGCCGACGCCATTCTCCAGGAGGAGATGATGGACAGCGGATGGTACTGGAAGGTTTGGCAATCCTTCTGCGTCTTCCTTCCGGTGAAGTCGGTCGGCGTGGTAGGCGACGAGCGAAACTACGCCTACGTCATCGCCCTGCGGGTTGTGGAGAGCACCGATGCGATGACGGCCGACTGGACGAGGCTGCCCTACGATCTCGTGCAGAAAATCTCCGGGCGGATAACGAACGAGGTGCGCGGGGTCTCCCGCGTGGTCTATGACGTGAGCTCCAAGCCGCCCGCGACGATAGAGTGGGAGTGAATTTTCTTCGACCTTGCGCGGGATTTGGCTGTCATAGGAGGGATGTCCAAGGCGTTATCCAAAACCGTCATCTGCGCCCTGGCGCTTGCGGCGAGCACTGTCGTGCGGGCCGAGCCCGCCGTGGTCGCACTCGCCCGCGCCTACCTCGGGCCGCAGTCGAGCCTCGATGGGATCACGTCGATTCACTATTTCGGCAGCCTTGACCGAGTGGATCCCGTGCACCCCGACAAGGGAGCCGTCCACTCCACGCTCGACCTGATCTTCGTCAAGCCCCTGGGCCAGCGTCTTGTGGCCCGCGGACAGAAGGCGAGCCTGACGACCGTGCTCGACGGCTACGACGCCTGGGACCTGCTCCAGGACAATTCGGACCCGTCGAAGTTCCGGCTGACGTGGCTGACGGCGGGCGTCATCAAGACCCTCAGGGCGAACACCTGGGAAAATCTCTACTATTTTCGCGTCCCCGAGGGCGGTTCGGTGGAGGACAAGGGCCCGGCGACCGCCGACGGGATCGCCTGCGAGCGCGTCGACTTCACCCACGGGCCCGGGATCGTTTACGAGCGCTATTTTGACAGGGATACGGGACGCCTGGTGATGACCGTGCGCGGCACCGAGACCTTCCGCGAGGGCGGGGAGATCCGCGTAGACGGCATCCGCTTCCCGCAGAAGATCGTGAGCAGCGACAAGACCGCCGACGGCAAGGAGCTCGTCTCGACGGCCACGTTCGACCGGATCGTCCTCAACGAGAAAATTCCCCCGGGACTCTTCGCGGCCCCGAACATCCTCCCTGCCAAGAAGGTTGAGGCCGGCGCAGCCGGGAAATAGGCCGTGCGCACGATCCCATTCGCATCGAGGCGGTTCGACTCCGTTCTGTCGGCATTCTGCCGCGGCGCGCTCGTCTCGCCGGAAGTCTCCAGCTCGGTGGCCGCGATACTCTCCGATGTGCGGACCCGAGGTGACTCCGCCGTTGCGCGCTACGCGCTCAAGTTCGACGGCGCAAAGCTCACACCGCGCGACTTCCGCATAAGGGCCCGCGAGATTTCCGAGGCGGCCGAACGCCTGCCAAGGGCGCGCCGCCGGGCGCTCCTGGCCGTGCACGCGGCCGTGAGGGACTTCAACAAAAAGACCCTCCCCGGGGACTGGTCGGCCCGCAACCGGCACGGCGGATGGGCGGGCGAAAAATTCGACCCGATCCGCAGGGTGGGCCTTTATGTTCCCGGCGGACAGGTTCCGCTCGTCTCGACGGTGCTCATGACGGCCACGCTTGCAAAGCTTGCTGGCTGCCCGGAGATTGCCGCCTTCACGCCCTCGGGCCCCGACGGCCGGGTCGCTCCCGAGCTGCTCGCGGCGCTCCAATTGGCCGGGGTCGGGGAGGTTTACCGGGTCGGGGGCGTCCACGCAATCGGGGCCATGGCCTACGGGACGGAGACCATTCCGGCCGTCGACAAGATCTTCGGCCCGGGGAACGCCTACGTCTGCGAGGCGAAACGCCAGGTCTTCGGCACGGTCGGCGTTGACCTCCTTCCGGGTCCGAGCGAGGTGATGGTGATAGCGGACGGGAGCGCGAAGGCCGAATACGCGGCGGCGGACCTTCTTGCCCAGGCCGAGCATGGGTCGGGCAGGGAGAAGATTTACCTGGTCGCGAAATCCGCCCGGTTCGTGGCGGCGGTGGCCGCCGAGATCGAGGGGCAGCTGGCGACGCTCACGCGCTCCGAGAGGACGCGCCGCGTCCTAAAAAGCGGGTTTCTGGCGATCATCGTCTCCAATCTAGAAGAGGCTGCGGAGGTGGCAAACCGGGTGGCGCCCGAGCATCTTGAGCTCATGGTGAGCGACGCGGCCGTCCCGGGGCTGGTCGGGGCGGTGACAACGGCGGGGGCGATCATGATCGGCCATCTTACCCCGACGGTGCTGGGCGACTTTGCAGCCGGTCCTAGCCATGTCCTCCCGACCGGCGGCGCCGGCCGGTTTTCAAGCGGCCTGAGAGTCTCTGATTTTCTCCGGCGCACGAGCGTCCTTCGCTACGGTCCAGGGAGCCTCGAAAAGGCCGGTCCAACCGTCGCCGCGCTTTCGGCCATGGAGAGGCTCGATGCGCACGGCCGGTCGGCCACGATCCGCGCCCAGCGGGCCGGCCGCCGATGAAGGAGGCGCAACCCGGGGCGCTTGCGCTCGCCCACGTGCCGGCTCTCCATGCCTACACGCCGGGGCTGCAGCCCTCGGGACCCGGGTGGGTCAAGCTGAACACAAACGAATGCCCCTATCCGCCGAGTCCGAAGGTCGCCGCCGCAATCAGGGGCGAGATAGGCGATGACGGCTCCGCGCTCAGGCTCTACCCCGACCCGACGAGCTCGGCCCTGCGAGCCGCCGTCGCTTCGATGCACGGGATCGCCCGCGCGGGCGTCTGCATCGGCAATGGATCGGACGACATCCTCAACCTGCTCGTGCGCTGCTTCTGCGGGCCGGGGGCCGGGGCCGCGTTCACGCAGCCGAGCTATTCTCTTTACCCCGTGCTGATAGGCATCCAGGACGGCCCGGCGGAGGCCATCCCCCTCGACCGAAGCATGCGCCTGCCCGTGGAGACGATCGCGAAATCGGGCGCCCGCATGCTTCTGCTGACCTCGCCAAACGCCCCGACGGGCGTGGGCGTCCCGAATTCGGAGATCGTTCGGGTCCTCGACTCGTTCGGCGGAATCGTCGTCGTCGACGAGGCGTACGCCCCCTTTGCCCAGGAGAATGCGGTCGGCCTGCTTGCCGGACATCCGCGTCTTGTGGTCGTCCGAACGCTTTCCAAGGCCTATGCCCTCGCCGGAATCCGGGTGGGATATGCGCTGGCGGACCCCGGGACGATCGGGCTCCTGGACCGCGTGCGCGACAGCTACAACGTAAGCCGCCTTTCGCAGGCGGCGGCGCTTGCGGCGCTTGCCGACCCGGTTTACTACGCCGAAATCGTCGCAAAGATAAAAACCACAAGAGATTATTACGTAAAGAGTTGGGTCGAAAGGAAGGGGTGGTTCACCTTCCCGTCGCAGACCAACTTCATCTGCACGGAGCCCCGGGACCCTCGGGGCCGAACGGGCCGCGATGTCGCGAAGGCGGCCTATGATTTCTTGTTCTCGCGCAAGGTCTTGGTACGTCACTTCCCGAGCGACGCCTTGACCGCCTCGTTCCTGCGGATCAGCGTCGGCACCGATGACGAGATGCTCGTCCTCGATGAAACCCTAGACGCATGGCTAAAGGCACCTCCAAACGCGTAGCAGCCGTCGCCCGCAAGACGGCCGAAACGGATATCTCAATCGGTCTGGCGGTCGACGGCACCGGCGTGTCGAAGATCAGCACGGGCGTCGCATTCTTCGACCACATGCTTACGCTGTTCGCAAAGCACGGTTTGTTCGACCTGACGGTGAAGGCCAAGGGCGACGTCGAGGTCGATTACCACCACACCGTGGAGGATGTCGGCCTCGTGCTCGGCCAGGCCTTCAAGAAAGCGCTCGGGGAAAAGATGGGGATCCGGCGTTATGGGTTCTTCATTTTGCCGATGGACGAGTCTCTGGCCCGGGTGGTCGTGGATGTGGGCGGCCGTCCCCACCTTGAGTACCGGGTCGACGCGAAATCAGCCTTCGTCAGGGATTTCAACCTGGTGCTCGTCAAGGAATTCTGCCGAGCGTTCAGCAATGCGCTCGGGGCCAATCTTCACGTCGAGCTGATCTACGGGGAGGAACCCCACCACATTGCCGAGGCAATTTTCAAGGGGCTCGGACGCGCACTGGACGGCGCCACCCAGATTGAGCCTCGTGCCGCCAACCTTCTTCCTTCCACCAAGGGCAGCCTTTGATCCCGCGGCGATGAGCGTGCCCATAGCCGTCATCGATACCGGCATCTGCAACCTGCGCAGCGTCACCAAGGCGCTCGAGGCCGTGGGTACGCCAGTGGTCGTTGTGAGGACGCCCGGGGAGTTGGACGCGTCCGGGGCCGAGGGCCTTGTGCTGCCCGGGGTGGGGGCGTTGCGCGACTGCGTGTTCTCGCTTCGCGCCTCGGGTCTCGACGCGACGGTCCGGGAGTGGATCAGCCTCGATCGCCCGTTTCTCGGCGTTTGCCTCGGCATGCAGGCGCTTTTTGACGAATCCGAGGAGGGCGGGGTGAAAGGCCTGGGTGTCTTCGCCGGACGGGTGGTTCGCTTCAGGCTGCCGCCGCCCCTGAAGGTGCCGCACATGGGCTGGAACACGATCCGGTTCACCCAGGAGAGGAGCCCGCTCAGGGAGGGCCTTGGCGATGAGGGGGAGTCGTTCTATTTCGTCCACAGCTACCACTGCGTCCCGCAGGACCGGAGTCTTGTGCTCGCCGAATGCGACTACGGCGCCCCGTTTGTCGCGGCGATCGGCCGCGGGCGGGTCTTTGCAACGCAGTTCCATCCCGAGAAGAGCCAGGCCAAAGGCCTGTCGGTCTATCGCAATTTCACTGCGGCAGCTTCAGCTCCGCTTATCCGCTGATTAGCGCCTCGATTTCGTCGGCCCATATTGTTCTTTTCTTTGCAAGCGGCCCGTTTCTAGCTTCGCTAACCCAGCATGCCTTCAACCGCCTCATTAAAGCTGGAAGACAAGGAATACTCCCTGCCGGTTATGGTGGGGACCGAGGGCGAGAAGGCGATCGACACGCGAAAGCTGCGGGCGGACACGGGCTACATCTGCTACGACCAGGGGTTTGGCAACACGGGCTCCTGCGAGAGCGCGATCACGTTTCTCGACGGGGAGAACGGCATCCTCAGGCACCGCGGGATTCCCATTGAGCAGTTGGCCACAAACAGCGACTTCGTCGAGACGGCCTACCTGGTGATCTACGGGGAGCTGCCGAACAAGACCAAGCGCAAGGCGTTTGGCATGCTGCTCCGCCAGAATGCGGCCATTGAAACCCAGATGCAGAGGATCTTCGAGGGCTTCCCGAAGGACGCCCCGCCGATGGCGATGCTTTCGTCCATCGTCGCCTCGCTCGCGGCCCATTATCCCAGCCTTGCGAGCAACAACTTTGAGAAGGACCTGAAGACCTTCGACCTCGCCGCGGCCATGACCATCTCGAAGGTGCGCACGATCGGCGCGATGATCTACCGCTACCAGAAGGGCCTTCCCTACATCTTTCCGAAGCAGGAGCTGTCGTTCTGCAACAACTTCCTGCACATGATGCTCTCCGAGCCGTACCAGGAATACGTCGCGGAGCCCGAGGTTTCGCGGGCGCTGAACCTGCTGTTCCTCCTCCACACCGACCACGAGCAGAACTGCTCCACCTCGACCGTCCGGACGGTCGGCTCGAGCGCTGCAAATCTTTTCACGGCGGTTTCCGCGGGCATTTGCGCCCTTTCGGGCCCGCTCCACGGTGGGGCGAACGTCTCGGTCGTGCAGATGCTGCAGACCATCTATGACGAGGGCGATGACGGGACCCGCTTCATCGCGGCCGCAAAGGACGGCTCAAAGTCGAACCGCCTGATGGGGTTCGGCCACGCGGTGTACAAGAACCACGACCCGCGCGCGACGATCATCGGCAAGGCGTGCGAGGAGGTGCTCAACAAGCTCGGCAAGGAGGACCCGCTTCTCAACATCGCCAAGAAGATCGAGGAGGCGGCGCTCAAGGACGACTATTTCCTCTCGCGCAAGCTTTACCCGAACGTCGACTTCTACAGCGGGATCATCATGAGGGCGCTCGGGATCCCGAACAGCATGTTCACCGTCATCTTCGCGATCGGCAGGACCCCCGGCTGGATTGCGAACTGGCGCGAGGTGGCCTCAAATCCAAAGGGAAGGATCTACCGGCCGAGGCAGATCTATGTCGGACCCGTCAAAAGGGACTTCGTCCCGATGGACCAGAGACCCTGATTGGGTTTTTGGCTCCCAGGAGGATTGCCGTATCCGGCGGGTTGCAGGCTTCCCGGAAAAGGGGTTTCAATTCGCCGCAAGCCCATGAGGTTCACGAATGGGGGACGAATGCCGGCGGAGCCGGACGTGCCGTGTGCCGGCCCAATGGGGCGGCCTAATCGGGAATCCCATGGACCTTAAGGTGCGCGCCGCCCGCCCGGAGGATGCCAAGGCCATTGCGGGCCTTTCGCGCGAGCTTGGGTACCCTTCGAGCCTGAAGGCCGTCAGGGATAGGCTCCGAACGGTCCTCGCGCGCGACGACCAGAGGCTGGTGGTTGCGGAGTCGCCGGAGGGCGTGGTCTGCGGATGGCTCCAGGCCCACAGCAGCCTTACGGTGGAGACGGGCCTGAGGGTGGAGATTGTCGGTCTCATCGTTTCGGGAGCCATGCGCCGGAGGGGGGTCGGCCGGAGGCTTGTCGCGCAGGCCGAGATATGGGCATCCGAGATCTCGGCCGAGACGGTTGTCGTCCGCAGCAACGCGGCGCGCACCGAGAGCCACTCCTTTTATCCCTCCCTCGGGTACCTGCCGTCTAAGACCCAGGTCGTCTACCGCAAGCGGATCCTGATATAGCCGCTTTTGAAGATTGGCCGGGGGGCCTATCTTTGTTTCGATGGGGGGGTGATTCTCCTGGGGGTAAACATTGACCACTGCGCGACCCTGCGCCAGGCCCGGTACCGGTCCGCGGCGGGGGCGCCCGGCGGAGCCGTCGAACCGGACCCGGTCGCGCTCGCCAAGCGGGCCGAGCTGGCCGGAGCTGACGGGATCACAGCCCACCTCCGGGAGGATCGCAGGCATATCCAGGACAAGGACATATGGCGCCTGAAGGAATCCATCTCGACGCGTCTCAACCTCGAAATGGCCTGCACCCGCGAGATGGTGAAGATCGCCCTCGAGGTTCGGCCCCGGGCCGTCTGCGTCGTCCCGGAAAACCGGACCGAGGTGACGACGGAGGGCGGGCTCGATGTGGTGGCGGGCAGGGAAAAGGTCAGGGCATGCGTCGAGGCGATGGCCGAGGCGGGCATCGAGGCGAGCCTCTTCATCGACCCCGACGAGGCCCAGATCGAACTATCGGCGAAGCTTGGAGCGCCCGTGGTGGAGCTTCACACGGGCGCCTATTCGGAGGCCTATGGAACCGGGCGCAGGCAGGCCGAATTCCAGCGCCTTCGACTCGGTGCGGTCCGCGCGCATGACCTCGGCCTAAAGGTCAATGCGGGTCACGGGATCAACTATGTGAACATCGCCGAGGTCCGGACGCTCCCGCACCTCCACGAATTGAACATCGGCCACAGCATCCTCAGCCGCGCGCTCTTCACGGGGATCGAGGAGGCCGTTCGCGAGATGAAGGCGCGAATGAACCCGTGAACCTGGGACTGCCCACCGGCGGAATCCTGATAGGCCTCGGGGCCGACGTGATCGAGGTTGAGCGGATCCGCGGCGTCCTCGAGCGCCAGGGCGAGAGGTTCCTTGCCCGCGTGTTTACCGAGGAGGAACGGACTTACTGCATGAAGATGTCGCAGCCGCACAAGCACCTTGCGGCGCGCTTTGCGGCCAAGGAGGCCGTGTCGAAATGCTTCACGACGGGCATCGGTGCCGAGCTGGGCTGGCGTTCGGTCTCCGTTTACCACGGGCCGAGGAACCAGCCGCTCGTTCGCCTCGACGAAAAGGGAGCGGCGCTCCTCAGGGATGCCGGGGCGACCGCCGTGGTCCTCACGCTGTCCCACACCGAAACGGTGGCGATGGCCGTCGCCGCGCTCATCCGATCCTGATCCCGGACCCCATGGACGAAGATACACCGCCTCCTCCCGCCCGGGAAAAGCCCTCACAGGTCCCCTCCTGGGTGACCCTCGGGTTTGCCCTCGGGGTGCTCTTTGTTCTGGCGCTGCCGAGGCATCCGGCCGCCCAGGCGCCCGCAAACGAGGCTCCTGCGAGGCGCGCGCCCCCCCCCGAGGCGCCCCGCTTCACGACCATCGAGGCGGTGTTCGCCGCCTGGGAAAAATACGCCGTCTGGAGCGACGGGACGACCGAGGTGGCCCTCTGGAATCCGGAGACAAAGGCTTTCTCGGACTGCTACGAGGTGATAAGGGTCGGAGATTCGACCTACTTCCGGTCGATCACAAGGCTCACCCGCCCGCTCCTAACCCATGGCGTCGTGACCGAGAGCCCGCTCCAGTTCACCGAGACCGAACGCCAGAGAAACGAATGGCTCCGGGAGGTCAGCCAGGAGAATTTCAGGGCGATTTCGAACGCCGCTAAGGACGCCTTTACGCCGGCGGAGCCGACGCCACCCGACGACAAGAAGTAGCCCCCAACAATGCCGCGTCCAATCCCCAGCCATCCGGTCCTTTCGCTTGAGCAGGCGCGCGCGTTCGAGGCCGCGCTCTTCGGGGGCGACGAGGCCAGGGAATGGGCCGCGATGGGCCTCGCCGGGAAGGCGGTCGCCGACGCCGTGCTGAGCGATCTTTCGGAGGCGGGGGGGTTCCCCCAGGGAGGCCGGCTGCTGGTCCTCGCGGGAAAGGGCAACAACGCCGGTGACGCGCTGGTTGCGGCCCGCGCGCTGCTTGGGCGCTTCCCGCAGGCCCAGGCGGAGGTCGTTTTCGTGTTTGGCCCGAGGCGCCTGAGGCCGCTCGCCGCGCGGGCCTGGCGCGAGCTTTCGCAGGCATGCCCGGGGCGGGTGGGCGCGGTGGATGTCGGCCGCCTTCGGGCGTCGTACGTCCTGTGCCTTGGGGGCATTTTTGGATACCAGTTCCGGCCGCCCCTCCCCCCCGAGGCGATTGCGGCCATTGCCGCGGCGGACCGCTGCAGCATCCGCATGCGGGCTGCCGTCGACCTGCCGAGCGGCCTCGGGGAGGCCGGGGCCTTCCGCGCGGACTTCACTTATGCCACGGGTTCGGTCAAGGCGCCGAGCGTCGGATGTCCCAACTCGGGCCGCCTGCGTTACCTCGACCTTGGGTTCTTCCGGAATGCGGCGGGCGGAGAGCCGGGGGGCGACCGGGTGGTCCTCCCCTCGGTCCTTTCAGGGCTCGCGGGCCTCAGGCCCGCCTCGTCCGACAAGCGGAGCCTGGGCCACGTCGCGATCGTCGGGGGCTCCGCGGGCTATCCCGGCGCCGTCCTCATGGCGACCTTGGCCGCGCTTCGGAGCGGCGCCGGCCTCGTGACGGCCTTCGTGCCCGAGAGGCTCTCCGCCGTCTTCGCATCGCGCGCGCCGGAGGCCATGTGGGTCGGCCTGCCAGAGACGGGCGCCGGCGAGCTGGCGAGGAGCGGCCTCGAGAGGATTCTGAAGGGCGCGGCAAGGGCCACGGCGATCGCGATCGGTCCGGGGCTTGGCCGCAACCCCGAGACGCATTCGCTCGTGATGGGCCTGGTGGAGGCCGCGGCCGTGCCCCTCGTCCTCGATGCGGATGCGCTGCAGCCCGATGTGGTGCGCGCGGGAACGGCTCCGCGGATCCTGACCCCCCACGCGGGCGAACTCGAGCGCATCAGCCTCGGCCAGGACCTTGAGGGGCTCTGCCGGACCCTCCCTGCGGTGACGATCGCGAAGGGGCCCACCACCAGGATATGCGGCGGAGAGGGTGCGTACCTGAGTCTCCACGGGGGCCCGGTCCTCTCGCGCGGCGGGAGCGGCGACCTGCTGGCCGGACTCGCGGGAGGGCTGTTGGCGCAGACGCCCGCCGAACCCCTCCTTGCGGCCTGCAGGGCGTCCGTGTGGCACGGGATGGCGGCGGACCTCCTGGCGCGTGACCGCGGGCAGGCGGCCGTTCGGGTCACGCAGTTGCTCGACTTCCTGGCGCCCGCCCTGAGAGAGTCGGCGACATGCCCGTCGAGCTGACCGAAAAGCAGGCGTTTCTCGCACTGAACGCGCTTCCGGGGATAGGCCCCATCGGGCTGAACAGGCTCCTGGAGGCCTTTGACGGCGATCCGCGGGCCGTGCTTTCGGGGGAGAGAAGGCGCCTCGAGGCCGTGATAGGGGGGCGCCCCGGGGCCGTCTCGGCCATCCGGGACTGGCGGGCCCACTTTGACCCGGCGAAGGAGGAGGCGAGGATGGAGAAGAGCGCGGTCGCATTCCTCGGCGCCGGTGAGCCGGGATTTCCCCCGCTCCTGTCGGAGATCGGCGACCCGCCGGTCGGCCTGTATCGAAAGGGCGAATACCTATTTGACAATCCCTGCGTCGCGATCGTTGGAAGCCGGAGGGCGACGACCTACGGGCAGAGCGTCGCCGGGAGGCTTGGCGCCGAGCTTGCCGAGCGGGGCTTCTGCGTCGTGAGCGGGCTCGCCCGGGGGATCGACACCTCCGCCCACGAGGGGGCCCTCTCGGTGGGCGGGCGGACGGCGGCCGTCCTCGGGACCGGCATCGACATCATCTATCCCCCGGAGAATCTGGACCTGTACCGGCGCATCGCGAAGGCGGGCGCCGTCCTTTCCGAGTTCCCGTTCGGCCGGGCTGCCGACAAAGACTCCTTCGCGATGCGCAGCCGCGTCATCTCGGGAATCTGCGAGGCCGTGATCGTGGTCGAGAGCGACCGTTGGGGCGGAGCCATGACGACCGCCAAGTTCGCCGGGGAGCAGGGCCGCCTCCTTTTTGCCGTTCCAGGCAGGATCGACCAGTCCGCCAGTGCCGGCCCAAACCAGCTGATCCGCGACGGCGCGATCCTCCTGACGAGGGTCGAGGATGTCCTCGAGGAGATCCAATACCTGGGGGGGCTCAGGCCCGCCCCGATCGGCGGCCATGGACCCGCGCGCGACAGCTCGCTCGCGACGCTCGGCTCCGACGAGGCCCGGATCCTCTACCACCTGCGCGGCGGGGGCTCCCACGCTTTGTCGGTCCTGGCCGCCCAGAGCGGCATCACGGCCGAGGGGACGGCCGCGGCCCTCGCGCTCCTCGAGTCCAAGGGGTTAGTCTCAAGGGGCGGGGACGGATCCTTCGGGATTGCGGGCAAGCCCGGAGGCGGGGATCCGCGGGGCTAACCCGGGGGCCACGCCATCTGGCGCTTCGCCAGGAGGTGTACGTGGACGTGGGGCACGCTCTCGCAGGCGTCCGGCCCGCTGTTGACCACGATCCGGAATCCGCGCTCGAGCTTCATCTTGCCGGCGACCTCGCCCGCCACGACCAGGAGGTGGCCAAGAAGGGATTCGTCCTCCGGCCGTGCGGCCGCGAGGCGGGCGATCGGCTTCTTGGGGATGATGAGCATGTGCACGGGGGCCTGCGGCTCGATGTCGTGGATCACGATGCAGCGGTCGTCCTCGTACTCGATCCTTGCGGGGATCTCGCGGGCGATGATTCGCTCGAAGAGGGTCTTCGTCATGGTGAGGGAAGGGCGCCCCTGAGATTGCCCGATTCGGGGACGGTCACAAGAACAAGAGCGTGAGGTCGGAGCCGGATGGGGAGCGCGCCGCCGTGAGCTCCCGCAGAAATCCCAGAAGCTCGTCGTATTCGCGGCGCCGGCGCGCGGTCTCGCGCCTTTCCGGGGGCAGGACGGCAGGCCTGAGGTTCGTGATCAGGAGCGTCGAATTCCGGTAGGGGGCGAGCTTTTTGAGGCCCGTCATGACCTCGGCCCTGGCGAAGAGGAGCGTGCCCGATTGCAGGGTCCTCGAGGCGTCCCAATGGAAGAAACCGTGGCGCGGAAGCTGGGAATGGAGCCTCTCAAGCAGCTTGGCTGCGGCCGCGTTGAAGGCCTCCGAGTAGGTTTCCGCGAGGCTCGGGTCGGCAGCGGTCTGGGCCTCGAGCTCGGATAGCGTGAACGCGATGGCCGACTTAATCTGCTTCGCGAGAAAAAGGTCCTGACCGGTCACGTGCGCGAAGAGCGCGTTGATGTAGTGCAGGCGACGCAGCTCGTCGCGGTCCATCGTCACTTTTTGCCCTTACTGAGCGAGCTGATCTCGCTCATGAACTCGGAAACGTCGCGGAACTCCTTGTAGACGCTCGCATAGCGCACATACGCGACCTGGTCGACCGTCCTCAGCCTCTGCATGACGCCTTCGCCGATCGCCTGCGAAGGTATCTCGTTCTCAAAGCGGGCCTCGATCGCGTCGATCACGTCCTCGACCAGCATCGTGATCTGCTCGAGGTCGACCGGCCGCTTGTGGCAGGCGGCCCGCACGGCGTGGACGAGCTTCTCCCTGTCAAATTCCTCGCGGCGGCCGTCCCTCTTGATGACGACCATCCCGTCGAGGACAAAGGTCTCGGTGGTCGTGAATCGGTGGCCGCACTCGAGGCATTCGCGTCTGCGGCGGATGGTGTTCCCCTCCTTGCTGATTCGGGAGTCGATCACTTTGTCCTCGATCGAGGTGCACTTTGGACAGCGCATGGGCGGGTGGGGTCAGTTAAGCTCCAGGAAATTCTGGAGGATCCGCATTCCGCCGGAGGTTGCGATCGACTCCGGGTGGAATTGGACGCCCCAGATCGGCAGCGTGCGGTGGCGGAGCCCCATGACCTCGCCCTCCGCGGTTTCCGCGGTGATCTCGAGGTCCTTCGGGAAGGTGGCGCGCTCGACCAGGAGCGAATGGTAGCGGGTGGCCAGGAATCCCTGCGGCATCCCCTTGAATAGGTCCGTGTCGCGGTGCCGGATCGGGGAGGTCTTGCCGTGCATGAGCCGGTCGGCCCTGACGACATGGCCCCCGTAGTAATGGCCGACCGCCTGGTGGCCAAGACAGACGCCGAAGATGGGCTTCCTTCCCTCAAAGGCCCTGATGATGTCGAGGGTGACGCCGGCCTCGCGCGGCGAGCACGGACCCGGTGAAAGCAGGACGCGGTCCGGATTGAGGGCCACCGCCTGCTCCGGAGTGATCTCGTTGTTGCGGAATACCCTCTGCTCCACGCCCAATTGACCAAAGTATTGGACGAGGTTGTAGGTGAACGAATCGAAGTTATCGATGACCAGGAGCACTCTCTGATAATGGACCCGTGATTGACAAGGGGGTCAAGGGTGCGGGTAGGGTGGTGGCCCCAAATATGGCAAGTCACTTTCAATTGCTGGCTAAGGACACCTCGACCCAGGCCCGCCGGGGGCGCCTGACGACGCTCCATTCCACAGTCGAGACGCCGATCTTCATGCCCGTCGGAACGCAGGGCACCGTAAAGGCCGTAACGCCCGTTCATTTGCGGGAGATCGGGGCCCAGATCATCCTCGGCAATACCTACCACCTGAACCTGCGGCCGGGCAGCGGGCTTATCCGGGAACTCGGAGGCCTCCACCGTTTCATGGGTTGGGACGGGCCGATCCTGACCGACAGCGGCGGCTTCCAGGTGTTCAGTCTCTCCAAGCTCAGGGAGATTAGCGACGTGGGGGTCTCGTTTCAGTCGCACCTTGACGGGGCGAGGCTTTTCCTAGGGCCGAAGGAGGTCATGGGGATCCAGGCCGACCTCGGCTCGGACATTGCGATGGTGCTCGACGAGTGCCCTCCCTGGCCCGTGGCCAGGGACGCGTGCGCAGAGGCGTGCAGGAGGAGCCTGGCGTGGGCGCGCCGCTGCCGCGAGATTGCGGAGGAGAGCGGGTTCCTCGGCTCGGGCCGGCATGTTTTCGCCATCGCTCAGGGATCGACCTTTGACGACCTCAGGCGCGAGGCGGCCGAATCCCTTTCGGCGCTGAATTTTTCGGGCTATGCGGTGGGAGGCGTGAGCGTCGGCGAGCCCGAGAGCGAGATGCTCAAGCAGGTGGCTGCGACGACGCCCTTTCTCCCTGCCGACAAACCCCGCTACACGATGGGCCTGGGCACCCCTCCGCAGATCCTCAGGATGGTGGCGCTTGGCGTCGACATGTTCGACTGCGTCCTGCCGACCCGGGTTGCCCGCAACGGACTCGCCTTCACGCCCGAAGGGCCGATCAACCTGAGGAACGAGAAATTCCGCAGGGACCCGCGGCCGTTGGTCGAGGGCCTCGACAACTACACCTGCCGCACGTTTTCGAGGGCCTACCTTCGGCACCTGATCACCGCCGGCGAAATGCTCGGGGGAACCCTGGTGACGATCCACAACCTGCACTTTTTCCTGAACCTCATGGCGCAGGCCCGCGCGCACATCGAGGCGGGCGACTACGGCCCGTGGCACAGGGCGTGGATCGGCCGTTACGAGCAGTCCGGATGAGGGATTCACGGACGCCGGCGCGCGCACCCCGCGGTGTAAAGCGCTCGCCAACCCCTGGGTTTTAGGGCACCTACAGCCCGTATGCGCATACTTGTCACGGGGGGGGCTGGCTTCCTCGGCTCCCATCTTTGCGAGCGGCTTCTGGCCGACGGCAACGAGGTCATTTGCCTCGATAATTTCTTCACGGGCAGCAAGCACAACATCGCCTCGTTCGCGTCAAACCCGAGTTTCGAGCTCGCACGCCACGATGTGACGGACCCCTTCAAGTTCGAGGTGGACCAGATCTACAATCTGGCGTGCCCGGCTTCGCCCCCCCACTACCAGTACAATCCGATCAAGACCATCAAGACGTCGGTCATGGGGGCGATCAACTGCCTCGGCCTGGCCAAGCGCCTGAAGGCGCGCGTCCTCCAGGCCTCGACGTCGGAGGTCTACGGCGACCCCCAGGTGCATCCCCAGCCGGAGGGCTACTGGGGGCATGTCAATCCGATAGGCCGGAGGTCCTGCTACGACGAGGGCAAGCGCTGCGCCGAGACGCTTTTCTTCGACTATCACCGCGAAAACAAGGTCGACATCCGCGTGGTGCGGATCTTCAACACCTACGGGCCGAGGATGCACGAGGCCGATGGGAGGGTGGTTTCCAATTTCATCGTGCAGGCCCTGAAGGGCGACGACATCACCGTCTACGGCCACGGCACCCAAACGCGCTCGTTCTGCTATGTCGACGACCTGATCGAGGGCTTCGTCCGCATGATGCGCCAGACCGAGACGCCCGGCCCCGTCAATCTGGGCAATCCCACCGAGTTTACGATGATTGAGCTCGCCGAGCTCACGCTGAAGCTCGTCGGGGGGCGCTCGAAGATCGTGCACAAGCGGCTTCCCGCCGACGACCCGAAGCAGCGCAGGCCCGACATTGCGCTCGCGGAGCGGGTGCTAGACAAGTGGGGGCCCACGGTCCCGCTCGAGGAGGGCCTGAAGCGCACGATAGCCTACTTCAAGAAGCGCCTTTGATTGGACCCCTGGGCCTTGGCATTTTGTCATTTGCCAACGACCGCCCGCGGTTTATTGTCTCACCCTTCATGCTGTCGTTTCTGCTCAAGCCCTTCGTAGGGAGGCACTACAAGAAGTTCCTCGAGAAGGTCCGTCCCATCGTCATACGGATCAACGAGTTGGACCGTTCGTACACGGCGCTGACGGACGATCAACTCCGCGCGAAGACGGACGAATTCCGGGAACGCATTAAGAAGGGCGAGACCCTCGACCAGATCCTTCCCGAGGCCTTCGCCACCGTAAAGAACGCGGCCCGGCGCCTCGTGGGCACGAAGGCCATCGTTTGCGAGCATGAGCTGGCCTGGGACATGGTGCACTTCGACGTCCAGCTGATCGGCGGCATCGCGCTTCACGAGGGCCGGATCGCCGAGATGGCCACGGGCGAGGGCAAGACCCTCGTCGCCACGCTTCCCCTCTACCTCAACTCGCTCAACGGCCGCAACGCGCAGCTCGTGACCGTCAACGACTACCTTGCCCGGCGCGACTCCGAATGGATGGGCCAGTTGTACGGGTTCCTCGGCGTGTCGGTCGGGTGCATCCAGCAGCAGATGTCGCCCGACCTCCGCCGCGACATGTACGGCAAGAACATCACGTACGGAACGGCGAGCGAGTTCGGCTTCGACTACCTGCGCGACAACGGCATGGCCACCCGCAAGGAGGACCAGGTGCAGCGCGACCACTGGTACTGCATCGTCGACGAGGTCGATTCGATTCTCGTGGACGAGGCGAGGACCCCCCTGATCATCTCCGGCCCGGCGCCGATCGAGCGGGAGCAGCCTTTCACGCGCCTCAAGCCCGGGGTGGACCGGCTCGTGGCCGATCAGACGCGCCTCTGCAACCGGCTGGTCGGCGAGGCCAAGGACATGCTCGAGAAGGCCGACCGCACCAACGATGAGCGCGACCTAGCGATCCGGAAGCTGGTCCAGGTGAAGCTCGGCAGCCCGAAGAACAAGCTCCTCCTGCGCCTCATGGAGAACCCGGAGTGGCGCAAGGTGCTCGACAAGGTCGAGACGGAACTCAATTCGGACCTGAACAAGGACGAGATGTACCGCCTGAAGGAGAACCTGCTCTACGTCATCGATGAGCGCCAGCACCAGGCCGACCTGACGGAGATCGGCCGCAAGCACCTACGCCCGGACAACCCGGATGCGTTCATGATGCCCGACCTGGCGACCGAGTTCTCCGACCTGGAAAGGGACGCGTCGATCCCGCCGGAGAAGCGCGAGGAGCTCAAGCTCGCCGCGCACCAGCGCTACGCGGTGATTTCCGAGGAGATCCATGCGATCTCCCAGCTCCTGAGGGCCTACTCGCTCTACGAGCGCGACGTCGAATACGTCGTCCAGGAGGGCAAGGTGATGATCGTCGACGAGAACACCGGCCGCGTGATGACGGGCCGGCGGTGGTCCGACGGCCTGCACCAGGCGGTCGAGGCAAAGGAGAACGTCATGATCGAGCGCGAGACGCGCACCTACGCGACGATCACGATCCAGAATTACTTCCGGATGTACGAAAAGCTGGCCGGCATGACGGGCACGGCGGAGACGGAGGCGACGGAATTCAGCGACATCTACCGCCTCTCCGTACAGGTCATCCCGACCAACAAGCCCTGCATCCGGATCGACAAGAACGATGTGATCTTCAAGGCGCGCCGCGACAAGTACAACGCGGTCATGCGCGAGATCGAGGCGGCGAACAAGCGGGGCCAGCCGGTGCTGGTCGGAACGACGAGCGTCGAGGCCTCGGAGGTCCTCTCGCGGATGCTCAAGCGCGCCGGGATCATCCACACGGTGCTGAACGCCAAGTTCCACCAGCAGGAGGCCGAGATCGTCAGCCGGGCCGGGCTGCGCAGCGCGGTCACGATCGCGACCAACATGGCGGGCCGCGGAACGGACATCAAGCTGGGCGAGGGCGTGCGCGAGCTGGGCGGCCTCTACGTGATCGGCACCGAGCGCCACGAGTCCCGCCGCATCGACCGGCAGCTTCGCGGGCGCTGCTCGCGCCAGGGCGATCCGGGCCTCACCAAGTTCTTCCTCTCGCTCGAGGACGACCTCATGCGCCTTTTCCTCCAGGGAAACCTGGCCTCGAGGCTGATGGAGGGCTCGATGCAGGAGGGCGAGGAGCTGGAGCACCCGCTGCTCAACCGCTCGATCGAATCCGCCCAGAAGAAGGTGGAGCAGCAGAATTACGCGATCCGCAAGCGCCTCCTGCAGTACGACGACGTGCTCAACCAGCAGCGCGAGGTCGTCTACGGGATCCGCAACGGTGCGATCCACGCGGATCGCTCGAAGGACATCATCTTCGAACAGGTCGAGGAGGAGGTCGAGAGCCGGCTGACGCTTGCGGGCTTTGGCGAGACCGGCGGTCCCAACACCGCGGCGATCGAGAGCCTGGTCGGATGGGTCAACACCCACTTCCCGGTCGGGCTCAAGGTGGGCGAGCTTGCGGGCGACGACCGGGGCACCCTCACGCTCATGGTGATGGACCGGATCAAGAAGGCCTACGCCATGAAGGAGGCCGCCGAGATCCCCGAGGCCCTCGGGTCGCTCGAGCGCTACGTCGTCATCAATGCGATCGACCACCACTGGCAGGAGCACCTGACCGAGATGGAGGAGCTCCGCAGGTCGATCGGGCTGCGCAGCTACGGCCAGAAGGACCCCCTGGTGGAGTACAAGGCCGAGGCCTACCACTTCTTTCGAGGAGCTGATGGGCAACGTCAGGCTCCAGATCTGCACGGGGCTTTTCCGCAGCGCCTCGAACCTGTCCTCGTTCGAGAACATGCTCGCGATCCTGGCCCGGAGCGCGAAGACGCAGGGCCCGGAGACGGCGGTGCCCGCCGCGCCGCCGAACGGGGCCCCCGCCCAGGGCCCAAAGCCCGCCGAGCCCGAGATTCAGCTGCCCAAGGTGACCATCCGGCGCGACACCCCGAAGGTGGGGCGCAACGATCCCTGTCCCTGCGGCAGCGGCAAGAAGTACAAGCATTGCCACGGGGCCTGAGGGGGCGTTCTTGAGCCAAGACCCGTACGAGCCCGTTCCGACGTTCTGGGACCGGCATGCCAGCTGGGTGGCGCCGGCGGTGGTGGGGGGCCTGACGGCCGTCCTCCTCGTGGTCTCGTTTCCCCCGTACCGCATGCCCGAGTTCGCCTACGCGTGCCTCGTGCCGGGCGTTTTCTGGGCGTACCTGCGCCCGAGGCTGAAGGTCTACGCATGGACCCTCTTCGCCGCCCAGGCGGTGGCATGGACCGTGAACCTCAGCTGGCTCCATCCGGTCACCTGGGCCGGCCTTTTCGTCCTTGGGCCCCTTGTGGGCGCGTGGACGGGCTCCTGGTACCTGGCCGCGTGGTGGACCATGCCGAGGATGGTGGGAAGGCCCACGCCGGTCCGCCTCATGTGCCATGCTCGGTCTTGCGGGCGCCTGGGTCGTGGTGGAGTGGACCCGCTCCTGGCTTTTCGGGGGGTTCCCATGGATGCCGCTCGCGGCGACCCAGTGGGAGAGGATCAGCGTGCTTCAGGTCGCCGCCTACACGGGGGCGGCCGGCGTCTCCTTTGTCATCGTGGCCGTCAACGTGGCCTTCGCGGCGTACGCGAACCGCCTGTTTCGCGAAGGCGGCAGCGGGCTCGGCAGGCGCAGCCAGGAGTTTCTCCTGGCGATGTTTCTCCTCCTCGTGTGCCTGTCGCTCCTCGTCCAGGAGACGGCCCACCGCTCCCGTTACACCCAGCCGTTCGCCAACGTCGCATTCGTGCAGCCGGACATCCCCGCGACGGTGAAATGGGATCCCGCCAAGGAGCCCGGGATCATCCAGACGCTCATGTCGAGCACGCTCGCGGCCGGGGAGCTCAGGCCCGACCTCATCCTGTGGCCCGAGTCGACGACCCCGTTTCCCCTGAAGGGAGGCGACCTGTCGATGAGGAGGTTTGTCGAACAGCTCTCCGCGCGCACGAAGGCGCCGATGCTCGTGGGCGCCGATGCCATCGAACACCTCGATTCGGGCGGCGATGCCTACTTCAACGCCGCCTTTGTCGTGGACCCGCAGGTGGGCCTGCAGACCTCGTACTATGCCAAGCGAAAGCTCGTCCAGTTCGGCGAGTACATCCCCCTCCGGCCGATCCTCGGCTGGATCGGCAAGTTTGTGCCGATAGGCGACGACTTCTCGCCGGGCACCGACTCGACGCCCCTCGTCGTCCCCATGGACCGCGGGGCGGCTGCCTTCGGCGTGCTGATCTGCTATGAGGACCTCTTTCCCCAGCTTGCCCGCGAGGAGGTGCTCTCGGGCGCCGATGCGCTTGTGGTCGTGACTAACGACGCCTGGTACGGGGAGGGCGCGGCGGCCTACCAGCATGCGGCGCACTCCGTCCTTCGCGCCGTCGAGACACGCCGGCCCGTGCTCCGGTGCGGAAATGCCGGGTGGAGCGGCTGGATCGACGAGTTTGGGAGCATTCGGTGGGTGCAGAAGAACGAGGCTGGCAGCATCTATTTCCAGGGCGTGTCCATGGCGAATGTGACCCGGGACCAGCGTTGGGTGGGCCATTTCAGCTTCTACACGGAGCATGGCGACTGGTTCATTGCGGTCGGCGCTTGCCTTGCCGCCATGGGCGCTTTCCTTCTGGGAACCGCGGCCGTGCCGGCGGAGACCACCCATGAAACCAAGGAGGATCGCCCTCGTCGGGGACTATTCCGATAGGCCCGTGGCCCATCGGGCGATCCCGAAGGCCCTCGAGCTGGCGGGGGCGGAGGCCGGAGTCGACATCGCCTGGGAATGGGTCGCCACCCGGAGAATCCGCGACGCCTCGCGCGACCTCGCGGATTTCTCGGCGGTCTGGCTCGTGCCGGCGAGCCCCTATGAGAACACGGGCGGCGCGCTGGAGGCCGTCCGGTGGGCGCGGGTGGGCGGCCGCCCCTTTTTCGGCACGTGCGGCGGCTTCCAGCATGCGCTCATCGAATTTGCCCGGAACGTGGCGGGACTCGCGGACGCGGACCATGCCGAGACAAACCCGGACGGCCCCACGCTTCTTTTGACGCGGCTCAGCTGCCCCCTGGTCGAAGAATCGGGCAACGTGCATTTCGCCGAGGGGAGCCTGCTCGGAAGGGCCTACGGATCCCCGACGTCATGCGAGGGCTACCACTGCAGCTTCGGCCTCAATCCCTCCTTCCGTGCGGCTCTCGAGGCTGCGGGCCTCAGGTTCACGGTTTGGGACGATTCCGGGGCCGTCCGCGGCGCGGAGCTCCCCTCCCATCCGTTCTTTGCCGGGGTGCTTTTCCAGCCCGAGCGGGCTGCGCTCAGGGGCGAGGCGCCCCGCCCGGTCGTGGCGTTTTTGAAGGCCGTCGCGGCGCATTCCTGAGGCCCTCTGCGCCCCGGGGGCTAACCCTCGGCGTCGGACGGCATCGCGAAGACAACGATCGCCACCCCCGCCACGACCATGGCGCTGGCGAGGTAAAAGAGCAGCCGGGGAAGCTCCCCGAAGAGGAGGTAGCCGAGGACGCCCGCGAACACGAACTGGCTCACGTTGCACAGGCTTACGATTTGGCCCCGGATCTTCCGCATGGCCGCATTGAGGAGCGAATGGCCGCAGACGGTCGGCACCGCCGCGAGGCCGGCCATGAGCGCCCACTCGCGAACGGACCCAAACGCGAAGGTGTGGATCCGGGGTGCGGCCACGAGAAGGCACACGAGCGACGCCTGGGCGTAGACCGGGATCACGTACAGCCAGATCGACGGGAAGTCGCGGTTTCTCCTGCCAAGCGAAAGGTAAAGCGCGAAGAGAAGCATCGAAACTAGGCACATCAAGTCGCCGGCGGGGCTGCCGCCGCCGACCAGCACGTCCTTGACCGACAGGGTCACCAGGCCGGCGACCGCGAGCGCCGTTCCCATGACCTCCGCCTTGTTGATCCGTTCGCGGGCGAGCCAGAACAGGAAGAAGGGGAGGGCGATCGGGACGAGATTCACGATGAGGGTGGCCTGCGCGATGGCCGTCATCCGGGCGCCGAGGGTCCAGGTGATCAGGTGAACCGCGAGGACGAGCGCCGGCAGCCGGGTGCGCCCCAGGTGGTCCCGGGTGAATCTCGCCCCGTGGCGGCGCAGTTCCACGAGAAGGACCGGGATCAGGAAGAGGGAAGCCAGCAGGAGCCTCAGGGCCGCCAGGACCAAGGGGTCCGTTTCGCTCTCGCGGATGAGGATCGCCGAGGTCGAGCACGAGAGGACGCCAAGAAAAAGCAGCAGATACCTCAGGACCATGGGCGGCTAGGGTGCCAGAGTGGCATGCTTCTATGCAATCGATCGTTGGCTAATATCTCGGATTGCAGCTTGAGAAGGCGGGAGAGCGGGTTTTCATGTCCGAACCCCAACCCATGAAGAAACTCCTGTGCATCCTCGCATGCGTGGCGACGCTCTGTTGCGCCCGCGCCGGCAACTACCAGAATTTCGGCGTCGCCGTCTACATCCCGGTGAGGGTTGTCAACAGCTTCGCCGACGCGAAGGTGCTCCAGTCCCAATGGGACATCATCAGCAGCCAGGTCAAGGTCGACAAGGTGTACATCGAGGTGCAGCGCGACGGGATCCTCGCCACCGACAAGCTCCTGGACGACGTGAAGAAGTTCTTCGTCGACCGCGGCGTGCAGGTGGCCGCGGGAAGCGCGTTCACGGGCGCCGAGGCCGAGCAGTTCAGGTCGTTCTGCTACACGAACCCCGCCGACCGCGAATTCGTGAAGAAGACCTCCGAGCTGGCGGCGCGGCACTTCGACGAGTTCATCCTGGACGATTTCTTCTTCAACAACTCGAAGACCGATTCCGACATCGCTGCGAAGGGCTCCCAGTCGTGGACGGACTTCCGGCTGAAGCTCATGGATGAGGCGGGCGCCAACCTGATCGTGAAGGCGGCAAAGGACGTGAATCCCAAGATCAAGGTGGTCATAAAGTTCCCGAACTGGTACGACCATTTTCAGGGCCTCGGATTCGACCTGGACAAGGAGCCAAAGATCTTTGACGGGATCTACACCGGCACCGAGACGCGCGACCCGGTCATCTCCGACCAGTACCTCCAGCAGTACGAGAGCTACCAGATCATCCGCTTCTTCGAGAACATCAAGCCGGGCGGCAACGGAGGGGGCTGGGTCGACACCTACGGTTCCTTTTACGTCGACCGCTATGCGGAGCAGCTTTGGGACACGATGTTCGCAAAGGCCCGTGAGATGACGCTGTTCAACTGGATCGACATCACCGAGAAGGCGCTTCCGGGAGACCGGAAGGACTGGCAGTACCTGCCAACGAGCTTCAACTACAACGAGATTGCCGGCGCCTACCACCCGGTGGGCGAGGGCGCCCCGGACACCCCGTCGTGGGCGACGGTTGCCGGCGCCGCGCTCCGGCAGGCGGACGCCGTCGTGGGGAAGCTCGGCAACCCCATCGGGATCGCGAGCTACAAGCCCTACCAATCCACGGGCGAGGACTTCCTGCACAATTACATCGGGATGATCGGGATTCCGATAGATCTGCATCCGGAGTTCCCGGTCGACGCCAAGCTCGTCCTGCTGACCGAGGCGGCGAAGTCCGACCCCGACATCGTCGCGAAGATCGAGAAGCAGCTGGTGGACGGCAAGAGCGTCGTCATCACCTCGGGCCTCCTCAGGGCGCTCAAGGGCAAGGGAATCGAGAACATCTGCGAGACCGAGGTCACCGATAACAAGGTTCTTGCCACGGATTATTCGGCCGGATGGGGCGCGGGCGAGCGGGCGGACCTGGGCGGCGATGCGAAGAAGCATGCGATCCTGTTCCCCGAGGTGCGGTTCCTGACCAATGACGCCTGGGGCCTCGTGAGCGCCAAGGAGAACGGCAACGGGTACCCGATCATGCTCATGGACCGATACAGCAAGGGGGTCCTCTATGTCTGGACCATTCCCGACAATTTCCGGAATCTCTACGCCCTGCCGGTCTACGTCACGACGGCCCTCAAGGACGTCGTGATGAAGGATTTCTTCGTCAGGATTGACGGCCCGAGCCAGGTTGCGCTCTTTGCCTATGACAACGCGACCTTCGTGGTCGAGTCGTTCCTGCCCACCCCGTCCGAAACCAAGGTCGCGGTCCAGGGCTCCTACACGAAGCTTCGAAACCTGGTGACCGGCGAGGTGATCGCCTCGTACGTCCCCGAGGAACCCAAGACGTTCTTCCGGCGCCGTCGGCACGCGGATGCGCCCCCCGTGTCCCATTTCATCGTCCCGCTGCTTCCGCACAGCTTTGCGGCGTTCGCCGCGGAGAAGTAGAAGCCCCTCCCGCCGACCCTAGTTGGGCGGCCCGTCGTAAAAGGGTACGTACGGGCCGTAGGGGTCGTAGGGGCCGTAGGGACCATACGGAGCGCACAGGGCGATCAGGCCCTTTCCTCGAAATTCGGAGAAGCCGACGCCCACGGTGAAGCCGTGGTTCGGGTCGGTGACGAACGCATCCATGCGAGGTCCCGTAAAAATTCCCGCCGTGGCTTGAGCCGCCGACCGTGAACGAGACGTCCCCGTGGATCTCGAGAGGCCGGGGTGCGGATGTCTGGGCCGGCGTCGGCGGCGGGGTCGGCGGGTGCTCGGGATTGGAGTAGGAGAATTCCTCGTCAGGGGGCGGTCCGAGCGCGATCGTTCTCGAGACGTACCTGTCCAGGGCGAGGCGCTCCTTGTCCGAGAGAAGGCTTATGCCGGCCGATACGCGCTCCTGCTCGGTATGGCGCGCCGAGAATTCGGACGAAAACCCGGTCACGCCACCTTCATGGGCAAGCGCCACGTCATGCGCCACCAGGGCGTCGAGCGCGGAAAGCTGAAGCCGGCTTCAGTTTCGGGATGCCGGCCGCCACCCGCTCCGTGGGTGAGAGCCCGCTGCTAAACTCCATTCCGGCGGCAACGGCCCACGTCGCTGCAGACGCCGCGGCGCACGCCAGGGCGAAACGGGCGAGGCGCATGGCTTGGGAGGGGGAGCTCATTCTTGCTCTAAGCTAAGACGCAGCGCGGCGGGCGATGTTCCGGGCGGCCCTAGGCTTTGTCATAGTCCAGGTAGGGGCCAAGCCATTTCTCGGCCTCGGAAAGGGTCCAGCCCTTGCGCCGGGCGTAGTCATCGACCTGGTCACGGCCCAGTTTGCCAACGCCGAAGTACTTGGAATCCTTATGGTTAAGATACCAGCCGCTGACGCTGCTCGCAGGCGCCATCGCGCAACTCTCGGTCAGGTGGATGCCGGTTGCAGCCTCCGCATCCAGCAGCCGGAAGAGGACGGGTTTCTCGGTGTGGTCCGGGCAGGCGGGATAGCCGGGGGCCGGTCGGATTCCGCGGTACTTCTCGCGGATGAGGTCACCGAAGCCGAGGTTCTCAGTCCGGCCAAATCCGCACGCCTCGCGCGCCTTCCTGTGAAACATCTCGGCCATCGCCTCCGCAAGGCGGTCGCCCAGCGCCTGGCTCATGATTGCGCTGTAATCGTCGGTCGCCGCCCGGAACGCCGATGCGAACGCCTCGACCCCGTGGCCGGCCGTGACGGCAAATCCCCCGATATAGTCGATGCGCCCCGACTCCTTCGGGGCGAAGTAGTCGGCCAGGCAATGGTTGAACTGCCCTGGGGGCTTCTCCTGCTGCTGGCGCAGCATGTGGAACGTTGTGGCGATGCCCGAGCGAGCCTCGTCCGTGTACACCTCCACATCGTCCCCGACGCCGTTGCAGGGCCAGAAGCCGATGACCGCCTTTGCCGTGAAACGCCTTTCGTCAACGATCCTCGCAAGAAGCCTCCTGGCGTCCTCGAAGAGCTTTGTCGCCTCGGCGCCGACGGCCGCGTCGGTCAGGATCTCGGGATAGCGCCCGTGAAGCTCCCAGGCGCTGAAGAAGGGGCCCCAGTCGATGTAGGGAACGATTTCCCCAAGGGGAACATCGGCAAAGGCCCTCTGGCCAAGGAATTCAGGGCGGGGTATGTCGACCTCGGCCCAGTTGAACGGCTGGCGGCGCTCCCGCGCCTTGGGAAGGGGCAGCAGGGGCTTGCGCGCCTTTCGGGCCGCGAACTCCTCGCGCTGCTGGACCTGCTTCGCCGCGATGTCGCCCATGAACACGGCCTTGGTCTCCGGTGAGAGCAGCGAGCTTACGACGTTTACAACCCGCGACGCATCAAGTACATGAACGACCCCGGGCGGATACTCGGGGGCGATCTTCACGGCGGTGTGGGCCGCGCTGGTCGTCGCGCCTCCGATCAGGAGCGGGACGGTGCAACCGGTGCGCTTCATCTCGCGTGCGACATGGACCATTTCGTCGAGGGAGGGCGTGATCAGCCCCGAGAGGCCGATCGCGTCCGCCTTCATCTCGAGCGCCGCCGCCAGGATCTTGTCGCAGGGCACGAGGACGCCGAGATCGACGACCTCGTAGTTGTTGCACGCAAGCACCACGCCGACGATGTTCTTGCCGATGTCGTGCACGTCGCCCTTCACGGTGGCCATGACGATCCTTCCCTGGGTGCGTGCGACGCCGCCGCTCGCAACCAGCTTCCGCTTCTCCTCCTCCATGAATGGGGTCAGGTAGGCCACGGACTTTTTCATCACCCGGGCCGATTTGACGACCTGCGGAAGGAACATCTTTCCGGCCCCGAACAGGTCCCCCACGACGCGCATGCCGTCCATCAGCGGACCCTCGATGATATTGAGGGGCCTCGGGTACTTCGTGGTGTTGGCGCGGGCCTCCTCCGTGTCCTGTTCCACAAAGGCGTCGATGCCCTTCACCAGGGCATGGGAAAGACGCTGCTCGACCGGGGCCTGCCTCCACGCCAGGTCCTCCTTGGCCTCGATCCTGGAGGCGCCTCCCTGGGACGCCTTCAGCTCGTCGGCGAAGGCGACCAGGCGCTCGGTGGCGTCGGGGCGCCGGTTGAGGATGACATCCTCCACGCGCTCGAGGAGGTCCTTGGGGATCTCCTCGTATACGCCGAGCATCCCGGCGTTCACGATCGCCATGTCGAGTCCGGCCCGGATCGCGTGGTAAAGGAACACCGTGTGGATGGCCTCGCGCACCGGATTGTTGCCGCGGAATGAGAACGACACGTTTGAAACGCCTCCCGAGACCTTCGCGTGGGGCAGGGTTTCCTTGATCGCCTGGGTCGCCTCGAAGAAGTCGACGGCGTAGTTGTTGTGCTCCTCGATGCCGGTGGCGACGGTCAGGATGTTCGGGTCGAATATGATGTCCTCGGCCGGGAATCCGACCACGCCGGTGAGCAGGCGGTAGGCGCGCGTGCAGATCCGCACCTTCTCGTCCCGGGTCGAGGCCTGCCCCTTTTCGTCAAACGCCATGACGACCGCGGCCGATCCGTAGCGCATCACCAGCTTTGCCCTCCGGAGAAATTCGGCCTCGCCGTCCTTCAGGGAGATCGAGTTGACGATGCCCTTTCCCTGCACGCATTTGAGGCCCGCTTCGAGGACGCTCCACTTGGAGGAGTCGATCATCACGGGCACGCGCGAGATCTCGGGCTCCGCGGCGATCAGGTTCAGGAACTTGACCATCGTGGGCTCCCCCTCGATCAGCGCCTCGTCGACATTGATGTCGATGATGTTGGCCCCGCTCTCGACCTGCTGGCGCGCGATCGCGAGGCACGCGTCCCAGTCGCCGGCCTTCAGGGCCTTGGCGAACCTGGGAGAACCCGTGATGTTCGTGCGCTCGCCTATGACGATGAATTGCGAGGCGGAGGGGCGGGGGGTGTTGGACATCGTTCGGCCGCCGCGCTCAGGAAATGACGATTTGCTCGAGGCCGCTCAGGCGCATCGCGACCTGCGGCTCCGGCAGCCTGCGGGGGGGTATTGCCTTCACGGCATCGGCTATGGCGGCAATGTGGGCGGGTGTCGATCCGCAGCAGCCGCCGACCATGTTGAGCCAGCCGTTGCGGGCGAAGTCGCCGAGCACACCGGCCATGTCGGCGGGGGTCTCGTCGTAGGCGCCGAAGGCGTTTGGGAGGCCCGCATTGGGGTAGCACGTGACGAAGCAGCGCGCGATGGAGGCGAGCTCCTCGACGTAGGGCCTCATCTGCCGGCCGCCCAGCGCGCAGTTGATTCCGACGGAGAAGGGCCTTGCGTGGGCGATGCTCGTGTAAAATGCGCTGATCGTCTGGCCCGACAGGGTCCGCCCCGAATTGTCGGTGATCGTGGCCGACAGCATCACCGGCAGACGCACCCCCGTCTCGTCGAAAAGAAGTTCGGTGGCGAAGAGCGCAGCCTTGGCGTTTAGCGTGTCGAAAATGGTCTCGATCAGGAGCGCGTCCACCCCCGCCGCGGCCAGGGCGCGCGCCTGCTCGAGGTAGGCCGCGACGACCTGGTCCCAGCTGACCGCCCTGAAGTCGGGCCGGTTCACGTCGGGCGACATGGAGAGGGTCCGGCTGAGGGGGCCGATCGCCCCCGCAACGAAGCGCGGCCTCGACGGATCGAGCGCCTGCGCCCGCACCGCCGCCCGCCTCGCGGCGGCTACGGCGGCCCTGTTGAGCTCGGGCACGATCGACTCGGTCCCGTAGTCCGACTGCGAGATCACGGTGGAATTGAACGTGTTCGTCTCGACGATGTCGGCCCCCGCGGCGAAGTACTGGGAATGAATCGCCTCGATCACGTCCGGCCGGGTGATCGAAAGCAGGTCGTTATTGCCCTTCAGGTCGTGCGGGTGGCCGGCGAACCGGCTTCCCCTAAAGTCGGACTCTTCGAGGCCGTGCGTCTGGATCATGGTGCCCATGGCGCCGTCGAGGACGGCGATGCGGGATTCAAAAAGCCGCCGGAGGGCGGCGAAGGAGTCGGATTCGCGTGGGGAGGCCATGGGCTTTAGGCAGGTTGATGAGTTTCAGAAGCCCTACAAATACAACAGATTCACTTCACTCTGGCAAGCATCATATCATTAAATCTGTATTTATTGATATGATTGTACTTGCCGAAGCCAACCGCTTAGGGATGGTCCCAACGCTCGTCGTTCTTTGTCGTCTCTTCCGGAACCAAAGGGAAGGCCGTGAAAACCGGCCACAGTTGCGCTGCGGTATCGCATCACAGACCCACACTGCGCCGTTGGAAGGCGCGGGCAAAGCCAATCGGGGCTCTCACCCCGGTGAAGGCGAAGGGCGAGGAAAAGCCTGTCAGGCCGGCACACGGCCCGACGGGAGGCATATGCGGAGTCCGAATATCTGGCCCGGAATACACACTCGCTCCAGGGCGATTGCGCGTCCAGGCAGCGAGAAACTTCATCGCAATAGTGAAGAAAGATATCCGAATGAAACACCGTCTGCCGCCCGGACGCACCGCCGTCCGCTGCCTCGTGATTGGCTCCGCCCTCCTTTGGGCCGGGCCCGTATTCTCCCAGTCCGACCCCGACAACGAGCTTGATGCCGTGGTGGTCGTAGCCACCCGGACACCGGAGGATGTCCGCACGCTCGGCTCCTCCGTCGACCTGATGACTCCGCAGGACCTCTCGCGCATGCAGGTCACGAGCTTCGCCGAAGCCCTCGGCGCCATACCGGGCGCCCCGGCACTCGCCAACGGCGCCCCCGGCTCGGACGTCTCCCTGTTCATGCGGGGCGCCAACTCCGACCAGATCCTGTTCATGGTCGACGGAATCCGGCTGAACGACGCCAACACCGACTATGCGGTCTTCCTGGGAGGCGCCCGGATCGGCGCCGCCGACTCGATCGAGATTGCGCGCGGGCCGCAAAGCACGCTCTACGGGAGCGAAGCGGTGGGCGGGGTCGTCTCCATCCAGGCGCAGAAGGGCTCGGGCGATCCGACGGCGGACGCCACCGTGGAGGCGGGCAGCTTCGACACCGTCGCCGGTTCGCTCGACTGCCAGGGCGCGCGCGACAAATGGGCCTGGTCATTCTCGGCCTCGGGATCGCACACCGAAAACGACCGGCCGAACAACGCGTTCGACAGCGGCGACCTCGTGTTCCGGATCGACCGGGACATCTCCCCCTCGGTCGACCTGGGGGCGACGATCCGGGGCTTTGAGGGGCGTTACGGGGACCCGGGTGACCTCTACACAAACGACCCGTATGCGTACGAGACGGAGGCCAACTGGCTCGGGACGGTTTTCGCCGACCTCCGGCCGTCGCCGGACCTGACCGCGCGCATCACCGTGGGAGGTCAGGACCGCCGCTACGTCTCCTTTGACGAGGATCCCGGCGTCTTCACCGACACGACGGTCGTCCAGAACCGCAGGGGTGTGTTCGATGTCCAGTCGACCTATTCCGGCCTGGCGGGCCACCGGCTGACTGCCGGAGCGTCCGCCGAGGCCGAAACGACCCAGGACGACGGATACGGCGACATCGACCAGCGGCAGACCTTTGTCGCCGCGTTTGCCGAGGACGAGTGGCATCCCCTGGATTCGACCTACCTGACGGGCGGCTTCCGCTACGACGACTTCGACACCTTTGGCACCGCGCTCACGGGGCGCGCGACGGCCGCCTGGCTTACGCCGGACCGCTCGCTCAAGGTGCGCGCAAGCTACGGGACCGGGTTCAACGCGCCCAGCTTCCTCGAGCTCTACGGGGTCTCCACGGGCTATGTGGGGAACCCCGACCTGAAACCCGAGAGCACTCGGGGCGCAGATGCGGGGCTCGACTGGTACCTGCCGAAAAACCGGGGCGTGTTGAGCGCCACCTGGTTCTGGAACAGCTACACGAACCTGATCGACTACAACTTCGACGTCTATCCTGGCACCACCGAGAATATAGACCGGGCCCGCACCCGCGGGATCGAACTTGAGGCGAAGCTCAAGCTCTGCGCCGGGGCGGAACTGCACGCGAGCTACACCTACCTGGAGGCGGACGACCTCACCGACGGGACACGGCTCCTCAGGCGCCCGCGCAACAGCGGGAGCGCGGACCTCTGGAGGGACTTTGGCGGGGGATGGAGCGCCGGGGTGGGGGTCCAGGTCGTCGCCGGACGCGAGGATGTCGACGCCCTTACCTACGAAACGGTGAATGATCCCAACTATTCGGTGGAGCGGGTGTACGTGGAGTGGAAGGCCACTGCCCGGCTCTCGGTCAAGGCCCGCGTGGAGAACCTCCTCGACGAAGCGTACCAGCCGGTCAACGGGTACCCTGCGCTCGGGCGCGGCGCGTTCGGAGAGCTGGACTGGAAGCTCTGACGCCGAGGTTTGACGGTGGGCCGCGTCGCGTCTTGGCTTCGGGCATGCAGAGCGCCCGAAGCCTCGCCGCGTCCCTCCTGTCGGTCCTTCTGCCCGCCGCCGCCGCCGCGGCGCAGCCTTCACCGGCCGCCTTGAGGTCGACGGAAGATTACGTCCCGCCCGAAATCTCCTCAATGGTCCGGCCCCAGTCGAGCGAGCTGCGCGAACTGGTCGAGCGCTTCGTCGCCGACAGGGACGAGATCCTGCGCTTCTATGACGTCGGCGGATCGGAGCTCCAAACCCGGCGCCTGCGCGAATTCTACGCGGCATGGCGAAAGCGGCTGGATGCGATGGCCTACGAGAGCCTCGGAACCGAGGGAAGGGTGGACTGGATCCTCCTGCACCGGCAGATTGACTACGAGCAGAGGCTCCTGGAGAGGGCGGAATCGAGGCAGCGCGAGATGGCGCCGCTCGTGCCCTTCGCCGTGGACATCGCGAGGCTGCAGGAGTCGCGCAGGCTCATGGAGCCCGTCGATCCCCAGGGTTCCGCTGCGGTACTCGAACGCATCTCAAAGCAGATATCCGGAATACGGGACGGGCTCGAGGCGGGCCTGAAGCCCGACGCGCCAGGGAAGCCCGGGACTGCGGCGCCGCCAATGGCCTCGCGGGTGGTCGCCCTCCGCGCGGTCAACGCGATCGGAGATCTGAGGACTTCGCTCGACGACTGGTACAAATTCTACGACGGCTATGACCCCGCGTTCGGCTGGTGGGTGAGGGCGTCGCACGACAAGGCGAACGACGCCCTCGACGGTTACACGAAATTTCTCAAGGAGAAGGTCGTGGGCATTCTGCCGGGCAAGGACGAGCCCGTGGTCGGCGACCCGATCGGCCGGGAGGGCCTGCAGGTCGAGCTCGGCCACGAGATGATCGCCTATTCCCCCGAGGAGCTTCTCGCCATCGCGAACCGGGAATTCGCCTGGTGCGATGCGGAGTTAAGGAAGGCGTCGCGGGAAATGGGCTACGGGGACGACTGGAAGGCCGCCATGGAGAAGGTGAAGCAGGATCATCTTGCGCCGGGCAGCCAGCCCGGTCTCGTCCGGGACCTCGCGCTTGAGGCGATCCGCTTCGTGGAGGACCGGAACCTCGTCACGATCCCTCCGCTCGATGCGGACTTCTGGCGCATCGAGATGATGAGCCCAGCCCGGCAGAAAGTGGCCCCGTTCTTCCTCGGCGGGCCCGACATCCTCGTGGCCTTCCCGACCGATTCGATGGACTACGACGAGAAGGTGCAGAGCCTGCGCGCGAACAACATCCATTTTGCGCGAGCGACCGTGTTCCACGAGCTCGTGCCGGGGCACCACCTGCAATACTACTACGAAGGGCGGTACAACCCCCACCGCGAGCTCTTTACGACGCCGTTCTGGGTGGAGGGATGGGCCGTGTGGTGGGAGTTCCAGTTCTGGGACCTCGGCTTCCCCAAGTCCCCCGAGGACCGGATGGGCATGCTGTTCTGGAGGGCGCATCGCTGCGCGCGGATCATCTTCTCGCTCAATTTCCACCTCGGCAAATGGACGCCCGAGCAGTGCATCGACTTCCTCGTCGACCGGGTGGGCCACGAGCGCGACAGCGCCACCGGGGAGGTGAGGCGGTCCTTCAACGGCTCGTTCCCACCGATGTACCAGGCCGGCTACATGCTCGGCGCCCTGCAGCTGCGCGAACTCCACCGCGAGCTCGTCACCTCGGGGCGCATGACGGACCGGCAGTTCAACGACGCAATCCTCATGGGGGGCCCGATGCCGATCGAGATGGTCCGCCTCCGGCTGACCGGGGGGAAGCCGCCGCGCGGCTTTGCGCCGGCCTGGCGCTTTGCCGACTGAGGCGGGGACCCCGGGGGCTCAGTGCGGCTTCCACGCCAGCACGAGCGAGCCGGCCACAATCAGGGTCCCGCCGACGGCGTGCTGCCACGTCAGCCTCTCGCGCAGGACGAGCGCGGCCAAAAGGATGGCAAAGACGACGCTCAATTTGTCGATGGGCGCGACCCGTGAGGCCTCGCCAAGCTGCAGCGCCCGGAAGTAGCACAGCCAGGACAGGCCGGTTGCGATCCCGGAGAGCCCGAGAAACACGAGCGTCCTGCGCCCCGGGACGGCGACCGGTCCGGGCACGGAGACAAGGACGATCGCCCAGGTGATCACGAGCACGACGGTCGTGCGGATCGCGGTCGCCAGGTTGGAGTTCACGTTCTCGACGCCGATTTTCGCCAGGATCGCCGTGATTCCCGCGAAGAACGCCGAAAGGAGGGCCCATGTAATCCAGGTCATGGCGGATCCTTCGGGAGGTACCTGGCGAGCGGGTTCATCCTGGGGCTCACATTTCCGGCCGGCCGGCGCGCTGCATGAACGGCTGGCGGCCTAGCCACGCGATGAGCTCGTTCGCCAGAATCCGGTGGTCGGCGACCCGGGGGTGGAGGGTCGACCAGTGCTGGAACACGTAGTGATGGATGCGCGGATCACCCGACTCGAGCTCCTTCACGGCCCGGTTCCACGCCTCATTTAGGGGCACGCTTCGGAAACCCGTTTCCATGCCTCCCATCAGGAGCACGATGTCGGCGTGCGGATACGCACCCCGAATCCCCTGGATCAGCTCGATGTATTTGGCCGTGAACGCCGAGGGGAATCCCAGCTTGTGCGCCTCGGTGAAGCCCGCGTCGTTGTCGCCCAGGTTCACGAGCACGATGTCGGGGCGCCAGAGAGACAGGTCGGCCGAAGGGGAATCCTCCCGCGGGTAGAGGCGGTTCCATACCTGGCTTTCGATCACCGTGTCCCAGCCCGTGACGACGCCGATCCCGCTCACCGAGATGTTGCGGCTGTCCGCGCCGAACGCGTCGGCGGTCAGCGCGGCGTAGCTCTTGAGCGCATTGTGGGTGCTCCGATCCTCCCACTGGTCGCTGGCGCCGTCCTCGTCGCAGGCGCCGGCGGTGATGGAATCCCCGTAGAACTCCATTGCGAGGGGATGGGCCGGCGAAGCGGGCCTCCAGGTGCGGGTGCCGCCGGCGACCTCGATCCCGCGGAACTGGACCGACCCCGCCGAGGCCTCGTCGCGCTTTTGGAGCGAAAGATGATGGCGCCCGGCCGACAGCGGCAGGGGACAGGACAGCCGGGTCGGCCCCCCCGGGGGAACGGCGGCGACCCAAACCTGCTGGTCGACGCTCACGTCGAAAAAGTTCTGGCCCAGGGCCCGGTCGAAATCGAGGGCGAGGGACGGCCCCTCAAAATCGATGCTGGCCTGGCTGCCCTGCCACACGAGAACGGGGCCTCGCGGGTCGCGGGTGTCGAGCCGGCCCGAAAGGAGGAAATGGGGGCCGGATGCCTCGACCATCGAGGCCGGTATGCCCGCGGCCCGCGCCGGAGGGAGGAGGCAGAACGCCAGCGCCAGGAGGGTCGACGGTCCGGCCGCGGGGCAGGGTTTCAGGCTGAGGCGGATCAGGGAAGTCATGGCACGACAGGACAGGGTCTCGGACTGCGATCGTCGGTTTCGTCCGTGGACCCAGACGAATTCGCGAAGCCGGCATTGTCCACCGTTATCTGCCGACCCTCCCGGCTCCCTCGCGTCGGGGTGGGGTGACCCACGCAGGGCTCCTCCCCGCGCGTGCGCAACGTTGCATCAGTCGCAAAGGCGCCTCAAAAAAGGGTCATCTTAGCGACGGAAAGCCTGCCCATTTCACTCCCTGCACGGTCCCGTCTTGTGGCGGCGGCCCTGATCGCGACGTTTTCGTTGCTCGCGGGGGCGGCCGCCGCCTCCTCTGAGGGGCTGGCGGATCGGGTTGTGCTGCTCGCGAACAGCGCGGATCCCGATTCGCTGGCCATCGCCCGCCACTACGCCGTGGTCCGCGGCGTCCCGGCGGCGAACGTGATCGCCCTCAAGATGCCGCTGGCGGAAACGATTTCCTGGAGGGAGTTTATCGCCACCATTTGGCAGCCCCTGGAGGACGAGCTGGTCAGAAAGGGATGGATCGACGCGCTGGCGATGGACCTTTATGACGACGTCGGCCGGCGAGAGTATTCGGTCTCCGGCCATAGGATCTCGGCCCTGATAACCTGCAGGGGCGTGCCGCTGAGGATCGGGAACGACCCTGCGCTCTTCAGGGAGGTCAAGCCGCTTACCGACCACGGTGAGTTCCGGACCAATGCGGGCGCCGTGGATTCCGAGCTCAGCCTTCTCGCCAGGACGGATTACCCGATAAACGCCGGGATCCCCAATCCCCTTTTTGAAAACGACAATCCGTCGGACCCGGCCGCCTCGCTTGTGGTCAAGGTCTCGAGGCTCGACGGCCCCACGGCGGCCGAGGCGCTCCACCTGGTCGATCTCGCGGTCGAGGCCGAGCGCACGGGCCTCCTCGGCCGGGCGTATGTCGATTCCGCCGGTCCCCTCGACGAAGGGAACCGCTGGCTTGCGTCCACCGCCCGGACGATCGCGGGCCTCGGGTTTGACCTCTCCGCAAGCCGAGGCTTGAAGACCGTTCCCGCCAGCGTCCGTTTCGACGCCCCGGCCCTGTACTTCGGCTGGTACACCCCCAACCTGAACGGCCCTTTTGCCCTTCCCGGCTTCCGATTCCCCCCGGGGGCGGTCGCGGTTCACATCCACAGTTTTTCCGCGCACACGCTGCGGTCGGAGGCCGAGGGCTGGTGCGGCCCCTTGGTTGCGCGCGGAGTCACGGCCACGGTGGGCAACGTGTACGAGCCCTACCTCGAATACCTCCACCGGCCGGACCTTTTCATGGCGGCCCTCGCCAGGGGCCACGATCTGGTCGACGCGGCCTACTATGCGCTGCCGCTGCTCAGCTGGCAGTCGATCCTGATTGGCGACCCCCTTTACCGGCCCTTTGCAGTGACCCTGCAGGCGCAGATCCGGTCCCTTTCCCGTCTTCCGCAGAACCTCGCCGGCTACGCGGTCATCCGCCAGATGAATCTGCTCGATGCCGCGGACAGGAATTCGGAGGCGATCGATCGCGGGCAAGGCGGGGATGAGGGCCGCGCCGAACCTCGCCCTTGCGCTCGCGCTCGCGCGCCGGGTTCGTGCCACCGGAAACGCCGATGAGCCCGTCTGGATCATCCAAAGCTCCGTCCAGTCCGCGGAACCGTCGCCGGATAACTGGGGGCTCATGCGCGAGGTCGCGCAGTTCCTGGCGGCCCAAAGGCGGTATGCCGAGTCCATCGACGTCTACCGCAAGCTGTTTGCCTCCGATCTCCATTCCTGCGGCGGTGCGCTTTTCCTGGCTCGCGGAAGCGCGGCGCGCCGCCCTGGATGCTGGCGACATCGGCCAGGCCGCCGAATGGGAGGAGGAAATAGGCCACCCCGCCGGGAACACCCGGGGCGCGGCGCCCTAGCGAGGGACGCCCGGCTCAGATCCTTTCCACAATCCTGTCCGCGAGACCGTACGCAACCGCCTCCTTGGCGTTCAGGTAAAAATCGCGGTCGCTGTCCTTCGAGATCTTCTCGATGGGCTGGCCCGAGGCGTCGGCCAGGATCTGGTTCAGCTCGCTGCGGAGCTTCTCCATCTCCTGGGCTTGGATGTTGATGTCGGTGGCCGGCCCGATGAACCGGCCCGAGATCAGGGGCTGGTGAATCAGCACCCGGCCGTGCGGGAAGATGAACCGTTTGCCCTTGGCAGCTGCGCAAAGCAGGATCGAACCCATCGATGCGGCCATTCCGGTCACTACGATCGTGATGGGGGACGAGATGAGCTTCATCGTATCGAACACCGCCATTCCCGCGGTGATCGAGCCGCCGGGGGTGTTCATGTAAAAGGTGATCTCTTTTCCCGGAGCGGTGGATTCCAGGTAAAGGAGCTTTTCGCTCAGTTCCTTGGCCGTTTCATCGGTCACCGGTCCCCATAGGAAAAGCTTCCGCTGATTCAGGAATCGCTTCTGGATCAAAAGGGATACGGAGGATTCCTTCTTGCCCGACGTCGGCTCCTGGGCCTCCTCGCCCTCGTCGTCATCATCGTCGTCGAGACGGGGAAGGGGGGCATTCAGGCCGGGTTGGATGTTCTTGAAACGCATGATCGTGTAATCTGGTGCAATGGGCGCGTTTGGCAAGCGCTCCAGGATCAATAAGGGACCTTGTCGGCCTTCCCCGACCAGGCGGCAAAGGCCCCTTTGGCCTCGTCGGCCAGCAGGGGTTTCATCGACAGCGCGCGCCTTTCGGGGTCGAGCGGTATCTGCCCGTAGATGAACTCGTCATCGAACCCGATGGCCGCGGCCTCGTGGCGGCTGTTCCCGTAGTACACCGTGGGGATCCGGGCCCAGTAGATGGCCGACAGGCACATTGGGCAGGGCTCGCAGCTCGCATAGAGCGTGCAGTCGTCCAGCTTGAAGGTGCCCATTTCCTTGCAGGCGGCGCGGATGGCGACGATCTCGGCATGCGCGGTCGGGTCGCAGCTCGAGGTCACCTGATTGCTTCCCCGGCCGACGACTTCACCCCTACGGACAACGACGCACCCGAACGGGCCGCCCCGGCCCGATTGGACGCCCTCCTCCGATAGCCGGATGGCCTGCCTCATGAATTCACTTTTGTTCATCATTAGCGTTTCAGGATTGCCCGATCGATTTGCACAAAACGCGCCAAGGTACTATGGAGGTGACAGGAAACAACCAGGAAGTTACTGCTGCGTCCTCATATCAGCCAAAACATGACCGAACCGAACTTTTCCGGCCTCGACATCCGCGGGCCCGTCCCTCCCCAGCACGCCGAGATTCTAACCCCCGAGGCCTGCGCCTTCCTCGGGGACCTGTTCCGAAAGTTCGAACCCCGCCGCAGGGAACTCCTTGCGGCCCGCGTGGCCCGGCAGGCGCGGCTGGACGCGGGCGAGCTGCCGGATTTCCTCCCCGAAACCCGGCCGATCCGGGAGGGATCGTGGTCGGTCGCATCGATCCCGGCAGACCTCCAGGACCGTCGCACCGAGATCACGGGACCCGTGGACCGCAAGATGGTGATCAATGCGCTCAATTCCGGGGCCAAGGTTTTCATGGCCGACTTCGAGGATGCGACCTCCCCCACCTGGGAGAACCTGCTCGACGGCCACGTCAACCTGAGGGACGCGGTCCGGCGCACGATCTCGTTCACCAGCCCTGAGGGAAAGTCATACAGGCTGGGCGAGAAGACGGCGACCCTCCTCGTGCGCCCCAGGGGCTGGCACCTGCCGGAGAAGCATGTGCATCTCGACGGCCTGCCAGTCTCCGGGAGCCTGTTCGATTTCGGCCTGTATTTCTTCCACAATGCCAAGGAGCTCCTCGCGCGCGGCTCAGGACCCTATTTTTACCTTCCCAAGATGGAAAGCCGCCTTGAGGCCCGGCTCTGGAACGACGTGTTTGTCCACGCCCAGGCCGCGCTCGGCATCCCTCAGGGCTCGGTCCGGGCCACCTCGCTGATCGAGACGATCCTCGCGACATTCGAGGCGGAGGAGATCCTCTTCGAGCTGCGCGACCACTCCTCGGGCCTAAACTGCGGGCGCTGGGATTACATCTTCAGCTGCATCAAGAAATTCCGGCGGCGGCCGAACTACGTCTTTCCCGACCGGACCCAGGTCACGATGACGGCGCCGTTCATGCGGGCCTACTGCCTGTACGTCATCAAGGTGTGCCACCGCCGCGGCGCCCATGCCATGGGAGGAATGGCGGCCCAGATCCCGATCAAGAACGATCCTGCGGCGAACGACGAGGCGCTGGCGAAAGTGCTCGCCGACAAGGAGCGCGAGGCCACGGACGGCCACGACGGGACCTGGGTGGCGCACCCGGGCCTTGTCCCCGTTGCGCTCAAGGCGTTCGACAAGCACATGCCCGGCCCCAATCAGATCGCCCGCAAGCGCGAGGACGTGAGCGTGACGGCGGCCGAGCTGATCTCCGCCCCCGCCGGGACGATCACCGACGCCGGGATCCGCACGAATTTCAGCGTGGGCATCCAGTATCTGGAGGCCTGGCTCGGGGGCCTGGGCTGCGTGCCGCTCTACAACCTCATGGAGGATGCGGCCACCGCGGAGATCTCCCGTGCGCAGCTTTGGCAGTGGCTCCACAACGGAGCGAGGCTGGCCGACGGCAGGGCGATCACGCCGGGCCACTATGACAGCCTGATCGGCGAGGTGATCGCGAAGATCCAGGGCGAGGTGGGCCCCGACCGCTATTCGAACGGGCATTTCCGGGTGGCGGCCCACATGTTCATGGAAATGGTCAAGTCCCCGGTGCTCGACGAATTCCTCACGCTTCCGGCGTACGAGCTGCTCAAGTGAGCGCGCGCATGCAGCCGACGCTCGCCGAACTCAATTCGTCGGACCGCAACGTCTTTGTTGCAGCGCTCGGACACCTCTTCGAGCACTCGCCGTGGGTGGCCGCCGAGACCTTCGACAAGCGGCCCTTCCGAAGCCTGGAGGAGCTCCACGGCGCCCTCTGCGCCACGATGCGCGCCGCACCCGCCGAAAGGCAGCTGGCGCTCATCGGCGCCCATCCCGATCTCGCGGGGCGCCTCGCCAGGGCGGGCCAGCTCACCGCCGCGTCGACCCGGGAGCAGTCCGCCGCCGGGCTCGACCGCCTCACCGAGGCCGAGGCGGCGGAGATCGGGCGCCTCAACGAGGCCTACAAGGCGCGATTCGGATTCCCCTTCATCATCTGCGCCCGCCTTAACGCAAAGGACACAATCCTCGCGGCCATGCGCGCGCGCTCCGGCAACACCCCCGAAGCAGAGCACTCGACTGCGCTCGGGGAAATAGCCAAGATAGCCCGGCTTCGACTCAACGAGGCCGTGAAGAACCCATCCTGAAATGGCCGGCAAGCTCAGCACCCACGCACTGGACCTCATGACGGGCCGCCCCGCGGCCGGCCTTCGGGTCGAGCTTCGCCGTGTGGAGCCGGAGCCGGCGCTCCTGAAGACGGTGCTGACCAATGCCGACGGGCGCACGGACGAGCCCCTGCTAGGCCCTTCTGAAATGCGGGCCGGTGTCTACCAGCTGGAATTTCACGTCGCGGAATATTTTGCGTCAAAGGGAGTCGCCCCTTGCCAAGATCCCCTTCATCGACGTCGTGCCGGTGCGCTTTGGGATCGCCGACCCCTCGGCCCCGTACCACGTGCCGCTGCTCGTCACGCCGTGGGCCTACAACACCTACAGGGGGAGCTGACGGCGCAGAATGCCCAAGAACACCCTGATTCAGGCCGCTAGGCTTCTGTCCCGCCGCCTCGACCAGCTCGCGAGGGTGTCGGACGAGCGCGGGGCGACCACGCGCACCTTCATGTCGCCCGCGATGGACCGGGCGAATGCGCTCGTGGGCGCATGGATGACGAACGCGGGGCTGCGGGTCCACGAGGACGCGGTAGGAAACGTGGTGGGCCGGCTGGGCGCCCGGGCGGGCGGGGCCAGGACCTTTCTCTTCGGCTCGCATCTGGACACGGTCCGCGACGCGGGTCGGTTTGACGGGGCCCTCGGGGTCCTGCTCCCGATCGCCGCCCTGGAGGTGATACGAAGCCGGGGCGTCGTCCTGCCCTTTGACGTCGAGGTCCTTGGCTTCTCCGAGGAGGAGGGGGTCAGGTTTTCGAGCGCCTACCTCGGGAGCAAGGGATACACGGGACAGCTCACGAGGTCGGACCTGAAGCTTCGCGACCCGGCAGGGGTGTCCGTCGGCGACGTGCTCGCCAAGTTCAACGGCCGGCGCCTGCCGCCTCCGCGGGCGGCGCATTCCCGAAGGGACCTGATCGGGTACCTCGAGGTTCACATCGAGCAGGGACCCGTGCTCGAATCGGAGGGCCTGGCGGCCGGAGTCGTCTCGGCAATTTCCGGGCAGACGCGCGCGAGGGTGACCTTCAGGGGCAAGGCCGGGCACGCCGGCACGACCCCGATGGCCCTGCGCAGGGACGCGCTCGCCTGCGCCGCTGAATTCATCCTGGCGGTTGAGGCCCTTGCGCGGTCGCGGCCGCCGCTTGTGGCGACCGTGGGTTGGATTTCCGCTCATCCGGGCGCGACGAACGTGATCGCGGGCGATGTGGAACTCTCGCTCGACGTGAGGCATCCCGTGAACCAGAGCCGAAGGGCGGCGGTGGCCGAGCTTCAGGCCGCCGCGCGGGCGATCGCCGCGCGGCGCGGGCTGCGGTTTGCCGTCAAGGCGACCCAGGACAACGCGGCCGTCACGTGCTCCGCAGACCTGACGGCGCTCCTTTCCCGCAGCGTCCGGGCCTGCCAGGGCAGGTCGATGGCCCTTCCCAGCGGCGCCGGGCACGACGCCGTCATCGTCTCGTCGATCGCCCCGGTCGCCATGCTCTTCGTGCGCTGCAGGAAGGGCCTCAGCCACCACCCGGACGAGCACGTGAGCCCCGGCGACCTGGAGGTCGCGCTGCGCATCGTGGTCGATTTCCTCACGCGCATGGCCTTCAGAGGCGAACCATGAGCGACCCGTGCGACCTCCTCGTCAGGGGCGCGACCCTCGTGGCACCGGAGGGCCTCGTCGTCGCCGACATCGCCGTGTCCGGCGGCCGGTTCGCCAAGATCGGGCCGGGACTCGATCTTCCCGCCACGGAAACCGTGGACGCCTCCGGCCTCCACGTCCTCGCGGGCATCATCGACTCGCACGTTCACTTCAACGAACCCGGCCGCACGGATTGGGAGGGGATTGCCTCCGGATCCTCGTCGCTCGCGGCGGGCGGAGGGACGGCGTTCTTCGACATGCCGCTCAATTCGCTGCCGCCGGTCACCGATGCGGCGAGCTTCGCGCTGAAGCGCGCCGCGGCGGAGCGCTCCTCGCGGACCGACTTCGCGATCTGGGGCGGCCTCGTGCCCGGCAATGCCGACCAGCTTGAGCCGATGAGGGATGCCGGGGCCATCGGCTTCAAGGCGTTCATGTGCGACAGCGGGGTCGATGAGTTCGCGTTCGCCGACCCTGGGACGCTCCGGGCCGGGATGAAGCGCGCGGCGGCCCTCGGGATGCTGGTGGCCGTCCACGCCGAGGACGAGGCGCTCGCGCGCCAGAGGACCCTTGAGGCCCGCGCCCGCGGATCCGACGCCCGAACGTGGCTCACGTCTCGGCCCGTGGAACTCGAGCTCGCGGCCATCAGGACGGCCTCGGAGATCGCCGGCGAGACCGGATGTTCCCTGCATATCGTCCACGTGAGCAGCCCCGAGGGCGTGGCGCTCGCCCGCGAGGCAAAAAGCCGCGGCGTCGACGTGTCGATCGAGACGTGCCCCCATTACCTGCTCCTGACCGAGCAGGACGTCGTCGACCGGGGGGCCCCTGCGAAATGCTTTCCTCCCCTGCGCCCGGATGCGAAGAGGCTGGGCCTTTGGCGGGAGCTCGAGTCGGGGGGGATAGACACGGTGGGTTCGGACCATTCGCCGGCGCCCCCCGACATGAAGAGGTCCAGGGACTTCTTCGACATCTGGGGCGGGATATCGGGATGCCAGCACGCGTTTGGGCTGCTCCTCTCGGAGGCGCTCGACCGGCGCCCGCCGGAGAGGGTGCTTCCCCAGCTCTCCCGCCTGCTCTCGGGCAACGTCGCAAAGCGGTTCCGCATCGACCGGACGAAGGGGTGGATAGGCGAGGGCCTTGATGCCGACATGACCTTCATGGAAATCGGGCCCGCCCATGCGCTCTCGAACGCGGAGCTGCTCTACCGTCACCGGCAGGGGCCTTACGACGGTAGGAAATCCCGGGTCCGGATCGTGCGGACCATTGTCCGGGGCAGGACGGTATTTTCGAAGGGCCGCATTGCGCCGGGTGCGCCCGCGGGTCATTTTGTAAGGCCATCCTAGGGTCCCGTGTCCCGATGGGCCCGCTAATTGCTCATAACCGGAAAGCCTCCCCATAAAATCCATGCCTGAACTCTTTGGACATACCCGGGCGCGTGTTGGATCCCGCCACGCCCTCATCACCCCGGAAAACCACGTCAACAGTTCGATTCCCGGGGTTGTCGGCGCCACGGCCGTGGCTCTCGTCAGCCCAGCCATGGGGGCCGGATTCGCTCAGACGCTCCTTGCGTTTCAGGTCGGGGGTTCCGCCAGGATCGCTCCGGGGGAATTCGAGACCTTTGGCTATGTCATGGACGGGAGCGCCGTGGCGGAAGTCGGCGGGAAAAGGCGCCGGTTGAAGGCCGGGGGGTTCTTTTTCTGCCCGGCGGGCTCCGGCTGGGCGCTCGCGGCCCCGAGAAAGGGAACCCGCGTGACGCTCTTCCGAAAGAAATACATCCCCCTTGAGGGGGTGAAGCCGCCGCGCGCGATCCTTGGGGACCAATCGAGGGTCAAAGGAACGCCCTTCCTCGGCGACCCGGCGGCCAACCTCCAGGTGCTGCTGCCCGACGAACCCTCGTTCGACATGGCCGTAAATGTCTTCGCCTATCAGCCGGGCGGCCATCTTCCCTTCGTCGAGGTCCACATCATGGAGCACGGTCTCGTCATGCTCTCGGGCGAGGGCGTGTACCGACTCGAGGATTCCTGGTACCCGGTGCGTTCCGGCGACGCCATCTGGATGGCCCCCTACTGCGCGCAGTGGTTTGTCGCAATGGGCAAGATTCCCGCGCGTTACCTGTATTACAAGGACGTCAACAGGGCTCCCCCTATGACAGCGGCGCCCTCCGATCTGAAGATCGAGATCGACAGCGCCGGGCTCAAGCGGCGGATCGACGAGCTGGCGCTGATTTCGGAGGCGCCGGCGCCCGTGGTCACCCGGGTCCTGTTCTCCGAGGCCGACCTTCGCGGAAGGCGGTACGTGCGCGAGGCGGCCCAGAGCGCGGGACTCACGCTCCGCGAGGACGCAGTCGGAAATATTTTTGCCCGCTGGGCGGGATCGGATCCGGGCCTCGCCGCCGTCGGCTCGGGCTCCCACACCGACGCCATCCCCAATGCGGGCCGCTACGACGGCGTCGTGGGCGTCCTGGGGGCCTTCGAGGCGCTGGCCGCCCTGAAAAGGGCCGGCTTCAGGCCCCGTCGGTCGCTCGAGGTCGTCATGTTCACCGCGGAGGAGCCCACGCGCTTCGGGCTCGGGTGCCTTGGAAGCCGGCTCATGGCCGGGTCGATCTCGGTTGAAAAGGCGCAGGCTCTGCGCGACCGCGAAGGCAGGTCGCTCGATGAACTCCGCGTCGCCGCCGGCTGCACGGGATCGCTGGAATCGGTGAGGCTGCCAGGCGGCTACTATCATTCCTTCGTGGAACTCCACATCGAGCAGGGGCCGATCCTTGAGCAAAGGAAGATACCGATCGGCATCGTCGAGCACATCGCGGGCCCCAGCAGCTACCGGGTGACGCTGCAAGGGGAGGGGGGGCATGCCGGTGCGGTGCTGATGCCCGTCCGCCACGACGCGATGCTCGCCGGCGCTGAGATCGCGCTGGCCGTCGAGCGGGCGGCGCGCTCGAGCGGAAGCCCGGACACCGTGGGCACGGTCGGCGTTTTCCGGATAGAGCCCGGCGCCGTCAACAGCGTTCCGTTCAAGGCCTACCTTGAGATTGACCTGAGGGACGCGCGCCTCGACTCGCGGTCAAAGGCGCTTGCCGAGATCAGGAGCGCCGCCGAGGACGCATGCGCCCGGCGCGGCGTCACGATGGATTTTGAGGAGATAAACGCGGATCCGCCTGCCGTCGGAGATCGGAAGACGATCGAAATCGCGGAGAGGGTCTGCGCCGAGCTCGGGCTCCGTTCGCTCCGGATGGTGAGCCGCGCCTATCACGACTCGCTCTTCATGGCCCGCGTGAGCCCGACAACCATGATCTTCATCCCCTGCCTGAACGGCTGGAGCCACCGGCCCGAGGAATTCGCGACGATCGAACACATCGCCTCGGGCGCCGCCGTCCTCGCCCACACGATGGCACGGCTCGCGGTCTGATCCAATGGGATTTGAATTCACGCTCAACGGCAGGAAGGTGCGGATCGAGGGAACGGCCCCGACGACGACCCTGCTGGAATACCTCAGAAGCAGCGGGCTGACGGGAAGCAAGCAGGGGTGCTCCGAGGGCGACTGCGGCGCCTGCACGGTGGCCGTCGTCGAACGGGACCCGCAGGGCAACCCGACGTACCGGGGCGTCAACAGCTGCATAGCGCTCCTGCCGATGTTCGCCGGCCGCGAGGTCGTCACGGTCGAGGGCCTGTCCAAGGAAGGGGAGGGGCTTCATCCGGTGCAGTCGGCGATGGTCGACCACTACGGCTCCCAGTGCGGGTACTGCACGCCCGGGTTCGTGATGTCGCTCTTCGAGGGGTACTACCGGAGCGACTGCGACACGCCCTGTGCAATCAGCGAGCAGCTCGGGGGCAATCTTTGCCGGTGCACCGGCTACCGCCCGATCAGGGACGCAGCGCTCGCGGCGATCGGGCGCCGCCGGGACGGCGCGCCCGATCCCTTCCGGGAGCGGCTCGCCCGTCCCGCCGCGCCGCTCGATTCCCTGGATTATGAAGCCGGCTCCGACCGGTTTGTCCGGCCCGCGACGCTTTCCGGGCTCTTTGAGGCGCTCGAACGGAATCCCAAGGCGACGCTTGTGGCCGGGGCCACGGAGATAGGCGTCGACGTCACGAAGAAATTCAAGGCGTTCCCGTTCCTGGTCTCGACCGAGGCGGTTCCCGAGATGACGCGGATATCGAAAACGGAGTCCGAATGGAGGATCGGGGCCTCGGCCACCCTGACGGCGGTGGAGGAGGAGCTGTCCCCCGAGTACCCTTCGCTCGCGCGGATGCTGAAGGTCTTCGCGGCGCGTCAGATCCGAAACCGCGCAACGCTCGGGGGGAACCTCGCCACCGCGTCCCCGATAGGGGACGGCGCGCCGGTCCTCCTCTCCCTTGACGCCGCGCTTGTCCTGCTCTCAAGGACGGGTTCAAGGCGCGTGGCGCTGTCGGATTTCTTCACGGCCTACAGGAAGACCCTGCTGAATCCCGGGGAGATCATCCTTGAGATCGCGCTGCCGCGTTTCGACGGGAGGGCGGGCCTGAACCGCCGTTCGGACTTCTTCAAGGTCTCCAAGCGGCGGGAGCTCGACATCAGCATCGTCGCGGCGGCCTATTCGATCGACTCGGACGGGGAGGGAATCATCCGGAGAGCCCGGATCGCCTATGGCGGGGTTGCGGCGACGCCCGTCAGGGCTCGCCGGGCTGAGGCGGCGCTTGTGGGAAGGACGCTCGCCGCGGCCGCATCGGATGTTTCACGATTGCTTGCCGGGGAGTTCAATCCGATCGACGACGTGCGCGGCGGCGCGGAGTACCGGCGCGGGCTCATTGTCAGCCTTTGGGAGAAGTTTGCGTCGGGCGAGACGAGCCTCGCCCAGGACGGTGCCCTCGATTTCAGGATGGGCGCCGGCGCGGCGCCCTCGGACGATTCCCGATCGCTGCGCCATGAAAGCGCCGTCGGTCACGTCACGGGACGGGCGCTTTATGCGGACGACACGGCCCAGCGCAGGCCGATGCTGGACCTCTGGCCGGTGTGCGCCCCGCACGCCCGAGCCCGGATTCTACGGCGGGACGCCTCGGCGGCCCGGGCAATGCCCGGCGTCGTGGAGGTCCTGATGGCCGAGGACATTCCCGGGCACAACAACGTCGGGACCTTCCACGACGAGCCGCTCTTCGCCGACCGCGAAATCCTGTACCATGGACAGGTGGTCGCGCTGGTCGTGGGCCGCTCGCTTCGCGCCTGCCGCGCGGCCGCCGCGGCTGTGGTCGTGGAATACGAGCCGCTCGCGCCGCTGATCGGCATAAAGGAGGCGATTTCCGCGGGAAGCTTCCATACCCCGGCCCACACGCTCGCCCGCGGCGACGCGGCCGCGGCCCTTGCGCATTCGCCGCTCAGGCTTGACGGCGAGTTTTCATTTGGGGGCCAGGAGCATTTCTACCTCGAGACCCACGCAGCCTGGGCGGAGGCGGGCGAGGGGGGATCGGTCTTCGTCAGCTCGTCGACGCAGCATCCCACGGAGATCCAGGCCATCGTGGCGGAGGTCCTGGCGGAGCCGCGGAACCAGGTTGTCGTCCAGTCACCCAGGATGGGCGGCGGATTCGGGGGCAAGGAGACGCAGGGCAACGCGTTTGCCGCCATGGTGGCGCTGGCCTCGAGGAGGACGGGGCTGCCCGCTCGGATCCAGCTGGACCGCGACGTGGACATGACCTTGACCGGCAAGAGGCATCCCTTTCACGCAACCTTCTCGGTCGGCTACGACTCGGATGGGATGATCCGCGCCGCCGAGGTCAACCTTTTCTCCGACGGGGGCTGGTCCCTCGACCTTTCGCAGCCGGTGCTCGACCGCGCCCTCTTCCACCTCGACAACGCCTACTACATCCCGGCGGTCCGCTTTACCGGCCTCATTGCCAAGACCCATGTCGCCTCCAACACCGCCTTCCGCGGATTTGGGGGGCCGCAGGGAATGCTCGTCATGGAGGAGGTGGTCGACCGCATCTCGCGTAGGCTCGGGCTCGCTCCCGAGGTTGTCCGGGGAAGGAACCTTTACCGCGGCCGCGGCGAGACCAACACGACCCATTTTCTCCAGGAGATCGGCGACAACCGGCTTCAGACCGTCTGGTCACAGGTCCAAAGCGAGGCGGGCTTCGCCGAGAGGCGGCGCTCGGTCGACGCGTGGAACAGGGCCCACGCGATGGTGAAGCGGGGGCTTGCGGTGACGCCCCTAAAGTTCGGGATCGCGTTCACGCTGACCCGGTACAACCAGGCGGGCGCGCTCGTGCACCTTTACGCGGACGGCACGGCCCAGGTGAGCCACGGGGGCACCGAGATGGGTCAGGGGCTCCACACCAAGATTCGCGGCGTGGCCATGCGGGAGCTGGGACTGCCCGAGACGAGCGTGAGGGTCATGCCCACGGTCACCGACAAGGTCCCGAACACGTCGGCAACGGCGGCGTCGTCCGGAGCCGACCTGAACGGGGCCGCGGTCCGAAACGCGTGCATCACTCTGCGCGAGCGCCTGGCCCCCGTCGCGGCCGCCCTCCTCGCAAAAAAGGCGGCCGCCCGCGTCGAGGCGGCCGACGTCGAATTCGCCGACGGGAGGGTCTCGGTCCGAGGCTCGGACTGTTTCGGTCAAGATCGCCGATGTCTGCCGGAAGGCCCATGAGGACCGGGTGAGCATGTCGACGACCGGATATTATGCGACGCCGGGCATCCATTGGGACTGGTCGAATGCCTCGGGCAGGCCCTTCCAGTATTTCGTCTGCGGCGCCGCGGTGGCCGAGGTCGAAGTCGACGGGCACAACGGAATGCACCGCGTCGTCCGCGTGGACGCCGTCCACGATGTTGGAGACTCACTCAACCCGGGGGTCGACCTGGGGCAGATCGAGGGCGGTCTCGTTCAGGGCATTGGCTGGCTTACCCGCGAGGAGCTCCTTTGGGACAAGCAGGGGAGGCTGCTGACGCACAGCGCCAGCACCTACCAGATCCCCGCCCTGAGCGACGCGCCGGTCGAGATGCACATCACGCCCCTGCCGAGGGCGGCGCAGGAAGGCACGATCCACGGGAGCAAGGCCTCGGGCGAGCCGCCCCTTATGCTTGCGTTCTCGGTGCGTGAGGCGATCCGCGACGCCGTGGCCGCCTTTGGCACCCGCGGGGGAGAGGTCCCGCTGGCCTCCCCGGCGACCTGCGAGGCGATTTTTTCGGCGATCAAGAGGCGCCTGGGCTAGGTTCGGGCGCCTGCGGGTCGGGTTTCCCTGCGGGGCCCCGGGGCTGATGCGCTATCGTCCGTCCTCCCGGTTCTGCGGAACAACGCGCTCCAGGACAGGTCCCAACCCGGAGGTCGGGGCCCCAACATCCCCGGAATTTTTCAATATAAACGCCTTGTTATATTGGATATACAACGAACGGCATCGGCCGTGTACATCGCGTTCGCAATGGGCGGCGGGACGGCGTACAAATGGGGCAGCGACCCGAGCCGTCCGGAGATAACATGGGAACAAGATTAATTGCAGGCTTCGCCCTCATCGCAGGGTCCGCGTTCGCGGCCGGCGATCCGACCCTTGATTTTTCCCAGGCGCGGATTGAGGGGGCGCCGGTTTCGCTTGAGGACAGTGCGAGGCAACTCGCGGTCCCGCCGCCCCTATGGTGCGAAAAGGCCGGCGCGGGCTTTGGCCGGAAGGATCAGACGGCGAAGCCGAGGGCTCTTAGTCCCGGGATGGACGATTGCGTTGTGATTCCGAAGGGCGACCCGGACCCGAAGATGCTGATTCCGGTCACGGGGTCATGTGACCCCAAGATATTGAAGGTGGTGCCGTCCACGGGATCGGCGCCGTGACGACCGGCCGCGGCCTATGAATGCCGAGCCTTGATCCTGGGCGCCCGTCCCTGAATCCGTAGCCCCGTGCGCGGCGTCTACCCCCTCATCCTGTCCGCGGCCCTCTGCATGACGGCTTTTTTCCTCTGGAAAAGGCGCCGGACCGGAAGGCGGCACGCGCAGTTCAAGAGGGAGGATGTGGAGGAGGCCCTTCAGGGGATCGTTTCCGAGAGGACGCTCTCGCGCGACGCCTGGGAGCGATTCCTGCGCTGGCCGATAGACGACCCCCATCTCGAATCGGTGAGGCAGAGCTGCCGCCATGTCGTGGCGGACTTTCCCCCGACACGGGTCACGGAAATCATCGGCAAGGAGGGGCTCGAACGGCTCAGGCAGATCCATCGTGAATTCCAGGGGACACCGAGCCGATAGACGGGGCCTGGTTTTCCAGGGTCGCGCGCCGGGCGGCCCGCGCCCCGCGGCCGATTCGGCCCGCAATGCGTCGGGAAACCTGCGCGCATTCGCACGATGATCCTTCTCCTGCGTCACCTGTTCGCGATCGCGGTCCTCCCGTTCTCCGTGGTGGTTCTCGTCCCGGTCTGGATCGCAGGCCGGTACCACGTGGCGTTTGCCCTCGGCCATTCGACGGGCCCTGTCCTGATGCAGGCGCTCGGCCTTGGGTTATTGATCGCGGGCCTCGTCCTCTTTGTGGCCTCGGTGTGGCGTTTTGCGGCGGAAGGGAAGGGAACCCTGGCGCCCTGGGACCCCCCGCGCGTGTTTGTCGCCCGCGGACCCTATCGGTTCGTCCGCAATCCGATGATCTCGGGCGTGATCATCCTGCTGATCGGAGAGGCCTCCGTTCTGATGTCGCCCGCCCATTTTGTATGGGCGGCCGCATTCATTGCCCTCAACCTTGTTTACATACCCCTGGTTGAGGAGCCGCAGTTGGAGCGGCGCTTTGGAGATCCCTATCGAGATTACTGCCGGCATGTCCGGCGTTTCACTCCCCGCCTCAGTCCCTGGCGGCCGGCGCCATGAAGCGGTTTCGCGCGCCGCGCAGGCTGCGCCGAGCGCGCTTGTGCGCCGGCCGCCTCGAGCCTAGCGTAGGGGCCGGATTCCCCCGCCAAAAAATGACCCTTTCGTCCTAGGAGCCGCCGATGAGCCTGCGCGTAGTCCGACTTGGAACCCCACGACTGCCCGGAGAGGGAATCAGGCTGGGAACCGTCCGCCGCCCTCCCAGGGGCGTGCCCAAGTCCCAGTTCTCGGCGCAGGACTGGTACGATGTGTGGTTCCCAAACCTCGCACCGAGCCATGAAACCATGAAGCTCGGCCTCGGGGCCTCGACGCCCGCCCGGTGGTCGGCCTTTGCGAAAAGATTCAGGGCCGAAATGGCAACGCCCGGGGCGAGGCACGACCTGGAACTCCTGGCCAAGCTTTCCCACACCGCGAATTTCTCGGTCGGCTGCTACTGCGCGGACGAGGCCCACTGCCACCGCTCGGTCCTTAGGCAACTCCTTTTGGAGAACGGCGCCCACCTCATATAGGCGGGCCCCGCGCATGAACAGGGAAACCTAAGCGTATGGGCGATCGAGGACTCGGCAGGATCAGGATCGTTCACCCGTATTCGTGGCTTTGGGAGCCCCTCGAGTCGGAGCCCTCGTTCCTGCTTCGGTCGATGTTCGGGGCGAAGGCCGTCTATCTCGACGGCCGGATGGTGCTTTGCTTCTCGTCCGGGGCGGAGCCCTGGAACGGCATGCTTGTCTGCACGGAGAAAAGCCACCACGAGTCGCTGGTCGCTGATTTTCCGGCGCTCTCGCCCCATCCGATCCTGCCCAAATGGCTTTACCTGTCCGACTCGGCCGATGGGTTTGACCGATGGGCGGAGGCGCTCGTCTCATTGGCGAAGAAGCGCGATCCCCGAGTCGGCATCATTCCCAAGAGCAGGGCGCGCAAGCGGGCCAAACGGGCCTGATCGCCTCGGGGCGTCCGGACCCTCGTGCGCAAGGGCGCGCCTATTCGGCGCGGAGGGCCTCCATGGGAGGCACCCGTGCGGCCCTGACGGCCGGCGCCAGGCACGCGGCGAGGGGGACCGAGGACCCCGCGCGGTCGAAACCCGCGTTCGAGTAGGGCAGCGGCGGGAGCAGCGCCGCGTTGACGCCGGCGGAAAAGGGCGAGATTGGCCCCCAGGCGAAGCGCAAACGCGAGAATGGAGGCGGCCGTGAAACCCTGGTCCCTCCCAAGGGCGCGAACCGCCGGCCGCTGGTCGCCTGCGATCGAGTCAATGGAGGGCATCCTACCAAGGTAACCCCGCCGGCCCCGGCAAAGTTGCGGAAGTCTTTTCTGGTGGAGAAGTCCCCCGGTCCGGAGAATGCCATCGGCGCCTCCGACGGACCGGCTTGCGGCTGCGGCGTTCGCCCGCATATTCGCCCCCAGGAGATTTTCCTGATGAAAACGAGGCTGTTTGTTCGGGTCGGATGGTTCTGCATTCCGAGTTCGTTCGCGGGATTCGCATTGTTCGGGTTGGCTGCCGGCTTCTGCGCAACCGTGTTCGCGGCCGTGGACCGGCATTCGCACTCGGCAAGCGACACGCTCTACGGTGTTTTCCCCTATGTCGTCTGCACGTTCCTGCTTCTCGATTGGGTGGGGAGGCGTTCCATTGAAAAAGCCGGATAGGCGGGACGGAACGCCGGTTGCAAGGCCCGCCGCGCCGGATGGCCGAACGGCCGGGGCCCGGCCGCTTCCCGCCCCCGTGGCGCTCGCCATGGCGGTTCTGGCGGGACTCCTCGCGTCCTGCGCTTCCACCCCAAAAAGCAATCCGCTCGACTCGATGCCGCCTCCCATCGTTGCCTGGGAAGGCGCCGACTCCGTCACGCTCCCCCTTGAATTCGTCGGCGCAGGCGGGCGCCTGACCAGCGTCATCGTCGAACTCGCCATCAACGGGGAGAGGGCCCGCTTTGTCGTCGATTCCGGAAGCAACACGACCTGGTTCACCCGGGAATTCACCCGGGACCTGAAAGCGAGGGAATCCGGCCAGAAGATCACGATCCGGGGGGCGGTCGGCACGGGAAAGCCCGACCTTGTGATCCTCGACGCGATGGACTTTGGTTTCGCCCGCCTGAGCCGGGTCGGGGTGACCTCGGGCGATGTGCTCCAGGACATGAACCGCGCCCTGATCGCCGGTGGCGAGTATCCCGTCGCGGGTCTTCTGGGCCTCGACATTCTCGCCCCGCTTGGGGCCTCCATCGACCTCTCGCGTTCCACCCTCACCTTTCACAGGGCGCCGGCCCCGAGGCCGGCGGGAACCGGATCGGCCGGCGCCGGCCAGGGGCCTTCCGGGGGAAGGTGACCCACCGGACGGGGGGCCCCCGGGCGCCGGAGCGGGTTCTACACGGCCAGGTGCTTTCCTTCAGAAAGCACCCGGTCCCGCTCCGAAATCAGCTGGGCCGCGATGCTGATCGCGATCTCGTGGGGGTGGTTGGTCCCGAAGGCGAGCCCGACGGGACAATGAAAGGCCGACGCCTTGGCCGCCGGAACGCCGTCGGCTACGAGGTCGCGGCGGAGGATCTCCGCCTTCGCATCGCTCCCGATGACGCCGATGAAGGGGAAACTCCTCTCGTTGAGGGCCCGCCGCAGGATGGGCCTGTCGGTCGCGTGCCCCATCGTCATGACAAGAAGGAATGTGCCGTCCTGAAGCGTCGGCACAACCTCCTCCGGCCTCTCGGTCTGGATGGGACGTATGTTGGGGGAGCGCGGCAGCCGCTCAAGCCATTCGGGCCTCGAATCCACGACCGTGATCCTGCAGGGCAGGGGCGCCAGAACCGGAAGGAGCGCCTGGGAGACGTGTCCGGCGCCGAAGACGGCGATATTCCAGGGGCCGGAGCCATGATGGGGCTCAAAATAGAACTTCACCGAGCCCCCGCAGGTCATGCCGACATCGCCCTTCAGCGTCCACGACACGAATTGGGGCTTGGCGTCGCCCCTTGCGAGCACCTCGGAGGCGAGCTTCAGCGCAGCGGCCTCGACCCTGCCCCCTCCGACCGTCCCGCTGTGGAGGCCGCTTGCGGTGACGAGCATTTTTGCGGCCGCGTCCTGGGGCGTGCTCCCGACGGCCTCGACGAGGGTCACCAGAACGAAGGGCACCCCCTCATTCTCGAGCGCGACCAGCTGCTCGTAAATGGTCACACGAGGCCCAGTTTCATTTTCCCCTCTTCGCTGATCATTGACTGGTTCCACGGCGGATCCCAGGTGATCCTTACATCGGCGTCCGCGACGCCCGGCACGAGGAGAATCTTGCTCTTGGCATCCTCGGCGATCGCCGGACCCATCCCGCAACCCGGGGCCGTGAGCGTCATCGCCACATTGACCCTGAACCCGTTGTCCGCGCCCTTCTCGACGTCCATCGAATACACGAGGCCCAGGTCCACGATGTTGACCGGAATCTCGGGGTCGTAGACCTTGCGCAGCTGGTCCCACACGGCCTCGGGATTGGGCGCGCCGTCGGCGAGCGTGGCCGTCTCGATCTTGTGGTCCGCCGCCGCCTCGCCGAGCGCGTCGCCGTCCTTTCCGTCGATCCGGAAGAGGCCGAAGTCGGTCTGGACCGTGTAGCTGCCGCCAAGCGTCTGGTGAATCTGTATCTTCGCCCCGGCTGCCAGCACGTGCCGTTCGCCGGAGGGAATCTGCGTCACGGAGACCTCCCGAGAGAGCACCCGGTCGCGGTTTGAGGGGATCATCAGGCCTGAAGCTCTATCTTCCCAGGCGCTTCCTGATCAAGTTCCGAAGCGCCGCATGGAGCTCGTCGTTCTCAAGCCGGCTGAGCACCTCCTCGAAGAAGCCGAAGATCAGGAGCTCATGGGCGGCCTTTTCAGGGATGCCGCGCGACTTCAGGTAGAACGCCTGCTCCGCATCGATCGGGGCGCTCGTGGCCCCGTGGGTGCAGCGCACGTCGTTCGCCTGGATCTCGAGGCCTGGCAGCGAATTTGACTCGGCGTCCTCGCTGAGCATCAGGTTCCGGTTGCTCTGGTAGGCATCCGTCTTCTGGGCGTCGGGATCGACGATGATGAGGCCGGAAAAGATCGTTCGCGAGCGGTCGAGGAGGGCGTTCTTGTAGAGAAGGTCGGACTTCGTGTTCGGGGCCTGGTGGATCTGGAGGGTTCTCTGGTCGAACTCCCTCGACCCGCTTGCGATCGTGAGCGCAAGCATCTCGGAGAAGCCGCCGGGCGCCTGCAGCTGGCTCAGCGACTCGTGGCGCGCCTGCCTGGCCCCCAGGTGCAGGTTGAGCGACTGGACCCGGGCGTCCCTGCGGACGACCGTGGAATTGAACTGGAGCGACAGCGTATCGAGCGACCAGCACTGGGCGGCCACATAGGTGATCTTGGCGCCGTGCCCCGCGTAGAGGTCGTTTGCGCCGCACGCGAGCTGGCCCAGGCCGTCGTTGGACTGGAAGTGGTCGACCACCGTGACCCGGGAATTCTCCTCGGCGATGACGAGGGTGTGGGGGAAGACGGCGGTCCCGGCGCCGGAGGCCGAGTGGATGAGGACAATCGGCTGGTCAAGCTCGACGCCGCGCGGGACGTGGACGAATGCGCCGTCGACGATGAAGGCCTCGTGGAGCGCCGCAAACTTGGCCGACCCGAGCTTCTGGGGCTGCGCCATGAAGTGCTGGCGCAGCAGCTCGGGATGCCTCTCAACGGCCTCGGAAAGCGTTGAGACGGTGACGCCCTTCCCGGCAAGCTCGGGGCTAATCGGGGCCCTGGCCGCAAGCCTGCCGTTGACGAACGTGAGCGCCGGGGCCGCCGCGAGCGAGAACGCCGCGTCGACGGCCTGCGTGCCGCCCGAGGACGGCTGCCCGGGGGAGAACCCCTCCAGCCCAATCCCGGAGAGGTTGCTGAACCGCCAGCTCTCGTCCGTCCTAGCCGGCATCGGCAGCCCCTCGAAGCGCGCATAGGCGGCCTGCTTGCGCTCGCGCCACCAGGCCGGGCAGGAGGCCAGGTGCCTCGCGAACACCTCCGGCGTGAACGAGCCCGTCGGGCTGGCTGCGATGATCCGGTCCGTCGAAGTCTCCGCCATGGCTCAACCCACGCTCCCTTCCATCTCGAGGTCGATCAGGCGCTTCAGCTCGACGGAATACTCCATCGGGAACTGGCGCGCCAGGTCGTTGATGAATCCGTTCACGGACAGGCTCATGGCCTGGCCCTCGGTGAGCCCCCGCTGCTGCATGTAGAAGATCTGCTCCGCGCTGACTTTGGAGACGCTGGCCTCGTGCTGCACGGCGTGGTGGTCGCCCCTGACCGTGATGGCCGGATAGGTGTCCGTCCGGCTGTTCGTGTTGATCAGGAGGGCGTCGCACTCGGTATTGTTTTTGCAGCCCTTCAGGTTCTTCGGGATGTGGACCACGCCGCGGTAGGTCGCGCGGCCCTGGCCGACGGAGATCGACTTCGAGACAACGGTCGAGGTCGTCTCGTCCGCGGCGTGCACCATCTTTGCCCCGGTGTCCTGGTGCTGGCCGTCGTTCGCGAGGGCGATCGAGATGACCTCCCCCCGGGCCTTCCGGCCCCTCAGGACGACGCCGGGATACTTCATGGTCAGGCGGCTGCCGATGTTGCAGTCGATCCACTTGATCTCGGATTCCTCATGCGCGAGCCCCCGCTTGGTGACCAGGTTGAACACGTTCGAGGACCAGTTCTGCACGGTGATGTACTGGATCTTCGCGCCCTTGAGCGCCACAAGCTCCACGACCGCGCTGTGCAGCGTCGCCGTCGAGAACTTGGGTGCCGTGCAGCCCTCCATGTAGGTGAGCTCGCTGCCCTCGTCGCAGATGATCAGGGTCCGCTCAAACTGCCCGAAGTTCTCGGCGTTGATCCTGAAGTAGGCCTGCAGGGGGTGCGAAACCTTGACCCCGGGCGGGACGTAAATGAACGAACCGCCGGAGAAGACGGCGCTGTTGAGCGCGGAGAACTTGTTGTCGCCCGTGGGGATGACCTTTCCGAAGAACTTCCTGAAGATCTCGGGATGCTCCCGGAGGCCCTCGGTCGAGTTCATGAAGATCACGCCCTGTTTGGCCACGGCCTCCTTGATGTTCGAGTAGGCCGCCTCGGAGTCGAACTGGGCCTCCACGCCGGCGAGAAACTTGCGCTCCTGCTCGGGAATGCCGAGGCGCTCGAAGGTCTGCTTGATGTCCGCCGGCACCTCGTCCCAGGTGCGCTTGGGCTTCAGGCCCTGGGAAAGATAGTAGCGGATCTTGTCGAAATTGATGGTCTCCAGGTCCTTGGAGGCCCAATGGGTCGGCAGCGGCCTCGATTCGAACGTCTTGAGCGCGTTCTGGCGGAATTCGCGGATCCACGGCGCCTCCTTCTTGACCGAGGAAATGTAGTCGACCGTCCGTTCGTTCAGGCCCGTGCCTGCGTCAAAATCGTAGGTCATGTCGTACTTGAAGTTGCCCGATGACTGGTCGATCCCGGAGACCGGGTTTTCGATCGTCGTCTCCAGCGTGTCGGTGGTCTCTTGCATGGTGTGGTCCTCCTCTTCAGGCGGTTGCGAGCTCGTCCTTGACCCAGTCATAGCCCCTGGACTCGAGCTCAAGCGCGAGCGACTTGTCTCCGCTCTTGACGATGCGCCCGTCGATCATGACGTGGACGTGATCGGGAACGATGTAGCTTAGGAGCCGCTGGTAGTGGGTGATGAGAAGGATTCCGAGGTCCGGCCCGCGCAGCTGGTTCACTCCGTCGGAGACGATGCGCAGGGCGTCGATGTCGAGACCCGAGTCCGTCTCATCCATGAGCGCAAACTTGGGCTCGAGCATGGCCATCTGGAGAATCTCGCTTCGCTTCTTCTCCCCGCCCGAAAAGCCCTCATTGACGGACCTCGACGTGAATTTCCGGTCGATCTTGAGCATGTCCATCTTCTGGTAGAGGCGCTTGTAGTAGGCGGATGCGTCGATCTCCTCGCCCTCGGCCATGCGCGCCTGGAGGGCGGCCCGCAGGAAATTCGCAATGCTGACCCCGGGGATCTCGCTCGGGTACTGGAAGGCGAGGAAGATGCCCTCGCGCGCCCGCTCGTCGGATTCCTGCTCGAGGATCGATTTCCCGTCGATCAGCACATCGCCCCCGGTGATCACGTAATCGGGGTGCCCGGCGACGGCCTTGGCCATCGTGGACTTGCCGGCGCCGTTGGGTCCCATGACCGCGTGAATCTCGCCGGCATTGATCGTGAGCGAGACACCCTTGACGATTTCCTTGTCCCCGGTGGAGACGTGCAGGTTCTTGATTTCGAGTGAGGACATGTGGGATTAAGGCTTTGGGTTCGCGGCCCCCATGCGGGCCTTGCCGCGGAAGATGATCTCGACCGACGAAGCCTCGAAGCCCTCAGGAAGGACCGCCTTCACCTGGTCGATCAACCCCGGGGGCAGCTCGACATCGTGGACGGCCCCGGTCTCGCGGTCATGAAAATGGGCGTGCGGGTGCAGGTTTGGGCAATAGCGGGTGGGGCCCCGCTCAAAATTGACGGCCTTTACCAGGTCGCACTGGACGAGCGTCTCCAGGCAGTTGTAGACAGTCGCCAGCGAGATCATCGGCATCTCGGGCTTTGCCCGGGCAAAGACCTCCTCCGCCGTCGGATGGTCGCGCCGGTTCAGGAGGACGTTGTAGATCACCTCACGCTGGGGCGTGGATCGAAGTCCGCTGTCGGAAAGGCGCTGTGCCAGGGCCTCGGAACGTTCGGGGGTCGATACCATGATGCGATGGGTACCCTGCAGCTAATTGGAATGGTACCGAGTTTCAACTAGGAATGAGAATCATTCTAATTAATATGTTTAAGTAAATACATGAGAATAACTAAAGAACGCCATTTTTGCCATTTTGGGCGCTTTTTTGGAACGGGCACCGCCGGGTCGATCCGCTGTCCATGGCTCCGAGCATCATGAAACACCGATCCCGTCACACCCCTTCCTTCCGAGTCCTCCTCCTTTCCTTCGCCTTGGCCGCTGGGCTCGCCACCTCCGGATGCTTCGTGGTGGCTCTCGGTGCCGCAGGCGTTGCCGGAGCCGGCACGGTTGCCTATGCCCGAGGCCAGCTGGACGCGACTCTCGGCAACGGCTACGATCAGGTTTTCGCCGCCTCAAACCGGGCCCTGGACGAGCTTCAACTGGTGAAGATCAGCGAGAAAAAGGACGCCTTTTCGGCGATCCTCATCGCCCGAACCGCTGAGGACAAGAAAGTGCAGATCCGGATCGCCAAGGAGGGCGACACCCTCACCACCGTCCGGATCCGTGTGGGGGTCTTTGGCGACGAGGAGAAATCGAGAACCCTGCTGGAGAAAATGCGGGCGGGCCTCTAGGGCAGCCAAGAGCCCGCAAGGGGCCGTTCAGGCCTCGTGCTCCGCAAGCCAGCGCTCGGCATCGATCGCCGCCTGGCACCCCATGCCCGCCGCCGTGATCGCCTGACGGTATACGTGGTCGGCGCAGTCGCCCGCGACGTAGACCCCGGGGACCTTGGTCCGCACCTGGGAACCCGCGGCCGGGACAAAATAGCCGTTCGAATCGACGTCGAGCGCCGATGAAAAGGGAGCCGTGTTCGGGACGTGGCCGATCGCGACAAAGATTCCCTTCGCCGGAAGCACCCTCTCGGCGCCGGTCTTCAGGTTCCTGATCCTCAGCCCGCTGACGGCGCCCTCCGCGACGCCGAGAACCTCGACCGGAACGCTGTCCCACACCATCTCGATCTTCGGATGCGAGGTCGCCCTCTCCGCCATGATCCTCGAGGCGCGCAGCGAATCGCGGCGGTGAACAAGGTACACCTTGCTCGCGAACCGGGTGAGGAAGAGCGCCTCCTCGGCCGCGCTGTCGCCTCCGCCGATGACCGCGACCTCCATCTTCCGGTAGAAAGCGCCGTCGCAGGTGGCGCAGGTCGTCACGCCCCTTCCCCCGTAGAGCTCCTTCTCGCCGGGCATGCCGGTCATCCTCGGCGAGGCGCCGGTGGCGACGATGACCGTCCTTGGCAAGGATCGTCCGTTCGCCGCAGACGAGCTTCCGGGGCATTGCCGTGAAATCGACCGACTGCACGAGGGCCTGCTCGAAGCGCGTCCCGAACTTCGACGCCTGCTTCCTCAGATTGTCCATCAGCTGGAATCCGTCGACGCCCTCGGGAAACCCCGGAAAGTTCTCGACCTCGCTGGTGGTCGTGAGCTGTCCGCCGGGAAGGGGGCCCTCGATCACGAGGGGGTTCAGATTGGCGCGGGCCGAGTACACCGCGGCCGTGAGCCCGGCGCATCCGGTGCCGACTATCACGACATTTTCCACGAGAGGATTCGACATAAGGAGAGGTCAAATAGACACGGAGATCCGGTATGCGTCCAGCGCAACCCACGATAAGTAACCGGATAGAAAGGACTGCTGGAGAGACGATTATGCCGCACCGGCTTTCCGGGGGCCCCGGCGGCCGCGGGGAATCCCCGGCTCCGGGGGGCGTCAGGCAAGCATTGCGTCCCGCGTTCCGCGGGGTTGCACTGGGAACCCGGGGACCCGCAATGCGCCCTCCCCCTGGAATCCACCCCAAGCCATCCCAAATGCCCATGAACCTGCGCCGTAGCCTTCACAGGTGCCGAACGGGAGCCCTCCTTTCCCTCGCTTCCGCCGCGATCGCGGGCGCGACCCCCGCGGGCCAGGATCCAGCCCCGGACCCGACGGTCCCCGTCGCGACCGCCCGCCGGGAGGGCCTGCCGAGGAAGGTGCTGATCGGGACCGTCGTCTGCGGCGAATCCCTCGTATCGTGGCCCCTGGACCGGCGCCTCCAGAAGATGGTGGAGGACGTCGATGACATGGCGGGCCAGGCAAGGACGTCCTATCCCGGCAAGCGGCTGGACTTGGTTGTCCTGCCGGAGGCGTTCATCGCGCGCCCGGGCGACACGGTTGCGGCCGAGGCGGTCAGGCTTTCGGAGGTCCAGGATGCGATCGGGGCCTGCGCGAGGAGCCACGGATGCTACCTGATTGCGCCCGCGCTCCTGAACGAGTCGAACCCGCAGCGCTACAGCAACACCGCGGTGCTCGTGGACCGGTCGGGGCGCCTGGTGGGGATCTACCGGAAGGTGCACCCGGTCGCCCCCCAGGGCAGCGACGTCATCGAGACCGGCACGACGCCGGGCGCCGAATTCCCGGTGTTCGACTGCGACTTCGGCCGGGTGGGGATCCAGATTTGCTTCGACATGCTCTACCGCGACGGCTGGGACGCCCTGGCCAGGAAAGGGGCGGAGATCGTCGCGCTTCCCTCGGCCTCGCCCCAGACCTCCTATCCCTCCTTCTACGCGATGGAGCACCGCTATTATGTCGTCAGCGCCGCGCCGCGGGACCATGCCGCCTTCTACAGCCCGCTGGGGGTCATCGAGGCCGAGGCCACGAAGGAATCGACGCTCGTCCACGAGATCGACCTGTCCTACGCGCTCCTGCACTGGGAGGCGGCGCTCGAGGAGGGCGGGGCCTTCAAGCGCCGCTTTGGCGACAAGGCCGGGTTCCATTACTACCGGGACCAGGACACGGGGATCTTCTGGTCCAACGACCCGGCGATTCCGATTGGTAAGATGATCGCGAGCCTCGGGCTGGTGGAGACGGCCGCGAACGTCGAGCGGATAAGGGAGCTCCAGGACAGGGCGAGGGGCGGCCCCCCCGAGGCGCCCTGAGCGCGGGCCCTACCAGGCCCGCATGCGCTTTATTTTCAGCTCCTGGTACAGGTCCGGCGAGAGCTCGCCGAGGAAGCGGCTCGCCGTGTTGATCATCCCCCCGGGACCCGGCCTCGCCGCGATCTTCGGGAAGCAGAGATAGAGCTCGTTTCGCGCCCGCGTCACCGCGACATAGAAGAGCCGCCTCTCCTCCTCCACGTCCCCCGCCTCGATCGAACGGCGCCCCGGGAACTGCCCGTCGGCGAGCCCGATCAGGAAGACCACATCGTACTCGAGGCCCTTCGCCTGGTGCACCGTCGTCAGCTTGATCGCATCGGTGTCCGGGTCGACGTGGCGGTCGCTCGTCTCGCTGTTGAGGAGAAGGATCTGCGCGAGGAAGTCCTGCGTCTCCTCAAAGCGCTGGGCGAAGCCGACCAGGGCCTTCAATTCCTCGAGCCTGTCCATGTAGTCGGCGTACGCCCCCTTCAGGTAGTCCCCGTACCAGCCCTCGATCGCCGTCTCGACGGCGTCGGAGGGCGTCCCCGTCCTCATGGCCTCGGAGACCTGGGCCAGGGAGACGACCAGCGCGTCCCATTCGCCCTTGGCGTCCTTGGCGACCTTCGCGCGGACGTCCTCGGCGCCCAGGACGTCGACGAAGTCCTTCTGCAGGGCCTTGGCGCGGTGGAGGGCCGCCGCATGGATCTTCTGCGCGCCTTTTTCCCCGACCTTGGGCAGGAGGACGGCGATCCTCTCCCAGGCCTGGGCGTCGGCGGGGTTGTAGACGAAGCGCAGGAGGGCGACCAGGTCGCGGATGTGCTGGCGCTCGAAGAATTTCACGCCGCTCGTGATGTGGTAGGGGATCCCTGCGCGGGCCAGGGCGATCTGGGTCTCGACCGCGATGAAGTGCGAGCGGTAGAGGACCGCGATGTTGCAGAGGCTCACGCCCTCGTCCTCGTGGAGCGAGCGGACGCGCTTGACGACAAACTCCGCCTGCTCGCGGTCGTCCATGGCCTGGACGACGTAGGGCTTCTCCATGTGCCCCCGCGCCGCCCGGAGCTCCTTGTCGAAGTGCCGCCCCTTCGGCTGCGCCATGAGGACCCCGTTCGCGAGGTTGAGGATCTCGGGCGTCGAGCGGTAGTTCGTCTCGATCCGGTGGATCGCGGTTCCCGGGTGGCGCTCGGGAAACGACATGATGTTCTCGAAGTTGGCGCCCCTCCAGGAATAGATGCACTGCGCGTCGTCCCCCACGGCCATGATCCGGTGGTGGGAGCCGATCGTGTCGACGATCTGCGCCTGGAGCGTGTTGGTGTCCTGGTATTCGTCGACGAGCACGTGGCGGAACCTCTGGGAGAAGTACGCGCAGACCTCCGGGGCGCCGCGCAGGAGCGCGAGCCAGTGCTCAAGGAGGTCGTCGTAGTCGCAGACCTTCTGCTCGCGCTTCCTCAGATCATAGGCCTTTGCGAACGCGGGGAGCCTGTCGGCGATCTCCGCATAGTGCGGGAAATACCGCTCGACCGTCGCCTCGAGCGTCAGCTGCGTGTTGCGCGCGAGCGAGATGATCCCGAAGAGCGGGCCCGGCCTCGGGCGGGTCTTGTCCTTGAAGAAGGCCCTGTCCAGGGACTCGACCACCTGCTTCAGGAGCCGCTCCGCCTCCTCGGCGTCGAGGATCGTGAACGTCCGCGCGAGGCCGATCGCCTCGCCGTACATCCGGAGGGCGCGGTGGCCTATCGAGTGGAATGTCCCGCCCCAGAAGCGCTTGGGCTCGATCCCGGTCAGCTCGTGAACCCGGTGCAGCATCTCCTTGGCCGCCTTGTTGGTGAAGGTGAGCAGCAGGATTTCCCCAGGGCGGACGCCCTGGGAGAGGAGCCAGGCCACCCGGTAGGTGAGCGTCCGCGTCTTCCCCGAGCCCGCGCCCGCAAGGACGAGGAGCGGGCCGGGCTCGGCGGTCACCGAGAGGTACTGGTCGTCGTTGAGCTGCGCCTTGAAGTCGATCTCCGGGACCGATTCGGGCGTGGGCGAGCTGTCGGGGGAAAACTCCATGGGCTCGGCAGGTTGCACTCAGGTCCCGGAGGGCGCCAGCTTTGCCGTGGGCGCCTCCCGGCCGAGAAGGGCAAGGGCCGCAAGGACCACGGCCCCGATCCCGACGACCCAGCCGAGGGCGAACGCGTAGTTCCCGCCGTGGCGTTCGGCCAGCATGACCTGCATCGGGCTCAGGAAGGAGGCGGCGAGGTTGCCCAGCTGGTAGGCAAGGCCCGGGAAGGTGCCCCGGACGGCGACCGGCGAGAGCTCGTTCAGGTGGGCGGGCACGACCCCCCAGGCCCCCTGGACGGCAAACTGGATCAGGAACGCGCCGATCGCGAGCGCCACGGCCGAGCTGGGGCCGATCCAAAAGGGGATCATGGGAAGGGTCAGGAGGGCGCCGAGGGCGATGGCCCTTCTGCGCCCGATCCTCTGCGAGAGCGCGCCGATCACGATCCCGCCCGCGATGGCCCCCAGGTTGTAGATCATCGCGATCTTTGAGACGGTCGCCGTGGACAGGCCCCTCTGCTTTTCCAGGAACAGGCTCGGATAGAGATCCTGCGTCCCATGGCTGAAGCCGTTGAAGGCGGTCATGAGCGCGACCATGTAAAGGAAGAGCGGCCACTCCCTGCGCAGCGTGGCCCCGACGCCGTCGGCCCCCTGGCGCGCGCCCGATTTCGCAAGGGCCCGGCGGCCCTCCCATGCGGGCGACTCGTCCACCCCGCAGCTGACGATCAGGGCCAGAAAGGAGGGGATCGCGCCGGCGATGAACATGCCCCGCCAGCCGAAGTGGGGGAAAATGACCCAGTAGGCGAGCGCCGCGAGCAGGTAGCCCGCCGGATAGCCCTGCTGGAGGACCCCCGAAAGGACCCCGCGGCTGCGGGCCGGAACGGACTCCATCGCGAGCGAGGCGCCGACCCCCCATTCCCCGCCCATTCCGATCCCGAAGAGGGCGCGGAGCACCAGAAAGGACCCGAGCGACGGCGCGAATCCCGAGAGCAGTTCGATCGTCGCGTAGAGAAAGATGCTCAGCATGAGCGCGGGCCGCCTTCCGTAGCGGTCGGCCATGAGGCCGAACGCGAGGGCGCCGACGGGCCTCATCGCGAGCGTCAGGAAGATGGCGTAGGAAACCGCCCTGATGTCGGTGTGGAAATCGGCCGCGACGTGCCGCACCACCATCACCAGGATGAAGAAATCGAACGCGTCGAGCATCCAGCCGAGGTACGCGGCCGTGAACGCCCTCCGCTGGGACCCGGACATCTCCCGGAAATGGGAGAGGGGGTTCAAAGGAGCGCCAGGTCGTTTCGATGAACGACCTCCATCCGGTGCCTGGAGGGGAAGAGGGCCCGGACCTGGTCCCCCTTCTTGCCCGCGATCGCGGCGATCTCCGCGGAGGTGAAGGACGAGAGCCCCCGCGCGATCACGGCGCCGTCGGGCCCGGCGATGTCGACGACCTCGCCTGCGGCGAAATCTCCCTTCGATCCGGTGACCCCGACCGCGAGCAGGCTCCGGCCCTGGTCCCTGAGGACGGGGACGGCGCAGGCGTTCACCAGGATCGTGCCGGAGGGCCTCTGGAAATAGGCGAGCCAGCTCTTCCTCGACTCGAGGGGGAGCCCGCTCGGGACGAAGAACGTGCCGGGCCCGGTGCCCGCGAGGAGGCGCTGGATGATGCCCGGCTCGGCCCCGCTGGCGATGAAGACCCCGCAGCCCGACTTCGTGGCGAGCCTGGCTGCCGAGATCTTGCTGACCATCCCGCCGACGGCGGTCTCGCTCGTCGTCCCGCCCGCCATGGACTCGATCTCCGGCGTGATCTTCTCGACGACGGGGACCACGCGGCCCGTCCCCTTCAGGTCGACGAGGCCGGGCGCGGTCGACAGGATCAGCAGGAGCTCGGCGCGCACGAGGCTCGCCACCATCGCCGAAAGGGTGTCGTTGTCGCCGAACCGTATCTCGGCGGCGCTGACGGCGTCGTTCTCGTTGACGATCGGGACGGCCCCGTAACCGATCACCTGCGAGAGGGTCTCCTTGACCCCCAGGTAGCGCGCCCGGACCCTGAGGTCCTCGTGGGTGAGAAGCACCTGGGCGACCGTGATCCCGTGCGGCGCAAAGCCGGCCTGCCAGGTCTCCATGAGGAGACTCTGTCCGACGGCGGCGCAGGCCTGCTTCCTCGCGGTCTCCGACGGGCGCCGCTGGAGGCCGAGCCGGCCCATCCCGAGGCCGATCGCCCCGGAGGAGACGACGACCACCTCGGTGCCGGTCGCCCGGAGCTCGGCCAGCTGGGAGCAGACGTCCGCGATCCTCGCCGTGTCGAGGCGGCCCACGCCGGAGGTGAGGACGCCCGTGCCGAGTTTGACGACGACCCGCGCCGGCCTTTTTCGGGGCGTAGGCATGCCGGCGCCGCTCACACCGCGAGAAGCTCCTTCTCCTTGGCCGTGAAATGGTCGCCGATGTCCTTGATCGCCTTGTCCGTCGCGGCCTGGATGTCCTTCTCGAGCCGCTTGGTCTCGTCCTCGGGAAGCTTCGCCTTCTTCACGGACTCAAGGGTCTCGCGCCGGACATTGCGGATCTGGACCCGGCCCTCCTCGGCGATGCGCGACGCGGTCTTGACGAATTCCAGACGGCGCTCGCGGCTCATGTCGGGCAGCGGCACGCGCACGATCTTGCCGTCGACGACCGGGTTGAAGCCGAGGTTCGCGACCTGGATCGCCTTCTCGATCGCCTTTGTCAGGCTGGCGTCCCAGGGCTGGATCTGGATCATGCGCGGGTCGGGCGTCGTGATCGCGGCGCATTCCTTCAGGCGCATCTGGGAGCCGTAGGCCTCGACCATCACGCCCTCGACCATCGCGGGGGTCGCCTTGCCGGTGTGGATCGACGCAAATTCGCGCAGGGTGTGGTCCAGCGCCTTCTTCATCTTGACGTTGGAGTCGTTGAGCAGCGGGTGCGACATGGTGGGCGTGGGTTCTTGGGGTTAGGGACTACCCGTGGACGAGGGTGCCGACTTTCTTTCCGGTGATGCCTCTGAGTATCGCGTGGTCCTCGTGCAGGTCGAGGACGAGGATGGGCACGTGGTTGTCGAGGCAGAGGGAGAAGGCCGTCGAGTCCATGACCTTGAGCCTCTGCTTCAGGGCGTCGATGAAGGTGATCTCGTCATACTTCACGGCGTCCGGGTGCTTCTTCGGGTCCTTGTCGTAGATCCCGTCAACCTTCGTCGCCTTGACGATGATGTCCGCGTGCATCTCGGACGCCCGCAGCGCGGCCGTCGTGTCGGTCGAGAAATAGGGGTTTCCCGTCCCCGCGACGAAGATGACCACGCGGCCCTTCTCGAGGTGGCGGATGGCGCGGCGCAGGATGAAGGGCTCGGCGATCTGGTTCATCGGGATCGCGCTCTGCACGCGGGTGGTGACGCCCATCTTCTCGAGGCGGTCCATGATCGCCATGCCGTTGATGACGGTCGCCAGCATCCCCATGTAGTCGCCGGTCGTCCGGTCGACGCCGCGCTTCTCACCCGAGAGCCCCCTGAAGATGTTGCCTCCGCCGATGACGACGCAAATCTGCACCCCCATTTCGTGTATCTCCTTAACCTGCTTGCAGGTTCGCTCCAGGGCCTCGGTATCGATCGGATCTCCGCTCTTTTCGCCGCGAAGGAGCTCACCCGAAAGCTTTAGGATGATGCGTTTGTATTTCACCCTGGGGTCCACGGGTAGGGAAGCATGCATGGGGACAAATGAAACGATTACGCAAATAGGGCGTCAACTCCCCAGTGCGAACGGGCTCGATTACGCCATTGACGGAGCTATCCTGTGGGCCGCACGTTCTCCGCTCCTATTTACTGCCTGGTGGTGTAAAGGTAGCACAGGTGACTTTGACTCACCTAGTCCTGGTTCGAATCCAGGCCGGGCAGCCAATGGGAGGGACGATTCGGCGCCCCCCGCCGGGGGGACCTAGGCCCTTCCGCCCCGTGCCGCGCCGCCGTGCCGGTAGTGGATCACGCGGGCCTTCTCCAGGGTCACGAGGCCCCCGCCGATCATGCCATCAAGCAGCGGCAGGAACGCCTCGATCTTCGCCTCGTCATCGACGATCTCCACGATCATGGGCAGGTCGTCGGACAGGCGCAGAATCTTCGCCGTGTGCAGGCGGCTTGTGGCGCCGAAGCCCATCGGGCTCCGCAGGACCGTTGCGCCGGCAAGCCCGGCCTCGCGGGCCTTGAGCACGATGGCCTCGTAGAGGGGACGCCCGCCGTGGCGGTCGGATTCCCCGATGAAGATTCGCAGGAGGACCGATTCAACAGGCAAGTCCATGGTCTAGGATCCTTTCATGACGTTAATCCAGCTCGCGCAAAGGTGGCCGAGCCACACGGCGACGAAGCAGACGACGAACGTGCCGGTTGCATTGGCTCCGGCATAGAGCCATTCCCCCTCCCTGGCGAGCGCAAGCGTCTGCAGGCTGAAGGACGAGTAGGTCGTGTATCCGCCGCAGATCCCCGTCATCACGAACTGCCGGGCCGACGGCCCGACGATGAAGCGCCCGTCCGGATCGGTCAGCGTGTTGAAGAACCCGATGACGAAGGAACCGGAGACATTGATGATGAACGTCCCCCAGGGGAACGTCTCACCAAAGCGGTGGCTGACGAGGCCGTTCAGCGCGAAGCGCATCAGCCCGCCGAGCCCGCTGCCCAGAAAGATCCAGAGGTATAGGTTCATCAGGGTTCCTAGTGCGTCGGTTCGCAGTAGGAGTCATCAGCGCCGATTTCGGTCGGGCGGTTCCCCGCGGAGCGGGCCGGCAGAATCCATTGCCGGTGCGGGAAACATGGCCTGCATGGGGATTCCTTCAAGCGCAAAAAGGGGCCCGCATCACAGATCCTCGGGGTGCGTCGAGGCCTCGAGGACCCTGCTCGAAAACGTCGGCCCCGTCCAGGTCAGGTGGAGGCTCGCGGGCCCGGTCGCATGGGCGTAGCGCACCGAAATCTTGTAGCTCCGGAAGGCCTGAAGCTCGATTTTCCCGGTGGCCGTGCCGCGTCCCGCCGCGGCCTTCGTGACGAGGGCCCTGCCGTCCAGGAGCACCTCGACCGTGCCGTCGCTGTCGGCCGAGAAGACGTACGATCCGTCCTCGGGGGGCTGGATCGTGCCCTTGTACTCTGTCGAGAAGTGCTCCCTCGGTACGCCCGCCGAGGCGTCGGGCGAGCCGACGCCCGGCTCGTCGACAAGGTCGAAGTCGATCGCCGGCGTGATCGAGGTCTTCGCCAGCACGGTGAACGAGGGGTCCTTGAAGTAGCTGACTGCGAAGAAATGCCCGTGGGCGTAGCCCGCGGGCCCTAGCAGCGCCTTCACGTCGGAGAGGGACCACGGGTGCCCGTCGGGATAGACGATCCCGTGGAACGGAGTCGGCGTCTCGTCCTTCCGGGGCGTCTCGCGGTTTTCGCTCCATGCAAAACGGCAGTTGTCCCGGCCGATCCCGAACTCCCACATGATAAAGCCGACCCTGCCCTTGAAGTGCTCGACGATGCCCGGGACGGTCTGCCCCTGGCGGTTCATGCATTCGCTGCAGAGCGTATGGGCGTCGCCATAGACGGTGTACGCGCCGTACTCGTGCCAGGACGGGAAGTCGGAGAACGGCCCGCCCGAGAACTCCTTGCCCGTGGCGGTCACGGGGATCTCGGTCCCCGTCTCCTTGATCCAGGCCCGCGCATCCCGCTCGAGCCTGATCGTCGCCAGGGAATTGTTGGGCTCGTTATAGATCTCCCAGAACGCCACGCGGGCGTCGGCCTTGTGGGCGTTGACGATGTCCTGGACGTAGGCCTTGAGCCCGGCGCGGTGCTGCTCGTAATGGGACCTCACGTCGTCGCCGGGGCAGACGAGCCACTGGCTGTTGTGGACGCCCGGAATCGGCGCCGGGTACCGGTAGTCGGAGGAGAGGAGGTCCTTCGGCGGCTGATTCCAGCAGTCGTCAAAGAAGACAAACTCCGTCCTGATCCCGTATTTGGAGGCGCGGCCCAGGAAATCGCCGATGTCGCTCAGAAGGGCGTCCTTCTTTTTCAGGTAGACGTAGTAGTGCAGGTAGACCCGGACGACATTGATGCCGTACGCCGACGCAAAATGCAGCTCGCGGTCATTGACCGCCGGATCGTACTGGTCCCACTGCTGCGCCTCGTTCACGCTGTTGGTGGGGACGAAGACCGCGCCCTGCACCCACGTCCAGTCCCTCTGGGGGGCCTGGGAGGCGGCCTGGGCCTCCGCCGGCGCCTTCATTTCGGTGCAGCCCGCTGAGGCCATGCACGTGCAAAGCAGGACGATCCAAGCCGGGGTTTTCATGCACTCTTGGAAAGACGGAGAAGGGGGGGGCTGCAACGCCTCATTGCATTTCTTTTTGGCCCCGGTGCGGACCGCCGGCGTCGGCCGCGCAGGGCCGGACCGTTAAATCGGGGTGACGGTATGGACGCCGTATTGCAGGGAACCTCCCGGCCCTGCAGGCTTTCAGCCGTGAACGGAGAACGCCATCCGGTGGGGCTGCGCTCCATGCTGGGCCACCGCGAGTCCGTTGCGGGCGACGCGCCGCTCGAGGAGGTGCACCGCCGGTTCTCCGAGAGCGGACGCGACTTCCTTGCGGTTCTCGACGGCCCCCGGCTCCTCGGCGTCTGCGCCCGCCGCGAAATCGCCATGCAGCTCGGGGCGCGGTTCGGGTTTGCGCTCTTCGCCCATCGACCGGTGAGGGAGCACCTGATGGCCTCCGCGTTCCGGCTGTGCGAGACGACGCCGCTTCCGGAGGCGCTCGCATCGGTTTCCGCGCGCGCAAACGAGAATTTCTACGACGATGTGCTCCTGGTCGACGAAGCGGGGGGGTACGTCGGGTTCATCTTTGTCCATGCGCTGGTCCGGCTGCAGACCGAGATGCTCCTCGGCAACATAGCCGCTCTTGAACGCTCGCGCCTCGAGGTCGCCGAGAAGAACAAGGCCATGGAGGACGACCTGCTGATGGCCCGCGAGGTGCAGCTTGCGATGCTCCCGGCCTCGGGCGACGCGCGGGACCCCGGTCTGCGTTGGAGCTTTCATTCGCAGTACCGGCCCGCCGGCGGCGTGAGCGGGGACTTTTACCAGCTGATCCGAATCTCGGAAGGGGCGGCCGGGTTCCTCCTCTGCGATGTCATGGGCCACGGCGTCCGCTCGGCCCTCATCACGTCCATGCTTCGGGCCTTCGCGGAGGACCTGCGGCCGGTCGCGGGGGACCCGGGGGCCCTCCTGACCCGGCTAAACCAGTGTCTCATGACCGTCCTCCGACATGCGGGCCATTTCCTGTTCGTCACCGCCGCCTACGCGGTCGTCGACGTGGACGCGTCGACGCTGGCCTACGGACAGGCGGGGCATCCGACCGGCTTCATCCGGCACGCCTCGGTGGGTCTCGAAGCGCTCCTGTCTGACGGCGACGTGGCCGGGCCTGCGCTCGGGCTGATTGACGATTTCACCGATGCCCCGGGCGACAGGGGCTTCGCCCGGGCGACGCCGTCATCCTGTTCACGGACGGCGTCTTCGAGGCGCAGGGATTGCGGCAGGGGACGAATGGGGGCAGGAGCGACTTCGCGAGGAGATCGCCCGGCGCGCCGGCCTGCCGGTGGGCGACCT
>CAWHOL010000019.1:0-228638 GCA_963830965.1 uncultured Verrucomicrobiae bacterium | reverse complement strand
TGTCCCGCGTCACGTTGTTTCCTGAAAACGGGATTGAAATTTGTCACGGTGTAGTCGGAGGTGGTGCAAAGAATCCCGTGTGGAGAGTGATTAAGAATCGGCTGTGAAGGTGAGTGAAGTCCCGCGAAGAGCGCGGTGTGAGAGCGAAAGAATGTGACGGCTGGGATGGGGGTGAATATAGGCGTGGGCTCAAATGCAGCGGATTTACCGGTGCGAGATGAGTGCCGAGGGATACGTGGCGAGCGAAGGGCACCGGCAAGTTCGCTCGGAGCAGGTGTGTCCGCGCTGTGGGAGGGCTGGGCGGCTGCATCGGCACGGGAACTATCGCCGAGGGATTACGGGTGCGATTGGGCAAATCGTGATGATCATGGTGGCGAGATTCCTGTGTCTTAAATGCCGGCGAACGGTGAGTTACCTGCCGGATTTTGCGCTCAGTTATCGGCTGGTGGCGGCGGGGACGTTTGAGGCTTTTTTAGATAGGAAAAGGTCGCGGCTCGATGTGCTCAAATGGGAGCCGCTGCTCCAGGAATACGAGCGGCGGATGAACGCCTATCGGCTATCGCTGTGGCGGACGATCGGGCATGGTCTCGGCGGCTCGCCGCCCGTTAGAGAGGGCCCGTGGCCCTGGCTGAAGGAGGCATGCGGCGGATTAGGGTCCGCCGCATGCCGACTGGTTAATGAGTTTAGAACAAGCCTCTTTAGGAGGTACCATTGCCATCAGCCAGCCAAGGGATGACCACAGTTGGGTCGGAAAGAGCGTTTCCAACGCTGAATATTGCTCGGTCCCACACAACGAAAATATCGCTGGAAGCGTGGAGCGACTGAGAGGGTGCGCGGCGATGAACAACGTGAGCAGTTCGGCGGAAGATCCTGGTGAAAACCGGGCCTTGGGACGCTTCGCGGCAGTGCAACTGGTCGTCCAGGCGATCCAGAGCGGGCAGAGCATGGCCCAAGCGATTGGAGCGGCGGCGGCGCAGGCATGGGACGGGCGCTTTTTTTCGGCGCGAACGATCGAGGATTGGTACTACCGGTACAAGAGGGACAAGTTCCAGGCGCTGCAGAACCGGCCCCGCTCGGACCGGGGGGTGCCGAAGGCGATGGATCCGGCGGCGGTGGAGGCGTTGATCAAACTTCGGCGGGAGAATCCGCAGTTTAGTGTGAAGGCGCTTGGCGAGGAATTGCTGCGCCAGGGAATCCTGGAAGCAGGAGCAATCAGTGCGAGCACGCTCCAGCGCCGGCTGGCGGATGTGGGCCTGGACCGCCAGAGCCTGCGCGCGGGTTCTGGGCTCATGGGCGGTCCGACGAAGGCCTTCGAGGTGCCGCTCCCGAATTTGCTGTGGATGGCGGACTGCATGCATGGGCCAACGATTAAGAGCGGGGAGGAAACGAAGGAGCGCACGTTCCTGTTTGCGCTGTTGGACGATTGCTCGCGGCTGGTCGTGCACGCCCAGTTTTACGGTGCGGAGCGCCTGGAGGGGTTTTTGGATGCGCTTAGAAAGGCGGTTCAGACGCGCGGGCTTCCGGACAAGCTCTACACCGATAACGGGAGCGCGTTCCGCAGCCAGCACCTGGGAATCGTGTGCGCAAATCTCGGGATCCGGCTTATCCACTGTAAGCCGTATCACAGCTGGTCGAAGGGCAAGATTGAGCGTTTTTTTTCGACTGTGCAGGTGCAGTTCCTGCCGACCTTGGTCTTTGAGCCCGTGACCACGATGGAAACGCTCAACGCCCGTCTCTGGAAATGGCTGGAAACGGATTATCATCAGCGCGCGCACGGGGCGCTCTCTGGCGAATCCCCTGCGGGGCGCTTCGCGCGCCTGGGGACGTCGCTGCGGCTCCTGGAAAAGGAAGTGCCGCTCGACCGCCTCTTCTTCATGCGCCAGAAGCGCCGGGTGAGGAAGGATGCGACCTTCTCCCTGGGAAGCGATCTGTGGGAAGTGGCGGCGCACCTGCGGGGGCAGGTCGTTACGGTGCGCTTTGATCCGATCACGCTCGCCCGGATGGAGGTGTGGCTGGGAGAGCGCTTCATGGGGCTCGCCGTCCGCTGCAACAAGCATCGCAACAGCAAGGTGCGCATAATCACCAACGACTATGACCGTGAAATCTACTGAACCGACCCTGGATATGGCGTTAAAAACCCTGTGGGGCGCGAGCCGCTGGCCAGGCATGGCCGACGGTGAGGTCGTGCTGACACACCCGTCGTGGGCGGAAGCGTACCGCCGGCTCGACCAGCTGGCGGGGGTCAAGGCGAGCGGGGTCCTTCACGGGACGCACGGGGTGGGGAAAAGCACGCTCTTGTACCGCTGGAGCGAGCGGCTCTCGGCGAAGCAGTACCGCATCCTGCGCCTCGCGCACGGCTCGCTCATGAGCTCCGATCTCCTGCGCCACTTGGTGAGACTGGGTGGCAAGAGCCCGATGTACCGCAAGGGCGACAACGTCGCGATCCTGTGCGAACTGTGGAAGGAATGGGCCCCGGCGTGGCCGATCGTGATGATTGAAGAGGCGCAGGACCTAGCGATCGCGGCCATGGAGGAGCTACGCCTCCTTACTTGCTCCAGAGCGGACGCGACGACGCCGTTCTCCCTCATCCTCTGCGGGGACGAGGATCTCATGGGGCGGCTCGAACTTGGGGTGAACAAGGCCCTCGTGTCGCGGCTGGGCTTCTGCCTGCACCTCGAGCGTTGGCCCGCGGACAGTTTTAGCGAATACCTGCGCCGGCGTCTGGCCGAGGTCGGGATCCACTCCAGTCCTTTTGAGCCCGCGGCGGAAACCCTTCTTCTGCAGTCGGCCCAAGGTATACCACGCACCCTTAACGCCCTCCTGCAGCGTGCAATGGAGCAGGCCGCCCTGGCGAACCGGCGGGTCGTGACCTCTGCCGACGTCCAGATTGCCCTCGATGCCCTCCCGTGGCTCGGGCGCACCCGGCCGGAATCGTGAAGACCGTCGGCCTCCAGCCGCAAGGCGCTGATGCGGTCCAGCAACTCCTCAATAGTGTCGAGCGCCGTTTTTACCGAGCGCTTCCTGCGCGCACCTTCCACCGCGATCGGCGGATGATCGTTTACGCCCTCACTTGGCCGTCCGTCTGGCTTCATGGCCGCGGCCTCACGTGCTCACCCGCCCGGTACAACCTCCTCATCGCGGAGCGCCTCGACGCGATCGCCGCTCACGGCGATCCCTGCCGCTTCGGCGCCTACTTCCCTGCCTACCTCCTTAAATGCCTCCAAGACTGGTTCCAGCACCACGGCGACGAGCTCTACGACGAACTCAAACACGTCCGCAACGCCATCGACCAGCTCCTTACCTCGGTATGCTTCGCCGCGAATGTCCAGAATGACGCCCGTCACGTCGAACTGCTCGCTTCAGCCCATCGCCTGATCCAAGCACGCTGCACCCGTCACGGCAAAAGCGACCCTCATCAGCTCTCCCTGTTCTGACAGCCGCCGCGATAACCGTGGCGCGCTCACTCCTCCTTAATCAAAGACGTCACGCTCCGCACGGCTCCCCGGAAACATCGTGACCATCCCCGCATTTATCATGAAGAAATGTTCCTGAAACAGCGTGACGCGGAACACTGGACGGCCGGGTACATGCGCCACTGCGGTACATGGACCGCCAGCAGCTCCTCCATGCGCTGGACGCGCTGCACGACCTGATCGATGGCAAAGAGGTACTCCTCAAGCACCGAGCGCAGCGACGGGATGGGAAACTGGAGCGCCCGCAGGTAACGCTGGTGCTCAGCGCTCCAGCTCGCCTTGCCGGGATAGTGCATGTTTTGGCGCAGCAGGAAGGACTTGAGCCGCTGCTTGGCTCGGGTGAGGTCATGCACGGCATCGGCCCGCGCCCTTGTCAGGTCCCGTATGGCTTCGTCGACATCGCTCGGCACGTGGATCGCCGTCAACTCGCCGGCCCGGTGCAACCGGGCCAGCATCGTGGCATCGCGGCGATCGTTCTTCTGTCGGGTGCCGTTGGCCTGGGGGATCCTCGAGGGAGCCACCACGATGCACTCGATGCCGACCTGCTTAAGCCGGCGGTAGACCCCATAGCCGGTCGGGCCTGCTTCGTAGACCACGTGCAGCTTAACCTGCTCTCCACCAATCTTTTTAAGCGCCTTCTCCAGCGCCCGCAAGTCGCTTGAGATGGAGCCAAACAGGCGAACCTCACCCAAGCGGCCGCCTTCGGCGACCGCGATAACCGTCGTATCCATGTGGACATCGAGGCCCACATATTTATCAGTGTTCATGTGCTTGCCCTCGGATTTTGGATTGCTGGTAACAACCACATCCATGCGGATAGGCTACACTCCCGTGCAGTAACCCGCGTGAACGGGGACAAGCACACTATTTTGCGTAGCTGCTCGTCGCGCAGCTATAATGTCTAGCCCGTCAGGCGACGACCTCCCTTCGCGGCATCGTCACCAATCGTCGCTTCGAAATGGCGCCGCGGGAAGCCCGGCTCCGTTGAAGAGATTTGCGTCGGGGGCGTTCGCCCAGGCGTAACGGACAGCGACGGGCTGGCGCACCCACTGTGACCGCACGACGACCGAGTCGCCCTCGATGACCGCCGTCGCCGGATGAAAAACCCGGTCCGCACCCGCAAGCTCGAACGATTGGAGGGGTCTGCCGGAGGCGGTCAGGCCCTCGCCGGTGAACATGAAATGAACCCGCATCGCAGCGCCATCGACGTCGGCGCGGCTGAACACCGGCCCCGAATAGTCCACGGAGATTGAATAAACCTCTGCCTTTGCGATCAGCGCCAGGCGCCTTCCCACCTCCTGCTTGTTCCGCGGGTTGAGGTTGCCCGCCTCGCCTATGTCGATCGCCACCGCCTGTCCCGTCGCGGGAAGCGCGAGCGCCCTCGACTGGGCCTCCCTAAGGAACGCCCATTGGTCCCCACGGCCGTCGGCTGCCGCCTTGAAATTCGCCAACTGAACCCAGAAAAACGGAACGTCGCCGCAGCCGAAATGGGCGCGCCACGACGCAATGAGCGCCGGGAACTGCACGGCATAGCTGGCAGCGCGACCGACATTGCTCTCGCCCTGGTACCAAAGAACGCCCCGGATGGCGTAGGGAAGGAGCGGATGGATCATCCCATTGAATACCGACGAGGGGATCCACGGATCGACGGATCCCGAAGCGCCGCCCGCCGTATGCCCATTCGAGAATCCTGGGAAGGCTGCAAGCGCGGCCGGGCTCATCCAAGCCTCGATCGGAGTTCCAGACCACGAGCTGTTGATGATGCCGACCGGCACTCCGATCCGGCCATAGATATCCCTTGCGAAGAAGTAGCCGACCGCCGTGAACGAACCCGCGGTCGCCGGCGTGCACAGCCTCCAATCCCCTCCGGCCAAATCGAGCGGAGCGGGCGAAGCGCAGCGCGCCACCTTGAATTGGCGAATCAGGGGATAACGGGCGGAGGCGACCTCCGCGGCGGCATTTTCAACGTGGCTGCCGAGGCCGTTGTCGTTCACCGCAAACTCCATGTTCGACTGGCCGGAGCAGAGCCATACCTCCCCGACGACGACGTCGTGGACGACCACCGTCTGCTTTCCGGCAACGGTCAGGTCGCTTCCAATCGGATTGGTGGCCAGCGGAGCAAGGACGGCAATCCAGCGGCCGTCCGTACCCGCCGTGGCTCCCACCGACTGCCCGGCGAACGAAACGCTCACGTGTTCGCCCGGAACGGCGGTCCCCCAAACCGGGACAGGCTTCTCCCGCTGAAGCACCGCGTGGTCCCGAAAAAGGGGGGCGAGTTGCGGGGCGGCGCCGGCGGCCGGGGACAGAACGGCAAACGCCAGGAGGGCGATCGAAGTCAGGCGGTAGGGAGACATGGAGCCTCCGTAACAGGCGCAAGCCGCCGCAAGGATCAAGGAGTTTTCGCGGGCGCCGTGCGCATCCTCCCCAGGAATGCATGCAGTTCCGACGACAGCTTCGGCCCGAAACCGGGCACCTCGGCGATCTCAGCCGCCGTCGCGGCCCGCAGGCGGTCGATCCCGCCGAACGTTCAAACAAGGCGACGCGTTTCGACGGGCCAAGGCCCGGAAATTCGTCCAGCAGGGATTCGCGTATCTTCTTGGACCGAAGGTCCGCATTATAGGTGTTCGCGAAGCGGTGCGCCTCGTCCCTGAGTCGCTGAAGGAGCCTCAGGCCCGGATGGTCAAGCGGGATATTTAGGGGAGGGCGTCCGTCCGGAAACACGATCGTCTCCTCCTTCTTCGCGAGGCCCACGACCGGGGGCCTTTCCATCCCAAGGCCCACGAAGGCCTTCAGCGCAGCCCCCACCTGCCCCGCCCCGCCGTCGATAACCACGAGGTCGGGAAAAGCGCCGCCTTCGCCGAGGAGCCTGCCATACCTGCGCCCGACCACCTCCTCCATCGCCCTGAAGTCGTCGTTACCGACGAAGCTCTTGATCCTGAAACGCCGGTAATGGTCGCGGTCGGGCCTCCCGTCGGCGAAGCGGACCATGGAAGCGACCACGAAGGTGCCCGAGATGTGCGAGATGTCGAAGCACTCGATGACCCTCGGGGCCAAAGGCAGCCCTAGGGCCTCCCGAAGCGATTCGAGCGCCGAACCGCTCGCACTGAGGGCCGTCGGATCGGTCCGCTCAAAGTGCCGGGGCTTTTCGAGGGTCTTCTCCAGGGCGTAGACGATGTCTCGCAGCGCGGCCGCCTTTTCAAACTCCCGGCGCGCCGAGGCGGAGGCCATCTCCGCGCGCAGGGATTCGAGCCATTCCCTGGATTTGCCCTCCAGGAAGGCGCACGCCTTGTCCACGCGCTCCCGGTACTCCTCGCGCGAGACGCTGTTTGTGAACCCGTAGAGTTCCGCCCGCACATCGTCATAGAGTTGCCAGGATCCGTCCGGAAGGCGCTTCGGGGTGGCATCCCCGAGAAGGATGCCGAACTGGCGACGCATCTGGGCGAGCGTCTTGCGCAGGGGCCCGCTGTGCGCAAACGGACCGAAATACCTCGATCGGTCGTCCCTGCGCAGACGGACAAGCCGGAACCTGGGAAGGTCCTCAAGCGGGTCCACCCGCACGAGGAGAAAGCGCTTGTCGTCGGTGAAATCCGTATTGTACCGGGGCCTCCATTGCTTGATCAGCTTCCCCTCAAGAAGGAGGGCCTCGGGTTCGGATTTCACCTCGATCGTTTCGAAGTCGGCGATCATCTCGACCAGGGCCCTGATCTTCGGATGCATCGTGAACCCGCGCGACGGCTGAAAATAGGAGGAGACGCGCCTTTTCAGGGCCTTGGCCTTTCCAACGTAAATGATTCTTCCGATCCGGTCCTTCATGAGGTAGACTCCGGGCCTGTCGGGCAGCCTCCGGACCTTCTCCTTCAGGGTCTGGGGAACCTCGCTATCTGCGGCGTCTGCTGGCATTTTCCACAGATTAGCCTAAATTCACGGGCCGCAAAGCATGCTTTCATCCAACTTAGAGCTATACGTTTGAAAAAGCCCGCGCACAGGCTCCGGTACGAACTGCTGACCATTGGCGACGAACTCCTCCTCGGACTCACCGCAAACGGCCACCTGACGTTCATTGGCGCCGAACTTGGGGCGAGAGGCATCCAGCTCCGAAGGAATGTGACGGTAACGGATGATGCCGAGGATATTGCAACGCAGTTTCGCGAGAGCTGGGATCGCTCGGACGTTGTCCTGATTACGGGGGGCCTAGGTCCGACCTGCGACGACCGGACCCGTGAGGCGGTCGCTGGCGTCCTGGGCCAGAGCCTCATATTCGACCCGGCGATTGAGAAGCACATGCTCGACCGATTCGCGCTATTCGGGCGCAAGATGACTCCGAACAACCTGAGACAGGCCTATCGATTTGAACGCGGCGAAGTGCTTGCCAACGCGAACGGAACGGCGCCCGGTCTCTGGGTGGAGCAGGATGGCAAGGTGCTTTGCATGATGCCGGGTCCTCCCAACGAACTGAGGCCGATGTTCACGGAGCAGGTCCTTCCCCGGCTAGGACGTCTAGGGCTTGTCCTCGCAAATCAGGCCTATGTGCAGTTGCGGACAGCGGGAATCGGGGAATCGATGCTTGAGACGAAGCTCCAACCCATCTTCGACCGCCACGGCTCCGGCCTTGGCGTGGCGTTCTGCGCCCATTCGGGTCATGTCGACTGCAGACTGAGTTCGCCCAGCGGCGCCTTCAGCATGGAAGCGATCGGTGAAATTGCGGATGAATGCGCCCACCTCCTTGGGGAGGATTTCGTCACGCGCGGAGACGACTCGCTTGCGAAGGTGTGCGCCGACCTCCTTCGAGCGCAGGACAAGCGCCTCGCAGTCGCCGAAACCGCGACCGGCGGCCTCCTATCCAACGCATTTACCGACATCTGCGGCGCATCCAAGTTTTTCTCGGGAGGGTGTGTGTGTTACTCGAACGATTCCAAGATGCAGCTCCTGGACGTTCCCGAATGCCTGCTGCTCCAGCATGGGGCCGTGAGCGCAGAGGCTGCGGTTGCGATGGCCACGGGGGCGGCCGAGAAGCTTGGGGCTGATTACGCGCTGTCGATCACGGGCTTTGCGGGACCGTGCGGCGGCACCAACGAGAACCCGGTCGGCACGATCTTCGTGGCGCTCCATGCTCCGCACGGCATCTGGTCGCGGAAGCTAAGCTACCCTGGGCCCAGGGCCACCGTGAAGCAGCGCGCCGTCAACGCCTCCCTGGACTGGCTAAGGCGCGAACTTGTCCGCGCGCAGAACGGCGCGACCATGCCGCAGAAGCATCAGGACGTCATGCAGTAGCCTGGCGCACGTCCAACAGGCTGCGAAGGGCTGCGACGTATTTGGCGCGGGTCTTATCAATCACTTCGCGCGGCAGCCTCGGCGCCGGCGGCTTTTGATTCCAAGACAGGCCCAGCAGGTAGTCGCGCACAAACTGCTTGTCGAAGCTAGGCGGCGACCCTCCGGGTACGTAGAGGTCCTTCGGCCAGTATCGAGACGAATCCGGTGTCAGCACCTCGTCGATCAGCACAAGTGCGCCGTTGGCATCGGTTCCAAATTCAAACTTGGTGTCGGCCAGGATCATCCCGGACTCAAGGGACCGCCCGTGCCCAAGCGTATAGAGGGCGAGGCTCGCTTCCTTGACGCGCCGATAGAGTTCGGCTCCCACCAGCGCCCCGGCCTGCGCGTCGTCGATCGCCTCGTCATGGCTGCCCTTTGGCGCCTTGGTCGTGGGCGTGAATATCGGCTGAGGAAGACGGCCGGCCTGGCGGAGGCCCGGGGGAAGCCGTATCCCGCAAACGGATCCCGATTTGGAATACGAGGCCCATCCGCTGCCAGCCAGATAGCCCCTCACCACGCACTCGATCGATAGCGGCCGGAGCTTGCGTACGATCATGCTTCTCAGTCGGAGGTCTCCCTTCGGAATCCCAGCCCTATCGAACGCCGCATCCTGATCCGGCAGCAGGTGGTTCTCAATGATCCCCGCCGTCTTCGCAAACCACCATAGGCTCATCTGCGTCAGCAGGATACCCTTCCCCGGTATTCCGTCGGGAAGAATGACATCAAACGCCGAAAGCCTGTCGGTAGCCACCAGGAGCAGGGATTCTCCGAGGTCAAAGATTTCGCGCACCTTGCCGGAAGCGACCCGGCGGAAAGGGACATTGACCGAAGTCACAGCTCCTTCGGGCAATGCCGACACAATATCGTCGAACGTCATTACTTGAGGATTCCCCTATGACGTCTAGGGTCCAGAAGGAAAAATGCTCTTGCTAGGGCGGTGCCCCGGCCTAGCTTGCACGATTCCGCGCTACGTCCCCATCGTCTAGCCCGGTCAGGACACCACCCTTTCACGGTGAGAACCGGGGTTCGAATCCCCGTGGGGACGCCAACTAAATAGTTGGCTACCAATGGTCGGCCGCAATCCGAACGCAGATTTGCCAGTTGACGTGGCAAATCCAGCATGAATCCACTCCGTTCGTTCGTCGTCTCTCAGTTCACCAATCCCTCGGGAAAAGTCGTCTTCAGGGTCTCGGGCTGGCTCTGCGGCAAGCGCATCCGCAAGAATTTCGCCGCTCGTGCCGAAGCGGAAGCAGAGCGCCAGGTATTTGAAGTCGGAAGCCTTCAATCCAAAGGCAACGTTCGTGCTGCCGTCACGCGCCTTTCTGACGAACAGCTACGGGAAGCCGAAGCAGCCTTTCGGCGGCTCGAAGGCCAACCTCAAACGCTCTCTATCTGCGTCGATTACGCGATGGCCAATTACCGACCTCCGGAGCGCCAGAAGCTCCTGGCAGACGCCATTTCCGAATATGTCGCCTCAAAGGAGCACGAATTCGAGCAAGACCAGATCTCACGCCCCCAGCTTAGCCGAATTCGATGGGATTTAAAACGGCTACTGAATCACTTTCCCAACGAGACGGTCGCCGGTCTGACGGCGCCGCGACTCGTGAGCTTTCTTGAAATCGGCAGGCCCGGCATGAAGACCCACAACAATAAGCGCGGTATCCTTTCGACCTTCCTCAAGTTCGCGTTTCAACGCAGCTGGATTGCAGACAATCTGATACTCAAAGTGCCCCATCATCGGATCCGTCGCCGGAACGGATCCGCGGCCACGTTGACCTCCGCCCAGGCACGCGATCTTATGGAGCACTTTGAGGGCTTCGAGGGGGGGCGGTGGGTACCCTATTTCGCCCTTTGCCTATTTGCGGGCATCCGCCCAGGTGTGCCAGATGGAGAGATTTCCAAGCTCCAGGCAGGAGCTGTGGACCTCAAGGCTAAGACGATTTTCATTCCGGCCGAGGTATCTAAAATCCGGGAGCCACGCAGGGTGGCCATTCAGCCGAACCTTGCATCGTGGCTCCGAGCCTATCCTCTGGAGAAGTTCCCGATCGTCGTGGCGGACTTTCAGAAACGTCGGGCCAAATTCGCAAAGAGGTTCCACCTCACCCACGACGTCCTCCGCCACACGTTCATTTCAATGTTCGTCGCCAAATACCGGTCTATGGGAGAGGCTGCGCTCCAAGCGGGCAATTCCGAATCCATAATTCGCAAGCACTACCTCGATTTGAAAAACGCCTCGGAGGCCGAGGCGTTTTTCAATATTATGCCCAAACGGGCCTATGCAAACGCGCCGGCTGCCGGAGTGGCATTCCCCAACCTGAAATGCGACACGCCAGTCGCGGTCCTGCCCCGCCATCCTCGGGCAGCCTGAGTTGACGGATCGCCTAGGGTATGGAAACACCTTCAACACAAGCCTATGGAAGCCTGCTTACGGACATCAATGGACTGCGCCTTGGAGGAATTTTCCCCAAGGGCAAGGAGCCATCAATTCGCACCCTACGACAATGGACGAAGCTACGCCGCATTCCGCATCACCGCATCGGACACTTCGTCTATTACGACTTGACCGAAGTCGGTTTGCATATCCGCACAAAGCTCGCGGTCCCCGCGCGGGGGTAAAATACAATTTCGAGTCAAGACATGTGTCGCGCTGGCCCGACACTCCAGGCTTTCGCGTCTTAACTATTGACAGCCTGCACTGCCGGAGAGCGTGCGGCCCCTCCCGAAGACCGCTGCGCCGTACCGGTTTACTACAATCTCGTCGAGCCGATGCCATAAGTGGTGAGGCCCAGCCTGAAATGCGCATCTAATTGCGCATTTCAATGCGTTGACTCACCGCAGCCGCGCTTACAGCGTAGCCTTTGCATCAACGACCGCCGTATCCAAGGCAGATTCCCGACGCTTGCTGCAGAATTCGATCTCCATGCCTAAATTCGGCCCCAAGGCCCTTTCGGCGGTGTTTGGACTGTTGGTCCTAACCTTCGTTGACGTTTCCGCCCAAACTGCGGGAGCGAGCGCCGCGGCGTCGGTCGAACAACCGGCGGCCCGTACGTTGAAGCGGAAAATCGCTATCGCACGGTTTACGAACGAGACAAACTATGGCCGAAGCTTTCTGCTCGATAAGGACTCGGATCCGATCGGCAAGCAGGCCGTGGATATCCTTTCCAAGAAGCTGCTGGATACCGGAAAATTCATCCTGCTTGAGCGGGCGGACATGAAGAAGATCAATGCCGAACTGGGGCTCGGGAAGTTGGAGGGCCTGCACAACATGGCCGACTACCTCGTTGTGGGATCAATCACCGCGTTCGGCCGCAAAACCGAGGGCAACGTCGGAGTTTTTACAAGATCCAAGAAGCAGACGGCATATGCCAAGGTGACGATCCGGCTGCTCGACGTCCGCACCGGGGAGGTCATCTACGCCGACGAAGGTTCCGGCGAGGCCTTCACCGAGGTGCAGACAGCTGTTGGGCTCGGGCCCACCGCCGACTACGACTCCACGCTGAACGACAAGGTTCTCGATGCCGCCATCACAAACCTTGCGAGCAACGTGATCGGCCATCTCCTTCAAAAGCCATGGAAGGCATATATTATCGCGTATTCCGACGGTTCGTACATCGTGACCGGGGGCCAGAACCAGGGAGTAAAGATCGGGGATACGTTTGATGTCTATATTGAGGGAAGCAAGGTGCACAATCCCGCAACGGACATGGACGTCACTCTCCCCGGGCACAAAGTCGCACAGATCCAGGTTTCTTCGTTTGCTGGCGAGGGGATGAACGAGGTTTCAATTGCCTCCGTCACCTCAGGCGATCTCCCGAAGGCCACCGAGAACAACAAGTGGACCCAATATGCAGTGGAGGAATCCCGATGAAATTCCTACCTTTCCGACTAGCAATGGCCGCACTCGTATTCGGATCCATCGCCGGGCTATCGGGTTGCCATTCGACGACGGGCACGGTCTCCCACGATCCAACTGCCTACGTAAAATTCCTGAACGCAGAGAAGGGCGATTCGGCATCGATAGACGGCGGGACCCCATTTCAGCTAGAATCCGGCGACGACAGCGAGCCAATGTTTGCCGCCCCGGGTAAGCACACTGTCCGGGTCACCCGGTCCGGGGCCGTAATCCTTTCGCGGGAGATCTTGGTCTCCGACCTCCAGACGCTCGAGATCAGGGTCCCATGAGGTTGCTTTTCCCGCTTTTCCTAGTGGCAGCATTCCTAGCGGGCTGCGCCAGCAAGCCGATCGACTACTATTACGGCAGCTACGAAAAGACGTATTACCATAGTAAGAAGGACGGCACGCCCTCCAGCATCGCGAAATACAAGGAGTCGCTTGAGGACATAATCAAGACCTCGGGCGAAAAGAACCTTCGCGTACCGCCTGGAATTTACTGCGAATACGGCTACCTCCTGGCCAAGGAGGGCAGTCCGGATGCTGAGCGCTATTTCAATCTCGAAGTCACTACCTATCCTGAATCGGCGCGTTTTGTCGCCTTGGTACGGTCGCAACTGAAGCAAGGCCAGCCGTGACTCGCAGCAACTTCATCCCCCTCTGCGTTTTTGCACTGGCGCTGACCGTCGGTTGCGCCGGTCCGCAGGTAACCAAAGCGGCAAAATTTCCTTTGATGTATGAGGAGAAACCGCGCACAATTCTGGTTCTTCCGCCGATCAACAGCACGACGGCCGCCGACGCCAAGGCGTATTATGCGACGACCGTTTCATCGCCCTTGGCCTTTTCGGGATACTACGTGTTCCCGATCGAGGTAACGGACGACATCCTAAAGTCCCAGGGCCTTTACGACACGGAGATGATCGGCGATCAACCGCTCGACAAGTTTGAGCAATTCTTCGGCGCTGACGCCGTCCTATTCACGCACATCAGGAAGTGGAACAAGAGTTACCTGGTTATCTCGTCCACACTCACCGTCTCGGTGGACGCGAAGCTCAAATCAACGAAGACCAATCGGATCCTGTGGGAATACTCGGGCACGATCGTCGCCGATCTTTCGGGCAACAGCAGTGGAGGCGGTCTGGGAGGCGTCATCGCAGGAGTGATCGTGACGGCCATTAATTCTGCCACTGCCGACTATGTTCCCTATGCGCGCCTTGCGAACGTCCAGATGCTGCAATCGATGCCTGTCGGGGGTTATCACCCGAAGAGTGGGCAGGATGGCGATGAAAAGATCCTGGAGCGTGGTCGATAAAGCTCGCGGATAGCGGTATTGGGAGGTGGACCAAGGTCAAACTGACGTGATTCCGCCGGTTCGAGCCGCTTGAAGAGTCGGTCTGGGCCAATAGTCGCAGCAAACCGAGAGAACGGAGCGTGGCCGAACCGACATCAGTCGCCGTTGTATAGGAGAGGAATGTGTTCGCTGGGACTAGTTCTAGGGGTAGTCTAAATGGAATCTAATGGCGAGCGCTATGCCGACAAAGCTATTCAGGGTCCTAGTGGTGGCAGTTGTGGTTGGGGTCCGGGCTGATTCGTTTGCTGATAATGACGATTCACGGCTGTCCGGTATAACGATTGATGAAGCTTTGTAACACAGAGTATTTCAGCGCATTACCCACGTTGGAGGGTGTGACGCATTTGGGATTCGGCCATCGCGATCCGAGCGCATTCTCGGGGTATGGCCACTCAGACTGTGTTCGCGCAAGTAGTGGGCTTGGGCCACCGCGAGATCTTTCGACGCTGCGTTCAACGTTATCACGGAGACGCGGGAATCAGGGACTTTGCATGTCACGATCAGCGGCTCGCGATGGCGTTTGCTCAGCTCACGTTTCGAGAGAGTCTGCGCGACCTGGAGTCGTCGCTGCGGTCGCGGAGCGAGTTGCTCTAGCGTGGGAAGATCCTTTATCTGGAGTGAGGCGGCGATCTGGGCCAACTCAGCGAGCTGGGTTTGGTCCGGCTTCGCGTGAACGACCTCAAGGATCACGACGGCAAAGGGGTCCGGCGGGTTCAGTTTTTTGGGAAAGAACACCGTAAAGGCGGTAGGATCGGCGCTTCCGGAAGCGCTGCGACCGGTGCCCATTAGCCCCGCGAAGGTGTCGATGTTGTCCTCGTTCCAGGGGCTCGGCCCCTTTTTGGCAAGAAGGCTTTCAGTTCCCGCCTGATGGCGATCTCGGGGCTCCGCTCGATGATGAGTTCCAAGGCCGGTTTTTGGGAGCCCAAGGCCTGTGAGGATACGGCTAGCCCGCCAAAGTCCTCGTACGGCATGAACGTCAGCCAGCGCTCAGGCAGCGTGGCGCTAATCCCTTCTTTTTCGACGACGGCGGGCTTGTTCGCAGGCTGGGTGATCGGAGAGGAGCAGCCGACGGCAAGAAGAAGCCCCGTCAGGATGAATCCGCCGATGACGTAGGGCTTCGCGGGCATCTCTTATCACTTTGGATCTCCCACGCTCCCGAGGAAGAGGCAGACGCCGCTGACGCGGTGCTGTATTGCGAAGAAGAACGGATGGTCCACATGAACCTCGATCGGCTTTGGCGGATTCAGCTCCACGCCAAAAGCTGCCATGGCAATCGCTGTCGCGGCCGTGGCCTCGGTACCACTTTCGTCGACCGCAACGAATGCTTTGTGGTACACCTCCGAGATCCCGAGGTAGTCTTCGGGCGTTCGAGGCGCCGCCCTATCAAAATCTGCACTGCCCCTGGGCCGGTCGAACGCGGACTTCATGCCGAGGGATTCCAAGCTCTCTGTCAGATTGATAGAGGCGCCCTCCAGGCGAAACCTTGGAAGGTAGAGGGATACCGCGCTCGAATAGCGAATGTTCGCACAGGCTTTCAGCAACGCAGGGGTGATCCCAGCAATCATGTGCCCAAGGCCTTTCTTGTCATCCGGAAGCAGAATCAGGAATTGCAATCCACCTCCTTGGTAAGGGATTGCGACGGCTGTGTACCCGCTTCCCTTCAGGTAACCCAGATGCTCCTTCTCTCTCATGGTTGGTACCGCCTCCGGTTTCGCATCGACCGGATAGAACGACATGTCGCTAGTTTCGCTCTTGGTGAATAGATGCTCCCACGGAGCCTTCAAGTACAGGGCGTTCACCAATACCAAGCGCGTCCCCGCGTTGACACCTGGCTCCGGAATGAGGTCGCGGATCTTGTTCTTGGTCTGGTCTTCAACCCACGCATTGATTCTCCGCCTCTCTGCGTCCGGGTGATTTCTGAAGTCGGCATCTTCGAACGGTGTGCCGTAGCCGCCCTTCAGCGTCTCAAGGAAGGTACTCCGAAATCCATAGCCCTGCTGGCCAAACAGTCGATTGGCCGCATGCCATTCGACGGCACTCACGTCCAGTACTCCATACATCTCCATTTGCTTCTTCAGGGCTGCGGAATCAGATGCAATCTTGTTCAGTGAATCTCGCAACGACGACAACGCGGCCTGAAGCAGATTATCATCCTCGGGAAATCCGAGGACCCTGGCCATCTCGGTACGGGTTTCGCCGTCCGCCCCCGCATAGGCCAGCGCCATAGCGCTCTCGATCGAATAGGGTGAGATGGCGAGATTCCCCGGTTGCGCGCCGCCCTCGAGCTTGCGGAAGAGATCGAGGCCCACCCCATTGGTCGCAGTCGCAACGTCAAAATCTCCCGCGCAAACACGGGTTGCCCATGCAAAGAGCCCTATTCCCATGAGTCCAACGACGTAGAGTTTCACGAGTATCAGGGAAAGCATTTTACGTTATGACGCTGGACTTGATGCGAAAGGCGTCAGCCGATCTAACGGAGTCGTGTGGGAAATCGACCGCGAGAAGCCCCAGGAGGATATCCTTGTGGAGATTCCAGAACTGGCGGTTACTTCGATCTCCCGACGCAGTTCTTCGATCCTTGTCATACAATGCATCGGGAGAGACTGTCACCACTCTCCGCTTAGGCCAAACGGAGCAGGGAATCTAACCATGCTAGGCCATTAAGGGGGCGGCAATTGAAACCGCCCTGCGACTATTCCCGGAACCGTGATATCCTCATCTATCTCCTCCCATCGCAAGGCGTATCCATCAAGTTCCACCGTCATGTTCTTCAGTTGCTCATCCGTCGCGGCCTTCAATCTCTTGAATCTGGCCGCTGGAAACCCGACTATCCTTCCGTCGGTAAGCTCAACGTAGATCATTCTTTTCTCGGTCCATGCGCGCAGCGCTGCGGGCTCGGCCGAAACGGAGGAATCAGCGAGAGTGGTATTCATGGTACTTCTTGATAAATGACTCTTGGTGCGCGAACACTAGTCGCTCGATTTCGCGAATATCATGTGCAGGAATTCCGCGATTTCTGGCGAGAACAACCGTTTCGAGCCAGAACTTGCACTCTTTACCCGCGACTCGGACATGGATGTGAGGCGGCTCATTTGGTTCGTCGGAATAGAAGTGAAAACGGTAGGGCCCAATGCGTAAGACAGTTGGCATTTAGATACGAAATCTTGGCTCAAACTACCGTCCCTCGAGTCGATGGCAAGCCCTCCGCCCCAACCTTAGGGCACGGGTTGCTTGTGAGTGACCTGTTGGCGGTCTTGAACAAACCCGAGCTTCGACAAAAGCCTTGCGGCCATGTGGCGGCGCATAGATCCATACGATTCTTGGTTAACATGCCCCGCGGCGCTTCTTAACGACCCAATTGGGCATCGGAAGTTCTACGACTGACCCAACCCGCTCCAAGACAAGTCTCTTATCGAATAGGTACTCCTCTACGTTGAAATGATCCATGAATTGACCGCGCGACTGGCAACAGGACTGGCAACAGGACTGGCAACAGCTTGAGTGTTTACAGAAGCAACTACTGTCTGCTCTCAGAGTGAGATTAGGTAAGCGGTTGATCTACAATAACGGGCTGCGTCAACCGGGGTTCGAATCCCCGTGGGGACGCCAGCGCAAAGACAAAGACGACTCCCCTCACTCGTCGTAAACTGTTGACCGGTGACCAACAACCACGACCAGAACAGTGAACACGGAGTCCTCGATCCGGCAGATAATTCGATAATCCCGCACCCTATATCTCCAAAGTCCGTGTTTGGATTGTCTCAAAGGTTTTCCAAATGCCCGTGGATCTACGTTACCATGGAATCGCTTTTCTAGAAACTCGAAGATCTCGCCGGCCGCGGACGGACCAATGTCGCGTAGATTCTTCTCCGCCCCGGACGAGATCTTAAAGACCCAAGGCATCCTTGACTTCTTGAAGCGTACGGACGCCCGATTTGCCTGATTTCACCCGATCCCATTCCAAATCGCCTGCGCGAGCGTCCTCTGCATCTTCCACCGCTTCAATCCGAGCCAGGTGCCTGCGGGTGACAGAGACGAGTTCAGACGCGAGCTGCTCCTCGGCCGAGCGAGACCGCGAGGCCTCGCGCATGGCCGCCTCGATGATGAACTTTGGAGTACTCATTCCTCTCCGTTTGGCAGCGGCTGCGATGCTGCGTTTGGTTGCCGCAGGAATCCGAAGCGACGTGGGCGAGACCTTGGTCGAACTCATGCGCTACAAATGTAGCGCGGATCATGCCGCGTCAACCACCGTGATGAGCTTGTCAGTGGTCGAGCCCGCAGCACGCCGCGATTGAGTCAAAAAGGTAAGAATGAGAATAAGAATGACGCAGACGATCGCAGATGTCGCAGAATGCATATCTCGTTGAAGGATAGCACAAGTCGTTATCCATCAATACAGGGGATTGGATTCCGGGGTTCGAATCCCCGTGGGGACGCCACGCTATTTGTGCGCACCCGGGATTAGATTAGGCGAGCAGGCTCTTCGAGAATATCCAAAATCGCTCTGGCGCAAAACACCCGATCGCGGCGGCGATCACCTACGTTGACCAAGACGCCGCCTTTTTCGAGCGCTTCTATGGCCCTCATGACATTGTTATACGAAATACCCAGCTTCTTCTGAGTATCCCTGGGACTAAGAAAAGGGTTTGACCCGATGAGATCTATGACGCGCTGGGGAGTTCGAGAGCCACTTCCGACGAATGCACTCCGCCAATCCGTCAGCTGTTTATTTATCCGCAACGTGCGACTAAGTGCATCCTCTGATTGTCGCGCGACTCCATTCAAGAAATAGCTGATCCAATTATTCCAATCTCCCTTTTCGGTCACGGCGCGCAGGCCATCATAATAGTCTGCTCGGGTAGCCTCAAAGAATGCCGATAAATTGAGAAGCGGTTCAGGGAGCACTCGGCGCACACAAAGGAATAGCGTGATGAGCAGTCTGCCGACTCGACCGTTGCCATCAATGAAGGGGTGGATGGCCTCGAACTGATAGTGGAGCAACGCCGCTTGAACGACAGGGGGAATCGAATCGTCGTGCAGGAACTCCTCCCACCTCCCAAGGTGCTCCAAGAGCGTGTCAGGCGGAGGGGGAACATACGAGGCATCTGACAACGTGCAGCCTGGGCGGCCGATCCAGTTCTGCGTCCGACGAAACTCTCCTGGCGTTGCATGGTCGCCCCTAACACCCGTCATGAGTTTTTCATGGAGCTCTCGCACTAACCGCAGCGATAGCGGCAGGGTCTTTAGTCGCTCAATGCCATATTCCAATGCGACGACATATTTAGCCACTTCGCGCAAATCCTCGGGACTTCGATTAGGAGTAGCCCCCGCTTCAGCTGCTAGTAGCTCACCCAGCGTAGACTGCGTTCCCTCTATCCGGCTCGAGAAAACGGCTTCCCGCCTAATGAACGGCCGAATCAGAACGTGGGGGTTGGGTAGCCGCTGTCCTTCACCGGCAAGGCGGCCCAAGAGTTGATCAGCCTTGGATAGGCTACGCACAAGCCGCTCATCCCAGTCGATAGTGGGCGGAAGGGGATTGGGTCTAAATGCCTTATAGCCCTCCAGCGTCTTGACCCAGTGGCCACTCGGGATGGCTTTTCGACTCAGCGTCATCCGCGGAGATAAGCAGGCTTCTTATTTCCGTTAAAGTCTAAAAGAGGAAATAGTAGGGCTTCCTGTTTCCGACTTCATCCCCAACGATTGGACGCAATGACCTGTTCGAATTCGCAAACGGATGTGAGAATGAAAGTGAGCATAGCGCAGATGTTTGCCGACGTCGCAGATATCCATAAACCGTTGTAGATTAACGTAACTCGCTGGCTATCAATACACGGCGGTGGATATCGGGTTCGGATCCCCGCGGGGACGCCAGATTCCCAAGAACCCTATCAGTAACATGATAGGGTTTTTCATTTCTAGATTTTGGGCAAAGTGACAATACCGGTGGCAATAAATCAAATGCGTCCGGCTTTTCTTTCAGCAATTAGGAAGATCCCAGGCGTGCTGACTCCCATTCCATAGACATTCGATCCAATCACCTTTTGGAAGTCTCCTTCATCCAACGTGAGTAGGCGGTCGGATTCAGCTCCTACCGCAATAAAATAGTCGTGCGCTTGAGCTGCACGTTGCTCCGGCGTTCCGGTGAGTACCGCTTCAAAGTTGAGCTCCTTGGCCGATGACATGCACCCAATTAGCGCGCCGCTTGCCAGCAGCAAAAATGAAAGCTGAATGAATTTAACTTTCATTTCACAGCCATCCCATAGGAATGGCTAAATCTTGAGTCTCTTGAGGTATTTGTTGAGCGTATCGAGGTTGAATGCCTCCGGATCGTAGGGATCGCCGAGCCACTCCAGCAGCTCCTCGCGTTCCGGATGCTTGGGGTTCGCCATGGCTTCGACCAGATTTTCGTAACCAGGAATACTGCCGCAGTCTTCGGGCGGGCCGGCGCGGGCGCCGGCCAGGCATGTGACCACTTTGTCGGTCACCCCTGGGAGGAGTTTTTCGACGAGGACCTCGTGCTCCCAGCTGTCACCGAAGTCGTACTCGTAGATGAGCCAATCGTCCTTGGCATGGAGCAGATCACAAAGGCGGACTCTCTTTTCGTCGTGAGGCTTGCTCATGCCGAAGAAGTCCGCGCCCCAGTCGTCGGGATAGGTGGGCTGGTAGGACTCCTCCTCAAGGCGGAATGCGTGCAGATGGCTATTGGTCCAACCGAAGGAGAGCTGAAGGACATCGTGCAGCTTGGGCAGTTTGATCGTGGCCGGGACAAGGAGGCGGCGCCATATGGCGGGCCTGATGTCGAGCAGCGAGACCTTCAGCTGCAATTGGACGCGGGAAGGATCGAGTTTGGCGCGGGCTTTGGCCATTGGGGAATAGAAGCGCCTCGGATGCTCCAAGTTTACCTGCCACATGGCAGGGTGTGAAAAACAAAAACAGCCGAGCCGCCGGCAAGCTACCGTGCTGCGGCAATTGGTCGAACTGATTCCTTCGTATCTGGTGCCGAAATTGGCCCGGGTCCACGGGGTGGACCAGAAGGCGCGTACCTTCAGCCCGTGGAGCCACGTCGTGGCGCTGCTTTATGCGCAGATGGCGCAAGCGCTCAGCCGGCTTGTCTGTGCTCACGTCTGATAGCGTTCGAGGATTTTCGCATGGGACGCGATTCAAGAATCGGTCTGCATGGCAGGGATGAATCGATATCCAAAATGCCATCGGAGATTATCTCATCCGACGCTGCCAAGAACGGACGGGGCGATAACTAGCGTACGCGGTTTTAAGATTTTGTGTGTTAATAAAATCAGCTTGTTTTATTAACACATATGATCAGATTTTACCCGTGACCCTTAAGGAGCGCATTGCAACCCGCATCCGCCGCAAAGAGCCCGGCTGGGTGTTCACGCCCGTCGACTTCCTCGATCTCGGCACACCACAGGCCGTGGGCATGGCGCTTTTGAGGCTCACCAAGACCGGAGCGGCGCGGCGACTGGACCGGGGGCTCTACGATGCGCCCAAACTACACCCCGTCCTCGGCACGCTGCATCCCCGACCCGAAGCAATCTTGGCCGCCATCTCAAGGCGCGACGGAACCGAGTTCCAAGAGCATGAATCCTATGCCGCCAACCGGCTTCGACTGACCGAACAGGTGCCCGCGCGCCAAATCTACCTCACTTCGGGCCGCAGCCGTACGATTGAAGTGGGCCCCATCACAATCGAGTTGCTGCACCGTACTCCCCGCAAACTCAGCTCTCCATCCTCGATGAGCGCCCGAGTATTCGCCGCCCTCCGCAACATCGGCCAAGCCAACCTCACGTCGGAACGACTGGCTCCACTCCGCACCCTGCTCTCGGCCTCCGACCGCAAGCGCCTGCTAGCGGACCTGACCAAGGCGCCGGCGTGGATGCATCGGCATTTGCGAGTAATCGCTGCGAAGGAAAGGGCGGAACCGTGAGCAGCTTTGCCCGTGAACCGGCTGAATCGCGCGCCGACTTCATCTACCAGTACGCAGCCACATCCCAGGTGCCGGCCTACATCGTCGAAAAGGATTTTTGGGTATCCTGGCTGCTGGGTCGCATCTTTTCAACGGACCGCCTGGGCCGAGATTGCGTCTTCAAGGGTGGCACGTCCCTGGCCAAAGTCTTCAATGCCATCCATCGCTTTTCCGAGGATATCGATCTCGGATTAAGCCCCCAATCTTTGGGGTGGAAGGAGGCCGACCTGGATGAGGCGCCGTCGAAGACGGCGAGGCTGAAACGCGTCGCACAAATCGAGGCGGATTGTGCCAAGGCCGTACGCGAAAACTTCCTGCCCACGCTTGAGAAGGTTGTCCTAGACGAACTCGGCCCACCCCCCTCGGCAGCTTGGTTGAACTACGAGTTGGAAGCGGCCTCACGAAGTCCGATCATCCTCTTTTCCTACCCCAAGGCGGTGCCGTCCGGCACGTACATCGCCCCGACCGTAAAGATTGAGTTCGGATCCCTTACAGACCAACGGCCGACGGGAACCCATCCGATCACCCCCATGGTCGCTTCGCTTGCCCCAGAAGCGTTTACGGATTTCCGGTCGGAAGTCGTCGCCCTGGAGATCGAACGCACGTTCTGGGAAAAGGCCACCATTCTTCACGCGGAGTATCACCGTCCTGAATCCCAACCGCTACGAGACCGGTTCGCCCGGCACTATTCTGATTTCGCCTCGCTTTGGCATCACCCGCTCGGCCCGGCTGCCGCGGAGAGACTCGATCTCCTGGACAGGGTTCGGCTGCACAAGAGCCGCTTCTTCGCCTCCGGATGGTCCCATTTCGAGACGGCCAAGCCCGGTTCGATGCGGTTGCTGCCGCCTGATTCGCGCATTCCTGAATTGCGGAAGGACTACGTCACCATGAAGCCCTTGTTCCTGGTTTCACCGCCCCCATTTGAGGATGTTCTGTCAACGTTGCACCAAGCCGAACAATCGCTAAACAGGACGTGAGTGGGGGAACCGGACCTCGGCCCGGCCCGGCCATGCGTTCGTCGAAATCGCCCGCCAGACAGCACGGATTTTGGCTGACTGCAGGTTGCCACAAGGATGCCAGAAATCATGTTTCAGGCTTCTCCTCGTTTCCATTGTCTGCATCCAATTTCCTGTTCTAAGGAATTAACCATCAACCGAGTTCGGGCTATTTTGCGAATTAGCTTCATTTGGCGACCGAGGTTCGGATCCCCGTGGGAACGCCCGCGTTGCAACAACCCTATCAGTAATATTATAGGACTATTCATTTCTAGAATTTAACCTAAATTCCGCGGTTGAGGTAGCTGCTTGAGTACGGAAGATGCTGCGGAGGATAGCCATGGAGACCAAAACGGAGACTGAGGCCATTCACCCGCTGGGTGAAGGAGAGTTTGCATTCCCGACGCCTGGCGGACGGGTGCGTCTTTCGGTGACAAACGACACGTTGACGCCGTTCGGCGGCCTAGTTCCTTGGGCTGCCTATACGAAGCATATAGGAATAATAGATCGGCTTGCCGGGAGTTGTCCGGTGCAGCGCACGAGCCCCAATGCTTCGCCGGTCTACGACGTGTTGCAGTCGTTCGTACTGACTGCGTTAACCGACGGCCGGCGCTTCTCGCATATCGAGCGCCTGAGGGAGGATCCCGCCATTCCGGAGATTTTCGGGATGGAGTCGGTCGTTGGGGACGACACAGTGCGAAGGTTCTTCAAATCTGTGGATCCGGTGCTGGGTGCGGAGTGGATCGCCCGCAGCGTCGAGCCGATGTGGCGGGCGCTGCCCGATCCGATCATCATGGACTGGGACTCGACCGTGCAGCCGAAGTACGGGCACCAGGAGGGCGCCGAGATAGGCTACAACCCGGGCAAGCCGGGCCGACCGAGCTTCCATCCTCTGCTCGGAGTGATTGCCGGCACGCGCTTATGCCCCGCGTATCGGTTCCGTCCGGGCGACACGGTCACGGCCACACAGTGGCACGAGGCGATGACGGACGCCGAGCGCTGGCTGGGGCCGCGAAAGATCTGGCTCAACCGCGGCGACATCGGCCTGGGTCACGACGCGGTCATGGCCTGGCATGAAGAGGCGCCCGAGCGTCCGAAGTACCTGTTCAAGCTGAAGCTGACGAACCTCGTGCGCTCGGCCCTGTGCCGGGTCAGGGAGGATGAGTGGCAGGGCTGCCCCAGCACCGGGGCCTGCCAGATGGCCGAGGGCACGATCCAATTGACGGGATGGGAGAGGCCCCGGCGGGTGATCTTCGCCCGCACGCTCCTGGGGGTCATCCGGGCTGCCAGCAATGCGGAGTTCTGGGACCGCAACAAGCATGAGTTCGCGGTCTACGTGACCAATCTGCCCACAAGCTTCAACGGCTGGCAGATCCAGGAACTCTACCGCAAGAGGGCCGACACCGAGAACGTGTTCGACGAGCTCAAGAACCAGTGGGGCTTCAGCGGCTTTTGCGCAAAGTCCAGGGCCACCACCGAACTGGCGGCCAGGCTTCTCCTGGTCGTCTACAACCTCTGGACCCTCTTCGTGCGCTTCATCGTCCCGCATAAGCACACCGAGGCCAAGAGAGGCCGACGATGGTTCCTTCTCATCGCTGCAAGGCTCGTCGAATCAGGGCGCCAGAAAGAACTACAAGTCTCTATAAAGGGCGGCTGGGCCGATCAATTGCGGACGGGATACACCCGTATCACCGAGTGGATTCGTACAACTGCGCCGCAGTTCAAATATCAAATGTCGGCCGGCGATCACGATCTCGCCAACATGGCCGATTCACCCGCGTAAGTCGTTGGAAACCGATCTTCCAACTGCGGAATTTAGGTTTAAGCTGAGTGAAAATGCAGGTGACGATAAATCGTCTGAGCCCTGCGAGCGCCGACGATGTCGCAGAGCGACCATTTGGCACCTTCGTCAGCTCAAATGCCGACGCAGATCCTTCATGAGAAGCAGCAAATGCCGTTCGTGAACAGGTGACTCCTCGAAATCGAACTTGAGATAGAAGGCCCTGGCCTGGTCGTCCTTTGCATGCACAAGCAACGCACGCAGGCCGGCAATCTCCGCGGCCTTCGCTGTGCGGAGTAATGCGTCCTTCAGCAATCCCTTGCCCAACCCCCTGCCCTGCTCAGACCGATCCACTGCGAGCCGAGCGAGCAGCATCACGGGTAGCGGATGTCGCGGCATTCCCTTGCGGATTCGCTCGGGCGCTTCTTCGGGAGTCAACGCGCCATATGCGAGACTGTAGTATCCCACGACCCGTGAGCCCCGCGACGCGACGTAGGTGCGGGCCGAACCGCTTCCCAAACTTAAGAGTGCATGCTTGCGAAGGAAATCATTGAGCTCGATGACTCCACAATCGAACTGGTCCAAAACGTGGTCGGGCGTCAGTACAGTCGGCCCTGCCAGTGACTCCTCAGGCATCGAATACGCTCCGCTCAGTCAAAATACGTTTCAGATTCGGCTTTTCTCTTACGGATTCATCAAGCCTCTTGCAGAAAGTCTCCCACTGCTTAGTTCCGAGCGGGAAAAGGGTCGCGGATGCGATCTCCTCGCGGGCTTGTCTGGTGGAGCTTTCCAGGACGAACTGAGACAACCCAAGATGCCGAAGCTTCGCAGCCTGCTCCAACAGGCGTTTATGCTGCGGAGAAGTGCGTATGTGAATGGTCGCGGACTTCGTGGCTGTCTGGGTCATCGCAGGACTGAAAAATGATCAGTACTGGCCACCTGTCAACACAAGTGCTACACACTATGCACGGCATGACGTTCGCTCACTCGTTCGGGTGCCTTCGAATTCCGCATTCCCCGATTCTTCGGCAGATTTCCGACGCACTGCGTCGGAAATCATTTCGGAATTGAGAATGGCGCAGAGCGACACCGATAACGCCGAGCGGTTTGGGAACCGGGATTCGAATCCCCGTGGGGACTCCAGCAATGGGCTGATTACAAACTATTTGCGCAGGCCCGTCTCATGAAAAAATGGCCAATTATTACAAGCGATTCAAACTGGGGGCATCGGCCAGTACAGACTCGAACGCCGGTTTCGGGAATTCTATAGAGCAAATCTCAGAACGATAAGAAACGGTGGATCCGTTCAGAGGTACTCGTGCGCAAGAATGATAAAGGTCGCTGTCGTCCATGTGACGGTCTTATCGCGCAGTGGCTGTCCGGTGAGCGCATCGAAGTTTTCGCTGAAGCCCGAGGCGAGGCACGCGTCGCAATAGCGCCGGGCGAGGTCAACGGCCAACGCCTCCTCGCCGCATTCGCGGAGGCCGTCCAGCACGATGAGCGTGGTGGGCGCCCACACGGGACCACGCCAATAACCGTCGGAACGGTACAGGGGACCGTGGGGATTCTCGGTCGCGAGACCGATCCTGGTCAGCGGACCCTGTTCGCTCTTTAGGTCTGCAATCATCTTCTGGCGGATTGCTGGGGGAAGGCGTTTTCCCAAAACCAAGGGAAGGTACCGCATGACCGACTGACTCTGTGGGTTGGTCCTGTGGCTGTTTTCTTGGCGGGCAACGAACTTCTCGCCGTCCCAAAGCTCCTTTATCATGCGTGCAAGCAGGGCCTCAGATTCCCTTTCCCACCGGACGGAGGCCTCTTTACGGCCCAATTTGCGGTCAATCTCGGAGAGCATCTCCATCTGCAGAACCAAGTAGGCGCAGAGGTTGGGGCTCTGGGCCGGAAACCCCATGTCGAAAGCGGTGCTGTTATCCATTCCCGAATCATTGCCGTGATTGTATTGTGGAATTCCATCGCGGCTGTCGTTGTTGTAACGCATCCAATAGTTCGTCCAGCGTTCAAGTTCAGGATAGAAGGCAGCAAGCCGTTCGGCGGTGCCGATCATGGGATTGGCCGCGATCATCTTGCGAAGCACCCAGCCGTGGATGGGCGGCTTCACATAGCCCCAAATGGCCATTCGGTCCGTTATGGCATCGGGAAGGAATCCCTTCGGATCTTGATACTCGAAAACACAGTTCATTTGGTCCCACGCGAAATCGGGTTGCGATTCGGCGGCCAACCACGCGTGAAAACAGTGATCCCAGGACCAAACGCCACGGAGTGCATTCTTGGAACTGAGCATGATGGCGTGATGAAAGAGCCCTCGAGGCTGTACCACAGCCGACCAAGTTTGATAGGCCGCGACCTTCGCGAGCGTCGCATATTTAGGAGGCACGCTAGGCATGAGCGCAGCCCATGCGTCCAGATCAGCCCGGGAGGCTCTCACGCACGCATCAAAGCCCGGAACATCTCGAACCGGAGTCCATGCACCCGCGTTTTGCTCAATGCTCGCCTCGAGCGCACCGTTCCCGTCAGGTGTGGCATCTACGAGCATATCAACCTTACGTTGATGGAACTCGGCCTCGGGATTGACCACCGATGAAGGCCCGCTAACCGCCGCTTTCCCTTGGATAAGGCCGAAAACATAATGGGCATTGGATCCCATCTGAATCCTCCAATACGAAGGATTGACGGGGATCACCATGCTGTTGGGGTCGTTAGAGATCATCTTTAGCCGCAGACCGGGCCCGTGTGTTCGGAACCGCAAGATATCCGCAGACTCAAAGGCTATTTCCGCACTTCCAGCCTCGCATTTAAGGAGCAGCCGAGAGCTGTCCGCATTGATGGAGTAATCAAGGCTCGAGGAGCCCCGGGTGAGCTCGATCGCCATCACCCGGTTGTCGGCCCAAAGTCGGTTTCCCGAAATATCGGTGACGTAAAGACGTGTCTTTCCATTTTCATCAAGGCGGCTCAACAGCGCCATGTAGGAGCCGTAATGAGAAAAAGGCAGCGTGCTGACATCGATCGGGCATGGACCTGCGAGCCCGGACTGAAGACCAAGGCAGAAGGCGAGGAAGAGAAAGGCTACTCTGTAGGGTATCATAGCTTCAGCCTATCGAGCGTTTTCCTAATCTCCCCAGCCCACAGTTCATAAGCCGGAGGATTTAGGTGAGTGCCGTCGATACTCAGATCCGCCCGTAGGCCCTTAGAATCTGAAAGCACGGCGTTGAGGTCGACGTAGTCCACGTGTTCTGCGCCGCAATATTCCCGAAGGCGGGCGTTGAGGTCAGCTATGACAGCGTTTGTCTCTGGAGAATCGACCTTAAAGATGATCGATTGGAGAATAGGCATTACGCCCCGATTGCGCCAGTAAGCGATTGCTCGAATTTCGTTTTCGTAGACGACATTCGGCGGGACTCCCAACGTTAGGTCGTTAATTCCGCCCTCCAGAAAAACCACTTTCAATCCGCTCTCCTGCTGCACCAAATCCTTGAACGTCCATTCGATTTGGCCGGTGGTATACCCAGGAATGCCCCAATTCACCACGTCGTTCCGTCCTAGCACCGTTTTCCAGTCACCCATGTGGGTAATGGAGTCGCCAACCATTGCGACGCGGTCGACCTGCGGGGACAGCGTGAAACGGTCGACAGCTATGTCGCCTTTTTCTGCAGCAATGAATCTGAGTACGTTGTCGCCTTCTTTGAGCTCAACGGGCCCGAGGTCCATCTCGGTCCAGGATTCGGAACGCGGAAACACGATACGCTTCTCCCAACTTGTGTAGCCTCCCACAGGGTCGGGAACTTGTGTAGCGTTGACGCGCACCTTGTGGGATTCGTCGTGGCCAGGAAGTCGATATCTAATCTTCAGGTCCGCCCTCCGGGCCTTAGAGGACTGGACAACCAGCGATATAGAGGCTCCTGGACCCTCAAAATGGGTCACGTAGCCGCTGCCGCCAAATCCCGGCGCCTCGGCGCCTACCGAGGCGCCTCGGATATCGCCTAGGTTGGCAGGCGCATCTTCGGCTTCCAGCATGACCGTGACCTGAGAAGGCCCCTTGGGCACACCGTCGATCGATACACCCTTTTCTGATGGCGTGATCGGCTTGATGTCGCCGTTAAGGTCGTATTCGAGACGGTCGCACATCAAATTGCGCACCTCGCTCAATCCCCCGGAAACCCACGTGCTGTGGTGGAAGGCAAGCCACTGGTTCTTGTAGCTAATGATGGACCCATGGTTTGTACCCGATTGCCCCTTGAACTCAGGGATATAGCAACCTTTGAAGGTAAACGGGCCAAGGGGCTTGTCCGCGACGGCGTAAAACATCTTCTCGGGCCATTCTCCTCCGACGAGTCCAGGATAGCTGAGATAATATTTGCCGTTATACTTGTGCAGCCAAGGCCCCTCGTAGACATAGGTTAGCTGCTTGGTGAGGTCGACCGTGGTGCCGGGCACCACCGAACGCAGATCGTCAGAAAGCACCGCGCCATGGCATGTTCCGCCCGATCCCCACAAGATGTAGGGCGTGCCATCGTCATCGATGAATACGGCGGGATCCTGACCTCCTTCAATGCCCTGGATATACCCGATGTCCTTAAACGGACCCTCAGGCCTCGTGCTCGTTGCCAGGCCGGTCCTGAACGATCCACTCCACTTTTCCTTAGCACAATATACCAGGGTGTAGATTCCGTGGCGCAGGACACAGTCGGGCGCCCACATGTGGCTCGCGGCCCATCGCACATTGTTTAGGTGGAGGGCTATGCCATAGTCGGTCCAATCGACGAGGTTCGTCGACGAATACACGTGGTAGCAAACCATCGTATCGTTAGTATTTGTTCCGGGCTCGTCAGTTGAGCAGTACAACCATATGCGCTCGTCACCAGGCCAGACATGAGCGGAAGGGTCCGCGCTGTACACCGTGGGTATTAGCGGATTCCCCGCAAAAAGCCTCGAGCCGAGGCAGCATAGTGTTATCAGGGCCGTGGTAGTACGTCTCATTTGACAAAATTCGGATACAGGATGTCGGAGAACAATTACAAACCTAGTGAGCCAAAGAAGGCATGATTTAGGCGACCGTGCCAATCTTAGTAATACAGTGTACCGCAACTTCTCGGCCTCAAATTCTCCGTAGTCGGAGGGACAATAAACTAAGGTAACCGTATTACCCGAGTATCTAGCCCACATCGGAACCCATGCCCTCGGGAAACCACAAGAACAACCTTTGCTTCTCACAACGGCAATGCGCCCGAGCGGAGCTGGCTAGGAATTCGACGGACCAGCCTACGTTAGGCCCGGTGCCTTCGCCGATCGATGAAAGCTGAGGTTGCCGTCTTCAAAACTGGCATCGTCTAAGAATCGGAGATCTTTTGAATCCGGCCACAAACCGACATAGGTACTTGCTCAATGCGAGGCCGTGTCCGCTCAGCTTTCGTTCGGTAACGGGGCGGTTCAACGACTCAATGTAAACCCACGTCGAGATGTTGCGCTCCCACCCGATGATACGGTATTCCGAACGCGTCGGTTCTAGTGTCATAGGGGAGATGTTGGCGCTTCAAACACCCATTGTTCCCATCATTTGACGAAGAGCCCCCTAACCCAATGCCGCATACCCTGATCCACTTCATCGTTCCTAGAAATCTTCGGTCGCTCGTGCGGCTGGCTGTCGCCTTCGCGATTCCCATCGTCGCAACCGCCGCCCCCCATCAGGACGATGCGTTCAACTGTGGCTGGCGTTTCCACCGCGGCGACTTATCCGGCGCACAAGATCCAGGCATTGATGACAGCGGCTGGCGCTCCGTCGACCTCCCCCACGATTGGAGCATCGAGCCCAATGGCGATTCCCAATTCCGCGATCCAGAGACGCCTGAGGGAAAAGCTGTCGGCTATCTCCGCGGGGGCACCGGATGGTACCGCAAGCATTTTTTAGCCGGCCCGGCCAATGCAGGGCGCGACGCAACGATCGTCTTCGACGGGGTCCAGCAGGATTGCGATGTATGGCTTAATGGCCACTACCTCGGTTTCCAGCCCCACGGCTACGTTCCTTTCACCTACGAACTCGGCCCGTGGCTCCATCACGGCGGCGACAACGTCGTTGCGGTGCGGGTGGTCAACCCAGAGGGTAACACGCGCTGGTACGCAGGATCGGGCATCTACCGCCTCGCAGGCCTGCACTGGCACGATCCGCTGCACATCACCGAATGGGGAACCCGGATCGACACAGCTTGGATAAACGGCACCACGGCCCTCCTGCAGGTTGCCGTGGAGGTGAGGAACGATCACGACTTGCCCCAGGATTTTCTGGTCGAGGCCACCGTGACCGCACCAGGCGGCGCTCCTGAAATCAAGCCTATCGGGCGCCTCCAGGTGGCCCCCCAATCGTCGGAGCGCTTAAACACTAGCATCCTGGTGCAAGCAGTTCGGCTCTGGTCGCCGGAGTCCCCTTCGCTTTACACGGCGCAGTTTAGGATCGTGCAGCAAGGGAAGACCGTCGATTCCCACGACCAGACCTTCGGCATACGGACCGTTACGGTGGATGCCAAGAATGGCCTGCTTCTGAATGGAAGTTCCGTGAAGCTCCGGGGCGCCTGCCTTCATCACGACAACGGCCTGATAGGCGCTGCTGCCTTTCCGGACGCCGAAGAACGCAGAGTGCGCCTGATGCGCGCCAACGGGTACAACGCGATCCGCACGAGCCACAATCCGCCTTCCAGCGCCTTTCTCGATGCCTGCGACGCACTGGGAATCCTGGTTCTCGATGAATTCGTCGACGACTGGCAGCTTCCGAAGCGTCCGAACGGGTACACCCGCTACTTCGACCGGCACTGGCAGCACGATCTCGATTCGATGATTGCCAGGGACTTCAACCACCCATCCGTGATCCTCTGGAGCATTGGCAACGAAATCCCCGAACGGTACCAGAAAACCGGGCTCGTCACTGGCCGGATGCTCGCGGAGTTTGTCAGGGCCCGCGACCCTCGCCGGCCTGTGACAAACGCGATCAACGGCATCTACGAGGAGACAGGAGCCCTGAAGGGACAATGGGATCCGAACGCTCCAGCCTTCGATTTTCTCGATGTGGGCGGATACAATTACCAACTCGAGCGCTACGAGTCAGACCACGCCCTGTATCCGAAACGAGTGATGTTGGGCACCGAGTCCTTTCCGAAAGCCGCGTTCGAGAATTGGAAAGCCATTGCCGCCGACCCTTGGGTCATTGGAGATTTCGTGTGGACCGGGATGGATCATCTCGGCGAGTCGGGGATCGGCCATACCGGATACATTCCTGCGGGAACCGATCCGGAACAGGTTTCCCCTCTGCCGTGGGACCTAATGGACTATCCTTGCTGGATCAACGGGTGCGGGGATATCGACATTCTCGGAAACAAAAAACCTCAATCCTACTACCGCGACGTGGTCTGGGGGCGCAGCCCCGTGGAACTCGCCGTTCACGAACCCATACCCGCGGGCAAGGTTGAGGACGTTGGGCTCTGGGGTTGGCCCGCCGAACGCCAGTCCTGGACCTGGTCCGTCGCGCAAGGTACCCCGCTCGAGGTCAAGGTCTATTCCACCGCCCGCGCGGTCCGCCTGGAACTCAACGGCCGTGTAGTCGGCGAAGCGAACATCGATACGGCCAAGGGGATCACTGCCTCCATCCGGGTGCCGTACGAACCGGGCATCCTTCGCGCCTTTGCGATTCAGGATGGGAAAATCATGGGCTCCTGCGAACTATCCACAGCGGGAGTCCCTGCCGCCGCAAGAGTGACCCCTGAGGAAACAACGCTAAGGCCGGATCGGCTTTCCCTCGCCTATCTCCCGATCGAAATTGTCGACGCAGCAGGCCGAATTGTTCCTGATGCCGCTCTCCCAATCAGCTTGAAGGTGGAAGGACCAGCCGAGTTGATCGCGCTCGGCTCGGCGAACCCTATCTACACCGGCCTGCTCAACGTCCCCCGATCGGAGACCTTCCAAGGCCGCGCCCTCGCTATCTTGCGTTCGACAGGGGTTTCTGGTGCCGTCCGCGTGCGTCTTCAGATAGGAACTCTTCCGGAAGCCACCGTGGGCCTCAAACCGCCGGCTCCGTAAATAATGCGATATTTTTCGAGGAATTGCGCCCTCGAAAATGCAGCTTCTCTCGCTCATCGCGCCAACGCCGGTGCAGGAGAGAAGATCTTCAGACGGGTAGTCACCGAGCTGATTGCCAGACGAAAAGCAATTCCATCGAAGTTGTCCCGATCTTGGTAACGCTCCATCCCACTTTTTCAATGGCGCCTTGCTGGAGTTATTTGCAATGAGTTGAATCTGAAATTCAAAAATTTCCGTAGAAGTAGCTGATCACGCCCCTACATCGTGTACAGGTTCCCCCATCGCCGTCTCCAACACAGTTGTAGCTCAACTGGAGTTTTTGGAGCCGTGGCCCAACGCCGGCCGTCCGGCTCCTCCAAATCCGCGGAAATGGATGCCATCCCAAGGAGGAATGCCCCGCCGAACGGCCAAATGGCGGAGATCCTGGGGTCTGCGAGCATTCGCGTGATACTTGCTTTATATCTCGTTGGGGCGTCTTGTCTAGGGGCTCCGGTTGATCGAAACAGAGCCCTGCAAGCGGCCGCGCACTGGCTGGAATTATCCCCGAGCCCGATGGGAAAGGCTGCAGGCACATGCGGGCAGATCCGAGTCGGGGCCAGCGCGAGCGGCGAAACGAGGTTTTACATCGTGGATTTGGTGCCCACCGGATTTATCGTGGTAGCAGCGGACGACGAGTTGGAGCCAATCATCGCTTTTTCGCACGAAGGCCAACTGCTGACGCAGGCGACGGATCCTCTCTTCGACATTCTCCAGCAAGACACCGAGGGAAGAGCGCGGCGATTGCATGTTGCATCCGCCGCCACCCAAACGGCGTCGGGGGCCAAGGCGAAATGGGAATTGCTCGCCGCCTCGTCTCCCAGACCCGCCGCGGCTGCCAACCCGACTGGTGCCGACGCGGAACCGGCGGTCTCGATAGCGACCCCGGACGACGTGCGGGTGGATCCGTTGGTGCAAAGCCAGTGGAATCAGGTTGGCTTCGGGTTCAATTATTACGCGCCCAACCTCGATCCCGCTGGATGCGTTGCGATAGCCTGGGCGCAAATAATGCGTTTCCACCAATGGCCGGCGACTGGCGTCGGCACCAGTTCTTTCACCATTTCCGTGGACGGCGTTTCGCAGCAAGCAGCCCTTCGTGGGGGAGACGGGGCTGGCGGGCCCTACGATTGGGCCGACATGGTCTTGGTGCCGGACAATAGTGTGACGACGACGCAGGCTCAGGCGATTGGGGCACTTTGCTATGATGCCGGAGTGGCGAATAATATGGCCTATTCGGCGAGCGGATCGGCTACGAATCTGCAGACGGCTGCGATCAAGAGCGTCTTCCACTATGCCAATGGCGCGACTGTTTATGTCAGTAACAACAGCCTTGCTGATACGATTCTGGCCTTGAGAACCAATCTGGATGCAGGTTTGCCGGTTGCCCTGGACATTGCGTCGACGAGCGGCATTGCGGGGCATGAACCAGTCTGCGATGGGTACGGCTATAATCTTGGGACCCTTTATCACCATCTGAACATGGGTTGGGGCGGCGAGTCCGACGCCTGGTACAATCTTCCCAATATGGAGGCATGGAATGGCCTGGAATTCATGGACTATAATTTCATTGTGAATTGCACTTACAATATCGATCCATCGGTCTCTGGAGAAATCATTAGCGGACGGGTCACTGATTTCTCCAGCAATCCGGTGGCCGGAGTGGCGGTGACGGCTGCCGCGGGTTCGTCGAAGCAGACTGCGACAACGAACCAGCGCGGGATCTTTTTCTTCAAAGGACTGGCGGCCAACACCACCTGGACCGTCACCCGCACGGGGGGCGCTGCGGTGTACGGGCCCTCCCAGACCAGCGTTACGACCGGTTCCTCGGCCGACGGCTCAGCGGTCGGTGACCGGGTGGTTGATGATTTTCAGGCTCCTGCGCTCGCGATCACAACGGAGCCCGCCACCCAGTGCGTGACCGCCGGTGGCAATGCGATCTTCGTAACCGCCGCCTCGGGCACTCCCTCCCCTAGCTTGCAGTGGCAAGTGAGTACGGATGGCGGGAGCACGTGGACCAATTTGAGCGACCTGCCTCCATACAGCGGAGCGGCAACCGGGACGTTGACCATCGCTGGCGTGACAGCCGCGATGACCGGGTACCAGTACCATTGCGTTGCCTCGAACTCCCTCCAGGGCACCTTGGTTACCAACTCCGCCACATTGACGATTATCACCCCGGGGAGCCTGTGGGCCACGGGCGGGAATTCCAGCGGCCAGCTCGGCGACGGAACGACGACCCAGAGCAACACTCCGGAGCTGATTCTCCCCGGGGCGCTCCAGGCGGTCTCGGCGGGCAATGATTTCAGCCTTTTCCTGAAGACCGATGGGAGCCTATGGGCGACAGGTGACAATTCCAGCGGCCAGCTGGGCGACGGTACAACAGCGCAGCAAGTCGCCCCGGAGTTGATTCTTCCCAGTGGGGTTGAAGCGGTCTCGGCGGGCTACAATTTCAGCCTTGTCCTGAAGACCGATGGGAGCCTGTGGGCCACGGGCGGGAATTCCAGCGGCCAGCTGGGCGACGGGACGACAACGCAGCACCTCGCCCCGGAATTGATTCTTCCCAGCGGGGTTGCGGCGGTCTCAGCTGGCGGAAGATACTATCTGACCCCTGTTCCTAGTGAGGTTCCGGTTGGTCCGGTGGGTGAAGGTTTTAGCCTGATCTTGAAGACGGATGGGAGCCTGTGGGCGACAGGTGACAATTCCAGCGGCCAGCTGGGCGACGGTACCACAACGCAGCACCTCGCCCCGGAATTGATTCTTCCCAACGGGGTTGCGGCGGTTTCGGCCGGCGGGAACTTCTGCCTGATCGTGAAGACGGACGGGAGTTTGTGGGCCATGGGAGATAACTCCAGCGGCCAGCTGGGCGACGGGACGACGACCCAGCAACTCGTCCCGGAGCTAATTATTCCCGGCGGGGTTGCGGCGGTCTCGGCCGGCTATACCCACAGCCTGATCGTGAAGACGGATGGGAGTTTGTGGGCCATGGGAGATAACTCCAGCGGCCAGTTGGGCGACGGGACGACGACTCAGCAACTCGTCCCGGAGCTGATTATTCCCGGCGGGGTTGCGGCGGTCTCGGCCGGCTGGGAATTCAGCCTGATCCTTAAGGAAGACGGGGGCCTCTGGGCCATGGGCGATAACTCAAGCGGGCAGCTTGGCGACGGCACGACGACACCGCATGACTCGCCGGAGCTCGTTGCGGTGAACGTACAGGCCTTCGCGGCCGGTGCTTACCATTGGTTGGTGGTGGGAAGTGCCGACGTCAATCTGTTCGGGCCGGTGTTTACAAGCCAACCGTTGAGCCAGACCACATTTGCCCGTCTCAACGCAGCCTTTACCGCGGCAGGCTGGGGAGTGCCAACGCCAACGCTGCAGTGGCAGATATGCACGACCGGCGGGGCCTTTGGCACGTGGACTAACTTGACCGACACGGCGCCCTACAGCGGAACGGCAACCGGGACTTTGGCCATCAATGGAGTGACAACCGACATGAGCGGCTACCAGTACCGGTGCCTTGCCTCTAATTCCGTCGTGAGCAACGTCCCATCCAGCGCTGCAGTCTTGACGGTTTCGCTGAACTCCAACCCACCCCCAACGATCACGACGCAGCCTGTGTCTCAATTAGTTGCGTACGACGGCAACGTGACCTTTGCCGTCGTCGCAACTGGAGCCACATCGTACCAGTGGTATCATAACAGTGTCCCGATCCCCGGAGCAACCGCAGCAACGCTGACATTCTCAAGTGTAACCGCGTCCAACGCGGGCAGTTACTCCGTAACCGTCACCGGACCAGGCGGCAGCGGCACGATTACCAGCGCAGCTGCCAACCTGACGGTGACCCCGGAGGACCCCCTGGCAGCAAAGTTGATCAACATTTCGACCCGGAGCCTGGTGGATTCGGGCAACAACAGCCAGATCGCCGGCTTCGTGATTTCGGGCACCGAGCCGAAGACCGTGCTGATCCGGGCCAGCGGCCCGGCATTGGCCCAGTATCAGGTCACCGGGGTGCTCCCCGACCCGGCGCTGAAGCTCTTCGATAGCACCTCCACGGTCATCAATCAGAACACCGGCTGGGGATCGGACGCAGCCATCGCTGCGGCTGCTGCCAAAGTTGGTGCGTTCGCCTGGGCCGCCGGTTCAGCCGACTCGGCGTTGCTCGTCAACCTACAACCGGGGTCCTACACCGCGCAGGTCACTGGCTCGTCCGGAGATTCCGGAGTCGCTTTGATCGAGGTTTACGATGCGGATTCGGGCTCCAGTAGGCTGATCAATATTTCGACGCGGAGCATGGTCCAGGCTGGCGGCAACAGCCAAATTGCCGGTTTCGTCGTCACGGGCAGTCAACCGAAAACCGTCTTGATCCGCGCGAGCGGCCCGGCATTGGCCCAGTATCAGGTCACCGGGGTGCTCCCCGACCCGGCGCTGAAGCTCTTCGATGGCACCTCCACGGTCATCAATCAGAACACCGGCTGGGGATCGGACGCGGCCGTCGCTGCGGCTGCTGCCAAAGTTGGCGCTTTCGCCTGGGCCGCCGGTTCAGCCGACTCGGCGTTACTCGTCACCCTAAAACCTGGGTCCTACACCGCGCAGGTCACTGGCTCGTCCGGAGATTCTGGAGTCGCCTTGATCGAGGTTTACGATGTGCCGTAGCTCGACACAAAGTCAGCGTACGTAGCGCGATCGAACCAGAAAGTAAGGATGTCGCCTATGATCGCCAATCACGCCGACATATCTATTCCATTGATAGACAATATAAACCGTTGATCACCACCAATATGATTGGTGACCGGAATTCGAATCCCGTGGGGACGCCAGCTAAATCAGCTCCAATCCGGCGGACTTGGCCAACGACGCTTGCCTGTCGTCGAAGGTGGCAAACAACTTAGCTCTTAGCGCCAAAGCGCTCCCGACGTGCAGAATATCCATTCCACGCGCGCCAATGGATTCAGTGAAGGAACGGCCTAGAACCTCGGTGTGTTTGAAAGCCTTCGGCCAATCGAGCGGAACTGGGTATAGAAATCCTTCGGCGGCGTCCCTTTCTACCTCATAAAGCGATTTTTCTCTCTGGCCTGAGGTAATCTGACAACGAAACACACATAAACGAATGGCGTTCCGCAATTCGTGCTCAACCAGTGGGGTAAAGAATATAGGCATGAGTTTCGCGGCCACAGCCGCTGCACGCTCTGAATGAGCGTCTTGCACATACAGCGACACAAGGAAACTCGTGTCAGCATAGGTTGGGGCGGCCATCAGTATCGGCCCCTGTTTTCCGACATAATTTCCGCCATAGCTTCGGCAGAGATTACCTTCTCGCCGTAGATTCCATGCAACCTAGCTTTGAAATCAGGAAGCGTTGGCTTCTTTCTAGGAGCATCACCTGCCGGAACCAGGTTGGCCACCACCTTGCGACGCCGAGTGATCGCAACGTCTTGCCCCGAATTAACCCAGGCCAGAACCTTCGGAAATTCGGTACGCAGCTGCCGCACAGATGCCGTTTTCATGTGAACCATAATGTTTCACATCGACGGGAAGTCAAGCCGGAGGCCAATCGGACTCCTCTACCTGGGCTTGTGAGGCTATAACGTCTTAGGATATTTGCCCCGCATTCCCATCATCCGTGCTCAAGGATGTGAGAATGAAAGTGAGAATAGCGCCGGTGTCTGCCGATTTCGCAGAGATTCATAACCCATTGTGGTTTAATGTCTCTCGCTGCCTATCAATGTCTTGCGGTGGATACCGGGGCTCGAATCCCCCGTGAGGACGCCGGCGGTTTAAGAAACCAAGAGTCAATAAGAGCGTGGAATCGGCGTCCTGGAAATCGGGTAAAATGACAATGAACGTGACAATAGGACGACGAGTGGCGCCCAGGTTGCATACGCTCGAGAAGCCATTAGCCGACTTGATTCGGCGCAGGCCAGTTTACCCTTTAAAGGCATCCTTAAGGTGGCTGGCGTGTCATCCGTTGGATGAGACTTGGGCCGCCGTATGGCGCGCCTGGCTATGCTAAATCGGCCTCGAGCGACGTAGTCCCCTTAAGGGCACTGGCTTGACAGGCCGGGAAATCCGAGCGGAACGTGCCAGGGCAGAATGCCGCATCCCACGCTTTGACCGGAGGACCGATGACTTTTATCATAGCGTCCGGCCCGGGAAACCCCACCGCTAGAACTCCAGCTCAGAACTTGAAAGGACGAATCCGATGAAAGAACACCTGTCGGCCAGACTGCTTCAATGTTGCATCGGGAGCCTCGGAATGCTCGGTCTCGCGGCGCTCGCGGGCCTTTCGGCAATGGCGGCAGCGCCGACCGACGCCCCGGCCCTGCCCGACAGCAACCGCTACCGGAACTTCGACGTCGCGCTCTATGTTGAGATCCGCGACATGCGTCACATGGCCGCCGATCCCCAATGGATGGAGGAGAGCTGGAATCTGATCAGCCACTCCATGAAGGTGAACAAGGTCTGGCTCGAAACCTTCCGGGCGGGCGAGCAGACATCCGAGGCCGATGTGCGGAAGGTCAAGGCGTTCTTCGCCGGCAAAGGCATCAAGACGTCCGGCGGCATGATGGCGTATCTCGGGCGGCCCGGCGACGGTCTGGCAGGCTTCTGCTATACGAATCCAGACGACCGGGAGCGGTTCCGGAAACTGGTGGCGTTCACAGCCGGTCTGTTTGACGAGATGATCTTTGACGACCTGTTCGTATTCGACTGTCGCTGCGAGCTCTGCCAGAGGGCAAAAGGCGACCTAAGCTGGACGGAATACCGCCTAAAAGTGATGAAGGAGGTCGGCGAAGACCTCGTTGTGAAGAACGCGAAGAGCGTCAACCCGAAGATCAATCTCATCATCAAGCCGCCGAACTGGTACGAGCAATATCAGTTCTCGGGATACAATCTCGAGGCGCAGCCGAAGGTGTTCGACATGATTTACGCCGGCACCGAGACACGCGATCCCGAGAACACCGCCATGCATCTCCAGCCGTACCAGAGCTACGACATCATGCGGTATTTCGAGCATATCAAACCCGGCAAGTTCGGCGGCGGCTGGGTCGATCCTGGTGCGCGCCAGACCTTGAACCGTTACACCGAGCAGCTTGAAGACACCCTGTTCGCAAAGCCGAAGGAGATCACGCTCTGGAGCTACGGCAATGCGCTTGAGACGTTGCGGCAGGCAGACGGGACGAAGAAGATCACGAGCATCCTTTATGCGGACGCCGGCGACACGTTTCAAAAGCTGGATTCGTTCCTCGGCAAACTTGGCCAGCCATACGGCGTCGCCGCCTACAAGCCCTACCACTCGTCGGGCGAGATGTACCTGCACAATTACATTGGAATGATCGGGGTGCCGATGGATCTTTATCCGGAATTCCCGGAGGAGCGCGGGACGGTCTTCCTGGCCGAATCGGCAAAGTTCGATCCGGACCTGGTCGCCAAGATATGGAAGCACCTGAACGCGGACAAGACGGTCATCATCACCTCGGGGCTGCTAAAGGCGCTGGAAGGGAAAGGTATTGAAAAAGTGGTCGAGGTTCAGGACACCGGGCGGAAGGCGCTATTGAACCAGTTTACCTACCGCCGGGTCATGGACGAGGAACCCGCGAATGTCTACGCATCCGACAGCGGGATCCTGATTCCGGAATTGTCCTACGGATTGGTCGATTCCGAGGAAATCATCCAAGGCATCTACAAGGGCAACAACCGTTATCCACTGCTCCTGCAGGTGCGGGGTCTGACCAAAGGCCGGTTCTTCATTCTAACGATCCCGGAGAACTTCGACGATCTCTACCATCTGCCGCAAGAAGTCCTTTCGCAGATCCGGCGCGACATGATGGAGGACATTCCGGTTTATCTGGACTCACCGGCCCAGGTCTGCCTCTTCACCTACGATAACAACACGTTTATCGCGAAGTCCTATCTGCCGTACCCTTCGCGCTACAATATCGTGGTCAAAAAGGCGGGCGCCAGGCTCTTCGACCTCCAGTCAGGCCGCGAACTGGCGGGTTACGTCAAGGGCGGCACAACGGTCTTTGAGGTGTTGCACGAGCCGCGAACGTACAACGTCTATCGCTTCGAGTAGACCGGGCCGGCCCCTGCTTAAGGCACGGCGGCCCGCCGGGTGACGGGGCGGGCCGAAACGGTGCACTCGGCTGGAACGAGGCCGACGGATTTCGCAGTGATGCGGATCTCCCCTGGTTCCGGCGTGGATTGCACGATGACCTGCGCCAGACCGTTGAACAGACTGCGCCGTGCGGGCGGTGCCGGCGTGACGGCGTGCAGTGAACCAAGCCTCGTCATTTCGGGAATATGATTCAGCTTGCCATCGAAGGGCGTCACAATCAGTTGCACGCGGTTCATGCCCGCGACGAGCTGCGTCGGGTCGAGCCGAATCGCCGGACCGACCGTCGATGTGGCAATATCGCGCGCCAGTTCATGCCCGTTCATCCAGAGGGTGGTTCTTGCGCCGAACGTCGGCAGGAACAGTTCCAACGTCCCGGAGGGAACCGAAGGCAAGTTGAACACTCCTGATAAATCGTAGACCTCGCCGGCGGCGGGGAGCGGAGCCTGGTAGTAGCCCAGCACGGGGAACGGCTGCAACGAGTCCGGCTTCGCAGGGGCGGTTGTGCCGGCAGGCGCGATGCGGCCGCGCCAATCCTCAACCGTGACCAGCGCAATTGCCTCGGTGAATTTGTCCGGTTCGTGGCAGCCCGGATCGCCGTTGCCCACGCCGATGATCCGCCCGCCTGTAACCTCCAGGTCCACAAGGTTATCGGCGGTCGGAACGGCTCGCCCTTGCGCATCGCGGGCCGAGACGGTGAACACCGCCACATCAGCTCCATCCGCATTGATGACCGTGCGGTCAGGCGTGAGCACAAGCTGCGCGGGCGCCCCGGTCGTCTCAATGCGTTCGGTCGCGATCACCGCGCCGCCTCGATAGCCGCGGGCCTCGAGCACGCCAGGCGCGTAGGCGACCTTCCACTCAAGGTGGCCGTTGCGCGGCATGTCCTTCTTCCCGAGCGAGACACCATTCAGGAACAGCTCGACGGCCTCGTGATTGCTGAAGCATCCGACAACGAATTCCTGGCCCTCCCGGCCTTGCCAGTTCCAGTGCGGATAGAGATGGAGTACGGGTTGGTCGGTCCACCACGACTTGATGTAGTAGGCGGTGTCCTTCGGGAAACCACATGCGTCCAGGAATCCGAAATGCGAGACGACCCCGGGCCAGCCGGACGGCCATGCCTCTCCGCGAAGATCGAATCCGGTCCAGAAGAACAGGCCGGCGAGGAAGGGCCGCGTCGCGTAGTAGCTCCAGCCCTTCTCGGAGTTGCCGCCGGTGTCACCCTTCAATTGCGGCGAGAGGAGGGCGCGCGACGGGTCGTCGAAATAGACGCCGCGGGCGCACTGAGTGGTGGTTTCCTCGGTGCCCACCCCGGGATGCGTTGGGAACTTCGCGTGCTGCTCGTCGGGATTGGACTGATTGATGTAATTGTAGCCGACCAGGTCTATCACGGTAGAGATTCCACCCCAGCCGCCACTGTTGGCGTAGGTCGTGCGGCGCGTCGGATCGAGCCGGTGAGCGAACGCCTGCATCGTGGCGGCGATGCGGGCGCCTTTGACGTTGCCCTCCAGCGCCCACTCTTCGTTTCCGAGCGACCAGGCGATGATGCTCGGGTGGTTGCGGTCGCGGCGGATCATGCTCTCGAGCTGATCCCGTTGCTCCGGGCTAACGCCCATCAGTCGGTTTTCGTCGAGCACAAGCAGGCCAAGTTGGTCGCACGCGTCGAGGAGCTCCGGCGCCGGCGGGTTGTGCGATGAACGATAGGCGTTCACGCCGATCTCTTTCAGCCGGGCGACTCGGAAAGCCTGTAACGCGTCGGGCAGCGCGACGCCCACGCCGGCATGGTCCTGGTGGTTGTTGGTGCCATGAATCTCGACGTGCCGGCCGTTCAGAAAGAAGCCTCGGTCGGGATCGAAACGGATCGTGCGAATGCCAAAGGGCGTTTCATAGCGATCGACTACGGCGCCGCCGGAGCGGACCGTGGTCACAAGCCGGTGCATCGCGGGCGACTCGAGCGACCAGAGGCGCGGCTGCGCGACAGAGAGCGCCAGGGAGAACTCACCCGTGCCGCTTGCCGCAAGCGAAAGCGACCGCAGCGCGCCGGTGGCGACGATACGACCGTCGGGATCCAGGATGCTCTGCTCAACATCGAAGGCCGCGGCTTCGACTCCGTCATTGGCAATGGTCGTGCGCGCGGTCACTCTGGCGGCAGCGTCGCCCAACTCGGTGGTCACAAATGTGCCCCATTGCGGCACGTGCAGCGGAGCGGTCTTGACCAGCCAGACATGGCGGTAGATGCCCGCGCCCTCGTAGAACCATCCCTCCTCCATCGTTGCGTCAACCCGGACCGCGATGACATTGTCCCCACCGTAGTTGAGATAGTCGGTGAGATCGTAGCTGAAGCCGGTGTAGCCGGAGGCATGGCGGCCGAGGTAGAAGCCGTTGACCCAAACGACCGAGTCGCGAAACACACCGTCGAACTCGACACTGATGCGCCGGCCGAGGTCGGATGACGGGACGGCGAACGTCTTGCGATACCAGCCGATGGACCGTTCGGGGACATCGAGGCCGCTCGCCTTGTAACCGTGGCTGGAGCTCGCCTTTCGATCAAACGGCGCCTCCACCGCCCAGTCGTGCGGCAGGTCGAGGCGACGCCACCCGCGGTCCTCGAATGCCGCGGCGGCTGGACCGTCGGCATAGCCGGCCTTGGTCACATAGGAGAACTTACCGGTGCCGTGAAAAAAATCGCGGGCCTTGTCAAATGGATGCCCGAAGGCGAAACGCCAGCCAGCGTCCATGAGCAGGCGCTCGCGCGGAGGAACGGGTGCGGAATCGTTGGCCGCAACAGCCGACGAGGCAAATGCCACAGCAAAGAACAGGGAGCGAATGATCGGGTTCATGGAGCATTCCGGAAACCATCCATCTTTCACGATAACGTCCGAACGTCGAGCCGCCGACAGGCTGCCGGCCGTTGATCCCATCGACCTCCCTCATGGCGCGGCATCTTCGGATCCACTCGCCGGCCATGGGGAGAATTCATCCCCCTTGATGGGGCGGTCTTATCCGCGTTGACCAACATCGGGTTGGGCGGCAGCATCAGGTCTCGGATTTTGCCCCAACCCAGGCGCGGCAGCCTGCCCGCTCCCGAGACCGATTTCCCCAAAGAAAAGGAGTGACGAACATGAATCTGACTTCCGGTGTTCTCGCCGCGCTCGCGGCCACATTTGTTTGCGCCCCGGTGCGCGCCCAGGCCGCGGAACATTCGCTGCCGCACCTGGTGCATCAGGACGGACGCTTCGCATTGTTCGTGGACGACGCTCCGTTTCTGATCCTGGCGGTGGAGGATCAGGACATCGGTTTGGAGAGCACATGGCCCGGGCGGGCCAAAGAGTGGAGCGCCATAGATTACCTGAACGCCAACACGGTCGAAGTGCCGATCTATTGGGATGAGTTTGAGCCCCAGCCCGGGAAGTACGATTATTCGTCGATCGACCGACTTCTGACCGAGGCACGCCAGCACAACGTCCGGGTGGTGCCGCTCTGGTTCGCCACGTATAAGAACGGCAGCCAGCATTACATGCCGGAATGGATGCTGCAGGACCCCCACCGCTATTCCCACGTGATCAACCGGAATGGAGAGGCGGTGGACTCGCCTTCGCCATTCGCCGCCGCTTCGCTCGAAGCGGACAAGCGGGCTTTCGCCGCTTTCATGCGACACCTGAAGGACGCTGACGCGCAGCGTACTGTGATCATGGTTCAGGTTGAAAATGAGCCCGGCAGTTGGGAAAGCGTCCGCGATTTTTCCCCGGATGCGCAGAAGGTCTTCGAGGCTCCCGTGCCGCCTGAGGTGCTCAGCGCAATGAACGTAAGGAGCGCGGCTCCATCCCCGGACTGGCCGGAGGCCTTTGGTCCCAACGCGGACGAGTATTTCCACGCCTGGGCGGTCGCACGGTACGTGGGGCAGGTCGCGGCCGCGGGCAAGGCCGTCTATCCCCTGCCCATGGACGCCAACGTGGCGGTGCGCGACCCTTTCAATCCGGGCCCCGCCGGACAGCCGGGCGCTTCCGGCAACTACGAGAGCGGCGGCGCCACCGACAATGTGATCCCCATTTGGAAGGCGGTTGCTCCGGCGATCGATATCCTGGGGCCCGACAATTACCGCGCCGACCCCGCCGCCTATTTGAAGGTGCTTGAACTTTATCACCGCGCCGACAATGCCCTTTTCCTGCCAGAGAGCGGTCTTCCCGGGGGGGATGCGGCGAGTGCGGAGGCCAATAGCCGCTTCTTCTTCACGGCCCTTGGCCTCCAGGCCATCGGGGTGTCGGAGTCCGACAATGCTCCGGAGCCTTGGCTGGCGATGAATTTTCGTTTGCTTGGACCCATGCAGCGGGATGTCGCCCGCCTCAATTTTGCAGGGGAGCTCCAGTCCGTGGCCGAGCCGCAGCGCTTCCCCAACGGCGACCAGGGCAAGCTTGTGCAGACATTGCCGTTCGGATCCTGGAATGCCCTGGTGTCCTACGGAACCTTTCGCTGGGGTTCCGCCGCGGCGAATCCGCTGCCGAAGGGACGCGCCCTGGTGGCCCGGCTTGCGGACAATCAGTTTCTGGTGGCCGGGTATTTTTGCCGCGTCGACTTCGTCCCGGCCGGCACCGAGCAGCAACGGGAAACCCAGCACATCGTCTTAGGAACCGGACAGACTCCATCGGCCCTGATTGACGGCAAATGGATTCACCGGCAGTTCCTGCGAGTCGAACAGGGAGTGTATGAGAACGGGAACTTCAAATTCCTGCGCACCCAGAACGGAGATGCCACGGATTTCGGCCTCGTCTTCGGCGACGAGCCCGCGGTGCTGCGTGTTTCTTTGTCCACATATTAAACTGAACGGCTCCGGGTGCCACGCATACTGCAGCCGCAAGTGAGAGGGGCCCCGCACGTTCCGACGGCGCTCAGTCCTCGAAGGCAACCGACGTTTTCCGCAACAGGTTGGGCGGATAATTTCACCATGCTCGATAGCGCCGGCGCCGCCGGGCATCATCGCGCCGGCCTCGTTGCGGCGGTGGCTTGAGCAACAAAAACCGCCGGCGACTCAGTTCCGAGCTTCGCCGGTGATCGCTGCGCAATGCACTCACACCAAAATCCGTGCTTCTCCTTCTGTCCCCTGGGCGGCCATTCCGGCAGCCTGCCCGATGAATTCAGCGAATTCCGCGGGCTTTGAGACTCAGAGGGTATGGCTGCCCCCGCTTCCCGCACCTGCGCCTCGGCGCGTTGAGCCGGAGGAGGGGAAAATTCGGTCTCTGCGGGACGAAAGCGGATTCCGATGCTCTAAGGTTGAACCCCCAGCCTCTCAAGCATCTGCCTCGCGGGAGCGAAATCCGGCCTGAGCCGGTATGATTCACGGTAATGGGAAACGGCCTCTTCGCTTCGGCTGAGCCGCAATAGCGCGTTAGCCAAATTATAGTGGGTTAGCGCTCGGGAGCCATCTATGGCTAGCGATGCCTCGAATTCAGCTACCGCCTCCTTCACGGAGCCCTTTGCCAAAAGCGCATTTGCTAGGTTATTGTGCGCCGATGGATCCTTTGGATTCAGACAAAGGACCTGCCGATATCCAGAGATCGCCCGTTCAAAATCGCCCGCAGAGGCCCACAGGTTGGAAAGATTGTAGATAGCCTCCGAAAACTTGGGCTTGAGACGAATCGCCTCCTGAAACTCCCTGGCTGCTCCCGGCGCATCTGATGCCGCCATGAGTGCAATTCCAAAATCGCCATGGGCTTCGGCGTTTTCCGGGCTCGAAGTTATTACAGCCCGATATTGCTCAATGGCCTCCGCAATAGCGCCCATTCGTACCATTGTCCTTGCAAGATTCAGTCGGGCCTCGATCAGGCTGGGATCGAGGGCTAAGGCTGTTTTGATCTCGGCTATTGCCGGCTCAATCTGGGCCTCCTCCATAAGCGCGCGGCCAAGATTATTATGGGGGTCTGCAAAGTTCGGGTCCTGGCGAATCGCTTCACGGTAGTGCGCAATCGCTTCGGAGATTTGTCCCATATGAGCGAGGGCGTTTCCAAGGTTATTCTCAGCGATCGGGTAGAATGGCATTAAACGGACCGCACTCCGGAAATGCACCGCTGCTTCCTCGAATTTGCCCTCGGCCAATAACGCGGTTCCAAAGTTTGCCTGTGCGTAGGGATTGTTGGGCATCAGGGCCACGTCGGACGAATAGAGCCCGAGGTCGTTGATGTAGGCTTTATTGCGCTCAAAGGTTGCCAACGCCAGGGGTGCAGCCAGGACAACCGCCAGAACCGGCAAGAGGAGCTTCCATCGTTTGCCAAGGACGAGCGCAATCGCTGCAAGCACGCCCGCTAGTACGGGAATGAGCGCAAGATACATGCGTTGTTCGGCTAATGTCTGACGATTTCCCGGCATCAAACTCGTAGGCGAAAGCACAGCAAAGAAAACAAGCCCAAGGAATCCCAGGAGCGGGGGCCCTGAGGAGAGTATGGCCCTGCCTCCTTCCTCCGCGGGGAGGGTCCTTTGGACCCCGAAGAGGCCCCACATTGTTGCCGACGCAAGGAGAACCAGCAACAGGACCGAGGGAAGCGTCGTCTCAGGATGCGCGATCCAATGCGTGCCGTAATCGAAGACTTGCCCGTTCGGCCAGAGCGACAGGCGCAGATAACGGGCGATCGCGCCGGGTTGGGTAAGCCAATATTGTGAAAAGATGACACCTGACCCGAAACCCGAAGTGCCACCGCGGTTTCCGGAACCGATCACGAGATAGCCAAGAAGCAGCCAAGTCGCAGTCAAAGCCGCATAATAGCCCCGCCTTTGCTTCCAAATTTCCCTAAACGAGCCGCCTACAAATGCCTTGTCATAAAACAGGACGATCACCGGTGCCGATACCATCACTTCCTTCGTGGCCATGCCGCAAAGGCATGCAACCACCGATGCGACCAACCACCCGGTGTTCCGGCCAATGCTCCGGACAAAACAATAGAGGGTGAGTAGATAAAAGAGCCCCATGAGCGATTCAGCCCGCTGGATCAGGTAGGTCACGGCCTCCGTATTGAGAGGATGGACCACCCAAATGAGTGCCACGGCAAACGCCAGAGCTGTTTGGGAGGACGGATTGTCTTCACCTGGCTTAAGTCGCGTCCGCCGTACGATGCCAAAGAGCAGCAGAGCTGCGAGCAGGTGAATCGCCAAGTTGAATGCGTGGTAGCTCCAGGTGTTTGTCCCACTAACGGAATAACAGAGCGCCAGGGACAAATTCAGCAGGGGCCGGCCCTCAACAGTCGCCCCCGTGCCGGTTGGCGGCGACAATGGGACGCTGACGGGCCAGAGCTGTCGTATCGTCTTGTTTTCAACGATCGAAGGCAGATCGTCCAACACCCATGTGCCCGAGAAGCTGTTGCAATAGGCCAAGAGGCCCGAAAGCACAATGATGACGCCGCCAAGGAAACCCCACCCGGCCCGACGCGTGAAGTTCATGCGGTCAACGTGCGGCCGAACGAATCATGTGCGAATCGTCGCTTCGGGCCGCAACGAAACGGGTTATCTCGCGGTGATCGAATGCCCGGCTGCCGCTAATGGATTGGACCCGCATGCAACTCCATCAACGGCGGATTAGCTCCGGTCTCAACACCAACATTGTCCGTCAGGCGATCACGGCTGCCTCTTGAGCCATTCCGACCAAAGTAAGGGACGTCCATCAGGATTGGCTTTGGCATAATCGTAAAACATCCTCACGAAGGCAGCACGTGCTGCTGCGACACCTTGTCGGGCTCCTGTCTCGCCCTCTTTGCCCAAAAGGTCGTAATCGCCCACGAGGTCGGATTGGCGTCGATCAATGTCGAGCAAAGACACGGTCCGAGCGTTTCGGAGCATATCGTACAGGGCCATGAATGTCGTCGTGCGCCCCTTCCCCGCCCGGCAGTGGAAATGCGCCCAGGCCCCGGCTGGCAGCTTCCGCACTTCGGCTATGAAGCGATCGACCTCTTCGTCGGTGGGCCGGCAGTGATCGCTCACCGCAATGCGCACATAGCCGATTCCAAGTGATGAAACAACCTGCTGCTCCGTCTCGGCATCGGAAACGGACTCCTGCCTCGAGGCAGCCGGCCCGTCCCCTTTCTTGGCTTTATCGCTGGAAACCCTGATAACCGACCCCACGCGAAAGCCTCCAATCAGGCCGGCCTCCTCAGAAATGACCTCCGGCTGAGACTTCCCCACATTCGCCCAGTTATTGGAGGCGTACCAAGAGATCGGTTCGCCGTTTACAAAACCATGGTCCTCTTGGCGGAGGTCGAAGATCGTCACGGGCCCCGTCGTCTTTCTAAGCATCGCCTTCAGCCCCGCCACGGTAAATTCCGAGCTGCCGGACGCTCGAAGCGAAGCAAGTCCGGCTGCATTCGGAGCGGGCTCGCCAGGCTTCGAGGCAAGCGGATCGTTTGTCGTCCTGAAATTCCGGTAACCGTTGGCAAGGGAGGCATCGACGTCCCAACATAACTCGGGTGCATCGCTGGACCGGATTGGGAGCGAGTTCTGCTCGACCGCCTGCATTGCAAGAGGAGCCAGGAGTGCAAGGCCAAAGAGAAATTTTTTCATGAGAGGTCTAAGTGCCCCCGCATCGGTTCGTTTAATGGGAAGGGGGTGTCCGATGCTCTCAATGCTCCCCGCCCTACACTGGGTTAGCGTGGCCATTCTCAATAGAACCAACGCATGCCTCCTTCGAAGCTAGGTCCGTACTCTTCATATTGGCTAAGTCGCTTCCAGGCCGTTCCGCCGTAGTACTCCCGCAAGGGTGCATTCGTGATATTTGCCACATTGAAGTAAAATTGGACGTGATCCTGCAAAATGTAGCTGCTTCCGAAATCGAGCTCCGTAAAGGAATCCTCATAGAGGTCCTGCGTGGCGTTGGCACCCAGCGCAGAATCGACCTCGACCCGTGGAGAATGATGATTTACGGCGAGGTCAAATTTGAGGCCGCGCCGCTCATAAGTCAGCGCGACGTTCGAAATCTCCTTTGCGTAACCCACAAAAGGAAGATTTTCGCCCGGCCGCGTCGGATAGGTGGCCTGACTGTCTCCGAGCGTAAGGTTGGCTTCAATTCCCAGGCCATCCAAGGGATGGGGCAAGAACCCAAAGCGTTGACGCCACGCAAACTCCGTGCCGTAGATCCATGCCTTGGGTGCTGTATAATAGGTGGTGAGCAGATAGCCCGTGCTCGGATCGGTACCGGATTGGGCCTGATAGGCGAAGTTGTTGATGTCCTTGTAGAAGAACGCGACGGAGACAGCGCCCAGTGAGGAGAAGTAGTGCTCCAAGGAAGCGTCCCAGTTCATCGCCGTCAAAGCGGGGAGCTCGGGATTCCCCTGCGTTACCAGGTGATTCACATCGTCCACGGTGCGGCCGGGAATCGTGTCGGAATAATCGGGCCTAGCGATCGAATTGGTCCAGGACGCACGTGCAATCGTCCGCGGATCAAACTCATAGGTCATAACGACATCGGGCATTACATTGTCATAGTTCCTGCTGTAGTAGACTTCGGAATAGGTCGTGGCCGTCTTGGTGGCCTCCGACTGCCATCCCTGGATCGAAAAATCTGTGTCTTCGATTCGCGCCCCAGCCAGAATCTTGAGCTTCCCTGCCGTGATGCCGCCCATTAAATACCCGGCACCTATGTTTTCCATCGAACTGTAGGAACCCAGGTCCGTGGTCGATACGTTCAATGTCGTTGGGTAGACGTTCCCGTTCGCCGAGTAAAACCCTTGGTTCGCCTGAGGGTTTAGCTGATATGACTGAAACCCGCCCCACGGATACTCTGAATCCGGAGTGCCAAAGGCTTCGCTGGCATAGGTGAAGGGAACCGACGTAATTCCGTCTTTGAGCGCCTGTTCAAAGTCATTCTTATTTCGATACTCAACCCCGATTTTCAAGAACGCCGGCAAGCCATCGACCTCAAAATCCTTCTTTAGATCATCCTTGACCGTCTTCTCGTGGGTCCCCGCCTGTGTGTTGGTAAAGGCGCTCTTTGTGCTAAACGCATACTGCGCCGGATCATTGAAATTGGGGCCCGCCTGCTGGGTGATCGTGTCGTGCCACGGATCGCTGAATGCATAGCTCAGGGTCATGGCCTTGGTATTCGCAAACGCCAATGTGACCGTGGGCCGAGTGTACTTTCCGAGCGTATAGCCCACGGCGAAATTGTTAGTAAAGTCGCCAAACGTCTTGTCGTATCCGCCCACGAGGGAAGTGCTAATCTTCGAGTTTACGACCGACACGCCCTCTTTAAGGATGGTCTTTGCGGGCAAGACAACGGTGGCCGAGGTATCCGTCAAAGCCAGAAGCGAAGAATAGCTCTGGAACGGGATTTCTGTGACCCAATAGTTGTCCCGCTCCGTATAATAGGACATGGTGTAACGAAGATAAACACTGCTCGTAGCATCGATCTTGAAATCAAGCGACCCGTCGATTCCGTGGCGCCAGCGGGTGACAAGATAATCGCGAAAGTCTTGCCCGCCGAAAAGCTGAACGGTTTGCCCCGTTGTCGGCGACAGAACGGGATACCAAGGATCAGCTGCTTCGCTATTATTAACTGAAAACGGACGGTCTTCAAAGGTGACACCGACGAAGACGCCAAGCCTCCCGTCATCAAATGTATTCCCGTAGTATCCAGAGGCATTGTAGCCGCCATACCGCTGGTCCTGCTTCGAATCGTTTGTGCCGACGCTAAACATGGCCTGTACGCCTTGTTGATCAAGTCCGCTGCGAGTCTTTACGTTGACGCTTCCTCCCATGGCATCGGCGTCCATATCAGGAGTGTTAACTTTGTTGACCTCCAAATCCGCAATCATGTCGGAGGAAATCACATCGAGAACCACCTCGCGGGTCCCCTTATCTGTGGACGACGCCCTGATTCCATTGAACGAGACGCCTATGTAGACGGGGTCCAATCCGCGGATCTCGACAAACCGGCCTTCTCCCTTGTCCCGGTAGATATCGACGCCCGGGATCCGTTCCAACGCCTCCGCCACGTTCTTGTCCGGCAACTGTCCTATGGCATCCGACGCCACAACATCGGTCAGCGATGGCGCCGCCCGCTCTTGATTGATGGCTCGGGCGGTGCCCACAAGCTCACCCGTGATCACCACCGGATTCATGAGGTACGTGCTGCTGTTGAAGGTTGCATCCAGTCGAACCGCTTTCCCAGCAATCACGGTTTCACTGATCGCGAGCGTTTCGTAACCCACGTAGGCAACTTCGATCGTCGCCCGGCCGGCTGGCACATTGGCGAGCTGATAGAATCCCTGTTGATTCGTGAAGGTCTCGATCGTCGTATTAACAACGCTCACCCTCGCCCCTGAGAGCGAGAGCCTCGTCGATCGGTCCGTTACCGTCCCAATGATTGAACCGGTGGATCCGGAAGTTGGTGCCGCAGCCGGCGCGCCCTGGGCCCTAAGCAAGGTCGCAAATGACAGGGCGACACACGCACTAAGAAATGCGAGATGCATTCTGACCCGCGCGGGTTTCGACGGGCGCATCTGGAGGGAAGCGCGAATTGATGGAATGAAATCGGGTGTATTCATCGGATGGATTCGTTTCGGTTTGGTCGGTGAAGGATGTCGGCAACGCATTCCACTGAAGCGCCGAGAGCCCGGTCAAACGGGCTGGGTTACAATCCTGTAAACGTTTACATTTTCGCCGACAACCGGCGGAAATCTCTTAACGGTGCTGTCGCCTTGAAGCCTTTTGCGTATTCTAATCCGCCTTTAAGATTCGCTACTTGATCACGAGTCCACGATCGAATTCTCCCCATGGCCAGTCTCACCGATATTGCCCGGGCGGCACGGGTTTCCATAGCCACAGTTTCACGCGTCATCAATGAACCTGGGGTGGTAAGAGAGGACACTCGGTCGCGGGTGCGGCAGGCGATTGAACGGCTTCACTTCCAACCGAATCGCGTCGCCCGGCGCCTTCGTCAGCGAAATGGGCGCCGGCGACTGATTGGGCTCGTCATTCCAGAAATCGGGAATCCCCATTTCGCCGATATTGTCCGCGGAGTAGAAGATGCGGCCTATGCGGAAAAATTCGCGGTTATGCTGTGCAACGCCGATGATAACCTAGAAAAGGAGCGATTCTACTTCGACATCCTTCGCGCAGAATCGGTGGACGGTGTGATTGTGCCTCCGATTCAGGACTCCGATCCCGTTCTGCTTGAGGCGCTGGCTAACAAACTGCCGTTGATAGCAATAGATCGGCGTCTGAAGGATCTCTCCGTGGACTCGATTTCAGTTGATAATCGGCACGGCGCGGAGGCTGCAGTGGAGCACCTCATCAGCAGAGGGTATCGCTCGATAGCGCATATCGCAGGCCCGCAACTGAATTTCACGAGTCGCGAGCGCAAGGCTGCGTGGAGCAATACGTTGGTTCGACATGGGCTAAAGCCGCGAAAGGAGCATATTTGGTGGGGGACCAATCAACATGAAAGCGGAGTGGCGGGTGCAGAGTCCCTCTTGTCGCTTCGAAATCGGCCACGGGCCATCTTCGTGGCGAACAACCTGATGGCCGCGGGCGCATTAGAGGTAATTAGCCGTCGCGGACTGAAAGTCCCGGACGACATTGCAATCGTTGGATTCGATGATCCTCCCTGGGCCAAATGGCTCCGGCCTGCGCTCACAACGGTCCGCCAACCAACGCACGAGATGGGCCGCCTAGCCTTCTCCTTGCTTTTGCGACGATTGAATGACCCCAAAGCATCCGTGCAGCATATCGTGTTGCCAACTGAATTGATGATTAGGGAGTCATCGTGATAATTCGCCGACGCGACGGATGATTCCAAGACTCCATGCATGAACGGGATGGTGCTGGCCCCGGCGAGCTTTCTTAGATGCGCCGGTAGCGGATATCGAGGGGTCGATAGTCGTAATCACAAAACGCCCTGCCGGGCGTTGCCACCAGAATGGATACCGCTATAGGCTCTCAAACCCTTCCAATGGCCAATGATCGCGGATTGCCGTGGATTCATTCGCATATGAGGGGTTCAGTCGGGCCCCTTTTCGTATGCGTCTATGGTCAAAACTTTGTTTCGAATCCCGTTGCATCCTGATTGCGGGATTCTCGATCGGAGCGATCGGCATCATAGTGGTGCCGCCGGTGGTCACGTTTGACGGCCCGAGTCACTATTTCCGGGCAGAGCAGATCTCGATCGGCCAGTTTCGCGCATCGCGCTATTCCGACACGCAATTCGGCGGCCAGATTCCGGCAAACAGCAGCAATTTTGTGGGCGCCCTTTGGTCGAGCTACTGGGTTGATCATCGATTTTTGACGCTTTCGGACTGGTCCCGAATCGATAGGGAGAGCGGGGGCTCCGCGATCGGGGTAAGACGGGAATTTACAAATTCCGCCGTCTATAGCCCCGGAAACTATCTTCCGCAGAGTTGCGGCATGCTAATTGTGAGAATCTTCACGCAATCCCCGTTGTGGGCGCATCGCGCGGCATGCGGCGCAAACCTCTTCGTATACCTTCTCCTGATGGCCCTTGTCCTGGAGGCCATGCCGCCGTTCCGCACAGCCTTGCTTCTTGTCGCCACCTCTCCGCTTCTGCTGATCCAGGCCGCGACCGAAAGCATCGACGCCCTGAATTTCGCGTTTCCGATGCTTCTGGTCGCAATGGTCTGGAGAATCTGGAACCAACCGGCGCTCGATCATCGAATTACGCTTAGGGGATTGCTCCTCCTTTCATTGTATATTGCGCTGCTGAAACCCACGAATGTGGCTTGCCTGGGACTTTTGCTTTTCCTGCCAACCGCAGCTTTTGGATCCCTGCGGAATAAGGTGATCATGGCTCGTTGCTACACTCGTTCTGTCAACCGGTGTTTGGCTCGCCTGGAATGCCGCTTATTTGGATGTCAATATTGCCGGTTGGTATGATCCGAAACATCCCGCGGTGAGTGAGCAGAAGGCATGGCTGCTCCGCCATCCTGCCGATTTTGTCGGCACCTTCTGGTCGTTCCTGCGCCGGGAACTCCTCGTGCAGTGGGAGATATTCGTACAGCGGCATCGGAGGCTGGGTTTCGGGCCGACTTCAGTTCTTCCTGCAACGGTTGTCCGACTTGATTCTCGGAATCCTTGTTGTGGCTCCGATTTGCTTTGGTAAACGCGATCTCCGATGGTCGAGCCTATGCGCAATGATGGCCGTGGGCGTATTGGCATTCATAGCGCTTACGCTTTGGGTCAGCTATGGGGTGAAGCATGAAGCGTACATCCCTTACCTTGGCGGCCGGTACCTTTTCGTGCCGTTCATGTTCGCCGTGATGGCTTGGTCAAGCCTCTTCAATGGCCCCCTTGATCGTCCGCGAAGATGGGCCGTCCTCTTGGGCCTCTCGATAAACCTGGTTGGATTGAGTTCGGTTCTCATGGAGACGGCACGGATTACCGCGGGCTGAGGTGACGCGCCGATTGATAGCGGCCCTTGCGAGCCTTTCGGTGCCCCAATTGAAGCGCAACGGGAGACAGCGATCCGTGGAACCTAGGCTTAGATTCGGTCCATTATAGACCGATGTCTTGGGCGTTTCTGCCGTACCTACAGCAATAGTATTGCCTCAAGTAGCCGCCGCGAAAGCATCCCCAAAGGTGAATGCTGCATCTGGCCTTAGGCCCCTCGCCCTGTTGCTGTTGGTTCTTCCGCTTCTGGCCCAACCGACCGCCGCCCAACACGTGCTCGTTGCCGAAGATGGAGGCCAGATGCTCCTTGTGTGCTCCGCAAACGGCACGACGCCCTGCGTCCAGAAAGAGGGGAAGATCGTGCCGATAAGCCCCCATGGCTTCGCGCTCAGGGACGTGCCGGAATTCGCGCCCTATTATGTCTCGGTGCGCAATGTGAACGTGCGGACGACCTACGCCACAACACAGGAGGGCAACGGTGAGTTCAACAACGACTTCCATTTCTATGCCGACTTTGAGACCGACTTCCGGCTGACGGACGTGTTTGTCGTGATCACCCTGAATACCGATCGGGCGGGGCAGACCCTTTTTCTCTGGGGGGTCGGAACACTCGAGCCTCACAAGGTAAAGGGGGTCTCGATTATCGTTCCGATGAGTTCGCCCTTGGGATCGGGGCGCTACAATGTTCACCTCTTCTCGGGCGGGGCCGAATTGCTGCAATCCCTGCTTCCGTTCGGGGAAGGAGAGATGGCCATGAACCGGATGGTCGCCTCCCGGATCAAGGACGTCCACAATGCGGCTCCCAAATTCTTCTTCGGACCGGCCCCCGTTTACCCCCCGGAGCTCAAAAAAGCCAACCTCCGGGGCCAGGCGGTTGTCTCCATCCGTATCGGCGCGAACGGAGAGGTCTTCGATCCGTCGGTGAAAAGCGCCACGGACCCGGCGTTCGGCGAGGCGGCTCTGAGGGCCATGAAATTCTGGCGCTTCCTGCCGAGGGTGAAGAATGACTATCCTGTGGAGACAAAGGTCGATGTTCCGATTGTCTTTGCCCAGCCAAACCCGGCTGCCAACAACTCCTAACGGGATCCGGCGAAACGGGGAGAATCCCACTTTCGAAGACCGCGCGCTGGCATCAGAGCCGGCGCACGGTGCTTATCGTTCAAATTATCGCCCGTACTATCCAAGACCCCTTCCTCTCCCCTCTTTCGGAAGATTAATTATGGGTCTATATAGGCACCGCCCCTAGGCCGGAACGATATGAACAATCCTTCAGCGCACGCACGGCCCGTTGAAACGGGCCTTCTGCTCCTGGCGCTCGCCTTCGTGGCTCCGACCGCGCTGGGACAGGCCGCGACGATCGTCCTGCAATCGCCGAATGAAACCGTCGTCGCCGGACAGTGCGCCAGTTTCTCAGTGGGGTTGAGCGGAGGTTCTTCACCGAGCTTCCAGTGGCAACGGTCAACAGATGGCGGGAATACTTGGACCAATCTGACCGACGGGAATGGCCTGAGTGGCACGGGCACCACGACCCTGGTGATTGACGCGGTCATGTCCCCGATGTCGGGAAATCAGTTTCGGGCTGTCGCCGCAATTGGCTCCGACTCGGTCACGAGCACCCCGGTCACATTGACGGTCACGCCCCTTCCGCCGGGCTATGTGGTCGCGTATGATTTCAGCACCTTGGCGGGGATGGTTCCCGGCAGCGCCGATGGAATAGGAACCTCCGCGCGGTTTTTAAACCCCGGATCCGTAGCGGTCGACGGCGCGGGCAACCTCTATGTAGCCGATTCCGGAAACAGCACCATCCGCAAGATCACGCCGTCTGGCGTCGCGACGACGTTCGCCGGCAGCCCGGGAATCACGGGCGGCGCAGACGGAACAGGTAGCTCCGCCCGGTTTAACGAACCTCAGGGGGTCTCAGTGGATGGTGCTGGCAATGTGTATGTTGCGGATACCGGCAACAACACGATCCGCAAGATCACGCCGGGCGGCACGGTGACGACGTTCGTGAGCAGAGCCGCGGGATTCAAAGGGCCCCAAGGACTCGCAGTGGATGCCGCAGGCAACCTTTATGTGGCCGACACCGGCAACGACGCGATCTGCAAGGTCACGCCTTCGGGCGTGGTGGGAATTCTGGCGGGCGACGGCGTTGGCTGGGCGGACGGGGTGGGATCGCACGCGCAATTTAACCAACCCTGCGGAGTGGCCGTGGACAGCGCAAACAACGTGTATGTGGCCGATTCCGGCAACGACACGATTCGCAAGATCAGCCCGTCGGCCGCGGTCACGACATTGGCCGGCGAGCCACCCTCTTTGATTCAGAACGGCCCAATGGGCATGTCGGACACGCAGTACTACCCGGGCAGCACAGACGGGACAGGATCCAACGCACGGTTCAACGGCCCCCAGGGCGTTGCCGTGGACGCCGCAGGCAACCTCTATGTGGCCGATTCCTGCAATAACACGATTCGCAAGATCACCTCGGCAGGAGTAGTAACGACGCTCGCCGGGAGCCCGCCAGGCCCGTCAACCACGGCGGAAGGCAGCAGTTTAATCCTTTATAGCCCAGGAAGCAGCTATGGCAGCACGGATGGGACAGGAGGGGCCGCCCGGTTCGCGGTGCCTCTCGGCATAGCCGTGGACGGCGCTGGCAAGGTCTATGTGGCGGACACCGGCAACGACACCATCCGTACCGTAACCTCTGCGGGCACGGTTTCCACCCTAGCGGGCATTGCCATCCAAGGACCCAATGACGGAGCGGGCGGCGCCGCACAGTTTTATTATCCCATCGGAACTGCGGTCGATTATGCAGGGAACCTGTACATCGCCGATGCCTTCAACCAAACGATCCGCAAGGTCACGCCGGCGGGCGCGGTGACGACGCTAGCCGGCAGTCCGGGATTAGCGGGAAGCGCGGATGGAACAGGCAGCGCCGCGTTATTCAACTACCCTGAGGGTGTTGCCGTGGATGGCGATGGCAATGTGTATGTTGCCGACACCCATAATGATACAATCCGCAAGGTCACGCCGACAGGTGTGGTGACGACCCTCGCCGGCAGCCCGGGGAACGCCGGCAGTGCGGATGGGACGGGAAGGGCCGCGCAGTTTTTTTGTCCCTATGGCGTCGCCGTGGACGGCGCAGGCACTGTCTATGTTGGGGATTACTACAATGATGAGATCCGAAGGATCACTCCGGATGGAGCGGTGACGACTCTGGCAGGCAGCCCTCCCGTTTCCGGCGGATCAAATACCCCGCAGCAGTTTGATGCGGTCCGAGGCATTGCCGTAGATGGTTCGGGCAATATTTATGTGGCGGCCGTCTACGCGATTCAGAAGGTGACGCCGGCAGGCGTGGTGACGACATTGGCGGGCAACGCACATGCAGATTTGGGAGGAAATGCCGACGGCGCCGGCAGCGCCGCAATGTTCGGCGATGCCGAAGCGGTGGCCGTGGACGGCGCAGGCAACCTTTATGTAGCCGACGTTGGCAACAATTCGATCCGCAAGGTGACGCCGGAAGGTGTCGTGACGACCCTAACGGCCAGCCTGTCCCATAGCGTTAACAGCGATGGGGTGAGCATCACCGCACGACCCACCATCGAGTTCGGGTTGTCTGTGGACGGCGCCGGCAAGCTCTATGTTACGGAAGACACCGGCACCGTAGGCGGGGACGGCAGCGGCGCACCTCCGTCAGTGGTTACCAACGCCGCCAGCAATGAGGTTCTGGTCGGGATACCCACGGTAGTGGATCCTCCCTCGATCACGACCGAGCCCCTGTCCCAGGCCATAACGACCGGGGGCACGCTGACATTGACGGTGGGCGCCACGGGAAGCCCGGAGCCGACCTATCAGTGGCAATTCGACGGGGTGCCGATCCCAGGGGCGACAGGATCGACCTTCACCCTTTCCAATGTCGGGACGACGCAGGCCGGCACCTATTCTGTGGGGGTCGAGTCCGCAGGGATAAGCGCCACCTCGAGCGCAGCGACGATCACCGTGAACACGGGGGGATGGCTGACCAACCTCTCGGCGCGCGCCTATCTTGAGCCGGTTGTCCTTTATTCGTATCCGCTGATCGCCGGGTTCGTGACATCCGGTCCAGCCCAGAAATCCGTGCTCGTGCGGGGTATCGGCCCCGGGCTGCAACCGTTTGGCGTGTCGGGCTTCGTGACAAATCCGTCGCTCACAATCTACACAGGCACAAACCCAGGGCCGACGCTGACTGCATGGGATGCGAACCTGGAAAGTCTGTTCAATTCCCTGGGAGCCTTCCAACTGACCGTTGGATCAAAGGACACCGCGGTCCTGGAATCCCTGAGCGCGGGTGCCTATACGGCCAATATAAATTCTGCCTCGCAGCCTGCAGACAGCGGGATCGTACTGGCTGAGATTTACGATGCGGACCAGGGAGCGCCAACCAACCGGCTGATCAACCTCTCCGCTCGGGCGTACGTGGGAACGGGCGCGAATATCCTGATTGGCGGTTTTGTGGTAAGCGGCCCCTCCTCGGAAACACTGCTGATACGCGCGGTGGGACCTGGCCTTGGCCAATTCAATGTTTCCAGCACGTTAGCGGAACCCCTATTGACAGTCTACGACAGCAATCCGAGCAACAGTCCTCAGGGGTCCCAGGCCATCGCTCAGATCCAGGGCTGGGGCGATCCGCCGACCACCGGCAGGTCCCCGGTGCCGGCCAGGATTGAGGCGGCGACGGCCTCTGAAATGAGCGCGGTTGGAGCCTTCTCCCTAGCTACGGGAAGTGCGGATTCGGCGATGGTCCTCACGCTGCCGCCCGGCGCATATACGGCGGAGGTCTCCGGCGCTGACGGTGGAACAGGGATCGCCCTTGTCGAAATCTACGAGATGCGGTGACGCGGCGCACCCTCCTGCCGAAATGGGGATAGCTCATTCGCGCACACGATCCACCGAGATTGCCGACGCTCCGCGAATTCCTCCCCGCTGCATCTGCTCCGCCCAGAATCGCGTATAAATGTTAAAGACGGGATCGAATTGCCTGCCATTGTTCCCAATGAGAGCCGAGACGTGTCCGCGCCTTCTTGAGACGCCGCCTGTGCTGCATAAGCGCCTTCCCTTCGCCCACTGATTTCAGCTTCAATAATTCATGAAGCGGTCCCGATGAGCCCATACAAAACTCCCTTCGCCGCCATCCTCTTGGCGGTCGCCGTTTCTTCGAGATGCAACGCGCAATTCGCCGCCCCTGCGTCGATCGCGCCTTCACTGATCCAGTACTTTTCCCAGCCGTATATAGAGGAATACAGTTCGCGCCTGATCCTTTACAACGCGGATCAGACCTACGTGGAAATCAACCATTATTCCGGCGGAACGTATCCCACTTCTTCCGGGACATACACCTACTCCATCGATCCATCAAATCCATCCCACGCGACGATCGTTTACGACGGAATCTCGAACCCCAATACAAACGACGATCTTTATTTCGGCGACGTAGATTCCGGAACTCAGACCCCGCCGTTCCAGGGAGCGTCGATTCCGGGTAGCATATCGCCCTGTTTTGCATGGTGTCCCCTGCAAATTGCAACCGGTGGAGTAAACGTTTCAAATAGGTGCCAGTTGAGCCCGGGCGGCGTGGCAATCAGCGGCTTTGTGGTGCAAACGGCGGGCACAAGGTGGGTTCTCCTACGGGCGGTGGGCGCCACCCTCACGAAGTTTGGCATATCGGGCGTGGTCTCAAATCCGTCCTTTACGCTCTATGATTCGAGCCAGGCGGCCGTTGGAGCCTCGTCCGTGTGGAGTTCGGACCCGAATCTTACCAACGGCTTTTCGACTGTCTTCTCGTTGGCCGGGGCATTTCCGCTGACCAGCGGATCGGATGAAGGCGTGCTCTTGGTACATTTGACCCCCGGGGCATACACCGCGGTGTTCAGGGCTGGCAGCGCAGGGACCCTTCTCTGTGAGGCATATATACTGCCGTTTTCTAACACGACCCCGAACTCGGCGGCGTTTCTCGGGCAGGAAAGCGCAAGGAACCCGTCGCGGGTCGAAGGAACCGCGGCGCAGTGGCAAGTTCAGGCCCCGCTGCGGCAATGACCTACCGCTGCGCCGACGATGCGTTGGCCGGAACCACTGCTGCCGCTCCTCGCATTCGGAGCCCCGCCGGTTCGCGCAATACGCAACACGCTCGCCGACAACCCTGGCATGCCGCCGGCCATCCCACTCACGGATGGCGATGCCGCGCCCATGTTCGGCATGGTCCCGGCCCACGCACACATGCCTATGGAGCCGAAGCGCAATCGATCAGAAACCAAGGGCCTCAGCATCCATGAATCCGCGTCATCTCTGGTATTTTGCGAATTTGGAATAAACCAGCAAGAGCACGCCGATCACGAATATGACTGAGCTAAACATCAATGCCCCGGCGCCTCCCATCACCTTCAGCCCGTTGGTGAGGACGAAGCTGTACACATCCGTGAGCACCATGCCGATGATCGACAGGAGAAAGAGAGGTATCGACTGGCGCTTGCGGAACAGCAACAAGAGCGAGCCGAACACGCCGCCCCAAACGGCGATCCCCCAAGTAGCCACTGCCCACGCAGGAAAGCTGTAGTAATATTCCAGCTGCGCAGGCGTGAAGGCCTTCATATAGGCGGGATTCCTGGTCTGGGTCATGACAAAATCCAACGCCCCGACCGAATTCCATAGCAATGAACCCACGCCCACCACCCAAAGGTGCCAGGGCCTCTTCGCCGTCTGGACCGTGTCGTCCGCCATGATTTCAGCGAAGAATCTTCCCAAATCTAGTCAATCCCATTGATCGCCCGCTGCGCCGCCCCACGCCCCATTCGAGGCCCGCGGCTGCCGGTCGAAAGCGCCGTTGAGGCGCGAAGGCACGTCGCAGGGGGGGCCTTCGCCCCGTTGACGCCCATGGCCGCCTGAAATGCATTGCCGGCAAGGCGGGTTACGGCCCCCGTCCTTGGCGCTCAAATTCTGTATGCTAATGCTCAGATCCTCTATTCACATGCGCCTGAAGGTTAGGCTAGACTGTGGCAATCGACGGTTGATCGGTGCGATCAATCGTTGTATCACCGCCAGATACCCCCTTCCAAATATTATGCGCGAATTTCACCATAAAAATCCCGGATTCCGCAACGCCTTGCTCCATTCGCGCCAACCCAACAGCCGCCTGGGCCTTCGTCTCGTGGGGATGGCGGCAGGCCTCCTCCTTCTTGGCCTGCCAGGGGCGCCCGGAGCGGAGGCCGGCGATGCCTGCGCCCAAGTCGATCCCTTCATTGGCACGGACGAGGGGGGCAACGTGGTTCCCGGACCCTGCCTCCCGTTTGGGATCGTGAAGCTGAGTCCCGACTGCGAAATGGATTACTCAAATTCAGGTTACGTATCAGGGCACCCCATCGTCGGCTTCAGCCACATTCACGTCAGCGGGACCGGCGGCGGACCGAAATACGGCAACATCCTCGTCATGGCGACGACGGGGCCAGCCAGTCCGACCGACCACGCCTCCTCGTCGGCCGACGAGCAGGCGAGCCCCGGCTTCTTTGGAGTGACGCTCACCCGATACGGGATCAAGGCCGAGCTGACCGCCACCCGGCGCACGGGTTTCCACCGGTATACGTTCCCGGCGACCGGCGACGCAAATATCCTCATCGATGCGGGCAGTTTCCTGGGCCAACACTACGGCTATGTCAGCGAGCGCCAGGAATTGGTCGGCTCGGAGGTGCGATTCCTGAACAACACAACCGTTGAGGGTTATAGCCGGGTCAGAGGCGGCTGGAATGAGGGTGACGCCTATACGGTTTTCTTTTACGCGGTTTTTGACACACCTGCCAAAAGCTTCGGCACCTGGAAGAGCGGACGCGTTACAAAAGGCGGTGGAAGCGAATTTGATTCCGGGGAGCCCACCGGCGCCTACCTCACGTTCGACGCACGCTCAAATCGCGCGGTGCAGGTGAAGGTCGGCATATCGTACCTCGGGTGCGAGAAGGCGCGCCACAACCTGGAGGAGGAGAACCCTGGCTGGGATTTTGCCGCGGTCCGCGCCTCGGCAGCCGAGACGTGGCGCCGGGCCCTGGGAACGGTGACCGTAGAGGGGGGCGATCGCGCGCTCAACCGCGCATTCTACACCGCGCTTTACCACACCCAGCTTACGCCGACTGACAAGACGGGCGAAAATCCGAAATGGGAGTCGGATGAACCCTATTATGACGACTTTTACGCGCTCTGGGACACCTTTCGCACGAGCCACCCCCTCCTGACGCTGTTGAGGGAATCGACCCAGGTCGCCATCGTCCGATCGCTGATCAATATCGCGGAGCACGACGCCTACCTGCCGGACGCCCGCAGCGGCGACTGCAACGGCCGGACCCAGGGGGGAAGCAATGCCGATGTCGTGATCGCGGACGCCTGCGCCAAGGGGCTGGCTGGAATCGACTACGGTCGGGCCCTGCGGGCCATGCGAAAGGACGGCGAAGTTCCCCCCGGCGCTGACGAGCGCAAGCAAGGGAGGGGCGGGCTGCCCGACTACCGTAGGCTCGGCTATGTTTCCATCGCCTACGAGAGGTCCGGCAACAGAACGATAGAGTACGCCTACGACGACTGGGCGATTGCCCAGGTGGCTCGCAAATTGGGAGATGAGGCCGTTTATCGGGACTACATGCGGCGCTCGGAGACTTGGAAAAACCTGTGGAGACCGGTCTCCGACCATGGAGCCACTGGGTTCATCATGCCTCGCAGGGCCGACGGAACCTGGGTCGATTCGGTCACGGAGAACGACGGAAAAGGGGAGAAGACTGTGCCGTTTACCGTGCTGTCCGCTGGCAGCTGGAACGATGTCTTCTACGAAAGCCATTCATGGGAATATTCGTTCTACGTGCCTCAGGACGTAGCGGCGCTGATCGCGCATTGCGGTGGGCGCGAGGCGTTTTTGAACCGCCTCGACGCGTTCTTCGCCAATGGATTCTTCCACGTGGACAACGAGCCGGGCTTTCTCACGCCGCTGCTCTACGATTACGCGGGCCGGCCCGACAAGGCGGCCTCGGAGGTCGTGCACATCCGAACCTCGAACTACAGCGACGCCCGTGGCGGACTCCCGGGCAACGACGACTCCGGGGCCATGTCCTCTCTCTACGTGTTCCATTGCCTTGGCTTCTTCCCGGTCGCGGGGCAGGACGTCTATCTGATCTCAAGCCCTGCGTTTCCGCGCGCGGTCGTGCACATGGAAAACGGCCACGATATGGTGGTGGTCGCGCGCGGGCTGAGCCGCGAGAACATCTACATCCAGTCGGCCAAGCTGAACGGCGGGCCGCTCGAACGAGCTTGGTTCCGGCATGGCGAGATCCGGGAGGGGGCCACCCTGGAGCTTGAAATGGGGCCGAAGCCATCGGCGTGGGGCCGGTCCACTCCCCCGCCCTCCGCATCGGACTCAGGGCCGGAGGCAATGGCCGGCACACCGGCCCGCGCCGGTTAGGCGGCCCATCACCTTCATAAAGCGCGGCTTAAATTCGATGACTCCACTGAAGCTCTCCGTTAGGATCCTCCGAATGTCCCTGATTAATGCCGCGATCATGGCCGCCGCCGGCACCCTCCAGGGCGCTGCGACGGACGGCCCGCGCCCAGGCCCCGCCTGGGTGCACGACGCGGTATTCTATGAGATCTATCCCCAGACCTTCAAAGATTCGAACGGCGACGGCGTCGGGGATCTCCCGGGCGTCATAGAGAAGCTCGGCTACGTGAAGAGCCTGGGCGTATCTGCGATTTGGCTGAACCCCTTTTATGAGTCACCGTTCCGCGACGCGGGCTACGACGTCAGCGATTACTACAAGGTCGCGCCCCGCTATGGAACGATTGAAGACGCCCGCCGCCTTTTCGCCGAGGCCCACAGGCTGGGGCTTCGCGTGATCATCGATTTCGTGCCGGGGCACACGTCCATCGATCATCCCTGGTTCAAGGATTCGGCCAGGGCCGACCGCAACAGCCACAGCAACTGGTATATCTGGACGGACCGGACCTGGTTCTCGGGCATCGACCGCAACCAGTATTCCTTCATCCAGGGATACAGCGAACGCGACGGCTGTTACCTGACGAATTTCTTCTGGCACCAACCCGCCCTCAACTATGGATTCGCCCATCCCGACCCGAAGCAGCCCTGGCAGCTGCCCGTGGACAATCCCGATGTCCTCGCGCTCAAACGGGAGATGGAGAAGATCATGCGCTTCTGGCTCGAGGCGGGGTGCGACGGTTTCCGCGTGGACATGGCCGGATCCCTGGTGAAAGGCGACGACGGCAGCGAGTGCGCGCGGTATTGGAGCGGTGTTCGCTCGCGGCTGGAGAAGGACTATCCCGGCCTGTTCATGATCTCGGAGTGGTCGAATCCGATCGCCGCGCTCAATGGAGGCTTCCATGCAGACTTCCTGCATTGGATCCCCGAATACCCCGATCTTTTCGAGGGCGACGACGGAAGATCCGCGTACTTCTCGGAGGGCGGAAACGGCGACATCACCCGCTTTCTTGGGGCGTACCTGAGGCAATACAGGGAGACACGAAACAAGGGCTATATCTCGCTCCCCTTTGCCAATCACGACCTGCCCCGGATCAACCGGGAGGGCCGCACCCGCGCCGATATCGAAGTCATCTATGCTTTCGAACTCTCCATGCCGGGCGTCCCATTCCTTTACTACGGAGACGAGATAGGCATGCGCCAGCTGTCGGGCCTTCCCTTCACCGAGGGAAGCTACGGGACGCGGGCGGGAGCGCGAACACCCATGCAATGGGGTCAGGGGCCAAATCTTGGATTCTCCAATGCCGACCCAAAGAGGTTATATCGGGCGGTGGACCAGGAACCCCATGCCCCCACCGTGGAAGGGGCCGAAAAGGACTCCGTCGTCTCTGCTCCATTTTGTGCGCCGGCTTGTCGGGATCCGGCGCTCCGAACCCGCGTTGGATGCCGGGGCGGATTTCACGGTTCTCAACGCCAAGAAGGGCGAGTGTCCGTTCATTTTCCTGCGGACGAATGGCAAGCAGAGGATGGTCGTCTCGTTGAATCCCGGGCCACGTGCCGCAACGGCCAGCTTTGACGTCGACTACAATCCCGCCCCGGCGCGGCTCGTCGCCGGACAGCAGGATTCCCTGAGGGCCGATGGGCGCAGACTCGACGTGAAATTGGACGCCGCGAGTTTCTCCTTCTACAGGCTCGACGAATCCAACTGACCCCATTGGGGCGGGCCCTGCAGGCCGGGATTGCCCAAACCTCCGGTTGCGCGACGATTCCGGGCCTTTCCGGAGGCCGCCAAGGCGCGACCCGGCTAGACATCCGGCAGTCTCTCAGCGTAGTTGTCTGTAGACGCCGAAACCCAAACCCCATGAGCCCGATACCAGATCCCTTTCGCAAACCCAGAAACGGGAAAGGCGCCCTCAAATGCGAGTTCCAGGGCGAAGGGGTTCCCATGATCCTGCGTTACGAGGACGTGAAGCGCGCGGCGAGGGATTGGGAGGCCTTCAGTTCGGACGCGCCCTTCCGGGTGCCCATTCCATCGGAGGAGGATGTTCGCACAATGAGGCAGCTGCCCATCGAGACCGACCCTCCTGACCACACGGACTACCGCGAAATCGTGGAGCCGTTTTTCCGGCGCGCCAAGGATCCCCGCATGATCGGACGGGTCGAGGCCCTGATCCATGAATTGGTCTCGGACGCCCTTGGAAGGGAATCCATCGAGGTCGTGCGCGGCTTCGCGCTGCCCCTCCAATCCCGCGCCCTTACCTACCTACTCAACGTCCCCGAGGGCGAGGCGAAGACCTGGATCGGATGGGGCACCCATGTCTTCAGGGACGGGGGCTCGGGGCAGAAGAAAGGGGCCGCCCTGGAGGCCTACCTGCACGGCCAGTTTGACAGGGCTGAAGCCCATCCGGGAGATGATTTTTTCAGTGCACTGGCCCGGGCGACCTTCCGGGGACGAGCCTTGACGCGCGAGGAGATGATGGGCTTTGCAAACCTGGCCTTCGCGGGCGGTCGTGACACGATCATCCACACGGTGTCGTCGGTCGTGGCCTATCTGGGCAGAAACGCCGAGGCCTTGAGCTTCCTTCGGCAGGATCCCGCTAGAATCGTCCATGCAAGTGAGGAATTCTTTCGCGCCATCACGCCGCTCACCCACATTGGACGGGTATGCCCGGTCGACACCGACGTGAACGGGATTCCGGTGAAGGCAGGCGGACGGGTGTCCCTTTGCTGGGCCTCGGCGAATCAGGATGAAACGGCATTTGCAGCGCCGGAGGAGGTCCGTTTGGACCGGAAACCCAATCCCCACGTCGCCTTTGGATTCGGCAGCCACCTGTGCCTCGGCGCGCCCCATGCTCGGTTGCTCCTTAGAACCCTCCTGAAGGAATTCGCCGACCGCGTCGGCGGCATTTCCGTTCTCGGAGCAACGGAGCACGTGGAGATTGAAAAGGCTTATGAGCGAACGGTCGGATTCGAGTCCTTAACCGTGAAGCTGCTGCCCGTTCTCGGGTGAGTCCGTCCGGCGGAGCCCGGCGCGCGCAAAATCGCCGGTCCAAGGCCGGCAGGCGCCGCTACTTCGTCACATCCATCATCCAATCGAGGTAGCCGGAGGAGGCCCGGTCGATTCCAAGGGAAACCACCTCCGGGACCTCATAATCGTGGTGCTTGAGGATCGTATCCTTGACCGCCTCAAAATCCGAGGACCTCGCCTTGATGAGCATGAGGCTCTCGCGCTCCCGCGCCGTTTTCCCCTTCCATGTGAAATGGCTCGTCATGGGCAAGACCTGGATACAGGCAGCCAGCCTCGACGAAAGGAGCGCGTCGACGATCTTTGCGCCCGTATCCTCCTTGGAATAGCTGGTGAGGACGAGGCAGAAGCCGACGATTTCCTTGGAAGGCATGGCAGCCCGTTTATGGCCGAATCCGTCGCGCGGTCAATCGGGGCTGGTTCGAGGGGCCTGTGGCGCCGCACGGCGATGGATGGGCGCCAACATGAACGTGGCCACGAAGCGCAGACGGCGAAGCCGCGCTTCGGGTCGGCATAGACGCGGCCAAGCGCTCGCGCAGGGTGTCCCCCTGCATCCCCGGGGACGTGCCGCCGCATCGGCGACGCGAATGCCCGCCCTGGAGCGGGCGCCCGCGCCTCCAGGACAAAAGTGGTCGGGGCGCGGAGCGCATTGCACCGACCGGTCGCCTCCCCCGAACCGCGTCATCCAGGCTCCCTATTCTCTTATCCCTGAATGACATCGGTAAACACCCCTTTGACTCGAGGGAGTGGATTTCATTAACGGTGACGTTTCGGCCCGCGAACCCGCCCCCAGGGTTCACACGCCCATCTTCCCCATTTTCGGCGATCGAAATTCGCACCGGCGGGAGGCCATCACCTTATTAGCCTTCAATCACTTAGTGTCCCTAAAGCTACTACGTAATTGCCCCTATTGCCGACGAGCACGTGCGTGCCGATTGTTACCCACAGAAAGAAAACATGATTCGCCTCTCAAACGCCCCCCGCTTCCTTTGCCCGCTCCTTGCCGTGGCGGCGATGGCGTTGCTCGGGACGCGGGCGGAGGCCCAGATAGCGACCGACATCACGGGGATCTACAACACTGGGCTCACCTCCGGCGGCGGTTCGCTGGTGAGTGGCGGCGCACACGGACGGCAATTGGACGGTCAGCTACGCCTCGACGAACGGGGGCGCCTCGCAAAACACGACCTATAAGGGCAGTGCCTACGTGATCACGCCTGCGGCCGTTTCCGCCTCAGGCTACACGTCCAACACGAGCAACGCGCAGTGGATTGTCGCCCCGGGCGCCTCCACCGCCGCGACGGGCGGCACGACGAACACCGGGGGCAATTATCTGCCCGGCAATGGCACCTCGAACGACGAGGGCGTCTTCATTTACACCCTGGCCTTCACGATCACCGGAAGCGGCTCGAGCGGGACCACCGTTTCAAGCCAGATCCAGATCACGATGACCCTGGCGGCCGACGACCAGTATTCAGTCTATGTGAATCCCTCGGGCAGCGGCGGGTCGATCCCGACGGGATCGGCCGCAGCCACCGCCACCAGCGCGTGGAGCAACACGACCGGCATCACGCTTCAGAACTTCGGAACCGGATCGGCGAACAATTCCACATTCAAGATTGGAACCAATTACATCGTGGTCGTTGTGGACAACACGAACGGCCTGACCGGGAGCCAGTCCCAGAATCCGCTAAACGAGAGCGGCCTTCTGGTCTACGAGAGCGCGGCAGCCACGATCAACGGCAGGCCGGTGCCCGAAGTGGCCACCTGGCTTCCCTTGGCGGGAAGCATTGGCTGCTACGGGCTATTGGTCCTAAGGCGGCGCAAGGCGAAGCTTCAGGCCATTCGCGCTTAAGAGGGGCCGGCGCAGGCCAGCTCCGTGTTGCCTCGGGCCGCATGCTTCGAAAGAATGGCGGCACATGAAGCTGACAGCGTCGCGTTGCACCCCATTTCGCGCGCTGCATTGGCTGTCGAGAGCCAATGCCTTCGGCCTCTGCGCGGCGGTCGCCGTTTTCGCATGGATGCTTTGGCCCCTGTGGCGCACCGACGACAACCTCGCCCATGGGATCTTCCTGCCGTTCTTGTCGGGAATATTGGCGTTCGAGAGCCGGAGGGACCCGAGTCCCCGGTTTTTGCGGGGCGGCGCCGGTTTGCTCGCGGCCTGCGCCTTCCTGATCGTCCTCAGTTTCACGAGCCTCGCATGCGCGGTCGTCTACGCGTCGGCGCTCGGCTGGACCCATTCCATGGCGGCGTTTTTTCTCGCCGCGGCCCTGGCGCTCGCGCTTGGCGCCTCCTGGCTCGCCTTTGCCGACGAACGCATTCGGTTTCTCCCGCTTAACTGGGCCGCCGCGATGGCGGCGGCCCTTTGGCTCTTTGCCAGTCCGCCGCCGCCCGGCACCTACGCCCGGCTCGCTTCGTTCCTGCAATCCCAGGTCACCCACGGGGTCGTTAAGGTCCTGAGCGCGCTTGGGATCGCCGCATTCCAAGACGGAAACGTGATCGAGCTCGCGCGGACCAGCGTCGGCGTCAGCGAAGCCTGCAGCGGCGTGCGAAGCCTTGTCTCCTGCACGGTGGCCGGCCTCTTCCTGTCGGCGCTCCTCCTGCGCCGGAAGGGGGACCGGACGCTCGTGGTCGTGCTCTCGCCCGCGATTGGGCTCGCCATGAATTTCCTGAGATCGCTGCTGCTGACGCTTCTCGCAAATGCAGGGGTCAATATCGAGGGCCGCTGGCACGATTTGACGGGGGCGTCCATATTGACCGTTACGACGATCCTCGTTGCCGCCCTCGCCCTCCGGCTGCACCGGAGGGAGCCGGCGCCGGCTGTCGAGGCGGGCGACCCGCATCCCCTGCCGGCCGGACGTTCGCCGCTGCAGGGAACGCTCGCGGCGTCCCTTCTCCTGGTCGGCGTCGCGACCTGCCTGATTGCCCGCTCCTCCCAGCCGTTCCATGCGGCGCCGGGCAAGGGGCCGGACCTGGCTGCGCTCCTGCCCGCAGCGCCGCCCGGCTGGACCGCACAGACCACGCCGGATTTGGAGCAATACAGCGGGATCCTTCACACCCATGCCTTGATCGAAAGAGTCTATTCGGAGGCGCCGGCGAAGGGAGGCGCCCATATCACCCTTTACCTGGCCTATTGGCTGCCTGGACAGGCGCCCGTGAGCCTCGTCGACGCGCACACCCCCGATGCCTGCTGGCCCGGCACCGGATGGCAGGCCGAACCCGAGCCTGCAGATCGCGCGCGGCTGACGGTCGATGACCGCGAGCTGCCTCCGGCGGAATACCGGCGATTCAGGCACGACCGCTTCGAGACCCACGTCTGGTTTTGGCACCTTCAAGGCGGAAGGCCGCTGACTTATGTCGATCCGGGCTCGGCCGTGCGCCTGTTCGGGCTCGCCTGGCATTATGGATTCAGCCAGCCAAAGGACCAGCTGTTCGTCCGGGTGTCGAGCGACCGGCCATGGGGCGAGATTGCGTCGCAGCCGACTCTTGAGCAGTTGTTTGTGAACCTCCGTCCCTTCGGCCTCTAAGCACACCATGCCGGACCCATTCGACTCTTCCGATCCGCAGCGACGTCCTCGTGGAAGGATCTCGCGCCTCTTCAACAGGGTGAGGTCTCGCGACAGCCGCCAGCATCTTTGGGATTTTCTGGACCTGTTGGACGAACGGCCGGCACTCAAAAGGGGGCTCTACATCGGGGTTCCGGTTCTTGTCCTTGCGATCGCCTTCGGGTTCTGGGGATACAAGAATTGGGCGCAGAAGAACGCCTACGGCATCGCCCGCCAGTGGCTCGATGCGAACCGACTCGACCGCGCGGCGGACGCCGTGCAAAACGCGCTCGCGACCGAGCCAGACCGGCCGGATTCGTGGCGACTCGCCTCGGAGCTTGCTTGGAAGAAGGGCAAACGCGCCACGTCCGTCGAATACGCCAAGAAGGCGGCGGCCGTTAGCCACTACCAGGAGGACTACGTGCTCGCCTGGGCAGAAGCGGCAATTCTGTCCGATGACGCCTCGCAGGCCCAGGAAGCCGAGAGGTACCTGAACCCGGCCACGGCGCAGGAGTCGCCGCGGGCGCTCCGTCTGGCGGGTGAGATCGCCCGGCGAGGACTGCGCTTCACGGACGCGCGTGTCGCTTTTCAATCTGCCCTGGAAGCCGACAAGAACGCCGGCGCAACCTACACGGCGATCGACGAGATCCCCCTCGGGATCGTCAGTCTTCAGACGGGCTTGGCGGAAGACCGGGCCCGGGGTATTTCCCTCCTCTCCAAATGGGCCTCTGATCCCACCTGGGGCGCCGAAGCCCTCAGGGCGCTCCTGGCGGACGCGGTGGCCCACCACGATCGCGAGGCGGTAGGCCGTTTAGCCGAAGGATTGCGCACGCATCCCCACTGCACTCTGGCCGACGTGCCCGTATGCCTCAAGGCGCTCGCGGATTACGATCCCGTGCGCTACAAGGCCATGTTGGATCCGATGGAGGACCAGAGCCGACTTAACCCAACCCACGCCGCCGAGCTGATGGGCTGGCTGACTCAGATCGGCCAGGCCGCCGAGGCCGTACGCTGGGGCGAATCGCTTTATCCGGCTGCGGCGCAAAAGCCGCCAATCGCCCCGGCCATCGCCGAGGCCCTGCACGCCACTCGCCGGTGGGCGGATTTGCGCGACTGGGTCGCCCGGGTTGATTGGGGGGACGATCTCGGATTCCTGGGCCTGGCCTACGGGATGGATGCGGCCCGCCAACTTGCCGATAAACCGAAGGCGGATTCGCTCTGGAATAGCCTCAACTCCGCGGCCCACTCCAATGCAGCCCACGCGCTCTTTGCGGGCGACTTGCTCTATTCATGGGGCTATCCCAGGGAGGCGGCCGAGCTTCTCTGGACCGCAAGCGACCGGCCAGACCTTGCCTTCCAGGCACTCGGCACCCTCGCCCGGCTCTACCAGGTGGAGCGCGACGCGTCAGGCCAATGTCGGGTGTTCGCCCGAATGAGCGCGATGCGCCCTGATGACCGCAACATCGCGAACAACTATGCGTATTTTGCCGCGGTGACCGATGGCGGAAGCCAGATGCGGATCGAGCGCATCGCGGAAAGCAATTTCACCGAGGATCCCGGGAACACCGTCTACCGATCCACGTACGCCTTTGTGCTTGTCTGGAAGGGCGAGCCTTCGAGGGCGCTCGCGCTCATGGAGCCGGTTTCCCAGGAATGGAAGACGTCGCGGGCCGTCGCATTCGCCTACGGATCCGCCTTGGCGGGAGTGGGACGAAAGCCCGAGGCGAAGGCGGTGTTCGCCTCGCTTGATTTCGGCAACCTTTGCCCCCAGGAGCAGGATTGGATCCGGTCTGCGCTCCGCTAAGTCAGGATTCTATCGGGGGCCTCAGCCTCGGCGAAGCCGCATAAATTCGGTCGGTGAAAGTCCGAAGGTGCGCCGGAACGTTCGTGAGAGCTGAAACGGATCCATGCCCAGTTGGTCGGCAACCGAACGCACCTGCCGGCCGGTCTCGACCAACCGCTCGGCCACCCACTCCATCCGCCTGCGCACGAGGCACCGGTAGGGCGTCTGTCCAAGAAACCGCCGGTAAAGGCGGCACACATACGCTGGATCAAGGTGGCAGGCCTCAGCCAACTCGTTCACCGTTTGCAGATTAAGGTAGTTTCCCTGCAGCTGGGCCTGGCATTTGTCGAACGAGGCACGGGCGGCTCCGATGGCCTCTGCTCCGGCCCGCTCCTGCGCAATGGCGAGAAGCAGGAGTTCGAGCGCAAGCGCCGCGCCGCGACCCGACTCCGCGTGGGCGCTTGAGCCAAGGCTCACGAGCTCGGCAAAAACGGTGGTGATGCGCGAGGCGCCCAGCACGGCGCCGCATGAACCCGGCGCGAGGCCCGCCCCGGCCATCGCTTTCACTGAATCCCGGCCCTGGAAATCCACAAAATACTTCTCCAACCTGTCCTCGCGGTCGGAGACGATGGTGTGCGCGACGCCGGGTCCGTAGCTGAATACGCTGCCGACGGCGAGCGGATGAGTCCTGCCGTTGAGCGTCACTTCCCCACGGCCCGCCACGACGTACTCAATCGAGAAAAAGGGAAATTCAGGACGCGAGACCCTGTAGCCGGGCGCGCACGCCTCCCAGCCGCCCGCGGCGACCGCCATCGGCCCCCGGGTGGCAGGCCCAAGATTGAGGTAGAACCGACGGGCCCTCGTGATTTCGCGAGAAAAGAAATCCGCAGTCGGCTGCCTTTCCCGGCCCTTTTTCACTGCGCGGCCCCTGGTTTCATGGGGTCAATAATAGCCATGGGAAGCACAAGAAAAGCCATTCCTCCCGCAGGCGCGCAATGTTAATCTGTGGCCCGCCGACCGCCCCTCCGCCTCGGCTGCGTCCTCTCCCGCCGCCCGCCCATGTCATCCCCACCCATCTCCGAATCCTGGCAGGAAATCCTGGGCCGAAGGCTGACTCTTTTCGGCCACCGCAACTGGATCGTGGTCGCGGACTCGGCATACCCGACCCAGACATCCCCCGGAATCGAGATGATTCGATCGGAAAGCGGGCTCGCCGCCACGGCGCAGAAGGTCTTGGCGGCGATAGCCGCCAGCCCCCATGTGCGCCCCATCGTTTACCTAGACAGCGAGCTGGCCGCCGTTTCGCCGAGGCATGCGCCGGGGATCGCCCCGGTGCGCCGGTCCATTTCCAGGTTGACCGAGGGCCTGCCGCGGCGGCGTCTGCCCCACGAGGAGATCATCGCCCGGCTTGCCGCCGCTGGACGCGACTTCAAGATCCTGATAATAAAGACTCCCGAGACTCTCCCGTACACGTCGGTATTCATTGAGCTTGATTGCGGATACTGGAGTTCGGCTGCAGAAGACGGCCTGCGCAGGACGATCTCCAGGAAACGCACCCGCCGAATCTCATAAGGGACCGTCCCGATGCAAAAGCTGAACCCCTCCGAGCCGGTCGACCCGTCCCTGGTTCCCTTCCAAACCCTGCCCACGGGCGCGCGGATACCGGTGATCGGACTTGGCACCTTCGGCTCGGATCATGTCTCCGGAGAAGCCGTGGCCGAAGCCGTGGTGGGAGCCGCCGCGGTCGGCTACCGCCACTTCGACTGCGCATCGGTCTACGGAAACGAGAGTCACATCGGCAAGAGCCTCGCCCGAATCCGCGAATCGGGCGTGAAGCGCGAGGATCTTTGGATCACATCGAAACTCTGGAACGACAAGCACGCGGAGGCCGATGTGGTCGCCTCCTGTGTCCAGTCGCTCAAGGACCTCCGTGGCGACTACCTGGACCTGTACCTGGTCCACTGGCCGTTTCCTAACTTCCATCCGCCCGGCTGCTCCGTCGATTCACGCAGCCCCGACGCAAAGCCCTATATCCATGAGAGTTTCATGCGCACCTGGCGCCAGATGGAGCGTTTGGTCGATCTTGGGATCGTGCGCCACATCGGCACCTCTAACGTCACCATTCCGAAGCTGAAGCTGATCCTGCGCGACGCCCGGATCAAGCCCGCGGTCAACGAGATGGAGCTTCACCCGCATTTTCAGCAGCAAGAGCTGTTCGACTTCGTCCGCGCCCAGGGGATCGTGCCCGTGGGCTATTCCCCGGTTGGATCGCCGGCACGGCCCGCGAGAGACAGGTCCTACGACGACACCGTCGACATCGAGGATCCCGTGATCGTCGGTATCGCGCAGAAGTACGGCATCCATCCGGCGACCGTCTGCGTGAAATGGGCGATCCAGCGCGGGCAGATTCCGATTCCGTTCTCAACCAACCGCCGAAACTACCTTGCGAACCTTCACGCTGCTGTGTCCGAACCGCTGTCCGATTCGGAAATGGCAAACATCGCAAGGATCGATCGTAATTGCCGCCTGATAAAAGGGCAGGTCTTCCTCTGGAGGGAAAACCAGGGCTGGGAGGACCTGTGGGACCTCGATGGGACGATCGCAACATGAACCAAGAACTCCAAATCAAGGCCAGCCAATGAAACCCTTCGACAAGAGGATGCTCGGCGCCCTGCTTCCCGGGAACAGCACCGCCGAACTCAGGGAGTTTGACGTCCCCGAACCCGGCCACGGCGAGGTGCTGCTCCGCATGAAGGCATCCACGATCTGCGGCTCCGACATACGCTGCATCTACCACGAGCACCTCGGCAAGGGCCCGGAGGGATACCAGCCGGGAATGATCGCGGGCCACGAGCCAAGCGGACAGATCATCAAAGCCGGCCCCGGATGCAGGCGTTTCCGCGAAGGCGACCGGGTGATCGTGTACCATATCTCCGGCTGCGGCGTCTGCAACGACTGCCGGCGCGGCTATATGATCTCTTGCACGTCGGAAAAATACCGGCGCGCCTACGGCTGGCAGCGCGATGGAGGGATGGCCGAATACCTGCTAGCCGAGGAGAAGGATCTCGTGTATCTGCCCGACGCCCTCTCCTACGTGGACGGCGCGCAGGTCGCATGCGGCTTCGGCACCGTCTATGAGGGCCTTGAGAAGATCGGCGTGAGCGGCAACGACGCCGTCCTCGTGACGGGCCTCGGCCCGGTCGGCCTCGCCACCGCGGCCCTCTGCAGAAAGCTGGGCGCCAACAAGATCATCGGCATCGACGTCATCAGGGAACGCCTAGATCTCGCCAGGCAGCTCGGCCTTTGCGACGAGGTGCTGACGGCGGGCCCCGACAACGTGGCCGAGGTGCGCGCGCTCACGGGCGGCCACGGGGTCGAGCGCGCCGTCGACTGCTCTGCCCACCCGGCAGCCCGCGCCACGGCGATCCGGGCGACCCGGAAATGGGGGCGCATCGTCTTCATCGGAGAGGGGGGAAAGGTGGAATTCAATCCCTCGGGCGACATGATCCACGACCAGAAGACCCTGTTCGGCTCGTGGGTCACCTCGATCTGGCAGATGGAGGAGGTCGTGGAGCGCCTTGTCCGGTGGAATCTCCATCCCGCGGACCTCGTCACCCACCGCTTTCCTCTTTCCAAAGCCGCGGAGGCCTACGCGCTCATGGCCTCGGGGCGTTGCGGAAAGGTTGCCGTGTGCTTTGATGAGGAGCTTTCCGTGGCGGGACGCTGATTCTGGCGTTTCCCGCACCTCCGACAAATGCTTCGCATGATCCCATGAGCCACGCATAGTCCCGCTCCGCCGCGCCCGGCGAAAAAGGTTTTCAGCGCCACCCCACGCAACCCCCAAACCCCGACCCCATGTCCGATCCCAAGACCAGCATGTTTCGAACCGCCGACGGCAAGAACCTGGTCGTCACCTTCACGCTCGTGTCCTCGCTGTTTCTCCTCTGGGGGTTCTGCAACGGGATGATCGACGTGATGGACAAGCACTTCCAGCAGGAGCTCCACCTCTCGCTTGCCCAGTCCGCATGGGTCCAATTCGCGCATTACCTCGGATATTTCCTCATGGCCATGCCGGCCGGCTGGCTTGCGACCCGGCTCGGCTACAAGGGAGGGATCATCATGGGGCTGCTGATGGTCGCGGCCGGCGGACTCTGGTTCATTCCGGCCACGCACATCGCCCAGTTCTGGGCGTTCCTGCTCGGTGTCTGCACGATTGCCGCAGGACTCACGTTCCTGGAGACCGTGGCCAATCCTTACACCACGGTGCTCGGGCCGCCCCAATTCGCCGCCACCCGGATCAACCTTGCGCAGTCCTGCAACGGGATCGGGTGGATCTTTGGTCCGATAGCCGGAGGGATGTTCTTCTACGGCAAGGATGCTTCCGGAGCCAGCACCGGGACCCAGACCCTGTGGATACCATATTCGGGCGTCGCCGTGGTGGTCATCATTCTCGCCGTGGTCTTCTACCTCGCCAACGTGCCGGAGATTAAAACCGAGGATGTCTACCACCTTGACGACAATCCGACGGGGAAATCGCCCTCCATCTGGGCGCACCCCCATTTTGTTTTCGCCGTCGTCGCCCAGTTTTTCTACGTCGCCGCGCAATCGGGTATCTTTAGCTTCTTCATCAACTACATGACGTCGGAGGTTCCCGCCATTCCCGCATCGTGGAACACCGGGATGTCGGCCGGATGGTTCGAACCCGACAAGATTGGCCGGCTTGCCCTTAGCGACAAGGGCGCTGCCTACCTTGCTTCGCTCGGCTTCCTCTGCTTCCTCGCCGGGCGGTTCTCGGGTGCTGCGATTCTCAGGAAGTATCCGGCCCACAAGGTTCTCGGCCTTTACGGGATAGTGAACGTCGTAGTCTGCGGGCTGGTGTTCGCCCGCCTTGGATGGCTGTCCGTCGCGGCGGTATTCATGAGCTATTTCTTCATGTCCATCATGTTTCCGACCATCTTCGCCCTTGGAATCCATGGCCTCGGCCAGCGCGCCAAGAAGGCGTCGTCGTTCATCGTCATGGCGATCATGGGCGGCGCGATCCTTCCGAAGGTCATGGGCGCGGTGGGAGACCATTACGGGATCTCCCGCGGCTTCATCGTTCCGCTATTGTGCTTCGCCGTTGTCGCCTACTACGGATGCAGCTGGCGCAGATTGAGCGGGGCCGACGGAATCGTCGGATTGGCCGCGGGCAAGGGGCACTGACAACCCTAAAAACCCGAAGTTTCCGCAGGCCGGCCCGTGAGTTCGAACGGAGGTGGGTGAAGGATGCGCCTTCGGCATTCGAGCGCACCGGCCCTATGGATCTGAAAAGGCGGCCCCCAAAATCACCGCCGGCGCCCGGAGCTCAACGAACCGCTCATCGTAATTTATGGCGGATGGGATCCTATCGTGACTCGGGCGCCACCGTTCCCATTTACTCATTATGCTCCCAAAGCGTCACCCTCGAAACACGGTCGTACGGGGGATAAAACATAAATGCACCCGTGACTAATTCGATTCGCCCGTCGTTGAACAAGTCCGCCGCTTTGACGACCACGAGATGCGTCAGGTCGCGGGACAGGACCCTCGGGGTAAAATGCTCGGCGCCGTCGTTTTCAAAGGCCATCAGGCAAACGGCGCTCCTGTCGTGCCAGTCGTTGAAGCAGCTGCTGGCAACGATATCCTGAAGCCCGTTCCCCTTGAGGTCGGCGACGACCGGGCTGAAGGCCCCCGGAAAGGCCCCCACCAGGTGATAAGCGAACTTGCCGCCGCCTTTGTTCTCCAGCCAATGCACCCCGTGCCACGGTCTGGAACCGGGCGTCGCATAGCTGAATCCGTCCCCATTGGTATATACGATGTCGGGCCGGCCGTCCTGGTTGACATCCGCAATGCACAAGCCGCTGCTGCCGTAGTCCTTGTTCGTCGAACCGTGGAGTATCTGGTCCCTGAAATGACCCTGCCCGTCGCCCATGAAAGCGTGCACCTCCTCCACTTTCTTGGAGACAAGCGCCACGATATCCATATTGCCGTCGCCGTTTAGGTCCGCCACGGGGGCATGGATGGTCCCGGGCAAATCCAAGAGCTGGTGGCTCTTGAAATGACCGTCTCCCAGGTTTTCCATCCACCGAATTTCGCCCTCGAGGTAGCCAAACTGGCCCACCACCAGGTCGGGAAGCCGCGAGTGGGCGGTCAAACGCGCCGCCTGCACATAGGTGACCCGCGCGACGTTCTCGAGCAGCACATGGTTCGTAAAGTGGTTGTGGCCGTCGTTTTCCAATACCACCACGGAGCCAATCTTGTCGTTGTCCGGAAAGATGATGCCCATCGAAGAGACGAGGACGTCCAAGTGGCCCGTGCCGCGCAGGTCGGCAACCTCAAGGTGCGCCGGCCCCGCCACGGGGCCGCCGATATCCTGCTCCTCGAAAACGCCCAGGCGTACCTGACGAATCCAGCTCACCTTGTTTTGCCGCCCGTCGGCCACAAGGATGTCCTTCAGCCCGTCCCCATCCAGGTCGACGATCAGCAAGTCCGTAATCCAGGGAAGCCCTTCGGGCGCCCTGCCGATTGGACGGTGGGTATAGAAGTCGGGCCCGAGGGGCTTCCTCTGAAGCACGCGCTTGACCGTAGGGCTACCCGCATCAGGACCTGATCCGCCCCAGCGACTCTTCACGCACAGAAGCGCAACCGCAGCAACGATCACCAGAGCACCCGCGGATATCAGCACCCGTTTTGTCATTTGGAAGTCTCCTCCGTTATTAGGGCATTCAACCCGGCGTTGATCGCGTTGCGAAGCTCCGAATCAGGCCCCCTGGTTTGCAAGAAGGCCCCCTGCCCGTTCCCTTGCGATCCATCACGGCCACCCTCTTTGTTGTAGGTCTCTAATTCCGCTAGAGATAGGGCATTTGGCGGGTTGGCGTTATCCCAGCCTCCACCGCGAGGCCGATCCGACCCAAGCGCGTGCCCTTTATCATCGCAGCCGCATCCGTCCAGATCGCCAGCCCCGGTCCCGATGGGCTCGTTCTTGACGGCTTCAGCTTAGTCGGCGCGGGAGGTTGCGGCGCCGCCTCTAAAGAGCAGCTTCCGCATCCAAATGGCCGATCCCCCCGGTTCGAGCGGAGCCCTGAAAAAGGGTGCACCCTCTCACCCGGCTTTGGACGCCCGGCCTACGGTGTCGGCTTGGCAGGTTCGATTGATGAGATTACGGTCAAGTAAGGATAGAGTCGTTTCCGCGGGAAACTACAGTAGCACCACCATTATGACCCCACCCCTAATCCGTCAGGCTGCTTTGCTCGCCCTGATCGCCTCCCCCCTGTTTTCGGCGGCAGATTCGGATACCCTGCTCACGGTTCGCGCGAACGAGCCCGGACCGGTGATCAACCGGAATATTTACGGCCAATTTTCCGAACACCTCGGCCATTGCATCTATGATGGAATCTGGGTCGGGCCGGATTCACCCATTCCGAATACGAACGGCTACAGCAACGCCGTGCTGGCAGCCCTGAAAAACCTTCACGTCCCGATCCTGCGGTGGCCGGGCGGATGCTTTGCGGATGAATACCACTGGAAGGACGGAATCGGCCCCATGGAAAAGCGTCCGTCTATGTTCAACTCCCATTGGGGTGGCGTCGTCGAAAACAACCACTTCGGCACCCACGAGTTCCTCAATCTGTGCGAGATGCTCGGGATCGAGCCCTATGTGTGCGTGAACGTCGGCAGCGGCACCGAGCAAGAAGCCATGGAATGGGTCGAATACATGACATCGGACGCGAGCTCGCCCATGGCAAACCTCAGACGGGCCAATGGTCGCGATAAGCCCTGGAAAGTGCACTACATCGCCGTTGGAAACGAAAGCTGGGGATGCGGCGGGTCCATGAGACCGGAGTTCTACGCCGACAATTTCCGGCGCTATAACACGTTTATCAAGAATTACTCAGCGAACCGTGAGGACGCCATTTACCGGGTCGCATGCGGGCCTAGCGAAGGCGACTACGAATGGACCGACACGCTCATGAAGATCGCAGGCCGGCAGATGAATGGCCTTTCGCTGCATTACTATACGGTGCCGAAGGGCAACTGGGCGGACAAGGGTTCAGCTACAGAATTCGGGGCGGATGAATATTACAACACGCTCAAGAACACGCTCCGCATGGAGGAGCTCGTCACACGACACTCCGCGATCATGGACAAATACGATCCCACGAAGAAAGTGGGCCTATGCGTCGACGAATGGGGTGTATGGACCAACGTCGAGCCGGGCACGAATCCCGGCTTCCTATACCAGCAGAATTCATTGCGGGACGCCATCCTTGCGGCCCTGAACCTCCATATTTTCCAGGCGCACGCCGACCGCGTTGTGATGGCGAACATCGCCCAGATGGTGAACGTGCTCCAGTCGATGATCCTCACCGACCACGACAAGATCGTGCTTACACCGACCTACCACGTCTTTGAAATGCTAAGCGTCCACCAGGGATCCACCGAGTTGCCGGTGGAGCTCAAGACCCCGGACCTGCCGCAGACCGGCCTCAAGATTCCGGAAGTGAGTGCATCGGCGTCACGGAACAGCGCGGGCAAGATCCATCTTTCGCTCGTCAACACGAACCCCGATGCCGCCGCCGTCGTCGAGTGCACGCTCGTTGGCGCGGAGGCGAACGCTCCGACGGGAGGATCCTGACGGCGCCCACATTCACGGCGCACAACACATTTGACGCACCCCATTCCGTCGAGCCGTCGCCCTTCGCCGGGGCAACGCCCCTCGGAGGAGGTCGTCTGCACATCGTCCTCCCGCCGCTTTCAGTCGTAATATTGGACCTATAGCAGACCGAGCCAGGTGTGCACCGTGACCTGAGTTGCCGGCCTGGCGGGCTCCCGGTTCAGTCGCGTATCTTGCCCCTCAGCCTTCCAAGAAATTTCCTGGCGTAAAGGTCGGTGCGTTCCCGGATAAAGCGTTCGGTGTATTGGCGCTCGAGCCCCAGTTCGGGCGCGGATGTAATGACCGTCCCCTCCTGGGGGTACAGGACGATCCAGGCGAGCACGCGGCAGAGCTGCTCGTCTCGTAGATTGGAACGCAGGTCGTTATAGACCAGGCGCGCAATCTCACCCTCATATTGGTCCCTGCTGGCATCGGCAATCACGGCAATCGATAGGAGATTGCGGGTGCTCTGACCCGCATCCGACGTGCGGCCGGGAGGCCAGGCCCTCAATTTCGCCGCGAATGGGCCGACACCCTCAGCTTCCCCCCCGTCGTTGAAGGGTCGGGAGAGCCTGCTGATGAACTCAGCGTCCCCGGGGAGGTCGTCATAGGTGATGGCCGCTATCTGGGTATCGGTAACGGCTTTGTAACCCGCATTGGGAGGTTGCCGCGGGGCCAGCCGGCCGGTCATTGCGGCGGCGACTCCCGTGATGATCCAAGCAGAAAGCGCTGCTCCAATCCAAACCCAAGCGGACCTGCTGATCCGCCGACCCGCCTCCCATCGGAACAACTTTGTTCCGGAGACCGCGGCACTCACGCCGATGACGGCGAGAGCAAGGCCATTGAAATATCCCTCGTTGCTGCCCGGGGCCTTCCCGTAACCAAGTTGCAGAAGGTCCACCGCATAGCGCCCAGGCATAAAGCCGGAGACGCGCTGCGCCCATACCGGCAGCGCGATCAGCGGAATGCCGACGCCGCCGATCAGGATCATGGGAAGGAACACGCATTGACCCACGGCCTGAACCGCGGGCACATCGTCGGCGAGCGCAGCGATCAGGAGCCCGAGCCCCAGAAAAGAGGCTGTGACTATAAACACCCCCGCCGCCGCGAGGAGGAGGTGCGCGGGAAAGGGTGTGCCATAGGCGAGGCGGGCGAGAGCGATCTGCAACGCCACGGCCGAAATCACGATAACAAGCCGGGCGGCCAGAACCCCTCCAACCAAGAAACTTGTGGGGACCGGGAGCAAACGATACCGCCGCCAAATCCCCCGCTCGCGCTCGGCCACGAGCGAGGTCGGCAAACCGAAACAGGCGCCGCCGAGAATCGTTATGGTCAAGATCTGCCCCATCTCCCCCAGAAGCGCGGGGGTTTCGCCCCTGAAGACGCTGCCAAAAGCCACGAGAAAAAGGACGGGAACGAGGTAACCATATGCGACTGCCTGCTTGCTCCGTAGGTTCAGCTCCAGGCTGAGCAGGAAATGCTGAAACACGCCCCTCATGGCTCCCCCCTTGTGGAGTCCGCCCAAGGCCTTCCCGTCAGCGAGAGAAACACCTCCTCGAGCGAGGGTCGGATCACCTGCAGGTCAACGAATTCGTTCGCGCCCAATTCTACGCACCTGGCGAGCCCAAATAGCGTCTCGTTGGTATTGCTCGTCACCAGGATCCACCTTCCCGCCTCCTGGCGACAGCTCTCCACCCCGGCGAGCGACGCCAGGCGAGCGGGGTCCAGCGGGCGCACCGTTCTCACGACGACCGAGGACCTTGCGGCCGTTGCGGCGATCAAGTCATCGGGCCGGGACGTTGCGACGATCATACCCCGGTCGAGGATGCCGATGCGGTCACACAGCCTGTGGGCTTCGTCGAGGTCGTGCGTGCTGAGCAGAACCGTCCGCCCGGATCTGCGCATATCGACAATGATGTCGTGGAGCTCGCGCCGTGACCTCGGATCGAGGCCGGCCGTCGGCTCGTCGAGAACAACCAGCCCAGGGTTGTTCACGAAGGCCAGCGCAAGGAACAGACGCTGCCTTTGCCCGCCGGACAGTGAGTCAAAGCGGGCATCCGCCGCTTCGGAAAGCCCAAACTTTTCGATGAGAACCTCGACGGGCGCGGGATTCCGGTAGAAAGCAGCGAATAGTCTCAGGACCTTCCTGGGTGTAGTCCTGTCCTGCAACGTCGCGGCCTGGATCTGGGCGCCAACCAATTCCTTGGTCACCCCGGGTCTTGCCAACGCATCGATGCCCGCGATGAGAACGGACCCCGAATCGGGCCTGCGAAGGCCCAGAACGCATTCCAGCGCCGTCGTCTTCCCCGCGCCGTTGGGGCCGAGCAGCCCGAATATCTCACCTGGATTCACCTCGAAGCCGATGCCGCGGAGGGCTTCGACGGAACCGTAGCGCCTGACCAGGTTTCGCACACAGACACTTACGGAAATAGGTGCAGGCATTTCGTTTGCCACACAGGTGATCGGGAAAAATCAACTGTGCGGGCTCCTTAAAGTCAACGGGAGGGTGGCCGCGCATTTCCACGTAAAGGGTTATTTTGACTTGCATGCCTCTCCCGGGAAGGTGTCCCGTTCCAAATTAAATGAGACCCAGGCTTCGCGCGCTGAGCTTTCTCCTTCCGCTCATGCTGGATTCTCCCTCGTTCGTCGCCGCGCAGAGCGCGGACAGCGCACCCGTTGTGGAGGCCGAGAAAATGGTGGTCCAGGACATGGCACTTGGCGGCTCGAACACGGCGCCCACCGTCGCCGTTATCGGCAACGGCGAACCCTCGCTCTCAGGGTCGTGGAATCAGGTCACCTCACAGGTCCCAAATCTCGGGATCGATTCCGCAGGGGTAAACTCATTCGGAGCCGTTTACTCGCTCAGGGGCCTGTCGAACACACCTTATTTCAGCGAGCCCGCGGTAACGCTCTATTTTGACGATATCCCCATGGGCGTCAGCCTCACCTACCCGACAGATCTCTTTGGATTCTCATCGGCATCGGTGTATGCCGGCCCCCAACCCACCGTCTTTGGAAAGGCCGGGGACGGCGGGGTGATCATCCTTTCGCCGACGTCCGGCCAGGGTCCGGGCGAGGTTCTGTTCGGGCTCGGCAACTACGATTCCCGATCGGGCGCGATCGAGGCGGAAATGCCCGAGGGGACCCACGCAGACGGGTTTGTAGCCGCAGCCTTCAGCCAGCGCGACGGATTCATCTCGAACACCCAGTTAGGCCAGGCCGTCGACAGCGTTCACGCCCTGGAGTCGTTTGCCAAGGAGCGCTTCCGCCCGACATCGAAAAGCGAGCTGACCTTCGAGGTCCTCGCCGACCGCCACCGCGATGGCGCGGCGCCGATCGTGCCGTTGGACGGTCCGCTCTACACCGTCGAGCGCAGCCACGAGGGCGTGACAAACACCGATTTTTTTGGCGCCGCACTAAGGGGCGTCGTCGATGTGGACGCGGTCCGATTCACGGCCGTGACCAGCTATACGGACTCGAAGCTGAACCCCTACGACGACTGGATTGTGGTTCCTCCCCCCATCCAGTCGTCCATCACCGAATCTCAGAGGATATGGAGCGAGGAGCTTCATCTCTCGCCCATCCACAATGGAGTGCTCTCGTGGAACCTGGGTTCGTGGCTTTCTTACGGCGCGACCATGGGCGCCGCGGACAGGACGATTGGCGGCACCATCCCATTCGAGGTGTCGGGCTACGGATTCACAAGGCATGAAGCGGCCATATTTGGCGACATCACGATCGTGCCCGCGGAGCACTGGCGCTTATCCATCGGAGGACGTGTCCAGCAGGTGGAAAAGACCTACCAACAGAACCAGGAAGTGCCCGGCCCTGACCTCCGCCTCAATTTCGCCCGCGACGACGGCGCGTTCCTTCCACACATAGCGGCCACCTTCGATCCGTCGGCACTGACCTCGGTGACCGCCAGCGCCACCCTAGGATCAAGGCCGGGGGGCTTCTCGGCCTATACGGACAATCCGTCGCTCATTCCGTTTCCGGCCGAACACGTCGCGGCATTCGAGGCAGGCCTCCGACGTGCCTCGGAGAGCCGGGTTTTCGATTTTTCCATCAGGGCGTTTGACTACGAAATCGGCAACTACCAGATCGAGCGCTCGTTCAGCACGGCCAATTATCTCGTGGCAACCGCGCCCACGGCTCGATCCTTCGGTGCTGAATTCAAGCTCGACTGGAAACCGTCGGCCGGGTGGACAATCGGGCTTTTCGAAGGGAACACGGACGTGACCCTGTTCAATTTCGTTGATCCCGTCACAAAAATCAGCTCGTCGGGAAAACGCGCGCCCTATGCGCCCATTTTCACCTCTGGAATAAATATCGGCTTCAGGTCCGCCCGGGGATGGTTTGCCTCGGGTAATATCGCCGCCGCCGGGAAAACCTTCTACACCGAAACGGAGGATCCCAGATTTGCCCAGGGCGCCTATGCCGTGGTCGGCGCTCGGGCCGGCTTCGAATCGCGACGCTGGAGCATAACGGCCTACGTCGCAAACGCATGTGACAAGTCGTATTACAGCCAGATCATTCCCGCGGTGGATAGCGCATCGCCCGGTGCGCCCAGAACGATGGGATCCGAACTGATGGTGAGGTTCTAACCAGGCGCGTCTGTCGCGCAATTGAGGGCGGCTCCCAAACGTTGGCTTGCCGTGCAAACCGCCAATCTGCTTCCGTGGCAGACGGATTCATTATTTGCATGAACACGCGGGGCGCATTGTGCTCTGCATGGGTGCTCATCATGAGCCGTCCCATCCCGAAGGAGTCCGTCCCAGACCGATGCAAAGCATCCTGATACCTGCACGCAAGCTATTGGCCCACCGCGACCTTACCGTCGTGCTGGTGTGCAACCTCCTGCTCGGCCTGGCCTTTTCATTTGTCGCTCCGTTTTATTCGATGTTTGGGACGATCGAGGTCGGGATGTCGAACTGGACATTCGGCATGTTCATGACCGTCACATCGGTCGCAGGCATCGTCTTGAGCACGGTGCTCGCCCGTTGGTCCGACACGCGGTACAGCAGACGAGCCATCCTGCTGCTGGGCTGCGCCTTTGGCGCGGCAGGATACACGGGCTACGCCTACATTCGCAGCGTCCTTTGGCTGACCGTGGTCGGCTCGGTGGCGCTCGGGATCGCCTCGATCACCTTTTCCCAGTTATTCGCGTATGGCCGGGAGGCGATCGACCGCCACGGGGTTCCCCCGGAGGAGGCGCCGCTTTACATGAACATCTACCGGCTGGTCTTGTCGCTCGCCTGGACCATCGGGCCCGCGGTGGCCGCATGGGTAATGATCCGCTACTCCTACAAGGGCACCTTTCTGATCTGCGCTGGCTTCTTCTTCGTCCTAATGCTGATCGTCTGGCGCTTCGTTCCTGCGAGGCCGCCCCCTGCGGCGGCATCGACGGCCAAGATCCCGCTGTTCCAACTGCTGAAGCGGCCCGACCTTCTCTGCTATTTCTCGGCCTTTGTGCTGGTCTTTGTCTGTTCCACAATGGGAATGATGAATCTGCCGCTCATGATATTGAGCACACTGGGTGGGACGCAGCAGCAGGTGGGCATTGCCTACAGCGTCGCGCCGGTGTTCGAGCTGCCCTTCATGGTGGTCTTTGGCCTGCTTGCATCGCGCGGAAAGCCCGCGCCGCTGATCCGCCTGGGCGTGATCATCGCGGTCGCGTATTACGCGATCCTCTCACAGGTGACGGCGCCCTGGCAGGTCTATCCGGTTCAGATCCTGAGCGCCGCAATGGTCGCGGTGGTCTCCGGCATAGCCATCACGTTTTTCCAGGGTTACATTCCGAACCAGCCCGGCACCGCCACCAATCTTTACAGCAACGCCAACCGGATTGGTTCGACCGTGGGCTACCTTTGCTTCGGATCGCTCACGAGCTGGCTCGGCTATCGGGTCGTTTTCCTCGTCTGCGCGGGCGTCTGTGCTGCGGCATTCCTTCTGCTTTGGTTGGCTCGCGAAGAGCACGAAATCGAGGCGACTGTTAAGGCCTGAATCGGCCGCCTAAGCATCGATGCCAGCGGGGGCTTCGCGCCCCCACGTAACAAATGGGCCCGTCAGGCCCTTTCTGGCTAGCAAAACGCCTCGGATTCGCCGTTAGACTGGGGGTCCCGTATCCCCAAGAAACAAGATAACCCCATCATCCCATGCTTGCCTTTCGAAGCCTCGGAGCGGTCGCCGTCGCCCTGGCCCAGATCTGCCCGGTTCTCCTGGCGCAAACGGCCCTGCCCGCCCAACCCTATCGGGTGTCAAAGTCGGTGAAGGTTGGCGGCGACGGCGGCTTCGACTACGTATACGCCGACTCCGTCGGCCGGCGCCTCTACATTCCCCGCACGGGCCCAATGCCGCGAATCACCGTGTACAACCTCGACACGCTGGAGCCGTCGGGGCAGATCGCCAATACGAGCGCACATGGTGTCGCGGTGGACCCGGCATCGCATCATGGATTCGCAAGCAGCAAGCCCGTGACCATGTGGGACTCCGAAACGCTTGCGGTGATCAAGACGATCAGCGTGGACGGAAACCCTGACGGGATCCTTTTCGATCCGTTCAACTCCCGGATTTGGATTTTCAGCCACCGCGCGCCCAACGCCACGGTCATCGATGCAAAGGACGGTGCGATCATCGGGACCATGGACCTGGGCGGCGCTCCCGAGCAGGCGGCAACCGACGGCAAGGGCCGGCTTTACGTGGATATTGAGGATAAGGACGCCATCGCCGTGATCGACGCAAAGAGCCTTACCGTGACGGCCCGGTACGATCTGTCGGGGAAAGGCGGCGGCCCGGGGGGCCTGGCCCTCGATGCGGTGAACCACGTGCTTTTCGCCTCCTGCCACAACCCCGCCACCATGGTGGTCCTGAACGCGGATGACGGGAGGATCCTGGCGGCCCTGCCCGTCGGGAAGGGAACGGACGGCGCCCTTTTCAACCAGGCAACGATGGAGGCATTCAGCTCGAACGGGGGCGACGGCACTCTGACGGTCATCAAGGAGAATGGCCCGCGGGATTTCGTGGTGGAGCAAAATGTGGCGACAATGCCAGGAGCACGCACCTCGACATTGGACGCGACCACCGGCCGAATACTTCTGATAAGCGCCGAATTCGGCCCCGCCCCGACGCAGCCTCCCGGTGGGGGCTGGGTTCGCCGACCCATGATCCCGGGCACGTTCACTATCCTGGCCGTTGGGCGATAACGTCCTCCTGAAAATCCCTCGCGCAGAGCGGCGCGAGGGGCCTTGGACCTACGGAATGCTCAAAATGCCCTCAATCCCCGCCTGCGGCCGGCACGTGCTGATAGATGAAGGTATGGGCCGCTGAAGGGTCCACCATCGCCTCGGAATTTGGAGCAATGTCGGCTCCGCCGTTGCCAGGAAAGAACTGAGGCGCCACCTCGGTGTTCCATCCGTCGACTGTCACAAGCGGAGTGTCTCCTCCCAGGTCGGCGGCATCGGCCGTTATAGTGATCGATTTCGCCTCGCCGGGAAGGAGCGAGACATAGTTCCGGGAGTAGTATGCGGGAAGGATTCGCAGCCCGGACCGTTTTCCCCGGAGCTGGACATGGGCCATCAGCGCCACGCTCTTTGTGGGATTGCTCAGCGTCACCTCGAGCCGGCACACGCCGCCCGAATCGAGCCGGGCCATCCTTGCCTCCAGCGTGACCCGGCCCAGTCGGTTCAGGTCCTTGAAGTCATCCGGGTGTTCCGGCAGCGACCGCCAATAGAAATTCTCCGAAACTATCCTTTCCTTGGAATCAATGAGTTCGAGTTTGACGAAGTGGACCGGGGAAAGCCCCCCCTTCCATTCGATGGCACCCAAATCCGTCGCGCAGCTCGGCGCCGCCGCCACGGGGATCTCGGTTCTGGATAGGACCGAACCATCCAGATTGACGACCGTTACGGCCGCGCGCGCGCCCTTAAGTGGCGTGGGTAGGTTGTTGATCACCATTATTCTCCAATTGTCCTCATTCATCTGGATGTGGACGGGCTCACAGGCCGTACGCGCAGCAAAGAGCGACGAATTCGGCTCAAGATCGTAGCTGTAGAGCTGCCACACAAAACTCGGCTGAGCTGGGTTGCTCATCCAAGTAAGTACGCCGGTGCACGGATTAAACAGCTTTGCGTTGCGCCCCTCGTACATGGCCCGAAACGCCTCGTAATTGGCAAGCTGCGCCTTTCGGACGAAGTCCGGCAGGTTCACCAGGGCCCCGTAGCGTGCCGCGAGGACGCCCGGATACCTCATGCCATCCTGCGCTCCGTGGCAAAGGTCGTGCTCCGCCCAGTCGTCATTGACGCTTTCCCAATCCTTCGGCGGCATCATCGCATGGACCGCCTCAAGGGTCGGGATTGAGACGCTTCCGACCTCCGTCTTGAACGCCTCCTTGAACTGGTAATAGGCCCGCGGAGGCCTGTAGAAATACGGCCCGCCCGAATTCACACCGCGGCCGGATGTCGAGCTCGGCTGGTAGAGCCGACTGGGATCCAGCTCACTCATCTGCACCTTGATGGCCTCGTCGATTGAAGGGGGTGGAAAGCCCTCGTTTCGGCCGCACCAGAGCGCGATCGACGGGTGCTGGCGGTAGCGCAGGATTTTTTCCCGCACGTTTGCCATGTACAGCCCCGTGTCGTCGGGGTCGGGCCCGTCGAAGGGATTCGGTTGGAAGAATTCGTCCCACAGCAGAATGCCGTATTTGTCGCAAAGCTCGTAGAAGTCCTCTCCCGTGCTCTGACCGACCCAATTCCGGATCATCGTGTAGTTTGCAAGCTGGTGCATCCGGATTTCGGCCTCAAGGCGCGCACGCGGGATGCGCTTCATCGCCTCGTCCATGCCCCAGTCTCCGCCCTTCGCCATCACGGGCACTCCGTTCACCGAAATCGTGAGGTTTTCGCTTCCAGGCACGTGGTAGGTGATCTTCCGGATTCCAAACGTGACCTCGCTCCGATCCGAGACGCCGGCTTCCGTCTCAAAACGGAGCGCCAGCGTCGTGAGGTCCTGGGGACCGTAGCCATTCGGCCACCAAAGGCGGGGATGGGACACGTGTAGCTCGGGCGTGGTGGCCGGCGTCAGTTTCACCAGGCGCGTCTCACCCGGAAGCAGGCTCACGGGAACCCTAAACGACACCTGTTCGCCCTGGCCCACCAGAAACCCCGTCTGGGGGGCATCGGTTACGTTGCGCAGGGTGGTCTCGAAGAGCAGGTCGGCCGAGTCCGTGCGCGGCAGCGGCAAGTCCGAGACCACATACGGGTCCCGAATCACCACCGGGCCGCTCGCAGAAAGCGTCACCTTCTGCCAGATACCCGTGTCGCGGTCGCGGATTCCGGGGATCCAATCCCACCCGATCGTGCACAGGAACGTCGGCCCATCGAGGGCGCTGTTGCCCCCGTTGTTCCCCGTTCCGGAATAACACGGTCTTCTCATGGGTGTAGCCCGGGTTTGGCTGCGGGAATACCTGGACTGCTATCGTGGTGGCCTGGCCCGCACTTACGATCGGCGTCACATTGAATGTGCCGCGGGAGAAGGCCCCCCTGATCTCGCCGACCCATCGGCCGTTGACCCAGATGTCCGCAAGGTAGTTGATGCCATCAAAATTCAGCCAGACCTGCCGGCCCGAATAGGAAGCCGGCACCGTGACCTGGGTGCGATACCAGTAGGTCGTGCGGCAAAGACTCTCTGGAATCCTGTCGGGGCGATTGTTTTCACCGTAGAGCGGCTCCGGATAAACGCCGTCGTTCACGAGGGACGTGAGGACCGTGCCCGGAACCGTGGCCGCGTACCAGCTGGCCGGGACGAACGAAGACTCCGAAAGGACGGAGCCGGGAACATAAACTCTGGCCGCATCCTGCAGCTGCCAACCGGCCGTGAGCTCTATCGGGGCCGGAAAGGCGGCGGTCGCCCCGGCCTGCGCCGCGCCGAGCGGAACCGCCGCCGTCAAGACCGCAAAGGCGGCAACGATTCTGCGGGTAAGTGCGGGTATGGGAAACATGTTCAAGGGATGTCAGACAGGAGGAATGATTGGCACGGCGGCACCGTCCGCCCTGCCGGCACGGTACCCGTAGATCCCGTAAAACGCCACATAAGCGAAGGCCACCATCGGGACCACAAAGGAGAATTGGATCCCGAACCGGTCCGCCAGTGCGCCTTGAAGCGGCGGGAGCACCGCCCCCCCTAGGACGGCCATCACGAGCAGGGAAGAGGCCTGGCTCTTGAGCGCCCCCAATCCCTCGATCGCGAGCGAGAAGATATTGGACCACATCACCGAGCAGAATAGTCCGATCGCGAGCACGGCCCACCTTGCGAGGCCGCCCGAGGCAATCATCCCTGTCGCAAGAAGCGCGATGTTGATGAACCCGAAGAGGGCGAGCATCCGCTGCGGGCTTGCCGACCCCACGAAGAACGCAATGAGAAGGAGCGCAAGGAACACGCCGTAGTGCTCGGCGGACAATGGGCCCGCCACGCAGGCGATGACTCCCGCGGCGGCAACGGGCACGAGGATCACGAGCGCAAGCCTGCGCCAGCCTTTCAGCTCGCTCAGCGCGATCGCCCCCATGAAACGCCCGATCATCAATCCACCCCAGAAAAAGGCCAGGGATTTGCTGGCGAGCTCGTGGGGGATGCTCCCAAGCCTGGGTGTGCCCAGAAAGTTGATGATCGCGCTCCCGACTGAGACCTCGCCTCCGACGTACATGAATATGGCCAGCATCCCCAGCACGGTGTGGGGATGCTTGAGCGCGCCCAGGTCCCGTCCCACCCGCTCCGGATTGGCGAAGTCGGGCAGATGGGCGGCCTTGAAAAAGACCGCTAGGATGATGAAAACGGCGGCAAAGCAAAGATAGGGAAGCTTTACCGATTCAGCGCCGTGGGCTCCCGGCCGGTTGAACAAGGTGAAGATCATCCATCCGCCTATGATCGGGCCAATGGTGGTCCCAAATGAATTGAAGGCCTGGGAAAGGTTCAGCCGGCTCGACGCCGTCCGCTCCGGGCCCAGGATGGTCACGTAGGGATTGGCAGCGATCTGGAGCATGGCAAACCCGAGGCCGACGATGAAAAGGGCCCCAAGGAAGAACGGATAAGAGGTGAGAACGGCCGCAGGATAAAAGAGCGCGCTGCCCACCGCGGACGTCAGCAACCCTATGATGACGCCATTCTTGTAGCCGATGCGGTTGATCGGGTCTCCCGAGATCATCGACACAATATTGTAGGCAAGAGCGCCGATCGCATAGGCACCGAAAAATGCGAACTGGACGAGCATCGCCCGAAAGTAATCGAGCTCGAACGCCTCCTTGAAACGGGGGATCAGGATGTCGTTCCAAACCGTCATGAATCCCCACATGAAAAAGAGGATCGTCATGACGGCAAAAGGGCGGCGATAGCCCTGGGATGAACCCGTCTGAGTGACAGGCCCGGGGGTGCGGGTCATAGTTGCCATGCTATCCACTTCCCGTGATTTGGCCTAGCAGGTCAACCACCGAACCGGGAGGACTCCGCTTAATAATTCTCGGCGGCCACCGGCATTAGACGGGAACTTGCGCTCCGGGCCGATGAGCCGCGCCCCTAAATGGCCCGGCCGAGACGGCCGAAAGGTCCGCGGACCGGCCCTACCCGTTGCGTCGGACCGCGCGGGAAGGCCTGGGCATCAGAGCCGTGTCACCATCCGTCTGATACGAACCGAACGCCAGGGCCCGTTCACGCGGATTACCTTAAGGGACAGCATACACCTCGACCAGGGCCGTGCCAAAATCGTCGCCGGCGGGGCTCACCTGCGCGGTGTAACTTCCGGGCGGAAGGGTGACCAGTAGAGCGCAGTCCAAGCTTGCAGGGTTGGTCCAGGCGAAAGCGCCAACGAGGGACGCGACGCTCGCTATGGTGGGATTTCCTCCCCAGGCAGAATTGGAGGCGATGAGGTTCTGGTGACCGTCAAAGAGCTGGAGCTGGGGATCGGGAAGCGGGTTCGTGAGGTTGAACTCCGCAAGGGCCGGCCCGGAGGCCCGAATAAGGACGGTCTGCGCGCTCGAGCCACCGATGACGAAGCCCGCAATCATTCCCCCGTCCGTGACACCAACCAAGGCCCGGGAGGAGATGTTGATCAGCTGGGCGCTCGGGACGCCCTGGTCCTCGTCGTAGACTTCGGCCAGCACCAGGCCCGAGCCCGATCCCGTTGTTGAGATCTGAGACGTGTAGGCTCCCGCCGGAAGAGAAATCTTAACTGCGCTGTCGGGCAATCCCGGGGTCAGCGCAAAAGCGCCCACGTCGGAGAAATCGGCCGCAGTCGCGTCAAGCGGCGTCACCACACCGAGCCAAGGGGCCTTTGCCGGCGCCGTGGGGGCATTCTGCCACCCGGTATCCTGGGTGATGACGTTCGGCTGGCTGGCCGAATCGTACAGCGTCAAATTCGGCTGGGGTAACGGATCCGAGATCCCGAAGGCCGCCAAGCCCGGGCCGACCCCGCGCAGGATCACGGATTTGCTTCCCTTTCCAGCGATGACGAAGCCGGCGATCAGGGGATCCACGGCCGTGCCATCGCTCGGGCCTTGTACCGTTGCGCGCGTCGAAAGATTGATGAGGCGACCCGGATCGGCGGCGTTGGTGACGGTTAGATTTGCCACCGAGCTGGTCACGCTGCTCGAGCTGTTCGTCGCGGTCACGGTGTAGGCTCCTGCCTCGGCCGCGGTCACGTTCGCCAGGAAAAGCGTCGCGCCGGTGGACCCCGTTATACCATTCCCGTCAGAAAGGGGAACCCCATTGAGCGACCATTGGTAGGCCGGCAGGGGCCTGCCGTTCGCCGTGATGCTGAAGACGACGGCGGAACCGACGTTGACCGTCTGCGACTGCGGCTGGCTGACGAATTGAGGGGCAACTGTCAGGGGAATGCCGTTCAGTATGGTGACCGTGCCCTTGGCGTCGTTATTGAGGACATACACTTTGTTCGTCACCGGGTTCACTCCCACCTGGGTGGGCATGGATCCCACCGGGATGGTCGTCGTCAAACCGCTCGCGCCGTCGATCGCCGTCACCGTTCCGTTGCTGACGATGCTGGTGACGTAGGCCATGTTTGTAGCCGAGTCCACGGCGACTCCGCCCGGATTGGTTCCCACGGCTATATTGGTCGCCGTGAGCTTGCCCCCATCGACCACGAGCACATCCCCGAGGCCATCAGAATGGGCGAAGTAGGCCACATTAGTGACCGTGTTTATATCGAGCCCTTGCCCAAGGGTCGACAAACCCCCGATCGGGTAATCGCCACCCGAGTTGGCGTTGACGTCTGCGATACTGACCACGTCGGCCCCGCCCAAATCGCCTTGGGCGACGTAGAGCTGGCCGCTCGCAGAATTCACCATCATCGCCTTCACAGGCTTTCCCACCACAGCTTCCAAGATCACCTGTGTGGTTGGATTGATGGCGTAGACCGTTCCACCGTTAGCCCCGGTAAAGGTGTTGTTGGCTCCAGCGATGGCGAAAAGGGTGTTGGTCGTGGGGTCGACCGCAACGGCGGTCGGATTGAATCCCGCAAAGATGTTGCCCGTGACCGCGTTCGTGGCGCCGTTGATCACAGAGATCGTGCCATCTATGGACTCATTCGCGACATAGATGGTGTTGGTCGTCGCATTCACAGCAATCGACGAGGGATTGCTGCCGACGGGGATCGTGGTGGTCGCGTTGGTCGCGCCGTCGATCACCGTCACGCTGGCGCTTCCCGAATTGGCGACATAGACCTTATTGGTCACCTTGTTAATGCCCAGGGTGTAGGGATAGGAACCAACAGGGATGGCGGTCGTCGCGTTGGTCGCGCCGTCGATCACCGTCACCTGGCCGGTCGCGCTGTAGCTGGCCACGTAGATTTTGTTCGTCGCCGAATTGACCACGACTGCAATGGGAATTGGGCCTGCCGTGACCGTCGCGACTACCGACTGTGCGCCGGCAGGCAAAGCCGCAGCCAGCCCCAGCATCACAGCGAATCGTCCAACAATCGCCAATAAAGCGGAGTTTCGCGCAGCGGCAAGACGCGGAGCCGGCACCAATCCATTGCCCTTTGGGTTAGGGTTCACTGGAAACAATACGGGAGGTCGAAGGGATATTTTAGCTGGCGTCTTCATGGTTTGAACGTGGGGAATCGAATCCTGGGAATGGCCTTGTCCTAACCGTTCCCGCGCAAGCTGAGGATTTGGGGGTAGAAAATACAGGATCCCTTTTCGCATGGCCCGTGCCAGTTGCGGGGGCTATATCTAACTTACTAAAGGGCAATGGCTAATGATTTTGATTCCGCGCCATCCCCCGCCGGGATTCCCCCAGGATGGTTGCGAGCAACCGGATTGGAATACCCTGGCGATTCCGAAATGGTGTTATCAAACCAACGAGACTTGCGCTGTTCGGACTATTCCAGATGTCTTGTCGACGTGAATTTCCGAAGAGCGTGATGCGGCCTTTGGCTGACTTCAGCCAACCCGCTGCTTCGTGCATCCCGCAGGTTGGGCGCCAGCGACCGCTCCCTCGGGAGGTCGATCGAATTTGAATCTCGCGGGATTCGCTATATCCTTGAGCCAGGCTCATTAGAGGTCGCACATCCGGCTTGGCATGACGTAAGCAATTGGAACATTACCCCCCAGACGGCAATTTAATGAAAAACCCCCTTCATCCCGATCCAAAGGCTCTTGCCGTTGCAGGACCGTGCCTTCTCGCGGTTTTGGCCTCCCTCTCCTGGATCGCCCCGGCGAATGGCCGGTGTCCGCGACGACAAGCCCGTCGAGATGAGCCCCGTGGTCATCGATGCCACGAAGACACACACCCTTTTCATGGGCGCGGACATCTCGGTCAACTTGGACAAGGATGTCTATCCGGTGCACGACGTCGTCGGTTCCTCCTGGGTCGTGGTCATCAACGGCAAGGAGCACGTCATCTCGGCAAACCGCGCCCCCACCAACCTGAAGATCGTTCCCACGCTCAAGCTGACCGAAGTGGCCGCCACGATCACCGGTTTCTCACGAACCGCGGCCTATTCCTACGACAACGATCCCAGCGTCCGGATCACGAGGGGACTTTCGAAGGCGGCGGAGACGAATGCGGACCTCCTGGCAATCGCCGATAATGCGCAGCACGTCGCCGATGCGGTGGCGAACAACGCTCTTGGGCCGATGGCCGCGTGGGCCTCCTCCGACTACACCCAGTTCGGTTCGAACGCCATGATGTATACGGCCCAGACGATCGGCGCCGTGACCCACCCGGCGAAGGCCGTTCCCGGCTTGGCTGGTGATCCGCCCAGCACGCTCACCTCCTCCACGCTTGGAGCGGGACCCTACGGCGTCGCCGGAAATCTTGCCAACGGAATAGCCGCGGGCGCCGCGGATCAGACGACAAACGCGAGCGAGCCCACCCAGCGCCTCACCACCCAGGGCCACGATGCGATGGACGTCGAATTCGAGATCTCGGCCGTGAAGCCGTTGTACAATCCCTACGTAGTCACGATGACGAAGTTCCGGACGCCCATGAGCAAGCCCGGCGAGATCAAGACCCTCGTGTATGCGAAGTCCCTGGACCCGATCTACACGAAGGCCACACGCGTCCATTTCACGGAGGAGGGATTCCCGTTCGAATACGAGATGGTCGACTTTCAGCTCCACATCTACGACCGCGGACAGGAGATCGCGACCAACCTTTCGTCCAAGAGGGTCGAGCTGACCCGCGACGAGGCCTTTGAATACGTGAAGATTGAGTATGTGGCCGCGCACCGGGGCGAGACGCTGCCTGCGGTGCCCGCGATGGGCAAATTGCCCGCCGAGCTTCCCACCCGCCTCGCCGCCGGAAAATACTCAGAGAAATTCTTCGCAAGGGTTTCCAAGGACGGCCTGGCGGACGAGGCCTACGCCGACGAAAAATGCTCGAAGAAGATCGAAGACCCATTCCTCGAGGCCGTCGTGAAGAGCATTCGATTCAAGCCCGCCCTCGATCACGGCAAGCCCGTCGACGGCATCGCGACGCTCGACCTGAACAAGCTTCAGATTTGAGTCCTGTCGGGATTTAGTCGGCGGAGCCCCTTCCAAGGCGGCCGCCCCATCCTCATCACCAAAAGGGCTCGCAATTAATAGGATGCGTTTCCAGGCAGCCGCAATGGGCCGCTCCCCGGCAAGGGCCCCCGTATCGGCGCATGGGCGAACTGGCTGACTGCAGCCAACTCGGTGGTCCGGTTGTCGCCGGATCTGGGCGCCAGCAACCACGCGCCATTGGGACGGATCGGATTCAATTCCCGTCTAATTTTCTAAGTCCTTGAATTAGATTCACTAGAAACAGCGCATAAGGCTTGGCATGACGTAAGCGACCGCAACATGGCCCCCCCGGTAGTAATTCAATGAAAAGACCCCTTCATCTCCATCCAACGGCTATGCCCATTGCAGGATCGCACCTTTTCGCCGTGATGGCTGCGCTCTCCTGGATCGCTCCGGCGATGGCGGGCGTCCGCGACGACAAGCCTGTCGAGATGAGCCCCGTGGTGATCGATGCCGCGAAGACACACACCCTCTTCATGGGCGCGGACATCTCGGTCAATTTGGACAAGGATGTCTATCCGGTGCACGACGTCGTCGGTTCCTCCTGGGTTGTGGTCATCAACGGCAAGGAGCACGTCATCTCGGCAAACCGCGCCCCGACCAACCTGAAGATCGTGCCCACACTCAAGCTGACGGAAGTGGCCGCCACGATCACCGGATTCGCGAGAACCGCGGCCTACTCCTACGACAACGATCCCAGCGTCCGGATAACGAGGGGGCTTTCGAAGACGGCGGAGACGAATGCCGACCTCCTTGCGGTCGCCGATAATGCGCAGCACGTGGCCGATGCGGTGCAGAACAAAGCCCTTGGGCCGATGGCCGCCTGGGCCACCTCGGACTACACGCAATTCGGAGCCACCGCCATGATGCTTACGGCCCAGACGGTTGGCGCCAGGACCCACCCGGCGAAGGCGATTCCGGGCTCAGCAGGAGCGCCGCCGAGCACGCTCACGTCAACGACGCTCGGCTCGGGTGCGGATATTGCCAATGAAATGGCCGCAAGCGCCGCAGCTCAGACGACGAACGCGAGCGAACCCACCCAGCGCCTCACGACCCAGGGTCACGACGCGATGGACGTCGAATTCGAGATCTCGGCGGTTAGGCCGCTGTACAACCCCTATGTCGTCACAATGACGAAGTTCCGCACGCCCACGAGCAAGCCCGGCGAGATCAAGACCCTTGTCTACGCGAAGTCCCTGGATCCGATCTACACGAAGGCCACGCGCGTCCATTTCACGGAGGAGGGATTCCCGTTCGAATACGAGATGGTCGACTTTCAGCTCCACATCTACGACCGCGGACAGGAGATCGCGACCAACCTCTCGTCCAAGAGGGTCGAGCTGACCCGCGACGAAGCCTTTGAATACGTGAAGATCGAGTATGTGGCCGCCCACCGGGGCGAGACGCTGCCTGCGGTGCCCGCGATGGGCAAATTGCCCGCCGAGCTTCCCACGCGCCTTGCCGCCGGAAAATACTCAGAGAAATTCTTCGCAAGGGTTTCCAAGGACGGCCTGGCGGACGACGCCTACGCCGACGAAAAATGCTCGAAGAAGATCGAAGACCCGTTCCTCGAGGCCGTCGTGAGGAGCATTCGATTCAAGCCCGCCCTCGATCACGGCAAGCCCGTCGACGGCATCGCGACGCTCGACCTGAACAAGCTTCAGATTTGAGTCCTGTCGGGATTTAGTCGGCGGAGCCCCTTCCAAGGCGGCCGTTCCAACCCCATCGCCAAAAAAGGTCATACCCTATCGGGCGATTCCGGGTGGCCGCAATGAGGTGCCCTCCGCCAGGGTTTCCCGTACCGGCGCATGGGGGAACTGGCTGACTGCAGCCAACCCGTGGATCCGGACGCCGCGGAATCTGGGCGCCAGCAACCACGCACCCTTGGGGCGGATCGGATTCAATCCTCACCAAACACGCTAAGTCACTTACCCGGAATCACTAGAGACGGCGCATATGGCTTGGCACGAGGTAAGCGATTGGGAACACAGGCCCCGACTGCAATTCTATGAAAAACCCCCTTCATCCCCATCAAACGGTTATGCCCGTTGCAGGACCGCACCTTTTCGCAGTGATGGCTGCGCTCTCCTGGATCGCCCCGGCAACGGCCGGTGTCCGCGACGACAAGCCTGTCGAGATGAGCCCCGTGGTCATCGATGCCGCAAAAACACACACGCTCTTCATGGGCGCGGACATCTCGGTCAATTTGGACAAGGATGTCTATCCGGTGCACGACGTCGTTGGGTCCTCCTGGGTCGTGCTCATCAACGGCAAGGAGCACATCATCTCGGCAAACCGCGCCCCCACCAACCTGAAGATCGTTCCCACGCTCAAGCTGACGGAAGTGGCCGCCACGATCACCGGCTTCTCACGAACCGCGGCCTATTCCTACGACAATGACCCCAGCGTCCGGATAACGAAGGGGTTGTCCGAAGCAGCCTCGATGAATGCCGACCTCCTTGCGATGTCCGATAACGCGCAGCACGTGGCCGATGCGGTGCAGAACAAGGCCCTTGGGCCAATGGCCGATTGGGCCTCCTCGGACTACACCCAGTTCGGTTCGAACGCCATGATGTATACGGCCCAGATTATTGGCGCCGTGACCCACCCGGGAAAGGTCATCCCGGGTACGACCGGAGCGCCGCCGAGCACGCTCACTTCAACGACGCTTGGAGCGGGTCCCTTCGGCGTCGCCGGAAATCTTGCCAACGGAATAGCCGCGGGCGCCGCGGAACAGACGACAAACGCGAGCGAGCCCACCCAGCGCCTCACCACCCAGGGCCACGATGCGATGGACGTCGAATTCGAGATCTCGGCCGTGAAGCCGCTGTACAATCCCTATGTCGTCACAATGACAAAGTTCCGCACGCCCACGAGCAAGCCCGGCGAGGTCAAGACCCTTGTCTACGCGAAGTCCCTCGACCCGATCTACACGAAGGCCACGCGCGTCCATTTCACGGAAGAGGGTTTCCCGTTCGAATACGAGATGGTCGACTTTCAGCTCCACATTTACGACCGCGGACAGGAGATCGCGACCAACCTCTCGTCCAAGAGGGTCGAGCTGACCCGCGACGAGGCCTTTGAATACGTGAAGATCGAGTACGTGGGCGCCCACCGGGGCGAGACGCTGCCTGCGGTGCCCGCGATGGGCAAATTGCCCGCCGAGCTTCCCACCCGCCTCGCCGCCGGAAAATACTCAGAAACATTCTTCGCAAGGGTTTCCAAGGACGGCCTGGCGGACGACGCCTACGCCGACGAAAAATGCTCGAAGAAGATCGAGGACCCGTTCCTCGAGGCCGTCGTGAGGAGCATTCGGTTCAAGCCCGCCCTCGATCACGGCAAGCCCGTCGACGGCGTCGCGACGCTCGACCTGAACAAGCTTCAGATTTAGCCTCGGGAACACCCGGGCTTGGACGGATGGCCATCCCGGGAGACATCGATGAAACATCCAATGATCTTCATGCTCGCCCTTTGCCTCCTGAATTCGGGATGCGTTTCCCAGGAAATGATACCGACCTGGGCCATGACCAACTTGGACGAACGGACCCAGGCCGACGGGAGCGTTCTGATACGCGATAGCAACCGGAATTGGAATATACTGAAGTCGGCCATAGAGGATGAGGCGAAGCGCGAGGCCCAGGATTTGCCTCCGCCGTGGAAAATCAGTTCGTGGACCGAATTCTGGCATACCACCATCGTCAAGATGTCCGCCAACCAGGAACACCCCGAAAAATACTTTGCCCTCGTCCTTCAGACGCGCCGGCGTTTCGAACTGCCCGACCTTCCGAGGGACGTGCTGGAGCCTTGAGCCGCGGCAAGCCGTCCGACCCGCTACATTGCCGACCCGTCCGCCCTGGTCCGTCCGCTGCTCGCAGCAGCAGACGTCGCCGTGGCGGGGGCCACCGTTGGTCGTTTGCCCGATGCGGATTTCATCCAGATCGCCTCGAATTGGTACTGGCCCGAGGCGAGTTCGCAGGTGACGGCGCCCCGTTCCGGCCTCACTGCGCTCACACCCGCGCTGGACGAAAGGGGAAGGCCCCCCTCTCGGATGTCAGCATCGAGAGGAACGGGAAACCGTGCCGTTGCCGTGGTGTTGGGAGGGACAGTTACGATCCATTCGAATCTGCCTTCCGCCGTGCGCCAATCGCTGACGATTTCGCCGTACGGGGAAAGGTGCGTGCCCCGGGCGGACGTCAGGCCCCCGCCGGGCTGCGGCTGCATGAGGATGTGCTTGTAACCGGGCATGGCTGGGTCGAGTTCGATGCCAGCCACAACCCGGTAGAGCCAGTCTCCCACCGCCCCGTATGCGTAATGGTTGAAGGAGTTCATCCCCTTGTCCTGGAATCCCTTCTCCTTCGTCCATCCATCCCATCGCTCCCAGGTCGTGGTTGCCCCTTGGGTCACCGCATAGAGCCACGAAGGCCACTGCTTCTGTTCGAGCAACGCATAGGCCAGGTCGAGCTGACCCTCTCGCGCAAGAACGTGAAGCAGGTAGGGCGTGCCGACGAATCCGGTGCTCAACTTGTTGCCGCGGCGCCGGATGTCGCGGACCAGCTCGGCCGCCACCTTCGGCCGCATCTCATCGGGAACGAGGTCAAACTGGAGCGCCAGAACATAGCTCGTCTGCGTATTGCCGGCCACGAGTCCTTCCGCGGTTACGAAGCGCCTTTGAAATGCGACGGCTATCCGGTGCTCAAGCGCATCATAAGCCGCCGCCTCCTTGGCCTTGCCGAGGGCGCGGGCCATCTCCGCCAGAAGCTTCGCATCGTGCGCATAGAATGCAGTCGCTATCAGGTCCTTCGGCGTGCCGCCGTCGATCTGGCCGCTGCCGTCAAGCGCCAGCCAGTCGCCAAATCCGCCCCATTTTCCCAGGTCGGGATGGAGCCGGATGCCGTCCTTTGACTGGGTCCCAATGTAGTCCAGGTAGTGGCCCAGCATGTCGAAGTGCCTGGCGACGAGCGTGAGGTCGCCGTAGCATTCATAGACGGTCCACGGGCAGATCACCGCGGCGTCGGCCCATGCAGGCCCGCCATCACCCGACACAAGCTCGAGCGACGGAATGACCGCCGGCACGGCGCCGTCCGGAAGCTGCGCATCGGAAATGTCCCGCTGCCATTTGTTGAAGAACGGCGCCACGTCGCGATTCCAGGCTCCCGTGCGGATGAAGGCCTGCGCGTCGCCGGTCCAGCCCAGGCGTTCGTCGCGCTGCGGGCAGTCGGTCGGCACCTCGAAGTAATTGCCGCGCTGGCTCCACTGGATGTTGTGCTGGAGCTGGTTGATCAACGGGTCGCTGCACGAGAATTCGCCCGTCCGGGGCAGCGCGCTGTGGAGGACATGGGCGACGAGCGCGCCGGTCTCCGGTTTGGCTCCATGGGCCAGGCCGCTGACCTCGGCATAGCGGAAGCCGTGGTAGGTGAAACGCGGGGTCCAGCTCTCTCCCGAGGGATCGCCCCTGCAGGTGTAATGGTCGGTCGCGCGTGCGGTTCTAAGATTGTCGAGATACAGCTCCCCCGAGGAGTCGAGCATCTCGGCGTAGCGCACCGTAAAGGTTGTACCGGCCGGGGCTGTCACCCGGAGCGTAACGTTCCCCACCAGGTTCTGGCCGAAGTCGTAGATGAATCCGTCGCTTCCCCATCCCGGCACTTTTCTCGGCGCGCCGATGGCGGCGATCTCCTCGTGGTTTCTCACCGGTTCCGAAAGCATTGGCGAAAGCTCAACCCCGGGATCCGGAAAGACCCGCGCCGAGTTCCATTCGCCTGCGGCCGGCTTTGTCGTGAGCCATCCCGTGAGTTCCTGGCGCGCATCGTAGCTTTCGCCCATCAGGAGGTCATCCTCGAGCACGGGACCCGCCGCCACCTGCCAAGCGGCGTCCGTCGCGATGACCTCGCGAGAGCCGTCGGCAAACGTCACCTCAAGCTGGGCGAGAAGCTTGGGCCTGTCGCCATAGACCTCCCTCCCCTCCTGCGCGACGTTGCCGCAGTACCAGCCATCGCCGAGTATAGCCCCAACGACATTCTCCCCGCTGGAAAGCATCTCCGTGACATCGTACACTTGGTACTGCACGCGCTTCCTCATGTCGGTCCAGCCCGGCGTGAAATGGTCGCTGCCGATGCGCCTGCCGTTGAGGTAGGCCTCGTAGAGGCCAAGCGCCGTTATATAGAGGCGGGCGCCGATGGGGCTCTTCGCGAGCGTGAATCCTCTGCGCAGGAAAGGCGCCGGCGAGCCCGTTTGGCCGGATCCGTGCCAGGGCGCACCGATCCATTGCGCAGTCCAATCGCTGCGGCTCAACAGCCCGGTCTCCCAGTAAGCCGCTCCCGCGGGCGAAGTGCTTGGCTGTCCGCGGTCGTCCCAGGTCGTCACCTGCCAGTACGCTCGGGTCCTGGATGGCAGCGGTCGCCCCGCATAGGGGATCTGCGTGGTCGCATCGCTCTTGATGCATCCGCTGTCCCAGAAATCCGCGGGTCCGCCCGGCTGTGATGAGACCTTGATCTCATAGGCGGTCTGGGCTACGCCCCGCCTGCCGTCGGCCGCCGAGAGCTGCCACGCGAGGCGAGGCGCCGCATCGTGAAGACCCAGGGGGTTCACGAGATAGTTGCACACAAGAACGATGGGGATTGCGAGGGAAGCCATGGGGTGATGCGGCCGTCGGATTTGGGGTGGGCCAGTCTCTATGTGGCGGTTTGCTGGAAAGGGGTTCGCTCCAGCATCGTTCCGCCTGGCCTATGTCGCGGGAATGAAAGGCCCGTGCGCCGCCGATTCCGAGTGAAATCGCCTTTCCCGACACCATTCGAAACGGACACCCGCGGAGGCTTGACCACCCAGATTCCCGGGTTCGACACCTGTTCAATCAAGCCGGGAAATGCTACCCTGCGTCGAACGCCACCCTCCAACCCTCCCCATCATCGTGACCCCTCCCGTCGCTCAGGCGCACACTGGCGCCCCCTGGCCGAAACCCCTGTTTGCAGCGATGCTCGCTCTGCTGACCGTCCAAATCTCGGCCGCGCAATGCGCGCTGCTCACGACGGCCGAAAGAGGCCGCCTCATCGGGCTGACTCGGGACAATCCCGTGGCCCGGGACGAATTCCACCGGCTGATCGCCGAGGCCGACTCCGCGCTGGAGGATTCCCCAAATCCGATCCGAAGGATCCAGACAGAGGGCAAGCTTGCCGGCGACCCGGTCAAGATCGCCACCGCCGCGGCCCTAGGGGACATGCGGAAGCTTGAGGCGCTGGGCTATGCCTACGCCATCGGGGGCGAACCCAAGTATGCCGCCAAAGCCAGGGCCTTCATTCTGGCGTGGGCCACGACAAACCAGCCCACAGGCGACCCGATCGACGAAACCAACCTCGAGCCGCTCATTGTCGCCTACGATCTGACCCTGGCGACATTCCAAAATGACGCGAGGAAGGGGGTCGATGCCTATCTCCGGCGATTGATCCAGGCGGAACGGAACGCCCGACAAGTCACGAACAACTGGCAGAGTCATCGCCTGAAGATTGAGGGCCTTGCCGCCTATGTGCTCGGAGATGATGACCTGATAAAAATGGCCGTTGAAGGTTTCAAGAAGCAGATCGGCCAGAATCTGCGTCCGGACGGGTCGAGCCTGGATTTTGTCGAGCGCGACGCCCTTCACTACCACGTTTACGACCTTGAACCCCTTCTTGCGCTGGCAATCGCAGCCCACAAGCACGGGCTGAACCTCTACGATTACACCAGCCCGAGCGGGGCGTCCCTGCGCAAATCGGTGCATTTCCTGGTCCCGTATTGCACCGGGGAAAAGCAGCATCGCGAATTCGTGAATTCGACGGTCAGATTCGACCGGGAAAGGGCCGCCAATGGGGAAAAGGGCTACCAGATCGGCCATCTTTTCCGGCCCGAGGAGGGATTGAAGGCCCTCAGCCTGGCCGCCTATTTTGACGAGACCGTGGATCCGGTGGTCAGGGAGATCTCCGTCCAGAACAGGAACCTGATGGTATCATGGATATTGCTGCTGGACTCGGCCGAAAGGGCAAAATGAGCGTATGGAGCCACCCGGTGCCCGGTCGGGCGGCCGCGATCGGGGCCTCGGAAACCAAGCCCCCCATGGAATCGATTTGAAAACGCCATCGCGGTCATATCCCCGGGCCTCCGAGGATGGGAGCCACGATTTCTGTACTTCCCTGGTCGCCTCCCATATGGCGTGGGTTGCCTGCCTCGCGGATCGTTTCCGCTTCATGCAGGATTCCCCTGCGAGAATGAAGATTCTACCCCCCCTGTTTTTGACGGCAATTCTCCTCTCCGCGTGCGGAGCGGCCCGAGCGCAGGAGCTCTATGTCGGCGCGAATTATCATCCCCACGACTTGAGGGAGGCCGATTGGAACAGAGACATTCCGCTAATGAAAGCGGCGGGATTCAAGGTGGTCCGCATGGGCCATCTGGCTTGGGACTCCTACGAACCCTCCGAGGGCCGGTTCGATTTCGACTGGTTCGATAGGGTCATGGATCTTATGCACGAGGCCGGAATCAAGGTGATCCTGGACATAGCGGTCCGGCCGGCGCCGATATGGCTGCACGCAAAGTTTCCCTCGATCGACATCACCGATTCCAGTGGAAGCCGCCTTTACCCGAACCACCGCTACATGGAGGACGTGGGAGACCCAAATTATCAGGACTATGCGATGCGTTTCGCGGATGCCCTCGTTAGGAGATACGCAAGGCATCCGGCGCTTCTAGCCTTTGGAATAGACAATGAGCCGGGGGACGGCCCGATATCCTATTCGGACGCCGTCAGGATGCGGTTCATCACGTGGCTGGAAAAAAAGTATCCCACCGTAGACGCGCTTAACCAGGCCTGGGCCGGCCAGCGATGGTCGAGAAGGATCAGCCGCTTTGAGGAGGTGGGACTGCCCGAGTCAGGATCGATCACCGGTCCGCCTGAAAGGGTGCTCGATTTCCGGAGATTCGTTTCGGATGAGATCAATCACTACCTCTCAAGACTGATTCAGACCGTGGAGACGGATGCACCCGGCACCCTGATGACTACGAACATGTGGTACTACAGCCCCATGAGGTATTTTGACTACTCGGGGATCGCCTATTCCGGGAGGCTCACCCGGGCTGGGTGCGGTCTTTATCCCAGCGATTTGCTCTCGGACACGAAGGGCCTCGAGAATGCACTTTTCGGAATCGCTCGGATACAATTCGAAAACTCCACTCCTTTTTGGTGCACCGAGTTCACGACCGCCACGGCTGCGCCCAAATCCATCAGGCGGTCCGCCTACGCATCCCTCTTGTACGGCAACCAGATGATCTGCGGCTGGACCTGGCAAAGCATGCGCGCCGGCGAGGAACAATACCTTGAGGGCATGCTCGACTGGGATGGCGTGCCCAACCGCAAGTACGATGAATACAGGCAGATCGCGTCGGAGTTCAGGAAGATCGAGCGCTACGGCTTCCCCTACAAGGTCCGGGCCGATGTCGGGCTCGCCTTTTCATTCGCCAGCCAGATTGCCAGCGTCTCGTCCCCCGAGTATCCGGAAGCGCACGATATCCAGCTGCAGAATTGCTTCGGATTCTTCGTGAGAAGAAACGTGGACACGCGGGTGGTCGAGGTGAGCCGGAGCGCCCTGGGATACAAGCTGCTCATCATGCCCGACGTCGCCGTCATGGACGGCGAGACGGCCGCGAGGGTGCGCGATTACGTCGACAAGGGCGGCACCCTCATCATGACGGCGGGATCCGCGATGCTTGACGCCAATGGACAGGTCTTTGCAGACACGAGGCCGGGGCGACTGAGCGACGTCTTCGGGATCCGGTTGGCTGGTTACGAGGATACGGAAGTGCTTAACGGGCTCTCCAGGGAGTCGCTGTCGGGGCAAAATCTCCACGTCATCTACGAGGGGCAGAGCCTGTCCCTTGAGTCGCCGCGATTCGACGTGATCGAGTCGCGAGGGGCCGAGGTCCTCGGACGGATCGTCAGCCTGGACAAGGACTATCCCATAGTGACCTCCCACCGCTTCGGACGGGGCCGGGCGATCTACGTCGGCCTTCCCGTCCGCGGCGAGCTGCTTGGTCCGATACTGGACCCGTTGATCGCGGAGCTCTCGATCGCGCGGGGACCCGTCACCCCGCAAGATGTCATCGCTCGGCGCATCGACTCGAGGCACATCCTCTATCTGAACCTCGGCGGCAAGCCCAGGGAGGTAAGGCTCAAGGGGCCGTCGAAAAGCATACTATGGGACCGGGACTACAGGGACGAATTCAACCTCGGTCCGTATGAGCCCGATTTTGTCGAGACAGAATAGATCACTCCGGGGAACGCGAAGGCATCCGAATTCGTTTTTCTTGTCCGAATAATCCGCTTAACTTCACGGGAGCCGACCCATCATGGTCGGCCTGAACACGGCTACGATTAGTTGCCACCCCAAAACCAGGCAGCAGAGACGCGATGAAAACTCCACAAGTCCTTAGATTTAGGCTTTCAACCCTAACGTTCCTGTCGGCGGCGTCCTTGATGGGCGCAACGCTCAGCCGTGCCGCGGACACGGACCCCGCTCTGCCGCACCTCCAAATGCAGGGCACCGCGAAGCAGCTCGTCGTGGATGGAAGGCCCTTCCTGATCCGCGGCGCGGAATTGAACAATTCGAGTGCCTCAAGCCTTGACTACATGAAGCCGCTCTGGCCCCGGCTCGTGGCCACCCACCTCAATACCGTGCTGGCCACCGTGACTTGGGAATTGATCGAACCGGAGGAGGGCAGATTCGACTTCAAACTCGTGGACCGATTGATCAGCGAAGCCCAGGCCAACGACCTCCACCTTGTGCTCCTCTGGTTCGCCAGCTGGAAGAACGGGAAATCAAATTATCAGCCGCTCTGGGTAAAGACGAACCAGGCCCGCTTCCCGCTCGTGCAGAGCGAGCAGGGCAAGAGCCTGAATACATTGACGACGTTCAGTGAAGCCAACTGCGACGCCGATGCACGTGCGTTTGCCGCTCTAATGCGCCATCTGAAGGAGGTGGACGGACACCAACACACGGTCCTAATGATTCAGGTCGAGAACGAGATGGGGGTCCTGGAGGACGCCCGAGACTACAGTCCGGCGGCGAACAAGGCCTTCGCGGGCCCTGTGCCGAAGGAGCTGATGGATTACCTGGCGGCGCACAAGGACACGCTTGTCTCCGAATTGCGGGAATTACTGGAGGCGAACGGCTCGCGGACCTCGGGAACCTGGGAGGAGGTGTTTGGCCCTGGCAAACCCGCGGGCAAGGAGATCCCCGTCCGCACGCTCAGTCCGCCCCTGACGGAGGAGGAGCACGAAACCGGCTGGCGAAAGCTCCACTGGCCCGTGGATGAGATCTTTATGGCGTGGAACTATGCCCACTACGTCGAGAAGGTGGCTGGGGCAGGCAAGGCTGAGTACAATATCCCGATGTATGTGAACGCTTGGCTGCAGCAGCGCGACCACGCCTGGCCGGGAACCTACCCGAGCGGCGGCCCGCTCCCGCAGGTGATCAACATCTGGCAGGCGGGAGCGCCGGCAATCGACATTCTAGCACCGGACCTCTACGTCCCTGAATTCGAGGAGCTCTGCGAGCGGTTCACCCGTTGCGGCAACCCTCTCTTCATTCCCGAATCGCGGGGGGACGCATTCGGAGCCGCCAATGCGATCTGGGCCTACGGAATGCATGACGCCATCGCCTATTCTCCGTTCGGGATCGACCGGTTCGCGGGTCCGGACACGGATCTGGCCAAGGCCTATGAGGTGGTGGATCAGGTTTCCCCGCTGATCCTCGAGCATCAGGGCAAAGGAACCATGGCCGCGCTTCTCCTCGAAAGCGGGGGCCGGCGCGAAGACGATCAGGCTCGGCGACTACAACATCGAAGCGCTCTATTCCGCGCGTCCCGCCGGCCCGCAGGCGTCGGGCACCCCGCCGGAGCGGGTGGCGGGTCTTTTCATCTCGACCGGCCCCGACCAATACGTGGTCGTCGGCAAGGCGATGAAGGTCACCTTCACGTCGGCCACGAACCCCTCCGAAAACGTGGGGCTCGGCACGGTTGAAGAAGGGGTTTACCGGGATGGCCGCTGGATTCCGGGCCGCCGGTTGAACGGCGACGAGACGCCCGAGTGGAAGGCGCTGCAATTCCGCGGAGACTACAGCATCCAACGCGTGCTGCTCTATCGTTACCGCTAGCACCCGCGCAGGGACCCTCCCCAACCGCCCTCCCCCGTCCGGGAGCTCCGGATCCGGAGTTCCTCAGCCTTTCCGTGACGTCCGCCCCGCAGCGCGTGCGGCTTCTCCGATCGCCGCGAGGCCCCCGAGCGAGAATCGCACCAGGTGGTCGACGACCGCCTCGGCCTCCTGCGGGGTATACCCGAAGCGCGGGAATGCAAACTTGAGCCGCTTGCGGTTCCCGAGCAGCAGCAGCGCACAGGGCGCAATCATGCTGAAGCAGCCGCGCTCGACCGCCGGATGGTCGGCCGGCAGCTTCATGAACTCGGACACCACCCCTTTCAGGAGGCGGACCTTGGGACGCACCTCCCGCTCCTGGACCGCAACGAAGAACCGGGATGGATTAGGGCTCACCGCCTCGCGTCCGATGACCCGAACCACCCAGGACGCGGAAAGCGGGCCCGTCATGGCCTCCACGAGGAGCGTGAAGATGGCCCTCGCCTTCTCCTTGGGCTCCGTTTCGCTGGCAAGCGCGCCCCCGATCACATCCGCCGTCGGCAGTCGCCTCGCCGCCTCGGCAAGGACGGCCGCGTAGAGGCGGTCGAAACCGTGAAAATGATAGTTGATCGCGGCGACGTTCACCTTGGCGCGGGCGCAGATCTCCTTGCCGGTGGCGCCGGCGAATCCCTTCTCGGCAAAGACCTGGCCCGCGACCTCAAGCAGCAGCCGCCGCGTATCCGAATCATCTCGTCTTTTTCTTCGGGGTTTCAAGGTTGGCAGCCGCCGGGGGAGACAGTCTGGCAATCCTGGCAGAAAATCAAATTGAAATTAGAATTTGAATTATTGCCGGACTTGGCCCAGTTTCGGCCTCGGCATGAAAAAACCGTTGATCGTAGGATTGCTGGTCGTGGCCGCAGCAGCAGGCGTTCTCGGCGCGATCAGGCTGTTCGGCGGCAATAGAAAGGCCGCGAACGAGCTGGTTCTGTACGGCAATGTCGACCTGAGGCAGCTGGAGTTGGCCTTCAACAACAGCGAGCGGATCTCAGAGGTCCTGGTCGAAGAAGGTGACCGCGTGCGTCCCGGGCAGGTGCTGGCGAGGCTCGATACATCGCGCTTGCGGCCCGAGGTGGCGGAGACCGCGGCGACCATGGCGGCGCAGCAGGCGGCCGTCGACCGCCTCCATCACGGGAGCCGCCCCGAGGAGATCGCCGAGGCCCAGGCCGGCGTGGCCCAGGCGCAGGCCGACCTTGTGAACGCCAGCCAGCAGTGGAGGCGGGTGAACGCCCTATTCAAAAGCACGGCCGGTCTTGCCGTAAGCCAGCAGGATGTTGACGGGGCGCAAGCGGCCCTCGACATGGCGCAGGCGAGGCTCTCCGTGGCCGAGAAGAGCCGGGATCTTACCGTGGCAGGGCCGCGGCAGGAGGACATCGCGCAGGGGGAGGCCCAGCTGCGGGCCACCAAGGCGCACCTCCAGCTCCTGCGCCGCGAGCTCGCCGACGCGGAGCTCATCGCTCCGGGCAAGGCTACGGTCCGCTCAAGGCTCCTTGAGCCCGGAGAAATGGCTTCGCCGCAAAGGCCCGTTTTCGACTTGGCGATCACCGAGCCCAAATGGGTGCGGGCCTATGTTTCGGAGCCCGACTTGGGCAGGATCCACCCTGGGGCCGAGGCTTCGGTCGTCGCGGATAGCTTCCCCGGGCGCGAATTCACGGGATGGATTGGCTTCATCTCCTCGGTCGCCGAATTCACGCCGAAAACGGTCGAGACCACGGATCTACGCTCCAACCTGGTCTATGAGGTCCGCGTCTTTGTAAAGGACCCGCAGGACGAACTTCGCCTGGGGATGCCTGCCACCGTGCGGATAGGCCCGCCAAAACAGGAACCCTGAAACGGAGAGGGGACCGATGCGCCGGACTAACACCTTTCAGGGCCTGGCGGCGGCGGGCCTCGCGGCCCTAGCCGGCTGCGCGGTGGGGCCCGATTACCATCCGGTCGCGGCGCCAGCCCCGGCCAGCATGGAGCACGCCCCGCGAAAACGGACTGGCCGACCGCGCCCCTGAAACCGCCGCCTGGTGGAGGTCGTTCAACGACCCGACGCTCGACTCCCTCATCGAGCGCGCGGCCCAATCCAACCCCGACCTGCAGGTGGCCGAGGCGCACTTGCGCCAGGCCCGCGCGATCCGGGAGTTGAATTCCGCAAATTTCCGGCCCGACCTCGACGTCTCCGGATCCTACGCAAAAGAGAAGATCAGCCGGAACCAGCCCCTTTTTGGCGCCCTCCCGCTGGCCAAGAATTTCCCGTTCGAATACAGCGTCTATCAGACGGGGTTCGACGCGTCCTGGGAGATCGACCTTTTCGGGGCCAAGCGCCGGGCGTTCGAGGCCGCCAACGCCGAGTGGGAGGGCGCGATCGAGTCGCGCAACGACACCCTGGTGAGCCTGACAGCCGAGGTGGCGCGCACCTACGTCGAGCTGCGCGGGAGCCAGCGGCGCCTTGAAATCGCCCTGAAGACGCTCGATCTGCAGCAGCAGGCGCTCGACCTGGCCCGGGCCCGGTTCAAGAGCGGAGTGACCAGCGAATTGGACGTAACGCGGGCTGCGGCGCTGCTTGCGGGCGTCCAGGCCGGGATTCCCGGCGCAAAGACCGCCGTCTCCCAGGCGATGTACGGCCTGGCAGCCCTCCTTGGAAAGGAGCCGGACGCCCTCCTCGCCGAGTTATCGGCCCCGGCACCGGTGCCGCCGGCCCCGCCCGAGGTCCCGGTCGGCCTGCCCTCCGAACTTCTCCGCCGCCGTCCCGATGTGCGGCGGGCCGAGCGCCAGCTCGCCGCAGAGACGGCGCGCATCGGCGAGGCAAAATCCGATTGGTTCCCCAAGCTCTCCCTCACCGGCGCCGCCGGCATGGAAAGCATCAGCTTCCAGAAGTGGTTCGAGCCCGGCAGCCTTTTCTGGTCCGTGGGCCCTTCGCTTCAATGGCGGGCTCTCGATTTCGGGCGGGTCAAGGCCGAGGTGGACGCGCAAACCGCCGTGCAGCAGGCGGCATTGGCGACCTACGAAAAGACGGCCTTGACCGCCCTTCAGGAGACGGAGAACGCCCTCGTCGCCTATGCCCAGGAGCAAAACCGCCACAAGGCGCTCGTGGAGCAGCTGGCCGAGGACCGGCGGACGCTCGCGATGGCCGGTGCGCAATTCGCCGAGGGGCGCGTCAATTATCTCGATGTGCTCGACGCCCAGCGATCGCTTTACGAGGCCGAGGACCAGCTGGCGGTCAGCGATCAGACCGTCTCCGTCGACCTCATCGCCCTCTATAAGGCCCTTGGCGGGGGATGGGAGAAGTGACCACGGCGTCCACGGCTCCCGCGCTTCGCCTGGAGGGCGTGCGCAAATCATTCCTGCGGGAAACGGGAGAGCGCGTCGCGGCGCTCGACAATGTATCCTTCGACGTCGGCCACGGAGAGCTGGCCGCGCTCGTGGGGCCCGACGGGGCCGGGAAGACGACGCTGATCCGGCTTGTCGCAGGGCTCATGTCGGTTGATTCCGGCTCCATTACCGTCCTTGGAATCGATGCGGCGAAGGACCCCCAGTCCATCCAGTCGCGGATTTCCTACATGCCGCAGCGCTTCGGCCTGTATGACGACCTAACCGTGGAGGAGAATCTGCGCCTCTACGCCGACCTGCACGGCCTCACCGAGGAGGGAAGGCGCAGGCAGTACCCCGGGCTCATGGAGATGACCGCGCTTGGGCCGTTTCAGAAGCGGCTCGCAGGGAAGCTCTCCGGCGGGATGAAGCAGAAGCTCGGCCTGGCCTGCACGCTCGTGAGCTCACCCGAGCTTCTGCTCCTCGACGAGCCCACCGTCGGGGTCGATCCCCTCTCGCGGAGGGAGCTTTGGGAGATCATCCGGCGGTTGGTCAAGGAGGGGCTGACCGTCCTGCTCAGCAGCAGCTATCTCGATGAGGCCGAGGAGTGCCGGCGCGTCCTCGTCCTCCATGAGGGCAGGAGCCTCGCCGTTGGGGATCCCTCGGAGGTTCGAAAGCTTGCGGACGGGCGGACCTACCGGGTGTCCGCACCCGCACCCCTGAAGGCCAGGGAGTTCCAGTCCAGGCTGTTGGACGAGCCCGGTGTGGTGGATGCCGTGCCGGAAGGAGGCCAAGTGAGGGTCGTCCGCAGGGAGCCGGGGCTGACCGGGGGCGGCGACTCCCCGTTGATTGCCGGAGCAAGGGCCCAGCCCACCCCCGCGCGGTTTGAGGACGGCTTCATGATGCTCCTTCACCGGAATGTCCCGGCCGCATCCGAAGTGCGGGGCGCCCTCTTCTCCCCGCATGCGCCGTCGCCGGACGATGGCAGGCAGACGGTGGTCGAGGTGCACAATCTCGTCCGTGAATTCGGCAAGTTCGTCGCCGTCGACCATGTCAACTTCAGCGTGCGCAGGGGTGAGATCTACGGGCTGCTCGGGCCCAATGGCGCCGGCAAGACGACGACCTTCCGCATGCTCTGCGGGCTCCTGCCCGCATCGAGCGGCACGCTGAAGGTGGCCGGAATCGACGTTCGCAAGTCACGGGCGTCGGCCCGGCAGCATCTCGGCTATGTCGCGCAGAAATTCTCGCTTTACGGCCAGCTCACGGTCGGGGAGAACCTGGACTTTTTCGCGCGCGCGTACGGATTGAACGGGCAGGCGAAGCGGGAACGGATCGCGTGGGCGATGAGCCAATTCCAGCTCGAATCGCTCGTCGGCCTCCAGAGCGTGCAGCTGCCGGGGGGCTACAAGCAGCGCCTGGCGATGGCGGCGGCGCTGCTCCACGAGCCGGAGATCCTCTTCCTCGACGAGCCGACAAGCGGGGCCGATCCGCTCGCCCGGCGCGATTTTTGGCGGCGCATAACCTCCCTGGCGTCGACGGGCGTCACGGTGATCGTGACCACGCACTTCATGGCCGAGGCCGAGTACTGCGACCGGGCGGCCATCCTCGACGGCGGAAAGCTGCTGGCCGAGGGCACGCCGGCGGAACTCCGCGGCCATGCCCGGCCCGAAAACGGGCGTGAAGCCACCATGGAGGACGCCTTCATCGCTGTGGTCCTTGAGGCGCGCGCCGGGGCCGGGGAAAGCGAGACGAAGGGAGGCCCCCCGTGAAATGGCAGAGAATCCGCGCCCTGACCCTTAAGGAGGCCCGACAGGTCTTCCGGGACCCGAGCAGCATCGCCATCGGCATCGTCTTTCCCGCTGATGATGATCCTCCTCTTCGGCTACGGCCTCTCGCTCGACGTGAGCCAGGCGTCCGTCGCCATCGTCGACGAGGATCCCTCGCCGGCCACGACCTCCCTGGTGGGCTCCTTCCAGCTGTCCCCTTATTTTGCGGTCACCGTTGCACGCTCGATGGCCGAGGCGAAGGCGCTCGCGCTGGACAGGAAGGTCGACGGCATCGTCCTCATCCCCTCCGATTTCACCCGGCGCTGGCACCTGGGCAAGGCCGATGTCCAGATCCTCGTCGACGGCACCGACGCAAACCAGGGCCGGATTATCCTGGCCTACGCCCAGGGCCCGGTCGGCCAGTGGAGCGCGGCCCAGGCCCGAAACGCACCCGCGGCCGGGCCGGTCATCGTGGCCGACCGGATGTGGTTCAATGAGAGCAACGACAGCCATTATTTCCTCGTTCCCGGACTCGTCGTCCTGGTGATGACCATCATCGGGGCCTTTCTGACGGCCATGGTCGTGGCCCGCGAATGGGAACGGGGGACGCTCGAGGCCCTCTTTGTGACTCCCGTGAGGGCCGGGGAGATCCTTGTCAGCAAGATCATCCCCTATTTCGGACTGGGCATGATCGGGTTTGTCCTCTGCATCCTCGCCGGAAAGTTCCTTTTCCATGTCCCGATCCGGGGCTCGCTGCCCCTTGTCTGCCTCGCGTCGATGGTTTATCTGATGGTCGCACTCGGCGTTGGACTGCTCGTGTCCACCGTCGTCAAGAGCCAGTTCCTTGCGAGCCAGCTGGCGATGCTCCTGACCTTCCTGCCGGCGATGATGCTCTCGGGATTCCTGTACGACATAAGGAGCATGCCGGCGGCGATCCGGGCGATCACCTACGTCATGCCGGCCCGGTACGCGGTGGCGATCATGCAGACCCTCTTCCTCGCCGGCAACGTCCCGAGCGTGGTCTGGCCGAGCCTTGCGGTGCTGGCGGGCATGGCCGCGGTGCTCCTCACCCTCACCCGTCTCGCCACCCGCAAGCGTCTTGCCTGAAGCAAACCATGCGCTCCTCGCTTCTCCGGATTTTCGCCCTGGTCCAGAAGGAGTTCCTTGCCGTGCTCAAGGACCCGCGCAGCCGCGTGATCATCTTTCTCCCGCCGATCCTCCAGAGCATCATCTTCGGATACGCGGCGAGCTTTGACCTTAATTCGGTTCCCTACGCCGTCCTCGATCAGGACCACAGCTCGGCTTCGGCGGCCCTCATTTCCCGCCTGGACGGATCCGGCGTATTCCAGCGGGCGGCCAACATTTCGAGGGTTGGGGACATCGCGCCATGGATCGACAACCGGAAGGCCCTCCTCGTCCTCCGGATTGACCAGGATTTCGAGCGGCGGCTGCTGGCGGGCGAGCCCGCCGAGCTTCAGGCGATCGCCGACGGCCGCAATTCCAACACGGCCGGAATCGCCCTCGGCTATCTCGGGAGCGTCGTCGACGGTTTCAACCTCCAATGGAGGGCCGACCACGGCCAGGCCGGGCCTCCTGTCCGGATCGTCAGCCGATCCTGGTACAACCCGAACCTGGAGTCGCGCTGGAACATGATCCCGAGCCTGATCGGCACGCTCACGATGCTGGGCACCATGATGCTCACCGCCATGTCCGTCGCGCGCGAGCGCGAGCAGGGAACCTTTGACCAGCTGCTGGTCACGCCCTTCAGGCCTTTCGAAATCATGGTGGGGAAGGCCGTCCCCAACATGGCCATAGGCATCACGCAATCCACCAGCATCCTACTGATTGCCCAATTCTGGTTTCACATCCCGTTCGAAGGCTCGTTCATCGTACTCTATGCCGGCCTCGGGCTGTTTCTGTTGGCCGCCGTCGGCATGGGTCTCTTCGTCTCGTCGATAGCCTCAACGATGCAGCAAGCCATGCTTTATGCGTTCCTTCTGGTGATGCCCTTCTCCCTCCTTTCCGGACTGGCGACCCCGATCGCCAGCATGCCGCATTCCATGCAGACAGCGATGCTGATCAACCCGCTCCGCTATGCGCTTGATATCACCAAGCGGGTGTACCTTGAGGATGCCGGGTTCACCCTGCTTCTCCGTGACTTTATCCCCCTTACGGTCAGCGGGGTGATCGCGCTGACGGGTGCCGCCTGGCTCTTCCGGCGCCGATTGGGTTAACGATGTTACTATTTTATCTCGAATATCTTAGGTTATCTTCCTGAGGTCTTTATACCCGCTTTAGCCGCCGTGATATCCGCCAAAGCCGCGATCTTAAGTTGACGGGCGCACAAGAAATGACTGACTGGCCAGTCAGTGGCTATATCAGACAAGAGTCAGCGCCTCATGCAGGCCGCCGAGCAGCTGTTCCGGAACCGCCGCGTCGACGAAGTCACCCTCGATGAAATCGCGAAGCACGCGGACGTCGCCAAGGGGACCATCTACCTGTATTTCTCCGACAAGGAGGACCTGATCTTCCGCGCTGCGGTGGCGGGATTCGATGAGATGTGCGAGGAGCTCCGGCGGATCGCCGTGGACCACGAAGCCTTTCGCGACCGGCTCCTGCGCACGTGTGGGAGCATTGTCGCCTTCTTCCAGAAGCGGCGGCCGCTCTTTCGCATCATTCTTTCCGAGGGCGAACGCGCGATGGAGGGCGGAGGTGCGGGCCTGCGCCAGCGCTGGCGGGAACAACGCCAGCCCATGATGAAGGCCGTGGCCGCCGTGGTCTCCCAGGGCATCACGTCCGGCGATCTCCGCGGCGACATCCCTGCCGAGATCCTCGCGGAGTACCTGCTCGGCATGCTCCGGACCCGGTCGTGGGAGCTGGAAGGCTGGCAGGAGTCCCTGCGCACCCATGCGATGGTGGTGGACCTTTTCCTGAACGGGGCTGGCCGGCCGCATCCCCCGTCCGAGACACCTTAAAGCCAAATGAGTACGACAGCCGGGTCCGTGTCCCCAGATACCAGCGGCAAAGAGCCGGGCTCCGCCGAAGGGGCCCGAAGGCCTCAGAACGGCAACGGCCTCCAGAAACGGAGGAGGATCCTGATCGGAATCTCGGTCGTGGGGGCGATCGCCGTCTGCGTCCTTGGCTACTGGCTCGTGTTCCTTCGGGGAATCGTCTTCACCGACGACGCCCGGTTCGCGGGCCACCTGGTGGACGTGGCCCCGGAGATCAACGGCCGGCTGACCGAGGTGGCCGTGCACGAGGGCCAATTCGTGCGCAAGGGAACCGTGGTCTACAGGCTCGATACGTCCATTCCACAGGCCGCATTGAACCAGTCGGAGGCTGCGCTGGTCTCGGCCGAGGCGGGGTTGGCCTCAAGCGAGGCGCTGCGCGACAAGGCCGTCAACGGCAGCCGACCCGAGGAGATAAGGGCCGCGGAAGCCGTCGTCAGGCGCCTCCAGAATGAGGAGCAGATGGCGCAGCTGGACATCGACCGGACCCAGAAGCTGTTCACGGACCACGCGGTGCCAAGGGACCAGTTTGACCGGAGCCGCACCGCCCTTGAATCCGCACGCCAAAGCCGGGAGACCGCCGTACAGAACCTGATCCTCCTGCAGCAGGGATCGCGCAAGGAGGATGTCGCCGTGGCCAGAGCGGCCGTGGACCTGTCCCGGAGCAGGGTGGCCGAGGCGGCCGCTGCCGTCGAGAATGCCCGGGACAACCTGGCGCGGAGCACCGTCAGGGCGCCCTTCGACGGCTGGGTCGTGCGGCGCTGGCTCGATCCGGGGGCCATGCCGATGGCGGCCCAGCCCGTCATCAGCATGTTCGATCCCTCCACGCTCCGCGTCGACGCCAACATTGAGGAGAAGTACCTCCACGACGTCGCCATCGGGGACACCGCCGACATCTCGGTCGATGCTTTCCCCGACCTGCGGCTGCACGGACGCGTGACGGAGATCATGCGCGCGGCAAACTCCGAATTCAGCATCATCCCCGCCGAGGGGGTGTCCGGCACCTTCATAAAGGTCACCCAGCGGGTCCCGCTGCGGATTGCGGTGACGGTGCCGCCAGAGCTGGCACTGGGACCGGGCTTGTCCGTGGAGGTGCGGATCCATTCGGGCACGTCCGCGGCTGGCCCGGGCGCACCAGGCGGAGACCATGACTAGGCAGGCCGATGTCCGGGCCAACCGCTGGGGGGTCCTGAGCATCATCATGCTCGGCACGTTCATGGCCGTGCTGGACTCGAGCATCGTCAATGTCGCCCTGCCCCACATGATGAGCACGTTCGGCGTCGACCGGGAGCAGATCGAATGGGTGGCGACCGCATTCATGATGACGTCCGCGGTGGTCATGCCCCTCGTCGGGTGGCTGACGACCCGGGTCAGCTACAAGGTCCTGTACCTCGGGAGCCTTTTTCTTTTTACGATGGCGAGCGCGGCCTGCGCGATGGCTTGGAGCTACGAGTCGCTCATCGTGGCGCGCATCCTCCAGGCGATGGGGGGCGGAGCCATCCAGCCCATTGGCATGGCCATCATCGCCGAGCTCTTCGAGCCGCACGAGCGCGGCAAGGCGCTCGGCATCTGGGGCATGGGCATCATGGCCGGACCGGCGATCGGGCCGACCCTGGGCGGCTACCTCACGGATGCCTTCAGCTGGCGCACGATCTTCTCGGTGAACCTGCCCGTGGGCGCGGTGACCCTGCTTGCCGGCATGGTCATCATGGGGCCGCTCCGCGCGCGCGGGGCCAGGAGGGGATTCGACATGTTCGGATTCGTTTTCCTCTCAATGGCGCTCATCGCCGCGCTCACCGCGCTCTCGAATGGCCAGGTCAAGGGCTGGCAGTCGACCTACATCCACGTGTGCGAATCCATCACCGTCGTCGGCCTGGTGATGTTCGTCGCCGTCGAATTGACGGTGGATCACCCCCTGTTCGACCTGCGCCTCATGCTGATTCGCAACTTCATGCTGAGCATCCTGCTGGCCGTCTTCCGTGCGATCGGGCTCTTCGGAAGCATCTTCCTTTTCCCCATCGTGCTCCAGAACCAGATGGGGTACACGCCGGTGCAGGCCGGATTGTGGATGCTGCCCAATGCGCTCGCGGTCGGCCTGACCATGCCCCTGGCCGGAAGGCTTGCGGACCGGTACAGTCCGGCCGCCCTGACCGTGGCGGGCTGCCTTCTGGTGGGGGGGTCGTTGATCGCATTCGGCCTCCTGGATCCGCTGTCGGATTGGCCGATGCTGGTGATCCCGCAGCTCGGCCGGGGCATGGGCCTTGCGCTGATGATGGCCCCCTTGATGGCAGCGGCGCTTAATTCCGTGCCCCGCCTCGAAGTGCCGATGGCCAGCAGCTTTCTGAATGTCTTCCAGAATGTCGGAGGCGCGCTCGGCATTGCGCTCCTGAACACCTTCGTCACCGACTCGATCCACATCCATGCCGTCAGGCTCGGCGAGGGCTTTCCGGCGCAGTCGCAGCGCTTCGAGACCCGGTTGGGCCTTCGGGCCATCGCGCTGATCTTCCACCACGAGCCCGGGATGGTGGCCAATCCCGAGAGCAAGATCGTGTTCGCCGCGAGCCAGGGCATCGCGCGGCGCGCGCAGGTGCTGGGCTATGACAATGGATTCGTGCTTTCCGGCCTGATTCTCCTGTCCGCGATACCGCTCTGCCTTCTCCTTCAGCCGGCCGCCCATCACCTGAAGGACGAGGAGAAGGAAGGTGCGGACGTCGAGGCCGAATTCGTCGTCGAATAGGGTTGGAGCCGCTTATGCATTGTATGCCTTGCGATAGGGTGAGGGGCAGCGGAAGCACGCCCCGAAATCCAGGCCATCATCGCAAGCCCGAGTCGCATGTCCCCTCGCAGGGAAGCGCGATCGCGGGTGCGGAGCGAATCACCGAGCAGGCGCAACGGGCGCCGTTGCCGGGATCGGCCAACGCTTGCGAAAGGACACCTGCCAGCGGCGCCACATCCGGACCAATTTACCGGGGGTCGGCGGGACCGCCATCATCTGAAACAGCGAGGCATAGGCGTGAAACTCCTTGAACAACCGCTCCGCGGTTCGCTCAAGGCCGTCTTGAGGCCGGGGCAGCCGGAGGCAAGCCTCCGACAGCGCCTGGTATAGCTCCATCACGGGAGGCGGCAGCTCCCGGAGCCGACTCGGGGGCGACCGGTAATGCCGCAAACTGGGATCGATGAAGGCTTCGATCGACCGGCGCAGGGGCTCATCCCGCTCGGGCCATTCCAGGCCGAGACCCGACGCGCACCGGCGCAGCTCCGGTTCCCACGCCGCTAGCAGACGCTCGTAGCCCAGGAAAACGATCGGCAATCCGGCCGCCTCCTTGAGGGCAACGAGGTTGTAATGGAGCCAGATGCCCAGGGCCTTCTCGAAGGGAATGGCGTTCCTCCGCATCAATGAGCCGGCGACGTCCACCGGGTTTCGCACCACAAACAGGCATGACAATCCAATCCCGTCACGCTCAAGCAGCTCCCGCCAAAGGGGAAGCAGGAGGCAAGTCTGCGGTTCCTTCCACGCCCAGCGGCGGTAGCCGCTGAAATTGGCCGAAACCAGGGTTGCGAGCTCCTCCTTGAAGGGGCGAACGGCCGCAGACTGGAGCCACCGCTCCGGCAGCGGATTGGCGGTGTCCCAACTGCGCTCCAACCGCCCCATCAGCCGCTTTTGAAAGTCGTTGATTTCTAGATGCTCCCAGTAGCCTTCGGGGTTTTCGGAGTTGGCCGGCATCATCTTGACAGGCGCGCCGAGATGAACCCCGAGCAGGTTGACCGCCCGGGCTACCGCCGAGGTTCCGCTTCGGTGCATTCCAAGGATGCAGATGGCCGAGGACGTTCCGTTCGCGGGCATCGCGATACCTCCCGGATTTCCGGTGCGCGGGGCTAGCGCCGTGGATTCCCCTTTGACCCCGATCACGGCATCGCAGCACCGGCCTTCGAACGTGTCGCTGTCCAATCAACGGTCTGCGGATCACCGCCGTCCCGGCCTGGAAGCTCGATGGAACCCTTGATCGTATCGCCCTCGAGCTTGCCGGAATATTTTGCCACAAACGTGTTGCCGTTGAATTCGCGTTCGACGGTGAAGGCGATGGCGTCGTCCTTGAACGTCGCGTCACCGATCGCCGTGTCTCCATTGCGGCCCGAGAGGCTGCCGGTCAATGTTCCCTCCTTGAGGGCAAGGGTGAGCGTGCTTGTCCGGGATTGGCCGTTGCGTTGGACGGACCAAGTCCAGGTTCCGGTGGGGTCGCCTGCAAAGGCGACGGCAACGAAGCAAACCATTGCGAAAGCGGCTAATAGGAAACGGGGGGATCGGATTTTCATTTTTGGGGTGAGTGAAGCACGGGACCCGAAGTTTGACGCAACCGGCATGCAAAGGTTACGAAATTAACCGAGGGGCGGGACCCTTTCGCGTCCACCCGCTTTGTGACGAACCCGCCCTGGCCGCGGTTCTATATCGCACAAGCTGGGCCATTTGCTAGGATGCGCCCCCACTCCGGTGCTCCCCCCGAAAAACCTTGATTTCAATGCTCCGTCGGCAGCGATGCCGCATCGGGGCGACGGCGCCCATCCTCCGAAGGGCGCGCCGGCCGCTACCGGCCGGGGAACCCGATTCCCAATTCCCTTTGGCGATGAGCCCGGGGCCGCTGCTCTTTGTTGCGGGTTTGGGCCTGCTGTTCGCCCTCCTATCCGCTCGTTCAGCGCCGCGCCTCTGGCTGGCTGCGACGGTGGCGGGTATGACCGCGGCCACGGCAGCGGCGGTTCTCGTGCTGGCAACCGGGGCCGCGTGGGACTGGCACAGCGCATTCCGAATAGGCAGCGAGACGCTTCACCTCCGGCTCGATGCCATCAGCGCCCTGTTCTTGGCGCTCCTGGGCTTCGTGGGGAGCCTTGTCACGGTCTATTCCGGCGAATACTGGGCCGATGAGCGGCACCCGCTCTCGGCGCGGACGGGCCGGATTTGGTGGGGTGTCCTGATGGCGTCGCTTGGGCTGGTCCTGCTTTCGTCCAACGGGCTGCATTTCCTGATCGCCTGGGAGGTCGTCACCCTAGCCAGCTATTTCCTGATCACGCTCGAGCGCCGGCGCAGCGAGGTCCGGGCGGCCGGATGGCTTTATCTCGCGGCATCGCATGCCGGTACGCTCTGTCTCTTTGCCTACTTCGGGATCATCGCCTCCAAGACGGGCAGCTGGGAACTCGGGCCGATGCGCGATCAGGCGGGACTGGCGCCCCTCTTCTGGCTCGCGCTGTGCGGCTTCGGCATGAAGGCCGGCATGTTTCCCCTTCACATTTGGCTGCCCTCGGCGCACGCGAACGCGCCAAGCCACGTCTCGGCCATCATGTCCGGAATCACGATCAAGATGGGAATCTACGGGCTTGTTCGGTTCAGCGGATGGCTTCCGGTTCCGGAAGCCGCAGGCTGGGTCGTCGCGCTGCTCGGAATCGCGAGCGCCGTCCTGGGCGTCGCCTTTGCCCTCGGCCAGCACGATCTCAAGCGGCTTCTCGCGTACCACAGTGTCGAGAACATCGGGATCATCCTGATCGGGATCGGCTTCGCCTTGATCGCGACGGAGCATGGAAACGCCGCCTGGGGCCTGATAGCCCTGGCCGGCGGTCTCCTCCACGTCTGGAACCACGGCCTCTTCAAGTCGCTCCTGTTTCTCGGCGCGGGGTCGGTGCTGCACGCCACCGGCTGCCGCACGATGAGCCAATTGGGCGGGTTGTGGCGCTCCATGCCCTGGACGGCGGGCTTGTTCGCGCTGGGGGCGGCGGCCATCTCGGGGCTGCCCCCGCTCAATGGGTTGGTGAGCGAATGGATCCTCTATCTTGGACTGTTTGACGCCGTGAACTCGCGCGGAAACCCGGCGCTGGCTGCGGCGCTCGCCGCCGTGTCCCTCGCGGTCACCGGCGCGCTTGCGCTCGCCTGCTTCATCAAGGTCTGCGGCACCGTCTTCCTCGGCGCACCGCGAACGCCGGCGGCCGAGAGGGCCCAGGAATGCGGGGTGCGCATGCGCATGCCGATGGTGTCGCTCGCCCTGGCGTGCGCGGCCATCGGGCTTGCTCCCGCGGTTCTCTGGCCGGCGTTGGCGCGCGCCGCGGCCGCGTGGAATCCGGCATGGAGCCAGTCCCCTCCGTCCGGCTCGCTGTGGGCCCTGGGCACATGCAACCTCGCCCTTGCCCTGGCGGCGGTCGCCGGAACATCCCTGTTGTGGCGGCGCATCCGCCGACGCGGCCTCAGGCGTGCGCCGACCTGGAATTGCGGCTATGCCGCGCCCACGCCTCGCATGCAATACACGTCCGGCTCCTTCGCCGCGACCATCACGGAGTGGTTTTCCTGGATCCTGCACCCCGAGCATAACACCCACCTGCCGTCGGAGACGTTTCCAGAGCACGCGAGCTTCGAGGAGCACACGCCCGAAACGGTGCTGGACAGGGTCGTCAGGCCGGCGGCGGAGGCTGTGATTCGACTAGCCGCGATTGCCCGCAAGCTTCAACATGGGAGGGTTCAGGCATACCTGTTCTATATCGTCGCGGGCCTCGTGCTGCTAGGCGCCATCGTGCTGAAGGGAGGCAGTCGGTGAAGGCGCCTCGTTTCCGGGAAAGGATCCTGGGTGCGCCGACGGCCGCGGAAAGGGAGGCGCTCTGACAACCAATGTATCTAAATCTAACACAAATCGCAGAGTCCTTCGGGGTTTCGGAGAAGGTCGTCGAGGACTGGATGCACAACGAGGGGCTCCCCCACACCCCCGACCGCGGCCGGTTGCTGTTTGACCGGGCCCAGGTGGCGAATTGGGCGGCGGACCGGGGCCTCGCGGCCAAGGTCGGTTTCCTGGCGCCGGCGGGCTCCGCGTTCGCAACCAACTGGCGCCTCGAGCCGTTGCTCCGGTCCGGCCGCATCTGGCGCGACGTGGCGCCCGAAGCGGTGCCCGAGGTGTTCCAAAAGGTCGTCGCCTCCCTTCCGGGCGTCACCCCCGCGATCAAGCAGCTGCTGGCCCAGCGGATCTGCGCGAAGAACGGCGTCAACTTCGCCCCCATCGGCGGCGGCTTCGCGCTGCCGCACACCAGCATGCGCGTGTCCCTTGGCCGAGATTCGGGCACGGTCGCCCTGATGCTGCTCAGGGAGCCGCTTGGCGCGGAGGTCCAGGCTCCCGACGGCCTCCCGATCAAGCGCCTGTTCTTCTTCGTGGCCCCCTCCCCGCGGGCCCATCTCGACCTCGTCGGACGAATATGCCGCATGCTCGCCCAGGGGCCGCTGCGCGACCGGGTGGTCCGGTCAGCTCCCGACGATGAGATTTTCCAAGCAATTGAGGCGGCCGACGCTCTGGCTTCCGGCGGTGCGGGTGGAGGCGACGCCAGGTGAACATCGCCATCTCACTGGTCTGCGCCGCGCTGGCCCTGGGAGGGGGCATGGTCGTCGGAAAGCGGCGGCCGGGGCTGTGGCTTGCGCTGACCCTGGCGGGAGCGGCGGCGATCCTTGCCGCCTCGCTGCTTGTGCTGTGCGGCCCGTCCGGCTGGGAGTGGAGGAGCCGGATCGCCATCGGCGGCGAGCCGCTGCACCTGCGCCTGGACGGGTTGAGCGCGCTCTTTCTTGCGCTCCTCGGCGTGGTCGGCGGGCTGGGTGCGATCTATTCGCGCGAGTACTGGGCGGATGATCACCACGCGGACTCCGCTCCTCGCGGCCGCCTCTGGTGGAGCGCCATCATGCTCTCCATGGGGTCCGTCCTCGTCTGCTCGAACGGGCTTCATTTTCTCATCGCCTGGGAGGTTTTCGCCCTCTGCTGCTTCTACCTGATCACGCTCGACCGCGGCCGGGCCGAGGTCCGCGCTGCGGGCTGGTTGTACCTCGCCTCGTCCCACGCGGGCACCCTTTGCCTCTTTGGGTTTTTCGCGACGCTGGCGGCGCGCACCGGCAGCTGGGATCTCGGGCCCATGCGCGAGCATGCGAGCCTGGCGCCCCTGTTCTGGCTGGCGCTGTGCGGCTTCGGGGTGAAGGCGGGGCTGTTTCCCCTGCATATCTGGCTGCCGTCGGCCCATGCAAACGCCCCCAGCCATGTTTCGGCGCTCATGTCCGGGGTCGCGATCAAGATGGGTGTGTATGGATTGATCCGCTTCGGCGGATGGCTGCCCGTTCCGGCGGCCGCCGGCTGGATCGTGATCGGCCTCGGCTCGGCGACCGCACTCCTCGGGATCGCATTCGCGTTCGCCCAGGTCGATCTCAAGAGGCTGCTCGCATACTGCTCGGTCGAAAACATCGGCATCATAACGGTTGGCTTCGGCGGCGCTCTCCTCGGCGCCTCCCATGCGGATGCGCCTTGGGGAAGGGTCCTGCTCGCCGGCGCCCTCCTGCATGTTTGGTGTCATGGGCTGTCAAAGGCGCTGCTTTTCATGTGCGCGGGCTCGCTGCTGCATTCGACCGGCACGCGGGAGATGACCCGCCTGGGCGGCCTGTGGCGGTCGATGCCCTGGACGGCCGCGCTGTTCGCCTTCGGCTCCGCGGCGATCTGCGGGCTTCCCCCCTTGAACGGATTCGTCAGCGAATGGGTCGTCTATCTCGGACTCTTTGGAGCGGCCGTGGGCCGCGGCACCTCCGGTTGGGCCGCAATGCCGGCGGTGCTGACGCTCGCGGTTGCCGGCGCGCTGGCCCTCGCGAGCTTCATAAAGGCCGGAGCCGTCATCTTCCTGGGAGCGCCGCGCACCGAGGCGGCGCGAAACGGGCGCGAGTCGGGGGCGCTGATGCGCGGGCCGATGCTGGCCGCGGCCGCGATCTGCGCGGCGATCGGCCTGGCTCCGCTCCTTTTCTGGCCCGCGATCGCTCGGGGAGTCGGGGCCTGGAATCCGGCGTGGGCCGCGCCCGAGGCCCCGGCGCCGCTCCTCGCGCTCGGCGTCGTCAATGTGGGTCTGGCTGCGCTCTTCCTTGCGGCCGGCGCCTGGCTCGCGCGCCGCGCGGCTGCAAACGGACTGCGCAGCGGCCTGACCTGGGACTGCGGCTTTGCCGCACCCACGGGGCGGATGCAATACTCCAGCGCATCGTTCTCGCGGACCACGACGGACTGGTTCGGCTGGATCATCCGCCCGGAGCGCTCCCAGCAAAGGCCGCGCGGGCCCTTCCCGGCGGAGGCCCACCGGATCGAACGCATTCCGGAGGCCGTTCTTGAGCGCGTCTACACCCCCGCGGCCTCGGCGGTCCTTCGTCTTGCAACGTCGGCCCGGCGCCTGCAGCACGGCCGACTTCAGTTCTATATCGTTTACGTGGCCGCCGGCCTCGCGGTTTTGGCGATCATAACCTTGATGGGGCGGATATGATCACGACGACACTTGAGTTTTTCCTGCGCCTGTCGGTATGGCTTCTCGCCGCCCCGCTCTTTCCCGGGATCATCAACAAGGTCAAGGCCTGGGTCGCGGGGCGCCGCGGGCCGCCCGTCCTCCAACTCTACTTCGACCTGGCCCGACTGTGGAGGAAGGGCGTCGTCTTGAGCACGCTCGCATCGCCCGGATTCGTCGCGGGCCCCGCCGTGGCCTGGATTGCGATCCTCGGGGCGGCGCTCCTCGTTCCGCTGGGACCCATTGCCGGCTCGCCAAGCTTCAGGGGGGACGTCCTGCTCCTTGTCTACCTGCTCGCGGCCGCACGCTTTTGCACGACCTGGGCCGCATTGGAGACCGGCTCGGCGTTCGAGGGCATGGGATCGGCCCGCGAGGTCAGCTATGCCGTCCTGACCGAGGCCGCCCTGATAACGGCGATCCTGGCCCTCAGCGTCCAGACGGGCAGCATCACCCTGAACGGCATGCTTGGCCTGTCGACGGGCGCCGGCGCGGTGCTGCTGGCCGCCGGCCTCTTCACCGTGCTGCTTTCCGAGAACTGCCGAGTGCCGTTCGACGATCCGAACACCCATCTTGAGCTGACCATGATCCATGAAGCCATGGCGCTCGATCACAGCGGCCCGCCCTTCGCCGTGGTGCTGCACGGCGCGTCGATGAAGCTGCTCCTCTTCATGGTGCTCTTGAGCGAGGCCGTTCTGCCGCTGAGCCGGCTCGCTCCCCTCGCGGCCTCCATGGCGCTAATAAGCGCGGTCGCCATCCTCACCGTCGGCGTCGGATTGGTCGAGTCGCTCCTCGCCCGGTTCGCCTTTCGGAGGGTGCCGCTGCTGCTCACGACGGCGTTCCTGATGTGCCTTTTCGCGCTCCTGCTGGCCTGGAAGGGGGACACCCAGTGAGCGAGGCGGTCAATTTTCTTATCGGCCTCGCGATGGGGCTGAACCTCCTGGCGCTCGGGAGCGGCCGCCTTCCGTCGGTCATCCGCACGGTCGCGACGCAGGGGATGGTGCTCGGGTTGCTTCCCCTGTTTCTCGAGAGCCGCTTCAACTGGTTTGTCGCGCTGCTCGCCTTCCTGACGGTCGCCGTGAAGGGATTCGTGATCCCGATGTTGCTGCGCCGGGCGATGCGCTCGGCCAACATCGAGCGGGAGATCGAGCCGTTCATCGGCTTTGTCCCGTCGCTCCTCCTCGGGGCCCTCGGGACGATCGCCGCGATCTCGTGCGTTCGGGCGCTGCCCCTGCTTCCCGAACATGCGGGCACGCTCTTCGTGCCCGGCGCCCTCGCGTCGATCTTCACGGGGTTCATCCTGCTGGTGGGCCGCGTCAAGGCGATCTCCCAGGTCTGCGGCTACCTCATCCTTGAAAACGGGATCTACCTTTTCGGGATGTTGCTCATCCACTCGACGCCGCTCCTGGTCGAGTCGGGCATCCTGCTGGACCTGACCGTCGGCATCTTTGTGATAGGGATCATCGTTGACCGCATCCAGCGCGCGTTCGATTCGCTCGACACCCGCAAACTCACCGTGCTCCGGGAATGAAAAGCCTCCTGCTGATTTTCGTGCCGCTCCTCGGAAGTGCCCTGGCCGTGGCCTGGCCGAGGGAAAGGACGCGCCCGTGGCTGCTGCCGATCTTCGGCGGAGCGCACACGTTGCTCGCCTTTTGGATGCTCTTCGACCCCCCGCCCCTCGCCCCGAACGGGTGGTTCGGTTTCGACCCCCTCGCACGGGCCGTCCTCCCGGCGGTGTCGTTGCTTTTTCTCGGCTGCGCCGTCTACGGGGTGTCCTACCTCAGGATCAGGTCGGAGCGTCCGAACCGGGTTTTCGTGGCCTCGCTCCTGTTGATCCTCAGCCTCCTGAGCGCGGGTCACCAGGCGCGGCACCTGGGGCTGCTTTGGATCACCACTGAGGCGGCGACTCTGGCGACCGTGCCTCTTCTGCACTTCAACGGCACGCCGCGCGCGTTCGAGGCCACCTGGAAGTACCTCCTGATCGGGGGCACCGGCATCGCATTGTCGCTGCTGGGCTCCTTCTGCCTGGGCTACGCGTCGTTTTACGGAGGCGGTTCGGGCGACCTCACGTTCGCCGCGTTGGTCGCACAGGGCGCGGGTCTTTCGCGGCCATGGGTCCTCATCGCTTGGGTCCTCGTCCTGGTCGGCTACGGAACGAAGATGGGGCTGGCCCCGATGCACACCTGGAAGCCGGACGCCTACGGCGAGGCGCCGGGCATCGTCGGCGCCATCCTCGCCGGCGGAGTGACCACCGTCGCCTTCACCGCAATCCTCCGGGTGCGCGCTGTCGTGGAGGCTGCCGGTGAGGGCGGGGTCGCAAGCACGACGATGCTCGCGATCGGGCTCTTTTCGATGCTGATAGCGGCGCTCCTCCTCCTTGCGACACGCGACTTCAAGCGGATGCTCGCCTATTCAAGCGTGGAGCACATGGGGATCCTTGTGATCGGCGCCGCACTCGGCCGGGTTGGCGTATGGGCGGCCCTCTTTCATGTCTGGAGCAACAGCCTGACAAAGGGATCGCTCTTCCTGAGCGCGGGCAACATTCGGCGCGCCGCGGGGGCGCGCACCGTCGACGAAGTCTGCGGCATGTCCGCCATCACGCCGCGCTCGGCGGCCCTTTTTGTCGCGGGCATGTTCGCCGTGACCGCGTGCCCCCCCTTCGCGCCCTTTTTCAGCGAGCTGCGGGTGCTCAGGGCGGCGTTCGAGACGGGGCACACGATCACGGCGGCCGTGTTTCTTGGAGGCCTTCTCTTTGCATTTTTCGGGCTGAGCCGCCTCGTATTCGCGATCGTCGACGGTCGGCCGCGGGTGACGGCAAAATCTGCGGGGATCCTTGTGCGTGAGACCCGCGGTGTGATCCTGCCGCCCTTGATCCTGCTCGGCCTCGCGCTGTGGCTTGGGCTGGCGACACCCCAGGTCCTCCAAGACGCGTGGACCGCAGCCTCCGAACAACTCTTCCCCGCGCGATGAGCAGCTCGTCACCCTTTGCCCTGCTCGCAAACGCGACAAGCGTGCCATGGGGCGACGTGCCCGAATGGCCCATGCCGGAATTCCGCAATGTCACAGCCGCCGAGCTGGACCGGGGGGCGCGCCTTTGCGCATGGTTCGGCGTGCCGGAGGGCGACGCGACCCGCGTGGTCGCGGTGATAGCATTCGATGCCGACAACACCCTCGCCGTGGGCCGGAGCGCGCCGGCCAGGGGCGGCTATCCCGCGCTCACGACCTCGCACCCCCAGGCGCACCTGTTTGAGCGGGAGCTCTGGGAGCAGCACGGTCTCGATCCGAAGGGTCATCCATGGCTCAAGCCGGTTCGAGGGTCCGCAGGGGGCGCTCCCGCCATGGCGGACTTCTTTCGCGTTGATGGCAGGGAGGTCCATGAGGTCGCCGTCGGGCCGGTGCATGCAGGGATCATCGAGCCCGGCCATTTCCGCTTTCAATGCGCAGGCGAGGAGGTGCTGCACCTCGAGATCGCGCTCGGATACCAGCATCGCGGGATTGAACGCGCCCTGACCGGCGGGCCCCGCCGGGGCACGGCTAGCCAGATGGAGGTGGTTGCAGGCGACTCGACCATCGGCCACGCCACGGCCTATGCCGGCGTCACGGAGGCCCTTTCGCAGTCGGAGGCCCCGCTGCGCGCTCAGTGGCTGCGCGCGCTTGCGCTTGAGCTCGAGCGGCTGGCCAACCACACCGGCGACCTTGGCGCGCTCGCAAACGACGTGGCGTTCCTTCCCACGGCGTCGGCATGCGGAAAGATTCGCGGCGATTTCCTCAACCTTACGGCCCTCCTGTGCGGCAACCGCTTTGGACGCGGGCTGGTCCGGCCGGGAGGCTGCCGCCATGACCTCGAGGCCCCGAGGCTCGCCCGCATGGCCGAGCGCCTCGAGACGGCCCTTGCCGATGTGGAGCAGGCGACCGCATGGCTCTGGGACGCCGCCTCGGTGCGCGGGCGATTTGAGAACGTCGGGACGGTATTCGACAGGCAGGCGTCGGATCTCGGCTTGGTCGGCCTGGCGGCCAGGGCCTGCGGCCTCGTCCGGGATGTCCGGTACGATCACCCGGCCGGATGGTACCGCCTTTCACAGGCGCCGGTTGCGGTCTGGCCGGGCGGCGATGTCTTTGCGCGCGCCCGCGTCCGCTGGCTGGAACTTCAGCGATCGGGAGAATACCTGAAGGAACAGTTTCCGGCTTCCGCGGAGGGGGCGATCATGCAGGAGCTCCCCCCATCCTGCCCGGAGACCCTGGCGGTGGCATTGGTCGAGGGCTGGCGCGGAGAGATCTGTCACGTGGCCATCACCGGCGCAGACGGGCTCTTCCGCCGTTACAAGATCGTCGATCCCTCCTTTCACAACTGGATTGGCCTGGCGCTGGCGCTCCGCGGCCAGGCAATTTCCGATTTCCCGATCTGCAACAAGAGTTTCAACCTCTCCTATTGCGGTTTTGATCTCTGAACAAAGGCCGATCGCAACATGTTCATTCTCGACACACTCATTCACCGCCTGAGGCGCGGCTGCGAAACGATGGACTATCCGGACGGCCCGCCCCCGCCGCTGCCGGACCGGCACGGCGGCTCATTGCGGGTTGAATCCTCGAAATGCCCCGAGGGGTGCGCGGAATGCCTGACGGTGTGCCCGACATCGGCCATCACCCGGCCCGCGGGCCGGGGAATCTCGCTCGATCTCGGACGCTGCATCTTTTGCTCGGACTGTGTGGGCGCTTGCCCGCACGGTGCGATCGTGCAAACCGGAGATCACCGGATGGCCGTGCGCCGCAGGGAGGACCTCATCCTCGGGGCGGAGGGCCAAGAGGAGGTCAGGCTGGCCGCGGTGCTGGACGCCAGGCTCCTCAAGCTGTTTGGGCGCTCCCTTCGGCTCCGTCAGGTCAGCGCGGGCGGGGACGGTTCCACCGAGGCGGACCTGAACGTGCTGGGGACGATCGGATGGGACCTGGGCCGATTCGGAATCCAGTTTGTCGCCTCGCCAAGGCACGCCGACGGGCTCGTGATCACGGGCCCGGTTTCATCGAACATGGAGACCGCGCTGAGGAAGACCTACGATGCCATCCCGGACCCAAAGATCGTGATCGCCGTCGGCACATGCGCGATTTCGGGAGGGGTGTTCGCCGGGAATCCCGAGGTCAAGGGGGGCGCCGACCAGGTGGTGCCGGTGGATCTTTTCATTCCGGGGTGGCCCCCTCACCCCCTGACGATTCTGGACGGACTGCTCCGCGTATTGGGCCGGCTGGACGAAAGGGCCGCCCAGAAACGCCCTTAGAATCCGGAACCCCCGCGCCGGGGGTCCTAGGAGTCGTGCCCCAGAGCCAGGTTGACCGATTCGCGGAGCTGATCGACGTCAAAGGGCTTCTGCAGGTAGTGGCAATGTTCATTCATCCGAATTCCGCGAAGCGCCAGTTCGTCCAGCGTATGGGCCGACGCGACGATGATCCGGCAGTCACGGTTCAGCTCCAGGCCGCGCTCGATGATCTTCGCCGTGGGGGATCCGGGCATGATTCCGTCGAGAATGAGCAGGCCATAGGGCTCCCCCGGCTGGGAGAGGGCGTACATGGCCTCATTTCCATCCACGGAGGTCGTCACCGGGAATTCCTCCTTCGTTAGCACCCTGTCGATCAGCGCCAATAGCTGCGCCTGGTCCTCTGCCACAAGCACGCGACAGCGGGTCTCGGTCAGGATCTTCTTTGTCGAGGCCTCCTCGACCTCCTCGACGGGTTCCGCCTTCGGCAGGCGGATGATGAACCGGGTTCCCTTTCCAACGGCGCTTTCGACCGCGATGGTCCCGCCGGCGCCCGACACCAGCCCGTAGACCATGGATAAACCCAGTCCGGTGCCGCTTCCGCTCGGCTTCGTGGTGAAGAAGGGCTCGAAGATCCGCTCCTGGGTCGCTTGGTCGATGCCGATGCCCGTGTCGGCAATCTCGAGGCGCACCATGCCCGTCGACGCCCCTTCCGGGCCATGATCCAAGGAGACCTTCATCTCGAGCGCGCCCCCCTCCGGCATCGCATCCCGCGCATTGACCGCCATGTTCATGATGACTTCCTGTAGGGAGCCGCGGCTAAGGGGGACGAAGACGGGGTCGCACACGTCCGTTTTCACCGCGATGCTCTGGGGCAACATGCGCTCGAGCGTCTTTGCCTCCATCCGAACCACGTCGGCCAGGTTTGAGATCCCGGACTTGAGGCTCGCGTCGCTGCGACTGAAGGAGAGGAGGTGATGGGTCAGCTGTTCTGCGTTTAGGGTCGCCACGTCGATGGCCTTGACTCCGTTTAGGATGACGGACCGGTCGCCGACCTTTTCCGCCATGATGCTGCTGTAGCACTTGATGACGCAAAGGGCGTTGTTTACATCGTGCGCAACGCCGGCGGCAAGCCGTCCCAGTGCGTCGAATTTCTGCACTTCTCGGGCGGCGCGCTCCGCCCTTTCGCGCCCATCCTGCTCCACCGCCAGCCGCTGCAGCGCCTGCTCCGCGCCGTGCAGCGCCCTTCGCGTGTCGTTGAGCATGAATCGCATCATGTACAGCACGGTCATAATAAGGCCGGATGCGGTGATCATGACTCTGAACCAGACGCGGGGCGACGTCACGTCCATGTAGGCGCTCAGGTCCTCCTTGCGATCAATGAAGATGGGCATGGAACCGTTCACCCATCCCCAGGCTATCGCCATGTGAACCAGGAAAAAAACGCCGACGGCCCACATCGCCTTTGCGGTTCCGAAAAACAGGGCGACCGAGGTGACCAGCACGAGCAAAATCAAGGCCATGTTGGGGATGATTCCCAGGCCCAACGTCGGCCCCAGCTCCAGAATGCTGAACCCGATCGCGAAGGTCAGGTAGCGCACGAGAAAAGGAAGGCCCCGGAAGATGGTCACCACCCAGTTGGCAACGATCGCCGCCAACACCGCATAATAGATGGGGTTGTGCAGGAGCATCCCGTGGTTGATCGTCGTGACGGTGACCGAGGCCAGCGTTCCCGTAACCGCGAAGACCCAGCAGAACATGTCGAGCATCCTGTAGCACGTGTCGACGGGCACCATCGCGTTTGGCCCCTTCCAATCGATGCGAGGGACAAACCATTTGGTCCAGCTCCGCGTTGCGTAAGACCCCATTCCACAAGATGGATGCACTCTTCGGTTGGCCGCAACGCGATTTGGTTCCGCTCGGGCGCGTATTACTACCTAGTCAAGCCTAGGTCCAAGCGCGTTCGGGGACCCCTGGGGAATATATGCGGACCCAAGCCCCGCTTATTCGAAGTGCTGATTCAAATTTAACCCGCTGCCCACAAATAACTTGGATCCCAACATTACCGGCGATCCCACCCAGGTTTCTTCGAGTGCCACGAATCCCTTGCCATGCGAGCCTCACTCAAGCCGGTGCCCGGTTCGGACGGCGACCAACGCACAAACTTCGGGGACGTAGAGGCGGGTGCCGGCCGGCAATTCCGAGGCGATTGCCGCATACGTGGTCGCATGTCGGGCTGCCAGGTCACGGCTCACACGCCCCTCTCCGGCGTTGTAGGCGGCGAGCGCAAGTGGCCACGAGCCAAAACGCTCCCTTAGGTCTTTGAGAAGATGCGCCGCCGCGTGAGCCGATTTCTCCGGATCGGTGCGGTCGTCAGGCAGGAACGTGCTCAGGCCGAGGCTCTGGGCGGTTGCGGCCTTCAGCTGGTACAGCCCCTTGGCCCCGGAAGGGTTGCGTGCGTTGGGATTGAACGACGACTCCACTTCCGCGAGCCACGCCAAACCGGGAGGGACGCCCTCGGCGGCGAAGGCCGAGCGCAGGCGCGGCATGAGCACCCGGGCGTTTGCAGGCGGGGGGCGGGCTCCCAGGCGCCGGAACCAGAGGCCGTAATAGGGAATCGTCTGGTCGACGGCTGTCGGGGCATGGAGCGCGGTGGAGGGGACCGGGGTCGGTTTGGCTACGGCCAGGACGCTCCGCGCCGCGCTTATCTCGTCGAGCCGGGGAGCCAGCCAGTCGGCATAATCCGCGTATTCCGGGGAGGACCTCAGGAAGGCAAGCGCCGAGCGGGCCTCGGATTCGTGCTTGGCCAACTCCTCGAGGGAGTCGCCGTCGAGCGCGGCCTGAAGCGTTTGGGCGAACGCCTCAAACTGCTCGCGCGAAGGAAAGTCATACTCCTGCTTGACCTCGGGGGGCGCGAGTTGATCGTAGAGTTGCCTGGCGGCCTGATAGACGTCGTCCGAATCCGGGACGGATGCGGCCGGGGCGGCCGTTGGGGCCGGTGCATCCGCCGCGAAGCCGGCGGCACCGGCGCAAAGCACCGCGCCCCATCTGATCCAAATCAGGCCTTTCCGAATCCCCGTGATCCGGGTTTCCGTCCGACATTGATAGTCAGAATGCACGCAATCCTGATTGCGCATTGCCATCGGTTTGGCAATCCGCGGCGCCGGACGCCATGCGCCGCACCCTCCAAATGACCCTGGGGCGAATCCTCCGCCCGAGCGATCCGGAGCCCGGCTGCGCTACGAAAGGACTAGGCCCAACCTCGAACCCACCCCGTACAGATCGTCAAACACGGCGTCGGCTCCGGCCTTGACGAGATCCTGGGCCGTGTGGGTTCCCGTCGTGACGACCCAGCAGCGGAACCCGCCGTTGCGGCCTGTTTCGACGTCGAATGGCGAATCACCCACCATGAGCGCCGATTCGGGTCTCCCGTGGAGCAGCCTGAGCGCGTGTTCGCTGAGCTCCCGCTGGGGCTTGAGCCAAGCCGTGTCGCCCGCGCCGATCGTGGCCCCGAGGAAGGACGAGAATCCAAGCTTGTCGCAGATGAGCCGCGAGGACGACCCCACCTTGTTCGTGAGCACCCCGGCCGCTGCGCCTTCCCGCTTGAGGCCCTTCAAGAGGGCGAGCGCGCCGGGCATGGCCTCGACATCGTCAAGCATGGTCCGATTCCAGTATTCGCGGTAGATCTCCAGCGCCCTTCCAATCCGGCCCGGCTCCACAAATTTTGACATCGCATTTTCCAATCCCCCGCCGACCGCCTCGCGGACCTGCTGGGGCGTGGGCGCGGGAAGCCCCATGAGGGGCAGCGTGTGCGCATAAGAGCGGTGGATCGCCTTAAAATGGTCGATCAGCGTTCCATCAAGGTCGAAGAGGAAGGTGTCAAAGGCGGGCATGAAGTTGGTATAGGTGCTTCATTCATATGCTCGCCGATTCGAAACCGCGAGTGCTAACGCTGGGGGATGCGCCAGTCCATGGACCCCATCCGGCCGGGTCCGCAAATGGGCGCCGCGGCCCGACCGGGATCCACCCGACGGGGATGGCCGCCGTCCTTCATTTGGGCCAACGCAAGGCGCCTGGGCAATCCGGCTCCACCCCGCGTTTGACAATCCCCGGCGCAGTCGCGAGCTTGCGCAGGCCCGTCCATAACCTGAGTTTCGAACGGACGCGCACATCGACGCTGCCCTTCAGCTTCGTCGGATCCAACCCCAACCCGCCTGCCATTATGTCAGCCAATCTCCCGGCTCTATCCAGTCTCCTGTCGGCGATGCGCCGCATAGCCACCGCAACGGTCTTCTGCGCCCTCGCGCTCGCGCCGATGCCGCTCAGGGCCGGACCGCCTGCGCCCACCGCGCCGTGGGCGCACATAAAGACCGCCCTGTTTTTCACGGGGCGCGACGTGGACCAGCTCCTCGCAAGTCCGAAGGAACGCGAGGCCACGCTCGCCTATTTTGCGCCGCTGCGGCTCACGAAGATCTACCTTCAGAACGACCACGTCGAGCCGACCTCCGTCGCCACTCTCCGCGAAATCGCGGCGGACCTGAGGTCGAAGGGGTATGAGGTGTCCGGCGCCGTCGTCCCCGCCGGCATGCGGGGCCCCCTCTGCTACAACGACCCCGATGACATGTCCGCCCTCGAGGCGCGCGTGCGCATTCTGGCTCAGGTGTTTGACGAGATCATCGTCGACGACTGGCTGTTCACGAACTGCACCTGCGCACGGTGCCTGGCGGGGCGCGGCACCGATTCGTGGGCCGACTACCGCAGCCGCCTCGTCGCCGAGCAGTCCAAAAAGCACCTGATCGACGCCGCCAAGCAGGTGCGCCCCGGGGTCCAGGTCATCATCAAGTATCCCAACTGGTACGAGGGGCACCGGGAGAACGGCTATGATGTCGCCCGCCAGACGCCGCAGTTTGACGGCGTGAGTGTCGGCATCGAAACCCGCCAGAGGGCCACCCACGACCAGCATATCCCGACCTACTCCGGCTACGTTTTCCAGCAATGGATCGGCGGCAACGCCGGCGCAAAGTGGCGCAGCGCCTGGCTCGACAACTTTGAGATGCAGGGGGACGACGACGACTTCGTCGCCGAGGTGTGGCAGGCCGTCCTCTCGCGGGCCCCCGAGATCATCTTCTGGTGCGCCGGCGAGCTTCACCCCCCGGAGCCGTCCGCGTCAAACTATGCGCACCTGGTCGAACTGATGCCCGATTTCGACCGACTGGCCGGGATGCTCGACGGCCCCGCACGGGGAATTCCCATCCACCTGCCGCTCGGATCGGTGGGCGAGTACAACATCTTCGGCTACTTCGGCATGATCGGACTGCCCATGGCCCCGTGCACGGGCTTCCCCGCCGACTCAAAGGCGGCCATCTTCACCCGACACTCGCTCCGGGACCCGCAGCTTGCCGCGGAGCTCCTTTCCCGGGTGCGGGCGGGAAAGGAAGTGTTCCTTACGTGGCCCCTCATGAACGATATCCGCGGGAGCGAGCTCGGCCGGGCCCTGAACATCATCGGGGAGGGCGGCGTTGTGGCCTCATCCACCTTCCGGGTCCGGGGTGAAGACTGGCGGGCGGACACGGTGGAGGGCGCGCGGAGCTTTGTGTTTCCGAGGATTCAGGTCTCGACATGGCCCGACGTCCGCGACGTCACGCTCGTGCGCGAGGATGCGGACTTTGGGGTCCTGCTGAGGGCGCCTTACCTGGAAGGCCAGGTGGACGTCCTGAATCTGCCCGACAACACCTACGACCTGCTTCGGCTTCCCGAGCCGGTGCTCGATGCAATCCGCCTCTGCTTCTTTGGCGAGCTAGGCGTGCGCCTCGTCGGACCGGGCGGGGTGGCCCTCTACCCTTTTGGCGAGCACCAGTTTGTCCTCTACAACATGAGCGAAAAGGCCGCCGCGGTCGCCCTGCGTCTTCCGCGGGTGGCGGACGGGCGCTCGTGGAAGGAGCGGATGCACGACAAGCCCCTGACCGTCACAAACGTCGACCTTGGCGAGGGGCCGTGGGCGAGGCATGAGACCAACGTGGCTCTTTCGCTCAAGCCCTTCGAGATTGCGGTCGTCGAGTCGCACTAGGCGCGGCGGCGCCCGCCGGGAAGCTCCTCAACCCCCGGCGTTGATCGCCACGGCGATCGCGCTCATCTCGGCTTGCCGCAGGCGGTATCTCCGCGCCACGAAGACGCTCAGCAGGTAGCATGCGCCCGGAAGAAGGGTGAAAAGGGCGATGATGCACCGGAGCGTGTTCGGCGCCTGGGTCGCCCCCCCGGAGACGTAGCCGTAGGCCGCGAGCGCCCATCCGATCAGGGCTCCGCTCAGCGCCAGCCCCATCTTCAGGACGAAAAGCGTGCCGGCAAAGCTCACTCCCGTGAGGCGCTTGCCGAACTTCACTTCGCCGTAATCCACGGTGTCCGACATCATGACCCATTGGATCGGCGTGATCATCTGGTGCAGAACGCCGATGACGAAGATGAGGCCAAACATGAGGCCATTTTGCCGCAGCGGGACGAAGAACATGGCGGCGCTCAGCACGGCCAGTGCGCCGTTCGTCCAGGAAAACACGCTCACCTTGCAGAACCTGTCGGTCAGCGGCTTCGTCAGGAGGCAACCGCCGATGTTGCCCACCGAGTAGGTGGCCAGGAAGGCGGTGAACAGGCCCGCCTGCCCCATGATGTACGTCACGTAATACATCATCGCGCCGCCGCGGGTCGCCACCGCCATGATGTTCAGAATGGTGAGCCCGCCCACCACCCTCCACTGGTCGTTGCCCACGATATCCTTCACGTCGGCCCAGAACGAGCTCGCGGCCTCCGTCCGCGGCACGACCCGCTCCTTCGTTGTCGCAAAGCAGCCGAACAGCATCGCCACCGCCACCACGGCAAGGACTGCGATCGCACCCTGATAGCCGGAAACCTTGTCGGTACCGCCGATCCAGCCCGCCAGCGGCACCATCAGGACCGTGCTGAGCATGCCGCCGGCGGTCGCGAGGATGAAGCGATACGACTGGAGGGAGATTCGCTGGGTCTCGTCCGCCGTGATGACGCCGCCGAGGGCGCAATACGGGATGTTCACCACCGTGTACATCAACGTCATCAGCGTGTAGGTCGCCAGCGCGAAGGCCATCTTGCCCGCCTGTCCCAGACCCGGGGTCGTGTAGGCCAGCACGCAGCTGAGCCCGAAGGGCACGGCTCCGAACAGCAGGTACGGGCGAAACTTTCCCCATCGTGAGCGGGTCCGGTCCGCCAGCCAGCCCATGACCGGGTCGCTCACCGCGTCCAGACCGCGCGCCATCAGGAACATGCTGCCGACGAACGCCGCCGGCAGACGGAAGACGTCGGTATAGAAGAACGCCATGTAGAACATGACATTGTCGAACACGATGTGGCTGGCCGCATCGCCGAGGCCGTAGCCGATTTTTTCCCGCGCGGAAAGGGGGGTCGAGGCCATGAAGTGGGATGCGTGCTCAGCGCCCGGCCATGGAGTCCCTGCGGGACGGAGCCTGCCCGGGACCTCCATCCTGGACCGCCGGCGCGGAGAATACCCGCGGAGGCCGAAGGGTCAGGCGGGGCGAAGCGTGGCAGCATGGTCAGATTCCTCGGGCGGCTGGTTTGGGCTGGGGTTTGGCAGCCCGGGCCGAAAATCCGGACTATCTGCCTGAATCGGGCGACATTAGGGCACCGCCTTCCTTCGGGCAAGGCCGCAGGCGCGGATTCCGCACAGCCATCCGGGGGGATCTTCCCAAACGGCGCCTTCAGCCCATCTCGGCGACGATGACGGCGCCTTCGCGCAGCTCGGAGACCGGCACCAGGTTTCCCGGCAAGGCACGGCCGTCGATCTTGAGCGACTTGATCCCCCTGCAGACCTTCGAACGATTGCGCACCTGGATTGTAAGCGTCTTTCCGCGGAACGAGCGCACGGCGGTGAAACCGGGCCACGACTTGGGTATGCAGGGATCGATGCGCAGGCCGCCGATCTCGGGGCGCAGGCCCAGTATGTGCTGCGTTGCCGTGTAGTGCGCCCATGAGGCCGTTCCCGACAGCCACGGGATCCGCGACCTCCCGGCCTTCTTCGAGGCGGGCGCGAAGGTGCTCTGGCAATGGACAAACGGCTCGATCTCCCGGATCTCCGCCCGGTCATTCTGGGCCGCGGGCATGAACGCCCGGTAATAGGCGTAGGCCTGGTCGCCGTCGCCGCGGGCAATTTCAGCAAGGACCACCCAGCTCTGTGTGTGGCTGAAGATGCCGCCGTTCTCCTTGTTGCCAGGATTGAACAGCACCGCCCTCATCACGTTGACCGACGTCTTTTCAAACGGCGGATTGCAGAGCGCCACCCCGTATTCGGAGGCGAGGCGCTTGCGGACCGACTCAAGCGCCCGGTCGGCCTGGGCCGGCGTCGCTGCGCCCGACAGCACGGCCCAGCACTGCGTGTTCAGGTACACCTGGCCCTCCCGAGCCTTCTTCGTTCCAAAGACGACGCCGTCCTCGCTGATCGCCCAGATGAACCATGATCCGTCCCAGCAGCTCTTGGCTATCTTCCTATCAAGCTTGGCCAGTTCGGCGAGCGCCCAGCGGCGTTCCTTCGGTCGCCCAAGCTGCTCGGCGATCTCCGCATACGCGCGCAAGCCGAACCGTACCTGGAAGGCAACGAATACCGATTCGCCCTTGTAGCCGAGCTTGAGGCAGTCGTTCCAATCGGCGAGGAGGCCGCAGGGAAGGCCGTTGCGCCCAACCCGCTCGAGGTTGAACTCGAGGGCTCGGCGCAGGTGCCCGAGCACCGTGGCGCTTCCTTGATCCGCGTAGGGGACCACCTCGTCGTAGAACCCGACGTCACCCGTCTCGGCGACGTACACGGGCACCGCATTGAAGAACCATTGGCAGTCGTCGCTGCGGTAATTTTGCGCCGGGGTCGGCTTCATCTTGCCAGGCCTATGGGACCAGGGGCGAATTTCGGGCTGGGCCCCTCCCGTCGAATCCTGGCCCGAAAGCATCAGGATGAGCCGGCTCTTCACGGCGTCCGGAATCATGCCGGCAACGCCGATCATGTCCTGGACGGTATCGCGGAATCCGAAGCCGTCCCTCTGGTCCCCGGTGTAGACAAGCGAGCAGGAGCGGGACCATTCAAACGTGATGAGGGCGTTGTAGGAGCCCCACACATTGGCCATGTGATCGAAATCCTGATCGGGGGTCGTCACCTGAAGCTTGCCCACAAGCCCGTGCCAATGCCGTTTCAGCTTATCGAGCTCGCGCTGGCACGACTCGGGCTTCCCAAAACGCGCCCAGACGCCCTTCGCCCGGGATTCGCTGCCGATCCCGAGGAGCACGAGGACTTCCGTCGAGGCGCCCGGAGCCAGATAGAGGTCGCTCTGGATCGCACCGCACCCGTTATCGGACATATGGGCGCTGTTCCTGCAGGCGCCGCTCTCGACGGCTTCGGGCCGGTCAAAACTGCGGTAGGTTCCGAGGAAACGTTCCCGATCGCAGTCGTATCCCACAACCTCGCCGCCCACCTGGGTCATCCACCACCAGCGGGCCTGGTCGGTGTTTGCAAAATTGTCCGGGTCGTGCGCGAGCCGCCTGCAGGAGGAGGCGATGATGAATCCGTCCTTCCAGTCTGCCTGCGAAATATACTGGGAGTACTGCAGGTTGAACGTGTCCTGTGTGATGTTCCATTCGGTCGTGAACTCGCAGAACGAAAATACGCTCAACTTACGGGGCTTCTTGCCCGTGTTTGTCACCTTGAGCCGCCAGTACTCGAACTCCTGCCCAAGCGGCACGAAATAGGTGGCCTCGCTTCGGATGCCGCTCCACTCGCTTTCAATGACCGTGTAGCCCAGGCCGAAGCGGGTTGTGGTCTGATATTCGTCCAGTGGTTTTCCCACAGGCTGCCAGGCGGCCGACCAAAAATCGCCGGTCTCTGTGTCGCGGAGGTAGAACACCCGTCCGGGCATATCCATCGGCACTGCATTATAGCGGTGGCGCAGAAACCGGCCGGAAGCCGGAGAATGCGTAAAGCTGTACCCCCCGGCGTTGTTCGTGATGATCGCCCCATACTGCCGGGATCCCAGGTAGTTGGACCATGCGCGCGGAGTGTCCGGGCGTGTGATCACATATTCGCGCGCGTTGTCGTCAAAATGGCCGAATCGCATGGGGAAAATCGAGATGAGGGTTACCTAAAGGGGGCGTCCAATTAAATCTTAGCGGTCCAGGAATGATGCGAGCTAAATCTTGGTTTGCTACTGATTGGCTCAGAGAGGGTTAATCCGCCCCTATTTTCAGCAGCTCGATCCCCTCGTCGCGGCCCAGATTCCGCGAATACTGGCGGTCCGTCTCGTTGTTCCAATGCTCGTGAACGCCCAGGCTCTCAAGCGGCACCCCGTCGGGCGCATAATGGGTGCCCGAGGGCGGGTTGGCGGCCAGGGCGGCCTCATGCATGTAGTTATCGCAGTTCTTCATCGGCTCGAAATCCGTAAAGCGGCCGAACGGAAACTCCGCGCGGAGAAAATCCAAACCGACGGAGTCGATGGCGATCGGGTCCTGCGACATGAAGATGCTGGCCATCCATTCGCCGTGGAAGAGCTTGGTCCAATGCCCGTGCTCGGCGACGTTGTCGTTCACATCGCGCACGCCGTAGAGGCCGTCCAGGATGAAGAGCAGCGTCTTCCCTCCCAGCTGCTTTGAACCGATCATGTCCACGAAGGGATGGTAGGTCGCCATCGGGTGGGAATGGGAGTTCACGTAAACATCGTGGTCGCGGACGTCGACCGTGCCGTAATGGTTCTTGGCGGTGAGGGAGACGCCCGTGGTCGGGTGGCCCTTCACGAGCGTGAGATTGATAAGGTAGGTGGCCTCCGTAACGCACCTGGGAAGGTCCCTTCCGACATGCGGCTCGGCCACGGAGAAGTGGAGGGCGTCCTTCTGATATTCGACGGGGAAGCGCCCGTTCTTCCCGTTGCCCTGCGAGTCGATGAAACGAACACCGGGGAACGCGGCATGCGGCTTCGTGAAGACGCGGTCCGGTATAACGCGGGCGGCCTCGTAGACCGAGATCATCTCCTGGGGAACACCGGCAACGTCGATCAATTGGTCGAGGAGGGAGAAGAGAACCTGGGGGGACTGGTCAATCTGCCCGTCGACATCTCCGTAGCCGCCGTAGGCATTGTTGCAGTTGATCTTTATCGCGATCTTCTCGCCCGCACCGTACCCCCGCTTGAGCTGCCTGTGGGTCTCATTGAAGGACTCGAACAGCGCGACCCAGGCCTGGGGATCGGAATGGGTGCCGGTCAGGGCGTCCAGCGATTTGGACATCATCCTGTTGACGACGGGCAGTCTGATCCCAGTGCCTTCGTCCCACCAGTTGCCGGTCTTCCCGTCCCAAGGGGTCGAAGCAAGGTCGCGAATCCACGTCACGCGACCGGGGAAAATCCCTTTGCCCACTCCCATTGGGGCGTTTGCGCCGTCGCTGGGCACCCAGAGGACCGGGGCGGGCTTTGGGCCCGCTTCGGAAGACGGAGCCTGTTCCGCCCCGACAAGGCCGGCCACTGTGATGAGGCATGCCGCGACAACGGGGGCGGGGCGTCTGATGATCTGGGGTAGCATGGGAGGTAGTCCGGACTTCGGGCGCGGCGGCCATTGCGGTCGATCACATCGTAGGCTGTGGGTGTAGACTGGGGCGGTTGGTTCCGGCGGGAAGGCGGACGGCCAGCAGAACACCGACCTTGGGCCGTGCCAATCGCCGACCGCTCCCCCGGAGCCGATGGTCGGGCGATAGTCCTTTTTCTTATTGATGCCTTTAGCGGCGACCCACCCTTTGCGACCGCGAAACGTCTGCGACGCGGCACTCCCGGGCCCCAGCATGGATCGCCGTCCGTACGACGCCGGAAGGTGCTCGTGCGCCTGTGTTTGTCCAAAACGTTGAAGCGGATGAGGACCCGTCCGCCGAAAGCCGCGGGCATCGCCCGTTCGCGGGCGGATTCATTCTTGCGCGGACGGCCCGTCGGTGCGGTGCTTCGAACCGATGGATTTGAACCCCCTGTCCGAACGCGGAATTGCCGCTGCAAGGTGGGTGTCAGGCATTCACCTAATGCCCGCCATGGCATGGGTTTCACCCGGATGAACCTTCTGGTCCGCAACGCCCGATTACTGACCCTGGCCGGCGAGCGCGGCCCCCGCCGGGGCAAGGCATTGGGCGACCTCGGGATAATGCCCCAGGGGGACGTGCTGATTGCCGACGGCAGGGTTGCCGCCGTCGCCGCCCGGGTGGACGCCGCGCCGGAAACCGAGGTCATAGACGCCCAGGGCCGCGTCTTGATGCCGGGCTTTGTCGACTGCCACACCCATACGTGCTGGGCCGGGGACCGGTTGGCGGATTGGGAGCAGAGACTCCGCGGCGTCCCCCACCAGGAGATCGTGAGCAGGGGAGGCGGCATTCAGGCGACCGTCAAGGCCGTCCGGGAAGCCACCAAGAAACAGCTGGCTGCGGGCCTCAAGTCGCGCCTTGAGCTGATGCTGCGCGAGGGCACGACCACGGTCGAAATCAAGAGCGGCTACGGTCTCGGCATCGAGGCCGAGCTGAAAATGCTGCGCGCGATCGTGCGGGCCGGCGTCGAATGGCCGGGCACCGTCGTGCCCACGGCCCTTCTTGGCCATTCGTTTGAAGGCAGCCTTGATGATTACGCCCGCATGGTGGTGAAGGAGATGCTGCCCGAAATCTCGAGGGAGTTCCCTGAGATCACGGTCGACGCCCGCTGCGACAAGGACGCGTGGTCGGTCGAGGCGTGCCTCAGACTCTTTGAGAAGGCGCGAAAGCACCACCCGATCCGGGTGCACGCGGACCAATTCAGCTCCCTGGGCATGGTCCCGGAAGCGATCAAGCTTCATGCGCGGAGCGTCGACCACCTCGAGGCGTCGACCAAGGCCGACCTGATCGCACTCGCCCAGTCCCCCACGATCGGGGTCGTTCTCCCCTGCAGCGGCTTTCACTCGGACGGCCGATACGCCCGGGCCGGCTTTTTTGTCGACCAGGGCGGGGCCATCGCCCTTTCGACCAACTGCAATCCCGGCACGGCGCCCACGCACTCCATGCCTTTCGCAATCGCTCTGGCGGTGAGGTTTTGCGGACTGACTGCGGCCGAGGCGATCGCCGCCTCGACGGTGAACGCAGCCGCGGTCCTCGGGCTGAAGGACCGCGGCACGATCGAGCCCGGACAACGGGCGGACCTGATACTCCTCAGGCACAAGGACGAGCGCCTTCTCGCCTACGAGTTCGGGGGCAACCCGATCGATCTGGTCGTCTGCGGAGGCCGGATTACCGCGAGGGCCCAGGCTGTGAGATCCGCCGATGAAGGGGATGGAGGCCCTCCGCGTGCGCCGCACCCCGGCCCGGAAATGGCCTCTTGATTACATCGGTCCACAGGAGCACGCTCCACGTCGGCCGCTGGGCCAATCTCTCTGGAACGGCTGACGCCCCTGCGGGCGACGCAGCTTCCGACCGGACGAGCCGTTAGCAAAACCCGTTCGCCCGCACATCTCCCTACCCCATGAGCATCAAGACAGCCATCATTGGAGCGGGCGGCATGGCCGCCTATCATATTTCCGGATTCCGCGAGGCGGGGGCCGAAGTGGTCGCCGTCGCCGACGTCAACCGAGGCGCGGCCGAGAAATGCGCGGCCAGGCACGAAGTGCCCAGGGCGTTCGGGGACGTGGCGGAGATGCTGCGGACGCTGCCCGATCTCGACGCCGTCTCGGTCATCGTGCCGAACAAGTTCCACGCCCCGCTCGCGATCCAGGCCCTCGAGGCGGGAAAGCATGTGTTCTGCGAAAAGCCGCCGGCGATCAACGCCGACCTCGCGGCAAAGATGAAGGATGCGTCGGAATCCGCGAAGCGGACGCTCATGTTCAATTTCAACAACCGCGCCCGCCCCGAGAGTTACGCCATGCGCGACTATGTCGCCGACGGCACGGTCGGCCAGATCAACTCCTGCCAGGCAAAATGGGTCCGCCGATGCGGGATACCCGGCTTTGGCGGCTGGTTCACGACAAAGGCGCTCTCCGGCGGAGGTCCCCTCGTGGACCTTCTTCACATGATCGATCTCGGCCTTCATTTCATGGGCTACCCGGAACCCGATTACGTGCTGGCGCGCACGTTCAATGATTTCATCAACGACAAGAACTTCAAGGGGCCCTGGGGAATCCCCGATGTCGAGAAGGGCGTCGTGGACGTCGAGGCGGCCGCGCACGGCTTCGTCACGTTCAAGACCGGCCAGGCGCTCTCATTCCAGATCTCCTGGGCCGAGCTCAACAAGCGCGAGGAGGTATCCGTCGCCTTCCAGGGCACCCGGGCAGGCGGCCTCGTCCAGCGTCTCTTCGGTGTCGACGGCCTGGACGACACCGCGATCGACGCGCTGGAGCTCTATAGCCAGGAGCACGGCCGCTCGGTGAATCGCTCCGTCCTGGTCGCCCCGGACCCGAGCATGGGGCGCAACCGCTCGGCCGTGAATTTCATCCGCGCGATCGAGGGCACCGAGGCCCCCCTGAATACCCCGTCCGAGGCGGTTTCGCTCATGCGGATCATCGACGGCGCCTACGCATCCGCCAGGACCGGCAAGCCCGTAAAGCTCTGATTCCGCAGGTGCAACCCGTCCCTCCGCTCCGCGCCCCGGCGCGCCTTGCCGCTCGGAGCCTGCCCGTGATTGCGCTTTGCCTCACCATGATCCCCCTCTGCGCATCCTCGGGATCCGGCGCGCCTGCGTCCTCCCCCCACCGGTTCTTTTCGGACGACAGCTTCTGGAATCAGCCCATCGCACCGGGCGCACCCATCGACCCCCGGACCGGCGGCTGGATCAAGCTTCTTGAGACCGAGCCGACCGGCCAGAACTTCCTGATCAACAGCAAGGCGTGGACGATACCCGTCTACGAGGTCGACGCATCGACCCCCCTGAGGAAGGTCGGGCTCCTCGCCATCGGCCCAAAGGAAAAGGTCCATTGGCACACCGACCGAGACTACTTCGGCCACGGAGCCGGCTTCGACCTCGTGCCCATTCCGCCAGAGGCCAGGCCGGACCCGCAGGCCGACTCGCACCTGGCGGTCGTCGACTGGAATAGGAGGCTCGTGTGGGACATGTGGGCCCTCTCGCGCAACCCCGACGGAAGCTGGAAGTCGGCGACGGGCATGGTCTACGCCGCCGACGGGCCCGGAGTCTTCTCGACGGCGGCGCTGGGCGTGAAGGACGGAGAGAGCGTTCATTTCCACGGCCCGAGCCGCGCCGCCGGGGTTCCCGCCGTCGCCGGCCTGATCATGTATGACGAGGTGATGGCCGGCGAGATCCGGCACAAGATCGCCGCGGCCTCCCGCTTCTGCGCCTACAAGGAGTTCGTGTTTCCCGCGGCATGGACCGACGGCTTCACGGAAGGCGGCATCCCTGAGGGGACCGTCATCCAGCTCGATCCCTCGCTCGACCTCTCCAAGTTCACGCTCACGCGCGAGGAGCGGATCGTATGCGTGGCCCTCCAGCGCTACGGCATGGTGCTTGTCGATATCGCCGAGGGCCAGCCGTTGTACGCCGAAGGCCTGTGGGGGCACCCCGGGAAATCATGGGACGGGAAACTGCCCCAGGGTGCCGGAGGGATCGCGAAGATCCCGTACAGCTGCTATCGCATGATCAGGACCGGGGAGGCCGTCCACATGGGCGACGGCCGCTCGAAATTCTCGCCGGTCTGGTAGGGGCTGCGCTCGCCGCCGCGCGGGGCCCCAGGGCTGCGGTGCTATTCCCTGACGAGGGTTGTCAGGCTCCGGGCCGGGAGGTGAAGCGTCTGCGCCCCTTCTCCCATCTTGAGCTCCGACTCCTGGTAGCCCGCGGATTCCGTCGTCACGACGGCCCGCCAGGAACCGCTCGGCAGCCCGGAAATCGTGGCTCCGCGCTCGGGGCCCAGGTTAAGCACATGCACGGCAAGGGCGTCCTTTTTCCAAAATGCGCTGATCAGCACCTCGGACGCGTCGCTCGCGGTCGCCACCGCCTCGCTCTTAGACGGCGAAAGGTTGGCAAACTGCTTCACCAGCCAAAATCTTCCCGTCGGCTCAATGGTGGCGTTCGGCCCGACATGGACCAGGCCGTAGTCGTCGGTGAACTGCCAATAGATGATGGCCTGGGGCCGCGCGTAGCGCAGGAGCTCCTGGAATTGCCGGGCCTCCTTCAGGCCATAGGCGTAGCTGTCGTACATCTTGTTCTTGTACGCGCCCGGGTCGACGCCGGCTTCCGCAACGACGAGGGGAAGGTTGAGCCATGCGCCGACGTCGCCCCAGGCCTCGTACTGGGCGGGCGTGCCGCCCCCCCAGCTGTGAAACGAAACGGCGCCGACATAGCGCATCGCCTCGGGGTCGGCGGCCGCGGCGAGCACGAACTTGTGGGAGTCGCGCGGATTGGCCGTGTCGCCCAGCAGCATCCTTGTCTTCAGGCCCTGCGAGGCAAGGTAGGCGCCAATGCGCTTGATTTCGTCCCGGTGCGACTCGGGCGTGAATCCGATGTTCACGCCGAGGTCGGACTCGTTGAAGGAGAAGTAGTCGGGCTCCGCACCGTAATGGGCCTTAAGATAGAGCAGATAACTGCCGAGCAGGTCGAGAAACTCGGGCCACCTGTCGGGCGCGATCTGCCGGGCGAACGTTCCAAACGGCTTCTGATTCGGGTCTGTGTAAAACCGCTCAGGCAGGAACCAAAGGCTGATGATCCACGGAATACCCATCTTCTGGACCCGCTGCATGAGCCCGAAATCGCGGAGGAGTTGCGGGCCCGGCGTTGCCGCCCGTCGGTCATGGTCCCAAGCGACGGCCTTGAACTCGAAACGGGCCCACGCGACGTGGAGATTGTCCAGGGCGTAATCCGCCACGGGCGTGTCCTCATAGATCCGGAAATTGCCGCCAAAGCCGTCGAAGGGATAAAGCTTCGCCGACGGATCCACCGACAGCGTCGCAGGCGCGGCCTTCGGTGTTCCCGTCAGCTTCAGCGTGAGGCCAATCCTGGCCGCGTCGCCGATCATCCAGGGGCCCGAATGCAGGTTGATCTTCAGCCGGTAGAACCGGTCCGAGCCGCTCCAGAGATCCGTGACCGTGACGGGCCTCGGCCCATCGAGCGCGACGGCAAGCCTCCAGTTCCCCGAGGCGTCGACGAAATCCAGATTTGCGGTCGTTGAACGGTAAAAGACGGGGTCGACGGGCTTCGTCGCCGACAGCGTCTGGCCGGAGGGCCCGATTTGCCCGCCGACGAAAAACGCGCGCGGCAGGTCGACGACGTAGTCGACCGTGTCGACGTCGAGGGGAAACCGGAATGCCGCGCGCCCGGGAAACGGGGACTTGGCGGCTATCGACCCGTCGAGCGTCACGCCGGAATCGGACTCCTTCCAGGCGACCGAGAATTCCGCCTGGCCGCCGTTTGGAAACGACGCCGTTCCCGCCCAGCGGGGCTCAAGCCCCGTGCGAACGATGGACGACCTTTGCTCGTTGGGCTGGATCGAGGTGGCCGGTGCTCCGGCGAGCTTCACCACGAACTCGCCATGTACCGGAAGCTCAAAACCCCCGGAAATCATCGAGGTCAGCGCTCCCCCGCTGTCGTAGGAGGCCTGTTCCGCGGCGGAACAGACCGTGCTGACGCCGAGCAGGAGGAAGGCGGCATTCTTAATCATCGGGGTAGTTCTCCCAAATAAGCCCGGATCCCAAAATGGACAAATTCTTTTTGGAAAACGCCGCCCGCGAATTCGGCGCAGCCCGGCAACCGAGGGCCCCGCGAACGGCAATGCCTACTCAGTTGCCCCGGTTGAGGAGCCGCAACGTCTCGGCCCGCGAAGGAGCCGACGGCTGGGCCCCTATCCGCGTCACGGAGATGGCCGCCGCAGCCTGCCCAAACCGGACCGCCTCGAAGAGCGGCCTCCCCTCGGCGAGCGCGACAGCCAGGGCCCCGTTGAACACGTCCCCGGCCGCGGTCGTGTCGACCGCCTTCACTTTGAAGGCGGGCACCAACGCCCTTAAATCGCCGCCGGAGACGTACGCTCCGCGCGCACCGAGAGTAATGATCACGGTGCGAACACCCCGCGCGTGGAGGCTGTCGGCTGCACGCGCCGCCGCAGCCTCGCCGTCCACGGCTATTCCCGTGAGCGATTCGGCCTCGTGCTCGTTCGGCGTGAGGATGTCGACCTTGCGCAGGAGCGAATCCGGCAGCGGCCTCGCCGGGGCGGGATTGAGGATGACCCTCATTCCGGAAGCGGCCGCCATCCGCACCGCGGAGGCCACCGCCGCCAGCGGCGTCTCCAGCTGCACCAGTAGGATTCCGCCCCGCCGGAACACGCCGTGAGCCTTCGCCACGTCCCTCGGACTCAGCCTGAGGTTCGCCCCGGAGGCGACGGCGATGCTGTTCTCGCCCTTGCCGCCGACAAAGATGAACGCCACCGCGGTCGGCGCCTTTTCGTCGGCCGTCACGTGCGAGACATTGATTCCATCCCGCTTGAGACCCGCGACGACCTTCCTGCCAAAGTCGTCTCGGCCGACCCTGCCGACGAACAGGACCCTTGCACCGGCTCGCGATGCGGAAACCGCCTGGTTCGCGCCCTTGCCCCCGCCGGCCGAGTGAAAGATCCCGCCGATGACCGTCTCCCCGATTCCCGGGATTCGGTCGACCTGCACGATCATGTCGATGCTGGAGCTGCCGACGACGACAACGCGGGTCTCGGGCGGATTTTTTGGGGATGCCATGATTTGAAGTTCGGCGGTCAGCGGCGCGATGCGATCAGGACCGCCAGGCCGAGGCCATAGAAGATGAACATGGCGGCGAGAAGCTTGTTCGTTCCGGCCGGCGCTGTCTTAAATTCCCTCCAGACGAAAACACCCCAGAGCGCCCCCACCATGGTCGCCCCTTGTCCAAGCCCGTAGGAGAGCGCGGGGCCCGCCTTCGCCCCCGCAAGGATGTTGAGGGACATCCCGAGGTTCCAGATGGCGCCTCCGAGCATGCCGACCAGGTGCAGGCGCAGATTGCCCTTCCTGAAGTAGTCCCCGAACGGCACCGGCTCGCCGACAAAGGGCTTTGCCATGATGGCGGTATTCCAGACGAAATTCGATGCGAGCACCCCGGCGGAGAAAAACACGATGGCCGTGTAGGGGCTCAGGCGGCCGGCCTCGAGGGCCAGCGTGCCGTTCACCCTGTACATCGGTGCAATCGCCCTCGCCACGTAGCTGTAGAAGAAGCCCATCAGGACGCCCGCCACGATCGACAGGAGGATACCCTTCCCCGGGGTCCGGCCGCCTCCGGTGGCGACACTCCGGTAAGCAAGGGCGTCGAGAATGATCGCCGCGGCAACGGCGGCGACTCCCAGCGCAAGCAGGAGCGGGTTGCCCTCCGGCCTGACGGCATAGGTGCTGATCACGCCCACGATGAGGGCGAGGCCGACTCCCACCGGAAATGCGACGGCCATTCCTGCGATGTCAATCGCCGCAACCAGGAGGATATTCGAGAGGTTGAAGATGACGCCGCCCGCGAAGGCTGAAGCGAGCCAGCCGCGCTCCGCTTGGCGAAGGTCGGCGAAAAAGCCGCGCCCCCCCTCGCCCGCGCTTCCCAGGGTCAGGGCCAGGACGAAGGAGAACAGAAAGACGCCGATGGCATAGTCCCAGTAGAACAGCTGAAAACGCCATTCCTTGCCCGCGAGCTTCTGAGTATTGGCCCACGACCCCCAGCAGAGCATCGTGATGAAGCAGAAGAGCACTGCGACGCCGTAGCTTGTGACGATGTACATGGATCGGATTGGGGCTCGAGGGGGTAGCCGAGGCGAAGCAGGGTGGACCGGCGGAGCGAACCTAGGGGCGGGCACGGCCAAGGTAAAATGCGAAAATGGTGCGCGCGATGCCCCGAGGCCGACTTTCGAGCGCGATCGTCCCCGGATCTCCGGGGAGCCGGCCAAAGCCGCTTTTCAAGGCCTCAAGCGGCCCAGCAGGATGCGTTCCGGGGAGGATTGCCGGGCAAATTCCGCGTGCTCTTTGGCAAAGAATGCGAGGTTGGGCGGCACCGTTCGGTTGTATGCTGGGGCATACGGCGGGCTGTGTGTTCACACAGCCATGCCTTGGCATGCATTCCACCAGCACGAGAATTCCGGGTCCGGGCGAAAAGGCTGTCTCCGCCTCTGTCGTCGTTGTTGTTGCTGCAGTGCTGGTTGGCATGTTCGTCCAGCAGGCCCGTTTCAGCCCGGCCGTGCAGGTCGCTGGAGCGCTTGCGGCCGCGGCGCCCGCGTCCGTGGGACGACAGGATCTCCTCACGCCCTGGCCGGCAGGTTCGGCGCCGATGGGTGCGCCCGAGGCCTTCTCGGCGGCGACCCTTTCGGACAAGATTGACGGCAAGGCCGAGCTTTATCTCTCCGCCGGTTTCGTGCGCCTCGACTGCCAGCGCATCCGAATGGGTGCGGACCCCGATTCCTGGATCGAAATGTTCGTCTTTGACATGGGGACGCCCTCAAACGCGTTCTCCGTCTGGAGCTCCCAGAAGCGTCCGGACGCATCGGATGCGGGATTGGCGGACTACAGTTACCGAGCGGAAAACGAGCTGTGCCTTGTGCACGGAAAATTCTACGTCGAGATGGTGGGCGCGGACGCCCGGCCCCCGACGCTTCAGGGCGCCGAGGGGCTGGCCCGCGCCTTTGTCGATCGGACCGCCGTGACCGAACATGCAAACATGGGATCCGAGCAGGCTCTTTTCCCGAAAGAGAACCAGATTCCAGGCAGCGTCGCGCTGGTCTCGAGCGACGTATTCGGGTCCGACCGCCTCAAGTCGGTGTTCCTGGGGCGCTATAAGGAGGGTGCGGACGAGGTCACGCTGTTCATGGCCCGCCGGAATGCGCCCGCCGACGCCCTCCGCGAGGCGTCCGACCTGCGGACCTTCCTGGTCCAGGACTGCGGAGGAAAGGAAGTGGCGCCGAAGGGCTTCCAGCCCCCGGGCATCGCCGACGCGGGCCGGACGCGGGCGCCGTCGGCCGGCGCCCTGACGATCGTCGACATGGGGGGCGGCTTTGACGCTGTGTTTGTCTCCGGTCCCTATCTTGCCGGGGTGCACCAGGCGGGCAGCCAGGCCGTGGCGGAACGATGGGCGGATATCCTCCGCCGCAGAATCGAGGGAGGACCGCGATGAACGCGGAAAATCCAGAGGCCCTGACGCCCCGCCGTGAGTTCCTTCGAAGGGGCCTTCAGGCGGCCGCAGCGGTGGCCGCGACCGGAGGCCTGGCCGCATGGCTCTGGAACCGCCATCCGCCCGGGGATTTCAGCCGCCAGGCGGTGTTCGACCCCCGGCGCGACTTCTCGCCGCGGGTGGGCGGGGCGCGGATGAGCATTGCGACCGGACACGACCGGAGTCGCATGCTTGAAGGCGCCCTGAAGGCCCTCGGAGGAATCGGCCGGTTCATCGCTCCGGGCGACCGCGTGATGATCAAGGTGAACGCAGCCTTCGCCACGCCGGCCGCCCTCGCGGCGACGACCCACCCGGAGCTTGCCGCCGCGCTCGTTCGCCTCTGCCGCGCCGCCGGAGCGTCCTCGGTCCTCGTGACCGACAACCCGATCAACGATCCCGCAAGCTGCTTTGAGCTGACGGGGATCGGACAGGCGGTGCGTCAGGCGGGCGGGGACCTCTTCCTCCCGAGCACCGGCGCGTTTCGCAGGGGCTCGCTGCCCGGCGGGAAGCTGATCCGGAACTGGCCCGTGTTGAACGAGCCCTTCACGGGGATCACGAAGCTGATCGGCGTCACGCCGGTGAAGAACCATCAGCGGGCCGGCGCGTCGATGACGCTCAAGAACTGGTACGGGCTCCTCGGCGGCAGGCGCAACCAGTTCCACCAGGATATCGACGGCATCATCGTCGAGCTGGCGATGCTCATCAGGCCCACGTTCGTCGTTCTCGACGGCACCCAAAGCATGATGACCAACGGGCCGACCGGGGGCTCGCTCGCGGACCTGAAGGACACCCGCACGCTCATCGTGAGCACCGACCCGGTGGCTGCGGACGCCTTTGGATCGACGCTCCTAGACAAGACGTTCCGGGACCTCCCCTACCTCGTTCGCGCCGCCGAACTTGGACTCGGGACGGCGGACTTCGAGTCCCTGCATCCCATCCGCGTCGAGGCCGCGCCCTCCTGATCCCATGCGAATCACGACCGCCAGACGGATCGCCCAGGGTGTCTTCTTCGGCCTTTTCGTCTGGCTGTGCATCGCGTCCGCAGTCGGAACCCGCTGGTGGCAGTGGCGCGGCTGGCCGATCCGCTGGTTCCTGGACCTGGATCCCCTGGTGGCGGTGGGCACGGCGCTCACCACGCATTCGTTCTATCCGCAGCTCGGATGGGCCCTTGCCGTCATCGTGCTCACCCTCCTCTTCGGCCGCGTCTTCTGCGGCTGGATCTGCCCGTTCGGCGCCCTTCACCAGTTCACCGGCTGGCTCACCCGGAAGTGGCGCCGGCCGAAGCAACGGATCGATGCCAACCAGTACCACCCCGCGCAGGCCTGGAAATATGCGATCCTTCTGTCCCTGCTGATCGCGGCGGCCTCGCCCCTTAGAAGGACGGCGATGGCCTCGCTCCAAACCGGCCTTCTTGACCCGATTCCGCTCATTCACCGGTCGGTCAACCTCGCCGTCCTGTCCGTCCTTGGGATCGGATCGGCGGGCGAGCGCTTCTACTCCGGAGCCGGCCTGATCGGCGGCCTTTTTCTCACGTTCGTTCTGCTGAACCTGGCGGTTCCGAGGTTCTACTGCCGATTCGTCTGCCCGCTGGGAGCGCTCCTGGGGCTCATAGGCCGTCTGGCCCCGTGGGGAATCGGCGTGCGCAAGGCGACGTGCACCGAGTGCAGGCTGTGCGACTTGAACTGCGAGGGGGCCTGCCAGCCGCAGGGGCCCTTTCATGCGAGCGAGTGCCTGATGTGCATGAACTGCCTGGACGACTGCCCCTCGGAGCATCCGGTCCGATACCTTCCGAGACCGTCCCAGGGCGGGGAGATTCCGCTGCCCGCGATCTCGCGCCGCGGCTTCGTCGCCTCCGTCGCGGCAGGGCTCGTCGCCGTGCCCCTCGCGCGCCTCAATGGCTCGACGGCGCGAAACTGGCCCGCGGGCCTCATCCGGCCTCCGGGCGCTGTCGCGGAGGAGGAGTTTCTCGCCCGGTGCGTCAAATGCTGCGAGTGCGTCCGAGTGTGCCCGACCAATGCGGTTCAGCCCGCGGGGTTCGAATTCGGCTGGGAGGCCCTCTGGACCCCCGCCCTCAACTACCGCATCGGGACCAGCGGATGCCAGCTCGACTGCATCGCCTGCGGCCACGCGTGCCCCACCGGCGCAATCCGGCCCCTATCGCTCGCCGAGAAGCGCGGGCAGGCATCCTTTGAAGACTCCGGGCCGATACGCATCGGCCTGGCCTCGGTCGACCGCGGCCGCTGCCTGCCTTGGGCGACGGGAAGGCCCTGCATCGTCTGCCAGGAGACCTGCCCGGTCTCCCCGAAGGCGATCACCGTCGAGGAAGTCGACCAGCCGATGGAGGGAGGCGGGACCGTTCACCTCCAGCGCCCGATGGTGGATCCGGCCCGCTGCATCGGATGCGGCGTCTGCGAGCACGAGTGCCCGCTCAGCGGTGTGCGCGGAATCCGGGTCGTGGCCGACAACGAGACCCGCCAGCTCGATCACGCCGTAATTTTACACCATGAAAAATAACCCCAATCCCATGTCCCGCCGCAAGTTCCTGGCGGTCACCGGGGCCGTCGGCCTCGGTTCGATGCTGGCTCCGACCGGCTTGCTGGCCGCAACCTCGCTGCCCCCGAAAGTCGCCCGGAAGCCCTTCGGCAAGACCGGCGTCGAGGTTTCCGCCCTCGGCCTCGGCTGCATGTTCGACATCATCGACAACCAGATCATCCTCCAGAGGGCGTTTGACCATGGAGTCAATTATTGGGACACGGCCGCCGTCTATGAGAAAGGCGGGAGCGAGCGGGGCATCGGCATGTTCCTCGAGAAGAACCCCTCGGCGCGAAACGAGCTCTTCATCACGACGAAGGGCAAGATATCGGAGCTCCCCCAGACGCTCGATGAGTCGCTCGCCCGCCTAAAGACCGACCATGTCGATCTTTTCCTCCTCCACGGGGTCAGTTCGATCGACGAGGTCGACCGCCTGAAGATCAGGGCGTTTGCGGAAAGGGCCAAGCAGGAGGGCAAGATCCGTTTCATCGGGTTCAGCACCCACAGCAACATGGCGGAGTGCCTCATGGCGGCCCCCAGGCTCGGCTGGATAGACGCGATTCTGTTCACCTACAACTACCGGATCATGCATGAACCCGACCTCGTCCTTGCGATGGAAGCCTGCGACAAGGCGGGGATTGCGCTGATCGCGATGAAGACCCAGGGCCAGCGCCAGAGGGAGGACACCTCCGAGCAGCAGGCGCTCCTGACCCCCTTCGCGGCGCGCGGCTTCACACCGGGCCAGGCGAAGCTGAAGGTCGCAATGGAGCATCCCCATATTTCGACGGCCATCGTGCAGATGCCCAACCTGAGGCTCTGCCGCGAAAACATCGCGGCCGCGCTGGACCAGACCAGGCTCGCCGACTACGACTACGCGCTTCTTGAGCGCTATGCCGCAGCCACGGCGGGGACGTACTGCGCCGGCTGCAGGCGCCACTGCGAACAGGCCCTTGGAGGAGCGGTGCCGGTGCAGGACGTGATGCGCCAGCTCATGTATCACCGCAATTACGGCGGAGAGGTCGATGCGCGCGCGCTGTTTGCAGACCTTCCGGCCCGGGTCCGCGAGCAGCTGCCGCTCCTCGACTACCAGGGCGCCGAGCGCGCCTGCCCCCGCCACCTGCCCGTCGGCCAGCTGATGCGGGAGGCATCGGGGCTCCTCGCCTAAGCCCGTCCCCTGATCGCCATGATCGTCGAGGAAACCGTGGCCCCGATGGTGAAGTACGAGGCCCTGCGCATGGCCCTGCGGCCACGCCTTGCCCGGGGGCTCGTGGTCGCCTTCTCCGGCGGCGTGGATAGCGCCTTCCTGCTCTGGAGCGCGGAGCAGGAGCGCCGCGCCTCCGGCGGGCGGCTCCTCGCGGTGACGGCCGTCAGCGCAAGCCTTGCGGGCAGCGAAAGGGACGACGCGGCCCGCTTCGCCCGTTCGATAGGCGTCGAGCACCGGTGGGAGGAGAGCGGGGAACTCTCGAATCCCGACTATGCCCGCAACGACCCCCTGCGGTGCTACCACTGCAAGACCGAGCTGTTTCGCATCACGCGAACGCTGATGGAAAAGGGCGGCTACGGGTTCGTGGCGTACGGCTTCAACGCGTCGGATCGCTCCGATATCCGTCCCGGGCACCGGGCGGCCCTGGAGAATGCGGTCATCTCGCCGCTCGCCGACGCGGAGCTCACGAAGGAGGAGATTCGGGCCCTGATGCGGTGCTTCGAACTGGACCTTGCGGACAAGCCGGCCGGACCCTGCCTGAGCTCAAGGCTCATGACGGGCGTACGGGTCACCCCGGAGAAGCTCAGGGACGTTGAGCACGTGGAATCCATCCTGCGCAAGCGGGGCGTCAAAACGGTCCGGGTGCGGCTCCACGAGGAGGGCGGACACCGGTTCCTGCGGGTTGAGGCCGCCCCCGGCGACTTTGAAAGGGTCATCGCCATTCGCGAGGAGCTGGTCGCGGCCGGCGCCTCCCGCGGCTACGCCCGGGTGCTGCTCGACCTCGCCGGATACAGGACGGGGGGCGCCTCCCTGCACTGAGGACACTTATGCTCGACGACGACCTGCTCGCACTCCTGAAGGCGGTTAAGACCGGGACCCTTTCCGCCCCGCAGGCCCTGGACCGGCTCAAGGCGGGCCCGTTCAGGCAGTCCGACCTGGGCTTTGCGCGGCCCGACCACCACCGGCGCTTCCGCCACGGGCTGAACGAGGTGGTCTACGGCGAGTCGAAGACGACGGAGCACATCCTGGGAATCGTCGCCGAATTGTCGGCGCCGGGTGCCCCGGTCCTGATCACCCGCCTGCAGCCCGAGAAGCTCGCCGCCCTCAAGGAGCGCTTCCCGTCGGGGCGCGCCAACCCCGTCGCCCGCACGTTTGTCGCAAACCCGCCGACCGCCCGCGAGGCGGGCCCAAGGGAAGCCCATGTCGCGATCGTTGCAGCCGGGACGAGCGATCTTCCCGTGGCCGAGGAGGCCTGCGAGGTGTGCTTTGCCATGGAAACGCCCTTCGTCCGGATAACCGATGTGGGGGTTTCCGGCCTGCACCGATTGCTGGGCTCGGTCGACAAGCTCCAGGCGGCGACGGCCCTCGTGGTGATCGCGGGAATGGAGGGCGCCCTGCCGAGCATCGTCGCGGGCCTGGTCGGCCGTCCGGTCTTCGCCGTGCCGACCAGCGTCGGCTACGGGGCCAGCTTTGGCGGCGTGACGGCGCTTCTCGCCATGCTCAACTCGTGCGCGCCGGGCGTCACGGTCAGCAACATCGACAACGGATTCTCGGCCGCGTTCGCGGCTTGCCAGGTCGTGCGCGCGGTCCGGGACGCGCGGCCCTCCCCCAAATGAGCAAAGCCATCTACCTTGAAAGCGTCTCCGGCGTCGCCGGGGACATGTTTGCGGCGAGCTTCGTGAACGCCGGCGTGGTGACGGCCGAGGAACTGGCCGCCCTCCCCGCCCTCCTGGGGATGAAGGGGGTCGGCGTCACGGTCGAGACGGTCCGCCGCGCGGAGCTCGAGGCGACGGCCCTCCAGGTCACACCCGCCAACGGTTTCGAGAAGCCCGCCCAAAGGCGCCATGGGGGCGCCGGCCGGCACGGGCATCCTGCGCACGCGGGCGCTGGAGAGATCCACCTGCCCTTCCCCCTGGAGACCCACTGCAACGGCCACGCCCGCTATTCCGAGATCGACCAGATGCTCGCCGAATCCAGGCTTGAGGAGCCGGTCCGGGAGCTGGCCCGCAGGATCTTCCAGCTGCTCGCGCAGGCCGAGGCCTCCGTCCACGGCTACCCCGTCGAGCGCGTCGAATTTCACGAGGTCGGGGCCGTGGATTCGATCATGGACGTGGTGATGGCCTCGTATTGCGTCCACAAGCTCGGGCCCTGCGCCATCTACGCGTCCCCAATACGACCCGGACGCGGCCACGTGAAAATGGCGCACGGCACGCTCCCCGTTCCTCCGCCCGCCTCGCTCAAGCTTCTTGCGGGGCTGCCGGTCGCTCCAACGCCCACGGCGATCCTCCGCCCCAACGTGGAGCTCTCAACCCCGACCGGCATCGCCATCCTGAAGGCCCTGGCTCCGCGGTTCGTGACGGAGGTTCCCCCGGGAACGATCCTCGGCCACGGGCTCGGCGCGGGCACCATGGACCTGGGGGCGTTTCCGAACGTCTTCAGGATCATCCTCCTTGAGGAGGTGCCGCCACCGGCATCCGCCGAGCGCTTTGATCGCGACCGGGTGGTCGAGATCTCCTGCAACGTCGACGACGACACGGCCGAGCACCTCGCATGGATGGTGGCTCAGCTCATGGATCGCGGAGCGCTGGATGCGTGGCTTACGCCGATGACCGGGAAGAAGGGCCGGCCGGCGGTTTGCTTGTCGGTGCTGGCGTCGACGGCGGATTGGTCCGCGACGGCCGAGTGGATCCTGGAGCACGGATCGACCTTCGGGCTTCGGTATCGGACCCTGGACCGGCTGAAGCTCATTCCCCGCTTCGAGCGGCGGGAGACGTCGGATGGCCTCCTCACCTACAAGCTGGGGGTCACAAAGGCCGGGAAGATTCTAAAGGAGAAGCCGGAGTTTGAAGACGTGAAAAGGATCTGGGAGCGCCCGGAGAATTAGCCGGATTCGGTGCCAGGGCGCGCGCCGGAATGAACCGGCATTCCAAAGGGGGACCTCATCGAATCACGGCCCGGCGGCTCCAAGAGGGCGGCCACCCTTTTTCAGCAGCTCGCAGACCTCCTGGTCCGTTGTCTGCGAGAAGTCCTCATACCACAGCCCGACGCCGGCAAAATCCCGGGGCGTCATGACCGCAACAAACTCATCGACCTCACGCCGCATCTCCTCGGCCGTGTCCAGCGCGGCCGTCGGCGTCCCCACCACGACGCGCCCGACCTTCAATTTGCGGAGGGCCTCAACCGCGACCCGCATGGTCGAGCCGGTGGCAATGCCGTCGTCAACCAGGATGACCGTCCGGCCCTCGACTTCCCGAGCCGGCCTGTCCGCCCGATAGGCGCGCTCACGGCGCTCCAGCTCGATCTGCTCCCGCGCCGCCACCGTATCGATGGCCCAATCCGGAATCCGAAGCGCCTCGATGACCCTCTGATTGAGCACCCTCACCCCGTTTCGCGCGATCGCACCCATCGCAAGTTCCTCCCGATAGGGCACGCCCAGCTTTCGGACGACGAAAACATCCAGCGGGGCGCGGAGCAGACGCGCCACCTCGAAGGCGACCGGCACGCCGCCCCGGGGCAGGCCAAGGACCAGCGTCTCCGGCAGGCGCGCGTATCTGGCGAGCATCCCGCCCAGCATTCGGCCTGCCTCGGCCCGATCCTTGAATTCCCTTGGCATAAGCGTCTTCCCTGGGACCGGTGGATGGCTCCCTAGTGCGGCCCGAGGTGAAGCCGGAACCACGCTGTCGCTGCGGACGCCGCCTCGTCAAGCGCACCCGGCTCCTCGAACAGGTGCGTTGCGCCCTTCACAATGGACATCTTCTTCCTGCACGCCAATTGGCCGAAAGCCTCCCTGTTCAGCTGCAGCACGTCGGCGTCATTTCCGCCCACGATCAGGAGCGTCGGAGACACAACGGCCCCAAGCGCCGCGCCCGCGAGGTCCGGGCGGCCCCCCCGGCAGACGACCGCGCCGACCGCCGAACCTCCCAGCCGCGCTGCGGCGACCAAGGCCGCCGCCGCTCCCGTGCTCGCGCCGAAATACCCGATGCCCGGGGGCCGGCCGTGCGCAGGGTCCGCCGCCCAGAGCGTCGCCAGGCGCAGGCGCCAGGCCAACAGGCTGATGTCAAAGCGCAGGTGCCCGTCGAACTCGTCCTCAATCTCCTCGCCCCGGGTCAGCAGGTCGAAAAGAAGCGTCCCGAAGCCCGCCTCCTGAAGGCGCCCTGCGACGAACCGGTTGCGCGGGCTGTGGCGGCTGCTGCCGCTTCCATGGGCGAAGACGACGAGCGCCCCGCCCTCCGAGGGCGGCACGAGATCTCCGTCGAGGCTCACCGGGCCGACAGGAATCCTCACGGCCCTTCCCGCCGGGTGCGCCGAGGGGGCCCTAGTCTCATCCAGCCGTACGGATGAATCCTTCATCCACCTGCGAATCTAATTCCGCGGCGCCGGACCGGCTCCGCAATTCTTGGCAAACAGTCCCCGCCCCTTGCCGTCCATTGCGCGGGGGCAAGTCGACGGTGGTTCAGTTGCATCAAATTGATCCCTAACGATATACGTCGCAAACCCTATCCCGATTGTCTCCCACCCCCATCCCGCGAGGCCTCGATCTGTCCTGTCCATGCCTTGGTTCCTGCAACCCATCCGGCATCGCGGCGTTTCCATTTTCGGATCGGCGGGCGGACCCCTCGTCCACGCCGGTCTTCGCCGATGGCGCGCCGGGCGCGCAAAAAAATTTGCTCGGGGGGGGCGACCCGGGGCGCTTGAAGTCTTCCCTCCGGGACAACACTCTTTCGGTAAATCATGCCCACAGGCAAGAAGCGCGTCCTCGTGTTCGTTGTCGCCTACAACGCCGAATCCACGATCCTTGGCGTGCTCGAGCGGATTCCCGCCCTGGAGGAATTCGAGGTCGAGGTTCTGGTGATCGACGACGCCTCGGCGGACGGCACCTATGAGGTTTCAGAGAGGCTGCGCCGCCTGCACCAGTACAAGCACCCGCTGACCGTCATGGCGAACCCGGCCAACCAGGGGTACGGCGGCAACCAAAAGATCGGGTATCAATACGCCATCGCCGCGAACGTTGACATCGTCGTGCTGCTCCATGGGGACGGCCAGTATGCTCCGGAACTGCTGCCCGAGCTCCTGGCGCCCATCTCCCGGGGGGAGGCGCAGGTCGTCCACGGTTCGCGCATGCTCACGCCGATGGGTGCGATCAAGGGCGGGATGCCGCTCTACAAGTTTGCCGGCAACAAGATCCTGACCGGGTACCAGAACCTCGTGCTCGGCTCGCGGCTGAGTGAGTTCCACACGGGCTACAAGGCCTACGCCGTAGCCGCGCTCAGGCGCATCCCTTTCGACCGGAATTCCAACGCATTTCACTTCGATACCGAGATCATCATCCAGTGGATTCGCGCGCAGATCCCAATTTTGGAGGTGCCCATAACGACCTTCTACGGCGACGAGATCTGCAGGGTGAACGGCCTTCGCTACGCTTGGGACGTGACGCTTGCTTCGACGGCGGCCTTCCTGATGAGGTTCGGCCTCCTCTACCGGCGCAATTTCGATGTCGAGCCCCAGGACACCGGAAACAAGCACTATGAGCCGAAGCTGTCCTTTGAGAGCACCCACTCGCTGGCGGTTGCGGCGGTGCCCCCCGGGCACCGCGGTCATCGACATGGGGTGCGGGCCCGGCCACCTTTCCGCCGCGCTCAGGGCCAAGGGATGCCGGGTGGTCGGCATCGACCTCCTTCCGCCGGCGGACACAAGCGCGTTTGACGAGTTCATCGCGACCGACCTGAATGTGCGGCCCTTCCCGCGGCCGCTCGGCAACGCCGAGACCTTTCTTTTTCTCGACGTCATCGAGCACCTCGCCTCGCCCGAGCATTTTCTTGACGAGCTTCGGAAGGAGGCGCAGCAGAACCTCGACCTGAAGATCATCATCTCAACGGGTAACATTGGCTTCATCGTCACGCGCCTGATGCTTTTCTTCGGTCAGTTCAACTACAGCAAGCGGGGCATTCTGGACCGGACCCATACGCGCCTTTTCACGTTCGCCTCGATGCGCCGGATCCTTCAGGAGTCCGGCTTTCTGATCGAAAGCGAGCGGGGGGTGCCGGCGCCCGTGCCCCTGGTCGTGAAATCCCGGTTCTGGAGCCGCCTGCTCATGTGGGTTCAGGCGCAGCTGATCAAGGTTTCCCGCGGCCTGTTCAGCTATCAGATCTACATGGTGGCCCGGCCGCTCGCCACGGTCCCCACGCTCCTCGAGAAGACCCACAGCTACAGCCAGCTGAGATCCGAGGTCACCCCATGACGCGGGGCGGCCAGAAGCGGCGGGATTATCTCCCCCTGCCGTCGGGAGGACCGTCCGCGCGGGAGGAGGCCCCCGTCTTCCTCTGATGTTTTCGTCCCCGGAAGCGGCTGCGTTTCTTCAGTTCGGCGCGTTTTTGACCGATGTCGCCGTCGCGGCCGTCGCCGCGTGGCTCCTGGTCCGGGCCTGCACGGAAATCGGCCGCGGAATCCTCGAGTCCCTTCTGGCTTGGTGTCTCGCGTTCGTGGCGATGGCCGCCGCCGCCGGTGTGGTCCTCGGGGAGACCGGGGGCCTCGGAGCCGCGGGATTCCTGGCCTTCCACGCGGGCCTGTTGGGGGCCCTGGCCCTCGGGCGCCATTCGAGGCTTGCGGGCGACCTGTCGGAGGCGTCGAGGATTGCAAGGGAGGCGAGGCTGTTCCTCACCTCCGGGGGCCCGGAGGCCTTCGCCGCCGCGAGCCTTCTGCTCGTCCTATTCCTCCTCGCTGGGGTCGCCGCCCTGGCCGAGCCCTCGGGCGCCGATGCCCTGAGCTACCACCTGCCCCGGATCGGCCAATGGCTGCTGGACGGGCACGTGCATGAGCTCGCCTCGCAGGACGCGCGGATGAACTTCGTCGCGACGGTGCCCGACCTCGTCATGTCCTGGCTGATCTGCGGGACCAGCGTCGGCTTCAGGCCCCTGGTTCTCGCCCAGGCTTTTGGCGGCATCATGACCGTCGGCGCGACCGTCGGATTGGCGCGGCAGACCGGCCTTGGCCGCGGGCCCGCGCTGCTCGCGGGAGCCCTTCTCATCGGCATGGCCAACGTGGCGGTCCAATTCGCGTCGGCCCAGACCGACCTCTTCACCACCGGCGTTTTTGCCTCGGCGTTTTACCTCTGGGCGTGCGCCCTCCGGCGGGGCACGGGGTCCTGGCTGGGCGGCTTGGGCGCGGGCCTGGCCCTCGGGGCAAAGGGCACGCTCTTCTACCTTGCGCCGGGCGCCCTGATCTGGGTCGCCGCCTTCTCGTGGAACGCGCGGCTCCCGTGGACAAAATGGGGTCGGACCCTCCTCGCCGCCGCCATCGGCGTCGTGCTTTTCGCCCTGCCGGGATTCGCGCGCAATTGGCGGATTTACGGGGACGCCCTTGGACCAAAGGAGTGGGTGTCAAAGCTCCATCAGGGAGCGCTTTCGCAGAGAGACTATCAGAGAAAGCTCCGGTGGAACCTCACGAGCTCCCTCGCGCAGGTCTTCGAGCCCCAATCCCAGCCCCACGGTCTCCGCGAGGCCGGGCGCGCTGTGGTTGGCGCCCTCGGGCGTCACGTCCCGGCGCGCGACGCCTATACGCTGGACGGACTCGGCCGGAAGGCGACCTTCCAGAACGCCTTCCTTGGCAGGAGCGAGCCGGACGCCGATGTCACGTCGTTCGGAATCGTCGCGTTCGTCCTTTTCGCCGCCGGGTCCTTTGCATCGCTCGTGCGCTTGCGGCGCGGCGGGACCCTCGTGGCCGCATGGAGCGCCGGGGTCCTCGTCTTCCTGCTGTTTTTCCACGGGATGCAGCAATGGCACCCCTATGCCTTCCGCTACTTCATACTGGCGGCGCCCTGGATCGCCGTTGTCGGCGCGTGGGGAATCGAGCAGGTCCAGGGAACGCTGCGGGTGGCTGTCTGGGCCTTCGCCCTGGCCGCGGCGGCCGACGTCGGATGGACCGTCACGACCCACACGCACCAGAGCGGCTGGCGCGCCGTCGTGCAGCCGGAACGCTCCCTGAACTTCTTCGTCGCCAGGAGCTGGGGCGAATGGTCGATGCGGCTCGGCCCCGGAGACGCTCCGTTGAACCTATGCCTGCCCGAGGAGCGACCTCTGGCGGGATTCTACAGGCGTGAGGCAGGGCGGCCGGTTTCGTTCATGCGCGATCCCGGCAATTCCGCCCCGACCGCGGAGGATTTCGTGCGCGGCGAGGCCGGCTGGGTGATTGTGACGGCGAGGCGCTTTCTCGGACGTGAAGGACACGTCGCCGCGCGCGTGTGGCTTTTCCGAGGCGATGACGGGAGCCCCTACAGCGTCGCCGCCTACCGAACCTTGCTCCGTGGGGAGACTCCCGACCCGCTCCTCTATCGAAACCTGGCCACCCGGGATGCGGACGGCGTGGTCCGGGAGCTCCTGGTGAAGACCTGGGAGTCCAGACCCGTCCGCCTTCATGATCTCCAACCCAGGTCCGAATGCCCTTCGCTACCGACTCGCGACCCCGCTATCGAACCAGGAGGGTGACCTTCCGCAGGGAAGCAGGGTCGCCTTGGAGCTGACGCTGCCCGCCGATTCCGTCTCCCAGGTCAGGCTGCGCCTCACGGGCACCCTCCCGGCGGGCCAGCTCGAGCCCACGGTGGATTTGGCGCCGTAGACAGGATCCCACCTTCCTCCCTTTAAACGGAAAACCGCCTGTGCGTTTTGGCGCACAGGCGGCGTCTAGACCCAGAACAACGAACCGTCGATCAGGGAAGGACGTAACGCAGATCCAGGAACACCATCGTCGCATCCGCCTTGCTGAGCCCGCCCTTGGCAATGTACCAGGGCTGGCGCTCCACGTAGGAGACCTGGGCGATGAACTGGAGGGCGCCGTAGGCGGGATTCTTCCAGAAGGTATAGGTGTTCGCCAGGGTGTACTCGTCGATCGACTTGTTCTGGCTGTTGGACGAACCTGGGTAGCCGTAGCCGACGTAGGTGCCGTTCGAAAGCTCGCTGTAGCGCTGGCCGAAGCCCACCGTGCTCCAGTAGGCCGAGACGGTGTCCTCGGGCACGGCCTTGTATTCAAATCCGAGGATCGAAGACGTCGCCTTCTCGAGCTCGATATGGTAGGCGCCCGTCGAATCGGGTACCGAGACGATGAAGTCGGGTCCGAGGCCGTTGATGTAGCGCCCGCCGCCGTAGCTGTAGAATCCGGTGCCGATGAACGAGAGGCCCTTGACCAGCTCGAGATCGAGGCCGGCCGTCAGGCCGCCACCCTCTGCCGTCTCGTCCGTGTTGATGGCCGATGTGTAGGTGTTGATCTTGTAGGAGCGCAGAAGACCCGCCACCTCAAAGTGCCAGGGAAGGCCGTTGACGATCTTCGTGTCGTAGGCGGCCTTGGCGATGACGTCCGGGAAGGGGTTCGGCTGGGTCGTCGCAGAGCCGGTGTCGACCTCGGTCGCCGTGAAGGCGGAGGGAAGGACAACGGCGCTTCCGACATACTGGTCGGGATTTTCCACCGAGAGTCCCATCGTGAACTCGTCGGTCGCATGGTAAACCACCCGGAACTGGGGCTGCCGGGCCCACGTGAGACCCGCCTGGTAGTTCGTATCCATGTCATTCGTGTAGAAGATGTCCGACGGGACCGGGGAGAGACCGACCCTGTTCGGGGTCAGCATGCTCCAGTCCTGGCCCGCGAGGAATTCCCACGGCCCGTTCTTTAGGTCCACAAAATACACGCGCATGCGCAGCGTGTCCGAATTGCTCGAGACGCCGAGGTTCGTGGGGGCGTTTCCGAGGAAGTCCGTCTCGACGTAGCCGAGGACCTTCGTGCCTTCCACCGTTGAATCCACCCTGAGGCCGAGCCGCGAGTTTTGGGCGCTGAACTTTGTCTCGGACATCTGGCCGGTCGAGCCGTTCGAGTACGGGATGCTGTTGAAGCTCGTGCCGATTGCGCTGCCGGTCGCTTCGTTCCTGTACACGCCGGTGAAGTCGAGGAATCCGAAGGGCGTGAATTTCGCGATTCCGATATTGAACGAGAGAGGGCTGGCCGGCTGGTTATCCACCATGTTTCCGGTCGTGGGGGCCGCGTTTGTCGGTGACGTTGCCGTTGCGCCCGTTGCCGCGGGCATTGCGGCGGGCGCGGCCGGCGCGGGAGCCGCGGCCTGGCTTGCGGCCAGCTCCTGCTTCAGGCTGGTGACGTCCTGCTGGGTGAGGACGCCCTTCTTAACGAGAAGGTCGAGTAGCGCCTGGTTGCTGTCTTGGGCAAATGCCGTTCCGGCGGCCAGGGAGGCAGCGACTAGGGCCGCGAGGCAGACACGAGATGATTTAGGGAGCATGGTGTGTAACGATGGATGTTTGGATACCGTACCTTTGTAGTCGCGGATTGTTACGGTTGTATGGCGCTGCCGTGACGAAAGGGTGAAGATACCGCTGCCGGCGCACGACATCGCGATGCGCAGAACCCGCAACATTCGGCGGGATTAGGCGCCGGAGTTCGCACGGATGACCGTTCCTCCCATGCTGATTAAATTGCTTCATTGCAGCTTCTTGCGTCGGAAGTGATCCCGGATCCGACCCCGCGTTGCCCGAGGCCGATCGTATGCCCTGGTTTGAAGTCCCCAATGGCCAGGGACCCTATTGGCCCCTTTTCGGATTTTCCCGCCTCGCGCGACGCGCCCGCAGCATCCGTGGCTCTGCGGGCCAGTTGCCGTTTTGCGGTTTCATCGCAAACTCCGGCATTGGATTTTCGCAGTCCTTCCACCCCGCGAAGCATTAATTGAACTTAATTATTTTCACGGCGATCTCCGGCCAAATTTCTGCAGTCTCTTATAATGATGCGCATCCTGGTGGTTGAAGATGAACGCAAGGTCGCCGAGGTGATCTCACGCGGGCTCAGGTCCGAGCGTTATGCCGTGGATATTGCGGCGGACGGGGAGGCCGGATGGGCCATGGTCAACACGTACCGTTACGACATCATCCTCCTCGACCTCCTGCTTCCGGGTATGGGCGGCCTGGAATTGCTCAAGAAGATCAGGCTTCGCGATCCGGCCGTACCGGTTCTCGTGCTCACGGCCATGGACTCGACGGAGAGCAAAGTCGCAAACTTCGAAGCAGGGGCGGACGACTACCTCACAAAACCCTTCGCATTCGCCGAGCTCCAGGTAAGGGTGAAGGCCCTCCTCCGACGCGGCCCGGTTGGGCGCGACAGCACCGTGAGAGTGGCCGACCTCGAGATTGACCGCGTGGGCCAGCACGTCCGCCGCGCCGGCAAGCGCATCGATCTTACCCCCAAGGAATACGCCCTGCTCGAGTACCTGGCGACCCAATCGGGCCGCGTATTCTCAAGGACCATGATCGTCGAGCATGTCTGGGACCAAAGCTTCGAGGGGCTGACAAACATCGTGGATGTCTACGTCCGGCATCTCAGGAGCAAATTGGACGATCCCTTCCCCACGAAGCTCATCCGGACCGTGCGCGGCGTCGGCTATACGCTTGCCGCGGAACCGGAAAAATAGGCGCCGATACCCGGCTCTTGCCGCGAGCAGGCGGCCGGGGCCTCATCCAACCCGGGAACGCCGCTACCGGATCGATCCTATCTGGTAGTCAAGGACCGCGTTTTCGATCAGCGTATCGTAGCGGGCATTGACCTGCGTGATCTCCGCGCTCGTCTGGCTTAGCTGCGCCTCGCTGAGCTCAATCACGGAGGAGCTGCCCACCTTGTAGCGCGCCTCGGCCAAGTTGAAGGCCTCCGTGGCGTGCTTCACCAGCTGCTCGGTGGTGCGGAGGCGCTGAAGGGCCGTGTTTACCCCCACCCAGGCGACACGCACATCGCGCGCAACCTCGTCTTCCGCCTCCCGGAGGGCCTCGTCGGCGACTTGCGCCCGAATCTGCGCCTCGTGTTCGCGGGCGACAAACGCTCCGCCGGCGAACAGGGGGATGCTAAGCTGCACGCCGCCGGCGGCGTAATTGGGAGGAAGGTGGGAATCGCGCCACGGGGCACTCCCCGCAGTGCCGACCGCGGCCAAGGTGGGATAATTCGCATCCCGTTCGGCGCTTGGCGGCGCTCACCGCGGCATCCCGTTGGTCGCGCAGGCGCAGGAGGTCCGGCCTGCCCTTTAAGGCCGCGTCTATCAGGTCCTCGATCGCCAACGGAGGGCCCGCGGGCTCCGGATCCTCCGTGAGGATGAACGCCTGCTGGCGCCGGTACCCAAGCGCCGTGGAGAGGGAAGCCATGGAGGACTCCAGCTGTCCCTCGGACTGCTGGACAAGGAGGTCCGCCTCCTCGACAGCGACCTGTGCAAAGCTCACATCAAGAGATGACTTCAACTTGTTATCCTCCAATGCCTTGATCTGCTTCAGGACGAGCTGGCGCGATGCCAGTGTCTGGCGGGCGACCGACAGCACGGATTGCGCCTGAAGCGTCGCGAAATAGCTCGTTTCCGCGTTCAGGATGATCTGCTCGCGGGTCGACTCCGCCCCGGCGGCCGCACCGCGGGCCTGGGCCTTGGCACTCGCCGTGAGGTTGCTCGTCCTCCCGAAGTCGGTGATGAGCTGGCTTACGGCAAGACCTCCGGCGACGCGGTCGTAGATCGTCGGATTGTTTAGGCCCCCCGCCGTGATTCGCGTGCCCTCGGTCGTGGCTCCAGCCCCTGTAACGTAGCCGTTGGCCGTCGGAAAGAAACCCGCCCGAGTCTCCTTGACGAATTCCTGCGCCAGAAAGGTCTGGAGCTGGGCGGCGGCATACTGGGGATGATTCTTCTGCGCCGTTGCAATTGCCTGATCGAGGGACAGGGGGGTAGCCGGCTCATCGGCGAAGAGAGTCGCGGCATACGCCAGGAATGCCGGCGCGACGACCCGCACGAACCTGGACCACGAGCCTTGGGCGGGGCGGGACGCGTCTTATGGGATATCAAAATCATAGGCGGCGCGAATGGGTTCTGGAACCATTTCCTCATGGAGATCAATGACGGGCGGGCTCGGGTTGGCCGGTGGGATCGGATGGCGCCCGCCGGCGGTAGCAGAGGTAAAAGGCCGCGGGCACCAGAAAAACGGTGAGGGCAACCGAAGCGACCATGCCGCCGATGATGGACCTCGCAAGCGGGGCATAGGATTCGCTCCCCGCCTCGAGCGCCAGAGCCATGGGGATCAGGCCAATCACCGTGGCAAGGGACGTCATCAGAATCGGCCTGAGCCTGACCCGCGCCGCAAATTGCACGGCCTCCTTGAGCGGCATGCCGTCCGCCATGAGGCGGTGGGTGAATTCGACAATCAGGATGCTGTTTGAGACCACCACGCCCACCATCATGACGATGCCCATGAGGGACATGATGTTCAGGGTCGTGCCCGTCGAGGTCAGCACAATCAGAACACCGGTGATCCCCGGAGGGACGGCAAGGAGGATTATGAATGGGTCAATCCATGACTTAAACTGTGCGACAAGAATGAGATAAACCAGGACGACCGACATGATCAGCCCGATGCCGAATGATCTGAATGAAGCATTCATCGCCCCCACAATCCCCCGTACCCGGATCACCACGTCGGCCGGCTTCTTCGTATTGGCCACGATCCTATTCACCGCGCTGGCGACGCGGCTCAGCTCCTCGCCATGCGGCGAAACATAGACGTCAACCACGCGCCGGAGCTGGTAATGATCCACCTCCGTGGGCTTCTGGATCTCCTTCACCCCCGCAATCGTGTCGAGGAGCGCGGTGTTCGTCTGGACGCTCGACCGGACAGGTATGCTTCGAAGATCGGCAAGGGATTTGACGGTGTTGTCGGGATACTGAACGGTCAGCATGTAGAGGTTTCCGCTCTTCGGATCGACCCAATAGCTGGGTGCGATCATCCCGTCCGAGGTGAGCGCAGTGATCACATTGTTGACCACCTCGTGCTCGGATAGGCCCATTTCCATCGCATGGTAACGGTCGATGTTCAGCTGCAGGGCCGGAGCATGAACGTCCTGCGGTATGAATGCATCGCTCACACCGGGGAGCGCGGCCGCCTGTCTGCGTATCTCCTCCGCAATCGAATTGGCCTCGCCCAAGTCGTTGCTGCTGACCTGGACGTCGATGGGCGCAGGGATTCCCTGGTTTAGAACTGCGTCGACGAGCCCGCCGGACTGGAAATAGGTCGCCAATTCGGGGGTCTCGCGCCGGAGCGCCTCACGGACGCGATCCATGTAGACGTAGCTGCCGATCTTGTGCTCGTCCACCAGGCTCACCTGCACGTACGCCGTGTTCGGCGCCGAATTCGTCGTGTAAATGGAGGATAGATCGGGTGTTGATCCGATATTCGCCACCACGAGCCTGAGGTCCTTCGCCGAAACGACGCGGCGGACAATGGTCTCAACTTTCGCCACCTCCTTCTCGGTCAATTCGACCCGGGTGCCGGGGGCAGCCTTTAGGTTGATCACGAACTGCCCGGGATCCGTCCGCGGGAAATAGGCCATGCCCACCGCGGGCAACAATCCCAGGCTCAGGATGAAAATGCCCGCGATCCCGATGACGGTGGCCGCGGGTCGGGCCATGGCCATGGCCTCGGCCCGGTCAAACCGCTTGAGGAAGCCATGGAACCGGGCATTGAACCCGTGGTTGAACCGACCCCATGCGGAACGAGGCGGGATTGCCGCGCTCGCGTCCTCTCCATCGTGCGCAACCTCAAGCGATTTGATCATCTTTGCGCAGAAGAGCGGCACGACCGACATGGCCACAAAATAGGAAGCGAAGAGCGAGAGAACGACGCCAAGAGCCAGCGCCGTGAACAGAAACTTGCTTACGCCGGCCAGGAATGTGACCGGAAAGAAAACGATCGCCGTTGTCAGGGTCGCTGCCAGGACGGCGAGAGCGACCTCTTCCCCTCCCTTTTCCGCAGCGACCTCGGGAGACTCCCCGAGCTCCATGTGCCGGAAGATGTTTTCAAGCACGATAACGGAGTTGTCGATCAGACGGGAAAGCGCCAGCGCGAGCCCGCCAAGGACCATGGCGTTGATCGAGCTTCCTCCGAACTGCAGGGCGATGAACGTGGCCAGGAGGGACAGCGGGATCGATAGGAACACGGCGAAGGTCGCGCGCACATTCCCAAGGAAAACGAGGATCATGAGCCCGGTGAGCACGAGTCCGATCACGCCCTCGTGGATCAGGTTGTTGATCGCGGTCTTGACGAACACCGACTGGTCGAACACGACGTTCGTCACGAGCGATTTGGGAATGTCCAGAAGGTGCGCCGTGGCCTCCTTGATTCCATTGACCACGGCGATCGTGTTCGCCTCCGCGCTCGACTTGAGGATCGGAAGGTAAACAGAGCGCTGTCCGTCAATCCGCACGATGTTTGTCTGGATCGCGGAGTCGTCCACGGCCTTGCCCACGTCCGCCACCAGGACGGGCGAGCCGTGGTACATCTTCAGCGGGAGCTGATTGATCTCGGTCGTCGTCGCGAGCTGGCTGTTTGTGTAGAGGTTGTAGTCGTAGGGGCCGATCTTAACGTCTCCAGCGGGCAGAATCAGGTTGGCGTCGTTCACCGTGTGGACCACATCCATGAGGCTCAGCTGCCTCGCCTCCATCTTGACCGGATCCAGGTAGATCTGGATCTGCCTCAGGCGGCCCCCAAACGGGGGCGGAATCGCGCAGCCGGGCACGCTGGCGATCTGATTGCGCACGTTGTACTGCCCCACATCGTGGAGCTCCGTTTCATTGAGGCCCTCGCCCTTAAGGGTCACCAGGCAGACGGGCAGGCTCGAGGCATCAAACTTGAGGACAACGGGCGGAAGGGTGCCCGGAGGCAGGCGTCTCAAATTCGCCATCGCCAAATTTGTGATGCTCGTCACGTCCGAGTCGGCGTTGGTGCCCGCCTCAAAATAGATCTTGATCAGGCTGATGCCCGGGAGAGAGCGCGACTCGATGTGATTGATGCCGCTCGCGAGGGTGAAGAAGCGCTCGTACGTTCCGGTGATGTCGTTTTCGATCTGCTCCGGCGGCATCCCCGAATAGAAGGTGGCGACGACGACGACCGGGATGTTGACCGGAGGGAACAGGTCGACAGGCATGCGCACGACGCTTGTTGTTCCGACGACCCCGACGATCAGGCAGAGGACGACGATGAGATACGGATACTTGATCGAAAAACGGGACATGATGGGCGGACGTTATCCGTGATTACCTGCGACTCTCATCAACGCCGATGTGCGCCCTGAGCGCGCTTGGCGAAAACTCGGCCGACCGGCAGAATTCGCACACGCGTTTCTCGCGCTCATGGAATCTTTCGGCGGACTCGGCGACCTGGCCCGCTATCGCAGTCGGGATCACCACCACGCCGCTTTCGTCGCCATGGACAAGGTCACCCTCCGAGAGCCTCATGCCGGCGATTTCGACCGTGACTCCGGTCGCGATCACGTGGCTGTAGGCGTGCGCCGGGGCCACATTCCCCGCAAACGCCCTTAGCCCGATCCTTTCGAGGGAGGAGCGGCCGCGGATGGCGCCGTTTGTGATGACCCCCACGAATCCGAGCGCCTTTAGAATGCAGGCGTGCACGGGCCCGACCGCCGATCCGCGGCCGGGCCTGGCATCGACGTCCTCGATTGCGAGGACCCTCGGGAAGGCTTCAACCTTGAGGATCTCCCACCAATCGGGATGCTCGAGGTAGAACGCCTTTTTCATCGGCGGATCGGCAGAGCGGACCTTCAGCGTCACCACCTGGCCGACCATGGGCAGCAGTCGCCCGGTCATGCACTTGATGCGATTGTCGCTGAATCCCTCGTTGGCCAAGCGGACGCCGGCCGCATCAACGGCGTTCGCGATCGAGCTGCTGTCGCAGGCAGCCAGCTTTGCAAAGATTTCGGGACGAATCGTGGGGTTCACGGGAATCTTAGTTCGAGGTTTCGGGTTCCATTTCCTTGGCGATCACCGTGTCTCCGGGATGGAGTCCGCCGCGGTCGCCGGTGATGACTGAGTCGCCCTCGCCCAAGCCCGACCGGATCTCTGCGAGATCGGCGGTGCGCAGGCCGACGGACACGGTGCGCTCCTCAACAACTCCATTGGCTCCCACGACGAACACCGTCGCGCTTTCGCCGTGCGACAACGCCTGCACGGGGACGACCAGGACGTTTCGGACCTCCTCTAGAGGAAGCGCAATTGACGCGTACATCCCCGCCTTCAGGCTCCCGTCGGTGTTGGGGACATCGACCTCGGTCAGCATCGTGCGCGTCGACCGGTCGATCGCCCAGGTATCCCGGACGATCTTCCCGGTGAACACACGATGCAAGGCGTCGACGCTTACCTGCACACTCTCGCCACGGTGAATCCTTGGCGTTTCGGCCTCGGGCACGGGAAAGCGCAGGCGCAGGAGGTCATCCTCGGCCAGCTCGACCAGCGGCTGGGAATTGGAGGCGGTCCCCGCCTGGATGAGCGAACCCAGGTCGACAAACCGCTTTGTGATGACCCCGCTGAAGGGCGCAACGATCTTGGTATAGGCCATGAGGGCCGCGTACCGGTCGGCCTCGGCCTTGGCTGCCGCAAGGGCGGCGGCCGTTGCGCTGTCCTTGGCGGACGCGTCGTCGAGGTCCTGCTGGGCCACGAGGTTGGGCTGACTGCGGTTGACGCCCTGGAGTCGGTCCGAGTTCAGATGCGCGATGTCGTGATCGGACTGCGCACGTTGTTCGGCGGCGACGGCGCTCGCCAATTGGTCGCTCAGCTCGGGCACCTCCAGCAGGGCGATCAACTCCCCCGTCTTCACCCGGTCGCCTATATCGACGCGGATGTCGCTCACATATCCGGAGACCTTGCCGTGCACCATGATGTCCTGGTAGGGCTCGAATTCGGCCTGCAGGGTCATGATGTTCGCAAGATTGGTCCGCACTGTCCTGGCGACAGGCACAACCTTCGTCTCCGCGGGCTCGGAATGCTTGGAGCACGCGCCGAGAAGGAGGAGCGCGAGTCCGGCAATCATGCCGGGAGCCGCATGAAGGACCTTCCGGTCAATTCTATGGAAACGAGTATTCATCTGATAATGGGTTGCTGTTGCCTGGCGTAGGTGCTCCCGGCCGCGCGGCTAGAAGGGAGCCGTTGAATCCGGGTTCGTCGTTTCGGAGAGCGGAAGCGAGACACGGAACAGGCTTCCGTTGCCGATAATGCTCTTCACCTCCACCTGTCCGCCGTGGGCGCCGCAGATCGATTTGACGATCGCGAGCCCCAATCCTGCGCCGGCATCGGACATTCCGCGGTCCCCGCGGACTCGGTAAAAGCGTTCGAAGACGTGAGGGATGGCATCGGCAGGTATGCCTGCGCCCGTGTCAGAGACCTCAAGGATCGCCAAGCCGCCCTTGATCTCCGTCCGCAGCGAGACCGAACCTCCGGGTTCCGTATATTTGATGGCATTGTCGAGAAGGTTCACGATCACCTGTTTCAAACGGGAGCGGTCTCCCTCAACAAAAACGGGCCCCTGCGCGTCCTTTGAGACGGTGATGTTCTTGTCTTCGGCCAGGAGGGCCATCTGGTCGGCCGTGCCAACGACGAGGGCGGACAGGTCAAAGACGTCCGAATCGGCGTTTGCTTCGCCCGCGTCAAGCCGCGACAGGGCAAAGAGCTGTTGAACTATCCTTGCGAGACGCTCCACCTCCTCGAGAAGGCTGCCGAGCTGTTCGCGGAACTCGGGGGGCGTCGCCGTATCTTTGGCGAGAGCCTCAAGCTCACCCTGCACGATCGTCAGCGGGGTGCGCAACTCGTGGGATGCGTCGGCGACGAACCTCTTGGAATTGCCGAAGGCAACATCCAGGCGCGTGATCATGTGGTTGAGCGCGATCGATAGGCGTTCCAACTCGTCACTCGTCCTTGGGACCGGAAGCCGCTCGTTCAGGTTGTGCTGGGTAATCACCTCGGCCTTTCCCGCTATCTCCTCAACCGGGGCAAGTGCCTTGCGGACGAGAAGGTAGCCTCCACCTGAAGCCGCCAACGCGACAACGGGGAGACCGAGACCCAGCAGGATGAGCAGCCGGCTTACCAGTTGGTCCACCGGCTCCCCCGAGGTACCCACCTCGACCCAATAGGTCCCGCGGCCGCCCGGACTGGCGCCAAATGACGCAATGAGGAGCTTTCTCCCGTCCGAAAGCGTTTCGATCCGCGTCGGCTTGACGCTCCCTCCGTCGTGGAGCGAGCCAACCTTGGCGGGATCAAAACTTCCGTCGGCGGGCGGCCCGGAGCGATAAATCACGCCGCCATCCGGGCTTGTGACGCGGATGAAGCGGTCCCCAAGTTCCGGAGCGTAGAGCGTTTCGATCTGCCGGCCGAGATAGGCCTCGCCGCCCTTTGGCAGCCGAGCCACAAGCGTCTCGGCGATCTGCCGGGCGCGCCTTGCCTGGGTCTCGAACAAGGTGGTCTCGAGGTAGGCCCTGACCTGGACGAAAAGCAGCCCGGCGAGGACCACGAAGATGCCCGCAGAAAACGCCGCGTGCCATGCGGCGAGACGGAAGCGGATAGAGCGTGTGTTCAAGCGGCGCCCTCTTCCGTGAGGCGGTAACCGACACCCCTGACGGTGCGGATCAGCTTTTCGGGAAACGGGTCATCGACCTTCGCCCTCAGGTGCCGCACGTAAACGTCCACGATGTTGGTCAGCCCCTCAAAGCTCTGATCCCAGACGTGCTCCATGATCATGGTACGCGAAACCACGCGGCTATGATTGGATGCGAGGTATTCGAGCAGCGCATACTCTTTCGGGGTGAGTTCTATCCTGAGCCCGGCACGTTTGACCTGCTTGCGGAGCGAGTCGATCTCGAGGTCAGCCACCCGCCGGACCTGAGTGTGGTTGGCGGGGCCCCTGCGCAGCAGCGCCTTCGCCCTCACGATCAGCTCCCCCACGGCGAAGGGCTTCGTCATGTAGTCGTCGGCGCCCGCCTCAAAGTTCTCGACCTTGCTCTTCGTGGCATCTCGGGCCGTGAGGATCAGGATCGGCACCTCCGCACGCCGAATGCGAAGGCGCTTCAAAAACTCTAGGCCGTCCATATCGGGAAGTCCCAGGTCAAGAACGACGAGATCGAATTCCGAAGCATCCGCCGTCGCCAGGCCCGCCTCCCCCGTCTCCGAAATATCGACCTGGTAGCCCTCGGCCCGAAGGCCCCGGCCCACCATCTCGGCCACCTTCCGCTCATCTTCTACAATCAGGATTCGCATACGCTTTGGATGGGCACAGCGTACACGGCCATCATTAAGATTTGGCGAATGTAAGATTAAAATCCTATAATCCTCGCCCCTGGATCCGGAAGAGGCGCCGACCGAAATTGTTCCGTGACGGAGCGGCGCCGGCACAGCCGCCGCCCGCTGCGAATCTAGCGCACTGACGCATCCCCGACCGAAAGGACGTCAAGCGACGTGACCATTCTCGCCCAGCGCGCGGGACGCTTGTCACCCGGCACAACGATCCTCACCGGTCCCATCCCGTCCCCAAGAACATGGCCGTCCTCCCGGTCCACCAGCAGGATCGTCCGGCCGTTGAACGCTTCGTCAAACTCCGCCAGGGCGTAGACCACCTCATAGTTGTCCCGCGTACGCGCCGTAACCGCCAACTTGAACGCCGGGCCGCGCATTTTCTCGCCAAGGGGGACCCCTGCCCTCGCGAGCAGGTCGCGGACGGGCACTCCCGTGTAGGTGTGCGACCGCTTTTCGTGAAAATCCATCGCCGTCACGTCCTCGTGGCGCATGGACGCCAGATCGGAGGGCGTGATTACCGTGGTCTTTCCGGAATACGTCACCCGGAGCACGGCGTCCTCCGCTAGGGCAAAGACCGCACCTCCGGCGAACAGGGCAAACGAAACAACAACGTGGACGATGCGCATGAGGCCGCACTCTCGGTTATTTCCCGCTCCCAATAAAGGATTTCCTTTTGCGCCATCCGGGTGGCCGCGGCGCGCCCAAGCATCCTTGGAAAACCTTAGGCTCCCCCTCAGATCCGGCATTTGGCCACGTTAGTCAGTCCTCCAGCCACAGATGAATTCCCTGGAAGGGTCCATTTATCCATCTAATGGGCTGTATTAGATATCCCTGAAACCCGCCTTACCCCACCCATCCCGTAATCCCACGGACCCATCCCTCGATGAGCCTGTTTCATTTTAAGGATGAAAACTATGAGCGATCGCCACCGCGCTTGCGAAGCCCGGTGGCGCGGTTCGCGCTTAACCCGCTCGCCCAGGAATTTCTCACCCATGCCCACCCATACCACCAAGATCCTGCTTCTACTCCTCTCGGCCGCCACCGCCTGCGCCCAGTATGCTCCTCCGTCCCCGGCGACACCGGTACCCGGGGCAATCGACGATTTCGCCATTTCTGAGGACCCCGCGCTTTCGGGATGGGACTTCGGGGTCAACGAGCGGCTGCGCTTTGAGGACAAGGGGGACGCCGGGACGACCCATGCAGGCTCGAACTTCGACTTCTTCTCGAATTCACCGACCGACAACAGCAATGACTACTGGCTTACCCGACTGATGCCCCGCATAGGCTACAAGGGCGACCTGATCGCCTTCGTCGTTGAGGCGAGGTCGAGCTATTCGCTCGGTGACGACCGATATACCTCAACGGCGGCCGGCAAAAACCTCGCAGAGGACGACGGGCCGCTGCAGCTGCAGATGGCCTACCTCCTGATCGGAAACCTGAAGGATTTCCCGGTCACGGTGAAAGTGGGCAGGCAGGAGCTCATCTATGGCGACCAGCGTCTCGTCGGCAACGCCTACTGGCTGAACATCCCGCATACGTTCGACGCGGTAAAGGTGCGGTACCAGGATTCATTCTTCGGCGTCGACCTCTTCGCCGCCAACCTTGTTTATGTGGAGGAGGACCACTTTGAGAAGGGCAACTCCCAGGACACGCTGTCGGGAGCCTATTTCGACTTCCCGGGCCTTTCGAAGGACAATGTCACCGAACTCTATCTGTTCGCCCGAAACGTTGACCGGGGCGTCGTGACCGACAACTGGTCGCTTGTCCCGGCCCCCTTCCGGTTTACCGCGCCGCAGGACATCTACACACTCGGCTACCACACCAAGTCAAAGCCTGGCTCGCTGGGCCCGTGGGACTACGGAATTGAAACGATGTGGCAGTTTGGCGATCGGACCGCCGTATTCCCGGCGACCACGGTCGCGGCGGCCGAGGCTGCTCCCCGGTTGGATCAGAACGCATGGGCCTTTGTCGTCCAGGGTGGGTACACCTGGAAAGACGCGCCCTGCTCCCCCCGGCTGGCCCTGATCGTGAGCGCGGCCTCGGGCGACCAGAATTCGAAGGACAAGGACAGCGAGACATTCCAAAACCTGCTTCCGTCGAACCATGGGCTCTACGGCATGATGGATTTATCGAGCCTCCAAAATCTCGTGGACTACCGCCTCAACCTCACGGCAAAGCCGAGCTCCGCGACCAGCCTGGCGCTCGATGTTCACCAGCAGTACCTCGAGACAACGAACGACTACTGGTACAATGTCGCGGGCGTTCCCAGGAACACAGCGGGGACCGCCGTCGGCAGTGGGAAGGGATTTGGCATCAACCCAGGCTACAGCTCCGACCTGGGCCAGGAGGTCGATTTGATCGGAGGATGGACCGTGCATCGCGGCGTGCTTCTCGAAGCCGGGCTTGGGCACTTCTTCCGGGGCGACTACGTCCGGGAATCGCTCCGCGTCGTCGGATCGAAGGACGCCGATTATTTCTACGTTCAGGCAACCCTGAATCTCTAGGGAAGTCGCAGCGTGGGCCGGCCGGCCGCCCCGCGCGGTCAGCGCTGGAGGTCGCCGGGATTCTCGGGAACGCCCGGATCGTCGAGCAATTGGACCGCGGTCGCCGGGCCGAAGTCCTTCCAGTCGTACATCGCCCAAACCACCCTCTTGTCCGGTGTGACCTCGATCAGCTGGCAGCCCTTGCCCAAGTCGCCCCTCGAGCAGAGTACGGTGTTGCCGTTCGCGAGGCGCACGCACGACTGCGACCCGTGAAAGACGATCCCCGGAGGAAGCTCGGACAGCTTGAATTCCCAGACCGTCTCACCCTTTGGATTCACCTCGCGGGTGAGCTCGTCCTTTTCGTCCGTGATGAGGGTGTTGCCGTTGTGCAGGCGGACCGCGGCCCACGGCGACGGGATCGCATACGACCAGATCTCTTTGAAGTCGCGGTCGTACTCGACGACTTTGTTCATCGTAAGGAACGGGGCCAGGTAGGTCCCGCTGGCCGTGACGCGCATCCGGCGGAACTGCCCGTGGACCGTGCTGCGGTCCGTGAGGCTCGGGGCCGGCATCGCATGTTCCACCTCCGTCGCACCCGTCTTGATGTTGATCACCTTCAGCATCGGGGGCAGGCCGTTCTCGACCAGAAGCACCTTGTCCAGACCGATGGGCTGCACCGTGTGGATCTCGGTTCCCTTGGGCGCGTCCAGATGCCAAACCACTTTCTTTTGCGGTGTCACCTCCTCCGCAAATGCCATCCGGGAGAACAGGATGTTGCCGTTGCTCAGAAGCCAAATGTCGTCGAATTCCCAGCCCTTCCCGGTCGAATAGGTCCAGATGATCTTACCTCCGTCGACGAGGAACATCGTGTTGCAGCCCTCCCCGATGTAGAGCATCGGGTGCTGGGCGGCCCCGTTTCCCGGCAGCGCGGCCGAGGCCAATGCAGGCACGACGGTCCAGTTCGGCGGGTCAACGGGCAGCTCGGAAGGGCCTTTGGCGGGAACGTCGCTGGCCGTGAATGCCTTCAGGACAGCGAGTGCGGGGGTGGACGCCGCGGGTTCCGTCCCTGAGCCTTGAGCATCGGCCCTAAAGGCCAGGGATAGGGCCGCAATCCAAAGGATTGCGGCAGCCGCGTTAAGTCGACTGGGAACGGAATGTGCGTGGATCATGGGGTTTCTCCACAACCCTATATATCGTATCCCCGCGCGGACCTCAATCGTTTGCTGCGCCTTCCGGCGCAGCCTCCGCCCTCCACTTCCGTCAATTCGAATGGCTGAGAATCTTCTTTTTCTCCGCCTGGAATTCCTCGTCCGTGAGGATTCCCTTCTTGCGGAGGTCGTCCAGTTTGAGGAGGGCGTTGTAAAGATCGTCGGTGGAGCTGGTGAGTGACTTCTCTCCTGGCGCACCCGCCGGTGCCTCGCTCGGAAGCGGGCTTGTGAGCCCCGGATCTCCCGCATTTAGCGCCTTGAATATGATCGTCGCCGATGCGTATCCCGTGCTGAACATTGGCACCTTGCCCGTGAGCGAAAGCACCCTCATCTGCTTGCCCTGATCATCGCAAAACTTCTGGGCCGCGGCGGTCGCATCGGCCTTGAGCTTGTCCGTGTCCCTCGTGAACGCCGTCTTGGCCTGGCGCGTAATTGAAAAGGTGTCGTTCCCCAGCGGAACCACATCCGGTTTGGCTGCCGACGCGATCCCGACCGTTGCGAGGCACAATAGCGCCGCTGAAAGTATCCTGCCCAGGGTTTTCATGTTCACGGAGGAACCGTCGCCGCGCTTGCCGCGCAGGTCAAGATTTCGCTGGGGACACGCCCATCCACCCGGATACGGGCGACGGGTGTTTGGCGACCCCTCCGCATTGAACCGCCGCAGAATTGAAAAAGCCATCCGGTCGGACGGAAGAAAGGCTCGGCCCGAACGAATCGAAGGCGGTCTCATGCGAATCAACCCCCGCCTTGGGCGGACTGGACGGTTGTCCCCCGCACTCCGATGGCCCGGAAAAGGAGGCCGATGCCAAGGAGCGGGCTGCTTCCAAGAGGCACCGGCTCCATCCGGGTCCATGGGCCGCGCTCCTTTGGCGGTGCCGGAGCCGCTGCCTCCCTACAAAACCAGGCTGACTAATCTCATGACAATGGGAGAATTGCACAATTTGTTGGACCTTGGCATCCATGTCCCCGCTCTTGGCGTATAATGAGGGTGTGAGACGCGTTCTCCCCGCCTCGAGGGTTTTTCGGGTGCCCCCGGCGCGCGAAACCTTGAACGGAGGGACCGCGTCTAGCTTCTTATCTTAGACGAAACAAATTACACCGCTTCAGATGGAATTTCAGCATTAACCTTCAGCAATACCAGGAAAGCCCCATGAAAACACTCCGCTGGACCCCACTCTTCATCGTTGCCCTGCTGGTAGCCGGCTCCGGCAGCCGGGCGAACGCGAATCTGTTCTCAGATAACTTCGAGATGCTCGTCGTCGCCGAAAGGGCCAAGGATGTCTCGGCGGACGCGGGAAAGCCGACCTCGTACGTGGCCTTTGACGGCGGCTACATCGAAGCAGGCGATCCCATCGCCGGAGACTCGGCCCCGACCTCCCGACAGGTTCGCCAATATCTGGAATCGGCCCTCGAGGCCCAGGGCTTCAAGTCCGGCGGGACCACACCCAACCTCGTGCTCATCTACCACTGGGGCGTGATCCGGATTGACCACCGCGAAATCGCTGTCCCGTTCCAAATAAAGAGAAATCTCGAGGCTCGGATTGCCGTCGTGAGCACCGAACTCTTGGGCGCCGAGGTCGACAACCACTTTAGGAGCCATGCCGAGGCAAACGGCGAGAATGAGAACGTCTCTTCGCCGACCCTGCTCGTCGGCCCCACCGCCACCGTTGTCCAGCAGGCGCGCCTGCCGCGCATCTTCATCGTGGTCTCGGCCTATGATTACCAGAGCCTGGCCCAGCACCACGAGGCGAAGCTGGTGTGGACCACAAAGCTGAGCGCCCAGGAATCCGCCGGGGACATGACCGAGGTGATTCCGCCCCTCATTGCCAAAGGCGCGGCGTTCTTTGGGCAGGACTTCCCCGAAGTCCGCATCATCCAGGCCCGCCTCGAGAGCCATCCATCCGAGGCCGTGCCGGCGAACTTCAATCCGCAGCCGTCGCCGGAGTCCTACAATCTGGACAAGGGGATCCTGAGCGACCTCTTCAGGGCGCAACGGATCAAGTACTCGGGCACCGACGAGCGGCCCGACAACGGCTGACAGGACTGCCCGGTCTGGCTCGGCGTTCTTTTGACGACTCCTAACTGTCCTTTGAGACAAGCGTCTTGATGCGGGTCAGGTAGTCCTCCACCGCATCGGTTTTTTCGATGCTCAGGGCCTTCTGAAGGTATTCCACGCACTTCGCATAATGCCGGTTCTTAACCTCGATGTTTGCCAGCTCCAGGCTCGCCACGTAGGCGCTGCTCTGGATGCGGTAGGCCCCCTCGAACGCAAGGGTCGCCCGTGCCACGTCGTCCTCCGCGGCGTAGGCCCTGCCGAGACTGACAAGGGCCTGGCCGTCGAGCGGCGCAATCGTCAGGAGCTGGTCGAGCACGCGGCGCTCTTCCGGCCACTTTTTCTCGGCGGCGAGTAGATCGGCCCGGGTCCGGAGAAGCTCGACCCCCCCGCGGCTTGCGTCCTCTGGCTTCATCGTTCCGAGCACCCGCTCCGCATCGTCCAGGCGGCCGCCGGAGATCAGGACCTCGGCGTAGTGGAGAATCTTCTTTTCTCCCATCTCCGGAGAGGACGCAAGGACCCGTCTATAGATGTCAGCCGCCTCCGGGACCATCTTCTGCTCGCCGTAGAGGTCTCCAAGCATCGAAAGCTCCTCGACGTTCGCCACGCCGGTCCCGGCGGCGGTCTCGAGCAGAACGGTCGCCTCGACCTTCCTTCCCTCGGATAGAAGAATGTTGGCGTACGTGAGCCAGTACCGCGTGTCGGTCGGCTGGGCCTTGATGAGGTTCTTGACCAGCGACTCGGCGCGGGTGAGCTGCTTGCCCTCGATGCAGATCGCAAGGAGGCCCTCCTTCCAGTCCACGTTCGAAGGGTCGCCGCTCAGGGCCTGCATGTAGGCCATTTCCGCCGAAACGAGGTCTCCCTGCTTCTGGAGGCAGTAGCCGAGGAGGCCGAAGGTCGTGGAATCGCGGTCTCCGAGGACGACCGCCTTGGAGAAGCACGGGATCGCGTCGCCGTACCTCCCGGACGAATAATAGAGGATGCCCAGGTTGACCCAGGCCCGGAGGAACGTCGGGTACCGCCGCACCGAGCTCAGGTAATTGGTCTCCGATTTCTCGATCTGCCCGGCCGCATAGTAGGCGTTCCCCAGAATGAACTCAAATGCGGGGCTCGGCGGCTCCTTGTCCGACATCATCGCCTCGAGAAGCTTCAGGGCAAATTCGGGATTGGACGAGAGCATCGTCACGACCTTCTGGTAGAGGGCATACTCCTCCTCCGTCATCTCGGGCTCGCGCTCCTTGAGGAACGAATTCGACTCGTTGATGATGCGCTTTGGATCGAGCTTCGGATCGGACGCGGAGGCGACTCCGCAGAGGGCGACCAAAAGGACGGCGAGAAGAAAAGCCTTGGAGAATTTCATGAGCTAAATCGTAAATTTTGAACCCTCAGTCCATTTGTACCAGATCAGCTGCTGCACCATGCACCTGACCTTCCTCCCCTTCCTGATTGCCGGCGTGAAAACCCATTCGTCCCGGACGCACTTGAGGACGATGGAGTCAAATTCCGGGTTCCCCGAGGGCCTCATGACCCGGATGTTCATGACGGAGCCCTCGGTATCGATCACGAGCAGCAGCGTGACGCGCAGCGACTCCGCGTCCTCCCGGGTGCGGTTTGAGATGTGCGCGATCGTCTTGACCACCGCCGCGGGGGGTTGGTCGACCTCGCTCTGCTGGTAGATGTGCTGGAGGTCCCCCATCGGGCCGGCCCTGGGCTTGAGGTCGGAGAAGACCTGGTCGAACTGAATGGTGGCGCGCGGCGGGAGGTCGGACGGGGGGATGATCTTGTCGAGGTCCGGTGGAACCACCGCAAGCCTGACCGGGCTGTCCGAGGCGCCGATCTCGATGCCGGTCAGGGGCGCCGTCACGCTCACCTGCTCCGGATGGGCCTCCACCTTGGGGGGAGGGGGCTCGGCGATCGCGGAGACAAGGCGAAGGTCCTCGATCTCAGCATGGGGCGCCACCGGCTTCGTGCTCTCAAAATGCGCCACCCCAAGGAAGAGCCCGAGCGTGAGGCCCGCGCCAAGCACAAGGCTAAGGGCCTCGTCGGCGATCCGGGCCGCCCCGTGCCGGTGATCGATGATGGAAAGGGCCGCTGCCATGGTCTCCTTTCCTAGCGCCCGTCCGCGCGGGCCGTTGCAAACTCCACATGCTGGATCCCGGAGCGCTTCGCCTCGGAATAGACCGCGGCAAACACGCCGAGGTTCGAGGACCGGTCCCCGCGGATGATGAGCGACGGGAACCGGCCGATGGCCGCCTGCTTGATGATGCCCGCGACCTGGTCGACGCGGACTTCCTGTCCGTCAAAATAGACCCGGTTGTCCGCCGAGATCGCAATCAGGAGCGAGCTCTGGTCGCCGCTGATCGAGCCGCTGACGTCCGGCTTTTCGACCTCGATGCCCGGGTCGTTCACGAATGCGCTGCTGACCATCAGGAAGATGACGAGCACCATGATGCAGTCGACCATCGGCACCATGTCGATGTGCGTCACCTCGAAGCGGCCGCGGTTGTTCTTGCCGATCATGGCTGCGCGTCCAGCCAGACGCCTCGCTCCATATCGTTGAGCTTCTGCATGAATTTCCTCAGGCTCCGGTGAGCCAGGTGCACGACGAGAAGGGCCGGAATCGCAACAACGAGCCCCGACTCCGTCGCGACAAGCACTTCCGAGATGCCCCGCGCGAGCCCCTCCATCGTCTTTTCCGCGGAATGGCCCGCCAGGCTCTCGAAGGTCGTCACCATGCCGCTCACGGTCCCAAGGAGTCCGAGGAGCGGGGCCGCCGCGATCATGGAGCCGAGCACCACCCGCTGCTGCCGGAAGCTCTCGTCCATCTCGTCACGCGTGCGCCGGAGCATCGGCAGCTGCGCCTCCGCCGCCGGCGGCAGGTCGTCAAGCCGGCGGCGCGACCGCCATAGCGACAGCAGCAGGCGGAAGCACCTCGAGTACAGCACGACCGAGAGCGTGAGTATTGCGATCATCACGGGTCCACCCTTGCCCACGAGTTCGACGAGCGCCCTCATGCGGTGACCCCCTTTTTCGCGACCTTCGCGGTTTCGACGGCGGTCACGAACTCGAGCGCGTAGCGCTCGAGCAGTGAAAGGTTCTTCTGGATCCGCTGGGAGAGGAAGCCGTGCGCAATCAGCGTCGGTATTGCGACGATGAGGCCGAGCTCCGTCGCCACGAGCACCTCCGAGATGCCGCTCGCAAGCTTGCCGGCGTTTCCCGGTCCCGAAGACCGTGATGAGCGCGAACGTCTTCACCATGCCGACGACGGTGCCGAGGAGGCCCATGAGCGGCGCCGCGGTGGCGATGACGGCGAGGAGCGGCAGGCGCCGCTCGAAGTGGAGGCGCTGGCGCAGGAGCACCGACTGGAGGTGCTCCTCGAGGATCTCCTTGGTGGTCTCGTTGTATTGGAGCCCAACCTCGAAAAGCTCCCTTGCCGGCGCCTTCAGCCGTTTCACCACCTGGTCGGCCTTGGACCACGCTCCCTCCTGCACGGTCTGGAGGAACGCGTAGACGGCCGGAGGCGGATCGACGGAGAGTCCGATCAGGTCTCGGACCTTCTGGCCGATCATGAGGAGCGCCAGAAAGCCGACGCCGATGATGGCATAGGCGACGGGTCCGCCCTTCTGAATGTGCTCAAGCACGGTTCCCTTCGTCTCCTTCAGCCGCAGGGCCTTCCCGCCTGAGGCGTCGGCGAGCACCTTGGACGGCCTGCCCTGGAAGAACGCCAGGGCGTCCTCGGGCTTCCAGGACGTCAGCTCATAGGCGACCGGGTACATCGAGCCCGCGCGCGGCCGCACGGTGCCGGGATGTCCGCCCTCCTCCGGGAGGAAGTAGGTCTCCGGCCCGACAAACGCAAACGTGCCCTTGAGGACCCGGTTGTCCCCCGCCATCAGGGAGCTTCCCTGGGCAGAGTAGCCGCCCAGCGCCCGGCGCGTGCGCTCGAGCATGAATTCCGCGATCTGGACCGCCGCCTGCGCGTTCGGGCCGGCGGACGCGTCGTCGAGCCTCTGGCCCAGATCCTGGATTTTCTCGGAAAGCGACTGGCCCTCCCCGGGCGCGAGCCCGTCGCTGAACGCGTTCAGCCCGTCATGCGCCAGCGTGCTCATGTAGGCCGTGTTTTTCCGGATTGCGTCGAGGTCCATCAGCAGCTTCCTGCGATCCTCGGCATACTGATCCTGCCCGGTCTCGAGGCGCTCTATCTGGCTTTGGGCCGTGACGATCCGGTCCTCGGCCGCGCGCATGTCGCGCAGGTAGGGCGCCTTCTCGTCGGCGATGCGCTTGCGGGTGCTGTTCAGCTCGTCGGCGGCCTTCCCGAGCCTCTGCCCGTAGTCCGCCGCGGCCCGGTTCATCGCCTCCTCGAAGGTTTCAGCGCGCGCCGCCGTCGACGTCAGCAGGATTACCGCGGCCAGTGATGTGAGGATACGGGCTTTCATGCGGCGTTATTTGTTCGCTCCTTCCGCCTGCGTCTGGCTGAGCGTGGCCGGCACCGCCACGAAGTCCGGATCGGCCTTGTCGTTGTAGACGGCGATGAGCGAGGAGACAGCCCCGACCGCGTCGGGAAGCGGATCCCATTGCCATGCCTTGGGCCCGGGGGAGCCGTACCAGACCTTTCCTCCGGCGCGATCGAGCGCGTAGGCGTGGCTGAGGCCCCAGTAGATCACCTCGAGCGACCGGGTTCCCTGCTCCCCGCTGATCGTCAGGACCTCCTCGCCGCAGGTCACCGTGTGGTTGAAGAGCGCAAATCGGTTCAGGATCGTCATCGCAACCTGCATGCGGTCGCCCGTCCCGAGCCCCGTGTTGGCAAGGCTCCGGTACGGGAGGTCCAGGGCCTCGGAGAGCCGGGGCGGCAGCATCGGGCGAAGTTCATTCAGCTTTGCCGTGAGAGCCTGGAGCCGGGTCTCCGCCGCGCTCAGGTCCTCCGATGCGGCTTGGTTCTTCGTCTGCATCGTCTCGATCTCCTCCCGGTCCTTTGCCGTCTTCGCCTTCAAATGGTCGAGCTTTTCCTCCAAAAGGCCCGCGCGGTCCTTCAGCCCGTTCACCGTGGATTCAAGAAGCGGCTTTTCGGTCAGCCACTCGCTTTCGAGTCGCGCCGTCTCGAGGCGCGTCTTGATCCAGTCGCTCGCGGCTTTTGTTCCCGGCTCGAGCGGATCGGCGTCGGGCGCGGCACACAGCCTAAACGCCAGGAGGAGTGGCGTCAGATTCCGGACAAGGCGCAGTGGGGGCATGCTCATAGGGGATGAATAAGGGCGAGGGCGCACCGCTACACCGGCATCACGGGGCGACGACGAAGGCCAGCGCGTTTGAAACCCGAGGGCGACAGAAAGCCACAGGGTACCGGTAAATGGGTAGGATTTTGTCAAAGCCAGGGAAAGTCTCTGACCGGCATAGGGGATGCCGTCGGACAACTATTGCACGCACCATGCCATGTTCAGCAAGCGCATCCTAAGGCGTTTGGGCATCGTGTTTAACGGCCTTTGCCGGGTTTCTCACCCAAACCTGCACATGGGCAGATGGTTGCACGCACCCGCCCCTGCAAATAGAGGCCCCCCTAAATTGGATGTGGCCAACCATCATCGGAAACGGACCGCGAACGGCAACCGTCAAGAATTGTATTGAAGCAAGCATCTACATGGCTCGCATTGCCAGGTATGGCCGCAGCCACTGAACCTCCCAATGGGAGCGAAGTCCTCCTGCTGGAAGATGATTCCATTCTCCGAAAGCGCCTGACCGCCCACCTGCACGGCCTCGGCGCAGAGGTGACCGAGGTCTCGACCCTGGAGGAGGCGCGCCGCGCTCTGGCGGGATTGCGCTTCGATTTCGCGCTGGTCGACCTCCACCTTCCCGACGGCGAGGCGCTCGAGTTGCTGCGCGAGGGTGCATTCTCGGAGAACACCGGCGTCGTTGTCATGACCGCATTCGGCGGCATCAAGGAGGCGGTCGAGGCCATGCGCCAGGGCGCCGGGGATTACCTCTCGAAGCCGTTTGAGCCGGCCGAGCTGCCGATCGCGTTCATGCGCTGCCGGGAGAAGCGCGGAATGGCCCGCCGGGACGAATACCGGGCCAGCGCGCAGTCGTCGGGGGAGGGAGACGACCTGCACTTCGGGCAGAGCCTCTCGGGAGTGCGTGCAAGGCTTGAGATGATCCTCGCATCGGACCGCAGGCTCGAGAAGGGGCTCCCGCCGATCCTGATCGAGGGCGAGACCGGGACCGGCAAGAGCATTCTCGCCGGCTGGCTCCACCGCCAGGGCCCGAGGGCGCAGAGGCCCTTCATCCGCGTCAACTGCGCGGCGTTGCCCGAGATGCTCGCCGAATCCGAGCTGTTCGGCCACGAGCGCGGCGCGTTCACGGACGCGAGGACCGCGCGCATCGGACTCTTTGAGGCGGCCGACGGGGGAACCTTGTTCCTCGACGACATCGGCACGCTCGCCGCGCCGACCCAGGCCAAGGTGCTGTCCGCCGTGGAGGACCAGGCAATCCGGCGCCTCGGCGCGGCCAAGGAGATACGCGTGGACGTGAGGCTCATCGCCGCGTCCAACGAACCGCTTGCGGACTTGGTTGCCAGCGGTGAGTTCCGCGAGGATCTTTACCACAGGCTTCACCTGATCCACATCGCCCTTCCCCCGCTCCGGGAACGGGGCCCCGATGTCCTTTCCCTGGCGAGGCACCTGCTCGAGCGCGTCGCCCGCCGCCACCGGCTCAAGTCGGTGAAGATCTCTCCGGCCGGGGAAGCGCGCCTCCTGTCGCAGCGCTGGACCGGCAACGCCCGGGAACTCGCGCACGTGATCGAACGCGAGCTCATCTTCGCGCGGGCCCCCGAACTGAATTTCGAAAGCCTCGGGGATCCGCTCCCATCCGCCATGACCACCTGGCGCAATCCCGCCTGGCGGATCCCGGACGAGGGCTTCTCGATAGATTCCCTGGTCGACGACCTGATCGAGGAGGTGCTCCGGGAGACGGGCCACAACATTTCAGCCGCCGCGCGCCGCCTTGGCGTGACGCGGGAATTCCTGCGATACCGCCTGAAGGGAAAGGAACCCGCGGGCCGGTCCTGACCTGGCCCGCCGCCGCCCGACCGGCAGCTCCAATATCCCGATCGGAATCCAAACCTCGGTGCCCGCGGCCGGTTGTATCCAACCACCCCGGGATTTTGCTCAGGGGGCCGAAATAGCCTCCGCTGGGCTAACCTCGTCGGATCCCGCATCTTGGGAACGCGAATAACAAGTTGGCACCCCGGATGCGGCAGAGCATATTCACGCCCATCCAACGAGACGCCTGCACAACCCCAAGGCCCCATGACGAAGGTTGAATCCAGGGTGAACCCGCCACCCGCGCACCGCGGGCCCCTATTCATTTTGTTGATCTGGGCCCTTTCCGTGATCCCGTTCGGCCGCGCCCAGGTGATTCCCATGAGGGACGGGGAAAGCGAGCCCCAGAACGGGGGCAATGTCGAGCTCCCCTGGCAGGCGCGCGACCAGTACGACCGCGTGCGGTTCATGAACGAGGCGTCGTCGCATTACATTCTGAAGCACGGGCTCCCGCCAAAGGCCGTGCTCGTCTTTTTCCCCCCGGTTCCCCCGGCGCTCGACTCCGAGATCCCGATGTGGGCCCCCTTCGACTCGGGGCCGCCCGCACCGCCCGAACTCGCTGCGTTCGTGGGGGAGGCGTTCTATCCCCTTCTCGGCAGGCGCCTGGCCACGGACGACCTGCCGAAGGCCCTCCGGGCGCGCATTGTCTCCTACCGCGACCGAAAGACCGGCATTCAGAACGAGCTCCGGTCGCGGATCATGGCGCTGAAGGACGCCGACCCGGAGTCGCGGGAATCCCAGCTGGCGGCCCTGGCGGCGCAGCAGGCGCAGCCGATCGCCGAACTCGAAGCGGAGGCGATGGACCTGCACAGGGACCTGAGGCCGACCGGGGTCTTGGGCTTGCCTCCCGAGGGTCCCGACTTGTCCGAGAGTTTTGGCCGCCAGGTGGGGTCCTCCCGGGACAGGCCTTCGAGCGCCGCCGAACTGAAAAAACAGGTCGACGCCATCCGGGGTGCAGCGTTTTTCCAGGAGGGCCTCTCCCTCGACCAGCGCTATCTGCTCGTCGAAGCCGCCATGGAGCTCGAGGCAGAGGGCGGGGCGGCGCACGCGGCGCCGGGCACGCGCCGTCGGCCGCATGATCAGCTTTTCCCCCGAGCCGGCGCGAATCCTCCTCCCGGATGACCTTCCCCCCGGGCTCGGCAAGCGGATTGATGACTATCTCTCCGCAAAGGGCGCATTGAAGGCCGAGATCCGCGACACGCTTCACGACTCCCGCGACTCCAGCGGGGACGAACGCCTGAGACTCATCGAGAGGCTGGCGGCCGCGCAGGCGCCGAGAATCGCGGCCCTGGAGGTCGCGGCAGAGGATATCCGCCGCGACCTTGCCGTGCTGCCGAGCCTTCGGGGACCCCCGGCCCCGCCCTCCCTGCCTGCGAGCCTGACGTCGCGGATCGCCGCCTATCGCCGCCACAAGGTCGAGCTGCTTAAGACACTGCGCGCGATGCTGGTGGCCCCTTCCCCGGGACAGGGACCCTCCGCCGGCGGGGCCAAGACCGACGACGGAACGGCCCTGGCACAGGCCTGGCTCCATGACGGAACCAGCACGGCGGACGTGGCGCCGTCCAGCCTGCGGGTCTCGGTGGCGGAGTTCGACCGGCTCCAGAACGACCTCATCTCCGCGCTGAACAAGGAGGAGTCGGGCATTCGCGAGAGCCTCGCGGAGTATGTGCGCGCCACAAACGGTCCGGCGGACCGCAAGTCCATCAACGACCTCCTCATGGATTTTGAGAACGCGAGGCAGCTGCAGGATCTCGTGGGACAGGTACCGGGACTATCAGAACGCGGTCCTGATGCCGGGCCTCTCCGCCGGCCAGCGCCGCGTGCTTTTCGACGCCGGGGTCGAGCAGCTGGGACTCCCCCTGCCGGATGGGGAAAGGGCCGATTGACCGCGGGACACCCCGAGCCTCCACCCATGCCCCGGCCAAACCTGAGGTACCCGATCGCGGCGCTCGGCATAGGCGTCCTGCTCGCCGGGATCTTTTCTGCGTTGGTCATCTGGTTCCGCTCCGACCTCCGGGATGAGATTCATCTGAAGATCATCGAGAGAGACGCCGCCGTGCTCTACCCGATGGCGCTCCAGCAGGTGTCGGACAGCGAGGAGGGGGCGACGGCGCGAACCACCCCGCTGACCGCCCTCCTGAAGAGCGCGCGACAGAAGGGCATGCTCGCGGTTGCCGTCTTCGACAGGGACGGCAACACGATCGAATCGGTGCCCGCAACCCAGCTCTTCGTCGAGCTGCCCACCGACGATTACCTCAGGCTGCAGCTGGGCGCGCCCATCAGCCGGTACCACCCATCCTTCCCGCTGGACCAGTACTTCACCGGCGTGTCGCCGGACGAGCGCCAGGCGCCCGTGCTCGAGGTCCTCCTGCCGCTGCCCGTTCCCGGTTCGGCGGCCTTCCGCGGGTTCGTGCGCTATTACATCGACGCCCGGCCGCTCTCCCGCGAACTCGCGCTCATCGACGCCCGGATCAACCGCCAGACGGCCATCACGCTCCTGGTAGGCATGGTGCTGATCGCCGCCGTGGTGACGGGCGCGACCTTCAGCGTCCAGCGCGCTCAGCGCGCCGTCGCCGAGCACAACGAGAGGCTCACCCGCGCAAACTTCGAGCTGACGCTCGCCGCCAAGGCGTCCGCCGTCGGCCAGATCACCTCGCACCTGATCCACGGGCTCCAAGGGTCCGTCGAAGGGCTGCGCGCCGTCGTCGCCAGCCACGAATCTGACGCCTCGAACCCGGCCTGGGAATCCGCGGCGGGCTACACCGAGCGGCTTCAGACCATGATTCGCGAGACCGTCGCCCTGCTCGGGGACGTGAGCGCAAACACGACCTACGAGCTCAGCGGGCGCGACCTCGCGTCGACCATTCGGGACCGCAACAAGGCCTTTGCCCTGGAGAAAGGCGTCGTGCTCGAGGTGAACGACGGGTTTGCGTCGTCGATCAACAGCCACCGCGGCGGACTCCTCTGCCTGATCGCAAGCAATCTTGTGCAGAATGCGATCATCGCGACCCAGCCGGGCAAGAGGGTGTCGGTGTCCCTCGTCGATGCGGGCTGGGCCATTGTGCTCACCGTGAAGGACGAAGGATCCGGAGTCCCGGAGTCGGTCCAGAAGCAGCTGTTCAAGCCGGGGCGGACGGGGCGAGCCGGAGGCTCCGGATTGGGCCTGGCCATCAGCAAGCTCCTCGCCCGGCAGATTGCCGCGGAGCTGACTTTGCTCTCCACGGGACCCACGGGCAGCACCTTCCGGGTCACCCTCGCGCACCAGGACTGAGGGGAGGCGGCCTGGCCGGCGGCCCTCCGCCCGCTCACCGGGCGGCCACGGATTCGAGCAGACTCCTGATTCCGGGCCCAAGCTGGCGCAGCTCCCTGATGTGGGCCGCCGACAGCTGGGCGATCTTGTCCTCCCCCAGCGCCGAAAGGCTCACCTCGACCCGGCGGCGATCGGCACCCGAGGGCGAGCGGCGCACAAGCCTTCGGCGGACGAGCCGGTCCACCAGGCCGACCGCGCTGTGGTGCTTGAGCTGGAGGCGCCCGGCGAGCTCCCCGACCGAGACGTAGTCGCGCCCGGGCCAGCCTTTGATCGCGAGGAGCGCCTGATGCTGCTGCGGCGTCAGGCCTGCGGAGCGCGCCGCCTCCTGGCTGAACCGCTGAAACCGCCTGAGGGCGTGCCGGAATTCGGCAAGCAGTTCATAATGCGACTTTGTGAGTCTGTTGCGGGGCATGGCGAGGTCCGGCCAGCGGTTCATGAAACGGGCGGCCGGCGTTGTGACAACGTTATTGCATTTTATATCGCACTACGATACTTTTAGGCGCGAATTTTCAAATGAAGAACCCTAAGCCAACCGAGCAGGACCCCTCCCGGAACGGGCTGTCCGACTTTAGCACCAACAGGCGCGTCCTCTTCCTCTGCCTTCTGGCCGTTCCGGTCGGAGCCATCGGCGCCGTCGTCGCAAAGGTCCTGCTTTGGCTGATCGCCGTGATCACGAACGCCGCGTTCTTCATGCGCTGGTCGTCGGCGCCGGTGACCCCGGAGACGAACCACCTTGGGCTTTGGGTGATCGCCGTGCCCGTGATAGGGTCGCTTCTCATAGGCTACATGGCCCGTTACGGCTCCGAGAAGATCCGCGGGCACGGAATCCCCGAGGCCCTCGAGGCGATCCTTCTCGGACGGAGCCTGATCGACCCGAAGGTCGCCATCCTGAAGCCCATTTCGTCCGCCCTGTCGATAGGGACGGGCGGCCCGTTCGGCGCAGAGGGACCCATCATCATGACGGGAGGCGCCTTTGGCTCGATCTTCGCCCAGCTCTTCAGGCTCACGGCCTCCGAGCGGAAGACGCTCCTCGCGGCCGGGGCCGCCGCCGGAATGTCGGCGGTGTTCGCCACCCCGGTGGCGGCCCTCCTCCTCGCTGTCGAGCTGCTCCTCTTCGAGTGGAAGCCCCGGAGCCTGATACCGGTGACCGTGGCCGCGGTCGCCGCCTCGCTCGTCCGCGTTCCGCTCCTCGGAGCCGGGCCGATCTTTCCCGTCGCCCTCCATGCGGCCCTCTCTCCGCGGGCACTCGGTGTCGCGCTCGCCGTAGGGGTCCTGGCAGGGGTTGGGTCCGGCGCCGTGACGGGCCTCGTGTACCTCTGCGAGGACGCCTTCGCGCGGCTCCCGATTCATTGGATGTGGTGGCCCGCGATGGGAGGGGTCGTCGTCGGGGTCATCGGCTACCTCGATCCGCGGATCCTCGGGGTCGGCTACGACACGATCCACCACCTGATGCTCGGCCGGCTTCTGGGCGCGTCGCTTCTGGCGCTTGTCATCGCAAAGGGCGTCGCCTGGGCCGTCGCCCTCGGCTCCGGCACCTCGGGCGGCGTCCTGGCCCCCCTCCTCATGATAGGCGGGGCCCTGGGCGCCCTGGCCGGCGCCAGCATCGATCCGGCCGACCCGGGACTCTGGGCCATGGTCGGCATGGCCGCCATGATGGCCGGCACGATGCGGGCGCCCCTCACCGGGACCGTGTTCATCCTCGAGGTGACCCACGATCTGAACGCGCTGCCCGCCCTCCTCGTCGGGAGCATGGCGGCGCTCTGCGTGACCGTGCTTCTCCTGCGTCGCTCGATCCTCACCGAGAAGCTTGCCCGCCGCGGCCAACACATCGCCTGCGAATACACGGTCGACCTGTTCGAACTGGCGCGCGTCTCGGACGCCATGGACCCGAACCCGCCGCTCGTGCACGAATCGGTCACGGTCGGGGCCCTCTCTGACATGATCGCACGCGGCGATCCGGTGCTCTCGGGCAGGCAGGCCACGATCGTCGTGGACGGCGCCGGAAGGCTCGCGGGCGTGATCACCCGGGGCGACATCCTCCGCGTGCTGCACGACGGGGGCGCGTCGACGAAGACGGTCCTCGAGGCCGCCACCTCCGACGTCGAGGTGGGATATCCGGACGAGACCCTCCAGACCGCCCTGGGCAAGATGCTCAGGCGCGACATCGGAAGGCTTCCCATCGTCGACCGGTCGGGCACCGGAAGGGTCATCGGCTACCTGGGCCGCGCCGACATCCTCGCCGCGCGCAGGCGCATGCACGAGGACGAGGAGTTGCCCGAAACCGGCCCCCGCGTCCCGGCGGGCTGGCCGAAGGCCGGCGGCGGGGCGCCGGCCTCCTAGGCGGGTGCGACCGCGATCTTCGCCGCCTCGGGGAGCCCGAGCGAGGCCTCGGCGTCCTTCAGTTCGCACCTCACCACCCCGCTCGCCGGGTCGCGCTCCCTGACCCGGATGCGCGCGCCCGGCATGAGGCCCGACCGCTGGATGAACCCGAGGAAGGCGGGACTCTGGTCCAGGATCCGCTCGACTCGGAGCGGCCTTTGAAGCTCGCAGGTCGCGAGCGTCACGCCCTTTCCCCGGTCGAGAAGCGGCGACCTTCGGCTCGGTATGGGATCGCCGTGCGGGTCCGCCGCGGGATGCCCGAGGATCGCGTCGATTCGCAGGAGCACCCGGTCCGAGATCGCGTGCTCGAGCGCCTCGGCCTCCTCGTGGACCTCCTTCCAGTCCATCTTCAGCACCTGGACGAGAAACGTCTCCACGAGCCGGTGCTTGCGGACGACCGCCAGGGCGAGCGCCCTGCCGTCCGGCGTCAGGCGCACGCCCTCGCGGGGCTGGTGCTCGAGAAGCCCCCGCGACGCCATGGACTTCACCATCGTCGTGATCGTGCCCGGCGTGACCCCGAGCGCCTCCGCGAGGGCGCCCGTCGAAACGACGTCGTCCTCGCCGGACGAACGGACGAGGATGGCCTTGAGGTAGTTTTCGACCGTGCTCGTCGGCATGGGATCAGGGATACCGAGATGTACTTGAAAACAAAGCCATTTTATCTTTGACGACTCAAAGTGTTTATTTCTATAAACCGCAATCAATAATTCTGGGAATCAACCGATTACGACGCCCGACGCGCCTCCGCCCGCTTCAAAAGGCTCCGTATCGCTGGAGGGCCTTCACGGCAGCGTCGCGCTGCCGCCTCCGGCGGCGCATCCCTGGCGCCAGTATCTGGCCTTCGCCGGCCCGGCGCTTCTTGTCAGCGTCGGCTACATGGACCCGGGAAACTGGGCGACGGACCTGCAGGCGGGAGCCGAGTACAAGTACACGCTCCTCTGGGTGATTGGGCTTTCGAGCCTGATGGCGATCTTCCTGCAGATCATCGCCGCGCGCCTCGGGATCGGCACGGGCAAGGACCTGGCGCAGTGCTGCCGCGACTTCATGCCGGCCTGGACCCGCTGGCCCAATTACCTGAGCTGCGAGGTGGCGATCGCCGCCTGCGACCTGGCCGAGGTGCTCGGGAGCGCCGTCGCCCTCCACCTGCTCTTTCCCCGGATCTCCCTCCTTGTCGCGGTCATCATCACGATGTTCGACGTCGTGCTCCTGCTCTCGCTTCAGCGTTTCGGCATGCGGATGATCGAAGCCGTGGTGCTCGTGCTGATCGCGACGATCGCGGTGTGCTACTACATTGAGATCTTCGTGCTGCCGCAGACCCGTCCGGACTTTCCCGAGATGGCCCGCTGGCTCTTCGCCCCCGACCTAGGGGCCTTCATCCGGAGGAAGGACCTCGTGTACCTTGCGATCGGGATCATCGGGGCCACCGTGATGCCCCACAACCTCTACCTGCATTCGGCGCTCGTCCAGACCCGCAGGATCAAGGGGGACGAGGCGTCGCTTCGCCGGGCCGTGCGCTACAACACGATCGACACGACGGTCGCGCTGTCGGTCGCGTTCTTCGTGAACGCCGCCATCATGGTGCTCGCGGCGGTCGTCTTCTTCGGGCACAGCGAGGTCAAGCTCCCCTCGGGCCAGGTGATCGCGTTCGCGCCGGATTCCGATTGGATCCAATTGGCCTACGTGACCCTTGCCCCCCTCGTCGGCACGGTGGCCGCCAGCCTTCTCTTCGCGGTCGCCCTCCTCGCAAGCGGGCAAAGCAGCACGATCACGGGGACCCTCGCGGGGCAGGTGGTGATGGAGGGATTCATGCACTGGCGGATCTCCCCGTGGCTGCGGCGCCTGATCACCCGGCTGTGCGCGGTCACGCCCGCGATCATCCTGATTGGGATCAGGGGAGACCGGAGCATCACCGACCTCCTGACGCTCAGCCAGGTCATCCTTGCGATCCAGCTTCCGCTTGCGATGGTGCCGCTCCTGCTCTTCGCAGGCTCGCGCAAGCGCATGGGGGAGAGCCGCATCGGAGGCTTTCTGCTGGTGGCGGGCTGGGCCTCCTGCCTCGTGATCACGGCCCTCGACATCTTCGGCCTTCCCGATGCGATGCACGACGCGGTGGCCGTTTTCTCCGGAAGCTGATCGCAGCCCTGGCGGGACGGCGCCCCTTCGGCCGGCGCGCAATTTGGGTGTTTACCGGGGGCGGATTCGCCTCCGTCATCTGCGGATCGCCGCCCTCGGAAAATCCGCCCTCCTCGCCCTGTTCGTCCTCCTCGGGACGGCACCGGCCCTCCGCGCGCAGGGCGGCCCGCCCATGATCACGGACGATCCCGGCACCCCGGGCGACCGCCACTGGGAGATCAACATCGCCTGGACGGACCAGCGGACCCCCGGGGAGACCCTGATCGGGATCCCGCAGATCGACGCAAATTACGGCGTCGGGGACCGCATCCAGCTCAACTACCAGGGTTCCTGGAACATCCTCAGGGAGTCGGACGGTCCGGCGGAGAGCGGCCTAAGCGATTCGCAGCTCGCCGTGAAGTGGCGGTTTTACGACGCGGGCGACACCGGTTTCCAGCTCTCCACCTACCCGAGGGTCTTTTTCCTGAACCCGGGCGACTCCGATCGCCGCGGGACGGCCGGCTCCAACACCGACTTCCTGCTCCCGTTCGAGGTGGTCCGCAACTTCGGCGCCCTCTCGCTCGACGTGGATTTCGGGCACACCTTCAGCGCGGCGTCGTCGGACCGGGGCTGGATGGGCGGCGTCTGCGTCGGCCACAACGTGACGAAGGAATGGGAGCTCGACGCCGAGGTCCACTTCAGCGGCTCCGAGGACCTCGGCCGGGGCGAGACCGTGGTCAACCTGGGCACCCGCTGCGACCTCTCCAGGAACACGACGCTCCTGGTCGCCCTCGGAAAGGACGTCCGCAACAGCCTGGGGCCCAAGATCTCGCTCCTCACCTACCTCGGGATCCAGATAAGGATCTAGGGGCGGCCTCGTCAGGGCGCCGCCTTGCCGACCAGGTGGACGTCGGGCTTTCCCTCGGACCCGACGTTCATCTTCGCCACGAGGTCGGCCTCGTCCCCGGAGAAGCGGATCCGGTAGCTCGCCAGAAAGGGGGTCCGGTAGCGGCACACGACGGCCGCATAGGTGTCGTCCGCGGTCCACGCCCCGCTGGAGGCGACGGCAACGGAGGTCCCGGTCGCGGTCGTCAGGGATCCTTTCACCCAATTCCCCTTCCCGACGGGGATCTTCTGGTCTATCCCCCTCATCCGCACGGAAAGGACGGCTCCCTCCCCGTCCTTCGCGGGCGCCCACGCGAAGGATTCGAGGCCCATCGGGTTTTGGGCGAATGCGTAGAGCTTCCCGGCCACGGCCGCCGCGGCCGGGGAGCCGGCCTTCCCTTCCTGCGGTTTCAGCCTGAGGCCCGCCAGCCTTTCCGCGAGCCTCCGGTCGGAATCGGGATCGGCCGGGAGCGCCGAGGCGCTGAAGGCCGGGATGATCTTGTCCCAGACCAGGTTCAACTCGCCCTGCATGTCGCCCGTGCCGGCCGTGACCGCAATGACCGCGTCGTACTCGGGCATCACGATGCACAGCTGCCCGTAGGCGCCGTCGCCGCGGAAAAACCCGTGCCGGCAGCGCCAGAACTGGTATCCGTAGCCCTGGTCCCAGTCGCTTTCCGGGTCGCTGCCGTTGGAGGTCTGGAGCGAGGTCGCGGCCTCGACCCAGGAGGCGGGCACGAGCTGCCGGCCCTGCCATTGGCCCTTCTGCAGGTAGAGCTCGCCGAACCGCGCGATGTCCTCGGTGCGGATGCTGAGCCCGAACCCCCCGAACGAGACCCCCTGGGCGCTCGCATCCCACGTCGGACGGGCGATGCCGAGCGGCTCGAAGATCCGCGGCCCGAGGTAGTCGAGCACGGTCTGGCCCGTCACCTTCTGGACGATCGCGGAAAGCATGTAGGTCGCTTCCGTGTTGTAGACGAAGTGGGTGCCGGGCTTGTAGGGCACCGGCATGGCAAGGAAGGCCTTTGTCAGGTCATCGCGGCTGTTGAATGCGAACGTGCCGATGTCCTCCTTCACCTGCCCCGTGGACATCCTCAGGAGATCGCGCACCCGCATGGAGCTCAGGTTCTTGTCGGGCTCGGCCGGCGCCGACCCCGGGAAAAACTTTAGGATCGGGTCCGACAGGCTGAGCTTGCCCTCGGCGATCGCCAGTCCGACGGCGGTCGACGTGAAGCTCTTGCTCAGCGAATACAGCTCGTGCGGCTCCTCGGCCGAATACGGCGCCCACCATCCCTCGGCGACGACGCGGCCGTGCCGGACGAGGACGAAGCTGTGCAGGGCGTCGATCCTCTGCTCGGCCGCGTCGACAAATCCGAGGATCGCGGAGGACGACACGCCCTCCGCCTCGGGCGTGCTTTGCGGAAGGCTCTGGGACGGCTCGCCCGCGGCGCGGGAAAGCCCGATGCCCGACAGGAGAAGGCACAGGGCTGCGACGTTTCGGCTGGGGTTCATGGGGAAAGGAGAACAAGGCCCGCCCTCCTTCGCGAATCCTTTGTCCGGCCCTGCCCCCCTTTTTTCCGGTTCAGTGGAAGTCGTGCGACGCCTGCTCCGGGAGCCTGAGGCCGGGCATGCCGGAGATCTCCTCCGCCATGATGTGGATGACGCCCTTCTCGTTCTGCAGGCGGCCCGTGATCAGGAGCGCCGGCTCGAGGTTGATGACCAGGCGGGCCTCCTCGAAGAGCTGCGGGCGGACAATCGCGTTCGCGAGTCCCGTCTCGTCCTCGAGCGTGATGAAGCAGAACCCCTTTGCGGTCCCCGGACGCTGCCGCGTGATGACCGAGCCGCAGATCCTCACGCGCTCGCCCGCCCTCACCTCCCGGAGCTCCCCGGCGGTCTTGACGCCCGGCAGGAGCGGGCGGACGAGCCCCATCGGGTGCCGCCCCGTCGTGAGCGAGAGGTGCGTGTAGTCGGCCTCCAGCCGCTCAAGGAGCGTCATCCTCTCAAGCGGCGAGAGCTCGCCCTCGCCCGCATCCGCGGCCTGCCTGAACAGGTCGTCGCCCCCGTGGAAGGCCTCGACCCGCCAGAGCGCGGACCGGCGGTGGCCCGCGAGCGCGTTGAGCGCGCCCGCCCCCGCCAGCGCCCTGCGCTCGGCCGCGGTGAACTCCGTCCTCCGGAGGAAATCCGCGAGCGAGGAGAACGGCGCCTCTTCCCGCGCGGCGAGCATCGACTGCAGGGCGGCCGCACGCACGCCGCGCACGCTCCCGATCCCGAGGCGGATGCTCCTGTCCGAATCCACGCGGCACTTCGCGTCGGAGGCCATGACGCAGACCGGCAGGAACGAGACCCCGTGGCGCCGCCCGTCCTGGATCAGGCTCGCCGGGGAGTAGAAGCCCATCGGCTGGCAGTTGAGGAGCGAGGCGTAGAAGGCCCCGGGCTGGTGCACCTTCAGCCATGCGCTCGAATACGCGATCAGCGCGAAGCTGATCGCGTGGGACTCGGGGAACCCGTAGAGCGCGAAGGACGCCAGCGACTTGATCAGGTACTCGACCGCGGGCTCGGAGACGCCGTTGTTCCTGAAGGCGACCGCAAGCCTCGCCTTCATCCGGTCGAGCCGCTCCTGGGAGCGCGTGAAGCCGATCGCCCGCCGGAGCTCGTCGGCCTCGGCCGCGCTGAAACCCCCGAGCTCCATCGCGAGCCGCAGGATCTGCTCCTGGAAAAGCACGACGCCGAGGGTCCGCTCGAGGATCGGCCTCGCCCGCTCGTCGGGATAGGTCACCGGCTCCTCCCCGGAGCGCCGCTTCAGGTAGGGGTTCACCGCGTCGCCCTGGATCGGGCCCGGGCGGATGATCGCAACCTCGACCGCGAGGTCGTAGAAGTTCTGCGGCTTCATCCGCGGGAGCGTCGACATCTGGGCCCGGCTCTCGATCTGGAAGATGCCGATGGTGTCGGCCTCCTGCATCATCCTGAACACGGCGGGGTCGTCCTTCGGCAGCCGCGCAAGGTCGACCGGCTGCCCGCGCCGGGCGCAGATTTCGACCGCGTCCTGGAGGGCGGCCATCATCCCGAGCCCGAGGAGGTCCACCTTGAGGAGCCCCATGTCCTCGATGTCGTTCTTGTCCCACTGGAGGACGGAGCGGCCCGGCATCCGGGCGTTCTCGAGCGGGACGAACTGGTCGAGGTTGCCTGCGCAGAGCACCATCCCCCCCGAGTGCTGGCCCAGGTGCCGGGGCAGGCCGCGCACCCGGCGGCACGTGTCGACAAGCGCGCGCAGCCTCGGATGGGAGTCGGCGAACCCGGCCATCCGCAGCTGCTCCCCGAGCTCGAGCGTCTGGGGGAGGTCCCCGCCGTGGAAGAGGCTCGAGAACCGGTCGAGCGCGTCGTCGGGGAAGCCGAACACCTTTCCCACCTCGCGGATCGTGCTCCGGCCCCTGTAGGTGATGACGTTCGCCGTCATCGCCGCGCCCCGGCGTCCGTACCGGCGGTACACCTCCTGGATGAGCTCCTCGCGCCGCTCGCCGCTCGGCAGGTCGAGGTCGATGTCGGGCCAGTCGGTGCGCCCCTCCGAGAGGAAGCGCTCGAAGAGCAGCTTGCTCTCGATCGGGTCGACGGCGGTGATCCCGAGCGCGTAGCACACGGCGCTGTTCGCGGCGCTCCCCCGCCCCTGGACCAGCGACCCGCGCTCGCGCGCGAAGGAGCAGAGGTCCCAGACGATCAGGAAATATCCGCTGAAGCCGAGCTTCGCGATGAGCGCGAGTTCGCGCTCAAGCTGGCGCCGCACCTCGCCCACGACGCTGCCGTAGCGCTGCTGGGCCCCGAAGAGCGTCATCTTCCTGAGAAACGAGTCCTGGGTCTCCCCGGCCGGCACGGGATGGTCCGGGAAGCGGTATCCCAGGTTCGCGAGCGTGAAGTCGAGCCGCTCCGCAAGCCTCCCCGTGTTCTCGACGGCCTCCGGAAGGTCCGCGAAGAGCCCGGCCATCTCGGGCCCGCCCTTCAGGTGGCGCTCGCGGTTGAAGGCCAGGCGCCGGCCCGCGCCGTCGAGCGTCGTGTGATGGCGCAGGCAGGTGAACACATCGACGACATTGCAGTCCTCCGGCGTCGCATGGAGGACGCCGTTTGTCGCAAGGAGCGGGAGCCCCTCGGCGCGCGCCCAGTCGACCAGGAACGTGTTCCAGCGCTCCTCCCCCGGGATCCCGTGGCGCTGCACCTCGACATAGAGGGCCCCCCTTCCGAAGATCGCCGCAAGCCGCCCGCCCGCCTCGGCCGCCGCCGCCGGGCCGCGCTCAAGCCACGCGCGCCGCACCGGGCCCTCCTCGTCGCCCGTGAGCGCGACAAGCCCCCCGCCCGCCCCGGCCAGTTCGTCCCAGGCGATGCGCCCCTCCCCCTTTTCCGCCCTGAGATGCGCCGTGGTCAAAAGGCCGCAGAGCCCCCGGTAGCCCGCCCGGGTCGCAGCGAGGACCGGCACGACGGTGCCGTCCCCCATCGTGAGCTCGGATCCCACCAAGTCACGGACACCCGCCTCCTTGCCCGCCATGTGGAGCCGGACGGCGCCGTACACCCCGTCGCGGTCGCACAGCGCAAGCGCCGGCATCCCAAGCCGGCCCGCCTCCGAGACAAGGGTCTCCGGCAGCGACCCGCCGCGCAGAAAGGAGAATGCGCTGCGCGCATGGAGTTCGACGTACGGCATGGGATCGGGCGCCCGTCAGGGGCGCTAGTCGAGCATCCCCTCGACGCGCCAGATGTCCCCGGTCGAGGCGAGCTGGTAGATGCCGCCGGCGGACATCTCGACATGCCATGTCTCAAGGGCCCACGCCTCGGGTTTCCACCAGTCGCCCGACCCGCGCCAGGGGCCCCGCGCCTCGCGCACCCGGCCCTCCAGCCGCCCGCCTTCCAGGCGGGCGGGCGAGCCCGCCTCGCAGACGACGCGCACCGGCCAGGGCGGCCGGAACCTGCGCAGCGTGGGACCGTAGGGGGGATGCACGGGCGCGACCGCCGCGGGCTCCACCGACTCGGCGGGCCGCTGCAGGGCAAACGCGTCCGGCCGGTGGGTGTCGGCCGGCACGGGGGTCCCGACCCGGTCGTCGCCGACGATCGCGGCAACGCGCGCAAGGTTCTCCCAGAATGAGGCCGGGTCCCTGAGCCCCGTGTCGAAGAGGCCCTCCTGCCTCTCGGGGGGCCGCGCCGGGGCGGCGACAAGCCGCACGCCCGCGACCCGGGCCCCGGTCCTGACCGTCGCAAGATGGCCGTTCAGGATGCGGAGCCATCCCTCCACGTCGGCGCCCGGCTCCGGCAGCCTGAACTCGCGCCGGTGGTCGGTCTCATCCTCGAGGAGGAGCGTCAGCGAGAGCTTCTCGGCGACGAAGCCCGCGCCGCGCAGCTCAAGCGCAACCCGCTCCGCAAAGCGCCGCAATTTGAAGAACAGCGGCTCGACCGACTCGACCGGGGGCTCGTAGTCCCACTCCGCCGCAAAGCTCCTCGCCGGTTCGACCAGGCGCAGGACACGGGCCGCCTCGCCCGCGGCCCGCTCCCAGAGGAGCGCCCCCTCGGAGCCCATCCGCCTTCCGACCTCGGCCTTCGGCAGCGCCGTGAGCCCCCCCAGGGTCGCGATGCCCCAGCCCCGCAGCACCGCCTCCTGCTCGGGCGTGGGGCCCGCAAACGCGAGGGGCAGGGGCGCCAGGAAATCCCCCGGGTCGGCCACGATGAGGACCGGCTCGGCGCACCGCGCGGCATACGAGGCGATGAGGGGCGTCGCCCCCGCCCCGATCCTGAGCGGGAGCCCAGCCCCGGCCAGCTCCGCCGCGCGCAGCCTCATGAGCGCCTCGGTGCGCGCGGGGTCCGAGCCCCGCAGGTCGACCGTGCAGCACCCGGAGCCCGTCGACTCGACGCGCGGGGCAAGCGTGAACGCGGCGGCCACGAGGAGCCGGTGGGCCTCGACCTCCGCCCCGGGCTCGCGCTGCCTCAGGATGATTCCCGGGCAGCGGGACATCGCGAGCGTCGACACGAGCCCCGGGGCGACGCCCTTCGCCTCGGGCGAGGCCTCCGTGACCCGGGCCCTGCGCCCCTCTCCCGCCACGAGCGCAACGGCCCGGCCGCAGAGCGAGGGATCGCTCCTGCGCAGCGCGTGCAGGGCAAAGTCGGGCACGGATAGGACCGCGTAGTTCAACCGGCAAGCTCCTCCGTCGCCGGGGCGTGGCTGCGCTCGGCGCGGACAATGAGCCGGTCGGCCACGGCCTCCCGCGTCGCGCCGGCATCCGCAAGCGAGAGCGGGGTGTCGAGGATGAGCCTCCATGGGACGGCCGGCACCAGAAGCGACTGCGTCTGCACGAGGACGGCAACGGAGCCGCCCTCCGCGGCCCGCTGGAGGCGGTACCAGGTGGAGGCCGGGGTCCTGCGCAGGACGCGCTCGGCGCAGCCGCGCAGGTCGAGGACGACCACGGAATAGTTTCCGTCGCGCACGAGGATGTCGGCAGCCGCGAAGGCCTCCTCCGGCGCCCGGCAGCGCACCCACACGAGGTGGCGGAGCAGGTCCTCCGGGACGGACCCGGGCGCAAAGCCGTCCGAGCCGTCCACGAGCGCAATCCGCTGACGCGCCGCCTGGGTGGCCGCGAGGAGCCCCGCGAGCACCGTCTGGCCCCCGCTGCTCGGCGCCAATGAGACGAGTTCCGTCAGGCGCCCCGCGGGCAGCCCGCCCCCGAGGGCATCGTCAATCGGGCGGACCGCCGCCGGCACGCTGCCGCACGGCCTCCGGGTCTTTTCCGGAAAGCGGGCGGCGAGAAGCGACCGCAGCGCGGAGACGGTTTGGGAGGGGCCGGGCACTGGCGCTCATCATCTTCAGGCTGGCGTGGCGACGCCCCGGCGGATCAGCCCCACCAGCACGCCCTGCGACTCCAGGCGCCGCTCGGGCACGATGTCGCGGTAGCGCTTGTTCGCCGCGCGAAGCACGGGGCGTCCGCGCAGGTGGATGAGCCGCTTGAGCGTCGTCGTGGTCTCATCGACGAGCGCCGCGATGATGTCCCCCTCGCGCGGCTCCCGCCGCTCGAGCACCACGAGATCGCCGTCCAGGATGTGGGCGTCGACCATCGAGTCGCCGTGGACGCGCAGGGCCCACACCAGGTGGGGCCCGGCCCTGCGGACGCCGAACAGGGAGGGGTCGATGGCTATCTTCTCATCGGGGGCCTGCTCCTGCATCGCCGGCAGCCCGGCTGGGATCGAGCCGAAGACCGATATCTCGAAGAGCTGCGCCTGCACGGCGGAGGCCCTGAGTCCCCAGGTGCGGCCCGCCAGTTGCTCGATCTGCCCCTTGTTCGCCAGCGCGCGCAGGTGCCCGATCACGGTCGACTGGCTGGAAAACTGGAACTTCCTCTGGATTTCCCGCGAGGACGGGGGCACCCCCTTCTCCCTCTGGAACTGGCGGATGAATTCGAGTATCTGCTCCTGGCGTTCGGTCATCATGCGATTAAATCAGCTATCCGATATTGAGGTTTCTCAGGGTTCGGAACACACCGACAGCTCGTTACCGCTCGGCTCGGTGAAGTGGAAGCGCCGGCCGCCGGGATAGGAAAAGATGTCCTGGGTGACCGTGCCCCCGTGCTCCACCACCTGCCCAAGGGTCTTCTCGAGATGGGAGCTGAAGATCACGACCAGGGCGCTGCCCGTGGCCAGCGACGCCTTCTTTTCGGAGCGCGCGAAGCCACCCGCAAGCCGTCCGTCGGTGAACGAGGTGTAGTCGGGGCCGTAGTCGGTGAACTGCCAGCCGAAGACCTTTTCGAAGAACGCCTTTGTTTTCGCGAGATCGGAGGCGTGAAACTCAACGTAGTAGACTTTGTTGGACTGATCCATGTTGGCGGATTTTAGGGTTGTCGGAGGATGCGATCGATTGATCGCCGTTCATATGAACGGCATTGGATTAAGAGGCAAGCTACTTTCTCTGGTAAAATGATCTCCCAATGTCGCGAAACGACATCTCGTGGTGTCCAACGGCGTGCGACAACTCGTGGTGTCCAGCTTTAACTAGCAAAATGCGACATCTTATGGGCCATTTTTGAACACCACGAATTGTCGTATTTTTCTTGAAATTAATGAGTTAAGTGTACCAACGCCACTGACCCTAAGTTGCCCGGCGATTGCCCCCTGTCATTGGGGCCTAGCCGGCATTGCGCCCCATAGAGCTTGGAATATTTGTTAGAGATTAAACGGCAGTCTTTTACCGAGTTTTCGATGTGTCCTCGATTAGTGTTTTCGCAGACATTTATGGGGCCATTTTGGCCCGATGAGCTACCGAACAACGGTGTTGGCGCAGGTTCTCGGAGGTCTGGACGCGAAGGAGTTCGCGCGCTGCGCGGCTCGTTACCCGATGCGCCGGGCGCCGTCTGCAATCTCCGCGTACGATCATTTTGCGACGATGGTTTTTGCTCAGCTGACATATCGCGAGAGCCTGCGCGACATCGAGGCCTGTCTGGAGGCGCGTCGCCAACTGCTTTACCACTCCGGCGTCCGGGGCAAGGTCAAGCGGTGCAATCTGCCTTATGCAAACACCAAGCGAGACTGGCACGTATTTGCGGAAGTCGCTTATCGACGCCCACGCTCAGCTCGACACGTTCTTCCGCTTCTATAACGACCTCAGACCGCACCGCTCCCACGCCGGCGCCACGCCAAGCCAGGTGTACCAACAGACACAGGTCGCCATCGCCAATGCTTGAGCCGTTCCAGGGTCCCAACCAAACTCAATTCCGGAAGGGGCGGCGCAGGGGGGTTGGCAATAATGTCACTCTCCCTTACGATCGTTTGAATAGCGTTCATCTGATGGTAGTCGATAAAAAAATGAACCCACCCGGAGCCTTCCCGAGCTACGTATGCCGTCGATGCGAAGAGGACGGCAGCCGCTTCAGATTCCCATCGGTCCCGGATGTGACAGCCAACTTGGCGGAAACCGGCTTGTAGCATAAGCAAGCCGATTCGAACGCCAAATTTCCCGGCGTCAGCGAAATCCGGAATAGCCGCAATCGCCCCGCATCCAGGATTGGTTACCGGCGGAGCCCGAACGTCCCTACTTTTTCGGGTCCGACAGAAGTTCGATGAGCGTCGGCTCCTTTATGTCGACGGTTCCCTCCGGAACCCGTGTCCGTACGAGCCCATGGCTCGGCTGCCCGAAATACTGGGAGGCATACCGCGCCATGACCGGCAGGGCCTTGTCGAACTGATTGCGACGCTCGCTGATGCTGAACCGGGTTTCCCAGAGCAGCTTGTGCTTCTTTTGCTTCCATAGGACCTGGAAGTCATAGGCCATGAGGACCACGAAGTAACGGTTCTCCTCGATCTCCGCGTAGAGATCGTCCCGATCGATGCTGAACGCGGTTCCCCTGACGTACTTTCCCTCCTCGGTTCCTATGAGCCCGGGCGAATCATATCCCAGCATGAGGGCGTTCTTGAAATCGGTGCGGTCCCGATCCTCGTTCTCCATATTGAGCAGCGATATCGCCGACGTCAGTTCGTCCATCTGCGAGTCGCTGATTCCCACGTTTGGATCGGAGGGATGGTAGTGCGTGTTGCCCTGGCCCGCATTGGAGGAGGCGGCAATGGCCTTCGCGAGGCCCTGGGACTGGGCAATCTTGTTCTGGATGATGCTGAGATTGTCGTACGCCACAGAGGTCGACGTTGGGGGAGGGACCGCCGTCGTCCCCCAGTAGACCATGATGAGGAGCTTGGTCTTGTTCGGGTCCTTGGCCGGAACGTATTTCTGGATCGCCAGGGGCACGGCGATCACCGTCGCGACATCGATGAAATGCAGTTTGTCGATCGTCTCATCGCTGATCTCCCCGGGCCATTTTCCCCCTTCCCCGAACGCGTAGGCCTCGGGCTGAAACGAGCCGTCGGGAAGCTTTGTGCGCACATAGTCTTTGCTGACCTTGGCGGAAACGGCGGTTACGCCCTCGACCCCTTCCATTGCCCGGACGCGGGTATCTGCGCACCACAGCACGGCGCCGCCCGCGAGACACCAGACTCCCACCCGAATCGTTTTCGAAGCTTTCATAGGTTTTTGTGTTTGGAATCTGCGGCACGCCGCCCTTCCGACGGCTGATGTGCCTGCAGCAAATTGAACGGTATCTGAGTTTTTTCTAGCGGGTTGTTCGAGGGCCGGCCTTTCCTTGCCTATTGGGATCGCCTAACTGCTTGGGATTGAGGTGGCCCTGGCCAGGTCCTCCAAAAGCCCGAATTTCTGGAGCGTCGGCTCGTCGCTGGTCTCGTACGCTCCCAGTTCGATGAGCCCGCGGGCGGCCGAAAAGTCCCGTGCCCGCAGGTCCCAGGCGACGCATTCCATGAGCATCTGAGAGTTCCTGGGGTACAACCGGGCCCCTTGATTGAGTCGCAGCCGCATTTTCTCGGTCGGGTCGCCCGCCAGGCGCAGGCAGACCCTCGCAGCGAGGTTGCAGGCAGCCTCCATAGGGGCAGGTCCCCAAAACGACTCGCCCAAACCGCCGAGGATCATCCGAGCCTGCTGCTCGCTCAGCTTTCCCCTTTGCCCCGCCGGCCCATCCGTGGCGTCCTTCATGCGGAGTTTGGCGAGCTCCAGACCGGCGAGGGGGCGGACGGTCGCGGCGGCAGGGTTCTCCTCCAAAAGTCTTCGGGCTCCGTTCGCGTCGCCGACGTCGAGGCGGAACAACGCCAGCGAGGCGAGGAGCCGAGGGTCGCGCCCGCCGCGATCATACGCCCCTTGAAGGAGGCCGCGCGCCTTCGCCTCGTAGAGCGGGAGGCCCTCCGGGTAATTCGTCCTGACGACACGGAGCGTTCTCCGCGCCCATTCGCCCTTGATCCCGCGGATCTCCTCCGGTTTCGCATCGCGCAGCTCCACGGGCGCCGAATCGGCGGGAACGGCTTCGTAGGCGAACGGCAGCGGCTTGCTGACGGCAGCCGGCAGGTAGTCGCTGAGCCTATCCCGAGCGTCCGAATAGCTCATCTCGAAGCAGGATTCGAACACAGCCTCGGTCAAGGGATGGGTCGAAGCCGCCTCAACGAGTTTCCTAAGGCGATCACGGCCGGCCGTCGGGCCTTTAGAGAAGGCCCATCTCACGAATAGCTCCGCCTGTGATTCCCAGACGCGGCGGTACTCCTCCGACCGGTCCTTCGCCAAGACAGGGACGAAAAGCTCCCGCATGGGAAGGAGGGGCCGCGGAGCCCTCGGCGACTCGCGCAGCGCCGCCGCCGCCGCCGGAGACATCCACGGATCCATCTGGAACTCGCTGTCCTGCCATGGATTTCCAGGGGCGAGCACGGGCACGGTCCGGTCGAACGTGATCGTTCCCGCTGCCATGCTGCGGAACGTCATCAACTCGTAGAGGCGGACGATCCCGACGGTGAACCAGTCCGGCAGCGCGGGCGCCCGCGACTCAATCAGGTACCTGAGATAAGGGGGCGAATAGAACAGCGCTGCCCCCCGCCCCTTCGGATAGCCGTGCCTGATGTCCCACCCCCACTGCCAGTCATCCAGCACGACAAAAATGTAGTTGGAGTCCGGGTCCGGCAGGCGCAGGTCGTCCATCGGGATCAAGTGCCCGACGGCCTTCGAATCGAGGGGCATTCGCTCCATCTCCTTCACCATCTGCTCATCCATCTCGGCCTTCTGCGATTTCGGGAAGAGGATCAGCGTCGTGGGCAACGCCGAGCGAGGAAGGAAGCCTTCGGGAATGAACTGACTGAGTGCTGCTCGCTGATCTCGGAGATTCCGAATGAACTGACGCGTTTCGTCCTCGGGGCACGCGGATAGAACCTCAAAGCCCCCGTCCTCGTAATACAGCCAGTCCAACCGACTCACCACGGAGGTTGTTTGGCGATCCTCCACAAGGAACGGTGGGAGCACGATGGGCTCCTCGGGACGGGCTTCCGATGCCGCCGTCATCCGCAATGTCCCGAGGGAGAGGGCCAATACCGGAAGCAGTGCGAGGCGCGCGCTCATCGGACGGAAACGCTTCTGCCTATCTCATACAGGAGCTCGTCCGTCCGGTCGTAGACAAAGATCCGCCGCCCGGTCGCGGAATCCGAGGCGATCAGCAGAAACCGGCGAAGGGTCTTGTCCGCTCCCAGGACGACCACCTTCCGGTCCGGGAGCTTCCCCTCGACGAGCGCCTGGACCTGCCTGACCGAGGGATTGTCCGGCGCGGCGCGGAAGAAGCCGGCAAACGAGGGATCGATGCTCCGAGGGTCGAAGTCGATGCGTTTGCCCTGGTTGTTGAAGGCGAGCAGCTCCGAGCTCGGCAGCCTGACGATGATGCGTTCCGCGTCGATCCACGCCAATTGCATGGGACCCCCGCTCGACTTCGGGAGTTGACCCGCCGAATGAAATCCCGGCCGGTCTATGTCCGCAACCGCAAGCTCACGGCCGTCTTCGCCGTCCGTAATATAGGCCACATGCGCCCCGTCCGGGGCAAGTGCAGCGGTCGTGTTGGGATCCGGCAGCGCTCCCAGCGATTTGACATCCCCGATCTCAACGTGCCCCTCCGGCACAGGGTCGCGGACCAACCCAAGACTGTCCCGCCCGAAATAGGCGGACGCTGCGAGCACCATGGGCTTCAACTGCGCGTCGAACTGGTTTCGATGCTCGTTCATGCTGAACCGGGTCTCCCAAAGGAGCGTTTCCTTCTTGTCCCGCAGCAGCGACTGGCAGTCATAGGCCAAAAGGACGACGAAGTAGCGGTAGTTTCTAAGGTCTGGATCGGCCGCCGAGCCGTAGCCCAGCATCATTGCGTCCTCCTCGTCGATCATCTTGTCCGAAAAGGCCTGGGCTTCGGGCGCCGTCGCCCCAGCCCTGAAAGGGACGAAGCCGTTCTGGTGCAATTGCGAGGGCGGAACCTCGCGCTCCTCTTGCTGGCCCACGGTTGTCGCACTCGAGGTTTCGGCCGGGGCGCGGGTCGTTCCCCAATACACGACAATGAGCAGTTTCGCCGCCTTGGGATCGACGGCCGCCGTGTATTTCCTCAGGGAAAGCGGCCCGGCTAGGGTCTTCGACACATCGGCAAACGTCATCCTATCGATCGTAGGGTCCGCGATGCGACCGCTCAGGTACCCCCCCTCCTTAAAGACGTAGGATTCGGGTTCGACCGTGCCGTCCGCAAGCACAGTGCGAACGTAGCCATGGCTCACCTTTGAGGAAACGGCCACAAAATCCTCCGCCCCGGCAGGTTGGTGGGTCAGGAATGCCAATCCGCAGAACAATGCCGCGGAGGCGCTATGCGGGAACGGAGATTTCATCATTCGACGGCGAGAAGCCCCGGCCCATGGGGGCCGGGAGGATGTCAATTGGGGTAAATTGCTTCAGCGGTTCCTGACGGGAATTCGAATATGGGCCACCAGACCCAAAAGGGTAACCCAAACCTCCTTCCGGCTTAACCCTGCCGACCGCCGATTCCCTTCAGCATGAGCGCCGTGATCCCCGCCTCTCCGGCCCCCCATCCCCGACGCGAGCGTTCGACAAACGGTCCCGCTCGAGATCCCAACTCGGCCCTGTTTTTCGCATCCACCTGGGTCCAACCGGGCAAATCGGGATCGGTCCCATATATGGGATGGGCACATCCCGGAACCGGGTTCTTCCCTCGGTCCCTTGCGGCAGGGAAATCGCGGATCCTGTTTTGATGCAATGGCCTGCGTAATCCCTAGGAACGTGGCATGCCCCATGCAAATCCACCCGAGACTCGCTCCAACACGGCGCGCGTGTCGCCAGAGTGCACGGCCATCCCAATACCCCAGAGATTCGGATCCCCTCGGTCAGACACGGGTGGCTGGTTCTGCTACTCGCGGGGGCCCAGCTCGGGGCGGCGCTCGGGCAGACTGGCCCAAATGCAACGGCGGACATTGCCGTCGACGGTCCCGCCTTCCTGCGGACATGGTGCCCGCCCGTTTACCCTTCCGATGCATTGAGGAAGAAGGTCGAGGGACGGGTCACCGTACGCCTGGTGGTCGATGCAAACGGGAACGTGGCCTCGGCTCGCGTTCTCAGTTCGAGCGACCCCGAACTCGACGCGGCCGCCCTGGACACGGCGAGGAGATGGAATTTCACCCCCGCGCTCGACGCAGGGATTCCGGTAGCCTGCTCCATGGACGCCCCTGTCGTGTTTTCGCTCAGGAGCCCCGTTGGAGGGATTCCCGGGATGCCGCCGAATGGACAGATTCCGCAACTGTCCCCCACAACGGCCGCCAGGCCTCTGAACACGCCGGACGTGGACTTTCCGGACGTGCTTTTCGACCGCAAGGTGCCCGGCAGGGTTCTCTACTCGTGCGACGTTCTGCCGAACGGCCGCACCGAGAACCCCCATATCATGAGGTCATCCCACGCCGATTTTGTGGTGCCCGCCTTGAAAATGCTCTCCGAATGCAGGTTCAGCCCGGCGATGCAGGGGGAGCTGGCGATAAAATCGAGCATCGAGGGACGCATCACCTTCGATGCGCTGAATGGAGCCGCCGCCAACATGCTGACGGCGAACATGATCTCCGAAATCGACGGGAGCCCCCCGCTGGACGATGTCATCCTTGTCACCGTCGTCGACCCCGTCTGGCCGTACGACCTGCTGCTCCGCGGCGTGAGTGGTTCAGCCACGGCCACCTTCTCCCTCAATGAAGGCGGATTGCCGCGGAATCTGCGCATCACCGAGGCAAGCGATCCTGAGTTCGGGGAGGCGCTCGCTGCGGCCATCGAGCTCTGTGAATACGCCGGTTCGTCGGCGTCGGGTCATCCCCTGGTGGGGCCCCTGAGGCCCGTCGCCCTCCTGAAGCAACGCGCGCAATTCCATGCGATGGACGATTCCGATCCGGACGCCAATCCCATCGCCAGGCTTAGGATCGCCCTTCTCAAAGGGGCCATCGGTGACGGCCAGGGGCTCGATGGGAAGCCGGAACCGGTCTACCAGGTCGAGCCCGTCTATCCCTCGTCCCTCGACCGCAAGGCGTTCCCGAGGGGCGATGCGCAGGTCGAGTTCATCGTGGACCGCACGGGACGGGTCCGAATGCCGCGCATCGTCTCCTCCTCCGAGAGGAGATTTGGATGGGCGGCGGCGACAGCCGTCTCCCAATGGGTATTCAGCGTCCCCACGCGCGGCGGGAGGCCCGTGGACGTCAAGCTGAGGCGCTTCTTCCCGTTCAACGCGCCCGAAGAGTCGCAGGATTCCTACTCACCCCCCAATATCAATGATCGTCGCCCTTAAGCACGCCCTCCGGCAACTCCTGAAGGCCCCCGGTTTCACGGCCACCGCGGTCGCGACGTTTGCCATCTGCATCGGCGCCAATCTGGCGATCTTCTCCGTCGTCGACGCGATCCTCCTGCGCCCGCTGCCCGTCGGCGACGCAGCCAGGCTCGTGACGATCATGAACAGCTTTCCGCTTTCCGGAGAGCCCCGCGCGACCAATTCAATCGCGAACTATTTCGACCGGCGCGGGGCGATGCCGGCCCTTTCCTCCCTTTCGATCTACAAGGAGACCAGCGTCGTTGTGGGGCAGTCGGATCGCGCGGAGCGCGTGGAGGCCTCGATCATCTCGCCGGAGTTCTTCGCGACGCTCGGCGTGCCCCTGGCGAAGGGCCGGCCCTTCACGGACGCCGAGATGGTCGACGGCTCCGACAACGTGGCCATCCTCACCGACGGTTTCTGGCGCCGCTATTTCGGCTCGGACCCGAATGTCCTGGGCCGAACATTCCTGAACGACGGCGCCACCGTCACGGTGGTCGGCATTCTGCCGCCCGGTTTTCGCTTCCCCTCAAGCCGGGCGCAGTTTTACCGCCCGATGTCCTACGGTCCCTACGGCCGGAGCCCGTGGCTTCGGCACACCGCAAACGGGGGCCCCATGGTCGCCCGGCTGGCCCCGGGCGCCACGCTGGCCGAGGCACGGGCCCAGATGGATGCGTTCAACGCGCAGCAGCTCAAGGACGACCCGATCGCCAAAGTCATCACGGATGCCGGCTACTGCACCAAGATCTGGCCGCTCCGAGATGACTTTGTCCGGGACGTCAAGCCGACGCTCATCCTGCTCGAGTGCGGGGTGCTTTGCCTGCTGCTCATCGGTGCGGTGAACCTCGTCAACCTTCTCGTCATTCGGGCGGGCGGACGAGCCAGGGAGATCGCCGTGCGGAAGGCGCTTGGCGCCGGGCGGCGGCACCTGGCCGTCGACGCCCTGATGGAAACGGCCCTTCTTGCGCTGGCCGGGGGAATGCTCGGCCTGCTCGTCGGATCGTGGGGAATCCACCTCCTTGGGGCGCTCGGGACCCACCAGCTTCCGCTCGGGGAATTCATCGCCTTCAACACCCGCGTGGCCGCCGCTTCGCTCGCCGTCACCCTCCTGGTCGGACTTCTCCTCGCCCTCCCCATCATCGGGTTCAACCTCCGCTCGAAGGTCGCGGAGGGTCTCCAGTCGGAGTCCCACGGGGGAACCTCCAATCGCCGGATTCAGCGGATCCGCAGCGTCTTTGTGGTGGCCCAGGTCACCTTCGCCTTTGTCCTGTTGGCAAGCGCGGGCCTCTTAGGCATGAGCCTGAAGCGAATCCTCGAGGTGCCGTCCGGGTTCAGGACGGAGAAGGTCCTGACGGGAGTCATCGCCCTGCCGGACCAGCGATACAAAGACAACGCCTCCCATGTCAGATTCGTCGAGCGCCTGCTGCCGGCAATCCGCGCCATTCCTGGCATCGAGGATGGCGCGATAACGAGCGGCCTCCCGTTCACCCGCGTCGTTCCCGAGGGCCCAATTTCCATTGAAGGGTCTGCCCCGAAGTCGGGAGGGGCCCTGCCCCTGCATCACCTCGCGGCGGCCACGAGCGAATACTGGAGGATCATGGGCATCCCATTGATCGAGGGCCGGTACCTGGCGGATTCGGACGAGGGTCTTAAGCCGAACATCTGCTGCGTGGTGGATCAATCGTTCGCCAGACGCTACTGGCCCGGGAGGAGCGCCGTGGGCCAGCGTATGTCCGTGGGCATGTCATTCGACAAGGAAAACGCCATGACCGTTGTCGGCGTGGTTGGTGACGTGAAAATGCAGGAGCTGACCGAGAATGCCGGCACCGGTTCCGTCTTCCTCCCGTATTCCTACGCTCTTCACCCCGTCTTCTCCCTCGTCGTTCGCAGCGCGCTGCCACCGGCCGCCGTCGCAACCGCGATTCAAAAGGCGGTGCTTCAGATCGACCCTCAGATCCTGGTCGACGACCTCCGTCCCATGCAGGCCCGACTTGACGACAGTCTCGTCACCCGTCGGTCCCCCGCCATCCTCGCCGGCCTGTTCTCTGCCATCGCGCTCCTTCTCGCGGCCGTGGGAACCTTCGGCGTCCTGAGCTACGCCGTTTCGCAGCGCCGGCGCGAAATCGGCATCCGCATGGCGCTTGGGGCGGAGCCGGGCCAAATCCGCAGCCAGTTCCTCGTCGCAGGACTGCGCCTTGTGACCCTTGGCGGCGCCTTCGGCCTCTTCGGAGCCTGGGCCGCAGGCCGGGCCATGCAGAGCATCCTATTCGGAGTCTCTGCGTTGAATGGGCCGACACTCATTGTCACGGCGGCAATTCTGGCGGCCGTCTCCATTCCAGCGTGCCTCTTGCCGGCGCGTCGCGCCGCCCGCGTCGACCCGGCAACGGTGCTGCACGCAGAATAGCCCGCCGTTGGGACAAATGTTCGGGCTCGTTTGCGCCGCGGAGCGCGGCCGGCCTTGGTCAAGGCCGCGCCGCCGCGTTTTAATTCGGCGCCAAATGCGTCGTAAATGGGACCCATTTCCCAACGTCGATTTTCCTATTGTACCTCATAAACCTCAACGAGGGCGACTCCGCCGTCTCCACTCGCTCCCGAAACCTCGGCAGTGTAGGACCCGGGCGGGAGCGAAATAAGAATCGCCGAATCAGGAGTTGACGAGGTGCCCCACGAGAACGCCCCAACCGCTGCTGATGCCGCGGCTATCTGCATATTGCCGCCCCAGCCGGTATTCGACGCTATCAATCCGCCGGAGCTAATCAGCTGCAATTGTGGATCGGGTAGCACGCCAGCGACCCCAAAGGGGGTCAGAGCCGGTCCTGACGCCCTGATCAATACGGTTTCGGATGTTGCGCCACCTATTACGAATCCGGCGATCTGCACGTTTGCACCCTGACCCACTTGGGCGCGGGCGGAGATATTTGTCAGGCGCGGAGTCGCGAGTGAATAGGCTCCAACCGGGGTAGCATCGTAAATTTCAGCGAGTGCAACCCCGGAGTCCCCACTGGCCCCCGCGACGACGGCCGTGTAGGGCCCAGCTGGCAGCATCTCGACCAGCGCAGAATCTTGACTTGAAGGGTCAGCCCATGAGAACGCACCGACTGCAGCCGCTGTGTTCGAGACCAGAGTGTTTCCGCCCCATCCACTGTTCGCGGCGACCAGGCTGTTGGAGCTAGAGCTGACGAGCTCCAATCCCGGATCAGGAAGAACCCCGGCAACGCTAAAGGGCACTAGCGCGGGCCCAGAGGCGCGGACCAGCAATGTTTCCGAGCCCGAAGTCCCGTTTCCTCCAACCACGAAGCCTGCAATCATTACCTTGGTTCCGATGCCCACAAGCGAGCGACAGGATAGATCAATCAACCTTCCCGGCGCAGGAGTGTTTACGATCGATAGCACCGCAGCGTTGCTGCTTGTGCTCCCCTCACTATTTGTCGCCACACAGTTGTATATCCCGGTGTCGGCTTGAGTCACGCCGCCACTCAAATAAAGCATGCTTGTCGAAGACCCCGAAATACCAATCCCGTCCGAAAGAGGCAGGCCGTTGCAGAACCATCGGTATGTTACAGCTGTTTGTCCGCTCACAACCGCATTAAACGCGACAGGAGTGCCCGTGTTTACCGTCAGTGATCCGGGTCCGCTCGCGAATGAAGGCGCGCCCGGGAGGTTTCCATCGACCACAGTCAGCGTGCCGTCATTGGTATTGGTGAGGTACACCACGTTTGTCACGGGGTTCACCGCGATCCCACCGGTTCCCGATCCGACTGCGACGACAGTGGTCGCATTTGTCGCCCCGTCGATCACCGTCAACGTGCCGGTGCCAGTGTTGTCGACGTAGACTTTATTGGACACCGGGTCGGCGACGATCTCATAGTTGGTATCGGGGCTACCCACCGTGACGTTGCTGGTCGCATTTGTGGATCCGTCAATGACCGTGAGGTCGTTGCTGTTTTCGATTGTGGCATATATTTTGTTCGCCGTTGGGTTCACCACGACATAGTCTATGTCCGGTCCGACATCCAGCGTGGTTGCGGCATTCGTGATTCCGTCAAAAACCATAAGGCCTGTGCTTCCGAAGCCTGCGACATAGATCTTGTTCGTTACGGGATTCACCGCGAAGGGACCGTAGCCGCCGGCCGAGACAACGGGTGTGACAGCGTTCGTCATTCCATCGATCTCAATTAGGTGGCCTTGGACGATTCCTGAGCCGAGCAACGTGAAACTGGATGCATATATCTTGTTTGTCACCGAATCGACTGCGATTCCGTTAGGATCTTCGCCTCCGTTAACGGCTATTGAGGTGGCAGCATTCGTGGCCCCATCGATCACTGTCACGGAACTGCCGCAGTTCACGTAGATCTTATTGGTCACGGGATTTACGGCGATGCCACGCGCGTAAGTCGCAATGTCCACGGTTGTGCTCTCATTCGTTGCCCCGTCTATCACTGTCAAAGCAGGGGCGATTGCGCTAAGGGTGTATATCTTGTTTGTAACAGAATTCACGGCGACCTCATCGGGATTTTGGCCAGCCATGATGGCGGAGGTCGCATTTGTGGCTCCGTCAATCGCAGTGATTGTATTCCAGGTACCTTCGTTCAACACAGCCAAACGACCAACGTAGATCGTGTTCGTCACCGGATTCACCGCGACAACCCCCGGATCCGGCCCGACGCCTAAAGTGGAAACGGCATATTGAGCCTGCGCCGGCAAAGCGGCAATTGTCGCAAAGACGCTGAGGATTCCCGCCACGGTGGAGAATCCACAGCGGTTAACTTTGCCGTGCCTTGTTTCTACACTCTTCTCGCGAATTCGCCTTTGCATAAAGGGTGTTTCGGGCCGCCAGATCAGGTCGGATATCACGTGCAGCAACGGCAAGACCATCCGGGATAACTCGACGAATCGAACACCCGCAGCACTGAAAAGCTTGGGGCATTAGGGGACAATTTTGAGGGTGCTCCAGCCCTATATGGCAATCATGAGCTTCCAAGTCACTGTTCCACAGACACCTAAAACAATTCCTTATCCAATATATTACATCGCGACACTCCTCATAAGCTTCTTTGATCTTTCGTTGCATTCCGAAAGTGGCGTCCGCTCCTGCTTGAAAAGGGGTCGGTTGCAGGACACATGGCATGCTCGGTGGCGCAGCCGTAGCAAAACGGTTGCTAGGATCTACATCCCAATCTCGGGAAAGAGGGATTCCATTTCCGAATCTGTTTCAAAATAGAAATAGAACAGATTTATCGTAAGTGTTTTGTTGTCACAGCCGTACAACACTTTGCTCAGTTGGCACATGCCATGCGTTTAACACGACACCAACTCCACCGCTATCTGCGATGCCAGCCTCACTTCGTCTCGCACTTCGGCACCTTGCCAAGACACCAGGAATCACCGCTATCGTCGTAGCGACGCTTGCCCTTGGAATTGGTGCGACAACTGCGATCTACTCCGTGGTCGACGGCGTTTTGTTACGTCCGTTTGCATTTCGCGAACCCGATCGCCTGTTCTTTCTAGGCGAATCGATCCCCGGCTCGGGATATGGAGTGTTGCCGGTGAGCGCACGGCACTTCACCGAATGGCGCGCGCATTCTGTGTCGTTTGAGAACCTATCGGCCATTTCAGGAGGATCGGTCATCCTCACTGGGAAGGGTGAACCCGAGCGCCTTGAGGAGATGCGGGTTTCAGCCAACCTTTTCGCCACGCTCGGAGTGCAGCCTGCAATCGGCCGGGGGTTCCTCCCTGAGGAGGATCGCTCGGGCAAGGAACACGTAGTTGTATTAGGCCATCAGTTCTGGCAGAGAAAATTTGACGCAGATCCCGGTATCATCGGCTCCACGGTACTGCTGGACAACGAGGCTTACACCGTTGTTGGGGTGCTTCCTTCTTGGTTCCATTTTCCGAACGCGCATGCGCTGCTCTCCTATTACCCGGGATTAACCCAGCCGGACCTTTTTAGACCCATGGTGTTTTCATCTGACGAGCTAGGACAGCTGATGGGCAGTTTCAATTACGGCGCCATCGGCCGTCTAGGAACGGGAGTCAGTCGTCAGGCAGCGGAGACCGAGTTGACCGGGATCTGCGGCCAGGTCTCGAAGCAGTCCGGCCAAAAGGTGGATTTGCGTGCCGCAGTGACGCCGTTCCAGGAGGCGATTGTAGGCAAGGCTCGCCTCGGACTTTTGGTGCTCATGGGCGCGGTCGGCGCCGTCCTGCTCATCATTTGTGTTAACCTTGCCAACCTCTTGCTCGTCCGCGCCGAGGGGCGCGCTGTCGACTCCGCGATCCGCATGGCGCTCGGTGCGAGTCGATTCCAGCTACTGCGGCAGTTCCTGGTCGAAACACTGCTCATGGCTCTTCTCGGCGGGGCGTTCGGCGTGGCTATCGCCGCGTCGGTCCTGAGGTTTCTGGTTCAGGCCGCTCCACCCGACATCCCGCGCCTCGACGAAGTGCGGTTAGATGGCGGCGTCCTTGTATTCGCCGTCGCGTTGACGAGTCTTACGGGTCTGATCTTTGGCCTCGGTCCGGCTTGGCGCACCGCGTCGAACGACCCGCAGGGCGTGCTCAAGTCCCGCGGTCGGACGCTGGCTGGCGAAGGCCGCCGGTTACGAAACTTGCTGGTTCTCTTCGAGTGCGGCCTGAGTGCTACCCTGCTAATACTTGCCGGCCTGTTTCTTGCCAGCTTCTCTCGCCTTGTTCACGTCCCGACGGGATTCGCCGCGCCGACAGTATTGGCAGCCGACATCTCGATTCCATGGACCAAGTACAGGGAACCCGCCCAAAAGAACGCGTTCTTCGAACAGGTGGTCTCGAAGCTGGCGTCTTCGCCAGGGGTCGGCTCGGCGGCGATCACCAGTGCGCTGCCCTTAAATGGGGAGACATGGGTTGATAACGCATGGCTTCCCGGGGATTCCCGGCCCCTCTTTGAAAGGCCTTCAACTAACGTGCGCTTTGTGAGCCCGGAGTATTTCCGAACGATGGGGATTCCGCTGATTGCTGGTCGAATTTTTGGTCGGAGCGACCGCGAACGGAAGATTGCGGTCATCTCAGAACGCCTGGCGCACACTCTTTGGCCGGGAGCGAACCCCATTGGCCGCAGCTTTGAAGGCGGATTCGGGCTCTACGAGGTCATTGGTGTTGTCGGAGACGTACGATCGGATCCGGATAAAGCTGCTGTTCCGATATTTTATCATCCGTATTGGGATTGGCCGCCTTTCAATTCAACAATCGTCGCTCGCGCCGTCGGTGATCCCCGGTCTATTGCAACGATCATGAGGCAGGCGGTAGCTTCCGTCGATCCAGACGTGCCGGTGCCCTCCATGAAAACGATGCAGGAGGTGCTCGACGATTCGCTTTCACAGAGGCGTTTTCAGGCGATGCTGGGCACAGTATTCGCCGCCACCGCGTTGCTCTTGGCAGCCTTGGGGATTTACGGCGTCGTGTCCTGTTCGGTGGCAAGGCGCACAAACGAAATTGGCATTCGTGCCGCCCTCGGCGCAAAACCTTCCGACTTGCGACGGATGGTGGTTTGGCAGGGCCTGGCACCCGTGTTCGTTGGATTGCTAGGCGGCATTGCGACCGCGCTCTCCCTTGGCCACATACTTGGCGGTTTGCTATTCGAAATAAAGCCCTACAACCCCGCCACGATAGCAACTGTTGCGTTTATCATGCTCGCGACTGCCGCCGCAGCCTGTCTCCTTCCTGCACAGCGCGCCACTCAAGTCGATCCGGCGGAGGCGTTGCGGAGCGAGTAACCGAATACAAAGTCTACGTTTACGATCGCCGGTATTTGCCTGGATCGTCGGTTTGAAAACCACCGTTTGAAACGGTCGTTCTTGGGATACAGCGCTAACTGGCAAAGACGAGGCTATCGAGAATGGTTCGAGTCACACAGAATTGGGCCTAGCATGGCGACACGCCTGTTAGGCGGCAGTGAATTCGATCAATACGATCTCCGATCGGGTCGCGACCCGCATTGGAGGACCCCACGTCCCGACGCCACAACTCGTGATCACCTGAAGATCTCCAAAGCGATTTAGGCCGTAGGCAAATGGCCCAAATACTCGGGCGACAAGGAGCGACCACGGCCAGAACTGGCCGTTGTGGGTATGCCCGGAGAGTTGCAGCGAGATTCCGAACTCATTGGGTATAGACAGATGGGAAGGCTGGTGGTTAAGGAGGACGCTCGGGCGATCTCTTTCAATGTGCGATCGGGCGAGAATCCCACGGAATTCCCGAACATCCCGGGCCACGCCATCGTGGACCCCCACGACCTGGAGGCCGTGAACCGTAATCCTCTCATTCTCCAATACGCGGATTCCCACCCCCCTGAGGGCCTCTGTGATCTTCGCGCTGTCGGTAAACTCATCGTGGTTACCTGTAACAAAGAATGATCCCATGGGGGCCTCTATCGCGCCCCATGGCGCCGCGCAGGCGTCAAGATCGACCAGCGCCCCGTCGAACATGTCCCCGCAGATGAAGAGGACGTCGGGATTGAGGGCCTTTACCCGCGCGGCAACCCTGCGGGAAAACCCCACGTTTCGGATATTTCCTAGGTGAATATCGCTTACCAAGACCCCAGTCCTTCCCTTCAACTCGCTGGGCAGGTTTTGAAGCGCCACCGTGTAGCGGGTGATTCGGATTCTCGCCGCGTTGACAAGACCGTAGATCGCCGTGGCCATGCCGAGGCCGAACGCACCGCAGCCGATCGAATAATTCTCAATCGGAATCCCAAGCGCTCGCGTTGCTCCTTTGAGGATCCAGCAGAGAACCGACGCCACAAAACAGAAGCTCAAGAAACCCACGGAAACCGCGGTTGGAATTGCAGCAGCGCGCAATAGTGGATTCCGCAGCCGGAATCCGACGATCGCCACGGGGATGTAGCCCAATGCCATTATTGCGATGGCCACGGGCCAGCCCACGCTGGCACCGCCCAAAAACAGGGCCCATGTCCAATCGACAAAGCAAATCGCAAGTAGGAGAACGGCGACTACGACAGCCGCCCGGCGAAATCTACGCATTCATTTGATCCTATCCCACGGCAATCAAAGGGCAAATGCCCAAATCGAGAAATTCCCGTGACTCAGGAGAATAGGTTCCTTCCAGCCGACCCTATTGCGCCGGACTGCCGATGAAAACTATGGCGTCACCCCAACAAGCTGCATGTCTGCCTAAAAGGGTCCTTAATCGAACAGCTCCAGTCTCAAAACGTTCATTTGGCCGATGAGCGTATCAGAGAATGTTTGGGCCGATGACCATCAGATAGCCGTTGGCGCCTCACTCTCTGAAAGCACGGGAGGAATTGGGGGCTTGTCAAAATAGCGGCGAACGTAAAGCAGCCAGATCAGCCAGGGTAAGATCGAAAGCGTCGTCATCCATCTGAAGGCGGGCGAAGCCAGCAATTGCGCCGATGCGGCGGCGGACCGATGCTCAAACCCCATCTTTAGATACATATCCATCAGGTCGGCGTTCCAAAACGTCACGGCGTTGGAGATCGCAAAAAGAACCTGAATTCCCAGCGCGATCCACCACGCTCGGACCTGAAGTCGGTAGAAGGCACAGGCCAGATAGAGGAGCAATCCACCGAAAACGAGGGAAAGAGCCAATCCTGCACTCCCGGACACGAACGTTCCGAAAAAGGGAAGGACGTGGAATCGGGTTACCACTCCGAGGACGAATACTCCGCCCATGCCCAAGAGCAGGCTTATGGCCAAGACCGGCAGCGGGCAGCGATCCGTCCAACGCTCGACGGGATCACGGGCCTCGCAGGTGCGCTTCACGTGGGGGCTCCGGTAAAAGAGAAACAATGCGCCGGGGATGATGATGTAGAAGACCAGCATGAACACGGCCGTGAAGACCTTCATCATCAACAATGCAGCGGGCTGGAGGGCCGTCCTGCTCTGCTGAGCTACGGCGTCAAACATATGGGGGAGCACAAATGCCATGAAGGCGCACGAGATGATCCCTACGACCAGAGCCACCGCAGAAAGGCACAGCAGAATCGCCCGCGCCCAGCGCCGAGCCAAGATTGAGCCGATTCCAAGCCAGATGAATGCGGTGGCCATCAGCGAATACAAGGCGATCACTGGTACAAGCACCTGCAATCCTGGTGGCGGGTTGGAACCTCGGCTGGCAATGGCCTGGCCGAGCAGCATAAGCAGGATCGCGAGGCCGCAAATGGCGCCAATCGCGATTTCCAGGATTCCAAAGATTACAAGACCGGTTTTGCGATCACGGTAATCGGAGCCAGTTGGGGTCGTCATGGGATTGCAGTGGAAACGGTGCGCAGCCCGATCGGCTTCCAATAAATGTCAAAGGTGGTCTCGCGTCCCATCGGGCCGCCCGATCGAAGAGGCGCATTGGGATAGTTCTTATATGCTGGCGTCCGCAAAGGAGCAATCGAATAGGGCCCCTTTCCTTCAAGGGCCGATTGTTGATCCGCAGAGTTCGGGCACCGTCCAAAATTAGGTCCCTTTATTGGACAGGAATCCCGAAGATCTCTGACCCCTCGTCGCGTTGCCGAATCCTTCCGAGCATCTTGCGCCCTATACGAATCCCGTTTAGGTAACCAGCTCACCCCATGATTATCTCAAGCATCAAGGAACTGAACGATACAAAGGCCAAGGTCGCCCGCCTTGAGCAGGCCCTGGCTAAGGAACTGGCCTCCCTTCCATCCGCCTACGGCTTCGAATCCCTCAAGGAATTCGTGGCCGCCATCAAGGCCGCCGGCGGCGGTGGCAAAAGGGCCGGGCGGCCCAAGACCCGCAAGCGTGCCAAGATCACCGATTCTATTCGGGCGAAGGTCGGCAAGTTGGTGAAAGCCAAGCAGACCGGATCACAGATCGCCAAGGCGCTGGGGATTTCGCTGCCAAGCGTTCAAAACATCAAGAAGGCCCTCGGACTCGTCAGAAAAATTAAGAAACCTGCGCGCAAGCCCGCGATCAGCCGAACACCAGCCAAGCTCGCCGCCGTTCCCAAGCTCCCGAAGAAGCACGTATCGCCAAAGAAGGCCGCTGCTCCCGAATCAAAGGCAAGCCAAGTATCAGATGCGGCCACGCCGGTACCTTCGACCTGATTCCGGCCATTGCTTCGTTGGGGACCTTCGATGTTGAGCGGCGGTGAGAACTGCAAGGTCGATAGATTGCGTTACTCTGCTCTTTTAAGACAGTCTCTGGCTCTCCTAGAGCATCTACAGGAAAAGCGTTGACGGGCGCCTCCTAGAGCGTCTAGGAGAAGTGAATGTCCAAGGAAAAATCCGACCTGCTCCACGGAACACTCGATTTGTTGATCCTGAAAGCGCTGTCTCCCGGACCGACACACGGCTTTGGCGTGTCGGTCCTCATCCGGAGAATTTCCTGCGAGGTGCTGCAGGTGGAGCAGGGTTCGCTCTACCCGGCGCTCTATCGCCTAGAGGCCGAAGGATGGATCAAATCCGAATGGGGCGTCTCGGATAACAACAGGAGGGCGAGGTTTTATGAGTTGACGGGCGCAGGCCGAAAGCAGCTCAAGGCCGAGACGGATAGCTGGCAGCGAGTTTCTTTAGCCATAAACATGGTCCTAAGTCATGCGTGACCGACCCCAAGTTGCTGCCTCTATCCGGCGCCTGTTCAGGAGGGTAGCGTCGGTATCTACTAGCCGGCGCGCGGACGCCGCCATGTCGGAGGAGATGCGCATCCACATCGAACTCCAGGCCGAGGAATACATTAAAGAGGGAATGGCCCCGGCTGCGGCGGCCGATCGGGCGAGGAGGGAATTCGGTCACTTGGACGGCGTGCAGGAGACCTGCCGGGACGAGAGGGGATTCCCCTGGGTGGCTCAGCTGGTCCAGGACCTGAGATATGGGATCCGCATGCTGGCTCGTTCGCCGGGATTCACCTGCGTCGCTGTCCTGACGCTTGCCCTGGGGATCGGCGTCAACGCGGGCATTTTCAGTCTGATGGACGAGATATTACTCAAGCAGCTGCCCGTAAAGGATCCCTCCAGCCTCATTCTATTCCGCTGGGCCTCGCCAAAAGATTTCCCGGTTCCTGTAAATGGCTCCTTCGAGCCGGATTCGGCGACGAAGCTCATGACTTGCTCCTCGTTTTCGACGCCCGTGTTCGAGCGGTTCAAGGCCGAGGGTCGTCCGCTGGACGGTGTCTGCGCCTTTTGCGGATTTTCGAGGATCACCGTCGTCGCCAATGGCAGCGCAGAGGCGGTCGAGCAGGGCGAACTGGTTTCAGGCGACTACTTCGGGCTCCTCGGTGTCCCTCCCGAAACGGGCCGGGTGATCGAGAAGGACGACGACCGCCCGGGCGCACCAGCCGTGGCCATGATATCCTACCGCTACTGGCTTCGGCGCTTCGGCGCGGATCCCTCGGTCGTGGGGAAGATGGTCACGGTGAATGGAATGCCCGTCACGATCGTCGGCGTGACCGCGAGCCGATTCTCGGGCACCCTCGAGGTGGGCGACCGTCCGGATGTGTACCTGCCGCTTTCCCTGTCGCCTGGCATGGGTCAGCAGAGTCTCGGCGAGGCGGGTAATACATCAAAGCTCTGGTGGCTGCAGATCATGGCACGGCTACAGCCTGGCGTCTCGTGGGTGCAGGCGAGCGCGGGGCTTACGGGCATACTCAGGCAGTGCGCGACAGAGTCCTTGGCAGCCCTCGGCGCACAGGTGCCGCCCTCCCAGGGCCGTGACTTGGTTCTTATCGCGAGCCCGGGAGGACAAGGACTGACGGAGATCAGGAACCAATACAGGGGCCAGTTGGCGATTCTCGTAGCGCTCGGGGGAGCCATACTCGCGATCGCGTGCGCCAATATAGCCAATCTCCTGCTCGCCCGCGGCATGGCGCGCCAACGCGAGATAGGGGTCCGGTTGGCGATGGGGGCGAGCCGCGGTAGGATCATCAGGCAGCTTTTCGCCGAGAGCGCGCTCCTGTCGGTCATCGGGGGCAGCCTGGCGGTGCCCTTCGCCCTCTGGACCAAGAACGCCCTCATCGTGATGCATCCCGACATCGAGGGCCACTCCCTCCAGCTCCACGCGGGACTGGATGGTCGCGTTTTCGCCATGGCCGCAATCATCTCGGTCATAACGGCGCTTGTATTCGGGCTTGTGCCCGCTCTCCGCGCAAGCTCGGTCGACGTCACGGCCGAGTTCCAAGGAGGTACCAACAATCGCGGTGGTGGCACGCGGTCAAGGCTCAGCAAAGTGTTCCTTGTCGTCCAGATTGCGCTTTCGCTCGTGCTCCTCGTGGGTGCCGGGCTACTCGCTAGGACCCTTCGCAATCTCGGCCAGGTGGACATCGGATTCAAGCGCGAGAATATCTTCTCTTCGAACTGGATCCGGTCGGGCGCGGACTTCGACGCAGCGGAGACGGTCAACCGCGATGTCGCCGAACGGCTGCGGTCCGTGCCAGGGGTGATATCGGCGACCTTCTCTAAGGTGTCGCTTCTGTCTGGGAGGGGCTGGGACGCTATGCTCCGGGCGAAGGGTGGCACCCGGCCCCTTCGGAATTCAAGCCGACGATGCTGAATGCAGTGGGTCCCGGCTTCTTCTCAACCTATGGGATACCCATCATCCGTGGCCGCGAGCTCGAGGCCCGGGACGAGGGGGCAAAGACCGTGGCGGTCATCAACCAGACGATGGCCAGGGATTGCTTTGGGGATGCGGACCCGGTGGGCCGGTACCTTGAGCAGGAGTACATGCCGGGACACTCGCTGTCCCCTCGGGTAGTGGCGGCCGCGCGCGACGCGGGATACGACGGCCTGAGGAGGAGGGGGTCGCCGCCGACCGCCTACTTTGGATTCGGCTGGACGAAGAGCATGGCTTCGGCCGAGGCGACCTTCGCCGTCCGGGTCTCGGGAAATCCCTCCGCCGTGGCGCCCCTGCTGGGGGCGTTGATCCGGGAGGCCTACCCGCTGCTTCCACTCACCAACCTAAGGACGCAGGCGAGCCAGATCGAAAGCCTTTCGGCCAACGAACGCATGTTCGCGCGGCTGAGCCTCATGTTCAGCCTCCTCGGGCTCGGCCTCGTTTGCCTGGGCCTCTATGGGCTCATGTCCTATTCGGTCCTTCGGAGGGCCTCCGAAATTGGGCTCCGCATGGCGCTTGGGGCGGCGCCGCGCTCAATGATCTGGATGGTGCTCCGCGAATGC
>CAWHOL010000018.1:0-47550 GCA_963830965.1 uncultured Verrucomicrobiae bacterium | reverse complement strand
AGATGGGGACCGGGCGTGGGCGTACGCACTGAAATCAGAGGCCTATCGAGAGGTTGTCGAACGGCAGTTCGGTCCGTGGAATGAGGAATTCCAGGGCCGTCTATTTGAGGAGCACTGGAAGCCGACCCTCTCAAACGTGGTCGTCGTTGACAGTAAAGCGGTCGGTTTGGTGGCTGTAGAAGCTCGAGGGGACTGCCTTTGGCTTCGCGAGATCCAGGTGGCTTTTGGATGGCGTGGTAAGGGGATTGGGAATGCGATCATTAAGGATCTTATCGGCCGGGCGCATGCGGGGCACCAACCTCATAGACTTCAGGTGTTGAAGGGGAATGAACGTGCGCAAAGATTCTACCGCAGGCACGGATTCCGTATCATCGGCGAAACCGATACGCACATTTTGATGGAATCCCAAGTCGGGCCTAACGAAGCGTCAGAATCGACGCTTTTGCCGGCTGCGCTTGATGCGAGGAAGGAGTTGGGCCCTCGTTAGGACGGTTCATCTCAACGTTGGGCCAGCTTTTTCAATTGATGACCAGCAACGAATTTACTCGGGAAGTTGGCTCAGCGGCCTCTGCGGATCGTTCCACTGGCGCGATGTTTTTCACTTTTTTCGACAGCGCCGAAACGGTCCCTTGCCTGCGTCACACCTCCTGCTCGGGCACGTGGCGCACCACCCGTCTAGGGCGTTAGGCAAAGCCAATCGATGTACACGATCAAGACGCCGAGGTTGTCCCTTCGGGAATTATCGACCGCCGACGACGAGTTTATCTTCGCGCTCATGAACGAGCCCGCTTACATTCAGTACATTGGTGACCGAGGAATTCGGACGGTGGAGAACGCGAGGACATACATCTTGGACAAAATGGCGGCCAGCTACGCAAAATTCGGCTATGGCCTTTATCTCGTTGAGCTAAATGAGAGGCCCGTGCCCGTCGGAATCTGCGGGTTTGTTAAGCGCGATTCGCTAGACCACCCGGACATTGGATTTGCGCTTCTGCGTGAGCACTGGGCCCGAGGCTTCGCATTCGAGGCTGCGAGCGCTGTGCTCGAATACGGCTTTGGCACGCTCAAATTGACGACCGTATTCGGCGTTACCCTGCCCGAAAATCAAAGTTCCATCAGGCTCATTGAGAAGCTTGGTCTCAAATTCCAAAAGATGATACGACTTCCTCGGATTGATCGCGACAACATGCTGTTTTCCATTGATGGTCGAATTGCTTAACCAACCATCGGATCCGAGGTTTCCTTCGGTCACGGTCGCCGCGGGATGCGGGAAACACGCCATCCATCGATTCGGATGGTTGGGACAATAGGCTGACCGCTTTTATGCAGTCAAAGGCGCCCACCATTCCACGATATATCTCGGGGCTTCCACCCAAGGAGAGATCCGTTGTCGAGACGCTTGATAAGTTGGTGCGCTCGGCGGCCCCTAAGGGCTCGGGAAGCATGAAGTACGGCATGCCGACATACGAGCTGGCGTCGCGGTTTATCGCGTTCAACTCCCAAAGGAATTATTTTTCATTCTATGCGGACCCGAAGATTGTAAAGCGTTACCGTGACGAATTGAAGGGTTTGGACTGTGGCAAGAGCTGCATCCGCTTCCGAAAATTGGAAGACGTGGTGCTGGCCACATTGCGAAGGATCGTGAGCGATTCCTCGAAATGACCCTCCAGGTGCCCGAGCAATCGCCGGAACCGACGCCCGCGTTGGGCGCCTTTCGTTGGGGGGGTGGAAGCCGCGCCATCGTTCGCGCGGCGCATTAGAGCGTTCGGCAAATGGACACTTCGCTTGCCGCATCAATCTTATCCGGGCTCTGGCTGTGCGGAGCGTTGTCCGGCTGCAGCCATTCACCGGGAACCGCAAAGATGCCGGCATTCGGCGCGGTTGAAGGATCCGGAATCTCCTCGGTAAAATTTGTTGACCGAGAATCCCCGGAAGGGCCGACTTCGCTCAGCAAAATCAAGATAACGACTGGCACCACCGGAATAGTGCAGGCCGTGCCGGTCGAGCCCCTTGCCCTTCCCATATATCCAGCAGACGCCCTGGCCGCTCACCTCAACACCATTATCAAAACGGTCAGGATCAACATTGGGAAAGATGGGCGCGTGTCCTCAGTCGGCTCGAGTATGATTGGATTCTCCATTCCAACAAAATTTGATTCAGAATTTGATAGAGCCATTGAGGCCGCAGCCCTAAAATGGGAGTTCAATCCGGCGTGGTCGGTGCCTCTCGAACCGGGCAAGGATGGAACCCCGATTGTCGGTGATCCGGTGCCGACCGAGTCCTCGTTGGACGCCGTTTTTACGTTTTCGAACTCTGGCATGGTAACCTCGAGCGTGCGGAAGTAGAGAGTTATGCCGTACCAACAACCGGATCCGACGCCTCCATCTTTCGCGCCTCCTGCTGCCGCAGAAGGCACGGCAGCCGTCGCCGCAAATCATGAGGACGGGAGCCTCACGAAGCCAAATGGCTGACTTCAAAACAGTCCTCACCTATTCGCGGCCAATCGATGCCGAAATTGATAGGTCGATGCTCGAATCGGAAGGAATTGTAGCCAATCTGCTCAATCGTGATTCCTCGCTGAGCGGGCTTGGCGGCCCGTTTCTCATTCAACTCCAAGTCAGTGACGAAAACCTGCAAAGGGCGTCCGAATTAATCAGAGCGAAACATCCGGAGCGTTTTGGCCAGGGCGAAAGCATTCGAGGCGCCGAGGTCGCGCTGGCGGGAGGTGCACGGCGTTTTCTGGGGTTCGTTTTATCTTCGATTGCTCTTTTATTGATTGTTGAGCTGTTTTGGGCTCCCGCTGGAGCGCAAATCGATGCAAAGTTGGCCGGCGCTGATGTGGTTCTAGGTATTTTTGTTTCGATTATCGTTTGGCCCCTATACGAGTATGCAAGAAAGCTCACGAAGAGAGGCTAACCGGCTGAAGGATTCGGCGTCTCCTTCTGTGGCGCCTCCCGCTAAGCCCGGGGGACCGCCCGCCTTCGACCCGGATCATGAGGACTTTCGGCGGTAGCAAATAATTCAAATGAACATCACCGATGCGCAAAGAGAGGTTCGTTCAAGATTTGTGGGCGGCTATTATGGACAGCTTGTGTCCGGGATTCTCTGGCTCATATCTGCCATCTTGGCAGAATGTTACGGCTCCCGGGCAGCCATTGGCACCGTCGTGATAGGCGGCTTCTTCATTTTCCCCATCACCGAGCTCCTTGTCCGCCTTTCGGGAGGAGGAAAGGAAATCAGCCCGGAGAATTCGTTCCGATATCTTGGGATGCAGGTGGCGTTTGTTTTGCCTTTATCGATGCCGGTGCTGGTGCCGGTAACCCTTTATAGGGTCGAACTCTTCTTTCCTGCGCTGATGATTCTCCTAGGGGCCCACTACATCCCGTTCGTATTTTTGTACGGAATGAGGATGTTTGCCGTTCTGGCTGGCCTCCTTGTCGGAGGGGGAATCGTCATGGCCCTCAGAGGGGTTGGCGGTTTTAGTCTCGGGGCCTGGTATACTGGTATTCTGCTTGTGGTCTTTGCATTTGTGGGCAGGGCCAGCGTAAGGAATTCGAATCGGGAAGCGAAGATTGAATAGAGGTATCTGGCTCCTACTGACCCCTTATGAAGGTGCCGAATCGAACGCCATATCCGCCGCCTTCGCCTGTCGCCGCAGCTGCGGGGCAGGAATTGCGGACTCGCTAGAGCGGTTCCCCTCAAACTTCAGTTGCGAATGCCACTCGTCGCCCTTGCATGGCTCTTCACCCTCGGGGTGCTGGTACACAACATTGAGGAGGCGCTCTATTTTCCAGCATGGTCGGCTAGGGCAGGCCGGTGGCATGCCCCGGTTGGCCCATCGGAGTTCCGGTTTGCCGTTGCGGTCTTTTCGATATCACTCGTGGCAATTGCCGCGACGGCGTCTACGGCGCGCCCGGGAGACGTGTCTGCTTACCTATTCTCGGGTTACGTACTTGCGATGGTGCTGAACGCCTTGGCGCCTCACCTGGTGACGACCCTTGCGACGAGTAAGTACATGCCAGGCACGGCTACCGCCATCCTGTTCAATCTCCCGCTGGGTTGCCTTTTCCTAAAGCGCGCTCTGTCGGCGAATTATATAGAATTCAGGACTTTTGCCTGGTCAGGCCCCGCCGTGGTACTTGCAATCGTGGCGTCGATCCCGCTTCTCTTCGCCGTCGGCAGGAAGGTAGGTTCCTGAAGGCGTCGGACCCCAATCGCATCACGGCCAAGGGCCAGCCCGACGCAATCGAAGGATCCATCGACCGCGAAGGCACGCCTCCTACCGGGCTGGAAATGCGTTGTCGTTCTCGGTTCCGCCAGGCAGGGCCCATCTGATCACCCATTCTTCGTAAGCCGGCCTGGTTTGCCCTGGTATCGCGGATAAGCATCCCGCCGATCGACCCCTTGCCCGAGAACGAACCAGCCGCAGATTGAGCCCGAGATGCGTGTTGTGTCACTCGGGGGTGTCGACTACGACGGCGGGGAAGCGTGAAGAGATCGAAGCCAATTCGGGATCAGTTTCATCCGTCCGTCAGGACTCCTGATCGTGCTGGAGCCCCGCCATTCATCGCCGCGGACGAGCGGGATGTTTGGCAAGTATGAAGAACCCCTGGAAACTGAAGCCGGTTCTTATCTGCGCCACTCCCATCGCAGGGGCGCTGTTGCAGGTCATCATTCTGGGTTTCTCAACGGGAACGGCCGACACCGCCCGAAGGTACGCCCTCAATGAGGTGATCACGATCGGCGTGCTCTTCCTCCCGCTCGTTTCGGTCCCCGCTTTGTCGGCTGCTGTGTGGGGCTTTAGAACCGGGGCGACTCGCGGTTGGTACGTCGCGGGCGCTGTGTTGAATTCGTTATATTGCCTACTCCTTTCGGTTCCTATTCTTTTGATTTTCACCTATTTGATACACGGCGCCAAACGATAGGATGGCACCCGACCGGCTACGGGATGCAACCGCCTCGTCCGTCCCGACTGCTGCCGGAAATGGTCAACAGACACTAGGGATCAACTATGGCTTTGGGAGCGCGCAGAGTGTTTGCGGATTGAGGGGCCTTTTGAATCAATCGTGCCAAGATGAGGCTGTTCGAGAGATCGGCCTTTCGATCGAGGTATCCGACGCCGACCCTGGGGCGCGCCTCCCGATGGGCGCGAGGGGTGCCGCCTATTGCGCGGATGAGCACACGGTTGGGCCGGTCGACTCCCTCCATTGAAGGCGCCCTGGGCCACATTCTCCTGTCCTCCTGACTTAGCTCCTTGCGTGTTCGGCCATCTTCAGCGTGGCGGATTTAAGGTCTCGAATCGTCAATCAACAGTGCCGGCTGTGTTTGACTACTCGGTATCGGATGGAACGCTTAGAGCGGCGTTCATTGCGGTCAAAAATCCCGAAAAGAAAGACCTGACTTTGATGCTGACGCCGCTTCATCCCGGCTGGAATCTGCTGGGCTATTTCGAGCAGAAGAAATTCGCATCTGACGTGACTTCATGGCTTCTGAATGCGTCATGGGGCGACCCACCGAGCGGTTCCCAGTGCGCCGGGGTGGGGGCGTTGTTGAAGCCGCCCCCCCGTTGGTATTGCTCGGTAGCGCGGCAAAGCGCCTTCCCAATGCGGACCATCTCAACGCGTTCCAGCCAGTCGCCGTATCCTCACCAGTCATCCGTCACCTTCCGTGCGGGGCGCGGGCCGCACCCTCCTATGGGCGGACAGCCTCGACGTTGGCCATCCCCCCTGTAATCGTCTGCGCAACATGAAAAGCACGCTAGTCGATATCGTGGCGACTCCGCTAGCGGCGGCGGTTGGGGCCTTTCTCCTTTCACAGAGCCTTTCATCTGGTTGGCTGCGTGCCGTTCGGGCACCCGCCGGCGTGATCGCGCGTCATCTCTCTCTCCGCATCGCAAACCTCGAGCATCGGGTCGCCTCATTGCGCAGGGGTGACGACTGACCCATTGGCGAATCCGATGTTTCCGTTTGTATACAGACCCTGCGGGCTCGGGCCGACCGTTGGCCGACGCAGCTTTCCGGGGCGTTGGCAGATACGTCGAACGTGAAACAGTACATGGTCATCGAGCGGTTCGCTCCAGGTCGAAAGGCCGAGGTTTATGAACGTTTCCACCAAAAAGGGCGGATGCTGCCGGATGGGCTAACGTACCTTGACAGTTGGCTGGAGAAGGACGGCGATAGGTGTTTCCAACTCATGGAGACGGACAATCCGGCGCTTTTCGAGGTCTGGAAGCGGCGCTGGAACGATCTCGTTTCCATCGAGGTCATCGAACTCGGCGCAAAACCCTCAAAGGATGCCTAACCCGCCACCGGATCCGGCGTCTCCTATCGCCATTTCACCTGCGGGGCCGGAACCGTCTAACGGCCGGCGCTGCCGCTTGGGCGAAGGGATGGGGGGACCCCGCGTGGACCACAGGGTGAAGCTGCTGGGGATATTGGCGCTCGCTCTCGTCGCAATGGGCGCGGGCAACGCGTTGTCTGGCGACGTGCCCGCGGCGGACTGGCGTCTGCAAGCGTTTGACGAGGCCAACGGATATCTCGCCAAGATGCAGGAGAATGAGCAGGCCTTTCTGGTCGGCAAGGAACCCAGGCTCGCGGATTTCTACCGGAATGTCATGGTCCCTTGGCAGAATGCGATGCAGCGGCTGAGGCGGGTGATCTTCATCAGGAAGCTGAGCGGGAAGCCGGAGTTGCTGAAGATGAGCGAAAGCCCGTGGACGTGGGCCCTCGCGACGCCCAGCAGCCCTGAAAAGATCGAGATTTGGCTGCGCGACGACAAGGACGGCGAGGTCCGGAGGGCATACGATGAGATGAAGAGAACGCTGGAGGCGTTGGGTCCGGCAAACGGTTCGATGGTGCTGCGCAACGAGGTGGCCGAACAGTTCAAGTCCGACATCTACGCGATCGAGCGGGTTGCGGTCGCGGATCTGAATTCCCTGGAGGACCGCGTCCGCAAGCATTTGGAAGCTTCGAATTGATCCGAAAGAACGAGGCGCCGGATTCGCTGGCGCCCCGGCGAATTCGGCCGCCACGTGTCCCTGGTGCGGGCCGCCGGGAGCCGCGGACCGTCGGGACATCCGGCGCCGCTCCCATCTCGGCGCAATCTCGCTAGTAGGCGTTCCGCTCGGGGATAGACTTTTCGCCCCGACCATGCCAGTCATTGGCCGGGTAGGCAGCCGGCGGCTTTTTCGTCCAGCCTGGGAATCTTGGCGGGACGGAGGCTCATGACAGAACGAATCCCCACGCCAACAGGAACCCCGGTGATCCAATCTGGGGATGAGGGCCGGCCATCGCGGCGGGAGAGCGATGCTCCCGGGCTGACTCCAGGTGCGCGGTATGGGGGCTTGGTCCTGCCGCTTTGCCTGATTGCCGTTGGCTTGTGCCTCGGCGGCTTGGCGCTCCTTGGGCCCCGGAGTGTTACGGGCGCCGCCGTTGCGTTTGCGTTCGTGCTTCTCGCCGGAATGGCCTACAGGCTGACGGTCCGCCACGCGGCCCGTGCCGCCGACGGGGGCGGCACTCTAGAAAAGGGGGACGACCGGGCGGACGGCGAATCCGAGGAGCGTTACCGCCAGATTTTCAACGCCGAATCGGACTCCATCCTGGTCGTGGACTGCGAATTGTTCAAGTTCGTGGATGCGAACGAGGCGGCGGTGCGCTCGTATGGCTGGAGCCGAGAGGAGCTGCTGACTCTGACACCGGCCGACATCTCGGCCGAGCCCGGCGCGACGGTTGCGCTTTTGGTTTCGTCGCCCGAGCGGACCCACGTGCCGCTGCGCTGGCACCGGAGGAAGGACGGCACGATATTCCCGGTGGAGATCATCGGGAACTTCTACGTGAGCCGCGGCCGGAGAATGCACGTGGCCGCTGTTCGGGACGTATCCGAGCGATTGGCGGTCGAGAAGATGATGCGGCTTCGCGGCGCCGCCCTCGACGCTGCGGCCAACGCAATAATGATTACGGGCACCGACGGGACGATCGAGTGGGCCAATGCCGCCTTCACGAGCCTCAGCGGATGGTCGCTCGCGGAGGCCGTGGGCCGGAACCCGCGCGACCTTCTGAAATCGGGCAGACACGAGCCGGCATTCTACCGCCAGATGTGGGAGGTCATCACCGCGGGCCGAGTGTGGAAGGGTGAACTCATCAACCAGCGCAAGGACGGGACACCGTACACCGAGGAGATGACGATCACCCCCTTGCGAAACGACAGGGGACAGATCACCCATTTCATCGCGATCAAGCAGGACATCACCGAGCGCAGGGCGGTCCAGACCGCCCTCCAACAGGAAAAGACGCTTTTCAACAACCTGGCCAGCTCGACTCCAGACCGCATCTATTTCAAGGACCGGCAGAGCCGGTTCATCCGCATCAACGAGGCCATGGCTCGGTTTCTCGGCTTCACGGACCTGGCCGATGCCGTCGGCAAGAGCGATTTCGATATCTTCAGCAGCGAACACGCGTCAAAGGCCTTCGGGGACGAGCAGCGAATCATGTCCTCGGGCGAGCCCCTGATCGGCATCGAGGAGAAGGAGACCTGGCCCGACGGCAGCGTCACATGGGCCTCGTCGACGAAGATTCCGCTGCGGAACGACGGCGGAGAGATCACCGGTCTCGTGGGCATCTCCAGGGACATCACCGAGAGCAAGCGGTCGCAGGAGGCGCTCCGAGAGAGCGAGGAAAGGTTTTCGAAGGCGTTTCGGCTGGCGCCGGTGGCTGTCATCATGACGGCCCTCGAGAACGGCACGATCCTCGAGGCCAACGAGGCTTTTCTCAGGATGTCGGGATACCGATGGGACGAGATTGGCGGCAGGACCGTGATTGAGATCGGTTGGATTGAACCCGAGACCCGCAAGCGGATGCTTGAAAGGCTGGAGGCCGAGGGCCGCGTGGTCGGCATGGAGCTCGCTCTGTCGGCAAAGGGGGGGCGGCGCGTCGACTCCACATTCAATGGGGAGATCGTCGAGATTGGCGGCAAGCGCCGGCTGCTCGCCATCCTGCTCGACGTCACGGAGTCCCACCGGATGGAAGAGCAGCTGAGGCAGGCGCAGAAGATGGAGGCGGTGGGCCAGCTCGCAGGCGGCGTTGCTCACGACTTCAACAACATCCTTGCTGCCATCCTCCTGCAGCTCGGCACGCTCCGGGAGGACGCCGGACTCGGCTTCGAGAGCCGCGCGACCCTCCGGGAGCTCGAGGACGAGGCCACCCGCGCCGCCGCGCTCACCCGCCAGCTTCTGGTCTTCAGCAGGCGCCAGGCGATGAAGGTGGCCCCTGTCGACCTTAACGCGCTGGTGGACAACCTCCTAAGGATGCTCCGGCGCCTCCTTGGGGAGGATGTCGTGGTGGAGTGGCAGGGCAAGGAGGGCCTGCCCATGATCGACGCCGACCCCGGCATGATGGAGCAGGTTCTGATGAACCTTTGCGTCAACGCCCGCGATGCCATGCCGGAGGGCGGCAGGATCATCCTCCAGGCCGCCGAAATCACCCTGGATGCATCGGTCGCGAAGACGAACCCGGAGGCGCGCGCCGGCAGGTTCGTCCGTCTGAGCGTGTCCGATACCGGCCGAGGCATGGATGAGCTTACCCGGCTCCGCATGTTCGAGCCCTTTTTCACGACGAAGGGGCCGGGAAAGGGGACGGGTCTCGGCCTGGCCACCGTCTACGGCATCGTGAAGCAGCACAGCGGCTGGATCGAGGTGGAGACGGCGCCGGGGAGGGGCAGCACCTTTTGCGTCTTTCTGCCGGCTCGTGCGGCGGACGCCTCCAGGAGGGTCAAGGGCGGTCCGGCGGACATGCCGCGCGGGCACGGCGAGACCGTGCTGGTCGTCGAGGACGAGGCTCCGCTCCGCCAGGCCCTTTCGGCGGCGTTGCGGCGATTCGACTACAAGGTGATAGAGGCCTACAGCGGCCCCGACGCGCTTCGCCAATGGCAGCAGCACCGCGATTCGATAGACCTGGTGGTATCGGACATGGTGATGCCCGAGGGGATGAACGGGGCGGATCTCCTGAAGAAGCTCAGGGTCGAGAAGCCGTCTCTAAGGGCCATTCTCGTGTCGGGCTACGTTCCGAACCAGTCGGGCTCCGCTCTTCCCGGGATCCCGCTCCTTTCAAAGCCGTTCGAGATTCCGATACTCCTGGCCGCCGTGCGGAAATCCCTGGACCGAGGCCCGGCCGCCGGCACGAATCCGTGACGGCCTGGGATCGCCGACGATTGGGGCCCCGGATCCGGTCCGTCCCCCTCCTCCTGGCCGGCGACGCCGGATCTGGGTGCCCAATGGTGGGAGGTCGCAAAATCCGAGGTTGCTCGGCAGGCAACAGGAATCGCAGATGACGCCGTCACCCGAAATGTTTGCGCGGGTGCCGAGCGCCGGAACTGGCTGTGGGCGTTGGTCCCTTCTATCGCGCAAGGACCTCGATATGGTCGATCTGAACGGAATTCCACTCCTTCTCGTGACCCTCGATAAGCACCCGGTTCCCCCCGGCGGCGAGCGTCACGGGCATGTCGAGGTCCGTCCATTGGCCCGCCGTGGGCGGCATCGGAAGCATCACGGCATTGTCTCCGCCCGCGGCGACGCTGAGCGCTACGGGCTCCTTCTGGTTGCTCGCATAATGAATGCGCAGGGTGTACGGCCCGCCTGCCTGCGCGCTTACGCCGAACGTGAGCCCGCTTCCCGTGCGGCCCAGGTTCTGCACGTAGCCGAGCGGGTGGCCTGCCTCCCCAAAGCCGGCAAGGCCCGCAACTCCCCGGCGAAACGCGAGGGCCGCCTCGTATCGGGACGGGGGCTTTCTGCGGGCTTCAGGAGGAACGTATTGAAGGCGAGGCCGGGGGCCTCCGTGAGGACGAGGAGGCTCAGTTCCCCTGGATTTAGGTAGACCGAGGGCACGCGTAGGTCCCTGAACGTGTCGTCGCCCCCCGTCGGGGGGACATCCACCGTGGCGATCGTCTGGTCGAGGGCCACAAACCGGATCCTCCCGCCCCCCCTTGCGCTGGCTGCGCGCACGGTGAGGTCGAAATAACCCCCGTTGCCGCAGTCGATCGTGTAGCGGGCCCAGTCGCCGGCCATGAGCCCGGCAAGGACGTATCCCCCCCCAGCGTCCGAGGTCGCGGTGAGCCCGAAGTCGTCATTGCGGTAAACCGTCCTGGCCGGAGCGCGCCGGCTCGAATGGTAGGCGATCCCCTCCCCACCATTGTCATAGTTGCTCGCCTTCAAAGTCGCGGGAAGCGAGGGAGGGGGATAGAAATGGGGGATTGGGCGGCCCCCCGAGCCGGCGGCCTCGCCCTTCGGGTCGATCACATCGGCGACCAGCGTCGGCGCGAGGCGGGGGGAGAGCGCCTTTCCGTCAAGCCGCACGTCGATCACGTGGCTCGAGATTCCGGTCGCAGCGAAGGGCACCGTGAGGATCCGCCCGTCCGGGTCCCATGAGTTCGATCCGTCCGCGGTCTTCGTGCCGTCGACGGCCACGGAGACCGGGCTCTCCCGAAGGTGGAAGCGCACGCGGTATTGGCTTGGCGTGTAACGCTTGTTCGACTCCTCGATCGTGAGCTCGACGGCCCCCTCGGTTTCTTCGCAGGAGAACCGGGTCACCGTGAAGTCGCCCGATTCGTAGGCGAAGCTGCGCCCGTCGTCGTGGTAGAGCGTGAACTCCGATTTGCCCGACGGGAAAACCTCGAGCGTGAGCGGGTCCCAGGGCTTTTCGGAGGTGTTCTTCATGTCGGGCGCCATCGGGATGATGGCCCCCGCCCGGACCGCCACGGGGATGCGGTTTTGCGGCGCGGCGACGACCCACTCGCGCCCGCCCTCGTAGTCGTAGCCGTAATCCCAGTCGATCCACGTTCCCTTGGGAAAATATACCTTGCGGTTCGATTGTCCCTCGTAGAGCACCGGAGCGACCAGGAGCTCGCTGCCGAACATGTACTGGTCCCCCGGCGTCGCGACGGCGCCGGCGTCGTCGGGGAATTCGAGCGCCATCGCCCGCACGAGCGGAAGGCCCGTCCGGCTTGCGATCCACGCGTGGGAATAGATGTAGGGCATCAGCCTGTAGCGCTGCTGCAGGTAGTGCTTCGTGCCCTGCTCGGTCGCGACGCCGAACGCGTAGGGTTCCGGCGCGCCGCCGGCCTTGTGCGCCCTCGTGATGGGGGCGAAGGCGGAGAACTGCATCCAGCGCTCGTAGAGGCGCGCATGCGCGCCCAGCATGTCGCCCTTGTAGTACCCCTCGAGGAAGCCGCCCGTGTCGCAGGCCCAGTACACGAGCCCCGAGAGGCTCGAGTTGAGCATCTCGGGCGGATGGGCGCGGTAGGTGGCGTAGTCGCTGTAGATGTCCCCCGTCCAGACGGCCGCGTGGTGCCTCTGGAAGCCGGCCGGCCCGGCCCGCGAAAGGATGAACGGCCGCTGGTCGGGGTGGACCGCGAGCTGAACGCCCTCGAAGCTCTCCGTGCACAGAAGCGAATACTGGTTGTGGATCTCGGGCGGCCGCCCCCCGAAGTAATGGGTCTGGGAGGGCTCTCCCTCGGGCTCGTCCAGGTCGAGCCACCAGCCCGCGACGCCTGCCTCATTGAGCTTGCGGGTCTGCGGCCAGAGCCAGTCGTTTATCTTCGGATGCGTGAAGTCCAGCAGCATCCCCCCGTAGTAGCCGGCCTGAATGGGGTTTCCCTTCCCGTCGGTGGCGAAGATCCCGAGCGCCCATCCCGGGGCGTACGTCGGCGACTCCTGCTTCACCATCGGCCCCGACTGGGACATCACGATCCTGACGCCCTTGCGCGCATAATCGGCGATCTTTTCGGCGGGCGTCAACCCGTGGGCCGTGTCAATCCACCGCTTGGCCCAGACATAGTCCGTGACCACCTCGGGCCAGTCGGCGTCGATCACCATGACGTCGACGGGGAAGCCCCGCGCCGTAAGCTGGTTGTAGGCCTCGTCGAGCGCGTTCCAGTCGTAATAGGTGCACTTGCTCTGCCAGTAGCCCAGGGCCCAAAGGGGCGGCAGCGACGGCCGTCCCGTGAGACTCGTGTAGCGTTCGATCACGTCGGCCAGGCGAGGGCCGTCGATGACATAGAAGTCGATCTCGCCGCCCTCAGCGTCAAGGCGCAGCTGGTCGGCCCGGGCTTTGCCGAGGTCGAAGCGCAGCCGGTGCACATTGTCGAAGAAGACGCCGTAGGCGTGCCCGTTTCGGCCGGAGCTCAGCAGGAGCGGCACCGGATACTCCGCGGTGACGTTCCCCGAGCTGATCTGCTGGCCCTCCCAGAGCTCGCGAACCACGCCCCGGCGATCCAGGCGGCCGTTGTTGTGGTTGTCCTGACCGAGGCCGAAGAGGTGCTCCTCCGGAGCCAGCTCCTCGGTGAGGGTCCACGGACCGCCGGCGGCCGGCGCCGCGATATGGAGGCTCCTGAGGAGCTCCGGCCCCGCGTCGGACAGCACCCGCAGGTCCAGGGAGCGCGTGTTCACCGTCACGGTCAGCTCTCCCGAATCGATCGAAACCCCGTCCGGACCGGCCGACTGGGTCAGGGGGCTGCGCCCCTCCGGGGCCGTCTCCATCGCCAGCGACGGCTTCCGCGTGAATTCGCCGGAGGGCTTCATCCAAATGCGCACGATGTGGGGCTCGAGCGCCTCCACCCGGATCCGCGGCCCTGCCGGGCCCGCCGACACCGTCACCGGGTCGGTGGCGGGCGGCCGGGTTGACGCCGCCTGCGCCAGGGTGCACGACGCCGCGGACACCGCGGCGAGTTGCAATGCAAGACGGAAAGCCATGCGGGGTCTGGACATGATAGGACCAGGGTCTCCGGAACGTGCTTCGATGGCAATCCCGCGCAGCGGGGACGGCCCCCGGTGACCCGGACCGGGCCCCGCCCGGGGGGGTGCGGCCCCCTCCCGTTGCCTTCGACTCGGCCGCCGTTTAGGCTTCCCTTTTTCGCCCAGGCTTGGTTGACCTTGGGACCCGCCGTCCACTGGGCCCGGCCCCTCGGCGCAAGCACACACGAAATTCATGCGACACACGATCTCAGTCCTCGTCGAGAACAAGTTCGGGGTTTTGGCCCGCGTCGCCGGAATGATTTCCGGACGCGGCTTCAACATCGACTCTCTGAACGTCGCGCCGACCCACGATGCCGCGCTTTCGAGGATCACGATCGTCATCAAGGGGGACGACGCCTCCCTCGACCTTTGCACCAAGCAGCTTCGAAAGCTTGTCAACGTTGTGGAGGTCATGGATTTCAAGGACGGGCAGACGATCGAGCGCGAGCTCGTCCTCGTTAAGGTCCGAGCCGACGCGAAGACGCGCCCGGAGGTGCTCCAGATTAAGGAGATATTCCGGGCGAAGATCGCGAACATGGCCCAGGACTCCCTCATCATCGAGGTGACCGGGGACGAGGAAAAGATCGCCGCCTTCCTCGGTCTCATCGGGCCCTTCGGCATCCTCGAGCTTTCCCGCACGGGAAGCCTCGCCCTCACGCGCTGACGCGCAACCCAGACCCAACACCCTATAACCATGCCCGCCAAAGTTTACACCGACAGGGACGCCGACCTCGGCGCCTTCAAGAACAAGACGCTCGCCGTGCTCGGATACGGCTCCCAGGGCCACGCCCACGCGCTGAACCTGAAGGACAGCGGATGCAACGTCATCATCGGGCTCTATCCCGGATCGAAGTCGCGCAAGGTCGCAAGGCAGCACGGCTTCAAGGTCTTCGACACCGCGGAGGCCGTCCGCCGCGCCGATGTCATCATGGTGGGCCTTCCCGACATGAAGCAGGCGGGCGTCTACAAGGACGACATCCTCCCCAACCTGTCGGAGGGCAAGACCCTGATCTTCAGCCACGGCCTCTCGATCCATTTCGGGCTCATCAAGCCCCACAAGGGCATCGACGTCATCATGGTGGCCCCCAAGGGTCCCGGACACATGGTCCGCCGGCTCTATGTCGAGGGCAAGGGGATGCCGGCGCTTGTCGCCGTCTACCAGAACCGATCGGGCAAGGCGCTCCAGTCGGCGCTCGCCTGGGCCAAGGGCATCGGCTCCACGCGGGCGGGTGTTCTCAAGACGACGTTCAAGGAGGAGACGGAGACCGACCTCTTCGGCGAGCAGGCGGTGCTTTGCGGCGGCGCGAGCGCGCTTGTCCTGGCCGGGTTCGAGACCCTCGTCGAGGCGGGCTACCAGCCGGAGATGGCCTATTTCGAGTGCCTTCACGAGCTCAAGCTCATCTGCGACCTGATGTACGAGAGCGGCATCGCCGGCATGCGTTTCTCGGTCTCCGAAACCGCCAAGTACGGCGACCTCACGCGGGGCCCCCGGATCGTGAACGCCGCCACAAAGCGGGAGATGAAGAAGATCCTGGGCGAGATCCAGAGCGGGAAGTTCACGCGCCAGTGGGTCGCCGAGTACAAGGGCGGCCTCAAGAAATACAACCGCCTCCTCAGGAAGGGCGCGGCGCACAGGATTGAGAAGACGGGCCAGCGCCTGCGCGGCATGATGCCCTGGATGTCGAAGAAGAACCTCAAGGGCGTCCAGGCCGCCTATTGACCGTCCCAATCCTCCCCACCGGATTGGGCGCCTGAAGATGGGGAAGAAACTCATCCTCGCCACCCGCAAGAGCCCGCTCGCCCTTGCGCAGGCGGAGCTTGCCGCCCAGTTCCTGCGCGAGCGGCTCGGCGCCGAGTGCGAGCTCCTCAAGCTGGTGACGACGGGGGACCGGCAGGCCGAGTGGTCCCTCGAGGAGAAGGGCGGCAAGGGGCTGTTCACCCGGGAGCTCGAGGCGGCCCTCCTGCGCAAGGACGCCGACGTGGCGATCCACAGCGCGAAGGATCTGCCCGGCGGATCGGCCGAGGGGCTTTCGATAGCGGGCTACCTTCCCCGCGAGGATCCGAGGGACATGCTGATCCTGCGCTCCGGGGTCGGCGCGCCGAGGACGCTCGCGACCAGCAGCCCGCGCCGGCGCCAGCAGGCGCGGCTCATGTTCCCGGGCCTTGAATTCACGGAGATCCGTGGGAACGTGGACACCCGTCTGAAGAAGATCGCCGACCTGAGGGTGGCCGACGGGACGGTCCTCGCCGCGGCGGGGCTCAAGCGCCTCGGGATCGGCTCATGGCCGGGGGTCGAGTTCCATGCCATCGGCGTCGAGAGCATGGTGCCCGCCGTGGGACAGGGCGCGATCGGCATCCAGTGCCGCTCGTGCGACGAGGCCCTGTTTGCGGGCGTATTCGACCGGCCGACGGCGCGCGGCCTCGGGCTGGAGCGGGCCATCCAGACGGCGCTGGGCGGCGGATGCCAGACGGCCATGGGCGCCTATGCCACGCGCGACACGCTCTATTTCTTTCACGAGAGGGCGGGGCTTAGGACGATGGCCCTGTCGGACGCCGACTTTGACTCGCCCGACTCCGCGGCCGCCCGGATCCTGGGCGAGCTCGGTCTCAAATAACCCCGTGGACGCGATGGCCGACGCGAGGAACCCTCCACTCTCCGGGCGCCGGATCGTGGTGACCCGCACCCGGGAGCGGGCGTCCGAGCTCGCCGCCAAGCTTTCGGCGCTGGGCGCCGAGGTCATCGAGCTTCCGGTCATCCGGATATCGAGGGAGATCTCCAAGCAGCAGCTCGCCGACGTGATGCTCGAACTCGGCGGATATGACTGGCTCGTCTTCACGAGCGCCAGCGGGGTGCATCATTTCTTCGGGGAGTTCTTCAGGATATTCGACGACATCCGCTCGCTCGGGCTCATGCGGATCGCCTGCGTCGGCGAAACGACGGCGCGGGCCGTGGGGGAGCTGAAGCTGAAGGTCGAATGCCTTCCGAAGAAGGCGACGGCCGAGGCCCTCGCCGGCGAGCTGATCGACACGGGCAGCATGGACAACGCGAAGGTGCTTGTCGTCACCGGCAACCTGAACCGCGATGTGCTGGTGAAGAGGCTTGAGGAGGCCCGTGCGATCGTCGACTGCCTTCAGGTTTACAAGACCGAGCCGGTGGACCTGTCCTCGGACCCCGTTGCGGCAGATTACCGGCATAAGGGGGCCGACGCCGTGCTCTTCGCGAGCTCCTCGTCCGCCCGGAGCTTCGTCGACCAGGGTGCGGCCCTCCGGCTAGTCAAGGGTGCGAAGAAGCCCCTCTACGGCAGCATCGGGCCGCAGACCAGCGAGACCCTGCGCCGGATCGGGCTCGCGGTCGACTTTGAGGCGTCGACGCCGGGGATCGACGAGCTCGTGGCGGAGCTGGTAAAGTCTCTCCCATGAAGGTGCCGTTCCTCGATCTCGGGCTCCAGCACCGGGCGATCCGGTCCGAGGCCCTGGCCGCGCTCGCGGCCACGTACGACGCCACCCGCTTCTGCCTCGGCGGCGACGTCGAGGGTTTCGAGAAGGGCTTCGCCTCCGCGCTCGGCTATCCCGGCGCCGTCGCGATGAACAGCGGCACGTCGCCGCTCCACGCCGCCTGCATGATCGCCGGCTTCCGCGAGGGCGACGAGGTGATCGTGCCCCCCTTCACCTTCATCTCTTCGGTCTGGGGCATCTCGTATGTCGGAGCGACGCCCGTCTTCGCGGACATCGAGGAGGACACCTTCAACCTGGACCCGGCCGCCCTCGAGAAGGCGATCACGCCCAGGACGAAGGGCATCGTCGTCGTCCACCTGTTCGGCCTGCCGGCGAGGATGGAGGAAATCATGGCGATCGCGCGCCGGCACGGCCTTTTCGTGATCGAGGACTGCGCTCAGGCCGTGGGCGCGCGCCGCGCCGGCACGCCGGTCGGGCTCTTCGGCGACGCCGGCACGTTCAGCTTCTATCCGACGAAGAACCTCGGGGGTTGCGGCGAGGGCGGCGCGTTCGTGTCGCGAAGGCCGGAGGTGGCCGCGGCGGCAAGGCTGATCCGGGTCCACGGCTCCGAGCAGCGCTACCATCATTCGGTCGTGGGCGCCAATTTCCGCATGGACGGGTTCCAGGGCGCGCTCCTCAGCGTCAAGCTGCCGCACCTTGGGGCGTGGACCGAGCGGCGCCGGTCCATCGCCCGGGCGTACCTGGAGGGGATTCGGCTGGGCGGTGCGAAACTCCCCCATGCGGCCCTTTCCGGCGGTTCGGTCTTCCACCAGTTCACGATCCTGCATCCGGGGCGCGATGGGCTGCGCGAGCACCTGGCCGGGCGCGAGGTCGGCACCGACCTCATCTATCCCGTTCCGCTGCACCTTCAGAAATGCTTCGCGGGCCTGGGTCTCGGCGCCGGGTCGTTCCCGGTGTCCGAACGGGTGGCGAAGACCTGCATCAGCCTGCCGATCTTCCCTGAGTTGACGGACGAGCAGGTCGGATTCGTCATCGGCGCCGTCAACTCATTCCGCTAGCCCTCGGCTCCATGATCGACGCAATCCAGATCAAGGTCTGCGGCCTGACCTCGCTTGTCGACGCCGACTTTGCGGACGCGTGCGGCGCGGACTTCCTGGGATTCATCCTTCACCCCAAGTCCCCGAGGCATGTCTCGATCGCCCAGTACCGCTCCATGTCGGGCCGCCTTCCGGAGCGCATCAAGGTCGCCGTCTGCGTCGAACCCGACAGGGATGCGCTGGGGTCGATGCGCGACGCGGGCTTTGACCGGTTCCAGGTCCATTTCCGCCACGACACGGCCCCCGGCCGCATCGAGGAATGGTCGGAGGCGGTCGGTCTTGGGAACCTGTGGCTTGCGCCGAAGCTCCCGCCCGGCGCGGACGTGCCGCAGGAATGGCTCAATTTCTCGAAGTGCGTCCTCTTCGATACGTTCGACCCCAGTCTGTTTGGGGGCACCGGGAGGACGGGCGACTGGCCCAAGTTCAGGAGGCACCGCGAGTCCCATCCAGGGGTCACGTGGATCCTCTCCGGAGGGCTCGCACCGGAGAACGTGGGACAGGCCCTCGGGGAGACCGGGGCCCGCTTCCTCGACGTGAACAGCGGCGTCGAATCCGCGCCCGGAATCAAGGATCACTCCCGCCTCAAGGCGTTCGCGGCCGCGGTGCGCGCGGCGGCGCGCCGCTGACCGCGGCCCCCTCAAGCGCGAGGAGCCGGCCCTTCCGGGCCCCGCCGTATGCGTAGCCGGTCAGTGAGCCGTCCGACCCGATCACCCGGTGGCACGGGACGATGAGGCAGATAGGATTGGTCGCGTTCGCCCGGCCCACCGCGCGCGCCGAGCTTCCGAGGGCCCGCGCGAGAGCTCCGTAGGAGCGCGTCTCACCCCGCGGAATCCTCCCAAGGGCGGCCCAGACGCGGCGCTGAAAGGCCGTTCCGGCGGGGGCCAGCGCGAGCGTGAAGCGGCGCCTCCTGGCCCGGAACCAGTCAAGGACCTGCCGGCGGGCCGCCGCGGTCCTCCGCGGGTCGGTCGAAAGGGAGGACGTCCGCAGCCGGCGCTCGAGGGCGGCGCGGCCCCCGAACACGGCGGCGGCGACCGCGCCGTCGCCGTCGACGGCCAAGGAGAACCGCCCGAGGGCGGTCGGGATCGAGGTGAAATAGAATCTGGGCGACTGGTTCATGGCTCGGGTCTGTTGATCTGCCACAGGTGGGCGGTGGCGAGGCTTCGGTGCGGGGAAAAAACGGACATGAGGCGCTTTGTGGCGTCGGCGTCTGGGCGCTCCTCAAGCTTGAAGAGGGTCTTCAGGCCGCTCGTGACGCCCGTATCCCCCAGGGGGACGCAGTCGGCGAATCCCAGCGAGCGCATCATCAGGTAGTTCACGGACCAGGGCCCGAGGCCGCGCACGGAAAGGAGCGTGCGTTCGGCGCGGGTCGCGGACATCGCGGGCAGGGCCGCGAGGTCGAGCGTCCCTGCGGCGACCAGCCGGGCGGCCCCGATCAGGTATTCGGCCTTCTGCCTCGAGTACTGCCACGGGCGGAGGTCGGACGGCTCAAGGCGGGCGATCGCCTCGGGCGTCGGCAGGGAGTAGAGGCCCCGGGACAGCTCCGAACCGGTGTTCTCGATCAGGCGTCGCTTGAGGAGGCAGGCAAACGGCAGGTTGATCTGCTGGCCGATGATGGACCAGAGGAGCCCGTCGAGAACGCCCGGGGTCCTGATGAGCCGCAGGCCGGGGCGCCCGGCGAAGAGGCGCGCCAAGCCGAGGCGCCGCGCCAGCCTGCAGAACCCCGCGGCGTCCTGGTCGAGGCCGAGCATTCCGACGACCAGGCGGTGGGCAGCGGCCCTCTGTGCGGCGCCGAGGGCCGCCCTGGCCTCGAGGGAGACGCTCGCGCCGTCCCGGGCGAATTCGATCCGCACAACGGCCGGGGTGCCCTCCAAGTCCGAGGCCGTCTCGTACGTCGTCCCGTCGAGGCGCTCGGTGACGCTGTGCGGGTCGCGCCCGAGGGTCCTGAGCAGGTGGGCGAGGGGATAGCCGGGCGGCAGGTCCACGCAGAAGGGCCCAGGGGCGGCCAGCTTCCGGTATCCCGACGGCGTCATCCCGTTCATCTCGCGGAAGCGCTCGTGGAAGGAGGAGAGCGAGTCGAAGCCGGCCCCGGCCGCGACCTCCGCGAGCGGCAGGCCCCCCTCCAACAGCAGGCGCCGCGAGGCCTCGATCCTGGCGCGCAGGAGCAGGTCGGCCGGCGTCGCATGGAAATGCTGGCGGAAAAGCTCGAAGCAGCGGGTGGTGCCGAAGCCGGAGCGCCGGACGACGGCCCGGGCGTCGCTGAAGCGCCCCGGGCTCGAGCGGACCTCGGCGACGAGTCCCTCGATCGATTCCAGCACGGGGTCCGCCCCCCGGGAAAAGTCGTCGGGATGGCACTTCCTGCAGGGCCGCAGGCCCGCCGCACGGGCGGCGTCGCACGAGGGGAAGAACTTCACGTTCTCTGCCTTCGGCTTCCGGGCGTGGCAGGAGGGAAGGCAGTAGATCCCCGTCGTCAGCACCCCCGTGAAGAACCGGCCGTTCCAGGCCGGGTCGCTGGCGAGGAAGCGGGAGTACATGTGCGAATGGGTCAGTCTCATGGGGCGGCGGTTTCAGTGGGCGGAGTCTACCAAAGCCGGGGCTCCGTGTCGTCCGCATTATTCCGCTGCAATTCTTCGCAGGGCGCTTGCCGTGGCAACCCGGGGTTCGGTACGCTAGCTGCTTAACGATTTTCCAGTATGCCGACCGCACCCCGACTCGTACGCGCATGGCTCGACTCCCTGTCCTCCGGGATCGTCGAATTCGATCGGAACTGGGAGTCGCCGGCGCCGCCCGCGCTCGCCCTCTCGGGCACCGTCGAGGTGACGGAATTCAAGAGGGCCCCGGACCTGGCCGCGGCCAAGTCCCTGAGGTACTTCCTCAAGGACCCGGCGACCTTTGCCTTTGCGCTTCCCATTCGGAGAAACGGCGGCGTGGGCCGCGCCGACGAGAAGGTCTACGTGGCGGGCCCGTTCAACGGCTGGCAGGCGGCCGTGGGCAACGAGGACTGGCGCCTCAGGCTCGAGGAGCTCGGGGGCGAGAAGGTCCTCATTTGGACCGGACCGGCGGCCAAGGTGCTGCGGGGGGGGACGTCCTCTTCAAGTTCGTGACCGGCGAGAACCAGTGGCTCCATCCGAGCGACGACGCGCCGAACTGCGTCAGGGATGAGGCGGGCTTCGTCAACCGGGTCATCGATCCGGCGAGGACCGGCGCCCACCTTTGGCGCTTCGAGCTTGCGGCGCCGCTCGACCTTGCCGGGGCCTGGACGGTGGCCGCGGGCGCCGACGTGTCGAGTGGGGCGATACCGCTCGAGCCGGGGGAGTTCTTCTTTGACCTCGGGACCAGCCTCCCGCTTGGCGCGATCGCGAGCCCGAAGGCGACCGTGTTCCGGATCTTCGCCCCGCGGGCCGAGACGGTCGTGCTGCACGCCTGCCATGACCTGGCCGCGCGCAAGACGGCCGACGCGTTCCCGCTCGCCAGGCGGGGCGACGCCGACGGCGCCGCGGGCGTCTGGGAGGTGGAGCTCGACCGCAACCTGCACGGATGGTTCTACTGGTACACGATCGAGGGGGCGGGCTCCCACGGGAAGTTCGCATCCAAGACGGGGATCCTCGACCCCTACGCCCTCGCATGCGTAAGCCGCGAGGGCCCGGGCATCGTGCTGGACCCGGCCTGGGTGGGGAAGGGGGACACGGAGTTCCGGACGCCCGCGTGGCAGGACCTCGTGATCGTCGAGGCCCATGTCCGCGATCTGGCGGCGAAGGCGCCCGTGCCGATGACGCCGGGCGAACGCATGGGATTCACGGGCCTGCGGGCCTGGGTGGAGAATCCGGATTTCTACCTCCACCACCTGGGCGTCAACTGCGTGGAGCTCCAGCCCGTGCAGGAGTTCGACGTCAAGACGGCCGACGAATACCATTGGGGCTACATGACGAACGCGTACTTCGCCCCGGCGAGCAGCTACTCGCTCTCGCCGGCGGAGGCCTCCGGGGTCCGCGAGCTCCAGCAGCTGGTCAGGGCGTTCCACAGCCGGGGCATCGCCGTCATCCTCGACGTCGTCTACAACCATGTGGGCGAACCGCCCCACCTCATGTTCATAGACCGCCTCTATTACTTCGAGCAGGATCCGGCGGGGAACCTGGCCAACTGGAGCGGCTGCGGCAACGACCTGCGCGCCAGCGCCGCCATGGCGACGAGGCTGATCGTGGACAGCTGCACGCACCTGATCGAGGCCTACGGCGTCGACGGGTTCCGGTTCGACCTGGCCGAGCTGATCGGCATCGACATCCTCAAGCAGATCGAGGCCGCGCTGAAGCGGGTGAAGCCGGGCGTCATCCTGATCGCCGAGCCCTGGAGCTTCCGCGGGCACATCGCCGGCGCGCTCCGGGACACGGGATGGGCGTCGTGGAACGACGGATACCGGAATTTCGTGAAGGAATACGTGCGCGGCCGGGCGCCTGCGGTCCGTCTCGAGTACTTCCTGCGCGGCTCGCCCTGGTACTTCGCAAAGTGGCCGGCGCAGACGGTCAACTACACCGAGTCCCACGATGACTGGACGTGGATCGACGCCATCACGGAGAACCCGAGGTCGGACGGGGGCAGGCCGACCCTCGGCGACGTGAGGCGGACGCACCTCATGGCCTCCATCCTTTTCATGTCGGTGGGGATCCCCATGCTCGCGCAGGGCCAGGACTTCCTGCGCTCGAAGGGCGGGATGGGCAACACGTACCAGCGCGGCGACATCAACGCCCTTGATTACAAGCGGATGTACCGCTTCCTGGGCACGCATGCGTATTTCGCGGACTGGATCTCCTTCCGCAAGGGCGCCCGCGGGCGCCTCCTGCGGCATTTCACGCGCCCCTCGGAGGAGTACTTCCGGTTCTTCGCCGGCGACGGTTCGGCGCTCGCCGTCCTCGTGAACGCGGACCTTTCAAAGGGCCCCGAGCGGCTGCTCTACGCCGTCAATCCCTCGGAGTCCGATGTCGTGATCCCCATCGGGGGCGCGGCGTCGGGCACGTGGCGGCAGATCGCCGACCACGAGCGTTTCATGGGCGCGGGAAGCCGCGCCGCAACCCTGCCGGTGGAGCCCGACCTCTGCGTGCCCTCCCTCGGATGCGGCCTCTGGCTGTCGGGATCCTGAGGGCCTACTTGGCCGTAAACCGGTAGAGGGTCGTGCTCCGGAACACCTCTCCCGGGTGCAGGAGGGTCGTCGGGAAGCTCGGCTGGTTGACCGAGTCGGGATAATGCTGGGTTTCCAGGCAGAAGGCCGCATGCGCCGGATACTTCTGGCCGTATTTCCCGATGATCGAGCCGTTCAGGCCGTTGGCCGTGTAGAGCTGCACGCCCGGCTGGTCCGTGGAAACCTCCATCGAGCGGCCCGACACCGGGTCGTAGGCGCGCGCCGCGAGGACGACGTTTCGGCCGCCCCCGTCGATGACGTAGTTGTGGTCGTAGCCGTGGGTGTTGCCCGGGACCATCCTGATGTCGCGCCCGATGGGCTTGGCCTGGGTGAAGTCAAGCGGGCCGCCGGCCACCTCGGCGATGACCCCGGTCGGGATCAGGCCGTCGTCGCCGGGCGTGTACCTCGACGCCTTGATCTGGAGCACCTGGTCGAGGACGTTGCCCTTGCAGGCCAGGTTGAAGTAGCTGTGGTTTGTGAGGTTCACCGGCGTCGTCTTGTCCGTCGTGGCTTCGTAGTCGAGCCTGACCTCGTTTCCGTTGGTGAGCGTGTAGGTCATGCGGACCCTGAGTGTTCCGGGGAACCCCTCGTCGCCGTCCGGGCTCACGTGGGTGAAGACGACGGACGGCCCGTTGGGGCCGTCAACGGGCTCGGCCTTCCAGACGACCTTGTCGAAGCCCCTCAGACCGCCGTGGAGGGTGTTCGGAGGGTTGTTGATCGCGAGCGTGTACGTCCTTCCGTCTATCGTGAACCGCCCCTTGGCGATCCGGTTCGCGACGCGTCCGACGACGGCCCCGAAGCACGGGCTCTCGGTGAGGTACTGCCGGAGGTTGTCGAATCCGAGCACGACGTCCCCCATCCGGCCGGCCCTGTCCGGCACGCGGAGCTCGGTGATCGCGGCTCCGTAGGTGATGACCTTGCAGACGAGGCCGTCCGAATTGGTCAGGGTGAATTGTTCGACGGCCGTGCCGTCGGGCATGGCGCCGAATGGGGCTTGGGTGATGGCTGCGGGCATGGGGATGGTGGAGATAAGGAGGGCGGCCAGGGCGCACGGCAGGCTCGGGCCTCGCCGCGACCGGGGTTGGGTTGCCGGGGAATTCACCCCGCGATCATCGACGCAACCGGGTCCGCGATCGATCAAAAACGGCGGCCCGCGGAACCCCTCAACGATGCCCGAACAGCTCCTCGATCTCCTCCAGGGTCTTTCCCTTCGTCTCCGGAAGGAAGAACGCAGCCGTGACAAAGTAGATGACGGTGCACCCCGCGAAGGCGAAGAACAACGTCGAGTAGCCGTACCTGCCGACCGTCGGCAGGAAGGTGGCCGCGATCGAGGTGGAGACCGCCTGGTTCACCAGGAGCGCGATGCTCATGCCGTTCGAGCGGATGCGCGTCGGCATCAGCTCCGAGAGGGCGAGCCACACGCAGACGCCCGGACCCGCGGCAAAGAACGCCATGAAGCTGAAGGTGAAGGCCGCCGTGAGCCACCCGTTGCGCTCGCTCGGCACGGGCGTGACGAGCGCATTCTCGATCCGAAGGGGGGCGGTGCGCGCCATGCCCAGGTCGGCGAACGGGTTCGAGAAGAAGGCGACGACCCGGTTTGGCGGGACGCAGGAGTCCCTTGAGATCGCCACCGGAGGGGCGGACGCGTCGTCCGAGCGCACGACGCTCGTGGCCGCCCGGAAGTCCCCGTAGGAGTAGATCACGATCAGGGTGGCGGGCCTGCCCGCAATGGCCCCGCCCGCTTCGCCGGACGCCCCCAACAGGCGCGAGGCCGCGGCCCGGTCAAAGGCGAGGTTCAGCCGTTCGCCGGGCAGGACGCAGGCTTGGACCGCCTCCCGGCAGTCGACCCGCATCCTTTCCGTGGAGCGGAAGATGAGGCCCACGCCGACCAGCGAAACGATGATCCCCGCGCTGCCGGCCGACAGCAGGAACTTCCTGCCCCGCCTGTCGACCAGAAGGACGCCGACGATCGTGAGGAGGAAGTTGACGAGGGTCAGGATCACGTAGCCCCAATGGGCCTGCACGTCGGAGAGGCCGGCCTGCAGGAGTATGTTCGTGTTGTAGCCGATGATCGAGTTGACGCCGGTCGCCTGGTTGCAGGCGAGGATGACGCAGGCCAGGACGAACGGGATCACGTATCTCCTGCTCAGGAGGGACTCCCGCGGTCTTCCGGCCGCGCCGTGGGCCCTTTCGACGTCGGCGGCCCGTCCCATCTCCGCCATCTCGAGCTCGGCCCCCTCGGCGGAGCGCGAGCGCAGGAGCGCGGCGCGGGCCGCCTCGATTCGCCCCTTGCGGTGCAGCCAGCGGGGCGATTCGGCGACGACGAGGCTTCCCGCGACGAAAAGGACGCCCGGCGGCAGAGACACCCAGAAGATGCTCCGCCACGCCGTATCCTTGAACGCCATGAGGCGGGCCGCGTCGCCCAGACGGGCGACCTCGGCGACCCGGATGCTGAAGTACATGCCGATGACGGCCGCGACGACGATCCCGAGGGTCAGGAGCCACTGGAAGATGCCGGTGCCCTTTCCGCGGCTGGACGCGCCCAGGCACTCGGCGAGGTAGAGGGGCACCACGACCCCGATCAGCCCCGCGCTCACGCCCTGGAGGAGCCGCCCCAGCACCAGGTATCCGTAGCCGTGGGAGAGAGCGATGACCGGAATGCTGGCGACGAAGAGGATCCCGCTTGCGATCATGAGCCGCTTGCGGCCCATCCAGTCGGCGAGGATCCCGGCGAAGAGCGTGGAGATCACGCTTCCGAGGAGCACGGCGGCGACGATGAACGACAGCTGCCCCGCGTTTAGGCCCGACGTGGCCTCGAGGTAGGGGAGGGCCCCGGCTATGATCCCCACGTCGACGCCGTAAAGAAGGCCCCCGAGGCCGGCCACGAGGAGCAGGAAGACATTGTAGCGGGAATTTCCTGTCGCTTTGAGGATCGGATCGGCGGGCATCTTTGAAAGGGCGGTGCGGCTTATCTCCCCGGGGCGGCCGCTGAGGCCTCCGTCGGGAAGGCGGTTGAAAGAACGAGCGAGCGCCACGCCGAGTCGGAGAGCCGCGCCCGGTCGGCCAGCCTCGAGGCCGCGGCCAGGAGGAGCCTGACGGGCCTTAGGATCGGCAGCAACGTGGCGGAGCCGTTCGGCTCCGAGTCGTGGCCAAGGCGCGCCAGGCCCGCCGAGAGCCTTCCCGCGCCGAGGGGGACGCCCGAGGCGAGCGCCTGGACCGCCTCGGCGCCCAGGGTGCCGGCATCGGCGAGCCCCTGGGCGGCGGGCACCGCCTCCCGGACCGCGGGATAGGAGGGGGCAAGCGTGTCGGCGACCTCCCTGCCGGCGCCGCCCCACGCGCGGAGCTGGTTTGCGAGGGACTCCGCCTTTCCCCGGTCGATCGCGCCCGGGGCGAAGAGCATCTCGTCCACGGCGGCCGCAAACTCGCGCGAGGGCTCGCTCTCCGGCATGGCCGCGTCGGCCAGACCGATCAGGGGCATCAGCTGGTTCCCCCATTCCTGGAGGCCCCCGCGGTCATAGTGCTTCACGGGCTCGACGAGGCTGATGAGGGTCCGCAGCGAAGAGATCCCGGGCGCCTCGAGGTTCGCGCCGACGAGGTGCCGGAGCATGGCGTCACCGTTGCGCCGGTGGAGCGAGCCCGCCTGCTCGAGCTGGGGGCCCACGATCGCGAGCCTGCGGTACATCTCCGGCACATCGCGCACGCCCTCCGGCGACCAGAGCCGCTCGGCAATCGCCGCCGTGCGCGGCCATATGCGGGAATCGATGGTCTCGGGCGTGACCCACTCCGACCACATCGTCGCCTCGCCCCCTAGGATGTGGGCGCGCTCCGCCTGCGTCAGCGGGGATCCCGGCGGGATCGGGTCGGCAAGGTAGTGGTCGGAGGCCGGGTAGCAGAGGTCGATGTAGTAGCCGTTTGACAGGATTCCGTCGAATCCGAGGGCGGCCGACGCCGCGAGGGCCTGCGTTCCCCTCCAGGAGTCGATGACGCAGGTGCGCGGAATCTCGGGGCTCATGATCTCGTCCCAGCCCACGAGCCGTTTGCCGTCCCTGGCGAGGATCGCGGCAATCCTCCGGTTGAAGTACGCGTGGAGGCCCTCGTTCCCCCTGAGGCCGTGCTCCTTGATGAAGGCCTGGATCCGGGGGTTCGCATTCCACTGGACGCCGTTGTTCTCGTCGCCGCCGATGTGAAGGAAACGGTCGGGGAAGAGGGCCGCCATTTCGCCCAGGAATTCGCCGAGGAGCGCGTAGGTCGCCTCGTTGGTCGGGTCGAGCACGGGATTGAAGACGCCCCACTGCCGCTCGATCGAATAGGGTCCGGGAAGGCTCGCGAGCTCGGGATGCGAGACGACCCAGCTGGTGGCGTGGCCCGGGACGTCAAACTCGGGCACGACCCGGATCCCCCTCTCGGCCGCGTACGCGATGAGGACCCGCATCTGGGCCTGCGTGAAGAAATGGCCGTCCGATCCCAGCTTTTGGAGTTCGGGATGCGTCAGGCTCTCGATCCTGAAGCCCTGGTCGTCGGTGAGGTGCAAGTGCAGGACGTTCAGCTTGACGACCGCCATGACGTCGAGATTGCGCTCGATCACCTCCATGGGCTGCCAGTGCCGGGCGACGTCGATCATGAGGCCGCGCCAGGGGAAGCGCGGCCGGTCGGCGATCACGACCGCAGGCAGGTACCAGCCCGCGCGGTCCCGGCCCGGGAGCTGCAGCAGGGTTTCGAGGCCGTGGAGGACGCCGAGCGTCGTCGGGGCGCTCAGGGTCGCCTGGCCCCCGTCCACCTCGAGCCTGTACGACTCGTCCTCGGACTCCGAGGGGACCAGGGGGCCCGGGCGCTCCCGGCTGATGACGAGCCTGAAGGGGGCCAGATTCCCGCCGGCGGCGACCCGCGACTGCCACCGCTCCTCGGCCCGTGAAATGGCGGCGTCGAGACGGGCGTCGGAGGCGCCCGACGCGGTGACCAGGAGCCTTCCTGGCGCCGGCATCCGGCCCCCGGACAGGCTGACCGAGGACGGAGCGGGCATCACGTCGAGCGGAAGGGGCCCCCCCCGGGCGCCCGCGGCCCACGCCGACGCCGCGCTAAAGAGGCAGATCGCGAAGGAATTCTTCCGGGCCATATCGTTTGAACGCCTCAATCGCCTCGTACTCGGCGAGCCCTAGCGCGTTGTAGGTCTCCGCGAGGCGCCTGCTGCGGTCCTCCGAGCGTTGCCAGAATTCGCGCCGGTCGTCACCCAAGAAGAGCGCGATGTCCTTCTGGGTTTCGTGGCAGAAGATCGCCCGGCGCCTGCGCAGCACCTCCTGCGGGCTCAGCGGCACGGCCAGGTCGATCTCGTCGGCGGACCACTCCGACCACGCCCCGCGGTAGAGGAAGAGCTCGCATTCACGGGCCCAGGGCTCCGCCACGAGGCTTGCGAGCGCGTCGCGCAGCGCGTGGAGGCACAGGCGGTGGGTGCCATGGGGGTCGTCGAGGTCGCCCGCCGCGAATATGAGGTGGGGCCTCAGGGCCGCCACGAGCTCCCGCATGATCGACCGGTCGGCGCCCCCCAGCTGCCTCCGGGTCCCGGGGCTTGCGTGGTAGAAGGGCAGATCCAGAAAATGAAGGCGGCCGGAAGCGACGCCGCAGACCCGGGCGGCCCCCAGGGCCTCCTGGCGCCTGACGACGCCCTTCCAGTGGGAGATCTCGGGCGTCTCGGGAAGCGAACCCCGGGTCTCAAGCAGCGAGCACAGGGACTGCAGGCGCTCGGAGTCGGGCTTGGTTGCGAGGCCCGAGTCCCGGACGAAGCGCAGCGCGCGCGCGAGCGCCTCGTCCGAGACGGCGTTGGCGCCGGAGACCTGGTAGGCCACGTGCACCTCGTGGCCGTGTTCGACAAGGCGGCAAAGGGTGCCGCCCATCCCGATCACGTCGTCATCGGGGTGCGGCGAAAGCACCAGGATTCGCTTCGGAAAAACGCCCGCGGACGGCGAGCGCAGCGGCCGCACGGGGGCGTCTCCCGGCTTTGTGCGCCGGGGGTCGCGCCCGCCGGGCCAGCCGGTGATCGTGTGCTGAAGCTGGTAGAACCCGGCCAGGTTGACCTCGTAGGCCGATCCTTGGATTCGGAGCAGGTCCTGGAGCCCGGCCTCGTTGTAATCGTCATCGGTGAGCTTGAGGACGGCCTTCTTCCTCAGCTTCGAGAGCCAGATGATCGCCCGGCGCATCATCGCCGGGTCCCATTCGAGCCCCTGGTCGCCGAGCGCCCCGAGGAGCCACGGCGTGCGGAAGCGCGCGAGCGCGCCCGCTGCCGCGCGATCGACCACGAACTGCACCTGGTCGTGCTCCTGGAGGAAGGATGCGGTCACCTGGGGCGTGACGGGCCCCTCGATCGCCGCGCGGACGATCTCGGACTTGTGCTGGCCCCAGGCCATGAGGACGATGCGGCGCGCCTCGAGGATCGTCCGGACCCCCATGGTGATCGCGTACCTCGGCGTATTCTCCTCGCCCCCGAAATCCCCCGCCGCGTCGCGCCGCGTGAGGGCGTCGAGCGTGACGATCCGCGTCCGTGATCGCCTCTGGCTACCGGGCTCGTTGAAGCCGATGTGCCCGGTGCGGCCGATTCCCAGCACCTGGAAATCGATGCCTCCGGCGGTGCGGATTCGGTCCTCATAGTCGCGGCAGTGCGCGTCGACCGAAGAGAGCGCCACCGATCCGTCCGGCACGTTCGTGTTCGGCGCCGGGATATCGACGTGGTCGAACAGGTGGGCCTGCATGAAGCTCCGGTAGCTCCGGGGGTTCGAGGCGGGCAGGGGGAAGTACTCGTCGAGGTTGAAGGTGACGACGTTCGCGAAGCTGAGCCCCTCCTCGCGGTGCATCCGGACGAGCTCGGCGTAGAGGCCCTAGGGGCGTCGATCCCGTCGCCAGCCCGAGCACCGCGGTCCTGTTTGCGGCTTGGCGCGACCGGACGAGGGCCGCGATTTCGCGAGCGACGGACGTCGACGCCTCCGCGCTTGTCGGAAACACGGCGAGCGGGGCGTGTTCAAACCGGCTGAGTGCGGCGGATGTTGGGCCAGTCATCGGGGTCTATCGCTCCAGCGTTGCAGGTTTCCGTGTCACTGCGGGATGATATTCGCGTCGGACCCGTTAAAAAATGGCAGAAATGACTATGTTTTTAACATCGTTGCCACGGGTCGGCCCATTCCCAGAGCGGACGGGCCCCGGGTGAAGGGGCGGGCGGGAGCGAGCACTTGACGCTTTTTCGGGCATGATCCGGAATGGGCCGCGTGGCGCTTCCCTCCGCTTTACGGCCGTCGAAGCCCGTCTGGGCGGGCCCCGGCGCCCTCGCAGCCCTTATCCTCCTCGCGGTGGCGGTCGCCTATTCTCCGGCGCTGCGGGGAGGGATGCTCTGGGACGATGACGCGCATGTCACGCGGCCGGAGCTCCAGGAGCTCCATGGCCTCTGGAGGATCTGGTTCGATGTCGGGGCGACGCAGCAGTACTATCCGGTCCTTCATTCCGCCTTCTGGATCGAGCACCGCGTCTGGGGCGGCTCGGTCCTCGGCTACCACGCGGCAAACATCGCGCTCCATGCGGCCGCGGCATGGCTCCTGGTCCTGATCCTGCGCCGCCTGTCGTTCCCGGCCCCGGGCCTCGCCGGCCTCATCTTCGCGCTCCACCCGGTCTGCGTGGAATCGGTCGCGTGGATTTCGGAGCAGAAGAACACGCTTTCGGCGGTGTTCTACCTCGGGTCGGCGCTGCTTTACCTGCGGTTCGACGCGTCCCGGCGCCGCGCATGGTACGCCGGCGCCTTCCTTCTCTTTGCCGCCGCCCTTCTCACCAAGAGCGTCACGGCGACTCTGCCGGCGGCCCTCCTCGTGGTCATCTGGTGGAGGAGGGGCCTCGAGTGGCGGCGGGACGCGGTCCCGCTCCTGCCCTGGGTTGCCTTGGGTGCGGCGAGCGGCCTCTTCACGGCCTGGGCGGAGGCCCGGCTGATCGGGGCCGAGGGGTCCGATTTCTCGCTCACCGCCCTGCAGCGCCTCCTCCTCGCCGCGAGGGCGGTCTGGTTCTATCTCGGGAAGCTGGTCTGGCCCGCCAACCTGATGTTCATCTACCCGCGCTGGAGGATCGATCCGGGCCAGGTCCGGCTGTGGCTCGGGCTGCTCGGCCTTCTCGTCCTAGGATGGGCCCTTGCCTTCGCGGCCCGGAGCCGGCGCGGGCCGCTCGCCGGATTCCTCGTCTTTGTCGGGACGCTCTTCCCGGTCCTCGGCTTCGTCAACGTCTACCCCTTCCTGTTCTCCTTTGTTGCCGACCATTTCCAGTATCTGGCGAGCCTCGGGATCCTGGTTCCGGCTGCGTGGGCCCTCCGGTGGGTCTCGGTCAGGCTGCCCGTCGGGGCGAAGGCACGGGCCTGCCTCCCGCTGGCCGTTCTCGGAATGCTGGGAACCCTGACGTGGCGCCAGTGCGCGAATTACAGGGATTCGGAGGGCCTCTACCGGGCGACGCTCGCGCGCAATCCCTCGGCCTGGCTGATGCACTACAACCTTGCCGTCGTCCTCGGCGCCAGCCCCGGGCGCCTTCCGGAGGCGATCGCCGAGTACGAGGAAACCCTCAAGCTGAAGCCCGACCACTGGGCGGCCCGCAGCAACCTGGCGAGCGCGCTCCTAAAGGAGCCGGGACGCACGGCGGAGGCCGTCGCCCAATACGAGGCCGCGATCCGGATCAATCCGGGGTTTCCCGAGGCCCACAACGACCTGGCGGTGGCCCTTGGCCGGATGCCCGGGCGCTACCGCGAGGCGCTGGCCGAGGCGAGGATTGCCCTCCGTCTGCGGCCGGATTATGACGGCGCGCACGACAATCTGGGCGTCCTCCTGATGCGCGAGCCCGGCACGCTTGGCGAGGCGATCGGTGAGTTCGAGGCGGCCATCCGCATCGACCCGGGCGTCGCCGAATACCATTACAACCTGGCGAACGCGCTTTTGATGCGCCCGGACAGGCTGGCCGACGCGGTCTCGGAGTACCGGGCGGCGCTCAGCCTGGAGCCTGACTCCGCCGAGGCCCACAGCAACCTGGGGGCGGCGCTCTCCCGGATGCCCGGCCGCCTGCCCGAGGCCGTCGCGCAGTTCGAGGCGGCGCTCCGGCTAAAGCCGGACAATGCGAAGATCCATTCGAACCTGGCCAACGCCCTGGCCAGGATTCCGGCCAGGGGAGCCGAGGCGGTCGCCGAATTCGAGGCCTCCCTGCGGTTGGATCCCTCGGACCCTGCGGTCCACAACGCCCTGGGGGTCCTTCTCTCCGACATGCCCGGGCGCCTCCCCGACGCGGTGGCCCAGTTCGAGTCGGCCGTGAAGCTCGACCCGCAGTCGGCTGCCGCGCAGTTCTGCCTGGGTATCGGCCTGGCCCGGAGCGGCAGGCGAGGCGAGGCGGAGGAGCACCTGAGCGCTCCCTCGAGATCCGCCCGGACTTCGAGGCGGCGCGCCGGGCGCTCGAGCGCCTGAGATCGGAGGGCCGGTGAGCGACACGCCTCCCGTCGGCGCCGGCGCGGATTCCGGCTGGCGCGTGTGGGCGGCCCGCGGCGCCCTCGCCCTCGCGATTCCGGCCCTTTTCCTTCTCGCGCTCGAGGACAGCCTCCGCGTCGCGGGCTACGGCAAGCCGGCGACCTTCCTGATCCCGGACGACCGGCCGGGCTGGTACCGCACCAACCCCGACTTCGCGGGGCTTTTCCTTCCCGGAAATTTTGACCTGAGGCCCCTCAACCTGCGCCTCGCGCGCCACAAGCCCGCGAACACGGTCCGCATCGTGATTCTCGGCGAATCCGCGGCCCAGGGCGTGCCGGTGCCGAGCTTTGGGTTTGCGCCCCAGCTGCGCGCCCAGCTGCGTCACCGGTATCCCGGGAGGGAGTTCGAGGTCATCGACACGGGCATTGTCGCGGTCAATTCCCATGCCGTCTACCAGGTCGCGCGCGAGCTCGCGGGGTTCGAACCCGACCTGTTCATCGTGTATGCGGGCAACAACGAGGTCGTGGGGCCATACGGACCGGGCTGTGCCTATTTGTCGCGGATGCCGCCCCTATGGGTGATCCGCGCCAGCGTGTTCGTTCGATCGACCCGGACGGGACAGTGGTTCGCGTCCCTGTTCGGCCGGATTTTGTCGTCCGGCGGCCGCGCCGCCGAATGGGGGGGCATGTCGATGTTCGTGGACAACGCCGTGGCCGCGGACGACCCCCGGCTGGGCGCCGTCTACGGGGCCTTCGCCGAAAACCTGCGGGGCGTCGTCCGCGCCGCCTCAGGGGCGGGAGCGAAGACCCTGCTCTGCACGGTCGTCGCCAACCTGAGGGACTGCCCCCCTTTCCTTTCGCGGCACGGCTCCCGGTTTGCGGCGTCCGACCAGGCCGCGTGGCGGGCGGCCCACGAGCGGGGCCGCCTCGCGTGGATTCTTGGCGACTCGGCCGAGGCCCGCACCCAGCTGGACAGGGCGCTCAGGATCGACCCGGATTTCGCGGACACGTCCTTCATGATGGGAACGCTCGACCTCCAGTCGGGCGATATCGCCTCGGCCCGCCGGCATTTTGTGGACGCGCTTCACTTTGACACGCTCCGTTTCCGGCCCGACCCGCAGATCAACCGGGTGATCCGAGACGTCGCCGCCGAGGGCCTTGCGGGCGCAAGCCTCCTCGATGCGGCGGTCGAAATGGGGTCGGACCCCGCTTCCAAAGGCCCGATCTGCGGGCGCGACCTCCTCTTCGAGCACGTGCACCTTGACTGGCGGGGAAACTTCGAACTCGCCAGGATGATGGCGCGGAGCTCGGCGGCGGCGCTTTTTGGGAGGGACCCCGGGGAATCGGGGTGGCTCGACAGCGCCGCATGCGCCGGGGCGCTGGGTTACACGCCGCACGAACGCCTTCCGATGCTTCTCGGGATCGATGTGCTCGTCCGAAAGCCGCCCTTCACAAACCAGCTCACCTATGTGGATGACCAGGCGAGGATGGCCCGGGAGATCGAGGCGGCCACGCGCGACCGGAAGGCGCCCGGGACGCTGCTCGACGCCGCGCGGACGGCCGGGGACGCCCTGGCCAAGGACCCCGGCAATCCGGCGCTGGCCGGGATCCTTGAGGGCATAGATCTCGACAAGGGGGACACCGAAGGGGCGCTGGCCATGGCGCGCAGGGTTGCAGGGCTCGTCCCGAGCGATTTTGCGCTGGCCGCCGACCAAGCCTCGATCCTGATGCGGATGGGCAGGCTGGACGAGGCCGGGAGGATCCTCACGGGGGCCTCCTCCTCGGGCGCGGACCTGGACCTGCTCTGCCCCGTGCTCCTGGATTTCTGGATCCGGTCCGCCCGCATTGGCGAAGGCGTGGCCTTTCTCGGGAGGGTCCTCTCCCATCGGCCGCGGGACACCCGCTTGAGGATCGTCAGGGGCGAGCTCTTTCGGGCCTCCGGCGACACGGCTGCGGCCGAGCGCGAATTCAGGGGCGTGCTCGCCATGGACCCATCGAGCGAGGACGCGCTTGAGGCGCTTGTCGGGCTCCTGAACGACGCCGGAAAAGGCGAGGATGCGGCCCGGCAAAGCGCCGACTCGGCTCCAAGCCAGCCGCGCAACCAGCAGAACCATCTCCGCGCGGCGAAATACTTTGAATCGCGCGGCGACCGGGACGGACAGGTCGGGTGCCTTCTCGCCGCCGAACGGAGCGGGCCCGTGAATGCGACCTTCGAACTCACGCTTGCGCTCAAGCTTTACCAGCTGAAGCGCATGGACGCGATGATGGAGCATCTTGGCGAGGCGAGGAGGCTGTCCGCTTTCGAAGGTAATCCCGAGGTGACCGATTCGATCACCGGCCTCATTGCCAGGATGCGGGCCGAATGGGAGCGGGCCCAGGCCCCCCGATAGGACGCCCCTGGTTGGCGCCTAGAAAAGCGAATAGATGAACGGCGCGACCCCGGAGCCGCCCAGCACGGCAAGGATGCCGACCAGGACGAGCACGATGATGATGGGCGTCAGCCACCACTTCTTGTTGTGGGCGACGAAGGAGAGGAACTCCGCCAGGGGTCCCCGGCGCTTGCCTTCAGCCTGACGGATGAAGGCGTCTTTGTCGGAGTCGGGCATCTTTCAGTTTTGGTTAAAGTAGCTTTCCACGTTCCCCTTCTTCTCCCTCGGGCTCCAATAGCTTTGGGCGCGAGCGATCAAATCTGCGCGCCAGGGGATCATGTCCGAACAGACGCATGGTCAGCCCTAATGGGCTGATTACAAGATAGTAAACGAAAACAAGGAAGGCGTTTGAGACGAGGTATCCGACCGGATAGGTCGCATAGCTAAGGCCCAGGAATGCATACCGGAGGAACCCGGGCCGAACGGCGCCGGCCAATGGAACAATGCCTGCAAGGAGCCAAAGGATCTCGGCGGCGGGGTGGCGGCCGCGCACCCAGCTGAGGACGCCGCCCGCGCCGAGAAAACCGAGCCAGGCCAGCCCGAACACGAGAAGCTGGCGGCCCGAGGGGTTCCTGTTGATCCGGATCAGCGACATCGGGGGCGGGCCTTATCAGTCATTTCCGTATTTCCCGAGATACGCCTCGAGATCCGGGCGGTTCTCCTCGGGCTGCTCCTCCTTCAGGAGCAGGAAGTCGTCGATCACGAGCACGTCGATGTGGGTCGTCATGAAACAGCGGTAGGCGTCTTCGGCCGTGCAGACGATGGGCTCCCCCCTTATGTTGAAGCTCGTGTTGATCATCACCGGGCATCCCGTGAGCCCGTCGAAGGCCTCGAGGAGTTCGGTGAGCCTCGCATTGCGCTCGCGGTCCACCGTCTGGATCCGGGCGGATCCATCCACGTGCGTGACCGCGGGGACGACGGACCGGGCCTCGTTGATCCGCCCGAGGCCAGAGGGCCGCAGGGCGCCCGGATCGCGTGCCCGCCTCTTGTCCTCCCTGACCGAGGCGACCAGGAGCATGTAGGGGCTCTCCACCCCCGGCTTCAGCTCGAAGTACTCGTGGGCCCGGTCGCGCAGGACGATGGGGGCAAACGGGCGGAAGGATTCGCGGAACTTGATCTTGAGGTTCATCAGGCGCTGCATCTCGCGGTTGCGGGCGTCGCCGAGAATGCTCCTGGCCCCGAGCGCCCTGGGTCCGAATTCCATCCGCCCCTGGACCCACCCGATCACCCTGCCGTCGGCGACCAGCCGGGCCACCTCGGCGCAAAGCCCCCGGCCCCCCTCGAAATGCCGGTACACGGCGCGTTTGCCCTTCAACAGCGCCTCCGTCGCGCCGGCCGCGCAGGCGGGCCCGAGCAGCGAGCCCTTCTGGCTGTCGTGCGCCTCGGGCCTGCGCTCGTTCTCGAGGAGCTGGTACCAGACGAAAAGCGCGGCGCCGAGCGCCCCGCCCGCGTCGCCGGAGGCAGGCTGAATCCAGAGGTTCTCGAAGGGCGATTCCCTCAGGATCCTGCCGTTTCCCACGCAGTTGAGGGCGACGCCGCCCGCCAGGCACAGGTTCCTTGATCCGGTCAGCCTGTGGGCTTGGGCCACCGTGCGCAGCATCACCGTCTCGGTGACCTTCTGGATGGAGGCCGCAAGGTCGCACTCCCGCTGGGTTATGGGGGATTCGGGGCCCCGCGGGGCTCCCCCGAAGAGGCGGTCAAATTTCCGGGAGGTCATGGTGAGCCCGGCGCAGTAGTCGAAGTACGAAAGGTCGAGGCGGAACGAACCGTCCTCCCGGAGGTCCATCAGCCTTTCGACGATGAGCTCGGCGTGCCGCGGCTCCCCGAACGGGGCCAGGCCCATGAGCTTGTACTCCCCGCTGTTCACCCTGAATCCGCAGAAATACGTGAACGCCGAGTAGAGGAGGCCGAGCGAGTGGGGGAACCGCATCTCGTGGCTGAGCGCGATCCGGTTGCCGCGTCCGTGGCCAAGCGTGGCGGTGGCCCATTCTCCAACCCCGTCCAGAGTGACGATGGCGGCCTCCTCGAAGGGCGACGGAAAGAAGGCGCTGGCCGCGTGCGACTCGTGGTGCTCGGGGAAGACGAAGGGCTTCGCGTACCGGCCCCCGAGGCTCTGGCCCATCTGCCCCGGGAGCCGGAGCTTCTCGTGGATCCAAAGGGGCATCGCCATCCGGAACGACCGGAAGCCGGAGGGCGCGACCGAGAGGTAGGTCTCGAGAAGGCGCTCAAACTTAAGGTAGGGCTTCTCGTAAAACACGACGTGGTCAAGGTCCTCGGGCCTTAGGCCCGCCTCCCGGAGGCAATAATCGACGGCGTTCTGGGGGAAGCGGCTGTCGTGCTTGACCCGGGTGAAGCGCTCCTCCTGGGCGGCCGCAATGATGTGCCCGTCGACGACGAGCGCGGCCGCGGAGTCATGGTAGTAGGCGGAAATGCCCAGGATCGCTTTCATCCGGCGATCAGGTGGGCTCGGCGGGCGCAAACCCGCCGGCGGCGGTCTCTGGCTTCCTGGGTGCAGGGCCTTCCATGGCCCCAACATGCTGGCTTTCCCCTGCGCACGCCATCCTCTTTCGGGGCGCGAAGCAAAAAGGCCCGGATGCCGAAGCATCCGGGCCCAATGTCGCTATCGTCCCTAGCCGCGGGGGCCATACCCGCCCCCGGGGCCAAACTCAGAAGTTCCAGTGCACCGCCGCGGAATATCCGCGACCGTCCTTGTACTCATCCGCGAGCACGGACGCCGCATTCTGGTTGAGGAAGTACTGGTGATAGGTCTCGTCCAGGAGGTTTGTGGCGCTCAGGACGACCGAGATGTTCTTCGTCACGTTGATCGAGGCCGTGGCGTTCACCCGGGCATAGGGCGCCGTCCAGACGGCGCTTTGGCCGTTGAACGAGCTCGACTCGTAGTCGTCGCGCCAGGCGTAAGTCAGGCGGATCGAGCCCCAGCGGTTCTCATAGAACGGGCTGATGTTGATCTGGTTCTTGGAGGAGAACGGCAGGGGCCCGTTCACGCTCGAGGTGTGCAGGAGCGTGTAGTTGGCCGAGATGCCGAGACCGTTCGCGAGCGCCTGCTGATAGGAGAACGTCGCACCCTCCGAGGTGGCTGCCCCGCCGTTCGTCGGGCGCGTGATCTCGTAGGTCTCGGTCGGATGTCCGGTCAGGGAGTAATCGGTCCACTGCTCCGGATTTGCGGCGTTCAGGATGTAATTGGAGATGTCCTTGTAGAACAGGCTGACCGCGAAGTAGGAGTTCCGCGCGAAGTAGTACTCGTAGGCGAGGTCGAGGTTTGTCGACTCGTCGGGCTTAAGGGCGGCGTTGCCGCCCACCCCGCTCAGGGTCGAGTCGTACAGCTCCACCCAGTTGGCCTCCGCGGCCGTGTTCGGGCGCGCGATGACCTCCGACACTCCGAACCGCACGATCTGGTCCTGGGCCAGGTCGTAGTTCAGGTTAACCGCCGGCAGGAAGTTCTGGTAGGTGTTCTGTGAGGACTGGAGGGTCGGCGGGGAGGAGCTCAGGTCGTAGCTCGCGCTGGTCGTGGTCGTCGAGACGGCGCGCGCGCCGAAGTTTCCGGTGAGGGGGCCGTCGCCGAATGTCCCCTCGAGGTAGGCCGCCGTGATGCGCTCGTCGATGGTGAACGACGGGGTCGCCGTGAACACCGCCCCGTCCTGGGGGGGCGTCGAGTTGAAATACTGGAGGAGCGTCTGGCCGTTGCCCTCGGGCAGGTTCCCGATGAAGCTTGCGACCGAGCCGTAGGAATTGAGAAGCACGTGCTGCGACATCGATGAGGTGATGTCCGGCAGGCCCGACAGGTAGTTGGACGGCGGGGCGGAAACGCCGAGCGCCGAGAGGGGGGTCACCACCTCGTCCGCACCGGGAACGCTCACCACCGAGCCCGTCTGCCCCGACTTCTCGTCGCTGAAGCGCAGGCCCGCCTGAACGGTCTTGATCGCGCCCTTCAGCGGAACCGTGAGGTCCATCTGGATCCACTTCTGGTCGTCAACTTCCGGATTGCTCGCGATGTTGCCGTAGTCGAAGCTCGGCTCGCCCGCGGCGCTGAAGTCCGCGCCGCTGTTCAGGTTTGATGCCGTCGGATCGGGTCCGGGAACGCCGGTCACCGCGAAGGAGGAGAAGTTCTTCCCCTCGCTGATGTTCGCGTTGGCGAAGACGAAGAACTCGCCGAAGTACTGGTGCTGGGTGCCGCCGGTCGCGCGCGTCGTGCCCGCATCGGCGACCAGGTCGAAGTTGTCGCCCTTGTACTTGGCCTTCAGGTCATACTGCTGGGTCACGATCTCTGCGGCGCGGTTGAAGGCGTCGATCACGAGCGGCGCGGAATTGATCGTGTAGCTGCTCAGGACGCCGTTCGACACCGTGGGGTTGGTGATGTTGGGCAGTCCGGACCAGTTGTCGCCCGGGTAGATGTAGTACGAGAAGTTCACGTTGTTCATCGTCTGCTTCACGTAGAGTCCCGTGAAATCGAAGGTCAGCCTTTCGGTCGGCTTGAAGGAGACCGCGAAGTTGCCGCCCTGGTGATGGCGCAGCTGCAGGAACTCGGCCGTGTTGACGACCTCGGCGGTCACCCAGGGCCCGGCCGGCTGGCCGGGCAGGGGCCCGCCGACCCCGAGGTTGGCGTTGTTCTGCTCGGAGAGGGATTCGACGCCGTCGCGACGCAGGTAGTCGCGGTTGTCCTCGCCCCCGACCATGATGCCGAACGTGTCCGAAGGGTTGTGCCAGCTGAACATCGCGCTGACGCTTCCCTGGTTGTTCTTCGAGCGGTCGTTGTAGTCGTCGGTGACGGTGCCCGTGAACACCAGCGGATCCATCTGAAGCGGATTGCGGGTCTCGACCATCACCGTGGCGCCAAGGCTGCCCTCGAGCAGCTTCGGCTCCCAGGTCTTGTAAACCTCGGCCTGGCTGACGAGGTCGGGGCTCAGGAGGAGGTAGTTGAACTGCCTGCTCTGGTTGTCGAGGACGTACCAGTCCGCGGTGGAGACGGGTTCGCCATTGAGAAGGACGCGGTTCAGGTTCGGGTCGGTGCCCTCGATGCTGACGCGCTCGCCCTCCCCGAACAGGTAGTCGACGGAGACGCCGGGCAGGTGGGAGAGGGACTCGGCGAGGTTGGTATCGGGGAACTTGCCCACGTCCTCGGCCGAAATGACCTCGACGTTGTCGACCGACTCCCTCTTCGCCTGAAGCGAGGTCGCAAGGCTGTTTGCGTACCCGTTGACGACGAAGGCGCCGAGCTGGACGGGTTCGTCGGCGGCGCTTGAGGTCGCGGACGCCGCGGTGGTGGTCGAAGCGGGCGCGGCGGGTGCCGGCGCGGTCTGGGCGTAGGCCGAGCCTGCGATTGCCAGGGTTAGGATCGAGCACGCCGCGAGTCGGTGGAGCGTGGTGAGGGGACCGGGATGACCAAGGGCGGTCTGCAGGTCGCGAGGGTCAGAAGTACTCATAATTGATGTTGGTTCTGGCGGTTTGGATGCAAAGCAAGGCACAGGCAGGCTGCTTGGGTGCGGCCTGAATTTTGAAACTTACGTTCGGCTCAGCGTGCGGCAGATTTGCCGGGGATTGCTCTACCGGTTGCCCACGCGCAATCTATGGCAGATGAGGGTCAGTTGGACGTTCCGCCACACGGGCGGCAGGTTTCCCCGGCAGCACCGCAGGCCGGGCGGGCCCGTACCGGGGCCGTGTCCGTGACCTGCGCGCGCACTGAACTTTTTTGTTTCAAGTTTGGGAAGCCAATCATTGCCGGGGTAAACGAATGAGGCGGTTTATTTTTTACGCGCTCATGATAACGCTGGCGTCGCCGTTAAAAAATGGCATAAATGACGATGTTTTTAACAAAAATGTCAGAATCGCGCGACGCACGGATACTTTCCCTCGAGAAACTCGCCAATCTGCTGCCTTCGCCGCTCAGGCCGCTCCACGGCAGGCGCGTCGCTCCGCTTGCCCTTCCCGACAACATCGTCTGCTTCTGCCGCCGCTCGGCCACCGACCTGAATCGGCCCCAGCGCGGCCGCGCGCTCCACCACCGATTCGTGCTCATCCTTGCGCTCGAGACCTCGGTGACGGTCGCCGTCGACGACCGTGCGATTCGGCTGAATCCGAACGAAGGCCTTCTGGTGCTCCCTTTCCAGTTCCACGACTACATAGAGCCGGAGCGCGAGGAGCTTCGGTGGCTCTTCATCACGTTCGACATGATCGACGTTGCGCCGCTCCAACCCCTTCGGTTCCGGCCATTTGTCGTTACCCCGGTCGTGCGCCAGACCTGCGGCGAGCTGGTTGAGGCCTACCTCACCCGCGGCGAGGGGGACCTGACGAGCCTGCTGCTCGCGGTGCTTCTGCAGAGGATACGGCAGGCGGAGCCGATTTTGAGACGGCACATCAAGCCGCCGGCGGCGCCCGGGCTCATCATGCAGGTGAACCAGCTGGCCCAGAGCAAGGACGAGCCGTTGAGCGTCAAGGAGATCGCGCGTTCGCTCGGCATCAGCTCGAGCCACCTGCGGGCGCGTTTCCGGGCGTCCTGCGGCGTGAGCCTCGGACGCCACCTCAGGCGCCTGCGCCTCGAGAAGGCGTGCGGGCTGCTGCGGCTGAGCCAAAGGCGCGTGACCGAGATCGCGGAGCTGTGCAGCTTCACCTCGATCTACAGCTTCAGCAGGGCCTTCCACACGGCGTACGGGGTTTCGCCGATGGCCTACCGTCACGGCGACCGCGCGCGCAAACAAGACCCCTAAGGCGCACTCAGGACCAGGCGTCGATGCGCTTGGAGACGTCCGCCCCAAAGCGCGCGATCAGCGACCCGACATGATCCTGGACCGAGGGGCCGCCGTCGCGGATCACGGGCGTCAAGTCCATCGCCCAGGTGATTCCGGCAAGCTTGTCCGTTGCGTGGGACGTGTAGAAGGTCGCGTGGGCGGACCGCCGGCCGATTGCAGCGAGGTCGTAGCGCTTTCCTCCGCTCACCTGCGAGTCGAACACGGCTGAGCAGCCTGAGGGCGAGGTCGGGGTGGCGGCCGGAATCGAGCGCGACCTTGTCGGCGTCGGGCAGCCAGTCGAGGTCCCTCCACACTTCGCAGCCGAAGACGCGTCCCGGCCTGCGGGCGGCCGGCAGTGAAAGGATGGCCTCGATGCTCCGAAGGAGCACGGCGACATGCGTGTCGTGCTTGTCCGCGGGGTTGTGCAGGAAGACAACCTCGGGCCGGCACCCCGCGAAGACGGCGGCCAAGTCGGCCGCGACCCCGGCGTGCCCGGGCCGCTTGACGTCGGCGCTGGAGTGGCCGAGCTGGATTTGAATCGCGTAGTGCCCGATCCTCGCCGCCTCGCGCTGCTCCTCCCGGCGCACAGCCAGCATCTGCTCGTCCGTGTATGAGGCGTAGCGACCCGCCCTTGGCGACCCGGCGCCGTTCGTGACCACGACGCCGCCGAAGGCCTTCCCGGCCTGCCCCAGGCAGTCGCTTATCCCCGACTGCGACATGATCTCGATGTCGTCCTGGTGCGCCGCCACGCTCAGGTGGGTGACGCTCCTGAGGGCCTCGGGGGCGGGCAGCGCGCCGCCGGGAACGAACACATCTGCGCTCGGGTTTGAGAATTTCATGGGGATCTACTATTTGGAACCGGCGTGGGACGTGTGCGAGCCCGCAGTTTCGCGCAGGGAGGGCAGGCTGGCTGCCGCGATGGCCTGGCCGTGGCGCTTGTCCTTCTCGTCCGGCATCCTGAGCTGGGTATGCGAAGACACCGCGGGGAACTCCGCGGCCAGGACCTCCCTCGCGCGCAGCAGGATTCGCTCCCCGCCCGCACCCGATGTGACCCGGCCCATCACGAGCGCATGCCTGACGTTGTAGAATTGGGCGTAATGGCCGATCGAATACCCGAGGTAGGACCCGAGAGAGTCGTACACGAGCTCCGCCCTCGGGTCCCCCGCCGCCATGGCCTGCTGGACGGCGATGAGCCGCTCGGTCGCGGGCAGGTCCGCGCGAAGGGCGAATCCGGCCTGGTCGGCCAGCCGAGAGACGGCCTGCTGCGAAAGATACTGGACGCCGCATCCTCTGTCCCCGGACCATTCGTCAAGGGGCGCATCCTCGCGGTAGTCGACGGGCGCAAAGGCGAGTTCGTTGAGCCAGGGCGTGATGTCGCCGCTCGGGCGCACATAGCCTCCGGCCTGGCTCGTGCCCATCGAAATCCCCAGGACCGCGTTGTCGCCGAGCGACATCGAACCGGCGAGCGCCGCGACCTCGCCGTCATTGGCAACGACGAAGGGCACGTTGCCCCACCGCTTTTGGAGCGTGAAGAAGAGCCCGCGTATCTCGCTCTCGAAAAGTTCGGGGGGGATTCCCCTGAAGAGAGAGGCCACGCGCACCTCGTTGTCCACGTAGATGCCGGCTGCGCTTCCCCCAATGGCGTCGACCCTCGGAAGGTGCGCGGCGGCCCGGCACAGGGATTCGTGAATCCCCTCGATGTGGTAGGCCGGATCTTTTTGGAAATAGGGATCCCAGCGGGTCTCCTCGGAGTACACCACCTTTCCGTCGATCACGGCCGCGGCCTTCCTGTCGCTGCCCCCGATATCAAAGCCGATCCGGCAACCCTCAAGGTGGCGTCCGACGGTCACGCCCCTGTCGCCCTCCTCCGGCAGGTCTTCCTCCTTGGCGGCCATGAGGCTGAACGGGCGACGGTACACCTTCTCCCCCAAGAATGCATGGTCGAACGCCCGTTCGCCCCGCGGACTGTAGACCGCGCCCAGATGGGCGGCGATTTCCGGTGCGCCGGCGACCCGGACGACGCATCCGCCTTTCTGCCAAAGCAGGAATTTGAGGAGCCTTTCGGCGTAGCGGAGGTTGAGCGCCGAGTCGGGGTGGCCCGCCGACAGGATGCGGCTCTGATGGCGCGTGGCGCCGCCATCGGGGCGCTCGAGGGAGAGGACCAGGCTGCGCGCCCCCGGGTCTGCCGCAACGGTTGTCCCGAACGCCCGGTTCCACAGGGCGGCCGGGATGAATTCGGGATCGAGCGGCGGTCGTAGGAAAGGGGTTATCTTCAGCATGGGCGGTCGAGGCTTGGGCGAGGAAAGGGATTCGAGCCAGTCGACGCCGGGGATCTGCTCCCGCGCATCATCCTACAGGCTCAAACACGGATAAAAAATGGCACAATTGACGATGTTTTTAACGAAAATGACAGTTGAAACGGTTTTTGGATTTGCCCGCCTCGTCTCCGCTGGAGTTGTATCGGGAGGTCCGGCCGGGGAGCCGTCCCCATTGTCCTCGTCTGCAAAATCAGGAGCCCTTCGATGCCGAACCAAATAGTATGGGTTGATATTCCGGTCCTGAATCTGGACCGCGCGATCCGGTTCTACTCCGCCGTGCTAGGCGCTGAGATTGAGAAGGTGGAGTACCCCGGAATGGCCCTGGGTTCATTCCCGCACAAGGAAGGGGAGGCCGCCGGGTGTCTCTATGTGAGTCAGACGGTGAGGCCATCCGCGGAAGGTCCCCTGATCTATCTGAATGTCCACGGGCGCCTCGACGAGGCCGTTGATTCGGCCGAGCAGACGGGAGGAAAGGTCCTGCAAAAGAAGGAGAGCATCGGGCCCTTCGGCTTCCGCGCCATCCTTCTGGACACCGAGGGAAATCGAATCGCCCTTCATTCGATGTGACCCTTCGCGAGCCGCGCGGGTACGGACAGGTCAGCGAACATGTAATCTGATGATGATTGGTTGATTATATCATCAACCTGGCGCCTAAAGTTTTATGACGCAGGGGGGCAAAAGGGCTTGCTTTAATCTATATGTAATCAATATAGATTAAATCAGTGACCTATGAGGCCCTCTAATTCCCGCCCGCCAACGCGGGAGAATCCAGAAAGCTCCAGCCCCATTTCAGGGTCCGCCCTTTCCGCCGACCGGCCGCGACCGGAGGCCTTTAACTCAAATCATTCTGGGACGGCCCGCACCTGAAAACAGGACGCTGTTTCCCTTCAGAACCAACACCTACACACCGTGAAAGGCATCTCACCTCTTGAAAGCGCACCGAAATCAATCCGGGCAAAGGCGCCGCCGCGGCACGCCCGGCCAATCCTTGGCGCGGCCCTGCTCAGCCTAGCGGCCGTGGCCGCCGTCCATGCGCAGAACGCGCCGATCACGGCCCCCGCACCGCAGGCTTCCGCGCCGGCGCCGGCGGCGGATGCCTTCGGCGTCGTGCTGCCAAACTGGCTTACCGTCGCCTCGGCGTCGGTCAAGGAAGGCTACGATTCGAATATCTATGGCGTGTCCGACAACCTGGCCGGGCATCCCCCGATCGCCAACATCTCCTCGTGGTTCACGACCCTGAGCGCAAACCTCACCTTCGACCTTCTCGCAGATGCCGGTCCGCAGAACGCGAGGTTCCTCAAGACCCTTACGCTCGCGTATTCCGCTGAATACACCCAGTATGAGGCGGCGGCGCGCGAGGACAATTTGCGGAATACGTTCACGCTGGACGCCGCGGGCAAGGACGGCCCCTGGTCGTTTTCGATTGATAACCCCCTGCTTTACGTCGACGGAAGCAGGGAGGACGAATTCTTCAACCTATACAACAACCTCGGCTACGGGGTCGTTCGCGAGCGCCGCAACCAGATCCAGGAGCGGAACACCTCGTTTCTCAGGTACGATGCGACCGATTGGTTCGTGCGGGCGGTCGACAGCGCAACCTATTACAACCTCCTGATCGACGAGCACAATCCGGTCGGCGCCTACAAGGGTTACGCCAACTGGGTCAACAGGGACGACATCAACGTCGGCCTGGACTTGGGTTACGACCTCTTGCCCGGCTTCGCCCTTGTCGGGGGCTGGCGAATCGGCCAGCAGACCCAGGCGCACACCTACTACAGCCTTTCCGACAGCGACAGCACCTACAACCGCGCGCTGCTGGGCTTCGAGGGAAAGCCGCTGTCGTGGCTCCAGGCGCAGCTCCTCGCGGGGCCGGACTTCCGCCGGTACAGCAATGCCGCGCATGAGGGGCTTATTGGCGACACCCACACCTGGCTCTATCTGCAGGGCCAGCTGACGGCCACGTTCACGCCCTCGGACACGCTCACCGCCTCCGAGAGGGTCTGGCACTTCGTCTCCAGCGCGGGCGTGTACTCGATTCAGGAGACCTCTGAAAACCTGACCTACAAGCACACGTTCTCCACGAGTCTGTCGGCCTCCGTCGGGCTGCGGGTCCTTGGCCACCGATATGACACGCCGACGGTCCGGAACGATTGGACCGATTCGGTGCCGATCGACGTGACATATGCGATCACATCGAACCTCTCGGTGAGCGCGGACTATTCGGCGACCACCGGCCATTCCCATCTCACGGTGGCGTCCACCCCCGGGCAGAGCTTCGAGGACAACGTCGCTTCGCTCTCGCTCAAGGCCTCGTTCTAGCGCGCCGCGAGCCGACCTTCCCCCGGTGGCCCGGTGGCGGGCCCGGGGGGATGGTAGCTATCTATAGCGCCGCGGCGACCGGGCCAATGTGCCATTGACCCTTCGATAAACGGCGCGTTGAATCCCGTGTTCGTATATATATATGATCCCTACAAAGGCTGCGCTAGACGCCCTTCGGATCGAGCGAGGCACGGACCCGGGCCCGCCCAAACGGTCGTTGCCCGTTTTTCTTGTCGTTGCGGTCGGAGCCCTGTTGGGGGCCGCTGCCTGGTGGGGGTCTCGGCCGGCGGCCGTGAAGGTGCGGACGGAGGCCGCGCGCGAGGTGGAAGCTGCAGGCGGAGAGCACACGGTGCTGAATTCGTCGGGGTACGTCACCGCAAGGCGCCAGGCCACGATCTCGTCCAAGATCACGGGCAAGGTGACGGAGGTCCTTGTCGAGGAGGGCCTGAAGGTGAAGGAGGGCCAGGTATTGGCCCGCCTTGACGACACGAACGTCGTGGCGAGCCTCCAGCTGGCGCGCGCGCAGCTTGAGTCGGCGCGCACGACGCAGGCGGAGACGCAGGTGCGCCTGACGGAGGCGGAGCAGGACTTGCGCCGCCAGTCGGAGCTGATCGAGAAGAACGTTGTGGCCCAGGTGGACTACGACCATGCGAAGGCGGATGCCCTTGCCTACGGCGCCCGGCTCAAGCAGCAGGCCAGAGACGTGACGGTGGCGGAGCGCACGGTTGCCATCTGGCAGCAGCAGCTCGATGACACGGTCCTGCGGGCGCCGTTCGAC
>CAWHOL010000017.1:0-80761 GCA_963830965.1 uncultured Verrucomicrobiae bacterium | reverse complement strand
CTATCAGACGGTTATCCAATGGGTTGCCTTTGAGAGATACCGAAGCCGCAGGCAAATCCCGAGGACCAGGCGAAAAAAGGGGTAAGTTTGTGTGCTCCCGGTGTGCGGATTCTAACCCCACTCTGAACGTGGCGCCCTCAAGGGGCTTCGAGGGAATCGAATTGCGTAATCTATTGAGGGTAAAGTTTAAGAAATTCAGGGTGGTCTGTTGGCTTTCGGCGCTGATCGAGCGGTAGGAAGCCGACACGTTGCGCGCTCGACCTCGGATCAGCGGCGTCGACCTGCTCATGGGAGGCGGCCGGCTGCAAAGCGAGTTCCTGACCAAGAATCTTGGCTACAAATTGCCCGCTGCCGGTTTCCGCGGTCAGCATTTGGCGGATGCGCTCTTTCGTTTCCGCCGCGCTGCCATGCCGGGGGCGGCGGCCATCGTCGCCCCGTAGGCGGCCCACACATCGGCCCCCGTGATTTCGTACCCGTAACCTCGGACAAGCCAGTGCATGGCCAGCAGTCCGGAGCCGACGGCGAATGCCGGCTGCTTCCCGGCAAAATCACGCGCCGCGCGGGTCAGGGTTCTGGGTTCGCATGGAGACTGACGCGCGAGGCCTAACGCCTCGGCGTAGAGGCCCGCGTCCTTTGCGGCGGCAAACCATTTGCCCTCCTCGCCCGGCGTGGACCGAGCCAAATCCAAGATGATCTCCTTTGGCGTCTTTCGCGGATATTTTTTCGCGACGGCACGAAAGGTCGCGAGATACGTGGCCCCTTGGTTCGCCCTGACGCCATACCCCGCGTAGGCTTCGTCGGCCCGGCTCGCAGCCAGAAGAATCTCCTCGCAGGTCCAGTCGATCTCGGCGTCGCTGGAATACCGCCCCCGGGACGATTCCGCCATCCGGATTGCGTCGTCGACCAATCCCTTCGCAGCCATCGCCCGGACCATCCATTTCCGGTAATGCCAGAATCCCTCGGATCGGAGCAGGCCGATGAGCTCGTCGAACTTTCCGGCGCAGTACATCGCGCTGAGGCAGGCCGATGTCACTTTCGAATACCCGCCCGGCCCTCTCTCGGGCTCCAGGGCCGTCCGCGCGACCTCCAAGAGTCGGTCCGCCCACATGGAGGCGACCTCCTTCGCTCCGCACACCTCGCCCCACACTTCGCCCAATCTCTCAAGGTAAGGAATTTCGTCAGAGAGATATGCGTCGAACACCCGTTCCAGCCACCTGTCCCGGGTCTTCATGTCGGCCGGCGCCTTGGCGATGAGCGGAGCCAGCTCGTCAATCGCTCGGTTCACGCAAGAGCCAATGGCGCCGGACGAGCTGTCCACGTGCTCAATCGCCGGAGACACCCGTTCCAGAAAAACGACCGCCCCCTCCGCCGCGACTACCGGATCGGTCTTGGCAGCCTTCCGGATCTCAGCGACCGCCTGTCCGATTCGCGAAATGGCTGGCTGGGACTTCCAGCCGAAGGCACCCCGTCGAAAGCGCGGCTTGAATTGCCACGAATGTCGCGCGGTTTCCTTCCTCTGGTTCGCAAAGGTCGCTATCGTCTTTCGAGGCATGAAGCAGAACTGAATTGTCGAGCAACTGGCGTCTTCAAGCCCGCAGTGGAACTCCTCGCTTGCACCTCACCCCTTCGGCGTGCCGTAAAGATAGTGGTCGTGATTTTTCGCCAAATCCGTCGGCAGCCCGTCCAGCCGCTTTGCGAGTTGGCGCAGGCGCCCGGCCCAAGCCTTCCGTCCATTCGCGTCCACGAACGTCTCGACGCGCACCGTCGCGCCATTGGGCAGACAGGCGTCGGCTGGCAGCGTGATTGTGCCGTTATGGACTGTGGCGATAAAGGCCATCGAAGGCGTGAGCTAACGTTCTTTGCGAAATCTGACCCATCAAAGTCAATGACACATTTCCTAGCAAATCCGCGGCAAATCTACGTGCGCCGTTTGCGGGAAGCCGGAGGCACCTCGTCCTCGGGCATCGGCGGGACGTCAGGCGCTTCAGCCAAAATGGCGAGCAATTTTTCCGGCGAACCGTTGGCGCCGGCCTGTTGTTTGAGCCAGCCCACGGTGCGGCGTGCGGCGATCTTTTCTGCGACCGCTGACACGATGAAGTTGTTGACCGAGGCTCCGTCGGCGGCAGCGAGTTGCTTTGCCTGACCGTGGACCGAATTCGGCAATCTGAGGGTGATGGCGCTCATAGGAGGGATAGGAATGCTGCCGGGCTCGCCGTCCGGATGCCGAATGCGGCAGCCGGACGGAAGTCGCCCGAATTGAAAGTTATTATATGAGATGCCTGGCCGGCGACGGCCAGTTCCAGAATCATATCGTCTTTGGGATCTGGCAGCAAGGGCCGCCAGAGAAAATAGATTTCTTGGAGGTGCGAAATGGTGACGAACGAGAGGCAGAATTCCTCGACTCGCTTTGCCGGCAGGGGGACCATCCCAGGCCGGCTCAGAACATCGAGGTATTCGCAGAACAGGGGAACGGACAAATAGGTGACGAAACGCCGCCTGGCAGCGGCGGCAATGACTTGATTGGACGCCCCTTTTCGGGAACGCAGACCGGCGACAAGAATATTGGTGTCAATGACCGCCTTTATCACGGTGTCAAATTTGACACTATGATGGTGGCGTGTCAATGCCGCGCCGGCGCCGGCAAGTCTCGGATTGCCGGCTGGTCCCGTTTCGACCGGGTGGCCGAGGCGTTAGTTGGGAAGCAGCCAAGACCTCGCAGGCCGGGCGGGGCCGAGCGGCTATTGGCTATTCCCGAAATGGCGCCCTCAAGGGGAATCGAACCCCTGTTTGGGCCTTGAGAGGGCCCCGTCCTAGCCGCTAGACGATGAGGGCGTACCGCGGAGCGTAGAACGCTCCAAATTTGGCGGCTAGGGTCAAGCTGCGAGTGGCCCATTTTGCTCTTTCATGGCTTTTGGTCTTTCGATGATATCCCCTTGTGCAGGACAATTTCCGGAAGATTCTCGGGGTGAGGTTCTACGTCGCCGATCTTGAGGGTCTTCTCGATCTCGTTCCGGGGGGCGGATTAATCGTGGCCCCGTCGGCCCCGGTGATGGTCCGGCTCGCGGAGGACCCCGCCCACCGCGAGGCGATGGAGGGGGCGGACATCGCCGTAACGGACAGCGCCCTCTTGGTCCTCTTTTGGCTCCTTTGCTCGGGGGAACGGGCCATAAGGATTTCGGGCCTTCGCCTCCTCCGGGCGCTTGTTTCGGGCGGCCAATTCCGGGGCAAGGCCGATTCATTCTGGATCATGCCGTCGGCGGACGACACCGAGACAAATTTTAGATTGGCTTGGCCGACAGGGATTCGACCTCTCCGACGATGCGGCCTACGTGGCCCCGATGTATCCAAGGCAGGGACCGATCTCCGATCCGAATCTCGTCGATTTGATCGATGCCCGCAGGCCGAAGCTGGTGGTCATTGCCCTCAGCGGAGGGGTCCAGGAGCGGCTTGGCTGGGAGCTTCGGAAGCGGCTCGCCTACAGGCCGACCATCCTGTGCATCGGCGGAGCCATCGCCTTCCTGTCGGGCAGGCAGACTCAGATCCCGGTGTGGGCCGATCGTCTGGCGCTTGGATGGCTTTTCCGGTTCATTTCAGACCCCGGCGGTTTTTCGGCGAAAGTCCGCGGTGTTGAACGCCTGGCGTCGCTCGTCTGGAAATACCGGTCCGGCAGCGTGACGGGGTCGTGATTCCGGCATAATTCCTCAGCCGGTTGTTGATTTGGAACCGTTTCCGTGTTGGATGGCCCCCCTACGCGATGATCCTGGGACTCACGGGCGGGTTTGGATGCGGCAAATCGACCACGGCGAAATTCTTCGTCGAAAGGGGATACCGTCACATCGATTCCGACATCGTCGTCCGGGAGCAGGTTTTTACCCAGGAGCCGATTGCCACCGCGGTGCGCGCCCATTTCGGGGATGGGGTGTTTCTGCCGAACGGCCAGGTCGACAGACCGGCCCTGGCGAAAATCGTCTTCTTCAATGATACAGAAAGAATTTATCTTGAAGAGCTTACGCATCCGGTGTTCTTCGGGATGCTCCGGAGGATGCTGCGGGAGGGAGCGGGGTTAAACTGGCTTGTCGAGGTGCCCCTCCTCTTTGAAAAGGGTCTGGAGAATTGGTTTGATTTCACAGTGTGCGTAGCGTGTGATCCTCATTCGCAACTCGCTCGATTGGAGCAGCGCGGTTTGGACCGGGCGCTCGCCGAGCAACGCATATCTAAGCAATTGCCACTGGCTCGGAAAATCGAGCTGTCCGATCTCGTCCTTTGGAACGACGGTTCCACCGCATTCCTGGAGTCCCAGGTCGACCACATCGTCAATTCCCTGGACCAAGCCAAGGCAGGCGCCCCCTTCAAAGAAAACCCTGATGTCCCTTCCTCCCAAGACCGACGACGAAAATTCCGCCCCCGATGAGGGAATAAAGCCCGCAAAGCGCGGAAGGCCGCGCACGCGGAAGGCCGCGCCTGCCGTCGCGGTGGAGGAGCCCAAGCAGGAGATTTTTGTCCCGGAGGCGAGGCCTGAGCCCGCCCCGGCCCCGTTCCGGTTGCGCCGCCCCCCTCAGAGCCGGCGCCCCAAAGGCAGGAATCGTACGACGCATCCGGCGCCAATTCTCCGCGCGATGTGGGCGGCACGGAGCCGGCGGGCGGAAACGATGGCCGCCAGGCCGACGGCGGGCAGAATGATGGCCGCCAGGGCGGCGGCCGCGGCGACTGGCAGGACCGCAATTCCTGGAAGCGCAACAAGCGAAAGCGCGGGCGGCACGGCGGCGGGCCTTGGCAGCCGGGTCCGGGCCCGGTCGGCGGCGCTCCCCGCTATCCCCAGCAGCCTCCCCCTCCGAGCGCGCCTCCGGTGTACGGGGACTTGCCGGATCCGGCCCGGTTTTCCGACCTCCCGGCTCTCGATGCGCTGGCCGCGGAGATCTCTTCGGGAAAGGGTGAGCCGCTCTACCTGGACCACCTCTACGGCCTCACCCTTGCCGAGCTGATCGCGTTTGCCCGCGGGATGAACGTCCCGTTTGAGGGCGCCCCCAACAGGCTCCAGCTCCTTCCCCAGATCTTCTTCAAGGCGACGGAGGAGCACCGGGCCCTCGCGGACCGGGGCTACGTGGACATGACCGACCAGGGGGCGTTCATCGTCCACGAGAAGGTCAACTACCGGCTATACCCCGAGGACGCCTACCTGCCCGAGAGCCTGATCCGGCGCTACGGCCTCAAGCGCGGACACCAGGTCGAGGTGTTGATCCAGCCGCCGCGCGACGGCGAGCGCTGCCCGGCGGTCGTGCGGATTGACAAGGTGATGGGGAAGGACCCGGAGGCCATCTCGAAGGTCACGCCGTTCGAGGAGCTGGTACCCTATTACCCCTTGAAGCGGATCCTGCTCGAGGACCCGGACATCCAGAAGGACGTCTCGATGAGGGCCGTGGACATCCTGACTCCGATCGGATTCGGCCAGCGCGGGCTCATCGTGGCCCCGCCGCGAACCGGCAAGACGATCCTCCTGCAGAACATCGCCAATTCCGTCTCCGAGAACAGCCCGTTTGCGAAGCTGATCCTGCTCCTCGTGGACGAGCGGCCCGAGGAGGTCACCGACTTCAGGCGCCACACGAAGGGCGAGGTGGTGTCGTCGACCTTTGACGAGGCTCCGGAAAGCCACGTGCACTGCGCCGAGATGGTGGGCGAGAAGGCCCGCAGGCTGGTGGAGCAGGGCGAGCATGTCGTCATCCTCCTCGATTCGATCACCCGGCTCGCCCGGGCCTATAACGCGCTCGCGTCGAGCTCCGGAAAGATCATGTCCGGCGGGCTCGAGTCGAATGCGCTCCAGAAGCCGAAGCGCTTCTTCGGCGCCGCGCGCAACATCGAGGGGGCGGGGAGCCTCACGATCATCGCCACGGCGCTTGTCGACACGGGCAGCCGCGCCGACGAGATCATCTTCGAGGAATTCAAGGGGACCGGCAACATGGAGCTCCACCTCGATCGGGGCCTCGTCGAGCGCAGGATCTTCCCGGCGATCAACATCGACCGCTCCGGCACCCGCAAGGAGGAGCTCATCTACCATCCCGACGAACTCCAGCGAATCTACGGGCTCCGGAGGGCGATGCAGGGCCTGGGGCCCATCGAGTCCATGGAAATGTTGATTCAGCGCTTGAAGAAGACCAAATCCAACGCTGAATTCCTGCTCAGCCTGAGCCGGCAGTAGCCAACCCAACGGTCCACCATGAGCTACGAGATGAACGAACTGCTCGAACTTGTCTTCGAGCAAAACGCCTCCGACCTCCACCTCCAGGTGGGCCAGCCTCCCACGCTCCGGCTTTCCGGCAGCATGACGCCGATCGACGGACCCCCGCTTGAGCCTATCGATACCGAGAAGCTGATGCTCTCGATCACGCCCGACGTCCACGTGCAGAGCACGAAGCTGAACGGCGGCGCCGACTTCGGCTTCGCCTACATGGAGAAGGCGCGATTCCGCGTTTCGGTCCTCAAATCGAAGGGCAACTACGGCATGGTGCTCCGGCAGATCCCAAACCGGATGTTCGGCCTGCGCGACATCGGCATGCCCGACAAGATCCGGGAGCTCCTCTACCGGCCGCGCGGCCTCATCCTCGTGACGGGGCCGACCGGCTCCGGAAAGTCGACGACCCTGGCGTCGATGATCAACTACGTTAACGAGAACCGCGACGGCCACATCATCACGATCGAGGACCCGATCGAGTACTACCACGTCCACAAGCGCTGCGTGGTCACCCAGCGCGAGGTCCACGTCGACGTCCCGAGCTTCTCCGAGGCGATCCGCCGCGCGCTCCGCCAGGACCCCGACATCATCCTCGTGGGTGAAATGCGCGACCTCGAGACGATCGAGGCCGCGATCAGCGCGGCCGAGACCGGCCACCTCGTCTTCGGAACGCTCCATACCAACGGCGCCGCCAAGACGGTCGACCGCATCGTGGACGCCTTCCCGGCGAACATGAAGGACATGATCCGCACGCAGCTCGCCTCCTCGCTTGTCGCCGTCATCTCCCAGGTGCTCTGCAAGAAGATCGGCGGCGGGCGAATCGCCGGCTATGAGATCATGGTGAATACGAGCTCGATTGCATCCCTCATCCGCGAGAACAAGACCTTCCGCATCACCTCCGACATCCAGACCGGCGCCAACCTGGGCATGATCACGATGGACACCCACCTGATGAACCTCGTTAACCGGGAGCTCGTGTCGCCGGACGAGGCTCTCGACAAGGCCCAGGACCCGGTCGTCATGCGCGACAAGCTGGTCGCGATGGGCGCCCGGCTGAGGGATATCTGAGGCGAAAAGGGGGCCGTTCGCCCCTAGTCGGGGAGCCGCTTCAGGAGGAGGGGGGACTCGAGGCCCAGAAGCCTCTCCGTGAATTCCTCGTCCTCGGGCGCGTTCCGGAGCGCCCTCTGCACGATCCCCATCCGGGCGTCCAGGTTGTCGATCATCGAGACGAAGACGGCCTCCGGCGTCGCCGCCATGACGGCGGCCCCCCACTCGAGCTTACCCTGGTGGCTGAGGATGATGTGCTCAAGGCGCTCGACGCGCTCGGGGTCGAGCTTTGCCTTGATCGCCGCCTTGCGCACCAGCTGGTAGCCGAGCACCACGTGGCCCTGAAGGATGCCGCGGCGCCCCCTCTTGGTGGACAGGGAGCCCTCGTACTCGATCGTCTTGCCGGCATCGTGCAGGAGGATGCCCGCCATGGCCATGTCCGGGTCGACCTCCTTGTAGAGGGGAAGAAGCGCATGGCAGGCCCGGGCCATGTGCACGGTGTGCTCAAGGAGACCGTGGCGGTAGGCATGGTGGATGTAGGTCGCAGCCGGCGCCGTGCGGAACGTGTCGCCGATCTCTTCAAGGACCATCCGGACCGTGGAGCGCAGCTCGGGCAGGCGCACCGACTCAACGTATCCGTTGAACTCCTTCCACAGGGCGTCGGCGTCCTCGGGCGCCGTTTCGACGAGGTTGGCGATCACCTCGGGGGAGGTCAGCTGGTCGGCAGGGAGGACGGAGGCCTTGGAGAGCTTCGGCGAGAGCCTGCCCTGGTAGGTCTCGACCTTGCCCTCGACCCGGAGCACCGCGCCCTCCTCGGCGGTCCGGACCGCCTCGAATGCGGGGCTGTCCGAGAAGACCGTGCAGTTGAAGGAGCCGGTGCGGTCGCCGAGCTCGATGCTCAGGTACGGGTTCCCGTTCGCGGCGGTCTTTGTCGTCAACTTGCGCAGGACGAGGGTGCTGGCGAACGGGCGTCCGTTGGTCGCGTCGGTCGCCTTGAGCTCTCGCACGGTCGAGGGGCGTAGGGGGCTGTCAGGCATATTTTTTGACGAGCTGGGTGTAGGCCTTGAAATAGGGATGGGCGGTTCCTCCCAGAATGGAATAGAAAACGGTCTCAGAGGGCAGGACGTGCGCCCCCGCCCGCGCGAGGGCCACGGTGCAGGTCGCCGCGTCCTCGCGGCGCCGGGCGCCGACACAGTCCGAGAGGATCGTGACCGAAAGGCCCGCCTGGAGCGCATCGGCGGCGCTTTGATAGACGCAGATGGGGGTTTCGACGCCGCAGATGAGGACGTGCTCGAGCGTCCTCCCCCGGGCAAGGGCCTCCCGGACTGGGCCCGCGGGCGAAAACGCCGAAAACGTGTCCTTCGGATGCACCTCGGGCTTCTCGACGAGCGAAAGGAGGGAGGGGTCCGTCGAACCAAGCTTTGCTGGGACCTGCTCGGTGAACGCGACCGGGATCCCGAGACCGCACGCGGCGGCGACGGCAAACTGGCACCTGCCGAGGACGGCCCGGCCGTCTGCAACGGCGCCTATGAACACCGGCTGCATGTCGAGGCAGAGGAGGAGGGCCCCCTCGATGGGACGGGGCGGACTCAAGGGAAGTAGCGTTGGCGCGCCTTCACCTGGACGATCCGCCGCTCGGGAAGAATGTACGCGGTCAGATAGCCGCCCATGACGCATCCGGTGTCGATCCCGAGGGACCACTTCAGCTTGTAGACCTCGGGCCTCGGCGTGTGCCCGTAGATGACAAAGGGCGGGCCTCCCCACAGGTCGGCCCACGAGGGGGCTTCCGGGTCGTCCGCGCGCTTTTTCGGGCGGCCTTCCTTGTCGATGACCTGGATTCGGGTCACGACCTCGGCGGGCTGCTTGTGCCACGGCTCCCCCGGCAGGAAGCCCCCGTGAACGAAGACCGTGTTCAGCTCGGCATCCTCATAGGTAAGCTGCATCGACTCAAGATAGGCCCAGTCCTGGGGCCTAAGCGCGTCAAAGGTCTCCAGGTCATGCTCCTTCATGTACTTTCTATCACCCGTCTTCCGAAACTTAAGGAGCCGCAGCTCGTGGTTCCCAAGGAGCGAGAGCGACCCCGCCTGCCGGGCCAGGTCGATCACCTTCGGGCTGTTCGGGCCCCGGTTCACCAGATCCCCAAGGAGGACCGTGCGGTCCCCTCCCTTTAGGTCGAGCTGATGGAGCAGATCGGCAAACTCGTTATGGCACCCGTGGATGTCGCCGACGGCAATGAGGCGTCCGTTCATGATTTTTTGCCACAAGTGGCAATGCGGCGCAAATTTGCTAGCGTCCCTGCGCGGGGGAAGTAAACAAGAAAGGTTCGAAACCATGGAATTGAACCTGCAACCCCGGGCGTTGACGTGCTGTGTGTCGGGCCAGGCTTTCGCCGAGGGCGACCGGGTCGTGAGCCTCCTCTCCCGCCTGGATTCCGGGGCGGTCGTCCGGCTGGACGCGCTTGAGGCCCATGCGGCGTCTTTGTCCCCGGGCGGATTTGTCGCCTGCCGCTGGGTCCAGGTCTACAAGCCGCTGCAGAAGCAGGAGAACCTGGACCGGGCCCTGAAGCTTACGGCCGAGAACCTTTTCCTGACGCTCGCAGACCCCTCGACCGAGCCGTCGCCCGAAACGGACCGGCTCGTGAGGTTTCTCGCCCTTCTGTTGGAGCGGAAGCGGATCCTTCGTCCAAAAGGGAGGAATTCCGACGGCTCAAAGGACCTGTTTGAGCACGCGAGGACCAAGCAGCTCCATGAGGTGCCGGCGATCGAGCTCTCCCCCGAGTTCTTTGTGGCGGTTCGTGAGCAGCTTTCGGTCCTGGTGGGCGTGCCGAAGCATCCGGAAGCGCAGGCGGTGCCCCCCGCAACCCCGGCGACCGCGGTCTAGGGCCGCTGGCCTCGGACCGCGAAGGGCGGGCGGACGCCTTTGAAACGGCGAATCCCCGCGCTCGCCAGAGGGGCAAGCGGGCCAGGCCCGGAATGCCTCCCAGCGCGCGGCGGGGATCGAAGGCGCGAAAGTCGCTACTGGACCTCGTAGATCTCGGCCAGCGCAACCCCGGTCGAGCTGTTGACGCCGCTCACCTCGGCCGTGTAGGCGCCGGGGGGAAGCGTGACGAGGATCGCCGAGTCCGCGGAGCCCGCCGGGAGCGAAAAGGCCCCGACTTGCGTGAACACCTGTGAGAGGTTGGCTCCGCCGCCCCAACCGGTGTTGGCCTGGAGCGTATTGTTGCCGGAGTCGTAAAGGGCCAGCTGGGGCTTGGCCAGCGCGCCGGCGACGCCGAACTGGGTGAGCGCGGGGCCGACCCCCCGGATGAGCACCGTTTCGGGGGTGTTGCCGGAGATGACAAAGCCCGCGATCAGGATGTTGCTTCCCATTCCGACCGAGGCGCGGGCGGAGATGTTGATCAGGCGCGCCGTGGGCGTGCCGGTGTCCGCATCGTAGATTTCGGCGAGCCCGATGCCGGTGCCGCCGGCGACTCCGCTCAATTGGGCGGTGTAGTTTGAGGCGCCCAAGGGGAGAAGGAGCGCAGCGTCCGCGGATTTAGCAGGCAGCGAGAAGGCGCCGACCTGGACGAAGGCTTCGGCCAGCGTGGTCCCGCCTCCCCAGGCGCTGTTGGTGTCCAGCGTGGCGCCCGACGGGCTCACAAGCGCGAGGCTCGAAGCCTGCAGGGCCTGGCTCACCCCGAATTCAGAGAGGGTGGGTCCGACCCCGCGCAGGAGGATCTGCTTCGTGCCGGAGCCGTTGATCACAAAGCCGGCGATCAGGATATTGCCTCCGGTGCCGACGGTCGCCCGCGACGAGAGGTTGATGATCCGGCTCGGGCTTGCCGCGCCCGACTGGACCACCACGCCGCGGCGCCGGTGAGGACGAAGGAGCCGTTTCCGAGAACGACGCCGTCAAGCCGGGCCAAAGTCCCGGAATCCTGGCTCGTCCAGGTGATCCCCTCGTCCGACGAGGTCAGGACGGTCCCAAGGAAGCCGACGGCGACAAAGGTGCCGTCACCGTAGCCGACGTGGACGAGGACGTTCGATGTCGGCGAGACCTCCGGCTGCCAGAGAACCCCGTCCGGTGAGATGAAGATGGCCCCGTTGCCCCCCACCGCAACGAAACCGCGCGAACCGTAGGCGACGCCGTACAGATCGTTGGAGGCGCCGAGCTGCTGGACGGTCCAGGTGGACCCGTCGGGGGACGTGACGATGGTTCCGGCGAGCCCCACCGCGACGAACGTGCCTTTGCCGTAGGCGATCGCGTTCAGGTTTTGCGACGTACCGGTCGACGCGGCCTTCCATGCCGAGGCCGTGAGATTGGAGGTGACGCAGGCGCCGCCGTAGCCGACGGCGACGAGGGATCCGTTGCCCGCGGTGACTCCGGTCAGGAGGCTCGTCGTGCCCGAGGCCTGTTGGGTGCCGTCGTAGGTTCCGCTCTCAAAGGTGACGATGGCGCCTCCGTTGCCGACGGCCACCAACAGGCTGCCTCCCGGCACATTGGCGACCGAGTTGAGCTCCCCCCATGTCTTTCCCGGGGGTCCGTTGGTGACCGAGGCGGTCCAATTGACGCCGTCCGGGCGAGGAAAACGCGGTTCCGTCGAGGCCGACGGCGAGGAACTGGCTCCCGTCAAAGGCCACGGCGACGTAGGACGTCGCCGTGGGCAGGGGCGTCGAGCTGCTCCAGCTGTTGAACGCATAGGTGGCGTCGTGCGAGAACGTGGCGGTGAGGGACGCGGCGCTTAGGGTCGTCCCGGTGCCGTTCGTGACGGCGACCGAGTAGAGGCCCTGGTCCGAAAGCTGGATGGGCTCAGTCGTGTAGCTCGCCGAGGTCGCCCCGGCGATCGGCGCTCCGTTTAAGCTCCATTGGTAGGTCAATTCGGTCGCGCTGCTGGCCGCGACCGTGAAGGTGGCCGTTTCGCCGACGGACACGGTCTGGGTGAGCGGGGCGGTTCCGACGTAGGGAGCGCCGCTCGAGGCGCCCTTTCTTATCGAGCAGTCCTGCGTATCCGCGATATAAAGGTTTCCCGCGGCGTCGACCGCGACGCCCGAGGGGAAGTTGAATTTGACATTGGGCCCGGTCCCGTCCTGACCGATGACGCTCCAATAGGGCGAGGCGGTTCCGGCGACCGTCGTGACCGACCCCGACGGGGTGATCCTGCGAACCGTGTTGTTGTTCGAGTCGGTGACAAAAATGTTGCCGTTGCCGTCGACCGTCACACCGGTCGGGCCGTTGAAGAGCGCGTACCCGCCCATGCCGTCCAAGCTTCCGCTCACGCCCGGGGAGCCCGCGAGCGTGGAAACCTGACCGGCCGGGGTGATCTTGCGGATCGTGTCGTTGAAGTTGTCCGCGACGAAGACGTTTCCGGACCCGTCCACGGCGATGCCGCGCGGGTGGTTGAACGACGCCGAGCTTGCGGCCCCGTCGATGTTGCCAACGACCCCCACCTGCCCGGCAAAGGTCGTGACGACCCCCGCCGGGGTGATCTTGCGGATCGTGTTGTTCGTCTCCTCCGCGACGTAGAGGTTTCCGGCGGTATCCACCGCAATGGCAATGGGACCGGAGAAGGAGGCGCTCGTGCCCGTGCCGTTGGTGCTGCCCGCCACCCCGGACGTGCCGGCAAAGGTGGTGACGACCCCCGCCGGCGTGATCTGTCGGATCGTATTCAGGTTGATGTCCGCGACGTAGAGGTTGCCGGAGGCGTTGACGGCGATGCCGTACGGGTCGGGGAACGAGGCGCTCGTCCCGGTGCCGTCGACGCCGGTCGTGAGCCCGGGAGCCCCGGCGAGCGTGGAGGTGACCCCCGCCGGCGTGACCTTGCGGATCGCATTGTTGCCGGTGTCCGCGACGTAGATGTTGCCCGAGGCGTCGACCGCAAGGGATGAGGGGTTCCTGAAGCGGGCGGAGCCTCCCGGGCCGTCTAGATACGCGCTTTGCCCGTTGGCCCCCGCAAGAGTCGTGACCGTTAGGCTCTGGGCGTTGGCTTGGGCCATTCCAGTGATCAGGGCGCCGCACAGCAGGAGGAGGGTCCTGGGGTTCGCCGTTCGCGTGGGATTTTTCATGGTTTTTGGGGTGTGGGGGCCCGCCCGGACCAGTGGGTCTATTGATCGCCAGAGCCGTTCGAGGGAGGCTATGGTTTGTCGGGGCCAGGCGGGACCTCGCACCCATCCCCTGTGACACGCGGAGTCTGCCCAACCGCTATCGGCCGGGAAAAAAGGGGCCGGGCGCGCCGCGGAGTGGGGCGGCTGCGCGCTCAGCTTTACGGTCACTGCGCATATATTTACCGCGCATGCGCAAAAAAATAGTTCGGCAACGGGGTCTTCCGCGAACTACGCTGCCGGCCGTTACCCCTCCCTTGAGCCGGCGTGCTCGGATGAACCCGTGCCTGCAGGCTCCAGGGCCAGATCGCAATAGCCCAACCCAAGCCCGTCCGCCCCGTGGAATCACCAGGCCGCTCGAATTGCCCCGGGGTTCCAGCCAGGAACGACACCCAACCACGATGAATAAACCGAAGCGCCCCCACCTCCGGAGTCTTCTTGCAATTGCCGCGGCCTCTGGCTGCGTCCTCATCCCTGCGGCCCTCGCGACCGACGGGTATTTCGTCCAGGGCTTTGGCGCCGTCAATTCCGCGCTCGGCGGCGCGGCGACCGCCGGCAACGATCAGGACCTGATCGGCAGCATCTACAAGAATCCCGCGACGGGCATCCTTTTTGCGGATCGCACGGCATCGATCGTGTTTGGAGACATCCTCCCCGATGCCCAGATCGACAGCTCGGTCGGCGCCCTCGGGTTGAGCGGCTCCTCGAAGTCGACCGTGCAAAACGTGCCGTATCTCTCGTTCATGGCCACATGGAAGGAGGGTGACCCGAACCTTGCGTGGTTCGCGGGCGCGGTCTCGGAGGCGGGGCTGAGCTTCCATGCGGCCACCTCGGGCACGAATCCCATCTTCTTCCCGCAGGCGGGCGCGGCCAACAATCCCTTCGGCGGGCAGTTCGGGGGGTTCGGGGACGTCCGGTCGAGCCTGTATGTCATCCGGCTGCCGATCGGCGTTTCCGGACTCGGCGGGGACCGCTGGTCATGGGGTTTCGCGCTCGCCCCCTCGATCGGCCGCAACCTCTTCACGCCCGCGGCCTTTGCCGAGCCGGGATTCGGCGCCAATCTTCACCCGGTCTACGCGACCGTGCAGAATCAGGACATCAAGCTTGGGATGGGGGCCCAGGGGGGGCTTCGCTGGCAGGTCGACAAGGATCTTTCCGTCGGCTTCTCGCTCTCCTCTCCCACCTGGTTCCAGACGTATACGTGGACGGTCCAGGATCCGTCGGGCGCCTCGCGGACCGTCTCGTTCCGGATGGACCGGCCCCTGACGGGCCAGGTCGGCTTCAATTATGAGGTTTCGCAATCGACCTACCTCCTCGCGGATGTCGGCTACATCGCCTACGGGTCCACGCCCGGATTCGAGAACAGCGGCTTCAAGGCCGACGGTTCGATGGCGGGCCTCGGCTGGCAGGATTCCTGGACCTTTGAGCTCGGCGTGCAGCATGCGCTGATGAAGGGCGTGGTGGTGCGTGCCGGCTACAACTACTGCTCGGATCCGATCCCCTCGGACATGACGTTCTACAACGTCGGATCGCCGCTCCACATCGCGCAGCACCTCTCCCTCGGCGTCTCATTTGCCCTTTCGGACACCGCGTCGATCGACGTGTCGTTCACCCACGCCCTTTCGCACACCCAGTCGAGTTCCTGGTATGGCGCCACGGGCGCCGTCCCGGGAACGAACATCACGAGCACGATCGGCGGCAACGAATTCGCGGTCGGCACGACGTTCCGGTTCTGACCGACGGCGCGGCGTTCCGTCCCAACCGTCGGCCCGCTTCCGTGCCCGTCCCTGGCGGCGGGGCCTCGGGGGCGCGCCGTCCCGGCAAGGGTTGAAAGGCCGGGGGAAGCGGTGCAGCCTCGAATGCATGAATGCCTCCGCGACCGCGGCCGCCGCCGGCGGAACGGACCTCCACCTGAGGGCCGGAACTGCCGGCTTCCGCAGGGCCAACTGGGCCCTGTTTGCCGGCGGTTTTGCCACGTTCGCGCTGCTTTACTGCGTGCAACCGATCCTTCCGGTGCTGGCCCAGGCGTTCGGAGTGAGCGCCGCGTCAAGCAGCCTGGCCTTGTCCCTGGCCACCGGCACGATGGCGCCGGCCATGCTGGCAGCCAGCTCTCTTTCGGACGCCTGGGGGCGAAAGCGGGTGATGGGGTGGTCGCTGGCCCTCGCGAGCGGGCTCAGTCTCGCCGCAGCCGCGTCGCCTGCGTGGAGCGGGCTCCTCATCCTGCGGGCGCTTGTGGGCCTGAGCCTGGCGGGCCTGCCCGCGGTCGCGATGGCCTACCTCTGCGAAGAGGTGGACGGCGACTCGCTCGGAGTGGCCATGGGGCTGTACATCAGCGGCAACGCCGTGGGCGGCATGGTGGGCCGGCTTCTCGCGGGCGTCCTGACCGATTTGGCGGGCTGGAGGGTCGCCGTGGGCGTGATCGCGCTCCTGTCGGTGGCGGCCACGTTTCTTCTTTGGCTCATCTTGCCCCATTCGCGCCATTTCCAGGCGAGGCCCCTTGAGTTTGGAGCGCTGGCCCGTTCGCTCGGACGCCACCTGGCGGAGCCCGGCATGCTCCAGCTCTTTGCGATGGGCTTCGTGCTTCTCGGGTGTTTTGTGACGGTCTACAACTACATCGGCTACCGGCTGGTCGCGCCGCCCTATGGTTTTCGCCAGAGCGCGGTCGCCGCGCTGTTCACCGTGTACGTGGTTGGCGTCTTCACCTCGACCTGGGCCGGCCGGCTCTCGGGACGGCTCGGGCGTCGCCGGGTGCTCTGGTGGATGCCGGCGCTCATGCTGCTCGGCGTGCTCCTCACGCTCTTTTCCTGGCTGCCGCTGGTCGTGGCGGGCGTCGTTCTGGTGACAGCGGGTTTCTTTGCCGGGCATTCCGTCGCCAGCAGCTGGGTCGGGCGCCGGGCGCAGGGAGCCAGGGCGCAGGCGAGCGGCCTTTACCTGTTTTTCTACTACATGGGCGGCAGCATCGTCGGCTGGCTCGGCGGGTTCGCCTGGTCGGGCGGAGCCTGGCCGGGCGTGGCGGCCCTGGTAGGCGCCGTGGCGCTGGCCGGCGTGGTCCTGGCTCTCAGGCTCCGCTCGCTGCCGCGCCTGCTGCCGGCGGCTGTTCCTGAAATCGAGCCTTCCGAGCCGGCGGGCTGACCCCGGCGGGGCGTTGACGGACCGATCGGGCGCCCCTCTTATCGCCGGATTGACGAGAATCACCCCATTGATCCGGGCGCGGCGGCCCTCGGGAGGAGATAACCCCGGTTTCCGATGAAGCGTGAAACCCGCCGCGGACTTGTTGCGTGTGCCGCCCTCCAGAATGAGGCGCGCTACCTGCGCGAGTGGATCGAGTTCCACAAGCTCGTGGGTTTTGAGCACTTCTATCTTTACGACCTCGGAAGCAGCGATGGCACCCGGAGGGTTGCCGCCGACTACGCCGCCCGGGGAGAGGCCACCTCGATATGCTGGAGGGACGGCCTGGATGCCCCGGTCGCCGCCTACAACCACTGCCTGGATCATTACGGCTCGGGCGCCGCCTGGATCGCATTCCTGGGCCTTGAGGATTACCTGTTCGGTGAATCCGAGGACGATGTTCGCGCGGTTCTCTCCCGCTGCTCAGCATTCTCCGGCGTCGCCGCGAGGTGCGTTCCTTTCGGCCTGAGCCTGCGCTACGCCGAGGCCGGGCCCCTCGTCGAGCGCCATGACGAGCGCGCCAACCGCGTGCGAAGGGCCCATCGATTGATCGTCAACCTGCGTTTCGCGCCGATCCGGGCGATCACGGCGAACTATTTCCTTCGGACGAGCGCCGGCGGAAGGACGGTTCCGGTCGCTGCGTTCCAGCCGGCGGCCGCCTGCAGGGACGCGGGGGGGCCGAGGCGGCTTCCCCGGCTCCGCGTGAACCACTATCTCTTCAAGCCCGTGGAGAAGCTTCTTCAGGGCCGGCTCAATAAGCCCGCGGAGCGGGCGGAATTGATCCGGGCCTTCACGGCCGATCATCCGCACCGCGGCCAATGCGATTTGGCGGCGCAGCGGTTTCTTCCGCGGCTGCGCCAGAGTCTCGGGATGCGCCCGGCCCAGGAGGCGGAACCCCTAGGGATCGAGGCCCGGTCGGTCGATCGGTATTCGCGCCCAAAGCCCCGGGGACCCGCGTCCGCCCGCCGCGGCGGGGCGCCCCGGGAGATCGCGGTCCTCGGGATGCAGCGAAGCGGGAACCACGCGTTCATCCAGTGGCTCCTTTCGGGCCTTCGGGGTCGGTGGATCTTCCTGAATGGCGTCACGGTTGGATTGGACCCTTTCGAGAGTGCGGAGGCCGGAGCATGGCCGGGCCCGGGGTACGGGAGGTATGAGACGGCGCTCCTGCGAACCCCGGCCGGCCGGCGAGGGTTCTCGGGCCGCCTCGTCTTTTCCCTGGAGGAGTACTCCGCGGATGTGGCCGGCAGGTGGCTGAGGCGAAGCGGGCCCTTTCTGGGAAAGGGCGCGGATCGCGTGACGATCCTTATCCTGCGGGACCCCGCCAATCTCTTTGCGAGCCGCCTAAGGAAGGAGGGGTGGGGGGCTGCGGGAAGCTGCGGCTGGATTCCGTTCGACCGGATCCACGGCCCCCTGGCCCGGGAACGTTGGATCGGGCACGCCTTGGAGTTCATCGGGCAGACGAGGCATCTCCCCAACCTGGTTGCGGTCGACTACACACGGTTTGTCCGAAGTGCGCCCTACCGCGCCGCGCTGGCTGCAGGGCTTGGCATCCGGCCCGACGGGTCCGTCCTGGCGCGCGTCCCTGGGCGCGGAGGGGGCAGCTCATTCGACGGGCTTCGGTTTGACGGGCGGGCCGACAGGATGAGGATCCTCGAGCGGTGGAGGCACTATTCGAACGACCCCCTCTACCGCGACCTGCTCGCCGACCCGCGCCTGCGGCTTCTCTCCGGCCTGATCTTCGGGCGGACGGCCGATTAGGGCGGGGGATTCAGAGACCGAGAAAATACGCTGCGAAGGCGAGCTTGTCCGCCTCGGCGTCTATCACCTTTGAGCGTGCGAGCCCCCGGCCGTGTCCCGCCTGGGTTTCGATCCTGATGAACACGGGCAGGGCGGACGGTCCGTTGTCGACCGATGCCTGCATCGCCGCGGTGTATTTGAACGAATGGGCCGGGGATACCTTGTCGTCGCTGTCGGCTGCGATGACGCACACCGCGGGATAGCGTGCGCCGCTCCTAATCGTGTGCAGCGGAGAGTAGGCGCTCAGGTACCTGAATCCATCGGGGCTGTCGCTGGACCCGTAGTCCGAGACCCAGAATTCGCCGTTTGAAAACTTCTGGAATCGAAGCATGTCCATCACCCCCACCTCGGGAAACGCCACCCGGCAGAGGTCCGGCCTTTGGTTGATCGTGGCCCCGATGAGGAGGCCGCCGTTGCTTCGGCCGCGGATCACCAGATGCGCGGGCGAGGTGTAATGGTTGGCGAAGAGCCAGTCGGCCGCCCCTATGAAATCGTCGAATACGTTTTGCTTCAGCTGCTTCATCCCGGCGCGGTGCCAATCCTCGCCGTATTCGCCGCCGCCCCGAAGGTTGGCGACGGCGTAGACGCCGCCCATTTCGATCCATGTGATGTTGGGCACGTAAAAGGAGGGTGTCAGCGAAACATCGAATCCCCCGTATCCATACAGGATCGTCGGGGCGGTGCCGTCGAGCACCGCCCCCTTCTTCTTCGTAATGAACATGGGCACACGGGTTCCGTCCCTCGAGGGATAGAAGACCTGGGTTGTTTCAAAGTCCGCCGGATTTATGTCGACTCTTGGCTGCTGGAAGGGGTGGACCTCGCCGGTCGCCAGGCTGCATCGATAGTTGCAGGTCGGCGACGTGTAGGTGGTGAAGTTGAACAAGAGCTCGGGATCATCCTGTTGCCCGGAGACGTTGCCGACCGCGCCCAATGAACTCGGAAGAGGCACCTCGTAGAGGAGCCGCCCATCCATCGCGTGCACGCTCAACCGGCTGGCGACGTCGTGCATCGTCAGCACGACGAGCCTGCCGCCGGCGACGGCGCACGACTGGATGATGTCCGATGATTCCGGGACGACGGTCTTCCAATCGGACGGGGCCGGCGCCCTCGAATCGATCGCCACAATCCGGTAGCGCGGCGCATCGAGGTTGGTCTGAAAGTAAAAGATGGGGCCGTCGTTCCCCGCGAACTCGTACTGCGCGTTCCAGGTGTCGATGAGGGGTTTCACCGCGGCCGTCGGGTCGGGCGCCTTCGGGTCGCCCAGGGGAAGGTACCGGATCAAGTTGTCTCCGGCCACCTGGCTGCCGACCTCGATGATGGCGAATTTCCCGTCGTCGGTGACACAGGCGTCCGTGGTCCAATGGGGCTGTTCGGGGCGGTAGATGACGCGGTCGTCCGACTGCGGAGCGCCGACGCGATGATAATACAGCGTGTGGTTTGAAAGCGGATGCCCCTCCTGGAAATCGGCAAGACTCGCGGCCGCGTCGGGATAGCACGAATAAAAGAAGCCCGCATCGTCCCGCGTCCATGCAATCCGCGAATATCGAACCCATTTGAGGAGGTCGGGTCCGGGCAGGCCTGTTGATAGGTTAATCACCTGAATCTGCTTCCAATTCGAGCCTCCCTTGGACGTGCCGTACGCCAGGCATTTTCCGTCGGGGGAGGCGGCCATGGCCGTGAGCGCCACCGTGCCGTCGCTGGACAGCGTGTTGGGGTCGAGCACGACCCGCGGATTTCCGTCCAGCCCCTGCTGCGCATAAAGCACATCCTGGTCCTCTTTGCCGTTGTTTTCTGTGAAGAAATAATACGGGCCCTCCTTCCAGGGCAGCCCGTAGCTTGGGAAATTCCAAAGCTTGGCGATGCGGTCACGGATTGCCTCCCGGCGCGGCAGCCTTTCCCGGAAACGCGAGAAGAATCCGCTCTCGGCCCTTTCCCAGTCCTTTATGCCGGGCGAATCGGCGTCCTCCATCCACCGATACGGATCCGCGACCTTGGTGCCAAAATAGTCATCCACCACGCCTCCGCGGTCCGCCTTCGGATAGTCCCACTGGCGGGCTCCCGGTTTCGCCGGAATGCAGCAGCTGTATAATCCGGCTGCGAGCACGCCAAGGGAGCAGAGAAAAAAGGGATTGCGACGGAGGTCGCGAGACCCGGATGCCCCGGCTCTTGTCCGCTTGAACAGCATGCGATATATTGATTCCGGCATCCCTGGTCGCCCGTGTGTCCGTTGCTTTCGAATACCGGCTGACGCTGCGGAATGCGCTGAAGGTTGTCCATCCTTCAGGGAGCCGTCCGGCGATCCGCGGCCCGCATAGGGGGCGATCCCCGTTTTTTCCATCGACCGCCCGCGCCCGCGGCCCATATATCGCATAGCATTGAACGATCCGTCCCCAGCTTCCTCCATGGCGGGCGCTGTCGGGAAACCGGCGATTCCCGACTACGAATTGGTCCGCGTGATCGGGCGAGGCAGCTACGGAGACGTCTGGCTGGCGCGCAGCCTCACGGGGACCTTCCGCGCGATCAAGATCGTCTGGCTGGACCGCTTTAGCGACTCACAGCCTTTCGACAGGGAATTCCGGGGGCTGACCGAATTTGCAGCAATCTCCCTCGTCGACGCGCGCCAGCTGGCCCTGCTGCATGTGGGCCGAAATGACGCCGGCGGGTTTTTCTATTACGTGATGGAGCTTGCGGACGACATCGCGAATGGGCGGAAGATCGACCCCGACACCTATCTTCCCCATACCCTGAGTGAACTGAAGAAGCGGCGGGGCAGGCTGCCCGCGGCGGAATGCGTCGCGATCGGCGTGGAGCTGGCGCAGGGCCTGGCTTACCTTCACGACTCCAAGCTCGTCCACAGGGACGTCAAGCCGTCCAACGTCATCTTCGTCGGGGGCCTTCCGAAGCTTGCGGATATCGGGCTCGTCTCCGCCGCGGAACAGGCGCGCACGTTCGTGGGCACCGAGGGCTTCGTTCCGCTCGAAGGCCCGGGGATGCCCGCAGCCGATGTCTTCAGCCTCGGGAAGGTCCTCTACGAGCTCAGCACGGGCCTTGACCGGAAGGATTTCCCGCGGCTGCCCCCTGACGTTGAAAAGATAGCGGATCACCGGGCCTTTTTGGAGTTGAACGAGGTGGTCCTGCGCGCATGCGAGCCTGACTTGGCCCGGCGCTATCCCAATGCGAAGGCTCTTCTCGACGACCTGCTGGTCCTGAAGTCGGGCCGGTCGGTTCGGCGGCTGCGCCGCGCGGAGTGGCTTTCCGGCGCCGTGCTTCGGGCTGCCGCCGCCCTGGCGATCGTGGCCCTGGTGGCTGGCGCCGGAGGCTGGATCTGGCTCAAGGTGAGTCCCGCGGGATCTCGCATGGCGATCTCGTCCGAGCCCGCGCCGGTCGCGAGCCCGCAGTCGATCGCGGTGCTCCCATTTGCAAACCTTAGTCCCGACCCGGCGAACATGTTCTTCGCCGACGGCGTGCATGAGGATGTGATCAACAGCCTGGCAAAGATCCACGATTTGAAGGTCATATCGCGGACGTCGGTGATGGTTTACCGGCTCGGCACCCGAAACCTTCGGGCGATCGCGGCCGAGCTTGGCGTGGCCAACATCCTCGAGGGCAGCGTTCAGCGGGACGGCAACAAGGTGCGCGTGGCGGCCCAGCTCGTGAATGCGAGCGCGGACAGGCCCATTTGGGCGGAGACCTACGACCGCAACCTGACGGATGTTTTCACGATACAGAGCGACCTTGCGAACGAGATCGCGGCGGCCCTGAGCGCCAACCTGACGGCGGGCGAGCGCCAACTGATCGGGCAGCGTCCAACCAAGAACCAGGAGGCCTATGACCTGTTCCTCAGGGCGCGCGCCCTGCGCGAGGGCCTTGCGATCGACGCAAAGTTGAGTCAATTTGATCAAGTGATTGCCCTTTATGAGGGCGCGATAGCGAAGGACCCCGAGTTCGCCCAGGCCTACGCGCAGCTTTCCCTGCTTCACAGCTCGCTCTACCGGTTCACCGACCTCGATCCCAGCCCGGCTCGTCTCGATCGCGCCAAGGAAGCCGCGGCCGCCGCCGTCCGCCTTGCGCCCAGCCTGCCCGAAGGCAAGCTCGCGCTCGGGGTGATCGCGGAGCTGGACGAGGGCGATTGGAACCTGGCCCTCCATGAGTTCCGCGGGGCCGAAAGCGACCTGCCTAACGACGACCAGCTGCTGTGGTGGATCGGAGACGCGCTCCGGCGCCTGGGGCGTTGGGACGAGGCCGTCGACTATTTCGAGCGCTCTTCGACGCTCAATCCCCGGGTCGTGGCCGGGCGCTATAACGCGGTCCAAACGCTGTTCTGGCTGCGAAGATACTCCCGGGTGCGCGAGAATGCAGAGAAATACCTCGCCAAGTTCCCCGGGCACCCCGGCCTCAGCGCGTACTTGGCCTATGCGAGGTACGAGGTCGATGGCGACCGGCAGGAATGGGCGCGCGCGGTGGAAAAATCGCCCCCGGATTCCTCGGATCCCAACGGCATCCAGAGCCGGTACCACGCCAGCTACATCCGGGAGAACCTTGCCGCGGCCGATCGCGCATTGTCGGAAGTCAAGGGAGGGCTGATCCCCTCAAACCTCCACATGATCTATAATCCCGTTTCGCTGGACCGGGCGATGATCGCCTACCTGAGCGGCCAGAGTGACAGGAGACGTCTGTTCGCCGAGAATGCCTTGGCCTATTTTCAGGCAGGGACGTGGAACTCGCGGCAGAAGCCTTGGGTTTTGATTGGGCAGGCCGAGGCGGAGGCCTGCGCCGGGAAGTCGAAGGAGGCGCTCGAAGACGCCAACGCCGCGTGGGCCTCCGTTTACAATCACGATGCGATGCAGTCGGTGTTCATGCAGCCTCTCGTGGGCCAGGTCTATCTCATGCTCGGCCACACGGAGGCCGCCATCGAGATTCTGCGCAAGATGATGACGGGTCCCTGCAGCCGTGGGCCCAGGGATTTGCGCAACGACCCCCTGTGGCGTCGCCTCAAGGGCGATCCGCGGTTCGAATCGATGCTGGACGGAGCCCGGGCCCTTTGACGCCGGGGAGGCCAGTCAATGCTGGCCCGGATCGGGCCCCGCGTCGCGCAGGATCTCTAAATTCTCGACCTTAAACTGCGCCCTCTTACCCGGCGTGCCTGGCTTGACGTGCAGGTGAATGGAGACCTTGAACCCTGCATTCTTCTTCTTGGGCTTCTTTACTGCCTTCTTGGCGATCTTCTTCGGTTTCCGTTTTGGCATGACTTTTGGAGTTTCGAGTCGTTGGGGATAAACGGTGCATTGCCTATAGGCCACCCGGCACTGCGCATAGGCGATATATACACAAACCATCCGAAGCCAAATGATTGCAAGTTCATTGTTTCTTTGCCCATGTAAAAACCGCCTGGTGGCCCCCGGGAAAGAACTCTGGATTACGATGCACTCCGACCGATCCCCGTTGAGCGAATTGCTGGGGCGCACCTCGCTGGAACGATTCTTCCGGGTCTATTGGGAGCGGCGTCCCCTCCTGATAAGGAAAAGCTCGGGCGACGGTTTCAAAAATCTCCTTTCGATGCGGGCCATGGATGAGATCCTCTCATCGGGATTCCTCCGCCACCCGGAATGCAGGATCGTGAAGGACGGGAAGGTCATCCCCTTGGATCGCTACGTCGTGGGCGACCCCCTGAAGGGGGTCATCGACGTGGAGTCGCTCTATGCGGAATATCAGAACGAGGCCACGATCACGCTCACGTCGCTGCAGCGTTATTGGCGGCCCCTTACGGACTTCTGCCGCTCCATGGAGGCGCAGTTTTCGCAGCCGTTTCAGGCGAATGTATATCTGACCCGCCGGGGTTCGCAGGGATTTGCACCGCATTTCGACACCCACGATGTGTTTGTGCTCCAGGTCGCCGGCAGGAAGGAATGGCGCTTGTATGATCACCCTGCATCCCTCCCGGGAGACAGCCTGCCGTTCCAAGAAGCGATGTCGGACAAGGCGCGCGTCAGGCGCGCGGTGACATTGGGGCCGGGGGATCTGCTCTACATTCCCAGGGGCCATATCCACGACGCCAACGCGGCCGAGGAGGACTCCCTTCACATCACGGTGGGAGTTCTGAGTGCGACTTGGGGCGATGCGTTGGTTGAGGCCGTGAACAGCCTGATCCGAAGCGACGCCGAATTCCGGGCCTCGCTGCCGGTCGGATTCGCAGCGAAATGGAGAATGCCCGCGGATCTTCGGGGAAAAGTCGCGCGGATGCAGGCAAAGGCGGCGGGGAATTTGCGCCTCGGCGACGCCGTTCTGAATCTCGCCGAGCGCTTCATTAAGCGAGCGCCGGCATAATCACAGCGGGCGCCTGATGGAGCTCGCGCAGACGGGCCGGCTGACCCTTTCATCGCTCGTGGGCAGAAGGGCGGGGGCGGTGTCCTCCCTGAAGAGGGAGGGAGGCAAAATAAGCGTCGTCCTTTACCGCAAGAAGGTGCGTTTCCCCCTGTTTGTCGCGCCCGCGCTTGCATATGCCTGTGGGAAGACCCTTTTCCGCCCGTCCGAACTTCCGGGTGGACTGAGCGGATCGAGCAAATTGCTGCTCGTTCGGTGCCTGATCAGAGAGGGCCTCCTCTATGCGGCGCCAAGAAGGGCGCGAAGGGCCGGAGTCAGGGCTGCCCCTGCGGGCGCGAAGGCCGCCGGGTGATTCGAACGACCTCAATGTCGGTCGGCTTAAGGACCCGAAGAGCCCTGTCCGAGCGGCCCCTTGGCAAGGCGTAGCGGCCCCGTGGAACCGTGGCTTTCTTTCTGGGCATGGGACTGTGATCAGGGATTCGATTCCGCCAAATTCTTTGGCCCTCCTGTGCGCACGATCTATCGGGTTTTCAATGATTTCAACAGGATTGCCGCTCGCCGCCTCAGGTCGCGGTCATTCCGCGGGATGTGCCGGAGGAGGTCGGCATTCAACGTGCCGAGGAAGTCATTCTCAAGATCCAAGATTCTCCGGCAGAGGCGCGAAAGGCTTCTTCCCGTGGCCCGGTCGGTCGGAAGCCGCCCTTGGCAGCGATTTCGGCAGAGCTGAATCGTTTCGACGACCAGCTGACGCCAGGGGTCCTTGGGAAGGTGCTTTCGGTAGGCGGCGGCGGCGGAAAGCTTGTCAGCCGGAAAGGTTCCGCCAAGCGCCAGAAGCCGGAACGTGGCGATGCTTGAGACCAGATTGACGAGCGTGTTCAGGCCCGGCTTGAAGCCGCCGCTCGCGTGACGGATCCCATGGGTGTCATATCCATGATACCTACCGGACGGCGAAGGGTAGCGCAGCGGAAAGGCGAGCGTCTTCGTCCCGCCTCGCGCCGTGCGCATGAAGCGCAGGGATTGGGCGGCGAAGAGGAGAATGGCCTCCGGCCTCGAAATCAGCGGAGCGCCTCTTAGAAGGTCATTTCCCGCAAGGACCTTGTGGCGCTTCATATAGGGAGTGACCCCGCATTTCAACTCGGACCGGACGTAAACCCCGATGTCGAGACGCGTCTCCGCCATGCGGTTGAGGGTGGAAATGAAGGCCCGGATCTCGGCGCGCTTTGAGGCCTTTGGGCGCCGGTTCAGAACCAGCAGCAAGTCGACGTCGCTTGTGGCAATCTCGTCGTGGCGCGCCCAGCTCCCCAGCAAATAGATGCTGTGTATCTCGGCCGGGAAGGCGATCAGCAGAAGGTCGCAGGCGGCGCCGATGAAATTCGCCGTCGCCTCATCATAGCCACGCCTGTCCTTGGAAACCGCCTTCATGAGAGTCGTCCGACCGCCGGTGCGGGCCCTCCGCCGGGTGCCCGGTCGACAAGCCGCCGCCGCGCACGTGTTCGGCCGGACTGGCGGATCGTATGACCCCGGGGATATTGCACGTCCCGGGAACCCGCGTGGCCGTTCAATCCAGGGTCCTCCGAAGCTTCTCCACTTCCTGCTTCATCTGCTTGGTCAGTCGGTGATTGATCAGGTAGATTGCCGCAGGGTTCATCGCCAGCTCCCGCGACACCCGCAGCACGGACCAATGCTGGCGGACAAGGAGGTCGAAAACCTGGAGGTGCTTGGTCTGCACGCGGCCCGCGAGCCGCTCCATCGCCGCGTCGAGGAGCGTGTTCTGCCATTCGGCCTCCCAGAATTCCCCGTCCTTTCTGGGGTCCGGAATCCGCTCGATGGTGGAGGTTCTGTCCCCGGAATCGCTCCCGTGGGGGGCGCCGCCGACCTGGGTGCGGCTCCTGAATTTGTCCGTGACCCGCCAGCGCGTGAGGTTCATGAGCCAGCCGCGAAAGGAGCTCTTGTCGGGATTGGATTCAAAATCCTGGATGGTCTTTCCCACACGCACGAACACATCCTGCGTGACCTCCTCCGCCTCCTCATGGGTGAGGCCGGATCTGCGGGCGAATCCATACACCAGCTTCCGATAGAGCCCGTAAAACTCCTCCCAGCTCTTGTTGTCCCCCCAGTTTTTGAGGCGGAAAAGGAGCGAGGCCCGGGTATGTAGGCTGGAGTCGATGGAGTCCGATGGCATGATCATCTAAAAGGTAACGTCCGTCCCGGGAGCAATCTTTCAACGGAAACGGATTCCCCGGCAGAAAAAAACCGCTGAATTCGGTGCGTCCTATTGCTTGGAAGCCTCTGTAAGATCCTGCCCCGCAAGAGGCCGCATTACGACAACAATTCCTGGGCCCCGTCCGTCAAGAGAACTTCCCGCGGGTCCAGCGAGCCATCCTCGAGAAAATCCGCACCGGGCGCCGGCCCGCTCCCCGATGGTCCTTGGAGGACGCCTGCTCCGATTCGGGGATGTGCAGGATGCGCGGCGCCTGGCCTCGGCTCCGCAGTTTGTCGCTGACCTGGGTGAGCGTGTGCTTCATGAGCCACGCGCGAAATGAGCCCTTTCCGGGGTTCTTATCGAACTCCTGGATCGTCATGCCGACCCGGATGAAGACCTTGTCGGTGGCCTCCCGGGCCTCTTCGTGGGAAAGGCCGGAGCGCCGTGCGAAGCCGTAGACCAATTCACGGTATAGCCCGTAGAATTCCTCCCAGCTCTTCTTGTCGTCCCATTTCCTCAGGTTGATTAGGAGCGAAGCGCTCGTGTGAAAGGTGTACTGGGTCGGATCCGTGGACATTTCAGTTGGACATATAACGGGGCCGGGCGTGCCCTTCTTTCAAGAATCTGCAAAATCTTCGGCGGGCCCCCGAATTCGGTCCCGTCCATGGGGCCGAGCGCCGAGCAGCCCCACGTTTTCGGGCGAGTCTGCGGCGCGTGATGGCGGTGTCGCTTCAGCTGCAACCGAATGGGAATCGGCGCTGTGAAAATTAGATGAAAGAACCTCCCGGACTTTCCCGTTATCCTATTGGTGTCATCTATGTGCTATCACCCATCCAATGCGTGCAAATATTGCAAACGGCCCCAAGGGCCTCCCATTGGCCTCCCATCGGGAAGCCGCGTTTTTCGAAGACGGGCGTCTGGATCGCCGGACCGCGTTCTCCGCATGTGACGGCGTCACGGCCATGCGCGCAAACATCGATCGCAAGAGTGGGGCCGAACCTGCCGCCGCGGTCCAGGAACGGAGCGTTTTCACCTCCGAGGATGAAAGGCGTCTGCGTGAGGCATTGAAGCGGTGCTCGCCCGTGACACGCGAGGCCGCTTGCGCTTACAGGCGCACGGGCAATCCGGACTACCTGCCCGTGGTGATCCACGGGCTCGTCGAGCACTACGTCGTCAGCGACGCCCGGACCAAGCTGAGCGGCACCGGTGACGAAGTCCGGCTTCTCGAGGACCTGGCGATCGACTCGCTGACCATGATGGAGATCGTGTTTCTTGCGGAGGATGTCCTCCAGGTCTCGATCGACAATGAGGAGCTGAGGCCCTTCGGGACGCTGGGCGACATCAAGAGGCTGGTCGCAACGAAGCTGGCCCCCGTATCGCAGCATTAGGGGGCGGGGTCCGTTCCGGGAAGACCGTCCCCCTGCCGGGAATCCTTTGGGGGGCTCAGCGCCTCACGGGGATCTCGTGCTCGGAAAGGAAGGACTTGAGCCCGGGAATCGTCAGGACGCCAAAATGGAAGAGCGAGGCCGCGAGCGCGGCGCTAGCACCCCCCGAACCCAGCACGTCCGCAAAATGCTGGGGACATCCCGCACCCCCGCTCGCGATCACCGGGACCGAGACCGCCGTGCTCACCTGGCGGGTTAGGTCCAGGTCGTAGCCGACCTGGGTTCCGTCGCGGTCCATGCTCGTCAGGAGGATCTCGCCGGCGCCAAGCTCGACGCCCTTCCTGGCCCATTGGACGGCGTCAAGGCCCGTCGGATTGCGTCCCCCGTGCGTGAAGACCCGCCACCACGGCCTGGGCCCGGGCTCCAGCTTGGCATCGATCGCGAGCACGATGCATTGCGAGCCGAAGCGGTCCGCGGCTTCGAGGATCAGCCCGGGATCGGCGATCGCGGAAGTGTTGAGGGAAACCTTGTCCGCCCCGGCCCGGAGCATCGCCTCGATGTCGGAGGTGGAGCGGAGCCCGCCGCCGACCGTCAGGGGCATGAAGCAGCGCTCTGCCGTCGCTGCGACGACGTCGTGCATGATCCTCCGGCCGTCGCTCGAGGCGGTGATGTCGAGAAAGACGAGCTCGTCGGCGCCCTGAGCGTCATACGCGGCCGCGCATTCGACCGGGTCCCCGGCGTCGCGAAGCTCCTTGAATTTGACGCCCTTTACGACCCTCCCGGCGGTCACATCGAGACACGGGATGATGCGGCGCGAGAGCATCAGCCCTCTTCTCGCACGACGTCCGGCTCGAAATTAACGGCAAGGCGGTAGACGTGCCCCGGTCTCATGATGAGCGGGTGATCCCTGACGAGGTACTGCAGGTAGTGGATTTTCCCAAAATTCGTGCGGTAAGTCGCGTCGGCCGTGACGACCTCCGTGTCCTGCCAGGTGCCCTGAAAGTCGTCCTTGACGACACTGCAGCGGTGGCCGAGGGGCCCGAGGATGGGCGAGCCCGGCACGCGGTACTTCGAGTGAGGGGAGGCGACCACAAGGACGTAGCGGAATTTGTCGAGGGTCACCTGCTGCTTCACCGTGTACGCAAACTCGCACGAGACGTTCTTGCCCGAGAAGTTCCACTGGACCTTTACGCTTCCGATGTTCTTGACGATCTCCTCCTTGAGGGTGATCAGCTCGGGCTGCTCATAGCGGAAATAGAAGCTGTTGCGCATCCCGAGTCCGGTGACGCAGTTCTTGCCGTAGAAGGCCGGCAGCGTCACGTGCTCCCCAAAGGTGAGCTCGGGAAGCATGACCGGCAGGTAGATGTTATTGGGCCAGTCAAAGACGCCCGGCGAATGCGGGAAGGGGAGGGCGTCGCTCGAGAGGCTCTTGCCGCAGCTGATGAGCGGAAGAGAAAGGTGGAGCCCCGAATCCGCATCGCGGTAGACAAACAGCCCCTGCTCCTTGCGGTTCGACTTGTCGAAGATGATGAAGCGGCCGGAGGTCTTTGGGGGCTCGGTCCACGGAGCCCCGGACGGCATCTGCACGGTCTTCATCAGGCGCGACCACTGGCAGAGGTAGCGCGCGGCGTCGAAGTTGGCCATCCTCGTCGTGTGGGCCTTGTAGGCCGTCCGCTCGTCGTCGCGCAGGTCGAGGAAGCCGTGCTCCTGGTCCAGGTAGGTCTGGTAGAAGAACATGAACAGGCGCCGGAGGATGTCGAAGTACTTCGGGCGCTGCTCGTCCGGTATCCAGCCGTCGCGCAGGCCCTGGAGGATCAGGCTCACGCAGTGCATCTGACCGTAGGCTCCGGCCGCGCGGCCGAACGCCCAGCCGAGGCCGTCCTGGCGGACCAGATCCGGCATCATGCGGATGTATTTCTCGGCGTAGGTGCGCAGCGTCGGAAGCTTCCTGTCGCGCACGCCGCTGTTCGCATGGAGCTGGAGGGCGGAGCGCGTGAAAACAAGGGCCATGACCCCGTACAGGTTGAAGTTGCCTCCCAGGCCTTCGACCGAATCGTCGAAGAATCCGGCCGAACTCGTGTGGTTGATCCGGTCGACCATGCGCTCGATCAGGCGCGAGGTCTCGTCCTTCTTCGAAAGACCGAAGCTGAACCGGGCCACCGCCTTGGCGATGTTGAAGGCCTGCCAGTGGTTGAAATAGTCGCTGCGGTGGAGGAGCTGCTTGTCGATCCGCTGCTGCGTCTCCTCGACCAGGCGCTCCCAGACGGGGTTGCGCTCCTTGGAGGGGCCGAAGCAAAGGAGGCCGAGCGCCGCATAGGCGAGGCCGTTCTCGGCCGCGGGCTCCGTGAACATCTGCGCCGTGACACAGCGTGCAGCCAAATCTATGGTGTCAAAGCCCTTAAGCGAAGTTTCCCCCGTCGCACGGTAATATTCTCCCAGCGCAAATGCGACATGCCCAGGCTCATCCGGCCGGGCCTCTTCGCCTTGTGCAGGGAGAACGGTGCCGTCGGGTTGGATTGAGTCTAGATTGTGGCCCAGAATGGAACGGGCCATGTCGAGGCATTGCTCGGAAAAACTATGCATGCGAAGTGTTCGGCGGGTAGGTCGGAGGAGCGGAAGGGTTACAATGCCGCTTGCGCGCAGACGCGGGCAAGAGCGAACTTAGGGATTCAGCGAGCTATCAGTTTGAGGAATTCGTCGTTGGTCTTCGTCTTTGAAAGGCGGGCGATCATCGTTTCGGTTGCCTCCTCGATCTTCTGCTGCACGAGCGCCCTGCGGAAGAAATGGATGCCCTCGAGCTTCTTGGCGTCGATTAGGAGCTCCTCCTTGCGGGTGCCGGAGGCGGCCACGTTGATGGCCGGCCAAAGGCGCATCTCCGCGCACTTGCGGTCGAGGACGAGCTCCATGTTGCCGGTGCCCTTGAACTCCTGGAAGATGACGTCGTCCATCCGGCTGCCGGTCTCGACGAGGACGGAGGCGATGATGGTGAGAGAGCCCGCCTCCTCGGTGTTGCGGGCCGCCGCGAAAAGCTGGCGGGGCCGCTCGAGGGCGCGGACGTCAAGTCCGCCCGAGCCGGTGCGCCCGGAGTTCCGCTGGGTGTTGTGCGCCCGGGCGAGCCGGGTGATCGAATCGACAAAAAGGACCACGCTCTTGCCGGCTTCGACCAGGCGCTTCGCGCGCTCGATGCAGAGGTCGGCGATGCGGATGTGGTTCTCGATCTGCTCGTCATTTGACGAGGCCCAAATCTCCGCGGGGACGCTGCGCTTGAAATCGGTCACCTCCTCGGGACGCTCGTCCACCAGAAGGATCATCACATGGCACTCCGGATTGTTCTCAAGGATGCCAAGCGCCATGTCGCGAAGCAGGATGGTCTTTCCCGTCCTCGGCGGCGCGACAATGAGGCCGCGCGTTCCCTTTCCGATCGGGCAGAAGAGGTCGACCGCGCGCGTCGTCATCCTGCCGTCCTTCATCTCAAGCTTGAGGTGCTTGTCCGGGGAGACGGTCGTGAGGGAAGCAAAGTCGAGCATGGTGCGGCGCTCCTCGAGGGCCACTCCGTCGACGGTTTCGATGAAGCGCATCTTCGGGTTTGGAAAGCGCCCCTCCGGGGGGAAGGCCGTGCCTCCGATCAGGGAGCCGGCCTTCAGCTTGAAGCGGCGGATGAGCTCCTTCGGGACGAACGTGTCGGTGGGCCTGCGCTTGCCCGTCTTCGCCATGTCAAGCAGCTGTCCGTTGCCGCCCTTCGTCTGGTCGATGTCAAGGATGCCCTCGACCCGAATCGTGTTTTCGACGGGGGGCGCGGGGGCGGGCTGCGCCTGGGCTGCGGGGGCGGGGGGAGGCGCTGCCGGGGGCACGACCGTGTCCGTGGGGGTAGCAGCAGGCTGTTCCGCCGGGGCGGAAAGGGATTTCTTTTCCATACAGAATTTAGGCAAGGCGCTCCTGCGCTTGACGCTCAAAACTTCAGGGAAGATAAGTGCCGCGTCTTTCGAGCGTCCTTAACCCCCAATCAGCCACAACGTGACCGACCAGACGATTACCTCAATTTCCCGGGAAACCCGGGTTGTCAGGCCTTCGGCCGAGTTCAAAGCCCAAGCCAACCTTGGGAGCGAAGCCCAATATAAGAGACTGTACGCGGAGTCTGTCAACACTCCCGAGAAATTCTGGGGCAAACAGGCCCGTGATCTGCTCGCTTGGCGCAAGCCGTTCAAGAAGGTCCTGAATTGGAAGTTGCCTCATGCCAAGTGGTTCGAGAGCGGCAGGTTGAATGTCGCCGAGAACTGCCTCGATCGGCATTTATCGTCCGGACGCGCCAACAAGGCCGCGATCATCTTTGAGGGCGAGCCGGGCGACGTGCGCACGCTCACCTACCGGCAGCTCCACCAGGAGGTCTGCAGGACGGCCCATGCGCTGGCGGAGCTGGGACTGGGCAAGGGCGACCGCGTGGCCATCTACATGCCCATGGTGCCGGAGGCTGCGATCGCGATGCTCGCGTGCGCTCGCCTGGGCGCCATCCACACCGTCATCTTCGGCGGATTTTCGAGCGAGGCGATCAAGGACCGTGTGAACGACTGCCAGGCGCGCCTGATCATCACGGCGGACGGCGGCTGGCGCCGGGGAAAGATCGTCGAGCTCAAGGCGAATGTGGACCGGGCCCTCGCGGGAACCCCGAGCGTCCAGGCGGTGCTGGTGCTCAAGCGCACGGCCCAGCCCGTCACGATGACCCCCGGACGCGACCACTGGTGGCACGATGTGGTGGCCGGCAAGCCGGGAACGCATAAGGCGGCGGCGTTCGGTGCGGAGCACCCGCTGTTCATCCTCTATACGAGCGGATCCACGGGCAAGCCCAAGGGGGTCCTCCACACGAGCGCGGGCTACCTCCTCGGCACCACGCTGACGATGAAGTACGTCTTCGACCTGAAGGACAGCGACGTCTACTTCTGCACGGCCGACGTGGGTTGGGTGACCGGACACAGCTACGTCGTGTACGGGCCGCTTTCAGCGGGGGCCACGGTCCTCATGTACGAGGGGGCGCCGAACCACCCCGAGCCCGATCGATTCTGGGAGCTGATCGACAGGCACAGCGCGACGATCCTCTACACGGCTCCGACCGCCATCCGCGCGTTCATGCGCTGGGGGGACCATTACGTGACGCGCCACAGCCTCGCCTCTCTGCGGCTCCTTGGGTCGGTCGGGGAGCCCATCAATCCCGAGGCATGGATGTGGTACCACACGGTGGTGGGCAAGAAGCGCTGCCCGATCGTCGACACCTGGTGGCAGACCGAGACGGGGGCGATTATGGTGACCCCGCTTCCGGGCGTGACGCCCACCAAGCCCGGGTCGTGCGCGGTGCCCTTTTTCGGCGTTGTGCCCAAGGTCCTTGACGAAACCGGCCGCGACGTCCCGCGCGGCTCCGGAGGAAGGCTCTTCCTGGCGAAGCCCTGGCCTTCCATGCTTCGGACCCTCTGGGGCGACGATGATCGCTTCAAGCGCCAGTATTGGAGCGAATTGCCCGGATATTATTTTGCCGGCGACGGTGCGCGTTTTGACAAGGACGGCTACCTGTGGGTCGTCGGCCGGATCGACGATGTGCTCAACGTCTCAGGCCACCGAATTGGCACAGCCGAGGTGGAAAGCGCCATCGTCTCCCATCCGTCGGTCGCCGAGGCCGCCGTGGTTGGCAGGCCCGACGACCTGAAGGGACAGGCGCTCGTCTGCTTCGTGACGCTGAAGAACGGAATCGAGCCTTCAAGCGAGCTTAAGGAGGTCATCCGCGCCCATGTCGCCAAGGAGATCGGATCGCTCGCGAGGCCTGACGACGTCCGGTTTGCCGCGGGTCTTCCCAAGACGCGCAGCGGGAAAATCATGCGGCGGATCCTCAAGGAGATCGCCGCGGGGGGCACCGTAAAGGGCGACACGACCACGCTCGAGGACTTCACGGTAGTCGCGACCCTCCAGGCGGAGGAATGACGAAAACCTGCCTTCCTATAAGGTTCCAATCAAAAGGGTTGCGCGAAAAATTCTGTCGTTTCCCAGGGAACTTTGCGTAACCGTAGCTGTAGTGGTATCGTCAGACAAACACATGAACACCAAGTCGATCTTAGCCATAACAACTGCCGCGGCGCTCTGCGCCGGGTGCGTGGGCACGGGGCCCAACACCCAGAATGGGGCCGTTGCGGGCGGTGCCCTTGGCGCCCTCGCTGGTGCCATCATCGGCAATAACAGCGGCGGCCACAACGCCCTCGGCGGCGCGGCGATCGGCGCGGTCGCCGGCGCGATTGCAGGCGGCACGCTCGGCAATGCCGTGGACCACCAGAACGGCACGATCTACCACAACGAGTACGAGGCCACCTCGAACGTCGCCGTGGAAGCCGTGCCCCCGCCACCCCCGCCTCCGGCGGAGGTTCAGACCGCGCAGCCGACGCCGTCGGCCATGTGGGTCTACGGGTACTACGATTTTGACGGGTACCGCTACAGCTGGGTCCCCGGCCACTGGGAGATCCCGCCCCCGAATTGCGTCGCCTTCGTCCGCCCCCACTGGCGGTACCGCGGCGGCGCCTACGTCTACGTAAGGGGTTACTGGCGCTAGCGCGCCGGGACCTTGGGAGGCCCGAAATCCCTGAGCGCGGCGTCGAGGCCGCGGCCGTACGCGGCTATCAGCCGGTCCCACTGCTGCGTCGCCTCCGTGTCCACGGCGCGGCGGGAAGGGTCGGCGTCGAACCAGGCGACCGTGCGCCTGATCCCGTCCCGGTAGCGGGTTGTCGCGACATAGTCGGGAACGAATCGGCGTAGCTTGGAATTGTCGAAGACGGCCGTGTTTGACTTGTCGCCGAGCAGCGTGCCCGTCATCGAAGGGACGCAGGTCGCGATGAAGTCGGATGCGATGTGGACAAACTTTGGGGCGGCGACGCCGGCGGCCTCCGCCGTGTACTGGTAGATCTGGTTCCAGGTCAGGGCCTCGTCGGAGGTGATATGGAAGGCATGGCCCGTGGCCCCGGGGTGGCCCAGGAGCCCCACGAGCCCCTTGGCGAAGTCGGAGTTGTGGGTGATGGTCCAAAGCGTGAGGCCGTCCCCTGGGACGATGAGCGGCAGCCCCTTCCTCATGCGGTCGATCGCCGTGTAGCTCTTCAGCCAGCTGTTGATCGCGAGCGGCACAATCAGGTCCCCGTACGTGAGCGACGGGCGGATCACGGTCATGGGGAAGCCCTCCTCCCGGTAGGCCCTCATGAGGCGCTCCTCACAGGCGATCTTGTTGCGCGAGTAGTCCCAAAGAGGGTTGGCCAGCGGGGTCGACTCCGTGATCAGGTAATCCGTGAGCGGCTTCTGGTAGGCGCTGGCGGAGCTGATGAAGACGAACTGCCCGGCTTTTCCCCTGAAGAGGGCGAGGCGCCCCTCGATGTCGAGCGGGGTGAACGCGATGAAGTCGACGACGGAGTCCCAGGTCTTCCCGGCGAGCGCGCGCGACGTCGCGGCGGCGTCGAAGATGTCGGCCGTGATCGACTTCGCGCCCGCAATCGGCGGGCGGGTCGCGCGATTTAACAGGGTGACGTCAAATCCGCGGGCGACCGCGAGTTCCGTGCACGCCGTGCTGATGTAACCGGTTCCACCGATGAAGAGGACTTTCATTTGGGCGGGACATTGTAGGACGAATGCACTACCCCCGTACAGGCTCGAATGCTCCATGGACGGCCCTCCGGGAACGGGCGCCCGTTCCCCGCGCCCGCAGCCGGGGGCCCGTAAAGGCCTGATCGACACCCGCTGAGGGGAAAGGCCCCGGGGCCCGCCCCGGGGGAGGCAACCCCGGGGGAAACGGCGGCCGCCAGTCGGCCCCAAAGCTGCGCGCAACCCTGTGCGCTTGCTCGGTATGGGTGTATGTTGCTACATCCACGACTGCGATGCGCATCCTTGTGCTCGAAGACGAACGACAGCTCGCGCGGCACATCTGCCAGGCATTGGCACGCCACGGCCACAGCGTGTCGGCGCAGTTTGACGGCGCCGCGGGGCTGAAGGCGGCCGTGGACCTGCCCGCCGACCTCGTCGTCCTCGACCTGGGGCTCCCGGGGCTCGACGGCCTTTCGGTTCTCGCGGGGCTCAGGGAGGCCGCCAGCTCGGCACGGGTCCTGATCCTCACGGCCCGCGGGGAGATAGAGCAGCGCGTCCGGGGGCTCAGGGCGGGTGCGGACGACTACATGGTGAAGCCCTTCTCGATGGACGAGCTGGTCGCGCGGATCGAGGCCCTCGGCCGGCGCGGGGCGACCCCCACGGCCGCGGACCTGCTCGATGTCGCGGACCTGCGGATGGACGTGCACCACCGGCGGGTGAGCCGGGCGGGCAGGCCGATCGCCCTCTCGCCCAGGGAGTTCGACGTGCTGCAGCTCCTCATGCAGGAGCCCGGGCGCGTCTTTTCGCGAACGGAGCTGTGCGAGCGGGTCTGGCAAAGGGACCACCAGTACGACACGAGGACGGTCGAGATCTTCATCACGCGCATCCGCAAGAAGGTGGATTCCGGGTTCGCGGCTCCGCTCATTCACACCCAACGCTCCGTCGGCTACACGATCCGCCCACCCGAATGACCCTTCGATACCTCTGCGCCCTCGCGTCCCTTTCCTGCCTTGCGGCGATGCCCGGGGTGGGCGCCCCGGCCCAGGCCGCCGCCGAAGGCGCGGTGAAGCTGCCGAAGCCGCTCCACGCGCCCGTCATGAACAAGCGCTACGGGATTGTCGCCTACGGGGGGGTCCTTACGCCGTACCCGCCGGTCGCCGTCGTCTACCTCGAGGGCGCGTTTGCGCGGCCGGCGGCCCCCGCGACCGCGACCATGGCCCAGAAGGACCTGAACTTCGTGCCGGTGCTCCTCCCGGTCCAGGTCGGCACCCGCGTGGAGTTTCCGAATCTCGACGACACCTACCACAATATCTTCTCCTATTCGCCGGCGAAGCGCTTCGACCTCGGCCGCTACCGCTCGGACGAGCGGCCCGTGCCCTCGGAGGTCTTCGACGTCGCCGGAATGGTCACGCTTCGCTGCGACATCCATGAGCACATGCGCGCCATCATCCTCGTCCTCGACACCCCGCATTTCGTGCTGAGCGACGCGGACGGCCATTACCGGCTGGAGGGCCTTCCCGTGGGCCGATTCGTCCTCAAGGCCTGGATAGACAGCCGGACGACGCTCGAGCGCCCGGTGGAGCTGAAGGCAGGGGGCACGCTTCACGCCGACTTCCCGTGAGGGCCGCCCCAAATCCGAGTTTCCCCGGGGTCGCGGGGTTCCGCACGAAGCTTGTTGTGGCGATGATGGCGGTCGTCTCAATCGTCTCGGTCTCGACGCTCCTCTTCACGCAGCGGAATCTGGCGGCGGCCGCCCGGCTCGATTTTCGGAGGGAGTTCCAGGCCGAGCTCGCCTCGCTCCGTTCGATCCAGGGCCTGCGGGACGAGGACCTCGCCGAACGCTGCCGGATTCTGGCAGGAAAGCCGCGCATCCATGCGGCGCTGGAGGACGGAGCGCCGGACCTTTTGTATCCGAGCGCCCACGACGAGATGCAGGGGATCATGGGTTCCGAGGCGGGGGCCGCGGGGGCGCCCGGTTCGATCCATGCCCTGTACTACCGCTTCCTCGACGAGAAGGGCAGGGTGGTCTCTCCGGCCGACGGAAGGACCGCCGGCCTGCTCCGGCCCCGCGAAGAGGCCGAGCTGGCGCTTCCGGCGCTCCCGGACCGGGCGCAGACGGGCTATATCGTCAGGGAGTCGGGCGCGGGCCAGGAGACGGTCGACGAGGTGATCGCGATGCCGATCGTCTCGTCGGAGAACGGCGAGACGATAGCCGCCGTGGTCGTCGGGTTCCCTCCGCCGGCGCTCGGCGGATCGGGAGCGGACGCCTGGATTCAGACGGGGGTCTGGCTCGGGGGCAGGCTGGACCTTCCGGCGCTCCCCGAGCCGGCTCGCGGGGCGCTCGCCGGCGCGATCGCCCGCGCCGTCGCCTCCGGCGAGGGCGGCAGCGACGGCTTCGAGGTCCGTGCGGGGGGAACGCCCTACCTCGTGTCCTTTGAGCGGCTCAATCCCGGCTCCCTCTTTCCGCCCGCCTACGAGGTCTCGGTCCATCCGCTGGCCGAGGCGCTATCGAGGCAGCGTCAGCTGCTCTGGGAATTCGTCGGCGCGGGGGCGCTGGCGCTGCTGGGCGCCTTTGTCGTGAGCCAGCTGCTCTCGCGGCGGCTGTCCGAGCCCGTGGAGAAGCTGGCCGTCGACTCCCAGGAGAGCCGCGCGCACTGGCGGCAGGCCGAGGCGGCGCTGGAATTGACGAGCCAGGAGCTTCAGAGATCGGCGCGCTTTTCCGCGGATGCGTCGCACCAGCTGAAGACGCCCGTCACGGTGCTCCGGGCCGGTCTCGAGGAGCTTCTTGCCGGAGAGGAGCTCGGGGCCGAGGCGCGCGCGGAGATCTCGCGGCTCGTGCACCAGACGTTCCGGCTGGCGAGCGTGATCGAGGACCTCCTTCTCCTCTCCCGGATGGACGCGGGCCGCCTGAAGATCCAGTTCGCGAACCTGGACCTTTCCCTCCTCCTCGATCGCGTCCTCGACGACCTGAGCGCGCTGCTCCGATCCCCCTCAGGCTGTCGGTGGATTCCGAGATCGCACCGTCGCTCTGGGTCTCGGGCGAGAGGCGCTTTGCGGAGCTGATCGTCCAGAATCTCCTGGAGAACGCCCGCAAGTACAACCGGGAGGGCGGCAGGATCCGGCTGGCCGCCCGCGCCGACGGGGAATGGGCGGTCGTCTCGGTCGGCAACACGGGCGCCCCCATCCCGCGGGAATCGCAGGCGCACATCTTTGAGCGGTTCCACCGGGGCGCCGTGGGCGAGAACGTGCCGGGCCACGGCATCGGGCTCAACCTCGCCCGGGATCTCGCCAGGCTCCATGGCGGCGATCTCAGGCTTTCGCGGTCGGACGCCGATTGGACCGAGTTCGAGCTTCGTCTGCGCTTGGAGGCGCCCGCGGGCGGGGGAACCCCATGAGGCGGCCGCGATCTTCCGGAGATGCGCTCCTGGCGTCCTTGTGCGCGCTCGGCCTCGCCCTTGGCTCCTTTCCGGCGCGCGGCCAGGATGAGTTCCTCGACCGGGTCGACGACCAGCTCACGTTCGGACTCCTCGGCGACAGCGTCCGCGCGCGGATCAGCGGGACCCTGGACCTCGAGGGCTACTACCTGACCGAGCCGGAGGAAGGGCTCATCTTCTCGGAGGGAAACACGCTCTTTAACCCGAGGCTCAGCCTTTTCCTGGATGCGCAGATTGGCCCTCGCCTCTATGCGTTCGTCCAGTCGCGGGCCGACGACGGGTTCGACCCGGGCGAGCCCGGACCCCACGTCCGCCTCGACGAGTACGTCCTAAGGCTCACGCCCTGGGACGACGGGCGCCTCAACCTCCAGATCGGGAAATTCGCAACCGTTGTGGGCAACTGGACGCCGCGGCACGGCTCGTGGGAAAACCCCTTTGTCACCGCCCCGCTTCCCTATGAATACCTGACGGGGATCTGGGACTCGAATCCCGCGCGGTCGGTCGCCGAACTGATGGCCTGGGCGGGGGTTCTCCCGCGGCCCGTGCGCGGCGGCGAGTACCTGGACAACTACCGCAATGTTCCGATCCTATGGGGGCCGAGCTATGCGAGCGGAGCCTCGGTTTTCGGCGTGGTCGGGATGCTCGACTACGCCTTCGAGGTGAAGAATGCGTCGCTCTCCTCCCGGCCGGAGACCTGGGCGCCGACCGAGACCCAGTGGCAGAACCCGACCTTTAGCGGGCGCCTCGCCCTTTTGCCCGACCCGATGTGGACGATCGGATTGTCGGCCAGCGCAGGGACCTATCTGCAGCCGTCCGCCGGGCCGGTGCTGCCCACGGGCCGGACCCTTGGCGGCTACCGTGAGATCGTGCTCGGCCAGGATCTTGGCTATGCGTGGCACCACGTGCAGGTGTGGGCCGAGGTTTACGAGGCCCGTTTCGAGATCCCCGGCGTGGGAAACGCGGACACGGAGGCCTACTACGTCGAGGCGAGGTACACATTCACCCCCCAGTTCTCCGGCGCCATCCGCTTCAACCAGCAGCTGTTCGCCGAGCTCGAGTCCCCTCTGGGAGGGTCGGCGCCGTGGAGCCGCGATGTCTGGAGGGTGGACCTCGGGCCGAGCTACCGGTTCACGCCGCATGTCCAGGTGAAGCTTCAGTACAGCATCGAGCGCCAGGACGCCGACTCGGGGGCCTGGAGCGGGCTGGCCGCCGTGCAGTTCACGACGCGCTTCTGAGCGTGCGGGAGGGCGGGCCCCCGGGGTCTTCGTAACAACCCCGTTACGGTAAGCGGCTTCAAACCGCCGGGATGCCGGCAGAGGTTTGGGCATGCCACCTTTCGGTAAGCGTCTGCGGGGCCTAACGGCCGGTTCGGGTTAGCCGATGAAGCGACTGATCCCGCTGCCCTCCTCTGTGCTCCTTTCGGCGGTGCTGGCCCTTGCGTCGCCGCGCCCCGAGGCCAGGGCGGACGACTCGATCGATTACAAGTACGAGAATTACCGCGAGGAGGACGGGCGCATCACGGTGGTGACGCAGGGCGGGTCGGTTGACCAGGACGTGGGGCAATTCGGGCATCTCGGGTTGACGGGAACGATCGACGCCGTCGCCGGGGCGACGCCTACCGGCCGGCCGGCGCCTCCCGGAAGCGACCAGGTTGTGCTCACGGAGATCCACACGCGGCGAAAGGCATGGAGCGGCGACTACTCCGAGCAGTTCGGGATCTTCAATATCGACGCGGGCTTCGCCGAGAGCCGCGAAAGCGACTACGTCTCCTTGGGCTGGTCGGTCAACACGCTGACCGATTTCAACGAAAAGAACACGACGCTGCGCGCGGGACTGGCGGGCACCGACGACCGGGTCGAGGTGTTCTTCGAGCCGGCCTATCTGCCCAAGCACACCGACGACGCCATTCTCGGCGTCACTCAGTTGCTCGACCCGCTCACGTTCGTGACGGTCAACCTTTCCGCCGGGAACTCGTCCGGCGACCTCTCCGAGCCCCACAAGCTGGTCGAAAAGGGCGTCGAGATCCTGCCGGGACTCTCCCTTGAGGAGGCTTTTGCCGAGAACCGCCCGAACGAGCGGGACCGGGAGTCGATCTATGCCGCGCTGAACCGCGCCTTCCCGAAGCTCAGGGGCGCGCTTGAGGCCAGCTACCGCCTCTACGGCGACAGCTTCGGCATCGTCGCGCACACGCTCGGGCTCGCCTGGATCCAGCATGTCGGCGGGGCGTGGCTTCTTGAGCCCTCGGTGCGCCTCTACCGGCAGACCGCGGCCAGCTTCTACTACTACAACCTCGACGATACGCCGATCACGCCCGTGAGGTCCCCCAACGGCACGGGACCCTATTACTCCTCGGATTTTCGGCTGTCCGAGGAGGAGAGCGTGAGCTGGAGCCTGAAGGCGACCTGGAAGGCGACGGCGTGGGTGCACGTCGAGGCCTCCTACGAGCGCTATGCGATTCGCGGACTGGACGGGGTGACCCCCCAGAGCGCCTATCCAACGGCCAACATCACGACCCTTGGGGCCAAATTCCTATGGTAACGCACGCCTCCCACACGCTCCGAATCCTTGGCGCCGCCGCCGTGGCGGCCCTGGCCTGCTCCGCGCGGGCCCAGGTCGCGGCGGGGGCCCCGTTTCCCCCGATTGCCGCCTCCGGGGTCGTCGCCGCCTCGGCGATCCCGCAGATCAAGGGCCATGTCGCGGTCGTCGACTTCTGGGCCTCCTGGTGCGCGCCCTGCAAGGCCTCGTTTCCAGCGTACAGCCGCCTGCAGAAGGCCTACCTCGACCGCGGTCTCATTGTCGTCGGCGTCAGCATCGACAAGGACGAGGGTGCGTACGCGTCCTTCCTCGCAAAGCTGAAGCCGGACTTCGCCACGGTGAGGGATTCGCAGTTTACACTGGTGCGCACGGTGCAGGTGCCGACGATGCCGACCAGCTATCTGGTCGACCGCACGGGCACGGTGCGATTTGTGCACGCCGGCTTCCGCGGGGACCAGACCGAGCGCGAGCTGCGCGGCGAAATCGAGACCCTCCTCGGCGAGAAGCCGCCCGCGCCATGAGGAGCCTTCGCAAAAGGGCGATCCTCCTCGCCGGCCTTGCGGCTGCGGCGCTCCTCCTCGGCGGCTGCGTCTCGAATCCGGTGCGGGTGCGGCCCTGGGAGCGCGCGGCGCTCGCTGACGAGGACATGAATCCGGACCGAGACGCGCTCGGCACCGCGATGTCCGAGCACGTGTACTTCTCGCGCGGGGCGGCATCGGGGGGCCGCGGGGTGGGCGGGAGCGGCTGCGGCTGCAACTAAAAGGGGCCGCTCCGGGAACTTCCAGCAATTGAACAAGGAACCTTGAACCTGAAAACAACATGAAACTAGTCGCACTGCTTCAGCGCCGTGGCGCATGGGTCAACCTGTCCACGGCAACACTCATCGCGCTTCTTCAGCGCTCGCCCGTGCTGCGAATGGTCGCGGTGGCGGATGAATTCGTGGCGGCCTCCCCGGTGGGAAGCCTCATAAAGTCCGCGGCCGCGGCCGCCGCCGCCCTCGGCGCCGTCGACTCCATGGCGGGGGCGACGACCCTCGCCACCACGCTGACTCCCAACCCGAGCGGGGCGCTTCCCGCGTTCGACGCGACCGTCGGCGAGGCGATCACCCCGATCGGCTTTACGATCACAAACACGCTCAACATCGGCTCGTGGAAGGTGACGGGCCAGATCCCGCCCGGCCTGGTCCTGACGACGACCCAGGGGAACGGAGGCACGTTGACGGCCCCGGGTGTCCTGGATGCGACGACCCAGGGCACCTCGGGCGACCCCTGGTCGCCCGGCATGGCTGGAAATTCGACGACCACGCCGCTCCTGGAGGGAACGCCGACCACGGCGGGCACCTACACCTTCAACCTGCAGGGTTTCGCGCTTGGCGGGGAGCAGGGGGGCAACGGGGGGACGTTCGTCGGCACCGGGATCTCCTCGGTGTTCCCGTTCACGGTCGTGGTGAGCAACGCTTCGTCGCCGGCGCCCGTCTTCACGACCCAGCCGATCTCGGTGACCGTGGCCGGGGGAACGGTCGCCTTTGAGGCCGGTGCGACAAACGCGACCTCGTACCAGTGGATGTGGAACGGCTCGACTCCCGTCGCCGGGGCCACGGACCCGATACTCCTGATCAGCAACGCCGCTGCGTCCGTGGGAAGCTACACGTGCGTCGCCACCAATTCCGGGGGATCGGCGACGAGCAATGCGGCCACGCTATCGCTCACCTCGACCAGCGACGTCGGCCGGCTCGTAAACATCTCCACCCGGGCCCAGGTCGGAACCGGCGGCAACATCCTGATCGCCGGCTTTGCAATCGGCGGCCAGGGCACGTCGGGCGACGAGCCGCTCCTGATCCGAGGCTCGGGGCCGGCGCTCACGCCCCTCGGAGTCACGGGCGCGCTCCCCGATCCGCAGCTGCAGCTCTACCAGGGCTCGAACGTCCTCGCGACGAACGACGGCTGGGCCGGGAATGCCCAGATCGCCTCGACAGCCTCCGCGGTGGGCGCCTTCAGTTGGACCAACACGTCGAGCCACGACGCCGCGCTGCTCGTGTCGCCTGCCGCGGGGTCGTATACGGCGCAGATCTCCGGCGAGTCAAACGACACGGGCGTGGCGCTGGTCGAGGTTTACGACGCGACGCCGGCGGGAACCCATACGCCCACCGACCCGCGCCTCGTCAACATCTCCGCGCGCGTCCAGGTGGGCACGGGCGGCAACATCCTGATCGCGGGTTTCGTGATCGGGGGATCGACGGCCAGGACCGTGCTCGTCAGGGCCTCGGGACCCGCGCTCGTGCCCTTCGGGGTCGCGGGGACGCTGCCCGACCCGGAGCTTCAGCTCTTCAGCGGCAGCACGCTGCTTGCCTCGAACAACGGGTGGGGAGGCACCACGGAGGTTTCGAGCACGGCGTCCTCGGTGGGCGCCTTCGGGTGGAGCAGCCCGACGAGCAACGACTCGGCGCTCCTCCTGACGCTCCCGCCGGGGGCGTACACGGCGCAGGTTTCCGGGGCGAGCGGCGACACCGGCGTGGCCCTGGTCGAGATCTATGAGGTGCCGTGAGGCCATCCTTGCCTGCGGTTTGTGGCTCCTGCAGGGCCTGCCTGCGGGAGCGGCGCCGCTAGTGGCCGTGGGACTGCCCGATCCCAGGGTTCCGGGGTTTCAATTCCCCGAGAGCGAGGCGACGATCCTCACGTGGGTTCACGCGATGGGGAGCGGTTCGCCCGAGGCGGCGGCGGCCTCGAACAATGTGATCCTGCACGGGTGGGGCCTGTGGACGGCGCTGACCCTCGAGACGTCCCAGATCGACAACGGAGATCCGCTTAGGGTGTTTGAGACGTGGTACACGCCCCAGGAGATCGACCCCCAGCCGACCGTCAACGGCCAGGCGGCGGCCCCCGTCGCCGCGGCGCTCCTCGCGCCGCGGCACCGGGCCGCGCTGCGCAACTTCGCGCAGTTCGAGCACGGTCTCGAGCCGAGGGACCGCGAGCTCCTGGCGCAGACCTCGGGCTCGGAGACCGTTTTCGGGTACGTGAAGTTCGATCCAACGGCGGCCGCCCACGTCGCGGCGCAGCGGCTCCTGAGCGCGGCCTCGCTGAACGCCCTCCTGGACGGAGGCGCCCAGCAGGTGCCGGTGTTCCCGCAAACGGCGCTCACGCTCAAGGCTGCGTTTCAGATCATTACGGCGAAGACGCTCGTCGGCGGCCGGTACTACCGCTTGAACGCCTGGACCGGCCCGCCGGCGAAGCCCCAGGCGTGGGCGCCGTACCAATGGCCGGGGGTTGTATGGATCGACATCCAGGGCGGCGGCAGCGGCAGCGGGCAGGTGGACCTGGAGGCCTCCACCGACGGGGGTTCGCGCACGGCCCAGACGACGTACCCGGTATCCAGCATGATCAACCACAGGATTTCGGCCCTGGAGGCGGCGGAATTCAACCAGGGCCAGCCGGGCTCGGACGTCCAGCCCGGAGACTACGCGGTTCTGGTCGCGATGCACGTGGCCGGCCGCGAGATCGCCCGATGGACCTGGCAGACCTTCTGGTGGAGCCCCACGCCCGACGACCCCCAGGCACCGAGCTCCCAGGGGATCGCGGCCCTTAGGCCGGCGCAGCTCGCGGGCGCGGCGAGGAATTACGCCATGGCGATAGGCTACGACATGACGACGCCGAGCCAGCCGAATACCGGGGGCCAGAATTCCGGCGCGGCCATCTACGCCTACAACCCCTACCTCGAGGCCCGCTTCGGGCCGGCCAGTCTCCCGGACTCGGAAGCCGGGGAGGATCCGAGCGGGCAGCCGTCGGAAAACAACGTCGGGGTCAACTGCAACTGCATGAGCTGCCATATCCGGGCGAACTACAACCCGAACAACCTTGCGACCGCGCCGCGCTATTCAGGCGCCCGCTACACGGACATGAACGATCCCCAGTTCGCCGGTACGCTCCAGGTCGACCTGCTCTGGTCACTGCCGGAGATCGCGAACTGAAGGGGGCAGGGGCTTCGCCGCCCCCGGCATCCCGCGGGCGACGTTGACGCGGGGCCCCCTGGGGGCAACGCTGCCGGGAGCCTATGAAACCCCCCATCGCCTCCCTGCTCCTTGCTCTCGTCATTCCCGGGACCCTGCTCCTCGCCGACGGAACCCCCCAGGCGCCGGCTCCCGCAAAGCGGGTGCTCTTCTTCTCGAAGTCCTCGGACTACGAGCATTCCGTGATCAAGGATCCCGCGAAGCCGTACAAGCCGAGTCCCGGCAGCGAGGTGCCGGGTCTCGCCTTCCAGGTGCTGGCGGAGCTCGGCAGGCGCAACAACATCGATTTCGTTTTCTCAAAGGACGGGAGCCTCTTCTCTCCGGCGTACCTGGCCCAGTTTGACGCCTACTTCTTTGTGACGACGGGCGACCTCACGAAGGTCGGCACCGACGGGGAGCCGGCGATGACTGCCGCGGGCAAGGAGGCGCTTCTTCAGGCGGTCGCCGGGGGCAAGGGTTTCATAGGGGCCCATTGCGCCTCGGACACCTTCCACTCGCCGGGCGGCACGGGAATGCAGGCGCAGCGCTGGCTCGACGACGGGGACAACGCCGATCCCTATATCAAGATGCTCGGCGGCGAGTTCATCATCCACGGCAGCCAGCAGGTCTCGCACCTGATCGTGGCGGACCCGAAGTTCCCGGGAATGGGCGCGGTTCCGGCCGACAACGCCATGAAGGAGGAGTGGTACTCGCTCAAGAATTTCGCGAAGGACATGCATGTGCTTCTCGTCCAGCAGACCTCCGGGATGGAGGGGGCGCCCTATGCGCGGCCCAATTATCCGTCGACCTGGGCGCGGATGTACGGCAAGGGCCGCGTGTTCTACACGAACATGGGTCACCGCGACGATGTCTGGAACAGCGCGCTGTTCCAGTCGGTGCTGCTCGGCGGAATCGAATGGACGACGGGCCGCGTCGACGCCGACGTGACCCCGAACCTGGAAGAGGCGGCCCCGCAGGCCAACGTGCTGCCGATCCGTCCCGAACAAAACGGCCAAAAGAAGTAGGAGGCGGGCCGGGGGCTCGGGCGCCCGGTCCCCGCCTATATTTATTGCGTTCGCCGGCGCCACAGCCTATCCGCATGGGCGCGAAAGCGATGGAACCCGGTAACTATTTTGCGCGCCTTTTCTGTATTGGAGCAGCGGCCATCGCGCTTTCGGCGCTTCCCTTGGGGCTGAACGGCCAGCAGCCGGCCCCGGCCTCCGCGGACCCGTCGGGCGGGAGCGGCGTCCCTTCGGACGCCATTTCAAATTCGGTCGTGCAGGTTTTCGCCACGGTGCGTTACCCGGACCTGAGGAGGCCGTGGACCAAGCAGTCGCCCCAGGAGGTCAGCGGCTCCGGCATGGTGATCGAGGGCAAGAGGATCCTCACCAACGCCCATGTGGTGCTCTATTCGAACAGGCTCCAGATCCAAGGGCACGGCGCCGGCGACCGGATCTCCGCCACGGTCGAGTCGGTGGCGCCCGGAATCGACCTCGCGGTGCTCAAGCTTGATGACGAGACATTCTTTGACGCCCATCCCCCGCTGTCCCGGGCCGACCAGCTGCCGAGGAACAAGGACCCCGTCGTCGTGTACGGATACCCCACGGGCGGCTCGAGCCTGTCGGTGACAAAGGGCATCGTCTCGCGGATTGAGTTTGCACCGTACAACTTTCCCGTCTCCGGCCTTCGGATCCAGATCGATGCCGCCATCAACCACGGCAACAGCGGCGGACCTGCCCTCGTCGGCGACAAGGTCATCGGCCTTGCGTTCAGCTTCCTGAACGGCGCCCAGAACATCGGCTACATCATACCGACTGAGGAGATCAACCTCTTCCTCAAGGGGGTGGAGCAGGGCGGGTACAAGGGAAAGCCCGGGGAATTCAACCAGCTTCAGACCCTCGAGAACCCGGCCCTGCGAAAGTACCTGAAGGTACCGGCCACGGTGCACGGAATCGTGATCCAAACTCCCCAGGTCCTCGATCCGTCCTATCCGCTCAGGAAATGGGACCTCATCACCGCGATCGGCCGGGCGCCCGTGGATGACCAGGGGATGATCAAGCTCGACGGCGACCTGCGGGTGGGCCTCGGCTACATGATCCAGAAGATCGCGAAGGACGGCAAGGTCCCCCTCAGGATCCTGCGCGGCGGTCGCGAGCTCGCGGTCGACATGCCGGTGACGGCCAACTACCACGGGCTGTTCCAGGAGCTCGACGGCTCCTATCCCTCGTACTTCATCATCGGGCCGATCGTGTTCTCCCAGGCGACGAGCCAGCTTCTCGCTGCGCTCGACGCATCCCGGACCGAGGATGACCTCCTGGTCTACCGCGCCAGTCCGTTCATGACGAGAAGGGCCGACAGGCCGGCCTTCGAGGGGGAGGGCATCGTCTTTGTCCCGTCGCCCTTCTTTCCGAGCCCCCTTTCCAAGGGCTACGCGGACCCTGCGATGCGGGTCGTGGCCTCGGTGAACGGAATTCGGGTCAGGAACCTGCTCCACCTGGTCGAGATCATCAGGGACGCCACGGACCCGTTCATCCAGGTCACCTTTGCCGACAAGCATTCGGAAAGGCTCGTTTTCCCGAGGGCGGAGATGGTCGCGTCGACCGATAAGATCCTGGAGGACAACGGCGTGCGCAACCAGGGCTCGGAGGATGCAATGGCCGCCTGGAGGGCCAAACCCGCGTCGAAATGAACCCGCTTATCCCGGCAAGACGGATCGTGCTGGCCGCAGGCCTTCTGCTTGGCGCGGCCCGCGGCCTCCTCGGGGACACGATCGTTCTGAACGACGGCACGCGCCTCGAGGGCACGGTGCTGGCCGAGACCCCGCAGAAGATCGTCCTTCAGCAGGGGGCGGATGTGAAGGTCTTGGCGCGCGGCGATGTCGCCTCGGTCTCGAAGGGCGGCGAGGCCGCCGCCGCGCAGCCCGGAGCGGCGCAGGCGGCCCCGCGCCAGCCGGACCGGGCCAAGCAGGCGGCCTATGTGCCGGCGAACGCCCAGGACGATCCGGTCACCAACGTTGTCGTCAAGGTGAGCACGACCGTCGTCGCGCCGAATTTCTTCAGGCCCTGGACGAGGCAGCAACCCCGTGCCAGGTCCGGCTCGGGATGGCTGCTCGGGGGGAGCCGCGTCATCACCAGCGCCCACCTGGTCCTGTACGCCAACCAGGTCCTTGTGCAGGCCAATGAGTCGGGCGACAAGATCTCGGCCTCCGTGGTGGCCGTTGCGCCCGACCTGGACCTCGCCGTGCTCAAGCTGGACGAGAAGTCGCCGATGGACAACCCGGCGACCGTTCCGAGCTCGGCCGTGCTCCCCGACATCAAGGACTCCGTCTCGGTCTATGGATTCCCCGACGAGGGCTCCAACGTCTCCATTTCGACGGCGACGGTCGCCCGCATCGACTACGGGACCTACGGCCACCGCTACACCGGCCTCCACCTGTGGCTGCACCCGTCCGCCAACGAGGGCCTGAGCGGCGGACCGGTCGTCTACAAGAACATGATCCTCGGGGTCGCATGCTGCCTGAAGAATGGCGAGGCGACGTCGAGCTTCATTGTCCCCTGCGAGGAGGTGAACGAATTCCTTGGTTCCATCACTCCGAGCGGATACCCGGGCAAGCCCGTGGTCTCCCAGGGATTCCAGCATATCTCGAATCCGGCGCTGCGGTCATTCCTGAAGCTGGACCCGGCGGTTCATGGGATGCTGGTTGGGGAGGCTGAGCCCGCCCCCGACGCCGTTCCCTTCAGGGATTGGGACGTCGTCACCCAGGTCGGCGGCGAGCCTGTCGATGACGAGGGAATGGTCCGTGTCGGCAGCCCTGCGAATCGGCGCGACCTACATGGTCCAGAGGGCCGTAAAGAACGGCACGGTTCCCTACCGGGTGCTGAGGGACGGCGTGGAGGTGCCCCTGGAGGTGCCCGCCGTGGCCAACCGCCCGATGCTCATCCGCGACCTCGAAACGGCGCCGCCCCCCTATTTCATCCTGGGGCCGGTCGTGTTTTCGACGGCCTCGCGGCAGCTGCTCTCCGCCGTCGACACCATTCCGCGCCTGGAGTCGCTCCTGGCCTACCGCGGAAGCCCTCTCGTCAAGCGCCGCCTCGACCGGCCGTCATTCCAAGGGGAGGAGCTGGTCGTGATCTCGTCCCCCTTCTTCCCCCACAAGCTGGCCGAAGGCTACAGCGATCCGTCGCTCTGCGTCGTCAAGGCCGTGAATGGAATTGCGGTGAAGAACCTCCTCCACGTGGTCCAGATCCTTCGCGACTCGAAGGACGAGTTCGTCGTCATAGAATTCGGCGACCGCTACTGCGAGGACGTGGTCTTCCCGCGGGCCGCGATGGTCGCGGCGACCGAGTCCATCCTCAATGACAACGACGTGCGCAGCCAGGGGTCCGGGGACGCGATGGCGGTGTGGAACGCCCAGCCGCCCCGCTGAGCCGGGCCGATTGGGCGGATCCCCGTGCGTTTTTTTGTCCTTGGCATTCCTCGGCGACGCGGTGAGCGTTTGTGAGCAATATCTAAAACGATCATGTTCGCTCAAGAGCGCCAGCTCAGGATTGTCGAGCTTTTGAAGGAGCGCGCACGGCTGTCGGTGCCCGAATTGGAGGCCGCGCTCGGGGCCTCGCCTGCGACGATACGCAGGGATCTCAGTTTCCTCGAGGACGCCGGAAAGGCGCTGAGGACCCATGGCGGCGCGCTGGCGGCCGACCATGGGGGCGGCGAGATTCCCTACGGGCGCAAGAACCGCCAGGAGGCCGGCGCGAAGAGGGCGATCGCCGATCTTGCGGCCGCGATGGTGGCCAAGGGGGACTCCGTCTACGTCGACTCGGGCACGACCGCCTTCAGGGTCGGCGTCAAGCTTCTCTCCCGCGAGGGGATCACGGTCTTTACCAACTCGATTCCGCTCCTGAGCGAGGAGCCCGCCCCCGGATGCAGGCTCATCGCGCTCGGCGGAGAGGTGCGCGCCGTCAGCCTCGCCATGGTCGGACACGGAGCCCTGGCGTGGATGCGCAGCGTGAGGTTCGACGTCGCGTTCATCGGGGCCTCCGGGATCGATCCCGAGAGGGGACCCTGCACGACCGAGCTCGGGGAGGCCGGGGTGAAGAGCGCGGCGATCCGCGGTGCGCGTCGCGTGGTCCTCGTGGCCGACGCCTCGAAATGGAGGCAATCGGCCGCCATCCGCTTCGCAGGATGGAGCGCCTTTGACGACGTGATCACCGACCACCGGCCGAATCCGCTCGATCTTGCGATTCTGGCGCGGCACGGCGTCCGGATCCACAACCCAAGAAAATGATCCGATGAAACTCGCCCGACTCAACCGCCTGTTCAACCCCGTCTCCCACCGCTGCTTCGACGTGGCCGTCGACCACGGCTTCTTCAACGAGGGGAGCTTCCTCGCCGGGATCGAGGACATGCCCCGCGCGATAAGGCTCCTCGTCTCCGCGGCTCCGGACGCCATCCAGCTGACGGTGGGACAGGCCCGCCACCTGCAAGCGGCCCCGGGACAGCACAAGCCCGCGCTCGTGCTCCGGACCGACGTCGCCAATGTGTACGGCCGGCAGCTCCCGAGCGCCCTCTTTTCGCGGGTGATCGAGGACGCCGCGCTCCAGGCCGTCCGCCTCGACGCCGCCTGCATCGTCGTCAACCTCCTGCGGGTTCCGGGCGAGCCGGGCCTCGCGGACCAGTGCATCCAGAATATCCTCGGGCTGAAGCCTCAATCGGACCATTACGGCATTCCGCTCATGATTGAGCCGCTTGTCTTCCAGAAGAACGACAAGGCGGGCGGCTACATGGTCGACGGCGATCCGGAGAAGATCATCCCGCTCGTCCGCCAGGCTGTCGAACTCGGGGCGGACATCATCAAGGCGGACCCGACCGATGACGTCGGGGTCTACCACAAGGTCATCGAGACCGCGGGGGGGATACCGGTCCTGGTCCGGGGCGGAGGAAAGGCGCCGGAGCACGAGATACTGTCCCGGACCGTGGCGCTCATGGCGCAGGGGGCCTCGGGCATCGTGTATGGCCGAAACATCATTCAGCACGCCGATCCGGCGGGGATCACCCGCGCGCTGATGGCGGTGGTGCACCGGGGCGCTTCCGCCGAGGCTGCGCTCAAGCTCGTCGCGGCTCCCGCGCCATGAGTGCGCCATCGGCATCCCCGTCCGTCCGCATTGGGATCATCGGCGGCGGGCTCATGGGCCGCGAGGTCGCCAGCGTCTTTGGACGATGGTTCGCCCTCGACGGATTCCCGATCCGCGCCGAGCTGACCGGCGTGTGCGATCTGCAGCCCAGGCTCCTTGACTGGTTTCGCAACGTCCCTTCGGTCAAACTCTTGACGACGGATTTTCGGCAGCTTATCGCGGCCGACGTCGACGTCGTCTACGTGGCGGTGCCCCACCATCTGCACGAGGAGATGTACCTTTCGGTGTTGGCGGCGGGCAAGGACCTCCTGGCCGAGAAGCCCTTCGGGATCGATCTGCCGGCGGCGCGCCGGATCCGGGACGAGGCCCGGCGGCTGGGACGGTTTGTGAGGGTCTCCTCCGAGTTCCCGTTCCTGCCCGGGGCCCAGCGGGCCTACGGGATCGCGAAGGAGGGCGGATTTGGCAAGATCCTGTCCGTGCGAAGCGGATTTCTCCACTCGAGCGACCTCGACCCGCAGAAGCCCGTGAACTGGAAGCGCCAGGCGAAATTCTGCGGACAGCCGGGAGTCATGAATGACCTCGGGATGCACGCGGCCCACCTGCCGCTGCGCCTCGGATGGAGGCCGCTGACCGTCTACGGCGAGCTGCAGAAGATCTACTCCACGAGGCCCGACGGCAGGGGCGGCCATGCCGCCTGCGACACCTGGGACAACGCCACGCTCCACACGACGACAAGGATAGGGGACGAGACGGTCCCGATGACCCTCGAGATGAAGCGAATGGCGCCGACCGAGACGAACACCTGGTATTTCGAGGTGCTTGGAACCGACCGTGGGGTGCGGTACTCGACGAAGGAGCCGAAGACGCTCTGGGTCTACCGCCGCGGGACGGAGCAGTGGTGGGAGAAGACGGACCTCGGCTTTCCTACCGCGTTCAGGACGATCACGGGCGCAATCTTTGAGCCCGGGTTCCCCGACCTCCTGATGCAGATGTGGGCGTCCTTCCTTTCGGAGAGGGCGGGGCAGCTCGGCGACCGATTCGGGTGCGCCACGCCCGATGAGGCGGTGCTCAACCACGAGATCTGGGAGGCGGCGCTCGCGTCCAACCGCGACCAGCGCGTCGTCAATCTTGCATGAAAAGATCCGAAATCAACGAGGCCTGCCTCAGGGCCTCGGCCTGCTTCAAGAAGTTCTGCTGGGCACTTCCGCCCAACCCCAAATGGGACGTCACGGATTTCGGATTGGGGAATTTTCCCCGGTTCGGCCTGACGCTGGTCAATCTCGCCGCCGAACCGGAATACTGCGAGAAGCTCATGTACGCCCGCGCGGGCCAGACGACCCCGTGCCACACCCACAAGAAAAAGAAGGAGGACATCATCTGCCGGGCCGGCACGCTGGCGCTTCGCGTCTGGCCGGGAAGGCCCGAACGCGAGGACTGCGTCGGCGTGGGCGAGGCGCTCTTGCCGGTCGACGGCGCATTCAGCCGGATTCCGGCCGGCCGGCCCTTCTTCCTGGAGGCCGGCCAGCGGGTCACCCTGGTTCCTGGCGTCTGGCACACGTTCGCGTCGGCCAGCAGGGAGTGCGTGATCGGGGAGGTCAGCACCGCCAATGACGACCTGAACGACAACTTCTTCCTCAATCCGGACATCGGCCGCTTCCCCGTGGTCGAGGAGGACGAGGCCATCAGGTTTCAACTCCTGAGAAAATGACCGGCGCTTCCGAGCCTCGAGAGGGTGTCATCGCCGGCGGCAACTGGATTGTCGACCGCGTGAAGTTCATCGACGCGTGGCCGCCCGAGGATTCCCTGGCCAACATCCAGAGCGAGCTTTCGGGCAATGGCGGGGCGCCCTACAATGTCCTCAAGAACCTGAAAAGGCTCGGGGCCGGCTTTCCGCTTGAGGCGGTCGGGCTCGTCGGCGAGGACGCCGATGGCGACACGATCCTCGAGGACTGCCGCCGGCACGGGATCGACACGGCCCAGCTCAGGCGCACCCCGGGTGCGGCGACCTCGTACACGGACGTGATGACGGTTCGCGGGACCGGCCGCCGGACGTTCTTCCACCAAAGGGGGGCCAACGCCCTCCTTGGGCCCGAGCAGTTCGCCTTCAACACAACCCGCTGCAAGATGTTCCATCTCGGCTACATCCTCCTCCTCGACAGGCTGGACGATTTTGCGGATGGCAAACCGAGGGCGGCGGAGGTGCTCCGGAGGGCGCGGGAGGCGGGCCTTCGGACGTCGCTCGACTGCGTCAGCGAGAACAGCGACCGGTTCCGCTCCGTTGTCTGCCCGGTGCTCCCGGAGGTGGACCTTTTCTTTGCCAATGACACGGAGGCCGAGAAGCTGACGGGCATTGAGCTGCGCGAGGCTGGAGCCGTGAAGGCTTCGGGCGTTGAACGGGCGGCCGGTGCGCTGCTCCGCTCCGGCGTCCGCGAATGGGTGATCCTCCACTTCCCCGAGGGGGCCTACGCCCTCAACAGGTCCGGCGAAGGCCGCTGGCAGCCGAGCCTGGCGGTCCCATCCGGCTCAATTGCCGGCGTGGCGGGTGCGGGCGACGCCTTCGCCAGCGGCGTCCTCTATGCGCAGCACCTGGGTTGGCCGATGCAGGAAGCCCTGCGGCTCGGCGTGTGCGCCGCGGCCAGCTCGCTGACCAAGGCGACCTGTTCGGACGGGGTCCTGACCGCCGCGGAGTGCCTGGGCCTTGAAGGCCGATGGGCGACGCGGAAGCTCCCGGCGTGAAGCCGCTTTCCGCCCTCCCGCACCCGTCTTCGCCGCAGGTCGGGGCCGGGAACGCCGAGGCGTGTGGCCATTCCACCCGCGGGCCGCGGCCGCCCGCGACCCAGGGAATGCCTCGCAAGAATCCGTGATCCCGCCCGGCCTTCGACGGCGGGCTCGCGCCGAGGCCCAAGCCGCGATAGACACTCGGGATTGATTCCGGGAAACGGATCCGGGCGTCACAAGGGTCGGTTGCAAAACCCGGTCGCCAAGAATAGCGTGCGTCGTGGTATGGAGGGTATCGGGCTTTCGAATCGCCTTCGCTATCGGCACCGTCACCTTACGCGACGTGCGGAGCAACGTTTTCAAGAGGCCATGACCGGCTCACCGGCAATCGCGCGCGCAATCCCCCCCCATCGCGGGCCGCGACGCCGTCTTGCCCTGGCCACAGTCCTTCTCCTCTCGCTCTTGCCCGGGCCCCGGGCGATTGCGTTCACGCTCGCGGACCTGCTCGAGGACACCAAGATGACGCCCAAGCGGTTCGCGGATTACTTCGAGGATTTTGATTTCTCGCTCCACCCGTTCGACGTGCAGAATCCGGATGTTTTCCTCGAGACGCGCACCGGCGACTGCATCGATTACGCGGTCATGGCCGGCTACGTTCTCGGTCGCGACGGGTATTCGCCCCACCTGATCCGGGTCGAGATGGTGGGCAAGAACATGGGCCACGCGGTCTGCTATGTGACCGACACCGGCAGCTACCTGGACTACAACAACCGCAAGTACTTCTTCAAGCTGACCCGCTCCGGCAGGAGGCTGCGTGAAATCGCGACCCTGGTGGCCGACTCATTTAACTCAAATTGGACCTTTGCTTCGGAGTTCACGTACCACTACAAGGATACCGGGATCACGATCCTGATGACCGTGGTGAAGACGGATCCGCCCGACACGGACCCCGACGCGGGCGGGGTGCTTGCAGCAAAGCCGCATTAGGCCTATGACCCCAATCTGATCATGAAGGACAAAACCATGAGACGCGTTTGGGCATTCTTTGCCATCATTCTCGTCGTCATTGTGGCCGTCGCGGTCGTCTCCATCGGGAACATCAACAGGGCGGTCGCCGGCAGCGACTGGGTCAACCACACCCATTCCGTCATCCTTGAAACCGAGGGGCTGCGGTCGGACCTGTTCATCGGGGACGGGGCGGCGCACGCGTTCATGGTGACGGCGGATCCCCGAGACCGGGCGTCCTGCATCAATGACCTTTCCAAGGTTGCCGAGCATCTGGAGATTATCTCGGCACTGACTCGCAACGAGGCCGCGCAGAAGGAGCTGGTCGCCCACGTCGCCGAACGGGTGAATCAGCGGTCCGATTTCATCAGGCGGATGCTGGAGGGAAGGCAGTCGGGCGATGCGAACACCGTGCGCGCCCTGCTGGCACAGGACGCCGGCGAGCCCGCCATGAGCGAGATCGAGCGGGCCCTCGACAAGCTGAAGAACGAGGAGCTCGAGCTATTGACCGAGCGGGACACGGCGTCGTTCCTCCAGGCGCAGACGACCCGTTGGACCGTGTGGACCGGCGTGATTCTGGACCTCGCCCTGCTTGCGGGCGCGGGCTTGTTGATCCGCGATGATATCGCGGCGCGCCTGCGGGCCTCGGCGGCGCTTGAGACCTTGAACCGTGATCTGGAGGCCAAAGTGCAGGAGCGCACCTCGGAGCTGGCTTCGGCCAACGCTCTTCTGACGACCGAGAATATCGAGCGCCGGTGGGCCAACGTCGGCCTGGAGCACCAGCTCCATTACAACCAGCTGATCATCAATTCTATAAACGACTTGGTGTTGCTGCTGACAAAGGCGTCGAACATCACCCGAATCAATTCGGCGGTGACCCGCATGACGGGATGGGAATCGTACGAGCTTGTGGACACGCCCTTCTCCAGCTTCGCCAAGCTCTCCTTTGCGGGCCCGGCTCCCATATTGGATCCGGTCGCCCAGGCGATGAGCAACGGGCACGAGATCCGCGATCAGGCCGCCGTCGTTGAGGACAAACGCGGGGGCAGGATTCAAATGCTGATGACCCTGTTCCCTCTCCGGGACGGGAATAAGGTGGTGGGCAGCATTATCATCCTGCTGCCGCTCGGGTCTGCGGGCTCGCCGGAATCGGCCCCGACACATCGAACTTAGCAACCTCTGCAAACGCCCAGGACCCATGAAAAAGCATATTTTGATCGTCGACGACGAAGCCGTCATTCTTGAGCTGCTAGGCTCTTATCTGCGGAACTCGGGTTACCGGGTGACCACGGCCTCCTCCGCCGACATGGCCGAAGAGATCGCCGCCAGGGATAAGCCGTGCCTGGTCATAACCGACCTGCAATTGGAGGACTCCGACGGTCTTGAGATGGTCGCGCGGTTGAAATCGCGCCTGCCCGACACGCCCATGATGCTTCTCACCGGCGTGCTGTTTGACTCCAAGGTTGTGCGCGAAAACCTTGCCAAGAAAGTGGAGTGTTACATCGAGAAGACCGCGCCCTTGACCCACATTCTGGAGGAAGTGCGGCGGATCGTCGGCAAGTGATCCGGGCGCCGATCGAGACGTTGCCCACAGGTTTATTCAGCGTTGTCAGAGTTCCGGGCGCTTCCGAGATGGGCTTGCCCGCCGCGTGGGCGCGACCGAGTCCGTGATTTCCAGCCCTTGCGGACGCCGACGATTAGGGGCATTCGCGTGCCTGCTCAACCGCATCCCGGCTGTTGTGGAGCGCCATGGCGATATTCGCCTTTTGCCCCGCAAACGGCGGCTGCAGCCCGTGCGGGCTAAAAGGCGATTGACCGAATTTTGCTTGCCGGTCGCGTCCGCCGTTGAGCATTCTGGATGATTCAGGAATCGCCAGGGTAGCTCAGTGGTAGAGCAGAGGACTCATAAGCCTTTGGCCGCGGGTTCGATCCCCGCCCCTGGCACCATATCATTCTGCGGCTGATGCCGTTGCGATGGGGAAGCTCCCCGTGAGGCGGAGGTCCCGGGACGAGCTGCCGACCTGAATCCCAAAGTCGCCGGCCTCGATCCTCCACGAATGGCTCTCCACCGAATAATAGGCGAACGACCTCGGCGAAAGCGTCATCCTGACGGTCTTTGTCTCCCCGGGGGCGAGAAGCACCTTTGCGAATCCCTTGAGCTCCTTCGCGGGCCTCTGGACGCCCGAATGGCCGTCCCGGACATAGAGTTGCACCACCTCGGCGCCCGCGCGGGAGCCCGTGTTGGTGATGTCGCATTCGACGAGCGCTGATGCCGGGCCCGTCGGGGTCACCCGCAGCTTCGAATACCCGAAGCTTGTGTAGCTGAGCCCAAACCCGAACGGGAACAGAGGCTCAATCTTCTTTGTGTCGTACCAGCGGTAGCCAACCAGGATGCCCTCGTCGTAGTGGACGACGCCGTCGACTCCGGGATAGGCCCGTGCGCCCCCTTGGAAGGCCGGGGTCTGCTCGAGCGAACGGGGAAAGGTCACGGGCAGTTTTCCGGACGGCGAGACGTCGCCGAAAAGCACGGCGGCGAGCGCGCTTCCCGCCTCGGATCCCCCGTACCAGGCCTGCACGACCGACGGCACCTCGCCAATCCAGGGATCCATGGCGACGGGCGAGCCGTCCACGAGCACCACCACCAGGTTCGGGTTGGCCTCGTGCAGCCGGCCTATCAATTCCGCCTGGTGGCCGGGCAACGCGAGGTCGACGCGGTCGGCGCCCTCGTCATCGGCCTGGGACTGGTGGCAGAGGCCCCCCACCATGATGACGAGGTCGGCCGCCTTCGCCGCCTGCACGGCGCGGTCGGAAAGCTCCTTCTGGACGGCCGGCGGGGCGTCGACCAGCTCCATCTTCCTCACCCCGGCCAGGTCGCGCTCCTCGGAGCGGCGGACGACGGGCTGGCGGTATCCCTCGGAGTAGGTGATGTTCATCGCCCCCCCCGCTCGCGCCACAAGGCCCTCAAGGATCGTGATCTCGCGGAACGCCTTGACCCCCGCGGAATTTCCGCCGGCGGCAAACCGGCCGGTGGCATTCTGGCCAATGACCGCGATCGACCTGACCTTTGCGGGGTCGATCGGCAGGAGCGCGCCGCTGTTCTTCAGGAGCACGACGGCCCCCTCGGCGATCCGGCGGGCCACCTCGAGATGGGCCGGCGTATTGATCGAACCGGGTTTTCGCCCGTCGACCGCACCGCTCGCAAAAAGCATCCGCAGGTCACGGCGCACCTTGTCGTCGAGGAGCGCCATCGGATAGGTCCCCGCGAGAATTCCGTCCCGGAACGCCTTTGCCAGGAAATAGTCGTCGTACTTTCCCCGCGAGCCCATCTCGAGATCCAGCCCCTTCGTGACCGCCTCGCGGGTGTCGTGCGTGGCGCCCCAGTCCGAGATCACGGCGCCCCTGAAGGCCCACTCGCCCTTGAGGATCGTGTCGAGAAGAACGCTGTTCCCGCTGCAATACTCGCCGCGGAACCGGTTGTAGGCCGCCATGACCGCGAGGGCCCCGCCTTCCTTAACGCTCGCCTCGAACGCGGGCAGGTAGATCTCGCGCAGCGCCTGCTCGCCGACCTCCACGTCGACGCGGCCCCGGTTCTTTTCCTGGTTGTTGAGGGCAAAATGCTTCACGCAGGCCACGGTGTCCTCGCCCTGGATTCCGCGAACGTAGGCGACTGCAAGCCGGCCGCTGAGCCAGGGGTCCTCGCCGTAGTAGTCGTAGTTGCGCCCGCAAAGCGGCGTCCGCACGATGTTGACCCCCGGTCCGAGAAGCACGTTTTTCTTCCGGTAGCAGGCCTCCTCGCCGATCACCTTCCCGCAGGCCTCGGCAAGCTCCGGATCCCAGGTTGCGGCGAGGGTGCTGCCGGGCGGCAGGGCGGTGGCAAAATCGTCGGTCCGCCCGGCCGGGGCGAACGACCCAAGCAAGGTCTCCTCGCGAACTCCCTGGGGACCATCGTCGGTCCAAAGGTAGGGCAGCGCGAGGCGGGCGACGCCACCGCTGCGGAAGATCCCGTTGGCATGCACGAGGCCTATCTTCTCCTCCAGGGTGAGGCGCCCCAGGAGGTCGTCGATCCTCGCCTCGACGGGCAGCGACGGATCGAGGTAGCGGGGGGCGTCGGCGCCGAAGGCCGGTGCGGGCGATAGGCCCAGCGCGGCGCACAAGAATACGGGGGTGAGAAGGGGAAAGGGGCCGAATCGTGTCATGGTTCGGGAGAGGAGGGCATGATGGCCCCGTCGTCCCTCCAGAGGTTCCCCGATCCTCTTTGACCGGGGCAAGCACCGATTCCTTCTCTTCAGGGAATCCAGCCGCCGGCGGCCTGGAGGGGCTCAAGCTCCCCCTGGCGCGTGATCCAGGCCGCCAGGGCCCGCCTCCGGGAATCCGACGCAACCCGCGGGAGCATGAGGATCGTCCGTTCGCCGGACCCCTCAGGGCCGGATTTGAGCGCGGCCTCCGTCAATCCAAGGACCACAAACTCATGCGTCAGGGTCTCTCCCCGGTTCTCGCCGGCGGTGACGCGGGAGGCGATGCCGCCCCCGAGGAGCGCCAGGTGAATCTCGTAGGGAACGGAGAGGGCGCCCGTGGCCGGCTCGAAGAGGATGCCGCAGGCACCGTCATCGCCGAGCGTGATCCGCAGGAGTCCCGCCGCGCCTCCCTGACTTCTCGGAAGGCCCCAGGAGGGCTTCCACTCCGCACCATTCCTCACAAAGCAGGGCGTGTAGACCGTTCGGCTTCCCCAGGCCGAGGCGTAGGCGTATTCGCGCTCCGTGAACCTCCCGGATGAAAGACGGTCCTTCCATCCTAGCGAGTCCCAGTAGTTCACGTGGAACGCGAGCGGGACGAACTCCTTCCAGAGGCCGGGGTCGTCGCGGAGGGCGCCGAGCCAACGGTCCGCAGGCGGGCAGCTGCTGCAGCCCTCGCTCGTGTAGAGCTCGATGAGCGCGACGCGCGATGGGCCGCCGGAAAACGAGACGGGAGCGGCCCCGAGCGCGGCGGCGGAGCCCACGAGGGCGAGGGTGAGGCGCAGCTTCATCGGGCAGTGGAGTCGCAGGGGCACATCTTTATTCCTGGGTCCAGATAAAATTTTGTCCGGATGGGGCCGCCAGACTGTTGACCGCGCGCCCCCTTGCGTCCGAAAATCCCCGTGCAGGTCCCCCTTCACCCCCATCCCGCGTGATCCCGCTCCCCATCAAGGCCCTAGGCGTTTCATTCATTCTGGCGTCGGCCTCCGGCGCGCGCGCCGAGGTGACCCTCTCGGTCGACGCCTCCCATCCGGTCCGGGCGGTCGATGACCGGCTGTTCGGCCTGAACACCGCCGTCTGGGACTGGCATTTCCACGACGCGAAGTCCGTTGCGGCGCTTGAAGAGCTGCACACGCCCTTCCTCCGGTTTCCCGGGGGCTCGACCTCCGACGTCTATCACTGGCAGACCAACACCGACGACGCGGGAAACACGCCCTTCGCCACCGATTTCGACAGCTTTGCTGACGTCGCGCTCGGCCTGGGCTCGCAGGCCGTGATCACCGTGAACTACGGCACGGGCACGCCCGAGGAGGCCGCGGACTGGGTCAGGTATTCCAATGTCGAGCAGATCTACGGATTCAAGTACTGGGAGATCGGCAACGAATGCTACGGGTCCTGGGAGGCCGACAAGCAGGCCGTGCCGCACGATGCGTACACGTATGCCGTCCGCACGGCCGCCTACTTCAAGGCGATGAAGGCGGCCGATCCCTCGATCAAGATCGGTGTTGTGGCCCAGGCGAGCGAGGACGGCGACTCAAACGGCTACACGTCCCATCCCGCGACAAATCGGCGCACGGGCGCGGCCCACAACGGCTGGACCCCGGTCGTGCTGACCACGCTCCGTGACCTCGGCGTCACGCCCGACTTTCTCATCTACCACCGCTATGACCAGGCGCCGGGCAAGGAGGACGATGCGAAGCTCCTTCAGTCGTCGCTCACCTGGCCCAAGGATGCCGCCGTGCTGCGCCAGTTGCTTTCGGACTACCTGGGCGCGGCCGGGGCTGGGGTGGAGCTCATCGTGACCGAGGACAATCAGGTCTACAGCGACCCGGGCAAGCAGTCGGTGAGCGTCGTCAACGCGCTCTTCATGGCGGACAGCATCGCCAACGTGATGCAGACCGAATTCAACGGGCTCGTATGGTGGGATTTCCACAACGGCCATCTGACGACGAACAACAACAGCGCCTCCCTCTACGGATGGAGGCAATATGGGGACTATGGAATCGAATCGCCCGACCACGACCGCTACCCGACGTTCTACACGGCCAAGCTCCTGTCGCTCTTCGCCCGCGGAGGCGACACGGTCATCGCGGCCTCGAGCGACAGCACGCTCTTGTCCGCCTATGCGGTCAGGCGGGCCGACGGATCGCTGGCGGTCCTCGTGATCAACAAGAGCCCCACCGAGACCCTTGAGGCGAAGGTCGACGTCGGGGGTTTCGTCCCGGGCCCCAGGGCCAAAGTCTACTCCTATGGGATCGCGCAGGATTCGGCGTCGCGGACGGGGTCGGGCTCGCCCGACATCGCGCAATCGGAGCTTTCCATTGCGGGGGCCGGCTTCGGAGCCTCCTTTGGCCCCTATACCGAGACCGTCATTTGCCTTAGTGCGCCCCATGGCGGATAATAGGGCACGGCCGGATGGCCGGCCCGCCGAAGAGCAAGAGCATTGACCGCGCACCCGCCTCATCAAAAATGCCCGCGTCCGCGCTCCCCCCATCAACCCCAAGCATGCAACCCGTGAGATCCCAGAAGCTTCGAATTAATTCCTGTGTCTGTCCTCGTCCTTTTGGCACTGGCGCCAATGGGACGGGCCCAGTCCACCATCAGCGTCGATGCGACCAAGCCCATCCGCGTCGTCGATGACCGGATGTTCGGTGTGAACACGGCCATTTGGGACGGCGTGTACTCGGACTCGCAGACGCTCGCGACCCTCCAGGGCATGGACGCGCGCTTCCTGCGCTATCCCGGCGGATCGGCCGCCGACGACTATGTTTGGCAGCTGAACCAGAACACCGAGGGTACGACCACATGGAGCGTGAATACGGACCAGTTCGCAGCGCAGGCCCTGGCGATCAACGCCCAGGCCGTGATCACCGCGAATTACGGGACCGGAACGCCCCAGATGGCCGCCAGCTGGGTCCAGTATACCAACGTGACCAAGCGCTATGGTTTCAAGTACTGGGAGATAGGCAACGAGTGCTATGGGACCTGGGAGGACGACGCCCAGGCGGTGGCGCACGACCCCTATACCTACGCGATGCGGGCCGTGCAGTACATCCAGGCCATGAAAGCCGTGGACCCGACGATCAAGATCGGCATGGTCGCGGTTCCGGGCGAGGACAGCTACGTGAACAACTCGAACCACCCGGCCACGAACCCGGTGACGAAGGTCTCCCACAACGGCTGGACGCCCGTGATGCTCACGACCCTGAAGAGCCAGGGCGTCTATCCCGATTTCCTGATCTACCACAACTACGAGCAGAACGAGGGCGGTGAGAATGACGCGACGCTCCTCCAGTCCGAGGTGGCCTCCACCGTCGGCAACAACACATGGCGCGGCGCGGCCGCCGACCTCCGCACGCAGCTGACGGACTATCTGGGCTCCTCCGGGACGCCGATCGAGCTCGTCTGCACCGAGAACAACTCGGTGAGCACGAGCCCCGGCAAGCAGTCGGTGAGCCTCGTGAACGCGCTCTACTATGCCGACAGCGTCGCGAACCTGATGCAGACCGAGTTCAACGGGATGATCTGGTGGGACCTCCACAATGGCCCCGGGACGTCGGGCACGAACGAAAGCTCCTCCCTCTACGGGTGGAGGCTCTACGGCGACTACGGGGTCGAGAGCGGCGGCGCGGGAACGATCGACCTCATCGCGCACGACAAATACCCCATCTACTACGCGTTCCGGCTCCTCCAGCATTTCGCGCGGGGAGGGGACACCGTCATCACGGCGACAAGCGACAGCAATCTCCTGTCCGCCTACGCCACCGAGCGGACCGACGGCTCGCTCAGCCTCCTCGTCATCAACAAGAGCCCCAACGCGACCAACTCGGCCAACATCACCGTGAAGGGCTACACGCCGCAGGCGACCGCCACGGTCTACTCCTACGGCATCCCGCAGGACGAATACTCCGAGGAGAACGCCCAGACGGCGACCGCCCCCGCGTCCGGCTACTCATGGGAGAACTCGCTGGACGGCTGGGTGAACCAGTCCGGGCCCGATGTCGCCTCCAGCAACTACGGCCTGGACGCCCCCTTCCTCTACAGCAGCATCGGCTTCAGCACGGTGACCGGCGTGACGAACGGCTCCTATAGCCTGGCCTGCACGACGACCGCCGCCGACCCCGGGAACAGCGCGGTCATTCAGAATTCGACGGCCGCGATCGGGTCGGCGATGAGCACGGCCTCCTCGGTGTCGGTCGACATCTATCCGGCAATCCCCGGGGGCGGGACGGTGCAGGCGAGCATCTACATCAACGGAATCAACATCGCCTACCAGCTCCTGGGGACCGTGACGCTGAACGCGAACCAGGAAAACACGGCAACCTTCCCCGTCACCGCCACCCAGCGCGCGGGCATCCTGGCGTCGCTCGGCAGCGGGAACTGGTTCCAGGTCGGGATCAATATCAACGCGCCCGGACCCCTCACGGTCTACTTCGACAATTTCAACATCACGTCCTCGGTTTCGCCGACGCCGACACCGACGCCGACGCCGATCGCGGGCGCGGCATCCTCCCCGGACCTGGCCGTCTCCACCCTCACGAACGTCGGCACCAGCTTCACGGCGTCCTTCGGGCCCTATTCCGCGACGGTGATCTCGCTTTCGGTTCCCACGAGCGCCCCGGCCGCCACGAGCCAGCCCACGTCCCAGACGGTGGCCTCGGGGAGCACCGCCGTGTTCTCCTTTGCGGCCTCCGGTGCTCCGGTCCCGACCTACCAGTGGTATGATAATGGAACGGCGATCCCATCGGCGACCAGTTCCACCCTGGTCATCAGCGGCTCCACGGCGGCGAATGAGGGGACCTACACCTGCACGGCGACCAATTCGACCGGTTCCGTGACGAGCAACCCGGCGACGCTTACGGTGGTCGGCACTTCGGACCCGGGCCGCCTGGTCAACCTCTCCTGCAGGGCCGGGGTCGGAACGGGGGCCAACCTGTTGATCGCAGGCTTTGCGGTCGGCGGATCCGGCACGTCCGGCCAGGAGCCGCTTCTCGTCAGGGCGTCGGGCCCCGCCCTGGTTCCCTTCGGGGTGGGGGGGACGCTTCCCGACCCGAAACTGCAGCTCTACACCGGGGCCGGCGCGCTCCTTGCGACCAACAGCGGGTGGGGCGGCTCGGCATCGATCGCGAGCACGGCGGCTGCCGTCGGAGCATTCGCGTGGACCAGCCCGACCAGCAACGATGCGGCGCTCCTCACCTCGCAGTCCGCCGGTCCGTATACGGCTCAGATTTCAGGCGCGAGCGGCGACACGGGCGTCTCGCTGGCCGAGGTCTATGATGCGACGCCGGCAGGCAGCTACACCGTGGCGACGCCTCGCCTCGTAAATCTTTCGGCGCGGGTCCAGGTCGGCACGGGGGGCAACATCCTGATCGCCGGTTTCGTGATCGGCGGATCGACCTCGGAAACGGTCCTCGTGCGCGCCTCGGGCCCCGCGCTGGTGCCCTTTGGGGTGACGGGGACCCTCTCCGATCCCAAGCTTCAGCTTTACACGGGATCGGGCACGCTCCTCGCCACGAACAATGGCTGGGGCGGCAATCCCCAGATTGCGAGCGCGGCCTCCGCGGTCGGAGCCTTCAGCTGGAGCAGCGCGTCGAGCAATGATTCCGCGATTCTCGTCACCCTGCCGCCGGGCGCCTACACGGCCCAGGTTTCAGGGGCGAGCGGGGACACCGGCGTCGCGCTTGTGGAGGTCTACGAGGTCCATTAGCGGGCGCCCCCGTCCGGGACCGGCCTCGGAATCGGCACCGTCGTCATGACCCGGGTGCCGTTGCCGATCCGCGTCGCCACATCGAGCTTTCCGCCGATGCCCTCCGCGACGGCGCGCATGCGCGCCAAACCCGTTCCCTGGCCCCCCAGGAGTTCCTGGGAGAAGCCCCGGCCGTTGTCCTGGACGAGGAACGTCACCGAATTGCCGTCCCTGCGAAGCCTGAGGGACACGATCTTCGACTTCCCGTGGAGAAGCGCGTTGCCTACGGCCTCGCGGGCGATCTCCAGCAGCCCATCGAGGTGCCCTGCGCCCAGGACAGCGACCGCGTCCTCGTCGATCAGCAGGTCGAACTGGGCCCCGTGCTCCGGCCTTCAGGTCGGCCAGCCGGCGCTCCAGGGCGCCCGCAAACTCGGCGGTGCGCACGACCTTCGATTCCGGACCCACGATGCACGCCCGGAGGTTGCGGATGGCGCGGTTGAGCGAGGCGACCCCCTGGCCCACCAGCTGTTCATAGCCGTGGGGATCGGTGTAGATCATCACGCGCTTTGATTCCAGGGTTGCGGCGACCGAAGTGAGCGACTCGAGGATCCCGTCATCCACCTCGCGTCCGAGCGTTATCTTTCGGTCGAGCGCGCGGGCATGGAGTTCCTTCTCCACGCGGGAATCCTCCGCGGCTCTCTCTTGCTCCGTTAGGGGTGCCCGGTCGCGGACCCCTCCGGGGCCGAATGGCCGGACGCACGGCCCTCCGCGGGCCGGCGCCTTCGGGAAATGACCGCAAGGGCCAGGGCGACGGCAATAAAAACGACCGCGACAACCCCGCCGGCCGCCAGGGCCTCCTTCAGCATGTCCGTCCGGTCGGGAGGGGGAGGGGTGTAGGTGGCCAGCGTCGCAAGGGCTCGGGTAGCAAGCATCGGGGGTCATCCTGACCCCCGGATTCGCGCCGTCAAAATATTCAGTTGAACCGGTTTGCGCCGCGGCGCTCCAGCGACCCACGGGGCGGCCAGATTCGAACCGACCGGCCCCTTTTTCGCGGATCCGTCCTCCGCGAACAGCGGCCGAATTCCTTGCCGACCGCCGCCCACATGGCCTCTGCCAATGAGTCTCGCCGACGAACCCCTTATCGAATTGCCTATGATGGCCCGGGGAATACCGTCGACCTCTTGTGCAGGTTCCCGACTACGTAGAGTCCTATAAAACGCTGCTTGCCCGGCTGGTTGAGACCTACGGCCGCGACGGCGCCATGGAGCGAATCGTGGGCGGACAGTATGGCGAGATAGGAATCCTTGAGAGCAGTACGCTGATCACGCTCGGTTTGAAGCGGGCTGATACGTTGATCGATGTCGGCTGCGGCAGCGGTCGGCTTCCGTTCAAACTGAGAGCGTACCTCACGGGAAGATTCATTGGGACCGATATCCTTGAGGATGCGCTGCATTACGCGTCGGAGAAATGCGGCCGTCCCGACTGGCGGTTCATTCCGAACCATGAGGCTACGATACCCGCCGAGGATTCGATTGCGGACTTCGTGTCGTTTTTCTCAATCTTCACGCATCTGCTCGACGAGGATATCTACCGGTTCCTCGCTGAAGCAAAGCGGGTATCCAAGCCGGGAGGCAGGATCGTCTTCTCCTTTCTGGACTTCGAATGTGAATCCCATTGGCCAATATTCGAGGCGACCCTGTCGGATAGAGATCCTCATCGCGTCATCAACAAATTCATTTCAAAGGGAGCCATTCGACGCTGGGCCACCGTTCTTGGATTGAAAGTGGAAGCGATTTTTGACGGACCGACCCCGTGGATCAATCTGACTGAACCGTTTGACTACACCGACGGAAGGCGAGCAGAGGGGGTCGTGGAATTCGGGCAATCCATCGCAGTATTGCAGAAATGCGAGTCGGCCTGATGGTTACCCATTCCCGGGATGCTTAGGCGCCGTGCCGCCGGAAGACACAGAATCGCGAAATGGTCGGGGCGGTCAGATTCGAACTGACGACCTCTACGTCCCGAACGTAGCGCTCTACCAGGCTAAGCTACGCCCCGACTTGCTCGCTGAAGGGCTAGAGTCTCCGGCCGCGGTGTGCGCCGCAAGCAGAAAAGGCAACCGCACGGTCAGGATCGAAGGCATTGCCGAGAAATGGAGGCAGGCACGTGGCCTCGCCGCTACCAATTTTCAACAATGAGTCCCGGCACTCGGCGAAATTCACCCATATTATCAGTCACAACGCAGGCTCCAAGAGCGAGGGCTTGCCCGGCGAGCAGCGCATCATAGTGGCCGATGGGTTGAGCATTCGGTTTAAGATTCGCAAGATAGGCCCTGACGTTGCCGGCATAGGCTGCCGAGTCGGCATCAAAAGCGGCGACATCAGGAATCATTGAGCGAAGCCGAGCGACGCGTTCGCGATGAATTGGTACACCGGATTTCGAGGCTCCGTATTCAAGTTCACTGAGAACAATTGAAGAAATTCGGCAAAACGGAAGCTGCGCGATGATTCGATCGCGAAGAGACTCGTTTTCCTTGGTCCCGCGAAAGAATCGAGAAAAGGCGTTCGTGTCGGGCAGGTAGATCATGGCTTAGTATGATCACGACTCGCGGAGGGGAAAATCAGGGGCTGACCCGTAGAGGGCAGCGAGCTCCTTGCGACGCCTAGCCAGGTCACCCGGGTCGGTGGCCACAAAGCCGGACGGCGTGGAAGTCAGGACGAAGGATTTTCCGATAGAGACGCCGAGTCCAGCGGGGAGGCGCAGTGCAGCCGAGTTGCCCGACTTGAACACCTTGCCCATCGGCGCGACCCCAGAGGCAAGCGTAGGTGAAACACGTTTCGTTTTACGGGATTTGGCTAGTGTTTTCATGGATATACGGTGTATATCCTATAAAACAAAATCAACAGAAAACGACGAGGCCGAAGTATGGATCTTCATGCTTAGCCGGATTTCACAAAGCAAAAATAGAGAACCGTGAAATGTTACCTAAGTCGTTTACCATCAGAAAAGGATCTCTACGTCCCGAACGTAGCGCTCTACCAGGCTAAGCTACGCCCCGACTTGCTCGCTGAAGGTCTGGAGTCTCCGGCCGAGGTGTGTGCCCCAAGCAGAAAAGGCGGGGCAGAGACGCAATTGGGCCTTCCGAGGCAGGCTGGTGGGGATCCGATCTCACGAAACTCGTGAACTAAACTTTCGAGCCGCTAGCATTCGTCGGCTATTTTCTGAGGTAAGTCTGGATGTCGTCATGGTTGCCGGAAAATACAAAGGTTAGAGTCCCCGGTCCGGCCTTAAAAAGTAGGCGCAGGTCTAGCCCGACCCGACACTCAAACAAGTTTCTTCCGAGGCGCCGAATATCGACACCAGAGTGGACATGGGGTTGACCAAAGGATGCGGCCGCCTCTCGCATGGCGGCGGCAACCTGCTGAAGTTCCTCATCTGACCGGCGACTCAGCGATCGCTGAAAAGACCTGGCTGTCTCCAGATTCATCCGCGCAACTCGCGCCAGTCTCCTTTAAATTCCCGAACTGTCTTGGCTCGCCGTTCGGCCTTAACTTTTGAGTCGATGCGTTCTTCAGCCTCCTGGACCTGAAGCGGAGACAATCCATATTCCTGGTAGGCATAGTCAGTCGCCTGGATATTCACCTTGCGCAGGGCGATAATATCTGACCCGACGATGACACCCACCTCCTCTCCATTTGCCGCTAGCTTCAGCCAGTGACCAAGATTTTGGCGGGCGTCGGTGATCGTGAGTGTCTTCATAGTGTCATTAAAAAGACGGAATAGAGTGCGTCAAGTGCCATGAGGCGCGACTGCTCGCAGGGAGTTAGGCGAGGTCGAGGCGGGAGCAATGTCACCGTTAGAATCGCGTGATTTCACAGTCACTATTGTAAGACGCTGATGGCTAACAACCATTCCGTACGTCCCGAACGTAGCGCTCTACCAGGCTAAGCTACGCCCCGACTTGCTCGCGTGAGAGATGCGTAGGTTGGGTGCGGGGGTCTGTCGCAAGAAGAAAAGCACTTTGGGGTCAAGTCTCAGTTTAGCGCACGAAGCTTGGGCGCAATGAGGAGCACGAATTTCGAGTTCCCCAGGTATGGAACTTCGCGAAAGGGAACTCCGTCCCGGGTTAGACTGTGGGCCTTTGGCCGGCCAACGAAGGCGAAGGGCCCTTCGTATTGCTCTTAGCCCTGCTCATCCGAGCTATGCTCTTTTCATTCGGATCTCGGGGCTGCGATGTGTGTGCGGATCCCAATAGCGACATGATGTCGGGAGCAGGCTTAACCGACGTGCTGGGTGCCTTATGGTCGCGATCAGCAACAGAACGTTGATCGTTCATTTGCACCGAACGACTCATGCAGATTGGGCGTTGACGAGCGACCTCAAGCGTTGTGTCGCCTCTTCGCGGTCCAATTTTGAGGATGCGACCTCGAGCGTTAAGTCTTCCCATCCCTGGTTGTCAGATTGCGGTTCAATTCCGTTTAGACGCAGGAAAACGATGCAGGCACCCAATGCTGCCCGCTTGTTACCGTCAACAAATGGACGGTTGGAGCAGAGGAAGAAAAGGTATGCAGCTGCCACTTCGACTATGTCGGTGTAAACGGACTCACCTCCGAAGCTGGCTTGTGGAGCCGCGACGGCCGACTCAAGTAAGGCCATCTCCCGGATTCCTTCAGAACCACCGAACAGGCTTATGGCTTCTGAGTGAATTTCAAGAACGTCTGCGACCTTGAGATGATAGATTTGGCCGCCCAACTTCGTGCTCACGCAAGACGCCGCATCGTGCGGGCGTAGTCCTTCATGGTTTTCTTGATGGTCCCCGAGATATCTTCCGCAGAGGGCTCCTTTCGCAGAGGCGTTATGGTGATCGTTCCACCTGCGTGTACCTCCAAATTGACCTCATCACCGGTCCTTAGGTGCGCAAGTTCCATCAGAGCCGCATCGAAGATGATCCCTTGGGAGTTTCCTACCTTTGAAATGGTTTTGAGCATGTGGTAAAACTATGTATTACATCTTGGGTCGTCAAGAGTCCAGAAACAATCTGCCTCGAATTTCACACCTCAAAATGAGCAATTTCACAGTCACTATTGTAAGACATTGATGGTTAATAACCATCCTCTACGTCCCGAAGGTAGCGCTCTACCAAGCCAAGCCACGCTCCGACGTGATCGCTGACGGTCCGCAGTCGCCGACCGCGTGTGCTGGCAAATTGCGACCTATGAACCGCGCGTTCGGAGAGCCTCGGTGCAGGAGGGTCGCTCCCTTCCAAGGGGGCCGGCGTAGTGCCCGAGAGCCGGGCGCCGTTCCCCGAACCTCAGAATTCCGCCTCAAGCCGGCGAACCTGGTATTTCGCGGCCTCGACGATCTTGTAGCCGTCGCTGGATGCGGTCTCCCCCACGGGGGCTCGCGGATAGAGGTCCCAGGCCGCCGAGCCCATGAGCCCGAGACCCAGGACCAAGCACAGGGCCACCAAAAAGGGCAGCCCCGTCCGGCGGTCCCGGAATGCCGAAAAGAAAAGGAACCCCAGAACGAGAAGGGAAAGCGGACCCGCCAGGTACGTCAGGATGGCCGGAAAAGAATGGGGACCCGATCCCGACGATCCCCAGTCGATGACGATGCAGGGGTCGCCCTTTGCGGCCGGCGCCCACCGGATCCCAAACGCGCTGAACGGATGAATCCCGAGCATCCTCGGCAGATGGACGGCGATCACGGGCAGTCCGAATGCGCGGGCCACCAAGGCATGCGCGAGCTCATGAACCGGGACGAAGAGGCCGATCCAGAGAAACAGCCCGGCCAGGAGGGCGCACGCCCAGAGCGTCCAGCGCTTGCCCCCGCTCAGGTGCCCATCGCCGATGTCGGCGGCCCTTGAGCAGCGGCTGATGATTGACGAAACGATTCCTTGGGAGGGTGCGTCCATTTTGGGATTGATTGATCTCGTCTGCGAAAAGGGGCCTCAGGCATCCCGGCGCGCGGGAATCATGGGTCCACGGGTGCCGTGCAGCGGCTGTATATAGTCTGCGAAAAATTAATGGCTCCCGGAGGGAGCTATAGGAAGCCTATAATCAATGGGGCCTGGTCTCCTTCGGGGATTTCTCCTCCGAATTTGACTCGGCCCCCCGTGGCGGATCCTCGAATGCGGGGGATTCGTATAGGCGCGATTAGTTTTGTATATAACGTCTCCCGAGCCGGCGTGCTGGGTGGAGTGGCCGGCCGCGGCGGGGCCCGGAGGGTTCCTCCCCGGATGGGGAAAAGAGGGCTCCCGGCCGGAGCGGGACTCCTTGCCTCCCGGTAATCCGCCGGTTTGAGTGCCTTGCGCCGGAAACCACGCACACCCCAATTGCCACAAGCTCCATGCGGTTGAATCACCAAGGCGGCTCCATCGTGCGCGGCGCGGCGGGGCGGCCTGGCGGGGGGAACGCGTGATCGACACGCCCGTTCGCGATTCCCGCGCTCCTCACGGCGGCCCTCCTGTCCGCCTGCGCCTACTTTGCCTGCGGCGCCCTCTACGCGGAGCGCGGGGAACCGAACGCGGACGAGGGATTCTATGCCTACGCCTCCTACGCGGTCATGCACGGCCGCGTGCCGTACCGCGATTTCGCGTACACCCAGACCCCCCTCCTGCCGTACATCCAGGGGGCCGTTTTCTCGGCGGTCGGCTACGGGGTGAGGCAGGAGCGCTGGCTCAACGTGGCATGGGGCACGCTTGCCGTCGCTCTGGCGGCCCTCCTCTGGTCCAGCGCCTCGGTGCCGACGGCCTGGCGGGTGCTCCTGGTTCTCTCCTGGTGCCTCTGCAAGCCGCTCGTCTTCCTGAGCACGAGCGGAAAGACCTACGGGATCGTCGGACTGCTGATGATTGGAGCGTCGGCCTGCGTCTACCTCCGCCAGACCCCCTGGGCCCGCGCCCCCGAGGGGCGACTCCGCCCGTACCTGCTGCTCTGCGCCCTCTCGGCCCTCTGCGTCCTCTCGGTCGGCTGCCGCCTCACTGCGGCGCCCTCGGCGGTGCTGCTCTGGGCGGGTTTCGCGGTCCTCGACCGCGGCCGAATATCGAAGGCGCTCCTCCTCGCAATCCCCGTCCTTTTCTCGCTTGCCCTGATCGGTCCGTTCTACGCCCTCGATCCGCGCAACGCCGTCTACTGGACCTGGACCTACCACCACCTGAACATGGTGAGCGAGCTGTCGCGCCCGAGCCGGATCGGGCTCCTCGTCGAGTCGTGCCGCGTGGCGCCCGCCCCGGCCGCATTCGGCCTTGCCGGGATCGCCCTCGTGGGCCGCGCCCTGTTCAGGGCCCTGAGGCAGGGCGCAGGCGGCGCATCCCCGGCGAACACCGCCTTTCAGGCCGGCGGATGGATTCTGGCCGCCGGCGCGGTCGGGTGGGTCCTGCCGGTCCTCCTGTCCGGGGTCTATGCCGAATACGCGACACCCTCCATGCCGGTCGTCCTCACTGGCTTCGGGCTTCTCCTTTCGCGAACGCAGGCGCCGCTTGCTTCCCTCGGGGACGGCCTCCGGGCCCGGATGGCGGCCTTTCTGCCGATCGGCGCAGGGGCCCTCCTCGTCGGATACGGCCTCGCCTACGGCTACAATTGGCTGATGCCCGGCTATCTTGACGCGATCGATCGGACAGCCCGGGTCGTGAGGAGCGCGACCCGGGAGACGGACACGGTCCTCACCAGCATGCCCGAAATCCCCCTCGCCGCCGGCCGGCGCCTCTTTCCGCGCCTTGAAATGGGGAAGTTCGGCGTCACCGGCGAAATGGACCCGGTTACGTCGCGGGCCCGGCACATCCTTCCCTTTAGGGAGCTCCGGGACGCTGTGGCCTCCGGCTCGCCGGAGGTCGTCGTCCTATTCGTCAAGAACCAGTATTGGGACTTCGGCTGGTCCGTCCCGAGCTTCCGCATGATCCCCGAGGAATCCTACCGGGGCTTCCTGCGCGACCTCGAAGGCCGTTATGTCCGGATAGATTCGAACGACTACTTCGTCGTCTTCAAGGCGCGGCCCCGGGTGGCGCCTGCCGGCCCTGCGGGGATGCCCCGGTAGGGGATCCTTTGCGCGTGCGGGGACGGCCCCTTGAAAGGGGCCATTCTCCCTTGCCGGGGAGGATCCGGCCCCGGGGGAGATCAGGGCAACAAAAAGCCCGCGTCCGCCATGCGGACGCGGGCCTTTAAAGGGGCCGGAAAACCGGTCTCAGCTATTGTCCTTCGGCGGGGGCGGGGGAGGCATCTTCGTCAATACGCTCTGGTCCGCGCGATTGGCCAACATCTCGGTATAGCGCTGGATTTCCATCTCCGCATTCTGCCGGGCGACCTCGGCCAGCTCGATCTTCTTGGCGAGTTCGAAGGCGTCGCGGGTGAGGCTATCCTTCTGGCGGTGGAGGTTTTCGAGCTCGATCGTGAGCTCTGAGACCTGCTTGGAGTAGCCCGCGGCGCTTGCGTTCGCCTTGTCCGTGTCGGCCTTGATCCGGGCCATCTCGGCATTGTACTTGTCTTCCTTCTCCTTGGCCGTCTTTGCCTCTTCGGCCGTACGCTCGGCGTTGCGCTTCTCGGCGTCCTCGCGGGCCTTGGCCTCGGCGATCGCCTTCTTCTGGTTGGCCTCGGCCGTCTCGCGGGCGACCTGCTCCCGGTGGGCCGTCTCGCGGGCGAGGGTTTCAGCCCTGCTGGCGAAGTAATAGAAAAGGAAGATCCCCAGCAGCGCTGTGGGAAAGAGCACGTAGAGCCATTTTTTCATGTGTGGGTGCCTTTTTGAAGAGGTTTAGTGCTTCGCCATCGCCGCGGCTGCGGCGAGGGCGGCGTTCTTTGCGGCGGCGGCATCGGCGGCGGCGATCTTCGACATGACGTCGGAGAGCTTGGCCTGGTTGGCCACCGCAACGGCGGTGTAGTTTTTCAGGAAGGCGAGTTCCTCGGTGGAGCGCTTCTGCTCGGTCTCGATCTTGGCGATCTCCTCCTTGGCCTGGGCGACGTCCTTTTCAAGCCTCTCGGCCTGCCGTTGGAGCGCCTGCGCATCCTTGTCGGCCTTTTCCTCCTCAAGGCGGGCGTTCTCTCGCGCCTCCTTCTGCTGGCGGTCCTTCTCCTCGCGGGCCAGGCGCTCGGCCTTGCGCACCTTCTGCGCGTCGATGGCGTCCTTGATCGCGGCCTCGCGAGCAAGGGCCTCGGCCTTGAGCTTCTCTAGCCTGCGCTCCTTCTCGGCCTGGAGCACCAGGGCCTGCTTGGCCTCATACTGGGAGCTGAAATTCCAGTAATAGCCGTAGAAGATGCCGAGTACGATGAGCGGGACTATTAAATAGATTTTGGTTTTCTTCATGTTTATGCCGGAAAGGGTTAGAGCTTGTCGTCGGCTGTCGGGGCGGGGGCGGGAGCCTTCTTGGCGTCCCTTTCCTTGATACCCTCGTCGATCGCGCCCTCCAGGCCCAGCACCTGCTTGTCGTCGGGCGTCATCTTGACGGCCTTTTCGATGGCGAGCTTTGCGTCGTCGAGATAGCCGAGCTCGTAGGCCACATAGGCCAGGAAGACGTAGACGGGCTGGGCCTTGAGGAGGTGCCCCTTTTCCACCGCGGCCTTGTAGTGCTCGAAGGCCTTCTGGTTGTTGTCCACCCCCTGGTAGAGCTGGCCGATCTTGAATTCGAGCTCACCGTTGGTCGGGAAACGCTTGGCGGCCTCCTCGAGCACCTCGATCGCCTTGAAGTCCTGATTGATCTGCTGGTAGGACGCCGAAAGGAGAAGCCAGTTGTCCATCGTCGAGTCGATCGACCCGGATTCGAGTCCGTTGTACAGGAGGTCGGAGGCGATCCCGAACTCGCCGATATTGTAATAGAGGGTGAAGAGGGTGTAGTTGTCCCTCGGCGCCTTCATGAACCCGAGCGCCTGGGCCCGTTCAATCGTGTTGATCGCACGGATGTTATAGCGGCGGATCATCCGGGGATCCTTGTCCTTCGGGTCCTGGGCCAAGGCCATGTAGAACATGTTCAGGTCCATCCAGTAGGTCTTGCTGTTTGGATTCCTGGACAGGAGGAGCTCAAGCACTTCCGCCGCCCGCTTGTAATCGACCTCCTGCTGGAGGGTTGCCAGTAGGAAGACGTAGACGCTGTCCTTCGGGTGCACGGACATCAGAAGCGTCTTTTCGATCTGCTCGCGGGCCTTGTGGACCAAAGCCATGTCGGCATGGGCGGGATCCTTGGCGACCGCCTCCGCATAGAGCAGCTGCGCATAGTACATCGAGATGTCCTCGGTCGGCTTGCCGCTGACGACAAACCAGCGCTCGATGGTGCTGATGGCCTTTTCGTAGGCTTCGTTCTGGAGATCGTGGTCGGTCTTCGCCGCCTCGGCCTGCATCGAATAAAGCTGGGAAAGGAAGTAGAGCATGTCCGCTTCCTGCTTGGCCTGGAAATAGTGGTGCCTGTCGGCGACGGCGAGGGAGGTCTCGAGCGGCTTAATGGCCGCCGGATAGTCGCCCTTCTGGGTGAAAATCTGCGCCTCCGTCTCGTTCAGCCACGCCTGGTCGTAGCTCTCGGGCGTCGCCTGCTCAAGGAGGCCGTCCACGAGCTTGATGGCGCCTGACCAGTCCTTGTCCTTGATCAGGGGCTCGAGCTTGGCCAGCCCGTCACCCGTCGCATCGGACAGTTGCGGCGCCTCGCTTTGGCTCTCGTCGTCGGCGCAGAGCCGGCTGGGAACCGCGAAGACGAATGCTGCGGCCGCGAGGCCAAGCCCTAAAATTGCTGGACGTTGTAAAATCGAAGGCACGGTTAGTTGTCCTCGTTGAGTGTAAATACGATCGGCACCTGCATGTGCGTGAACACCGCGTGGCCGTTTTTGCGGCCGGGCCGGAATTTCCATTTGCTGACGGCCTGGACGGCGTTGGCCTCGAACTCGCGCTGGGAAGAGTGGGCCGCGAACGCGTTGCTGACGTCGCCGTTCGTATCGACGATGAAGTCGACCAGGACCTCTCCCGAGATGCCGGCGCGCCTCATTTCAAAGGGGAACTGGGGGCGGGCCTGGAACTTGGCCACCGGCTGCTGGTCGAGCTTGGAGATATCGAAGACCTCGATCCCGCTCAGGCCCGTGCGGGTCTCGGGAATCTTGACGATGTTCTTCGAAATTGCGGAGAGGTCGGGCGGCGGGGGCTCGATCTGCTGGACGAACGAGTCGGGCGTGATGACCTGGGGGACGTCGTTCTGCATCGGGGGCGCGATGTCCTGGGGCACGGGCGGCTGGTCCTCTACGACCTCGGGCTCGTCGGGCTCGATCTTCGGCATCACGATCTCGATCTTCGGCTCGTCCTCCTTGATCTTCGGCTTTGGTTTGAAATGGGTGATGTCCCCGCCCCAGGCCACCAGGAATTCCAGGGTGACCGTGAAGATGAATCCGATTATAAGGTCGCGGCGCATGGGTCTTGTTGGGTTCGTGCGGCGTTTATTTTCCGGTGTCGCGCACGCGCGTTTCGATCGATACCTGCTCGATGCCCGCCTTGCGGACCTGGTCCAGGGCATAGACCGCCGGCCCGAAGTGGGCCTTGTTGTCGCCGGCGATCAGGACCCTCGGCACGGAGACCTGGCTCTTGTAGGAGTGCAGGCGCGGCTCAAGCTCGCTCGCCCCAATCGGCTCCTTGTTCCAGTAGTAGGTGCCCGTGTCGGACACCTGCAGCGTGACCATGTCGTCGTCCTTCTGCTGCGGCGTCGAAGGGGACGCCACGGGCAGCTGCACCGGCAGGGATTGAATCCTGCTCAGCGACAGCGTGAAAAGCACGAACGTGGCGAGCAGGAAGAAGATCACATCGATCAGGGGTATGATCTCGATGCGCGCCTTCTTCTTGTCACCGTCTCCTCTGGGACTTCCGCCTGCCATATGGGTTGTGGGTATCTAAAAGCGTTGTGGTTGTTCTTAAGTGCTGGGCTTCGCGGCCCGAGTCTCGATCAACACCTTCTGGATCTGGGCCTTGCGGACCTCGTCGAGGGCGTAGATGACGGTGGAGTAGGAGGCGTCTGCGTCTGCGTTGATGAGCACCCTGGCGTCATCCGGGTGTTCAACATGGAACGTCTTCAGCCTGACGAGGAATTCTTCGAGGGTGACGGGATCCTTGTCCCACGCCATCGTCCCCTCCTGGGTCACCGTGATCGTGGCGGTTCCCGCGGGATCGCGGGGCACGCCCGTCTCCGATTCCGGGAGAACGACGCGCAGACCCTCGGATTTGTTCAGCGAAAGCGTGAAAAGCACGAACGTGGCGAGCAGGAAGAAAATGACATCGATCAGGGGTATGATCTCGATGCGCGCCTTCTTCTTCCCTCCGCTTTGTCGTGAACTTGATCCGGCCATGGTAGGGCGAGTCGAGGCCGGCTCAGTGGGAGTTTACCTCGTTCTTCTTGATCAGGATCTCGAGCGCATGGGAGGCGTCCGCGATTTCCTGCTTCGCCTGGTCGGTACGTGCATTCAGGATGTTGTAGGGGAAGAGGCAGGTTACGGCGATTCCCAGACCGCACATCGTGGCGATGAGGGCCTCGGCAACACCGCCGGTGATCGTTCCGGCAGCCGCCCCGATGTCGCTTCCCGCGGAGCCCAGGGCGCCGAAGGTCCTCATCATCCCGGTGACCGTACCGAGGAGCCCGAGCAGCGGCGCAGCGGTGATGCAGGTGTCGAGGGTTGCCGTTCCCTGCTGGTAGCGCGCGAGTTCCTGGCCGGAGGCGCGGAAGAACGCGTTCGAGAGGGAGTCCATGTGGCTCAAGCTGTAAACCACGATCCTGGCCACCGTGTCGTTGCTCTTCTTGCCGAGGGCCAGTGCCCCCGCGATGTCGTTCTTCTCAACGCACTCGAGCATCTTCGAGACGACCTCGGGCTCGCGCTGGCCATTCTCCCGGATCATGAAAAGGAGGCGCTCCACGATCACGGTCAGGCCGACCGTCGCTAGGAGAAGGATGGGCCACATGATGACGCCGCCGGCGGCGAACAACTCCATTGGCGTTTTATTCAGAAGAACAACGAAGGCTAGGCTATGGGTGATCATGGTTGGGAAAGAGCTGGGCTACGGGTTGAGATTTTGGTTCGAGGCTTCCGGGAACAAGAGTTTGGGTTTCCTTATCGTGGTTAAATTCCAAGGGGGCGGGCTCTGCAGGAACCGTGCCGCACGGCCTTACGTGAAATTACGGCAAATGAAAGCGGGATTTGGTGTAACAAAGGACTTGAATTAGGGGTGGGTAAATCCAGGGAAATCGGATCAGTGTTCAACGTAACTAGGGTGTCAACCCACATTTGTCATGCGGCAAAATAAATCCTGTCTCGGGTTGGCTGCAATAGCACGTTTTGGGAATTTGTTTGAACGATTTTACGTCGAGAGGGTACGCCGAATGGGGTCGCAACTTATAGTCGGCATAACCCTGATTCAAAACCAATCCCTTCGGGATTCACCGAATTAATCCATTTTAAATAATTGGCTGCCCGGCTAGGACTCGAACCTAGACAAAACGAGTCAGAGTCGTTTGTGCTACCATTACACCACCAGGCAGTGGGAAGTTTGGCAAAAGTGGAGCCGGCGATGGGATTCGAACCCGCAACCGCGTGTTTACAAAACACGTGCTCTACCATTGAGCTACGCCGGCCCGGGAATCCGGAGGGGAGGTTCCAAAATTTTGACTGGGAAAAAACGCCGATGAGGATGGTGGCTCCCCGGGGACTCGAACCCCGAACCTACTGATTAAGAGTCAGCTGCTCTACCATTGAGCTAGGAAGCCATCAAGCTAAGGAATCAAAAGCTCAAAAATAGCACCCGCAAGTCAACTCGATTTCGAGGCTGGAGAGCCGAAACCCGGCGATTTGCCGCCTGGACGGCGGGCGCGGCGGTCCATGATCGGGGCGGGCCCCCGCGGTTCGCGCATAATTCTGCGTCGCAAACAGAGGGGGAACGCCTTGAATCCGCGTAGAATTCCCGATTGCCGGCGCCGGCCGGTCGGCCTTAGGGAGCTGTAGAAGAGCGGCTTATTCCGATGATCCACCCATGAAGAATCGCCTCCGAGGGTTCATGCCCCTTGTCTCCGCAGCGCTCGCACTGACGGCGTCGCCCCGGGTCGGGGCGGCGCCGGTCGTGGAGATGGCGCTCCTCGACCAGAAGCCGAAGCTCGTGCACATGGAGCACCCGGTGTGCCCCGAGTCCTTCAGGGCCGAGGGGAAGCACGGCTCCGTTCGCCTGGAGGTCGTCATCGACACGGGCGGAAACGTGATCCAGATCGCGGTGATCGATTCCTCAGATCCGAGGCTCGCCAAGCCCGCCATCGAGGCGGCCGCGAAATGGACCTTCACGCCCGGGATCAAGGCCGGCGAGCCGGTGAACGTGCGGATGCCTATCTTTGTGGGCTTCGAGACCGACGAGGCGAGGGCCGAGGCGAATTCCAAGGCCCATTTCATCGCGCCGAAGGCGATTCATCAGGAGGACCCGGAATATCCTTTTGCATTCATCATGAGCCGCATCAGCGGCGTCGTGATCGTGGAATTCACCGTGGACCGCGAGGGCAACGTGGTGCGCCCGGCGATCATCAAATCCTCCCATCCGGATTTCGAGGCTCCTGCGATCGAGGCGATCTTGAAGTGGAAGTTCCGCCCGGGCACGAGGGACGGCGTCCCGGTGGAGACCCGCCTGCAGATCCCGGTGTCGTTTCAGCTGCGGGCCAACGGCTATCGTCCTGCGGGCTCGGAGGCGTGGGCGATCGACAGAAGGGCCTCGACCAAGCTCCCGAAGGAGTTCCAGTACGACGAACCCCCGAAGCCGCTCGTGATCGGCGCGCCGGTCTACCCCTACGAGCTCCTCGCCCAGAAGATCAAGGGCAGGGCCACGGTCACCTTTGCGATCGCCCCCTCGGGCCGGACGGCCTCGATCGCGGTCGTGAGCGCGAGCCGTCCCGAATTCGGCGCGGCGGCCGCGGCCATGGTCGCGGCCTGGACGTTTGAGCCGGCGATCAAGGACGGGAGGCCGAGTTGGGCGATCCTCAGAAGGGAGCAGGTGTTCGACCGGGACGATCCTTCCTTCCCCGTGAGCGAATCGGCGCTTCGGCTGCTGCGCGACCTAAAGAAGACGCCATGCCCCGTCTTGACCGACGCGCGGCTTCTCGACGCGCCGATAAAGGGGACGTATCAGCCGAGCCCGATCGTTCCGCAGTCCGTGGCCGAGGCAAAGGCTCCGGCCAACGCGACGATCGAATTCATCGTCGACCACGCCGGTCACGCGCAATTGCCGCGGATCGTCACGGCGAC
>CAWHOL010000016.1:0-105102 GCA_963830965.1 uncultured Verrucomicrobiae bacterium | reverse complement strand
GGCGAGCGCGACAGCGGAGACCGATTCGCGCCCCGTTATCAGGGCGTTGCCTTGCCACCACGTTGTGAAAAACCCGTAGCTTTGGACGGCTGCGATGAGCCCTAGCCAATACCGTCCCGCAGCGTCCATTCCCAACGCACAGAATGCAAATATTGCAATCATCAGGGCATAGGAGCCCTGGTGCACCATCGCTCCATCGTAGAGAAGGAGGCACCACAGGGTCATTGACGCTGCAATCCAAAATAGTAATCCCCAGAGGCATGGCACCTTCGCAAGCCGCCTCCTGCCGGAAGCGCGGAGTCCAGTGACCGCCAGAAGAAAAAACGACAGGCTCCAGATCCCGATGGCCCTCCCGACGTGGTAGAATTCGTCGGCCCTCCTGTCCGAGACACCCCCGCTCGATGCCCCGATTGATCGGGACCAATCCCCCCCGAACTGAAACGCCAGATTGGCCTCCTTTGCCGCCGCGATCTGACCCCATGAAAGCCTGCGGTACGAGTTGGATATCGTCTGGAGGAGCGGCTCCGCTCCAACTTCGTGCTGGCCGGCCAAATGCCACTTGAGAAGGCGGTCGCCGGGAGGAGCAAAATATCTTTGGTATGCGATCCAGGGAGCGAGGGCCAAAAGGATGACGAGGGCGACCGCGGCCCATGGACGAACCTCACCCTTGCACAGCCTCCAACCTGCCCAGAACACGAGCGGGATAAGGGAAAAGGCGACGCCCCCGTGGCAGAGAAGAGCGAGCGCCGCAAAGACTCCGCCTACCGTTTTTCTTGCGGTAGTCGTCGGCTGAGGTGCCATGAGCCACATGCCATAGGCTCCGCATGCATACGCCCCGGCGCAGAGCTTGGGCCACGTGAAGAGCGTGTTGAGAAGAAAGAACCCGTTAAGGCTTGCGACCGCAGTCCACGACACCGCCCGGACGGGTCCGAGACCGGACGAGCGCAGGAGTCCATACAATGAGAGAACCCACAGGAGCTGGAACCAAACAGCCGAGGTGGCGCTGGAGTTGTTGCTGGAGAATCCCAGCGCCTGGGTTATGGGCCAGGCGATGAGCTGCCATCCCTCCTGCAGGGGAGGCCGGTCGCTTGAAAGCCACCCGGCTCCCAGTTCTTTTGGTCGAATTCCGTGGTAGAGATCGTTGGCGAAGTCGAACGGAAGCCTGTTGTCACCTGGAAGCCCTACCAGGAATCGGTTGGATGCGAGCTGGTAGAAGTCGCGCTCGGCTGGGAAGAGCTCCAGGACCGCGAGGTAGAACGCTCCGATTATAACGGCCAGCACGGTGACGAACACCCATTCGCGGTCCTTTCCGTTGATCGGGGAGTTCCTCATTATACCGAAGCCAAGAGCCGTGCACATGAGTCCAATGGAGGTAGCCTTGCCCGCGGTCGGCGACGCGAAATAGCCCCAAAAGACAACATAGGCGGCCAACCCGAGCGCTCCGGCTGACGCCAGAGGGACCCAGAAGGGTTCAACAAGGTTTCTTTGCGCGAGCCAATGGGCTACGAGGACGAAAATCGCTCCGTAGAGAAGTCCGTTGGCTAACCAGGCGATAAAGCTATCCACAAGGCCAAATTCCTGCAGCCCCCCCGTGCCCCAGCCGAAGGGCTGGGAAATTCCGATGTCCCCGCCCTTGTTCGCCGATGTCGAGGAAGCGTTGAGCGTAATCCTCCAGCCTCGCCAGCCCAGCGGCAATTCCACGTCGACCATCTTCCATCCTTTTCCATCTGAAACAGCCACAACCGGAATTCGGTCCTTTGTGACCTCCAGTTCGAGGAAGACGTCGGCCCCTTTGCCTCCGGCCGGTCCCCTGACCGCAAACCGTATGTGATCCGGCGCCGGAAACGGACCTATCGTTACCGTGCCGTATCTCCCGGAATCAAGGCTCCAACACACCAGGTTTTGACCCGGTGCAATGGATCGGTCTGTGTGTTCGGAGAATCCACCAACAACCGCCGAGGAGTAGCGCGCCTGCTGGGACGGGAGTTGCTTCAGGCCGAAGCGGACCAACCCTAGCGAGGCGGCGCCCGCTGCGGCGATCAGGACTAAGGTTCGGGTCGTCAATTGCAAAGCCGCTTCAGGATTATGCCGGGTCACGGACCGAAACGAGCTGCAAAACTAGGTGGGACACCAAAAGGCGACCCCGCTCGGCCTCAACCGAGCGTTACGTTTTCACCATGATACAAGTGGATTGCCCAAGATTACCCATCCCGGACATCTTCACTCCATTCTCCCAGACCAATTCGCGATCTATCTCTATATTAGGCTTGTCGCCGTCCAAAAACGACTCGATGGCGAACCCGGCATGGTGTGCAAAAGCCACCAATGCATCTCTACCTATAAATTGGTTCAGCATCTTCTTGGGCGATTTATCGTTAAAGGTATTCTCGAAAATCGTCCAGTGGCTATAGATTGCGAATTCCAAGAAGGAGCATACCAGCTTCCCTCCGGGTTTGAGCACGCGGTGGGCCTCTATCACATACTGCCAAGTGTCCTCATGAACGATATGAGTGAACACCGAGAAAAATACCACAAAGTCTGCGCTGTCATTTAATGCGGGAATACTTAGACCATTTGTCTCAACAAATTGCCAATCATCTCTCGAGCACACGCTTCGGGCATAGTCCAATAGGCCAGGCATAATATCCGTTCCCAGGTAGCGCACTCCGGGCCACTGCGACAGTTGGTAAGCCAGGCGCCCGCTTCCGCAGCCCACGTCGATCAAAAAAGAGTCGGGCTTAAGGCCAGCCGCGCAAAGAAGCTTGAATTCAAGGTGGCCAACCGTGTCAAAATCTCCGCCAACTGCCTTTTTGTGGGCGTTCTCGGTCCGCTCGAGATTGCTCCAAAGCTGTTCATATTGCTCCTTGAATTCTGACATTCCCCATGATGCAAGGAGCTCAATTCGATGTCAAAATTTGAGTTTCCGGGCAGCAATAATGCGCCTAGACCGCATAGCTCATGAAGCGGATTTTAATGGTCATTTCTTGAAGGCTCGATCGGTTTTTGAGGTTTTAGCGAGGCCTCGCGTATAAAAGCGGCCTGATTCTGTATTGGATAATCGTATACCGTCGCAGTCCATCCGAAGGGGGTGCTGCAGTGCGTCCTTCACCGTAGGGAATGGCATTCATTACCGGGTTTAGAATCCACCGCTCACGTTTCCTTACACCGTTTGTTCAACTAGGTGAACGCAGGCGCTGGCGATCCGGCCGCTTCCTAGCGGTTGCCGACGCTCCAGCTTCCTGGCGAGGCAGCCTATTCCCCGGCCATCGTTGGCGCGAACGGTGTCGGGGAGCATGGAATTCGATGCGAATGGGACCCCAACGACCCGTAATCGATTACACAGAGACTCTGTGCAGATTGGCGTTATGCCTGGATGCTGACCTGGGAGATCTCGTCCCCCCATCGCCAGCGTATCGACACGCTTGTCCCGATGGGTCCATGCTGCTTTACCACCCTTGAGAAGACCGCCCGGGGTCGACAAGGGCACCAAACATGAACCTTCGACTCTGGCTTAGAGTCATGATCAGGGCCGCCGTCTTCATTGCTGCGCTTTTCGGACCGGCTGGAACCATGGCATGGCCTGCCGCCTGGGTCATGCTGGCCGTGTTCTTCGGCGGATGCACCGCCATCTTCGCCATTCTGGCACGCGAAAATCCCGCGCTCCTGGCCGAGCGGTTGAAGTCGAGGATCCGTTCGGCCGGCCAGCCGCTTTGGGACCAGGTGCTGATGGCGCTCTTCCCCGTCCTGTTTATGGGCTGGCTGGCTCTGATGGGACTAGATGCGGGACGCTTCGGTTGGCTGAGGCTGCCTTTCGCGGTCAAGGTGGCGGGTGATATCCTGCTTTTCGTCTGGTTCTGGATGATGAGGTTCGTTTTAAGGGCCAATACCTTCCTGATACCGATCGTCAGGATTCAGCACGATCGGGGGCAAACGGTCGTCTCGACGGGTCCGTATGCCGTCGTCCGCCACCCCATGTATTCCAGTATGCTACTGTTGTTCGTTGCCATGCCCATGGCCGTGGGCTCCGGCTGGGGGCTGGTGTCGTCCCTCGCCTTGTCCGCGCTCATCATCCTAAGGACTGCGCTGGAAGATCGGACGTTGGCCAACGAACTCGAAGGCTACGCAGCCTATCGGTCCAAGGTCCGCTATCGGCTGATTCCGCAGGTATGGTGATGCGCCTTTGCTACAATGTCGGTGGGAGGCGCGGGTCGGAATCGAACCGACGCGTACATGTGAAGAGAATATCTGTAAATGAGATAAAATGAAAATATCTTGAAAAAGAGATAAAACGTATTTATCCCCTATAGGTAGTAAATTATGGAATTCCCCATACGAACGCCTAAACAGCTTGGAGCTGTACTCCGTGGGCAGCGCAAAAAAAAGGAGCTAACTCAAGCGGATGCTGGAACCAACGTCGGGTTGAGGCAGAACGCAGTATCCACCATCGAGGCTGACCCGGGCCGCTCTTCCGTTGGAAGACTCTTTAAGCTGCTATCCGCCTTGGATCTGGAACTCGTCGTGCGCGATAAAGGTCAACGCAGAGGCGGGGGCGAAGGTTGGTAATCGAAATGGGCCGCCGATCACACACACGCCGCCTAGCCATATGGATGAACGGCGAGCTAACGGGCCATTGGAGTCTACGGTCGGGCAACGGTCCAATGGAATTCGCCTACGACTTGAGTTGGCTCGAGTCACCTTCGGCACGGGCTATCTCGCTGTCGATGCCGCTAAGGCCATCGAATGAGCCGTACCGAGATCCTGTTAATGCATACTTCGACAACCTTCTTCCCGACAATCGAGCGATTCGCGAGCGAATGCAGCGACGTTTTCATGCCGGATCAACAGAGGCCTTCGATCTCCTTTCTGAGGTCGGTCGCGATTGCGTCGGAGCCATTCAACTCCTGCCCGAGGGAGTAATACCGGAGGGTATTCAAAGCATCCAAGGAAGAGTGGTTACCGCTGAAGAAATCGGTCAGCTTCTGTCCGAAATGCTTGGCTCCACGTTTGGGCACCAGGATGCGCGGGACGACGACGCGTTTAGGATATCGCTGGCTGGCGCCCAGGAGAAGACGGCTTTTCTTCGGAACGCCGACAAATGGATGGTTCCCCATGGCACAACTCCCACAACCCACATCTTCAAGCTTCCCATGGGAATCAGGATGGACGGGATCGATTTGAGCACCTCGGTCGAGAACGAGTGGCTATGTTCGGAAATTGTACGTGAATTCGGCATTGATGTCGCTAAATGCCGCATGGAATCGTTCGGAAGTCATCGGGTTCTCGTCGTTGAACGATTTGACCGGCGCCTATCACCCGCAGGCACTTGGTGGCTGAGACTTCCTCAGGAAGATTTTTGCCAGGCAACAGGAACGCCGCCGGGACTAAAATATGAATCTGATGGAGGACCTGGGATACGACGAATAATGGACGTTCTTCTCGGCTCGACTAATGCGGAAAAGGACCGCCTTACATTTTTTCGGACGCAGATGCTATTCTGGGTCTTGGGAGCCATTGATGGCCATGCAAAGAACTTCAGCGTTTTTCTGGAGGCGGGGGGTAGCTATCGACTGGCCCCACTTTACGACATTCTTTCGGCCTACCCATTGATAGGAAGAGGGCAGCGGCGGATGCCGATGCAGAAGATAAAGATGGCAATGGCCGTTTATGGCGCTAATCGGCAATACGAATGGAGTCGCATGGAACCACGGCACTGGGTGGAAACGGGTCGCAGATGTGGCATCGCAGAAGAAACGACCAAAGGCATGATGAACGAGATCGGTGAGAGCGCCGAGGGCGTCTTGGAGCGGGTCACGCAACGAATTCCAAGTACGTTTCCAGAGGAATTGCGCGAAGCGATTCTCAACGGGGTTAAGTCCTCCGCGCGACGCCTGGGCTCGGTCGGGAAGCAACCATAGGTTCCTTTCGCACCCTTCGCGCGTTCAGGCGAAGAAATTAGACCCTCATTGGGAGTCTCTCAAAGTGTGACACTAGGATCTATTGTCCTTATAAAAGGTTGTCTGTAAATAGTTTATAATTGGAGGCGCGGGCCGGAATCGAACCGATGCGACAACTGCGCCTGAGCACATGTCCAAATATTGAGGCGCGCAGTCCCGACTTGAGGGTTTTTAGAGACCTGTTGACTCGTACCGTGTGGGGAAAAATCCGTATCTTTTCATTCACTCTATGATAGGGATCTCGATGTAGGTTTCCCTCGATGAACTGCGGTTGACTACACAGATTCTCTGTGCAGGTTGACGTTATGCCATCAAAAACTATTTCTCTTGAAATCGATGCCTACGAGCGGCTGAAGGCGACACGGATTCGCGGCGAGTCCTTCTCCGCAGTGGTTCGCCGCATCACCTTACCGTCACCCAAAGCGACAGCTGCTGAACTCCTCGCAGACGTCAGATCGGGCCGATTTGGCCGAGGAATCAAATGGGCGGCTGTTAAGGCGGCTGTGGCTCGTCGTAGTCGTTCTAAGGTTGCCCGCGCTTCTTGATGCTTTTCGACACGACCTTTTTGATTCACCTCGTTGGTCAACGGGGCCGCGTGGCAAGCGCGAGGGCGGAAGCCTTCTTGAACACACATATGGACGCCCCGTTGTATACTTCCCGAATCTGCTGGTCGGAGTTTGCTGAGGGTTGTTCGAGCTTGGCTGAAGTTAGATCCGCGCTGGAGCGCTTCACGATTGTGGAGATCAATGAGTTGGTGGCATGGGAGGCGTCACGAATATCTCGCGGACTTGGACGGGCCGGTCTCCCCATTGGGGACAACGACATCTGGGTAGCAGCTTCAGCCGCGGCTTACCATTTGCCCTTGGTGAGTCGCAACGGACGGCATTTTACACGAGTACCGGGGCTGGAAGTACACACCTACTAGCTATTCGTTTATGCATTGACCCAACGGTATCTAAATTGAGGGGAGTACCGGGGGCTGGTGATCGGCTTTCGGGCAAAAATGACCGATCCTCAGAGGGACCCAAGATGGTCTCTGAGGCGCTCGGCAAAGGCGCATTAACGGCTAGGGCAAAGCACCCCTGGTTACCCAGCAAATCTGTAGCAGTTCCGTATCAGACGATTCAAAAATTACTTAACTAACAGGTATGTAATTGCTTAAGATTGGAGGCGCGGGTCGGAATCGAACCGACGCATAGAGGTTTTGCAGACCTCGGCCTTACCACTTGGCTACCGCGCCTAAACAATCTAATAACGGGCACTTACGAAGCAGTAGATCATTGATTCTTGTCATAATCTACACCGTTTTTCTGCGCTTTGACCATAGACATGGGCAAAGTGCGGAAGAAATGGGAAAGAACAAACTTCACGAACCTGCTTCGCAATGGACAGAGTGGGACGTACTACGCCCGCGTCAAAGTCAACAGCAAGGAAAAATGGAGGGCTCTCAGGACCAAGGTCTTCTCGGTCGCGAAGTTGAAGCTGGGCGATGTCAAGAGGGAGGAACGATCGAAGGGCTTGGTCGCGACGTCGGAAGCTCTTCCGCAGGGTGGGGAAACGACGGTCGAGCAATTCATTAACATTTACCTAACGCGGACGAAAGATGACCCGGCGTTGAGACCGGCGACGAGATCCCGCCGGGAAATCGCGGTGAAGGCGGTTATGAAGACGTGGCGGGATCTGCCGCTTCGCGATGCCCGACGGGTAACACCCACAGATGGCTGGCAATGGGCCGCCACGGCTCTGCGGAATGGAGCCGGGTTCGTGGCGCCGAAGGCCAAGACGGTCCGCAAGGGCATGTCGTCGTCGTCATTCAACAAGTGCGTCGATACGTTGCGGGCGATTTTCGAGATCGCCCATGAATACGGCATGGCGTACCGGAACCCCTTGGAGGGCGTTTCCAAAGCCAAGATGCGGCAAAAGCGGTTGGAATTGCCTTCTGTCGCCCAATTCCACGCCATCGTCAAAAGCGTCTCGGAAGCCGGAGCTCGGCAGTCGAAGGACTGCGCCGACTTGGTTCGATTCCTGGCATTCTCCGGCGCCCGGATTGGCGAGGCGAATGCCGTGAAGTGGCGCGACTTCGATGTCGAAAAGGGACGCCTCGCGATTCCTGGCACCAAGTCGACTTCAAGCGAGCGCGTGATTCCAGTTTCTCCTCCTTTGGCTGGACTCTTCGTCGAGATCCGGCGCCGGCGGGGCCTGGAGCCCGCCGATGTCCCCATCCTCCGGGTTCGTGAATGCAAGGGCGCGCTTCGATCCGCATGCTCGGCCGTAGGAGTGATGCCGATCCCCCATCACGATCGACGGCAACTTTTCGCCACTTGGTGCATTGAGTCCGGTGTCGATGTTCCAACCGTTTCCCGCTGGCTTGGACATTCAGACGGCGGGGCCCTGGCGATGCGAACCTACGGGCACCTGCGGCAGGAACACAGCGAGGCTCAGGCAACAAAGGTTCATTTCTAGTGATTCCGTGAATAAAATCAGCATTCAGCCGCATCAGTTTGCAAACAATGCCCCTGACGGATAACCCAACATTTCCAGAAACATCGCATGAAGGGGAAGAAACACATCAAAGCTGCCGCCGACCTGTTGAAGTATCCAAATGTGCCTGTCTCGGAGGCTGCGGAGGTGCTGGCTCGCGAGCCTGGGAGTCCGGTGACCCGCGCCCTGAAACTGTGGGGTGACGATGAGAACCCGTTCAAGCACTTTATCATCTCGGAATCGTCGGAGGCGCGAGTATGGAGGGAAACGATGGCGTCCTACTGAAAAATCTTCAGCCCGAAACCAGTGGGAAGACAGTTTGGCGCGGTTGGTATTTCGCCTCCGCCCGTAGCCGCAAGCGACTTTGGCGGGAACTCGAAACGAGGGCCGTGTTTGTTAACACACGTGTCGGCATGAGTGCCAGCCGGTCACGCCGGATCGCATGTCGCGCAGAATTCGTAAACAGGCACGGTGCACTCTGGGAAATTCGCTCACCCCGCTCCGCTCGCGACTTGGCTCCCATTTTTCGGGCGATTGGAGCCAAATTTCCCGATCAGCGGGAAGTTGTATTCCTAAAAGGTATTAAATTCGCTCTAATCGGAAAGCCTGGCTGGAGGACCATCCGTCGGGATGGACAAACCCAGAAAGTGCGTCATTATGTCGTCCAGGAAAAGCTATGATTACTGAACAAAAATTGCAGACCGCTCTCGCCAAGATCGCTCGCTGGCAGGCGGTGCATGCGCATGGCCGGCCCATGAGCGGGCTATCTATCCCCGCGAAGTATTATTTTGAGAGAAAGGCCGGCCACAAAGCCTCGAAGACTTCTAACGCAAAGCGTGCCCACGCGACAGGTAGTTGAGTGGTGTTCTCTCGGGTGTCGGTATAAGGTCCACAGCAACATTTATAGCAGCAATGAAGGGGCGCATGCTCCTGCAGGGCATTCGATAGACGGTCTTTCAATGAAGGCTCTGATCTTTGTGTTTGGGTTTTACGCCGTCTTCTGCGCTTTCGGAGCGATCACGGGAATCCAAGCTTATCACAGTGGACAGGTCGTCCACTACCACGATTGGCAGAGAGTCTTGCCAGCCATTCTTTCCCCTGCTTCTGGCGTTCTTTGCTACGGGCTCATCAAACGTAGGCTTTGGGCGTGGCGCGTCTGCCTTTGCCTCGAATACCTGATGGCCGCACAGATCGTGGTTTATAATTTGATCATTCCCACCATCCGTGAGTCCGAGATCGGAATGCGGCTATGGATAGTGGGATCCCAGACCATCTTTGCCGCCGTCGTCTTCTTCGGAGTTAGAAAATGGTGGCTGCCGAAAAGGCCTCTTTTTTCAGCTGATCCAAGAATCGGCGCCAATCCGGTTCCGTCATGATAGGCCGACATGCCAGCGATATTGATCGCATAGGTGCATTTCCCCCAATTTTCGTCGGGATCTGTTGGGAGGGATACCCGTTTTAAATGCTTTAATAGGGGAAATGCGGTGGCAGTTGCCGTTCGATACTGACATTTCTGGCCTCGAGACAGTCGGAGTGACCGCCGTTTATCTCCAATGCTCTTAAATGATCTCAATTAAGGGTCCCAATTTACGGCTGAACTGCGACTTACGAAAGTCCAAACCTTATCAAGCTCGATAAGGGGTAAGTTCTCTCCCTCCCATAGAAACGAGGCTTCGTTTGGCAAGTCGTCGCCGGTTTCGGCATTGCACGCGCGCCTACCTGCGCGACTCCAGCCAACGTGCTGATGCCATCGTACGAGATTGTAAGCGGGACGCCTGACGAGCAACCTGCCCCTCGGCATGTTGACGCTGCGCCTCACTCAGAAGCTTGCCTCCTCGCTTCACGTAACGCTCAAGCGGGATGCCATGCCCTCTACGAATCTTACTGCTGACTGGTGTTGCCAGCGATTTACGGTTTCCCGTAGCCGTTTCCTCCTGATCACGAACCCCTCGACATTTTATTCCGTTGTCGTCCGCGCTCATGGGATGGGCAACTTATCCGATTTCACGACCGGCGTCGTCGCTGGCCTGCGCGGCTATCTCGTTGGTGCTGGCCATGAACTCATCTTCACCCGCCTGATCGGCCCAGAATGCGGCGAAGTCCGTTTCGTTCCAGTTGGCGACCGCCATGCTCTTGGCGTGATGAACGAGTTCATCTTTATGTCCAAAAGGTACCTTGAGGACTTGTCCCCCGTGGAGACGTCCGACCGTCTGAACGCATGTCCGGTCAGCACCCTCATGGGCAAATTCCCTAGCGACGTCTTTCCACAAGTCGCGACCAAGCGAGACGACGCCTGATCCTGATTTTCTACACCCCCTTTCTACACCTTCTTCCGAAAAGTGGATGGGAATGGGATTGCTTGGGAGAGTCGGCCAGTAGCTGGGCCTTTCTGAGGGTCCTCCTTATCAGGATTTTGGATGTGTTCAGACAATTTCGGGAGCCCCTAGAAAAACCGCCGTTTCGTCTTTGCAGACCTCGGCCTTACCACTTGGCTACCGCGCCTTTACCCAATCTACCGGCAAAGAGCGCTATTACGGTTCGTCGTAATGACGTAACAAGCAATTTCGCGGGCCCGAAATCAACGACAATGACTCCCGGTTTCTGCCATTAATGTGAGAGGCTTTTTCAAGTGTCGTGGGGGAAACTATTTGGCCCAACGGCGAGACACTAGCGCAGACTCCAGAAGCGTTCGGTGTCCTTATGGGGTCATCACCGCCTGGCGCCAAAAAACCGACAAGCGCTGGGATGAAATCGCCGGCCTAGCTAATCATCGTCGGGAGTTCCACATCCGTGATGTGCGCAGAAAAGGCCCTGAGCAACAAACCGGAGGTGCCGACACGAATAGATGGAGTCGCCGGCACTAGTGCCGCGCCGATAAAACCCGCATGCCTTTGCAGGGGAGCGAGATAGGGATGTATGTAGGACGGATTTCAGTAGCACCCCTGGAGGCTTCGCGGCGAAGTAGCCCCGCTAATCAATTTGGTTTCGGGAACGATTTATTGATTTTCGCTAAATTCGACCGCGTTCCTGTCGTAGGGCTCACCGTGGACGAAATCATTAAGGAATTCCTCATTGAAAGTTACGAGAACCTTGACCGATTGGATCGGGACCTTGTGGCTCTCGAGAAGAATCCAAATGCGAAGGAGACGCTCGCGAGCATCTTTCGGACGATCCACACCTTAAAGGGGGGCAGCGGCTTCCTCGCCTTCGGGAAGCTGGAGGCAGTGGCGCACGTCGGCGAGAATCTGCTCAGTAAACTCAGGGACGGTGTCCTTACGATCAATCCCGAGATCACGAGCGCGCTGCTCGCAACGGTCGACGCCGTCCGCTTCATGCTTGGCGAGATTGAATCGACGGGCCAGCCCGGTGAAAGGGACTTTGGCGAACTGATCGGTCTCCTTACGCTCCTAAACGACGGGGAAGGGGCTGCACCCGACAAGGGCCGTACTGCTCTTCCCGAAGCGGAAGATTCACCGGGGGCGCCTCCTGTTCAAAATGGTGGGCAGGGCCCGGTGGCAGCTTCGGCGGAAAACGCGCCGACGGCAGTGAAAAGCGTGCCCGTCCCTGAAGTGAAAACCCCGACCTCCGTCGCACCCCCCAGCATGCCGCACCCCATCGCAATCGGTTCCGAAGCGACGCCAACCATCCACGAAACCCCCGAGGCCCGGAGTTCCGGCGTCTCCGACAGCACCATTCGCGTGGATGTGAAGCTGCTCGACAAGCTGATGAATCTTGTCGGAGAGCTCGTGCTGGCCCGCAACCAGGTGCTGCAGTTCACAAGCCAGCGCTCGGACAGCGCCTTCCTGGCGACGTCGCAGAGGCTGAATCTCATCACAACGGAGCTGCAGGGAAGCGTGATGAAGACGCGCATGCAGCCCATCGGCAACGTCTGGGACAAACTGCCGCGGGTCGTGCGCGATCTCGCGACGTCATGCGGAAAGCTGGTCCGGATTGAGATGGAGGGCAAGGAGACCGAGCTCGACAAGACGATCATTGAGGCGATCAAGGATCCGCTCACCCACATTGTCCGCAACTCGGTCGATCATGGAATCGAGAAGCCCGAGGTCCGCGCGGGACGGAACAAGGCCGCCGAGGGGTGCCTGAAGCTGCGCGCCTACCACGAAGGCGGCCAGGTGAACATCGAGTTCTGCGACGACGGCGGCGGAATCGACTGCGAGTGCGTCAAACAGAAGGCCCTAAAGTCCGGATTGATCACGAGCGAGCAGGCCTCGCGGATGCGCGACCATGAGGTGCTGAGTCTCATTTTCCTGCCCGGATTTTCGACCGCCGAAAAGGTCACCAATGTGTCCGGTCGCGGCGTCGGTTTGGATGTCGTCAAGAACAACATAGAGAAGATCGGCGGCACCGTGGACCTGCAGAGCCGGCCCCTGGAGGGCACCACGCTCAAGATCAAGATTCCCCTCACGCTCGCCATTATTCCCGCCCTGATTGTCACCAGCGGCGGTGAGCGCTTCGCCATTCCCCAGGTCAGTCTGCTTGAGTTGGTTCGGCTTGAGGCCGATCAGGCCAAGCTGCAGATCGAGTTCATCCACGGCGCGCCGGTTTATCGCCTTCGCGGTCAGCTCCTGCCGCTCGCATACCTGAACAAGGAGCTGAAGATCAAGGTGAAGCCCGACGTGGAGTCGGCAGCCGTCAACATTGTGGTCCTACAGGCCGACGGACATCCGTTCGGGCTCGTGGTCGACCTGATAAACGACACGGAGGAAATCGTCGTCAAGCCGCTCGGCAAGCAGCTAAAGGGCGTCGCCTCGTTCGCGGGCGCAACGATAATGGGAGACGGGCGCGTGGCCCTGATCCTGGACGTTATGGGCCTTGCCCAGGGGGCGAGCCTGGCGACCGAGGGCCACGACCGGTCAATTCTGGAAAATTCCGGCCAGTCGCACAAGGCGACCGACCAGCGCCAGACGCTCCTGCTGTTTGAGGCGGGCCAGGGAAGTCGCATGGCGATCCCGCTTTCAATTGTCGCGCGGCTTGAGGAGTTTCCGAACGCGTTGGTCGAGCATTCCGGGGCGCAGGAGGTCGTTCGCTACCGAGGCCAGATACTGCCGCTCATTCGGGTCGCAAAGCATGTGCCGGCCGTTTCCAGCGTTCTGACCGAGAACGAGCCCCTGCAGGTCGTGGTCTACTCGGAGAACGGCCAGAGCGTGGGCCTGATCGTAGGCAGGATTAACGATATTGTCCATGAAGCCGTAACCGTAAAGCGCCACGCGCTCGGCGGGGGAATCTTCGGCTCGGTGGTGATTCAGGACAAGGTTACCGACCTTCTCGACGTCCAAGCCGTGATCCGCGCGGCGGACCCTTCGTTCTATCCCGCAGCCCCAAGCGGCAAGGCCGCCGCCTAGAGGGTCCCCACGCCCCACGCCTATGACGACGAAACAATATGCCACCTTCTTCCTCGGGGATCTATTCCTGGGGGTCGAGGTGCTCAAGGTCCAAGAAGTGATCCGGTATCAGGAAATGACGCCGGTGCCGCTGGCCCCAGATGTGGTCGAGGGCCTCATCAATCTGCGCGGGCAGATCGTCACCGCGATTGACCTTCGCCGCCGCCTCGAACTGCCTGCGCGCGCCGAAGGCAATCTCCCCATGAACGTCGTCGTTCGTAGCGACGACGGCGCCGTCAGCCTGCTCGTGGACGAGATCGGGGATGTCGTTGAAATCGATGACGATGCCTACGAGCGCCCCCCGGAGACCCTGAAGGGTGTGGCCCGCGAGCTGGTCACCGGGGTCTACAAGCTAAAGGACAGGCTTCTGCTCGTCCTCGACACCGATCGCGCCGTAACGCTTCCGGCCAGCTTCGCCGGTTCACAGGTAAAGACGCAATGAGCGGGGCCGCCGCACCCAAATTTATGGCGCTCCGCGCATTCGCAGACCGCAAACCCCTTTCGCAGATCTCCAATCAAAACAAATCATAAGGCGTCAGCGGCCGAGAGGTCGCCGGCGCCTGACTCAACAACAACCACAGACGCACGTTTAGTCGCAAAGCTCCCCATGCATCCCTCCTCGCCCCTGCTAAAGAAGAACGGTTCGCGCCACCACGCGAACGGAAACGGCCACACCCAAATTTCGGACCCCGATCTGAGCTCCGACATGCTCGAGGTCCGCGGAAAGCTCGACGCCGTCAACAAGATCCAAGCCATCATCGAGTTCAGTCTCGATGGCACGATCATCACAGCCAACGAGAACTTCCTCAAGACGCTCGGCTACACCCTCGATGAGATCAAGGGCAAGCACCACGGGATCTTCGTCGACCCCTCATACCGCGCAAGCGCGGAATACGCCCAGTTCTGGCGCGATTTAAACGACGGAAAGGCGCAAGCGGCAGAATACAAGCGCTTCGGCAAGGGTGGCAGGGAGGTTTGGATCCAGGGCTCCTACAACCCGATTCTGGATGCCGACTTGCGGCCGTACAAAGTGGTGAAATTCGCAACCGATGTCACCGCCACGAAGCTCAAGAACGCCGATTATCAGGGGCAGATGCAGGCGGTCTCCAAGGCCCAGGCCGTCATCGAGTTCAACCTCGACGGCAGCATTATCACGGCAAATGAGAACTTCCTGAAGACGGTCGGCTATGCTCTGGATGAGATCAAGGGCCAGCACCATAGCATTTTTGTCGAGCCGACATTCCGGGCCAGTGCGGAATACCGGCAGTTCTGGCGTGACCTGAACGATGGAAAGTTCCAAGCGGCGGAGTATAAGCGCATCGGCAAGGGCGGTAGGGAGGTCTGGCTCCAAGCCAGCTACAATCCGATCTTCGACCTCAACGGCAAACCGTACAAGGTCGTGAAATTCGCCACGGATGTCACCGCCATGAAGCTCAAGAACGCCGACTTCCAGGGGCAGATTCAGGCCATTTCAAAGGCCCAGGCGGTGATCGAATTCAACATGGACGGAAGCATCATCACCGCAAACGAGAACTTCCTGAAGACCTTGGGTTACCGCCTCGAGGAGGTCCAGGGCAAGCACCACAGCATGTTTGTCGACTCCGCATACCGCGACAGCTCGGAATACAAGCAGTTCTGGCGCGACCTAAACGACGGAAAGTTCCAAGCGGCGGAGTATAAGCGCATCGGCAAGGGTGGTCGCGAGGTCTGGATTCAGGCCAGCTACAACCCGATCTTCGATCTCAACGGCAACCCGTTCAAGGTCGTGAAGTTCGCCACGGATGTCACGGCGGCGAAGCTCAGGAACGCCGATTTCCAGGGACAGATTCAGGCCATTTCAAAGGCCCAGGCGGTGATCGAATTCAACATGGATGGAAGCATCATCACGGCAAACGACAACTTCCTGAAGACGCTCGGCTATTCCCTGGAAGAGATCAAGGGCCAGCATCACGGAATGTTTGTCGAGGCTTCGTACCGTTCGAGCGCGGATTACAAGCAATTCTGGCGCGACCTGAACGACGGGCTATACCAGGCGGCCGAGTACAAACGCCTTGGCAAGGGTGGGAGGGAGGTCTGGATCCAGGGTTCATACAACCCCATCCTGGACCTCAACGGAAAGCCGTTCAAAGTGGTGAAATTCGCCACGGATGTCACCGCCCGCAAGAGGGCCGACGTCAAACTCAAGAAGACGATGGATTCCGTGGGCCAGAATGCCACGGCGCTGAGCAGCGCCTCCGAGGAACTGGCTGCGAACAGCCAGCAGATGGTGAGCAACGCCGAGGAGACAGCCACGCAAGCCGGAGTTGTCTCCGCAGCCGCGGAGCAGGTCAGCAAGAACGTGCAGACCGTCGCTACGGGCACCGAGGAGATGAGCGCCAGCATCAAGGAGATCGCCAAGAACGCCCAGGATGCAGCAAAGGTGGCCTCGACGGCGGTCAAAGCCGCAAGCGTGGCCAACGCCACGATTACCAAACTTGGCGAGAGCAGCGCGGAGATCGGAAAGGTGATCAAGGTCATCACGTCCATCGCCCAGCAGACAAACCTGCTGGCTCTGAACGCCACCATCGAGGCGGCGCGCGCCGGTGAGGCGGGCAAGGGCTTCGCGGTCGTTGCAAACGAGGTGAAGGAACTGGCGAAGGAAACCGCCAGGGCCACCGAGGACATCAGCCAGAAGATCGAGGCCATCCAGGGCGACACCAAGAGCGCTGTCGCCGCCATCACCGAGATCGGCGCGGTCATCAACAAGATCAACGACTACCAAAACACGATCGCGAGCGCGGTTGAGGAGCAGACGGCCACGACCAATGAGATCACCCGGAACGTTGCCGAGGCGGCGAAAGGCAGCACGGAGATCGCACAGAACATAACCGGCGTCGCAACCGCGGCAAAGAGCACAACCTCGGGCGCCGCCGACACGCAGAAGGCATCGGTCGAGCTGTCCCGCATGGCGGCGGAACTCCAGGCCATCGTGAGCTCGCAGGACAAGTGAAGAATGCCCTGCACAACGAGGCTGAGACGTCGCATGAGCGATTGACCTCAAGAATCGCGAGCCTCCCGGCCGGAGCGGGAGGCCGTGCGCCTTGGGCGTGGCTCAATGGAGGGACCTCGTGGGGACGATTTGGGCTGCCGGTCAAGCCACGGGGCCCCGTTCGTCGGGGCGGCGAATATTCGCGCGACAAGTCAAAACGATTGGCGCCGCACGACGCGGCGGCGAGAGACGATAGGAAGAGGACCGTCACGGTCGGCCTGCCGTCTGAGGAGACGGCCGTAATGACTGTGACGCATTACCCTTGGAATCACCGCGTCCGACGGCGGAGTTAAGGGGTCCAATGCCGTAAATGCATGCTCCAATGCTCGGCGATCCTTCCCTGCGGCGGGGAGCCCGCGGCCGCAGGCGCGCACCGCCTGATCAGGACATGCGGGACATTGGGCCCGCGAGTCCATAGGCGAACCAGAACTCAGAACACGAAGACCCGAGCAGGAGCCCATTTTCCATGCGCGCACTAATCGTCGATGACTCCAAGACAATGAGAATGATCCTGAAGAGGGTCGTTCTAGAGATCGGCTTCGAGGTGGCCGAGGCCGGGGACGGCCATGACGCGATCACCCGCCTGAACCGGGGCGAGCCGGCGGACCTGCTCCTCGTCGACTGGAACATGCCCGTCATGAACGGGTACGAGCTCATCCGCGCCGTTCGCGCGAACAGCCTCCTGAGCGGCATTCGGATCATGATGGTGACCACCGAGACGTCGATGAGCCAGGTCGAGCAGGCGCTCGAGGCCGGGGCTGACGAGTATCTCATGAAACCGTTCACCAAGGACGTGCTGCTGGCGAAGCTCGCTTTGCTGGGCCTCAAATGACGCGATATGCCGAAAATCCGTGTACTGATTGTCGATGACGCCGTCGTCATCCGGAGGCTGGTCTCCGACTGTCTCAACGCAGAGCCGGACATCGAGGTCGTGGGAACGGCTCCGAACGGACAGATCGGCCTGGCCAAGATTCCGCAGGTCAACCCCGACCTCATAACGCTTGACGTCGAGATGCCCGTGATGGACGGGCTCCAGACGCTCGATGGCATCAGGAAAACCTATCCGCGGCTGCCGGTGATCATGTTCAGCACGCTGACCGAGCGAGGCGCCGGGGCCACGCTCGACGCGCTGTCCCTCGGCGCGAGCGACTATGTGACGAAGCCGGCGAACGTTGGCAGCGTCGGCGAAGCGATGCGCCGAGTACGGGAGGAACTTGCTCCCAAGATCAGAGGCCTTTGCCGCCGTCAGCCGGCTCCCAAGGCCCCCCTTCCCGTCGCTGGCGGCTCTTTTCCAAGCACCCCATTTGGACGGCTACCGACTGCGGTGCCGACGGGCGTCCTGGCGATCGGCGTCTCCACCGGAGGCCCAAACGCTTTGTCGGTCCTGCTTCCCGGGCTTGTGAAGAACTTTCCCGTCCCGGTGGTGGTGGTGCAGCACATGCCGCCGCTGTTCACGCGCATGCTCGCCGAGCGCCTCGCGGCGGTTTCCGAGTTCTCGGCGCGCGAAGGTGAAACGGGCGCGCTGCTGCAGCCCGGTGAACTCTGGGTGGCGCCGGGTGGATACCATATGGAGGTGGTGGGGTCGGCGGACGGCATCCGCCTGCGCACCTTTGAAGGGCCATTCGAGAACTCGTGCCGTCCTGCGGTGGATGTTCTCTTCCGCTCGGTGGCACGGGTCTACGGGCCCCGGTCGCTCGCGGTTGTGTTGACCGGAATGGGCCAGGACGGCCTCAACGGGTGCCATTGCATCCGCGAGGCGGGTGGCCATGTGATCGCCCAGGACGAGGCTAGCAGCGTTGTCTGGGGTATGCCCGGCGCCGTATGCCAAGCGGGCCTGGCCGAAAAGGTCCTGCCGATAGCGGACCTGGCGGCGGAGATAAACCGCCGCGTCGAAAGCCCGCTTGCGAGGCGCCCCCCTTTTTCCCCGCCAGGCGCCCGCCCTGGAACGGCGGACGAGAAGGCACAATGAACACGGCCGACTTCGATTTCGTGCGCAACTATGTGCGGGGGCAGGCGGCGATTGTCCTCGAGCCTGGAAAGGAATACCTCGTCGAGTCGCGGCTCCTCACCCTGGCGCGCAAAGAGAGCATCGCCACGATCGAGTTGCTGGTCGACAAGCTCCGGTCGGACTCCAGGAATGGCCTCCACCGGAAGGTCGTGGATGCGATGACGACCAACGAGACCTCGTTCTTTCGGGACATTCACCCGTTTGACGCCCTCAAGACCTCGGTCCTACCGGAGCTGATGGCCCGGCGAAAGGCGGAAAAGCAGCTCAATTTTTGGTGCGGGGCGGCCTCGACCGGCCAGGAAACCTACAGCGTCCTCATGCTGATCTCTGAGCATTTTCCCGAGCTGTTCCAATGGGACCTGAAATTTTTGGCGACGGACCTGTGCGGCGAGGTGCTTGCCCGCGCGAGGTCAGGGCGGTTCAGCCAGCTGGAGGTTAATCGCGGACTACCGGCGTCATTGCTCGTCAAATATTTCTCGCGCCAAGGGGCCGAATGGGAAATCAGCGAGGACCTCCGCCGCCGCGCGGACTTTCGCGAGATGAACCTAATCAGGGACTGGCTGCCGATGCCTCCGCTCGATGTCGTTTTTTTGCGCAATGTGCTGATCTATTTCGATATAGAGACGAAAAAAACCATCTTTGCAAAGATACGCCGCCTGCTGCGCCCGGGAGGCTACCTGCTCCTTGGCGGAGCGGAGAGTACCATGAACATTGATGACGACTTTGAACGCGTCGTGTTAGGGAAGACGTCTTTCTACCGCTTGAAGGGAGCCTAAGCCGTTGCCCCATGATCAACCTGGCCAACCTAATTGAACAAGCCAACGAGCTCGCCCCGCTTCCCGCCAGCACGGTGAGGCTCGCGGGCATGGTCTGCAACCCAGCCTGTGATTTGGACGACGTCGCCGAACTCGTCGTCTTCGACCAGGCGCTGACCCTGAGGTTGCTGCGGATTGCGAACTCGGTCGCCAGCTCCCCCGAAATGCCGGTGGGCAACGTCAAGGATGCGGTCATGCGGATGGGAATGGCGCAAATCCTCGCCCTCGCAGTCGCGGGCGGGGCAAAGTCGGTCCTCCAATCCCGGGTGTCGGCCTACGGTCTCGATGAGGGAGCGCTTTGGCGGCATTCGGTGGCGGCGGCGACGGCCGCGGAGACCATGCAGGCGTTTGTCAACGTTGCACCCCCGCCCGAGACGTTCACGGCTGCCTTGCTCCACGACGTCGGGAAGCTGGTCATGGGACGCTTTCTAAGCGATGAAATCCTTGGATTTATCCGGCGCGCCCAGGAGGTTGACCGCCTGGACAGATTGGACGCGGAGTCGCTGCTGCTCGATGTGAATCATGCCGAGCTGGGCGGTCTAATAGCCCAGCATTGGAAGCTGCCCCAGCGTGTCGTTCAGGGCATCACCTACCATCACCACCCAGAACAGGGCCAGGACGTGATATGCGACTACGTGTATCTGGCCAATCTGATCGCCAAGCGCATCGAGGCGGGTCTCGACGGAAAGGCATACGAGCTATCGGTGCGGCCCGATGTCGCCGAGCGTCTCAGCCTGACCCAGAAGGCCCTGGATGACCTCTGCCCGATTGCGGCCCTGCGATACGCCCAGGTCAGGCGCCGCTACGAAGGAATATAGATCTTTATGAACCAAGCCTCACCGCTGCTTATAGACGAAGTTTGCGACCTGCTCAGGTGCAGCGTAGCCGAAGTCTTTAGGACGATGCTGAACATCGAGATGCAGGAGGCTCCGCTCATGGACTTCCGGCGCGGCGACGAGGCCCTGGTCGCTGGCTCTGTCGGATTCATCGGCGATGTGAACGGCGTCGTGTACGTCTATTTGAAGGAGCCGTACGCCAAGACCCTGGCGAGCCGAATGACGGGGTTGGTCGAGTCGGACCTTGAAGGCGAGGAGATCGTGAACGATGCGGTTGGAGAACTGAGCAACATCATCGTCGGCGCGGTCAAGTCCCGGCTTTGCGACGCTGGGAACCCGTGCGTATTGACGATCCCGTCCATTGTCCGCGGGCGCAGTTTCAGCGCCGAGCCGGTATCCTCGGCCAAGTGCCGCCTCTTCACCCTCAGCTGCGATGCCGAGCATGTCCTGATTGAGCTTCTGATGAACGTCTTCCCCTCGACGGGGCGGACCCATTAGAGCATTCGGGCGCTGTGGAGGACCCCGATGACCCGGGGCGGATGCCGCCATGGCCCGCCTGGCATCATCGGTCTGGTCCGGGACGGGGCACAATCCTGACTATCGGGAGCCAGGTACCCGGAGGTAATCGGCAACGGCCCGTCCGAAAACGGCTTCCGTAGGATCGTCTCGGCCCCGGCGCCCGCGCGAATCTCGGGTTTGGGTCGGCGCGCATGCGTCCGCCACCCGATAGGGCGATGACGGGAACGCTCGGGTGATTCTTCTTGAGGACGCCGATCAATCCCAGCCCATCCATCTCGGGCCTGACCGGGTCCGGGATCACCAGATCGAAGGACACCTGGTCGGGAAATCTTGACGGCGGCGCGGCCGCCTCCCCCCGCGCAGAAGCCGGCCTCCGAGGGGGTGGCCTGTATCGTCGATAGCAGAAGGACATCGTCTTCGACGACGAGTATCGTCCGCAGGAGCATTCCTGAAACTATTCCCTGGCCGCGATCGGGCTGGCCCAAAAAGCCACCCGCAACGATCCCGGGCCACGTATCGGCCTGCAGGCGCACAACGGACCGGCTTTGAGCGGGTTAAGCCGTTCCGCCGGTCACGGCAGAAAATAGATCTCGATCAGGGCGTTGCCTCCGCCGGCAGCGTTCATCTCCGCAGTGTACGATCCCGGGGGAAGCTCCACAACTAGGCAGGCGTCCCCTTGCCCCGGGGTCAGCGGGAAAGCGCCGGCCATCGCGAAGAGGTTTTGGTACATGGCGGTGGTTGCGGACGTCGCCGTCCAGTCTGCAGCGCCGCCGATCACGCTGCCCGAGCCGTTATATATCAGAATCCCCATCGGCCCAGCCGGGTTGCCGACGCCAAAATTCGAGAGGCCCGGTCCGACGGCCCTGATCAGCACGAAACGACTCTCCGGCGCCCGGGAGGACAAACCCCGCGATCGTCGGCGCCCCGGGTGTGAGGAACGTGCGCGTCGAGAGATTGCTGGGACCCACGCCAAACTGGGACGGGCGCAGGGTAAAGGTTCCGTAAGCCATGGCTCCGATCACCGCGTTCTCCATCGAACCGTTTGTGGGGGTCGCGAAGGTCAGTACGTAGGTGCCTGAATTGGGTCCCGAGGGAACGGCGTTGGCATCAAACGTGAGCTCGCCCGTGCTTTGGGAATCCTGAGTGTAGGCCCAATACCCGTTGTTGTTGGCGAGCGGACCCAAATCGACGCCGGCGCGAGTGACATCGTCTGTTATTGTGAGATAGCTGCCGTCCGGCTTTAGCCACAGGTTGCATAGGTACGTCCTGTGATCGCCAATTGGGGAATAGACGTTATATTCGAGCACGACATTCGACAGCGTTGCCGGGGCCTGGGCCATGCACGCACGGCAAACCCCGAAAAGAAACGCGAGAAGAAGCGTGCAACGGCGTGCGGATTTCCAGGCGATGGGGCGGCAGGGGACAGGGGGGGTGCTCATGGGTGCCGGGGTCATGGCCATAACCTTATGACAGCCCGACGCCATTTTTCCGCTACTCGGCCCAGCCCCAAGGGCCGGACGGGAATGCCCCCAAAAAGGGCTATCGGATCGTGTCAATTCTGCCATTGGGCGTCAGATGGATCCGCTTGCCTCTGCGATAGAGGCGCCCGTCCTGCACAAGGTCGTCGCTCAGCGTGGCGCTCTGGAGCCTGCCGCTTTCATAGAGCTCTATCCCCGGCTCGAATGCGCTCGCGCCGCAGGGGACGCCGTCGATCCGGACGGGGTGGGGCGCAAAGAACTCCTTGAGGGCGCCGCTTGGATAGAATGAAGCCTGGACGCCCTCCGATCCCCCGATTAGGCCGCCTCCGCGGCACAGGTGCCCCTGCACCTCGATGTCTTTTGGAAACGAGCAGACCGTGATGACGCCCTCATCATTCTGGAAAACCCAGGTGCCCGCGGGGATCTCAAAGTGGTCGAGGCTGATGCCCGCCGTGGCCGTGAAGCCGGCGGGCGTGCCGTTCGGGTGGAGGTGCACCCATCCGGCCTTGCAGGGCCGGCCCGCGATCACGGTGTCGGCGCCCAGGAGGCCCACGACAAACCCGCGTTCGTCAATCTTCGCCTTCGTAAAGCGCACCCCGTGAATCTCGGCATTTGGCTTCCAATCCGAGCAGCCGCATACCGACGAGAGCACTCCCGCGCACACCAGGGCTAAAACGCGCGCCTTCACGGTGCGAGTGTGCTCTTTGGGAGGGGTGGGTCAAGGCGGGTTCCCGGCCTGACGACATTATACCTTCTTGCAATGGAGCCCATTAGGACGGTGCGGGGGCCGGGTTTTCGCCTGCTGCCCGGTCGCAATCGCGCGGGAGGCGCCGGCAAAATTCCCCAAGTTAATAACTCGCGAGGGGCGCGCTTCCGGCTTCCGTTGTGGCGGACGGAAGCGTAGGGTTGCCGGATACGTATGTTATTCGGCCCTGCGATGCTGATCTACAGCGGGGCCCGTGGCCCCGATGTCCCTGCCTGCGGGCGGGCGGTGGGGACGAGATAACGCGGCGATCCATCTTATGGCACATCCAGTCATCATCCAGGGCGGCATGGGCGTCGCCGTCTCCAACTGGCGGCTTGCGCGGGCTGTTTCTCGTATGGGCGAGCTGGGCGTCATTTCCGGCACCCTGTTGGCCGTGGTCCTTGCGCGTCGGCTGGCGGACGGGGACGCCGATGGCGACATGCGCCGCGCGCTCGGCGCCTTTCCCATCCCCGGCGTGGCCGAGCGCGTGATCGACGCCCATTTCATCCCGGGGGGCCGGGAGCCGGGCGCCGCGTACCGCGGCGTGCCGATGCCGACCCTCAAGCCGGGCGCCGCGCTGACGGAACTCACGGTGGCGGCCAATTTTGTGGAGGTGTACCTGGCCAAGGAGGGCCATGGCGGAATGGTCGGCATAAACCTCCTTGAGAAGATCCAGCTTGCGACGCTGCCCTCGCTATACGGCGCCATGCTCGCCCAGGTGGACTATGTGCTCATGGGGGCGGGGATCCCGCGCTCAATCCCCGGCACGCTCGACCGGTTTGCGGCCGGCGAGGCGGTAAGACTGAAGGTCGACGTTGCGGGCGTTATGCCGGGCGAGGATCACGCCACCGAGTTTGATCCCAAGGCCTTCTGCGGCGGCGACGCCCCGCGCCTCTCCCGCCCGCAATTTCTGGCCATCGTGTCCTCGGCCACGCTCGCCCTGACGCTCGCGCGCAAGTCGAACGGGCGGGTCGACGGATTTGTCGTCGAGGGCGACGTCGCCGGCGGACACAACGCCCCGCCGCGGGGGCCGATGCAGCTCACCCAGGGAGGCGAGCCCGTTTACGGAGCCCGTGACATCCCGGACCTCGCGAAGATCCGGGAGCTCGGCCTGCCGTTCTGGCTCGCGGGAGGCCGCGCGACCCCGGAAAGGCTTGCCGATGCCGTGGGTCTCGGCGCGGCGGGCATCCAGGTGGGCACGGCCTTTGCGTTCTGCGACGAGTCCGGCGTGGAGGATATCCAGAAGCGCGAGGCGATCCGGGCCAGCCGCGCGGGCACGGCGCGGGTCTTCACCGATCCCGCAGCCTCGCCGACGGGATTCCCGTTCAAGGTCGCCCAGATGCCGGGAACCCTCTCCGAGGAGAGGGTCTACGCGCAGCGCGAACGGATCTGCGACCTGGGACACCTGCGCCAGCTCTACCTGAAGGCGGACGGCGGGGTGGGGTACCGCTGCCCCGGAGAGCCGGTCGACGACTTTCTGCGCAAGGGCGGCGTCGCCTCGGAAGCCACCGGCCGCAAATGCCTCTGCAACGCGCTCGCGGCCACGGTGGGCCTTGGCCAGGTGCGCGACGGGATCCGCGAGGCGGCGCTGGTCACGGCCGGCAACGAATTGAGCGAGCTCGCACGGCTTGTCGAGGCCGGCCGGGACCATTACGGCGCCGAGGAGGTCGTCCGGTACCTGCGCGGGGAATCCTCCAACCCGCTTGCGTCGGAGGCCGATTCCGCCCTGGGACGGTCGGCTTGACTCCCGATTTTCCGGCCCCTGAGTTTTTCCCGGTGGATGAGACTTCCGCGCACGCCGAGTACGTCCTCCTGGTGGACTGCCAGGACCGGCCCGGCCTTGTTCACGCCATTACGGGCGTCCTCTTCCGGGCCGGGGCCAACGTCACCTCGAACCACGAGTTTGTCGACGCCGAGACGCAGCGCTTCTTCATGCGGACGGGCTGCACGGGCCTCCTGGAGCCCTCGGCGATAAGGTCGGAGATCGAGGGGCTCCTGCCCCCGGGCGCCGCCGTCCAGGTCCGCCGCGCGGTGCCGAGGCGGATCCTGGTCATGGCTTCGCGCGAGCACCACTGCCTGGCCGACCTCCTGGTGAGGCACGCCTACGGCGAGCTCGGGGCGGAGCTCCTCGCCGTGGTGAGCAACCACGACAACCTTCGGCCCCTGGCGGAAAAGTTTTCGGTGCCGTTCCACTGCGTCCCCCACGAGAACGCGACGCGGGAGGAGCACGAGCGGGCGCTCCAGGCGCTCATCGCCCCGATGAATCCGGACTACATCGTCCTCGCCAAGTACATGAGAATCCTCTCCCCCGGCTTCGTCGCCGCCTGGCCGAACCGGATCGTGAACATCCACCATTCGTTCCTCCCCGCCTTTGTCGGCGCCCGGCCCTACCACCAGGCGTTCCACCGCGGGGTCAAGGTGATCGGGGCGACGTCGCATTTCGTGGCCGAGCAGCTGGACGAGGGCCCGATCATCATGCAGCAGGTGATCCCGATGGACCATTCCTACACCCCCCACGATCTCGCGAGGGCGGGGCGCGACATAGAGCGCACCGTCCTGTCGAACACCCTGAAGCTCTTGAACGAGGACCGGGTCTTCCTCTGCGCCAACCGGACGATCATCTTCGACTGATGGCGTCCCCGCTTTGGCCCGCGCCGGGATCCCGGCCCCGTGTCTTTTTTTTGGTGACAGGAAAGCCGGCCGTCCCGAGCCTCGCACGGTGCCAGCCCTTCCACGCTTCACGTGCCTGCGAATCGTCCCGTCCGTCCTCCTCGCGTTTCTCGGCGCGGCCGGGCTCCGCGCGCAGGTGACCGAGGTCCCCCAGACGATCGAGCCCGGCGGGCTCCTCATGCGTATGGACGCCATCTCGATCGGGGTTGACCCGGACACGGCGGCGCCGAACCAGTACAAGATGCTGGCGGTCGGGACGACGCTCCTGTCCGCGGGCGTCACGAACACCTTCGACATGGAGTTCGGCACGCAGCTCTTCCTGCGGGACACCGTCTCCGAGTCGGGTTACGACCACACCGAGTCCGGGATCGGCGACATCATCCTGCGGCCGAAGTGGACCTTCTGGCGCGACCCCTCGAGCGGCGAGGCGGCCGCCGTCATCCCGTACGTGATGCTCCCGACCGACTCGAAGGCGGTGGGAAACGACTCCCTCGAATACGGGCTCATTGTCCCGTGGTCCATGGACATCGCCGCGGGCACGAAGGCGGCGGCGATGGTCGAGTGGGACGAATTGCGCAATGTCGCCAACACGGGCTACGACGCGCGCTTCTACACGAGCGCCTACATCAAGTGGGAGCTCGGGCGCACGTTCGGCGCCTATTTGGAGGCGACCCTGAGCGACTCCACGGGCGGCTCCTCCACGTTCGCGGGCACCGTGGGCGCGGGCGCCACGCTCTCGCTCTCCAAGAACTTCGAGTGGGACCTTGAGGCGAGCCGCGTGCTCGGCCAGGGACGGAACGCTTGGGCTGAGACGCTGCGTTTCCGCTGGCGGATCCTCTAAGGGGAGGACCGACACCCCGGGCGGGGGCGGATCTCAGGTCTCCTCGAAATCCGTGAGGATCGAGAACCTGAAGGTCGAGCCCTCGCCGACGCGGCTCTCGACCGAGATCGTTCCGCCCATCAGCTCGCAGAGGCGCTTCGAGATGATGAGGCCGAGACCCGTGCCTCCCCGGCGGCGGGTCGAGGAGGTGTCGACCTGGCTGAACGGCAGGAACAGGTGGTCGAGCTTCTCCGGAGGGATCCCTATCCCCGAGTCCTTGACCGCAAAGAAGAGGCGCGCCACCCGGCGGGGGGAGCCGGGTTCCAGCGGCTCGCCTCGGGCGCACGAAACCTCGAGCGAGACGCCGCCCCGCTCGGTGAACTTGAGGGCGTTGCCTATCAGGTTCGTGAGGATCTGGCGGATCCGGGACTCGTCGCTGTTGACGATCTCGGGCACTCCCGGGTCGACCTTGGAGTCCAGGGCGAGCGCCAGGGAGCGCGCCTTCGGGGCGAAGAACGCGCACATGTCCTGAACGCACGACCGGAGCGAGAAGGGCGCGTGCTCAATGTCGATCTTGCCGGAGTCGATCTTCGAAAGGTTGAGGATGTCGGCGATGATCTTCTCGAGGGCGAGGCCGCTGGAATTGATCATTTCGACCTGCTCGCGCTGGTCGAGCGTCAGGGTGGTCGAAAACAGCATCTTCGAGAAACCGATGATCGCGTTGATCGGGGTCCGGAGCTCGTGGCTCACGATGGCGAGGAATTCTGACTTGGCGCGGTCGGCCGCCTCGGCGGCCTCCTTTGCGCGCAGGAGGGCCGCCTCGGCCTCCTTGCGCTCGGTGATGTCGTGGCCCACCGCCTGGTACTCCATCGTGTTGCGCTCGTCGTCCTTGATGGCGCGCTGAGTCCACCGGATCCAGAGCCGGCGCCCGTCCTCGAAGGGCATCTCGGTCTCGAACGTGTAGGGCTCGTCTGCAATCGCCGCGCCCGGCGTGAAATACGGGAAATCCACGCCCACCAGCTCCGTGCGCTTGCGGTTGACGGCGCGCGCGTAGGCGCCGTTCACGAAGGTCATCTTCCCGTCGTTCCTGTAGCGGCAGATCAGGTCGGGCTGGTCCTCGACGATTCCCTTGTAGCTTGCCTCCACCTGCTGGAGCGACCTGGCCATCCGCTCGATCTTGCGGGCGAGGCCGATGATCTCGTCCGAATCCGACTCCTCGGTCGAGAGCGGCATGTCGTCGAGCCGCACGGAGTCCGTCGTGTCGTGCATCGACTTCAACGTCTTGACGAGCTCCTGGTTCCACGCGTAGCCCGCGAGGACGAGGATCATGCACCCGGTGATCGCGAAACCGATGACGTAGAGGGTGCTGCCCAGGTGGTCGCGCACCTGCTTGTCCGTGATGATCACCACCCACGCCAGGATCAGCGCAAAGACAAGAAAGAGGACAAACGTTGTTTTACGTCGCATCAAGGGGCTGCCTTTTTGTTCAACTTGTCGTTGCGGTGCACGGGAGTCGAGTGCGGAAACTACCCCTTGGGTGATGGTTAGGAAGCGAAGAACGGATTATGGCGTTTTTCCTGGCCCACGGTCGTCAGGGGCCCGTGCCCGCACGCCAGGACGGTGTTGCGCGGGAGCCGGAGGATCTTTTCGACGTCGTTCTTGTACTGCTCGGCAAAATGGCCCGCGCTGCCACCGATCGAGCATGAAAAGAGCGAATCCCCCACAATGGCAAGGGGATAGCTAAGTCCCGTCACGTAGAACGTGGTCTGCCCCGGCGAATGCCCCGAGGTCAGGAGGGTCTTGATCGCGATCCCGCCGATGTGGAAATGGGCGTTTTCCGTGAAGGTCCTCGCCCCCGGGACGTCCGCCGGCTCGAGCTCGCTCGCCCAGACCTCCGCCCCCGTCTCCCGGGCGACCTTCGCCAGGTCGACCACATGGTCGTCGTGGGTGTGGGTGATGAAGATCATCTGCACGCGCAGCCGCTCCGTTCGGACGAGGTCCAGCATGGGGCCGGGGTCCGCCCCGGTGTCGAACGCGGCCGCCACCCGTGAGCGCGCGTCCCAGACGAGGTAGCTGTTGACGGCAATGTCCTCGAAGGGGGTGTTGAAAATGGCGAACCCGTGGGGGAAGACCGGCGCCTCCGGGTACCAACGCTTGTGCGCCAGTTCCTCCAGCGCGTCCGGGGCGAGCCTCAGGTGGCGGGCCACCCGGCGCAGGACGGCGTCGATCGGCTCTCCGGCCTTGAGGGCCCCCAGGTCCTCGAGCGACACCTCGGCCCTCTTGCACAGCTCCTCGTCGGAGATCGCCATGCCCCTCTGGGCCTTTGCGATCACGTCGTTGAAATTGTCCTCTATCGGGATTCGGGGCATGAATTAGGCCTATCAGCGGGAGCCGGCCCGCGCGAGGTTTTGCGCGGCCGCGGTCGCAGATTGCGCCCGGTCGGCCCGCCCGGCCTTCTCGAAGATCGAGGCCATCGCCCGGTAGGCCTCCGCGCCCCGCTTGGGATCGCGCTTCGCGATCTCCATGGCCTCGGCGAACGCCTTGTCCGCGTCCCCGAGGGGCCAGGGGGCCTGGGCGTAGAACTTCATGAGGCCCTCCCGCGCCTCGAGATCGCCCGGGTCGAGCTCAACGGCGCGCACCATGGAATCGCGGCCCTCCTGGGCCATCGAGTACGAGCTGTCTCGATCGGCGAGAAGGAAGCACACCCCGGCGTATTCGGCGACGTAGACCTCGTTGTCCGGCGCCCGCGCGACGGCCTTGCCGAGCCAGGTCCTCGCCGAGTCGAGGGCCTTGTCGCCGCCGAGCCGCTGGAGGGCCATGGCGAGGTAGTAGCAGGCCGAGGGGTCCGCGGGCTCGGCCGAGGCGAGCGGGAGAAGGAGCGCCTCGGCCTCGGCGTAGTGCCTGGCCTTATAGAGGCCCACGGCGTCGCCGAGCGGCGACGCTGCGAGCTCCGCCGCCGGAAGAAGGGCGCCGAGAAGCCACGCGCACAGCCCCGGCGCCGCGACCCCCGGCCCCCTCATTTCGAATAGGCCTTCCGCAGGGCCAGGGCCACGTTCTCGGGCACGAAGTGCGCGACCTCGCCGCCGTACCTGGCCACCTGCTTCACCAGGGACGAGCTTGTGTAGCTGAACTTGACGTTGGTCATCACGAATATCGTCTCGATCGACGGCTCGAGGTGGCGGTTCATGAGCGCCATGTTGAACTCGAACTCGAAGTCGGAGAGCTCCCTGAGGCCGCGGATGATCGCCTGCGCCTTGAGCCCGACCGCGAACTCGACGAGGAGCCCGGTGAAGATGGTCGCCGTGACGTTCTTGAACTGGGCGATGTTGGGACGGATCATCTCAAGGCGCTCCTCGGGCGTGAAGAGCGGCGACTTGGGGCTTTCGCCGATCGCGAGGGTGACGTGGTCAAAGAGGCGCGCGGCGCGCGCCAGCACGTCGATGTGCCCGCACGTGATGGGGTCGAAGGTACCGGGATAGATGCAGTGGCGCATGGGAGACGCGCACAGGAAATGCCCTAGTTTGGCGGCTGGCGAGCGCGTTCCTCTCCGATGTTGCCATATGGCGCGAGCGGGATGTTGTTAGACCGGTGCATGACGCTTCCTAACGCCATTACATTGTCGAGGATACCGCTGATGTTCGTCATTGTCGGGCTCATGTACTGCGGGTGGCCCGGGGCCGCGACGCTCGCCTTCTTCCTCTTCATCGCCGGAGCCGTCGGCGACTGGCTCGACGGCTACCTGGCGCGCAGGCTCTCGCTCATCTCGAACTTCGGGAAGCTGATGGATGCGATGGCCGACAAGATCATGGTGATGGGCATCGTGATTGCACTCGTCGACAAGCACGAGATCCCGGTCGTCCTCGCGCTCGTCACGCTCTGCCGGGAGTTCATGATCACCGGAATGCGCATGGTCGCCGCCTCGAAGGGCGTCGTGGTCGCCGCCGACAGCGGCGGCAAGAGCAAGACCGTGACGCAGCTGATCGCGCTCGGTTTCCTCCTCGGGGCGCCGATGCTGGCCCACGACTGGGCCGGCCTCCTGGCGGGCGGCGCCTCCCACGTGGTCGACCTCGTGAGCAAGGTCGGCGTCTTCATCTTCGCGGCCGGCACCGTTCTCTCCGTGTGGTCGGGCTACCGCTACATCGCCCGCAACGCGCGAACGGTCTTCGGCGAGTGACCCCCGGCCCATGAAGCTCGAGCAGCCGAAGTGGCCGAGGCACATGACGACCGAATCGGTCGTCGGCCTTGCGACGCTGGGACCGGTGGGCCTGAGGATGCGCGCCCCCGGCACCTGGGGATCGGCGCTGGGCCTTTTGTTCTTCGTCGTCTGCTTCATCCCCCTTGGGCCGTTCGAGAACCTTTTGGCGAGCTCCGCCCTGGCCTACCTCGCGGTCGGGATCTGCGGCGAGGCGGAGATCCGGATGAAGCGCCACGACCCGGGCGAGGTGATTCTGGACGAGTTTGTCGCCATGCCGATCTGCTTCGTGGGCTGGCAGATGATCGTCGGTCCCGACGTCCCGCGGTTCCTCGCCCTCCTGGTCGCGGGATTTGCGCTCTTCCGCTTCTACGACATCCGCAAGCCGCTTTTCATTAACTCGCTCCAGGCGCTTCCCGGGGGCTGGGGCATCGTGATCGACGACACGGCGGCCGCGCTGGCGACCTGCCTGACGCTCCACCTCGCGCACGCCCTCTGGGCGCTGGTATAGATCCCCCGGGGCGCCCCTTCAGGGCATCACGCGCAGCTGCTCGGCGGGCACCTTCAGGAGGAGGCCCTGGCGCAGCACGTCGACCGAGATCATGATCCCGAGCGGGTTGCTGGGATCGTCGACCAGGCCCTCGAGTCCGTGGAGGGGCCCGCCGATCACCCGGACCCGCCGGCCCCGTCCCAGGAGCGGGATGACGCTCAGCTCGACCCCCGAGGCGACGATCTTGCGGACGTCCTCAAGCTGGCTCAGGAAGCGCGCCTCATCCTCGACCGGAATCGCGCGGGCGATCAGCTCCTGCTGGTAGATGCGGGGGCGCATCCCCGCCGGCACCCGCGCAAAGACATATCCCGGGAAGAGGGGCTTCGTGAAGTGCTTCGTCCCGCTCGGGTAGCGCCGCGTGCTCGTGATGAGCGGCAGATAGTGCTCGAAGGCCTCGGCCGCCATCAGCGCCGCGAATTTCTTCTCACACCTCGGCCGGGTGTGGCAGACGTACCAGTCGCCGGCGGTCGACAGATCGCTCACGTCCCGAGGAGGAATCGGATCGCCGCGTGGTAACCCTCGAGCCCGAGGCCCGTGATGACCGCGACGCAGGCCGGGGCCGTGAGGGAGGTGTGCCGGAACTCCTCGCGCTTGTAGATGTTCGAGATGTGGACCTCCACGGCCGGCAGGTGGGCGCCGAGAAGCGCGTCCCGCAGGGCGACGCTCGTGTGCGTGAGGGCCCCGGCGTTGATCACGATCCCGTCAAAGCTCGCGTCGGCGAGCTTCGCGATCCGGTCGATCAGTTCGCCCTCGTGGTTGGACTGGAAGAACTCGAGGGTCGCCTTCTTCCCAAACTCCGCGCGGAGCGCCTTCTCGAGGTCGCCCAGGGTGGCGCTCCCGTAGATCTCGGGCTCGCGCTTTCCCAGGCGGTCGAGGTTGGGTCCGTTCAGGATGGCGATCTTTTTCATGGGCCGGATTTTTCGGGGGTCGGGCTAAAGGGGATTTTCGGTCGCTATGAACTCCCACGGCAATCCAAACTTTTTGGAAAGCTCGGCCGCCAGCGCCCTCACGCCGTGCACCTCCGTGGCGTAGTGGCCGCAGAGATAGAGGTTCAGGCGCCGCTCCTCGGCCACGTTGAACCACTCCTCCCGCAATTCGCCGGTCACGAGCGTGTCGACCCCCGCCTCGAGGAGGGCGCCCATGGCGCCGTTGCCGCTCCCGCTGCAGAAGGCGACCTCCCGGGGCCGGGCCGAACCGAACTCGATCGCCACGACCCTGCGGTAGAGCGCCTCAAGCCTCCTGCGGAGGGCGGCCCGCGGGAGCGCGCTCCGGGCGATGGTGCCCACGTGCCCGCCCTCGTTCTCGACGAACCCGCGGCGGGTCGCGAGCCCGAGCTGGCGGGCGAGGAGGGCGTTGTTGCCGATGGCGGGGTGGGCGTCCAGGGGCAGATGGCTCGAATAGAGGGCGCAGTTGCCCGAGACCAGGGTCCTCAGCCGCTCGTAGGCCGGGCCCGTCAGGGGGCGCGGCATGTCCCAGCACATGCCGTGGTGGACGACCAGGAAGTCGACGCCCGCATCGACCGCCTTACGGAAGGGGACGAGGCCCGCGTCGACGGCGGCGCCGATCTTCGACACGCGCCCCCCGTTGGCCAATTGCAGGCCGTTCTGCGCCCCGGGGGCGTCCTTGAACGCCGTGCGGCGCGTGCGCTTGTCGCAGTAGGCGACCAGATCCTCGAGTTTGGCCATGGTCTTAAATGCCGAGTCGGCAGCTATGTGCGCTAAAGCCTGCGCCGAAACTCACGAGCCAAAAATCGCCGGCCGCTCCCGGCGTTTCCGACTTCAGGGTCTCCTCGAGGGCGAACAGGACCGAGGCGCTGCTCATGTTTCCGCAGGCGCGAAGGGTCCGGGCGCTGGCCTCGAGCGAATGGGGCGCGAGGACCGGCGCCAGGGCCTCGAGCACGTCCCGGCCCCCGGGGTGCGCGACGACGCGCGAGACCGGGCGCGCGCCCCGGCCCTCCCAAAGCCGGCCGACGGCGCCCGCGGCGAGCTCCGGCACCGCGCGGTCGAGGAGGTTGCGCAGCTTGCCCTCGCGCTGCTCGAAGCGGAGCTTGTCGCGCTCGGCCGGCAGGTGGAGCGAGCTGAAGCCGAACGCCCGTATCGCCCCGGGACCCGGCGAACCGCGCCAGAGCGTGGCCGCGGCGCCGTCGCTGAAGAGGCAGGCGCTGATGATGACCCCGGGGTCGTCGTCCAGGTAGAAGGCGGCCGAGCACACCTCGACCGCGACGCAGGCGACCGTCGCGCCGGGCTCCGCCGCCAGGAAATGGCTCGCCGCCCTGAGCGTCGGGATGGCCGCGCCGCAGCCGAGGCCGACCACATCGTGGAGCACGGCGTTCTGGCCGCAGCCCGAGGTTTTCCGCGACGTAGCTTGTGAGCCCGGGGCAGAGGTAGCCCGTGCACGTGCAGATGAGGAGCGCGTCGAGGTTCTCCGGTTTCATTCCGGCGCTCTCCAGGGCGCCGGACAGCGCGCGGCCCGCAAGCGCGGGCGCCTCGGCGCGGAAGGCCTGGTTCAGCTCGTCCGGGGAGCGGTCGAAGATCCGCTCCACCTCGGGCACGGCAAAGTGCCGCCGCGCGATGCCGTTCTCGCCCTTCAGGATGCTCTGGAGGACGAGCATCGTCCGCCGGCTCAGGCGCCTGCGGACGCCGGACCGCTCGGCGATGCCCCAGCAGTCGGGCTGCGTGAAGGAGGCGGGCGGGAGGGCGGTCGACAGCGCGTGGAGGTACATCGCGGGTTCTCTCTAATGGGGCGGTCCGGGGAGCGCGCGCAGGGGTGCGGGGCGCCGGCCCGCGCGGGCCTCGGGGGCGCATCCGACGGGAATCTCAATCGGGTTGGGTGCGTTCAAGGGCGCCTTGTCGCCACCATCCGGTAGGCCCCGAGCGGAGTCAGCGTGCACGCATAATCCCAATGGCCGTCATTCATCCCGAGGAGGACCGGCAGCTCCTCGCCCAGGAATCCCGCCCGGATGCTGACATCGGCGTCGTGGAGGGTCACATGGTTGGCCCCGAGATAGGGCGCCACGGCCGCCATCATCGTCCTCGACAGCTTCCTGCGGAGGGGTTCGCTGGCGGCGACGACCCGGGCGCTCCGGCGGAGGACGCCGCCCAACGCGGCGAGCTCCCCGTCCGTGAACTGGTGGAAGATCAGGTTGCCGATGACGACCGGATAGGCGCCGTAACCGCCGAACGTCCGGAGGTCGGCCTGGTGCCACGCCCGGTCGCCGGGCCAGCCGTCGGGGCGGGGCCAGAGGTCGAGTCCGTCGGCCGCAAGGGCGCGCTTGTGGAGCCGGCGGCCCATTTCGCCGGTGCCCGCCCCGAGTTCGAGCACCCGCTCGTCCGGGCGAACGAGCCCGGAAAGCGTCCGCTCGAACCAGGTCATGTTGCGCATGAAGCGGTTGACGATCCTCAGGTCCCTGCGGCTGTGGATCGCGTCGGGGTGGTCGGGCGCAAGCGAGTCCAGGAGCTCCGGCTGGCAGGAGCGCTTGGAATCCTCCGCAGACGCGGAGCGTCTACCGGGCATGGACAGATTTTGGAGGACCCATGGGATGCAAACGGGTATGCCAAAGGGGCGGCCGTGGCAAATGCGCGATGCGCGCCCCGGGGCGCCGGCAACGGCAGTCGAAGGTTGCCGGGCCGCGCACACCTGTGCAACGTGTGGGCAGAAGCATGAGCGCCGCAACGAAGAGCCCAGTCGACCTGATCGCGCAAGCCGCAAGGAATTTCAAGCGGCGGCCCTCCTGGGACGAATACTTCATGGCGACGGCCGTCCTGATCGCGACGCGGTCCAACTGCGAGCGCCTGCACGTGGGCTGCGTCATCGTCGCCGGGGGCGAGCGCAAGAACCGCCTCGTGGCGGCGGGCTACAACGGCTTCCTTCCCGGCACTCCGCACGTCTCGCGCGTGCGCGACGGCCACGAGCAGGCGACCGTGCACGCCGAGCAGAACGCGATCGCCGACGCGGCGCGGCGGGGAAGCTCGGTGGCCGGCTGCATCGCGTACGTCACCCACTATCCCTGCGTGAACTGCGCGAAGGTGTTTGCCGCCGCAGGCATTGCGGAGATCAGGTACCGGTCCGATTATCACAACGATCCGATCGTCGCGCAGCTGATGACGGACGCCGGCGTCACGCTCCAAAAGCTCTGACACCCGACCAAGGCACCCAATGAGGGAAAGCATCGGAAGCACCAGGCAGTCGCTGGCGGGCTCGCTCCTCCTGGCCCATCCGGTGCTGCGCGACCCGAACTTCCGGCGGACGGCCGTCCTCATGTCGACCCACGGCCCCGAGGGGGCGATGGGCGTCGTGCTGAACCGTCCGCTCGGCAAGCACCTGGGGGAATTGAAGGGCGACTTTGCGCTCGGGCCCCTGGCGCCGACCCCGATCTTCATCGGGGGCCCCGTCCAGACCGAGCAGCTGATCCTGGCCGCGTGGCAGTCGCGCGAGGACGCGTTCCAGCTCCACTTCGGCATCGACCCCGAGAAGGCCGTCCAGCTGATGGCGGACGAGTCCACCCGGCTTCGCGCCTATCTTGGGTATTCCGGATGGTCGGCCGGCCAGCTTGAGAACGAGCTCAAGAGCGGGACCTGGATCGTCGCAAGCCCCCCGGCGGACCTGTTTGAGCGCCCGATGCAGGAGGCCCTCTGGCGCTCGCTTCTCTCCGACGAGGGCGCCGAATGGGAGCTCATGGCGGACGAGCCGGATGAGCCCGGGAAGAACTGAGTTGACAGGGTGGGGGTACGCTCTCTGTTTTGGTGCCTTTTATGAAAGTCGTTTCCTCCATCAAATCAGCCAAGAAGCGCCACCCCGACTGCCAGGTGGTGCGCCGCCGCGGCAAGATCTACGTCATCAACAAGACCGACCCGCGTTACAAAGCGCGCCAGGGCTGAAGCTTAAACCCCTTTCCACGTGAAATCCGAAGGTCATCCGACGCTCAATCCGGTCTGCTTCCTCGATGTCGCCACCGGCAAACGTTTCCTCACGCGCTCGACGATGAAGTCGGCCCGCAAGGAGACCATCGACGGCCAGGAGTACTATATCGTGCTTCGGGATGTCACGATGGACTCCCATCCGGCGTACACCGGCGAGAAGCGCCTGGTCGACACGGCGGGACGCGTCGAGAAGTTCACGTCCAAGTTCAAGCGCAGCACGAAGAAGTAGGCCGACGGCCGTTGAAGCTGATCTGTTTTGACTGCGACAGCACGCTGAGCTCCGTCGAGGGAATCGACGAGATGGCGAGGCTTCGCGGTCCGGAGGTGTTCCGGCGCATCGAGGCCCTCACGGCCGACGCGATGAACGGCAGGATCCCGATAGAGGACGTCTTCGGCCTTCGTCTCGGGATCATCCGCCCGACGCTTGCCGACGCGTCCGCCGTCGGCCGGCGCTACCTGGAGACGGTGGAGCCGACCGCGAAGGCGACGATCGCCGCCCTTTCCGGCATGGGCTGGACCCCCGCCATCGTCAGCGGCGGCTTCCGGCAGGCCATCCGCCCCCTGGCCGATTTCCTGGGCGTTTCCCGGGTCGAGGCGGTCGACCTCCATTTCGGCCCCGACGGTTCCTATGCGGGTTACGACTCGGCCTATCCCTCGACGCGTTCCCTCGGGAAGCTCGTCATCATCGAGCGGCTCCGCTCGGAGTGGCGCCCGCAGAAGGTCGTCATGGTGGGTGACGGGGCGAGCGACCTTGAGACCCAGCCGGGGGTCGACCTTTTCGTCGGATTCGGCGGGTTCCTGGCGCGCGAGAAGGTGAAGCGCGACGCCCAGGCCTTCGTCACGTCTCTGGCCGACCTGGTCGGCCTTGTCTGAGCGCCCTGCCGGCCCGGTGGGCTAGGGGAAAAGGCCCCGCTTCTGCTTCGCCTCGGCGACCCGTCCAATCCCGAGCGTGAGCGCGGCCAGCCTCCGGCTGAACTTGAACTTCCGCTTCTGGTACTCGACCGAGTCCTTCGCCTTTGCGAGGATCGCATGGAGCTTTCCGATCACCTCGTCCCGGTCCCAGTAGAAGCTCTGTTGGTTCTGCAGCCATTCGAAATAGGACACGATGACCCCCCCCGAATTGCAGAGCACGTCGGGGATGATCTCGATGTCGCCGCGGGCCTCGATCACCCGGTCCGCCGCATTGGTGGTGGGTCCGTTGGCCGCCTCCGCAAGCAATTTGCACTTCAATCGCGGCGCGTTTTCGTGGGTGATGACCCGCTCGAGGGCCGCCGGTATGAGGACCGTGCACTCGAGTTCGAGGAGCTCCTCGTTTGCGATCGGCTCGCCGCCCCCGAAATCCTTCAGAACCCGCTCGGACTGGAGGTACGCCAGGGCCTTCCTGACATCGATGCCGGCCGGATTGTGGATCGCGCCCGTGTAGTCGGAGATCGCGATGATCCTGGCTCCCATCTCGGCGAGCGCGAGGGCGGTCTCGCTGCCGACGTTTCCGAAGCCCTGGATCGCGACCGTCGAGCGCTCCACCGGGATCTTCATGTCCTCCAGGTACTTCCTGACGAGGAAGGCGACCCCTGCCCCGGTCGCCTCGCGCCGGCCCTGCGAGCCGCCGACCGCGATCGGCTTTCCGGTCACGACGCCCGGGCAGATGTAGCCCACGTGGTTGGAGTAGGTGTCCATCATCCAGGCCATGATCTGCTCGTTGGTCCCGACATCGGGAGCCGGGATGTCGATCTGCGGGCCGACGAACCCGATCAACTCCTGCATGTAGCGGCGGGAGAGGTGCTCGAGCTCGGTCGGCGAGAGTTCGCGCGGATTCACGATCACCCCTCCCTTCGCCCCGCCGTACGGGAGCCCCACGAGCGAGCATTTCCAGCTCATCCACATCGAAAGCGCCGCGACCTCGCCGAGCGTGACCTTTTCGTGGAAGCGGACGCCGCCCTTGGAGGGTCCCGTCGACAGGTTGTGCTGGACGCGGTACCCCTCGAACACCGTCACGCCGCCGCTGTCGCGCTTGATCGGGAGCGACACCGCGATGCAGCGGCGCGGGTACTTGGTCCTGTCCCTGAGGTCCTCCGGAAGGTTGATGGCGTCCGCGGCCTGGTCAAACTGCCTGCACGCCATGCGGAAAACCTCCGAATCATACAGCGTTGAAACAACAGCCTTTGACATGGCCCGGGTATGCCCGATCTCATAGCCATTGGCCATGCTTTTTAAGCTCAGCTCCGACTACAAGCCGACCGGCGACCAGCCCCAGGCGATCGAGGCGCTTGTCGGTTCGATAGGCGCGGGGAACCGGTACCAGACGCTGCTCGGCGTGACCGGCTCCGGCAAGACCTTCACGATGGCCAACGTCATCGCGCGCTGCGAGCGGCCGGTCCTCATCATCTGCCACAACAAGACCCTGGCGGCCCAGCTTTTCTCGGAGTTCAAGTCGTTCTTCCCGGAGAACGCTGTCGAGTACTTCGTCAGCTACTACGACTTCTACCAGCCGGAGGCCTACATCCCCTCGAGCGACACCTACATCGAGAAGGACTCCTCGATCAACGAGGAGATCGAGCGCCTCAGGCTTTCGGCGACGAGCGCCCTGGTGAGCCGGCGCGACGTGATCGTCGTCGCGAGCGTCTCCTGCATCTACGGGCTCGGATCGCCCGAGGATTTCACCGAGCTCAGGATCTCGATCCGGACGGGCTCGGAACTCGGGAGGAATGCGTTCCTTGAGCGGCTGGTCGACAACATCTACGACCGCAACGACTACGAGCTGAAGCCCGGGCGTTTCCGGGTGCGCGGCGACGTGGTCGACGTGATGCCGGCCTACATGGAGCACGGACTGCGCGTCGAATTCTTCGGCGACACGGTCGACGCGCTGAGCGAGTTCGACCCCCTGACCGGGGACGAGATCCGCAAGCTTGAGAAGTTCGACCTCTACCCGGCGAACCAGTACGTGAGGAGCCGCGGCTCGCTCACCCCGGCGATCACGTCCATCAAGGCGGAGCTCGAGGAGCGGGTCGCCTGGTTCGAGAAGCAGGGGAAATACCTCGAGGCGCAGCGCATCAAGATGCGCACGAACTACGACCTCGAGATGCTTCAGGAAATGGGCTTCTGCAACGGGATCGAGAACTACTCGCTGCACTTCGGAAACCGCAAGCCGGGGGACCGCCCCTTCTGCCTGATCGACTTCTTCGCCAAGGACTTCCTCCTGATGGTGGACGAGAGCCATGTGACGGTGCCGCAGATCGGCGGGATGTACAACGGCGACCGCTCGCGCAAGCAGACGCTCGTCAATTTCGGGTTCCGGCTCCCCTCGGCGCTCGACAACCGGCCCCAGAGCATCGAGGAGTTCGAGCGGATCACGGGCCAGACCCTCTACGTTTCCGCCACCCCCTCGGCCTTCGAGGTCAACCGCTCGAGCGTGGTCGCCGAGCAGGTCATCCGGCCCACGGGGCTCCTGGACCCCGAGATCTCGGTGCGCCCCATCAGGGGCCAGGTGGAGGACCTGATCAGCGAGGCCAAGGCCGCGGCCGCCGCAGGCGAGCGCGTCCTCGTGACGACGCTCACCAAGCGCCTCTCCGAGGACCTGACCACCTACCTTCGCGAGTCGAAGGTGCGGGTCGAATACCTCCACTCCGACATCGACACGATCGAGCGCATCGAGATCCTGCGCAACCTGCGGCTGGGCAATTTCGACGTCCTGGTCGGGATCAACCTCCTCAGGGAGGGCCTCGACCTTCCGGAGGTCGCCCTTGTCGCGATCCTGGACGCCGACAAGGAGGGGTTCCTCCGGAGCGAGACGAGCCTCATCCAGACCGCGGGAAGGGCGGCGCGCCACGAGAAGGGCCGGGTCATCTTCTACGCGGACACGATCACCGGCTCCATCGCGCGCACGATCGAGGTCACGAACGCGCGCCGCAGGAAGCAGATCGCGTACAACCAGGAGCACGGAATCATCCCGCGCAGCGTGAGGCGCGGCGCCCAGGCGAGCCTGCAGGCGCCGGCGGGACCGGACGAGCCCGCCCTGTCCGGGGCCGCGGGCAGCCCGGACGACGTGGCCGCGGTGATCGCCGAGCTCGAGGAGGAGATGCAGGAGGCCGCCGGGAGGCTCGAGTTCGAGAAGGCCGCGGTCATCCGCGACCAGATCGACGCCCTCAGGTCGGGAAAATTCAAGAAGCTTGCGGGGCCCTCCCCGCGCCGCCCTAGGACCACGCGGGCGAATTCTGGAGGCGGGGGCTGAGAACGCCGATGCAGGGAAGGTTCCGGTAGCGCTCCGCGAAATCGAGGCCGTAGCCCACGACGAACTTGTCTGGGATCTTGAAGCCGACGAAGTCGGCCTCGAAGGGCACCTCGCGCCGGCCGAGCTTGTCCAGGAGGACGCAGGTGCGCAGGCTTTCCGGCTTCAGGTCCCGGACGAGGCCCGAGACGAGCTTGATCGTCTTGCCGGTGTCAAGGATGTCGTCGATCAGGAGCACGTGCCGCTTGGCGATGTCGATCGTCAGGCTCGAGACCACGTGGGGCGCGCCGACCGACTTCGTCTTGTCCCCGTAGCTCGAGATGCGGACGCAGTCGAGGCGGACCGGGTTGTCGATCTCGCGCATCAGGTCCGCGGTGAACATGACCGCGCCGTTGATGATCGAGATGATCGTGAATTCGCCCGAGCCGAAGACGGCCCGGATCTCATTTCCGAGCTCCCGGACCCTCGTCTTAATCTGCTCCTCGGTGAACATCACGCTTTCCAGATCGGGATGGCCCTGGGACCTCGTTATAGTCGACATCGGTGGGGACGATGAAGCAGGAACGGGCGGCGGGAAGCAAACCGTTACCGCGGGCGCGGGAGGGTCCGCGCGCCGATTTTCTTTTTGACTTCGACTCGGGCGCTTCTTGCGTCGAGCCTCGGTCGTTCGCGAGCACCATGATCTCCATCCGGATCGAGAAGCTGACCAAGCGATTCGGCGCCGTCACCGCGCTGAACGGCCTGGACCTTGTCGTCAATCCCGGTGAGCTTTTCTTCCTGCTGGGTCCGAGCGGCTGCGGAAAGACGACGCTCCTCAGGTGCCTGGCGGGCTTCTACATCCCGGATGAGGGGAGGATCTTCTTCGGCGACGAGGACGTGACCCGGCTCGCCCCCCACAAGCGCAATACGGGGATGATGTTCCAGAGCTACGCCCTCTGGCCCCACATGAGCGTGGCCGAGAACGTGGCCTTCGGCCTCGAGGAGCGGAGGCTCCCGAAGGCCGAGATCCGGCGGAAGGTGGGCGAGGCGCTGGAATCGGTCCACATGGGCGCCTACGCGGCGCGCCGCCCGAACCAGCTCTCGGGGGGCCAGCAGCAGCGCGTGGCGCTCGCCCGCGCTCTCGTCATCCGCCCGCGCTGCCTGCTTCTCGACGAGCCGCTTTCGAACCTCGACGCGAGGCTCCGGCTTGAGATGCGCATGGAGATCCGCCGCGTGTGCAAGGAGTTTGAGCTCACGACGGTCTATGTGACGCACGACCAGAAGGAGGCCCTTTCGGTTTCGGACCGCATGGCGATCCTCGACGGCGGCCGGATCCTCCAGGTCGGCACCCCGCAGGAGATCTACCGGCGGCCCGCGAAGCGGACCGTGGCGGACTTCATCGGGGAGACGAACTTCATCCCCGGCAAGCTTGTCTCGACCTCGGGCGGCCGCGCCCGGGTGGCGACGGCCGTCGGGGAGCTGGAGGGGGTCCCCGGCGACCCCTCTGCGCCGCTTCCCCCGGGAGCGGACGTCACCGTATCGGTCCGGCCCGAGTGCTGGACGATCTCGCCCGAGCGACCCGGCGTGAACGCGATCCGCGGCTCGATCGGCGAGTCGATCTACCTCGGCGAATACGCCCAGTACGATTTCGTATCGGGGGGGACGACGCTGAAGATCCTCGAGATCAATCCCAGGTTCGTCGACCGCAAGGGCGCCGACGAATTCCACGCGGGCGTCCGGCCCGAGGACGTCGTCATCCTCCGGGACTGAGGGCCCCGCGATGCTGAAACGGGGGATCATGGTCCTGGCCCTCGTGGCGACGGTCGCCCTGCCGTTCGTCCTGAGGCCCCACCGGGCCTCGCCCGGCGAGGCAAACGACACGCTGATTGTCATCACCCCGCACAACGAGGCGATCCGCCACGAATTCACGCTCGGCTTCCAGGATTGGTACAAGGCGAGGACCGGCCGCACGGTCTTCGTCGACTGGAGGATGATCGGGGGGACGAGCGAGATCGCGCGCTACCTTGACGGCGAATACGTGGCCTCGTTCCGCAACCTCTGGGAGGGGCGGATGCGCCGGCCCTGGAGCGCGGAGGTCCAATCGGCCTTCCAGAACGGGAGGCTTTCCGGGGAAGCCCCGGCGCTCGCAAGGGAGGCGAGGGCGGCGTTCCTCGCGTCGGACGTGGGCTGCGGGATCGACCTGTTCTTCGGGGGCGGACCCTTCGACTTTGTCCGGCAGGTGCGCGCCGGCAACCTGGTCGACAGCGGCCTGTCGCGTCGGCATCCCGAATGGTTCACCGACGCGGTCCTTCCCCGCACCTACGGCGGGGAGGTCTACTACGACCGCGGGGGCCTTTGGTACGGCACCGTGCTCAGCTCGTACGGCATCCTCTTCAACCGCGACGCCCTGAAGCGCCTCGGAATCGGCCGGGAGCCCGAGGAGTGGGACGACCTCGCGGACCCCCGCTACCTGGGGCAGATCGGGCTCAGCGACCCGACGAAGAGCGGCTCGATCGCCACCGCCTTCGAAAACGTCGTCCAGCAGCGGATGCACCAGAGGCTCGACGCGCTGCGCGCGGCCGACCCGGCGGGCGACCCCAGGGCGATCGAGGCGCGGGCCGTGCGGGAGGGCTGGGTCGAGGGCCTGCGGCTCCTGCAGCGAATTGGGGCCAATGCGCGGTATTTCACGGACACCTCGCAGAAGCCTCCGATCGACGTCGCGTCCGGCGACTGCGCAGCCGGCATGTGCATCGATTTTTACGGCCGCGAGCAGCAGGAGGCCGTGCGTCGGCGAAACGGCGGCGCGGACAGGCTCGGCTACGTGTCGCCGGAGGGGGGTTCGGCCTTCTCGGTGGACCCGATCGCGCTCCTGAGGGGCGCCCCGCATCCGGAGGTCGCGCGCGCCTTCATCGAGTACGTCCTTTCGCTCGACGGCCAGAAGCTCTGGAACTTCCGGGCGGGGACGCCGGGCGGCCCCCGCGAATTCGCGCTTCGGCGCCTGCCGGTGCGCCGCGATTTCTACGGGCACACGGAATGGCGCCCGTACCTGAGCGACCCCGGCTCGAACCCCTATTCGCAGAGGAAGGTGCTCGAGTACCGCGAGGCGTGGACGGGCCCGCTCTTCCAGGAGCTCGCCTTCGTCATCCGGGTGTCGACGGAGGACCCCCATCCCGAGCTTGTGAGCGCGTGGCGCGCGGTGATCGCCGCCCCGGAACCGGCGAGGACGCGCGCCCTTGCCGTCCTCCAGGACATGTCCGCCGTCGATTACGACCAGGCGCTCGGTCCGATCACAAGGGCCCTGGGGTCGAAGAACCTCGTGGACGCGGTGCGACTCGGGAGGGACCTGGGCGACACCTTCCGAAGGAACTACGCCCGGGCAGAGCGCATCGCCCGCGGCGAGGAATAGCCCCCCGGCCGTCCCGGGCGCTAAAGCGCGGCAATCGCCGCAGCAAACGCCGCCTTGTCCGGCGCGGCGAAGAAGGACGTGCCGGCGACAAACGTGTCGGCCCCCTTGGAGCGGCAGAGGGCGGCCGTCGCGGCATCAATGCCCCCGTCGACCTCGATCCGCAGATCCAGCCGCCGCCCCTTCCTCCAAGCGTGGAGCTGCGCGATCTTTCCAAGGACTTCGGAACGGAACGCCTGGCCGCCGAAGCCGGGCTGGACCGTCATGGCGAGGACCAGGTCGACGTCCCCAAGGAACGGCTCCACGGCCTCGGCGGGGGTCCCGGGGTTGAGCGCGATCCCCGCCCTGCAGCCGTGCGTCCGGATCGCCTTCAGCGCGGCGGCGTGGTCGTAGGGCGGTTCGACGTGGATCGTGATCCGGTTCGCGCCCGCCTTTGCGAACGCCGCGACATAGCGGTCGGGTTCCGACAGCATCAGGTGGGTGTCGAAGAAAAGGGTCGAGCCGTGGCGCCTGAGGGCCGCCAGGGTCTCGGGCCCGAACGAGAGGTTCGGCACAAAATGGCCGTCCATGATGTCGAGGTGCAGCCACTTGAGTCCGAGCCGGGCCACGAGCGCCGCGCCCTCGCCGAGCGACGCGTGGTCCGAGGCGAGGAGCGAGGGGGCTAGGATGGGCTCATTCATGGGGAGGGTCCGGGGCTTCACCATACATCGAGGACGGCGTGTGTCACCTGGGCACTGAGCTGGTCCGCCAGGAGGGGAAGCGTGTTGTACTCGGACTGGAGCTGGTCGTTGCTCGTGCCGAACGGCACCGAGCCGAGGCCGTTGTCGACGAAGGCCTCGCGCTGGACCTCGATCTGGCGCCCCTCAAAGAGCATCCGGCCCGTGCGGTTGTCCCTCAGGCTGCAGCTCGCCGTCAGCCTGAGCGTGAACTTGCGGGCCAGGCCGTTGTCGTCCTCGCGGTTGGCGGCATTGTCGCGCTTGTAGTTTACGAGCGTGACCTCGAGGGTCGCGTCGGCGTCGCCCGAGCCCGCGACGACCTCGACCCGCCCGTCGCGGATGAAGGCCTGCCGGATCATGGTGGTGACGAGGACCTGCGACTGCGCCAGCGTCGTCTTGTTTTTCGAGGGCTCGATGAAAAGGGTCGAGAACGAGGGCGCCGGGCCCGAGCCGAGCCTGTAGTGCTGGCAGCCCTGGAAGAGGAAGGCCGAGACAAGGATCAGGCCCCAGGCTCGCTTCATCGGCAGTGGGCGCCTCGGCCCTCAGAACAGCCAGAACCGCTTCGTCTTCGGCTTGTTCGTCGGGTTGACGTTTTGCTTTGAGACCTTGGCATCCAGTTCGGCCAGGCGCTTCTTCGCGAGCATCGCCGGCTTGGAATCTGGGTATGCCGTGATGGCCTCGTTGTAGAACACCTTTGCGGCGGCAAAATTGTAGCGCTTGTAGAAGTAGTAGTCGCCGATGTAGATCTTGCTCTGCGCCAGAATCGTCTTCATCCGGTCGACCCCGGCAGCCGCCACGGCGATGTTCGAATCACCGGGGTAGAGGATCATGTAATCCTCGTAGTAGGTCATGGCCTCCTTGGTCGAAGCCTGGTCGTATTTCGGGCCCTCCGACAGCGAGGCGTGGAGGTCCCCGAGCTTCAGATAGGCGACCGGGGCGAGAACGCTCTGGGGATAGTTGTTCACGAGCCGGTCGAGCGCGTCGATCGCCTGGTCCGTGTCCTTGTTGAGCTGGTAGCCGCGGGCGGCGTCCATGAGCGCGAGGGGCGCATAGTCGCTGTAGGGCGCGTCGATCAGGATGACCTCGAAGTACTCGGTGCCGCGGGTGCGGTTCGAGAACTCGGGGATGACGCCCCAGAGGCGGTTGTGCGCGCCGTCGAGAAGCATGGCCGCGATCTTGTACTGCTCGCCGATGGCGTCGTTGAAGCGCTTCGTGTTCGGATAGCTCCGAATCATCTGCTGGTAGGACTGGAAGGCCTTGAAGTACTGGTGCCTCTTAACGTAGAGGAGGCCCGCCCTGAACAGGGCCTCCGGGGCGATAGACCGAGCCCCGATATTTGGTGGCGACCTTCTCATAGGCGCCGATGGCCGACCGCCAGCTTCCGTTCTCCTCAAGCCGCTTCGCCTTGTTCATCAGCTCCAGGGCCGCCTTGCCCTGCGGGCCGGCGAGGCCCGATGCGGCGGCCCCGGCGTCCTGCCAGCCGGTTGCGGGCGTCCAGGTCAGGTCCGCGGAAAGTCTGGGGGTTGCGCCGAGCGCGAAAGCCGCCGCGATCCAGAGGGGCAGTAGGGTGCGGCGGGAAAAAAAGATCGGCATGAGGGCGGAAATCACCAGCGAATCAGGGCGCTCCCGTAGGTCAAGCCTGCCCCGAAGGCCACCAGGAGCGACAGGTCGCCCGGCTTGATTCGGCCCGCCTTCCGGGCCTCGTCCAGGGCGATGGGGATCGAGGCGGCCGAGGTGTTGCCGTAGCGGTCCACGTTCACGAAGAAACGCTCGACCGGCAGCTCAAGGTACTGGGCGATGGCGTCGATGATGCGCAGGTTGGCCTGGTGGGGTATCACAAGGTCGATCTGATGGGCCTGGAGGCCATGTTGTTCCAATATATCTCGCGCGGCCTCCTCCATGACCCTCACGGCCAGCTTGAAGACCTCCTTGCCCTTCATCTTGATGAACTGGTCGCCCCGGGCGATGGTCTTGGCCGAGGTCGGCATCCTGCTCCCGCCTCCGGGAATGGTCAGGAGGTGGGCGTCCTCCCCCAGGGAGCCAAGCCGGGTGCCGATGAGCCCGAGGCCGGGCTTCGTGCTCACGCCGACGACCGCGGCGCCGGCTCCGTCGCCAAAGAGCAGGCAGGTCCCGCGGTCCTTCCAGTCGACGACGGTCGACAGCTTCTCGGCTCCGATCACAAGGGCCTTCTTGTAGCGGCCCGAGCCGAGGAGCGCGCAGGCCGTGTCGAGGGCGTAGATGAACCCCGAGCACGCGGCGTTCAGGTCGAAGCATGCGGCCGTGGACGGGATGCCGAGCTTGTGCTGCACGATGCAGGCGGTCGAGGGCATCGGGTGGTCCGGCGTCAGGGTGGCGACGACGACCAGGTCGATCTCGGAGGCGGCAGTTCCGGCGTCCTCCAGCGCCCTGCGGGAGGCGTGGACCGCCAGGTCCGAGGTCGCCTCGTGGGGGCCGGCGATCCTGCGCTCGCGGATCCCGCTGCGGGCGCGGATCCACTCGTCCGACGTGTCCACCATCTTCGCCAGGTCCTCGTTCGTGAGGATGCGTTCCGGAGCGTAGGAGCCAGTGCCGAAGATGACGGTCGAGCGGGTGGACATTCGGGGAAATCTATGCGACCGGAGCGCTCAGCAGGTCGTTCGCCCGCGCAATGTCCGCCTCCATCCGCTGGTTCATGTCCGCCTTGATGATCTCGCCGGCGGCCCGGATCGCGCTCTTGATCGCGTTCCGGTTCGAGGAGCCGTGCGCCTTCAGGATGTTTCCCCTGAGCCCGAGGAGCGGGGCGCCGCCGTAGCGCTCCGGGTTGATCCGCTCCTTCATGGCCGCGAAGGCCCCCTTCGAAAGGAGGGCCCCGGTCCTGCGCATGGGGTTCGCCCCCAATTCCTCGCGGAGCATGCTCCGGATGAACTTCTCCAGGGATTCCCAGCTCTTCAGCATGATGTTTCCGACGAAACCGTCGCAGACGACCACGTCGACATGCTCGGCGAAGACCTGGAACCCCTCGATCGGGCCCGAATAGTTGATGATGCCGTCGATCCGCTTGAGGAGGTCGTTCGTCTCGGTGATGAGGGCGTTGCCCTTGCCGTCCTCCGTCCCGATCGACATGAGGCCGACCCGCGGGTTATCGATGCCGAGCATCACCCGGCAGTAATGGCTGCCGAGGATCGAATTGTGGACCAGGTGCTCGGGCTTCGACTCGGGATTGGCCCCGGCGTCGATCAAGACGAAGTGCCCCCCCTCCCTCGGGACGACGGCGGCGAGCGCGGGCCTCGCCACGCCCTCCATCGTGCGCAGCCGGAGCGTGCCGCACGCCATGAGCGCCCCGGTGTTGCCGCAGCTGACGACGACGTTTGCGTCCCCGGCCTTCACCAATTCGATCGCCCGCACCATGGACGAATCCTTCTTCTTCTTCAGGCCCGCCAGCGGCTTGTCATCCATCGTGATGACCTCGGAGGCGTGCAGGATCGACAGCCTCTCGCTGCGCTGGAGGCCGTAGTGGGCGATGATGGGCCTCAGGACGGCCTCGTCGCCCACGAGCGTGATCGGGTTCAGGTTCGGGCTCTGGGAAAAGGCCAGCTTGACCGCGGCGACCACCTCGCTCGGGCCCAAGTCTCCTCCCATAGCGTCGACCGCGATCCGACCGGGTGTTCCGGGGGCCATAACCGTCGGCTTACCGCCTATTCTGAGCGGGGCGCTCAGACCTCTACGTTGAGGACCTGGCGGCCCCGGTAGGTTCCCGTCTTCGGATTTACCCGATGGGCCCTCACCAGGCTTCCATCGGAAGGGTCCCGGGCGAACTCAGGCGCTATGAAAGCGTTGGCTGCACGACGATTTGCGCTGCGGCGCTTGGACTGCTTGCGTTTAGGATTGGCCATTTGGAAGGGGGTTAAAGGTTGACCGTTTAAAGGCTGCTTTGGGCTCCCGTCAAGCGCACACTCAATAGCATACAAGACTTGTACCGCGCGCTGGGTCGCGTAGCAAGGAGCAAGCCCGTGCCACCAACCCTCTTCCAAATCTTTGTCCTCGGTCTAATCCAGGGCGCCGCGGAGCTTCTCCCGGTGTCCAGCTCGGCCCATGTGATTGCCGCCGAAAGGCTCATGCGCCTGAATCCCTCGAGCCCGGAAATGACCTTCCTGCTCATCATGCTCCATACCGGGACCATGTTCGCGGTGATCGCGTACTTCTGGAAGGCGTGGAGGAAGAGCTTCTTCGAAAGCTCGTCGGTGTTCGCGAACGCTCTCCTGAGGATTGTCCTGGCGACCCTGGCGACGGCGGTCGTATTCCTGGCGCTGGAGGTGCTGATCAAGAGGGTCTTCCTCCACAATAGGCCGGGGGCCGCGGTCGAGGACCTGTTTGACAACCTTTACCTGATCGCCGGGGCCCTCGCGGTCTCGGGGGCCGTGATCACCTATTCGGGCCTTCGGACCCGTGCGGATTCCCGGGAGGCCTCGCCCGGGGCCGACGGCCGGACCGTCCCGCTCGTCCCGGCCGCATGGATCGGCGCCCTCCAGGGGCTCGTCCTTCCCTTCCGCGGCTTCTCGAGGTCGGGCGCCACGATTTCGGCGGGCATGCTTTTCGGGATTTCGAAGCGCGCGTCGGAGGAATTCAGCTTTGCGCTCGCGGTCGTCATCACCCCTCCGGCAATCCTGCGGGAGTTCCTGAGGCTCCTGCACGCGCGGGCCGCCGGGGCGGGCGCGGCGCCCCTTGGCGTTCTCGCCGTGCCGGGCCTTATGGGGATGGCCTGCAGCTTCGTCGCGGGCCTTCTCGCGCTCCGGTGGCTCTCGGGCTGGCTCGAGAACGGCCGCTGGCACTATTTCGGGTACTACTGCTTCGCGGCCGCCGCCGGCGTCTGCGCGCTGGCCGCCCTGGGTTCCTGACATGGAGACGCTCCCCATGCTGACGGTGGCTCTTGGCGCCGGGCGCGAGCTCGCGCCGGAGGAGGTCCGCCGCGCGGCGGCTCTCCTCGCGTCCGCGGAGGCCGCGGACGAAGTCAAGGCGGCCTTCCTCCTCGCGCTTTCCCGGAAGGGGGAGACCGCGGCCGAGCTCGCCGCGTTCGCGCAGTTCTTCCGGACCCTGGCGCTCGATCCGGGGATGCAGGAGTGGGCCCCGAGGGCGATCGACATCGTCGGAACCGGGGGCGACCACGCGGGGGGATTCAATGTCTCGAGCCTCGTGACCCTCGTCGTCGCGAGCGCCGGGGTGCCGGTCATGAAGCACGGCAACCGCGGGGTGACCTCGAAGTGCGGAAGCGCGGACCTCTTCACGGCTTTCGGCTACAGCCTCGAGGCGCCGCCCGAGAGGCTCCGGGCGGCGATGGCGGCCCTCGGCTACGCGTTCCTCTTCGCGCCGTCCTGGCATCCGGCCTTCAAGTCGATCGGACCGGTCCGCAAGATGCTGGCCGCTCGCGGGGAACGCACCGTCTTCAACATCCTCGGCCCCCTCCTGAACCCGGGGCGGCCCGCCCACATCGTCCTCGGAGCCGCCTCGCCGGCCCTTGTGGAGAAGATGGCGGACGCGCTCGAGGCGCTCGGCACGCCCGCGGGGCTCGCCGTCCACGGGATCATCGCTCCTGGCCGGGGAATCGACGAGTTGACCTCGGCGACCCGGAACCTCGTGCGGGGGGTGGGGCGCCACCGAGGGTTGCGCGCCGAATGGACCCCGGAGTCCTTCGGGCTCCCCCTGTCCCCCTTTTCCGACATCGTCGGCGGCGACGTGGCCGCGAACCTCGCGATCGCCACGGCGCTTTCAGAGGGTGCGGGGCCGCGGGGCCTCGCCGACACGATCGCGCTCAACAGCGCGACCGCGCTCTGGGTCGCGGGCGCCCGCCCCGATGTCCGCGGGGCGATCGCGGAGGCGCGCGAGCTCCTCCTCGGCGGCGCCGTGAAGCGGAAGATCTCCGACACGCGCGACTTCTTCGCGCGCCCCGCCGGATAGACTCTCAAGCCATGCAACGGATCTATTTCGGGACGGACGGAGTCCGGGGCCCCTACGGGGGACCCACGGTGAACGAGGCGTTTTTCGCCCGGCTGGGCCTTGCCGTGGCCCGGTGGCTTTCGTCCCGCGGGTCGGCCCCGGGGAAGGTCGTCGTCGGACGGGACACGAGGGACTCCGGCGAGGCGCTCGCCCGCGCCTTCGGCCTTGGCGTCACGCGAGGGGGGCTCGCCGCCGTCTCGCTCGGCGTCGTTCCGACGCCGGCCGTTTCGCGGGCGACGACGCTCGGCCGGGCTGTCCTCGGCGCCGCGGTCACCGCCTCGCACAATCCCGCCGCGGACAACGGCATCAAGTTCTTCGGCCCGGACGGCGCGAAGCTGACCGACGCGGACGAGGCCGCGATCGAGGCCCTTCTGGGGCCGGCCGGGTCCGAGTCCGGATTCCGGCGGGCCGCTGCCCGCCGACTCGGTGGTGCCCGCCTACATTGACGCGGCCGTGCGGATGCTGCCCCCGGGATCGCTCAAGGGATGGAAGGTCGCGCTCGACACCGCAAACGGCGCCACCGCGGCGACGACCCCGCCCGTCTTCCGCGCGCTCGGGGCGGATCTTGCGTGCATCGGGGACAGGCCGGACGGCCGGAACATCAACCAGGGGGTCGGAAGCGAGCACCCCGAGGCCCTGGCGCGCCTCGTCCTCTCGGCCGGAGCCCGGTTCGGCGCGGCCCACGACGGCGACGGAGACCGCTGCGTCCTCTGCGACGAGCGCGGTCAGATCCTTGACGGCGACGAGATCCTCACCCTCCTCGCCGTGCACGCGCTCGCCCGCGGGACGCTCGCCGAAAGGACGCTCGTCGTCACGGTCCAGAGCAACCTGGGGGTTGACCTCGCGGTCGAGGCCGCGGGAGGTCGCGTCGTCCGCACGGAGGTGGGAGACCGCCATGTGGCGGAGCGCATGCGCGCGCTGGGAGCGTCCCTGGGCGGCGAATCCTCGGGGCATATCGTCAACTTCGAGTTCGGGCCGACCGGCGACGGACTCGCTGCGGCGCTCAGGGTCGCCGCGGTCATGCTCGAGACGGGCCGCCCGCTCTCGGAGCTGCGAACGGCCCTCAGGAAATTTCCGCAGCTTTCGGCGGCGATCCGGGTCCGCGAGAAGAAGCCCCTGGCTTCGCTCAGGGGCCTTTCGGGCGCCATCCGGGAGCTGGAGGGGGAGCTTGGCCGCTCCGGCCGCGTCCTGGTGCGGTACTCGGGGACCGAGCCCAAGCTCCGGCTCCTCGTCGAGGGCCCGACCGACGCGGTCGTCGGGGCGGGGATGGACAGGCTTCAGGCCGCGGTCCGGGCGGAGCTCGATGTCGCCTGAGGCGGCCCCCCGAGATGGCTTGCCGACCGCCCCGGGCCGTCTTTGCGTTGCACATGGCCAGTCGTCGGAACCTGTCCCTAGGATGGGCGGTGGTGCTCGCAGGGCTGTCGGTCCTGGGCGCGCGAGCCGCGGACTTCGGCCGCCGGTTCGACGAGATCGTCGCCCGGTCGACCCCGGCCCAGCTCTACGCATTCCTCTACGACATGCCGAAGGGCGGCGACCTGCACAACCACGCGGCCGGGGCCAACCGACCCGAATGGATCTACGACGTCTGCACGGATCGCGCGCGCAACGGCGGGGACACCTTCTACGCCCGCGTCCGCTTCGCGGGCTCCCCGGACGCGGTGGACCCGGCGGCCCGCTACCGGACGATCCGAAGGAAGACCTATGAGATGCTTGAGGACCCGGCCAAGTCCGAGTACGTGCGCCTCGAGGACCTGACGCCCGGCGAGAAGCAGCGGTGGTGCGCGGCCCTGCGGCTCGACGGAACCGGCGACGGCAGGCTCGAATTCTTCTCGCACATCTGGCCGCGGCTCGGCCAGGTGAACCAGAGCCTTCCGGTGGTGACCGAGCTCCTGGTCGAGAACATGAAGGCCTTCGGGGCCGAGCATCTGGGCTACCTTGAGACGCAGTTCGTGATCGAGGGGATGGTCGACAACCAGGGCGAAGCGATCCCGGACGAGGTCGCGGTGGCGTTCGTCAGGCAGAGGCTCGCAAGGCCCGACGCCCGGGCGAGCGGCGTCACCGTCAGGTTCCAGAGGACCATCCTCAGGTTCAGCCCGGACGCCGAGGCGCAGCTCACGAGGGCCTACCGGTTCGTCGACGCCCACCGGGACCTTTGGGTGGGGCTCAACATGGCCGGCATCGAGGAGAACGGCAACGGCTACCCGTTGCGGTTCCTCGACACCTTCCGCCGGCTCCGGGCGCAGTACCCGACCCTGGCGCTTTCGATCCACGCCGGGGAGATGGACGGGCCCGACCGCCACATCCGCGACACGCTCCTCCTCGGCGCGACGCGGATCGGCCACGGGGTGAACCTGATCAAGGACCCGGAGACGCTCCTGCTTCTGCAGCAGTCGCGCCGCGTCCTGGTCGAGGTGAACCTGATCTCGAATCGGCTCCTGGGGTACGTGCCCGACCTGGCGGCGCACCCGTTCCCGGAGTACCTGCGCACGGGGGTCCCGGTGTGTCTCAACACGGACGACCGCGGGATGTGGGATTCGAACCTGACCGACGAGTATTACACCGCCGTCACGCTCTTTCACCTATCCTGGCCCGAGATCCTCGCGATGGGCCGCGATTCGCTCGCGCGCTCGTTCGCGCAGCCCGATGTCAAGGAGCGGCTCCTGGCCGACTACGATGCCAGGATCGCCGGTTTCGAGGGGAGGTACGGAGGGTCGAGCCTGGAGGCCGCCTTCGCCGCCCTGTCCTCGGTGAGGCCGGTCAGCTACGGTTACGCGAGGCGCAACTGGGGGTTTTGAAGAGGCAAAGGACCGCCCCATAAGGACCCCGTCCGTTGCCCCGGGGGACGCGGCCCTTAGGGGAAGGCGCAGAGCCCGGCGACAAAATCGGCGGAGCCGTCCCGCTGCCAGCCGTCGAGCTGGGCCTGCTCCTTCAACTGCTGGCCCCGGGACCGGCTCACGCGGGCGAACAGGCTCCGGCATTCGGGCAGTGCGGTCATGTCGCCCCAGAGCTTTTCAAACTGGGCCACGGGGAAGATGTCCTCCTGGCCGTGGCCCCAGCGCTTCTTGACCTCCTTCAGCGTGACGTAGGTCGACAGGCGGGCTGCGAGCGTGCGCACCGCATTGGCGGTCTTCACCGGGTCGGCCAGGTCGGCCCGGCTTAGGCCGAAGAGCGCCAGAAGCCGGTCGATGTCGATCCAGCAGGTGTTCGTGCTGTAGTAGGAGAGGGTGAACTCGTCCTCCTCCCGCGGAAGCGCGAGGCCCTCGATCAGGCGCAGGCGCCCGTCGATCCTGGCAAGCCCGCCCCCGTGGTCCTCGATGCGTCGGCTCATCACCTCAAAGCCAAGAACGGCCCCGGAGGACTGGAACCAGCCCGTCATGACCGGATCGGGCGTCGCGCCCAGGGTGTCGATATTGTGGGCGACCAGCGTGCGCAGCTGCGGCCGGGATGCTATCAGGCGCGCCAGCACGCCGTTCTTCAGCAGGTTCGGGATCTCGAACCAGTGGCCGACCGGGTGGAGGCACTGGAGGGGGAGGTTGTCGGTGTAGTCGCTCGCCTCGCCCGTGTTCCTGGCCCAGTCGGAGAGCGTCGCCCGGACGCTCTCCAGCATCTTCTGCTTCTGCTCGTCGAGGCGCTGCTGCGCCGTCTCCTCCCACGCGAACCGCAGGTCGCGCAGGGTCGGCACGAGCCTTAGCCCGATCGACCTGCCGGGCGACACCCAGACGTCCCGCTCGAGGCGGTCGCCGGCGAGCGCCCTCAGGCTCCCCTCGATCGACGCGTGGGTGAGGTGGCTTGTCGTGAAGACATAGGGCAGGGACGCGCCAATCTCGCGGGCGCACCGCTGAGCCTTGGCCAGGTGGACCTCGATGAAACTGCGGTGCCGGCCGCCGAGCTTTGCGAAGGGATGGAGGCCCTTCACGACCCCGGCTCCCTGGGTCCAGCGGCTTCCGACCCCGGCCGCGTAGCAGACCATGGCCACCTCGCCCTGGCGCAGGGATTTTTCCCCGGCGGAGCGCAGGGCCGCCGGGGCGGTCGAGGGATCGAAAAGCTCCGACGCCGCGACGTCCTCGATCCGCGTCGTCGACGGCAGCCGGTTCAGGGCGAGCCCGATGCGCCCGTTCCTCAGGTCGGTTCGAATCTGCTCATGCTGGGCGGAGTCGAAGCCGTTTTCCGCCAGCATCTCCTGCAGGCGCTTCTGGGTGGCCTCGCCGCGGGGGGCCGAGGGCAGCAGCTGGTCGAGGAGGGCCGGCAGGGAGGACGCGAACTCGGGGAACGTGCGCGCCGCAAGCGTGAACTGCTGGATGTCGGCGCGCTCGCGCGGACTCAGATCGCGCGCGTCCCGGCGCAGGCAGGCCGGGAGCGACTGCCGGTAGTAGGCCGCGGGCAGGAGGGCCGAGGGGCCCGTCAGAAGCGCGGCCACCGAGCCCTTTTCGTTGATGGCGAAGTCGTAGACGACCGGGTCCATCGCAAAGGGAAGCGCGTCCTGAAGCTCCCGCTTGGCCTGCAGCATGATCTCGTGGAGCCGGCGCTGTCCCTCGGCCTTCCTCTCCGGAGCGAAGACAAAGCCCATGCCGCCCCCCGACATGCCGCCGAGCATCCAGAACCCCCAGAAATCCGCGCCGAAGGCCTCCCGGGTGCGCGCGATCAGCCGCTCGGTGTAGAGGCTCGTGACCCAGGGGATGATGGTCTGAAGCGGCCCGAAGAAATTGTCGGTCAGCGCCCGTCCAAGGCCGCGCATGTCGCCCGCAGCGAGGAGCCCGAGGATGGTGTCGAGCGTCGCGACGGCGTGGCGGCGGGCCTGCCACTCGGCCTCGCCGCGCAGCAGGTATTTCTCGGTCACCATCTCCAGGATCGGGCCCACATTCTGCGCCATGCCGCCGTGGACGAGGACGAGCGAATCCTGCAGCTGGCTGCGCGCGGCGGCCGAAACCCGGTCCTGGCCGAGGAGCGTGTGCCTGGGAAGGAGGCATCCGCGGCTGATGCCGAACTCGGGGTCGCCCGGCCGCGCGACCGTGCCCTCGATCAGCTTGATGCCGGGCCAAAGCCCGCCGGAATCCTGCCAGCCGCCGCCCGAGCCGCCGAGCCATTCCCCAAGGATCGCGCGGGCGGCCACCATTCGCCGCTCGCCCTCCTTCATCGGGCCCTCGAGCGACTCGATCTGGCCGGTGGCGCGCATGCAGACTCCCAGGAGCGCCCCGAGGAGGTTCGTCGAGACCGCGAGCCGGGAGCCCTTCGGTATCCGGTTCACGTTGCTGACGAGCTCGAAGCCCCGGCCGGGGCCGAAGATGCTCCCGAGCAGGTCCGCCAGCCGCGTGCCCGAGCGCTCGATTCCGGGCGGGACGATCCCCGCCGCGATGATGGCGGCCTTCAGGAGGCCCAGGTAATCGCGCCCGAAGTCGAAGACCTCGTCGAGATGCTCCAGGCGGGCGCTGGCCTCGAGGTCGACGCTTGCGAGCCGGATGACCGGCTCGTCGATGACGCGAAGGTAGGCCTCGACGGGCGGCCGTATGTCGGAGTCGCGCCCGTGCACGGCCAGGTCGACCGAGATGTTGAGGACGCGCGCTCCCTCGGGAAAGTCCATCCCGAGAAAGAAGATGTCGCTCCAGCCGCAGTGGGTGAGGTCCATGCGCACGGGCGTGCATTCGCGCACCAGGGGCCGGGGCGCCCCGCCGCCGCCCTGCGCGAGAAGCTCGGGCCGCACCCGCAGCGGCTGGTCCAGCGGGTGCCCAAGGCGGAACATCCATGCATTGCCGCGGGTGGACCGCACCGTGTGGCGCACCTGGTCGGCCAGGGTCTGGAAGGCGAGCGCCTGGTACGCGGCGGCGAGGGCGCTCGAGACCGTCTCGTTCGCCCCCTGTCCGGCCTGGGCCCTTCCGAAATGGGCGATCGCCTCCTCAAAGCGGCGCTCAAGCAGGTGCTTGAAGCCCGTGTACGGAACGAGTCCCGTCCGCGGGAAATCGGCGCGCGCCGGCAGATGATAGCGGTGGATGGCGCTCAGGAAGAAGAGCGCCCGGACCCGGCGGTACAGGCTCGGGTCCCGGCGCCGGAAGGCCTCCAATTCGGCGCACGCCGCGAGAAGCTGGGCGACCGAGAGCCCTTCGCACCAGCGGTCGACGGCAAGGTCGTGCACGCCGGCCGCCGTCCCCGCGATGATGTCGGTCACGCGCACGGCCATGGGCTATTCGGGGCGCAGCGCGAGCAGCTCGACAAGCTGGGTGAGCACGCGGTCGCGGTCGCGCCCGGCGAGCGACAGGGCGAGCTGGGCCAGGAGGAGGCCGTAGGGGGCGCCTATGTCGTACCTACGCCCCGCGATGGAGAGCGCCAGGCAGCGGCGGCGGGCGGCCAGCGCGTGAAGCGCCTGGGACAGCCCGAGGGAGGCGCCCGCGGACGCGGCGCGCTGCTCCTCGAGGATCGTGAAGATCTCGCCGTCCAGGACGTGCAGTCCGAAGAAACAGAGATAGAAACCGGCGCGGAGCCCGGGAACGATGAGCTGCTGCTCAGCCAGGGTCGGGGTGGGTTTTTCCAGCACCGCCTCGATCTGGTAGAGCGGCTGGTCGTGCCCGAGCAATTTGCCCCCGACCGCCCCGTAGGACGTGAGAAGGCCCTCCCGGGTGGCCTGCACCGCGGAGACCGGGGCGTTTTCCTCCGCGGCGACCGAGAGCACCTGCCTCGCGCACCCGACCGATCCATTGGCGACGTGAAGGTGGTCGCCGACCATGTGAAGAAAGGGTTCGGCGCCCGCGAATTCCCTGCCGCAGAGGAGCGCGTCGCCGTATCCCCGCGGCGTCAGCTGCGGCACAAAGCGCACGTGAGAGCGCAGCGGGCCAGAGGCCGCGGCAAAGGGCACCTCGTCGCCGGGGCAAATCACCACGCAGAATTCCTCGATGCCGGCCGACGAGGCCTCCTCGAGGATGATCTGCAGCGCGGACTTCGATTCGCCGTCCCTGTCGATCAGGGTCTGCAGGGGAAGGGTGCGCTGGCGCGGGTTAGCCGCCGTGATCAGGGCCTTTCTGGTTTTCATGGGGTCGTCGAGGGCTGCGCATTATCAATGTTTTGCGCGATTGATACAACCGGAAAGGGCCGGTCCATGGGTGCGGATGCCGAAGGCCCCCCGGGGCCTCCCCGGCTATTTGGGTCGGCAGACCGCTTCCACGGACGGCCCGGCGACCCAGACCCCGATCGCCATCAGGAAGGCGCCCGCCAGGAGCCGCGGGATGTTGGCGGCCTCCCCGAACACGAGGAGCGAGCAGGCGATCCCGAGGGGGATCTTCGCGTTGTTGAACGCCGCCAGCGAGCCCACGTTGACGCGGGTCGCCCCGACGTTCCAGAGAAAGAATCCGATGCCCGAGGCGACGGCTCCGAGGTAGAGGATCGTCGCCCATTGGCCCAGGCCCGGGTGAAAGGCATTCCACTGCGTTGTGAAGAGCGAGACCGCGACCGTCAGCAGAAGGGCGCCCGCGTAGAGGAGGGCGAAGACCGATGCGTCGCTTGAGCTCTGGGGCAGGCGTCTGCGCTCCCCTCGCCACGCCACCTGGCCCGCGGCGAAGCAAGCGTTCGAGAGTTGCACGAGGATGAAGCCCAGAACGACCCCGGCGTCCGAGATCGCCGTCCAGAGGACGGTGGCCGCACCGGCCACGGAGAGCGCCGCGGCCGCGAGGTAGCGCGCGCGCCAGCATCCGCCCACCCGGGCGTCGATCAGGGCGACGAAGATCGGGGTCGTGATCGTGAAGAGCGCGACCTCGTAGGCGTGGAGATGGGCGTAGGCGCGCAGGTAGAACACATAGACGGCCCCGAACTGGACGGCGCCGATCGCGGCGAGGCGCAGCATCTGAAGCGGGGGCATCCGGCCCGCGCGGAAGAGCGGGGCGAAGATGGCGAGGGAGACCGCCAGCCTCAGGACCGCGACCGCGGTGGGGTCCAGGTCCCCGAGCCCCTTGATCAGTCCGAATGAGAACGCCCAGATGAACGAAACGATGAGGAGGAGGGTCATCCGGTTTGGGGTCGCTCGCTCACACCCTGAAAAGGGTTCCGAGCCTCTTGCCGAGGAGCAGGCTTATCCCCGCCACCATGGTGCCGAGGAAGACCATCGCCCAGACGCCGAGGGCGCAGGCCAGGAACTTCCCGTCCCCGAGGAGCTGGAAGAGCTCGAGGATCGCCTTCGTGATCGGGAAATAGACCATTTTCTGCGCGAGGATGATGGAGTCGCTCACCTCGAGCATCGCGAACGCGAATGCGAGGAGGGCGCCCGCCATCAGGTTCGCCGCGATCAGCGGCAGGGTGACCTTGATCACGGCCCTCATCGGCGGGGCGCCGAGGTTTTCGGCGGCCTCCTCCAGGGTGACGCTGGTCTGCTGGAATCCGGCCGCGGCGGAGCGCACGACGTAGGGGAGCCGGCGGATCGAGTACGCGATGATCAATAGGAGGGTCGGGTTGTTGACCGGGTTTATGAAGCTGAAAATGCGCCCCTCCTGCGACATCGCGAGGTAGCCGAAGGCCAGCACGATCCCCGGGACAGCGAGCGGCAGCATCGACATGAAGTCGAGCAGGTTCCGCCCCACGAGCCTCGTCCGGACGACGACGTAGGCGATGGCGACGCCGAGGAAGACGTCGACCACGGTCGAGAGACTCGCGTACTTCAGGCTGTTGGCGATGGCCGGGACGGTCAGCTCGTGGCCGAGCGCGGCCCGGTAGTTGTCGAGCGTGAATCCGTGCGGAAGGACGCTGGCGTACCAGTCCCTTGAGGAGGCGATCAATACGACGGCCAGGTGGGGCAGGATCGCCACAAACGCGACCGAGCAGAAGAGGGCGGTGCAGAGCCACGCCTGCGCCCGCGGCAGCGCGCGCGCCCCCCCGGACGACGTCGCCTTCGCCGTCATCGCATAGTTCGACCGCCCGAAGACGCCCTTGCCCACGGCATAGATGAGGATCGAGCAGAAGAGCATGACCGCCACCAGGGCGTAGGGGAACGGGTTTCCCCCGATGTCCTTTAGCCCGTAGAAAATCTGGACGCTCGTCACGCGGGCGTAGTCGAAGACGAGCGGCGTGCCGAGCTCCGTGAACACCCAGATGAAGACGATCGTGCCGCCGGCGAAGAGGCCCGAGTGGATGAGCGGCAGCGTGATCCTTATGAAGCGCCGCAGTCCCGTGCAGCCGAGGTTCTGCGCGGCCTCCTCCATCGCGGGATCGACGTTCGCGAGCGCCGCGACCGCGTTCAGGTAGATGATGGGGTAGAGCGAGAGGCCCTCGACAATCGCGATCCCCCAGAACTGGTTCGCCGCGAACCAGTCGAACGTCCACCCGTGCGGCCTCAGGCCGAGGCCGATGATCAGGGCGTTGGCGGCCCCGTACTGCCCGAATATCTGCTTGATCCCGATCGCCCCGACGAACGGGGGCAGGATCATCGGGATCAGCACCGCGGAGTTGAGGAGGCCCTTCAGCGGAAAGACGAATCGGTCGGAAATGAACGCAAGCGGAAGGGCGATCGCGAATGCAAGGGCCGTGCCGGCGCAGGCGAGGAGGAAGGAGTTGCGCAGCGCAATCAGGTAGATCGGGTCCGAAAGGAGCGTCCGAAGGAACGCGAACGTCAGGCGCCCGTCGGCGTCGATGAACCCGCCCTTGAGGATCTGAAGGATCGGCCAGAGGAAGAACGCCGCAAAGAATGCGGCGGTCAGCAGGAACACGAGCCTTGCCGAGGTCCTGGACATGGGCGGCGGGTTACCGGGTCACCTGAAGGGCCAGATCTTGAAGAAGGAAAGGAAGAACATGGCCGCCACCGCGTAGCCGATGGGCGGGACCCGGCGGCCCTTTCCGAGGCCCACGCTCAGGAGGACGGAGCAGATGAGCCCGATGCCGATTCCCTGGGCGATGCTGAAGGTGAGCGGGATGGCGAAGATCGTGAGGACCGCCGGCGCCGCCGTTTCGAACTCGGTCATGTCGATCTCGACCACGGACTGCATCATGAAGATGCCGACGATCACGAGGGCGGGCGCCGTCGCGCACGGGGGAATCGCGAGAATGAGCGGCGTCAGAAAGAGCGCCGCCAGCATGAAGAACGCGACCCAGAGGGCCGTGAGCCCCGTGCGCCCTCCCGCCTCGACGCCCGAGGCGGACTCGATGTAGCTGACGACGGTCGAGGTCCCGCTGAGCGCCGACAGGATCGTCGCGATCGAGTCCGCGAGGAGCGCGCGGCCCGCGTTGGGAAGCCGCCCGTCTGCGTCGAGAAGCCCCGCGCGCTTCGTCACCCCGATCAGCGTTCCGATGTTGTCGAACATGTCGACCAGGAGGAGCGTGAAGATGAGGGGCAGCGCCGTCTGGAACTTGGTCCAGCTCGTCAGGAAGCCGAAGGTGAGCTTCAGGAAGATGGGCGAGGCCGAGTGGGGGTAGGAGAAGATCCCGGCGCTCAGATCGGTGATCCGGCCCCCCGCGCCGTTGGACGTGAAGAGCCCCACGATCGTGATCGCCAGGATTCCGAGGACGATGGCCCCGGGAACCCTGCGGGCGACGAGGAGCGCCGTCAGCACGATGCCGGCGAGGCAGAGCTTGGCGGGGCCCGCCGTGAAGTCCCCCGGGCCGACGAACGTCGCCGCGTTGCCCGCGATGACGCCGCCGTTCTTGAGCCCGATGAAGGCGATGAAGAGCCCCACGCCGCAGGTGACCGCGATCTTCAGCCCGAGCGGGATGGACGCGATGATCTTCTCCCGGACGCCCGTCACGGAAAGCGAGAGGAAGATGATCCCGTTCACGAACACCATGCCGAGCGCCTCGCTCCACGGAACCCCCTTTGCCAGGCAGATGGTGAAGGTGAAGAAGGCATTGATGCCCATCCCGGGCGCCATCGCGATCGGGTAGTTCGTGAAGAACGCCATGAGCGCCGTGGCGACGGCGGCGGTGAGCGCGGTGACCGTGACGAGCGCGCCCCGGTCCATCCCGGTGTTCGCGAGGATCGACGGGTTGACCGCGAGGATGTAAGCCATCGCTGCAAAGGTGGTCAGCCCTGCCTGGAACTCCCGCAGGGGCGTGGAGCCGCGGGATTCGACCTTGAAGAAGCGAGTTACCATACTTGGCCCGTGGGCTGCGCAGTGTGTGGCCGAACGGGCGCCTCCCTGCAACGACAGTTTTTGGTTCAAATTTGGCCCGGGCCGGCCGAGAGTGCCGCCATGAGCAATCCCGAGTCCAGACTGGCCGAGCTCGGCCTGACGCTACCCCAGCCCCCGGCCGCCGCCGGCAGCTATGTCCCCAGCGTGCGCACGGGCAACCTCCTGTACTGCGCGGGGACGCTCCCGATCCTGGACGGGAAGCTCACCCACGCGGGGCAGGTCGGCCGCGAGCAGACCGTTCAAACGGGGGCCAGTGCGGCCGAGGCCTGCGCCCTGAACACGCTCGCAAACATCAGGGCCGCGCTCGGCTCCCTGGACAGGGTTGCGAGGATCGTGTTCGTCAGCGGGTTCGTGAACGCGGTCGACGGCTTTGCGGAGAGCCCCGCCGTCATCAACGGGGCGAGCGACCTCTTTGTGAAGGTGTTTGGCGACGCCGGCCGCCATGCGCGGGCGGCCGTCGCCGTGAACGGACTTCCCCGGAACGCGACGGCCGAGATCCAGGCCGTCGTCGAGGTTCGCGATTAGCCCGGCCGGCCTCCGCGGCCGGCCAGGGACCTAGCGCCAGTAGCCGCGGACGTAGATCCGGGCCCCGTTCCGGAAAACGTAGCGGGGGGCGACCCACACGGCGCCCGCATGGGGCGGCCGCATGTAGTGGCCGCGGTACCACACCCAGCGGTTGCCGTACCAGTGCCAGTATCCGCCGACCCAGATGTAGCCGGGAGCCGGCGCGACGCCGACCACCTCCGCATACGGAGGGGGCGGCTCCTGGTTGACGACGACTTCCGCGGGCTCCCCGTAGTAGGACTCTGCGACGGGCGGGGGCGGGGGGCGGCGGGGGAGGAGGAGGAGCGACGACGCAGCCCGGAGCGAAGGCGACCACGGCCCCGAGGACCGAGGCGGCAAGCGCGGCCCGCAGGAGGCGGGGCCGCGGCGATCGAGGGGAGTCTTCCGAATGTGTATTCATGGATGGTGTATGATACTCGAATCCATAGACGCCGCTTCCCAACAAGTGTTACGAAATATTTTTCGTGAGCACGCGCGCATTGCGGCCGTTGTCCTCGTAAAGCTTCAGCCGGGCCTCCGGCAGGATCTCCTTCGTGCTCTCCTCGAAGCCGCACACGTTGCTGAAGAACCCGAAGCTCTGCGTCGAGAGCGCGATCACGCGCTTTGCCCCGCGCTCCTTTGCCTGAAGGCAGGCGTATTCCACCATTTTCTTTCCGATCCCGCGGTTGTGGTAGAAGGGCAGGACGTAGAGCGAGCCCAGCTCGGCCGTCTCGGGCTGGTCCGCGTAGAACATGAGGGTCACGCATGCGATGATGGCCTCGTCCACCTCGAACAGGAAGAACTGGTCGATGTTCTTCTCGATCGCCTGCTGGGTGCGGTGGATCAGCTCCTCGCGCTTCACGGCGTTCCGGGTGAGGTTGTAGAGGAGCCTCGCGTCGCGCCGGGTCGCCTTGCGGATCTGCTGGTAGTCGTTGCCGTAGACAAGCGAGCCGACGCCCTCGTTCGAGAAGATCTCGTTGAGGAGGCCGTCGAACACGAGCCCGTCGACGATGTGCACCCGGGGGGTGCCGGTCTCTATGGCCTTGATGGCGTGGGTCGCCTTGCTGCGGCTCGAATCGGCGATCTGCTCCGGGTGCTCGGTGAGGACCGTGCGCAAGGCGTCGACCGAGATCTCGTGGGTCACGTTTCCATTGATCACGAGACCGGGGTTCGGCGCCAGGTAGATGATCTTGGTGGCGTGGAGTGCCTCGGCCATCTCCGCGGCGAGGAGGTCCGAGTTGATCCGGAGCGACTTCCCGTCGGGGCCGAAGCCGAGCGGTGAGATGAGGGGCACGACCTGGCGCTCGATCAGCGCCGTGAGGAGGTCCTTGTCGATCCGGTCGACCTTGCCGGTCAGCTGCTGGTCGATGCCCTTCAGGATGCCGACGGGGACGGCGCGCACGGCGTTCGTGATGACGGCCTTCAGGGAGCTGCCGGTCAGGCCCTCCAGGATGATGTGCGAGACCCGCGACGAGGCGCGGATGGCGAGGTCGAGCGTCGCCGGGTCCGTGACCCCGGTTCCGTCGCTGTTCGAGATGGGAACGCCGCGCAGCTTCGAGAGCTCCTCGAGTTGGTGGCCGATCCCGTGCACGAGGACGACCTTGATCCCCAGGCTCCGCAGGACGGCGATGTCGACAAGAAGGTTGCCGAAGTTCTCGTCGGCGACGATCGAGCCGTCGATCGCGATCACGAAGATCTGGCCCTGGAAACGCGGCACATACTGGAGGATCCCGCGCAGGTCCGTCGGCTTGATCGTCGTCGACTGCGCGACCGGCGCCGGCGCAGCCGGGGGCGGTGCGGCCGCGGCTTGCGCGGCCGCGGGCTGCGAGGTGGGTGTCTGGCCGTTTCCTGGAGGCATTGGCAGGTTCGCGTTCTCGTGGAAGTCGCGGCGCACGTCAAGGGACCTCTCAGGGCGCCGCCAGGCGGGGGACCGGGTGGCGGGTCGGCCGGACGGCGCCGGTCTTGGCGATTGAAGGGCGGCGGGCGCGAGGGCCGTCAGCGCACCTTGAGCGTCCACGTCCGCGACGAGCGCTCGCCGACCAGGAGCACGGAATAGCTCCCCGGCCGCAGCGATCCCGGCGGGACCTCGAGAAGGGCGTCGCCGTCGCGCGTCCGGGACAGCAGCCCGTTGTCAAGGCGTTCAAAATCCGCGACAATCACGATGTCGCCCTCCCGTTCGTACAGGTGGGCGCCGGAAAGCTGCCTCTTGTTGTCCGGGATCGTGTAGGTGAGCCTGATCGGGTAGTCGATGCCCGAGACCGCGGTCGGCGGCGCCGACACGGACACGATCTCCAGCGGAAGGAGGGGGGTCTCGACGAGCGTCTTGCGCAGTTCCTCGGGCAGCCCGCCCGGGGCCGGCTTGGTGTCCAGGACGGGCTGGGCGGCGGGCTCCGCCGGCCGGACGGCCTCGATCGCCACCCTGTGGTAGCCGGCCTTCAGGAGCCGGATCACGTCGGCGCGGTCGCGCATGTCCTGGTAGGGCTGGAACGCCGGCCCCGGCCTCCGGAAATGCAGGGTCAGGTAGGTGTACAGGGGAATGAACAGGAGGATCGCCACGACGATCCACTTCATGGGCCAGGGTTTGCGGTCCTTCGGGGCTGCGGTCATTCAGGGGGAAGGCCAAATCGGACGCGGGCAATTGGCAACAAACGTTTTCGCGTGTTGCCAACGGCCCCGAGCCTTTCTTGGCTGTCCCACCTGCATGAAATTCTGGTCGCGCTACTTTATACCCACGCTGAAGGAAAGCCCCGCGGACGCGGAGATCGCCTCGCACAAGCTGCTCGTGCGCGCCGGGCTCGTCCGCAAGCTGGGCGGCGGCCTCTACACCTACCTGCCGCTCGGCCTGCGCGTGATGCACAAGATCTCCAAGGTCTGCCGCGAGGAAATGGAGCGGGCCGGGGCGATCGAGCTTTCGATGCCGCATATCCATCCCGCCGAGTTCTGGGCCGACGGGCCGCGCTGGGGCCCGGTCCGCGAGATCATGTTCCGGGCGGACAGCGCGGGCGAGGGCAAGCGCGGGCCGAGGGAGCCGGAGTTTGTGCTGGGTCCGACCCACGAGGAGGTCATCACGCCGCTCGTCAAGTCGGAGATCTCGAGCTACCGCGACCTGCCGAAGACCTTCTTTCAGATAGGGACAAAGTTCCGGAACGAAATCCGGCCCCGTTTCGGCCTCATGCGGGCGAGGGAGTTTGTCATGATGGACGGCTACTCCTTCGACGTCGACGACGCCGCCGCGGTCCGCAGCTACATGGCGATGAAGGCCGCCTACGAGTCGTTCTTCAGGAGGATCGGGGCCCAGGCGATCTCGGTCGAGGCCGACACGGGCGTCATGGGCGGGAGCTATTCGCACGAGTTCATGGTCCCCGCCGAGGTGGGGGACAACGACCTGTTCTACAATGAGGAGAGCGGCTACGCCGCGAACCGGGAGAAGGCGAGGAGCGCCCTCGTCCCCGAGGGGACCGCGGATGCGGCTCCCGCCGGGGAGCTCGAGGAGTTCCCGACCCCGGGCGTGGTCACGATCGCCGCGCTCGAGGCGCCGCCGTATGCCGTGCCCGCGGACCGGCAGTTCAAGACGCTCGTCATGATCGGCGACGGCAGGCCCTTCGCCGTCGTCCTGCGCGGCTCGGACGAACTCGAGGAGGCCAAGCTCGGCTCCCTCGGTTTTACGCTCGTGCGTCCCGCCACCCCCGAGGAGATTGAGCCGGTCCTCGGCGCCAAGCCGGGGAGCCTCGGCGCCGTCCGGGGGACCGTGCGGAACCGGGCGGCCCTCGCGGGGATCTTCGCCGACCACGCCGTGAGGCTTGTCGGCAACGGGACGACCGGCGCAAACCGGGACGGATTCCACCTGCGCAACGTGAACGTCGTCCGCGACCTGGACCTGAACGGCTACGGCGACTTTCGGCGCGTCCAGGCGGGAGAGCCCGACCCGATTGGGGGACGCCCCCTCAGGGTCCGCCGCGGGATCGAGGTGGGGCACATCTTCAAGCTCGGCACCAAGTATTCCGAGCGGATCGACGCGGGCTACACCGACGACAAGAAGGAGCGCCACCTCTTCGTCATGGGCTGCTACGGGATCGGCATCAGCCGCACGCTCCAGGCCCTGATCGAGCAGAGCCACGACCCGGACGGGATCATCTGGCCCTGGGCCGTCGCGCCCTTCCAGGTGCTCGTCTGTCTCCTGGATCCCCACGATACCGAGGCCACCCTGGCGGCGGCCAGGCTCGCGGCCGCCGCGGAACGCGCCGGGGCCGACGTGCTGATCGACGACCGCTCCGAGCGGCCCGGGTTCAAGTTCAAGGACGCCGACCTGATCGGGATTCCGCTCAGGATCACCGTGGGGGGGCGCGGAATGAAGGAGGGGATCATCGAATTGAAGTGGCGCGGGGCCAAGGAAACGCTCAAGATCGCGCTCGATGAATCGGAAGCCACGGTCGAGGCGCTTGTCCGCGAGAAAGCCTGAGATGGGCCGTTTCGTCCCCTGAATTCGTGCCTGAGTCCCGTTCCCACACGCGCACCGAAACCCACGCCTCGACCGAGCTCCAGGTCGAGCACTCGTGGCGGGTCGTCGTATTGAACGACCCCGTGAACCTGATGTCCTACGTCGTCATGGTCTTCAAGAAGGTGCTCGGGTTTGACGAGGCCAAGGCGCGCAAGCACATGCTCGAGGTCCATGAGCAGGGCCGCTCGGTCGTGTGGGTCGGCCTGCGCGAGACGGCCGAGGCCCATGTTTTCTCGCTTCAGCAGTGGCACCTCACGGCGGTCCTCGAGCCTGATGAAGCGCGTTGAGGTCAAGCTCAGCCTCCCCGTTGTCGCCCCGCTTCTTGACGTGATCCGCGAGCTCTCGACGGAGCTCGACAAGACCCTGGCGGCGCCCCAGGCCCTCCACGACCTGGACCAGGACTTCCGGGGAGCGTGGATCGGCGAGCTCCTGGAGGGGCAGAACCAGGACCAGCGGTCCCTCCTTTCGCTTTTTGACGCCAAGTTCTTCACCGAGGGGGTCGTCGCCTTTGACGAGACGAACGCCGAGCCGATCGTGCGCGCGTGCACGGCGTTCCGCCTCCAGCTTCGCGAGCGGCGCCTGAAGGCGCTCAGCGACGAGGCCCTCGAGACCGGGGACATCGACATGGCCGGCCTGGACGAGCCCGTCCGGAAGGCCTTCACGTGCTACCTGTTCCTCGCGACCATCCAGGAACTGATCATCCAGCACCTGGATTCGAGCATCATCGGTCCGTGAGGGGACGCAGGGGCCCCTTCGGGTTCATGGGTTCCCGCGGATCCCGGCCCAGCCGCTCGATCAGGATGCACGAGCGTTCCGCCGCCGCGGCGCCGTCGATCCTGCGGGCATAATCGCGGCAGCGCTCCCGAACCTGCCGGTCGCCGGTCAGTCGCTCGATCGCGCGGCCGGCGGCCCCGGCCCCGAATGCCCGGCCCGACAGGCAGAGGCCGAGGCCCATGCGCTCAATTCGCCGGCCGTTGTCGGGCTGGTCGTGGGCGTTCGGCACGATCAGATGGGGGATTCCCGCGTGGAGCGCCTGGGCCAGGGTGCCGATGCCCCCGTGGTAGACGATGGCCCTGCAGCGGGGAAGGATCCGGCTGAAGGGCAGGTAGGGGAAGGCCCGGATCCCGTCGGGCAGGCGCTCCGGCAGCTGGGCCGGGTGGTTTGTCACGAGCATGGCCCGAAGGCCGGCGCGTTCGCAGGCCTTGACGGCGCGCCGGAAGAAGCCGTGGCGGTCCGTGGCGGCCGACCCCGGCGTCACGACGATCGGGGGCGGGCCCCCCTCCAGAAACCGGTCGGCCTCGGCGTAGGCCGGCGCCTCGCCCCCCTGGTCATGGAGGACGAAGCCCGTGAGGTGCGTATTCCCGGGCCAGTCGGCCTGGGGCGGCGCGAACCACTCGGGGAAGAGCCCGAGGACAAGATCCGGGGAATGGATGTAGCGGCTGAAGATTCCCTTCACGGGGGGAAGGCAGAGGCGGGACCGGAACCGGTTGAGCTCCGGGCCGATGAGACGCTCGACATAGAACGTGTCCATCGCCCAGAAGAGCGCCCGCTTCACCAGGCGGGGCATTCCCGGCCCCATGGTGATTCCGCCCAGGCGGCCGTTGTCGACATGGCTGCGGATGACGCTCGGCTGCAGGTGCAGGGTCGCCGTCGGCACGCCGAGCGCGTCCTGCGCGACGCGGGCCCCGAGGCAGAGCGTCGTCGCCGCGACGACGCATCCGGGGCCCCGGCGCTCGCTCACGATGGCATAGAGCCGCTTCAGATTCGGGAGGAGCGCGTGCTCGACGATGCACGGGAATCCCCGCCGCGGGTGCCAGAGGCGCGGGTCGTTCATGACCGTCTCCGCCTCCGCCCTCGTCCCGAGCTCGATGAATTCCAGGCCGTTGTCCTGGACGTGATTAGAGAAAATCTCGTTCGTCGCCAGCGCGACCCTGTGGCCCCGCGCCCTCAGGGCCCGTCCAATCCCGATCACGGGGTTTACGTCACCCGCGCTGCCGATCGCCGCCAGTAGAATGCGCAAGGGCATACTTGACGGTGGGCCGACATCTCCCAGACTCAAGGAGCAGACACCCTGCAGTGTTCGAGGTGCTTTCAATAACCGCTCTTTGCCTTGGAAACATTACGGGAGCCCAAACCGCCGCGGAAGCTGCTAGGCCGTAAACCGGAAAGCAAACGCCGCGACGGAGGCGCCCACCTTGACATGAAAAGGTCCTGAGCCTTTGGGCATACGGCACAGGCGGGGTGTCTATCCTTTTTCTCCAGCTTAAAATCATGTCACTCAATACCTACCACGTGCTGCACCTGAGCTCTATCATCGTGCTTCTGGGCTACACGTTCTACGCCTTCGCGGCGCCCGCCGAGACCCGAAAGAGGGTCCTCATGATCACCGGCGTCGCCGCGCTGCTGATTCTGGTATCGGGCGTCGGCATGCTTCACAGGCTCCACCTCGGGCTGCCGGGATGGGCGATCGTCAAGATGGTCTGCTGGCTGGGCCTTTCCGGGATGGCGGGCTTCGGCTACCGCAGGCGCGCGCAGGCCGACCTCTTCATGATCATCGCCTTCGTGCTCGCGATCACCGCGGTGGCCATGGTCTACGTCAAGCCGTTCTGACGGGGCCTTGCGCCATGGACGGCACGCTCTGTGGCGTCTGGATCGACGGTCAGGGAAAGGCGAGGGCGTCCCTCGCCGGTTCGGACGGCGGCCGCGAGGAGCGGGTCCTGCCCTTCGAGCCCTTCGCGTGGCTCGCCTCGAATCCCTTCACGGCGCCTGTCGCCGGCGTCCAGTTCGACCGGCTGAAGGGCGACGCGGCCCTGACGACCCTGGCGCGGGCGTCGTCGATCGACGCGTTCGAGGACCTCGTCAAGGCCGCGCGCGACCGGGTCGCGATCGATGTCATCCGGCCCCTGGAGAGCCAGTTTCTGCTCCAGCACCGCGCCCGGCTTTATGCGGACATGGCGTTTGCGAGGCTAAGGCGCTGCCAGGTCGACATCGAGACGGGCTCGGGAGACGGCGGCTTCAGCGATCCCGCGCGGCCGGACGACCGGGTGCTTGCGATCGGGATGCGCCAGGGAGGCGCCAACACGCTGCTCCTCCTCGAGGAGATGACCGACGCGGCCGAGCGGAGGCTCCTCCTCGCCTTCAATGAGCGGCTGGCCGCGTTCGACCCCGATGTGATCGAGGGGCACAATATCTTCAAGTTCGACCTGGACTACCTGCGGATGCGCTGCCGGATGCGGCGGGTTCCGTGCGCCTGGGGGCGCTTCGGCCAACGGGCCACCTTCCGGAGCAGCCGCCTCAAGGTGGCGGAGCGCTGGATCGACTTTCCGCGCTGCGACCTGCCGGGGCGCGCCGTCATCGACACCTACCTTCTGGCGCTCCTGAGCGACATCAGCGCCCGCGAGCTCAACTCCTACGGCCTGAAGGAGGTGGCGGTCCATTTCGGGATCACCGATGAGGACAGCGACCGGCGGACCTACATCGAGGGAGGCCGGATCGCGGAGGCTTTCCGGGAGGACCGCGCCCGATTCTGCGCGTACCTTGAGGATGACCTGAGGGAGACGGAGGGCCTTTCCGCGCTCTTCCTGCCCACCTATTTCGAGCAGGCGCGCACCTTTCCGATCCCGCTGCAGGAGGCGACGCTGCGCGGGACGACCGTCAAGATAGACCTCCTGTTCCTGGAGGAGTACTACCACGCGCGCCAGTCGTGCCCGCAGCCGCCGGAGATCCGGCCCTTCGACGGCGGCTACACGCGCAGTTTCAACGAGGGCGTTTTCCGCCACGTGCTCCACTTTGACGTGGCGTCCCTCTACCCGAGCCTCCTGCTCAACATCGGCAGGAACCCCTCGGACGACTCGCTCGGGGTGTTCGTGCCGCTCCTCAGGCGGCTGCTCGAGTACCGGCTAAGGTACAAGCAGCTGGCCCGGACGGCCCCGACCGAGGACGAGCGGGCCGAGGCCAAGGCCCGCCAGGCGACGACCAAGATCCTCATCAATTCGTTCTATGGCTACCTCGGCTTCTCCGGGGCCAGGTTCGGGGACGGCGACCTGGCGGCGGAGGTGACCCGGCGCGGACGCGAGCTCCTCCAGAGGCTGATCGACGAGTTCAGCCGGCACGGCTGCCGGATCCTGGAGGCGGACACGGACGGGATCTACCTGTCTTCGGACGCCTATTTTGACAGGCCCGGGGACCTGCTGGCGCTCGTCGTCCCGATCCTTCCCCAGGGGATCGACCTCGAGTTCGACGGGCGCTACGACGCGATGTTCTGCTACAAGGCGAAGAACTATGCGCTCTTCGAGTCGGGGAAGGTCATCCTTCGGGGGAGCGCGCTCCGCTCGAGGGGGGTCGAGCCCTTCCTCAGCAAGCTGACCCATTCGCTGATCCATTTCCTGCTGGGCGCCTCGGAAACCTCGCCCGCCGCGCTCCTCGACCTGTACCGCAGGGGGATCAGGGACCGGTCGCTTCCCGTCGCAGAGATCGCGAAGGGGGAGATCCTCGGCATGAACCCGGAGGCCTACGAGCGGTTCATCGCCGGCGGCGGAAAGCCGCGGCGCGCCTCCGCGGAGGCCGCGCTCCAGATGTCGCCGCGCCCGCGGATGGGCGAACGCGTCACCTACTTACATCACGCCGAAGGAGCGGGGCCGCACGAGCGACTGGCAGCGGGCGCGGCCGATCGGGCTCTTCGACCCGGCGTCCGCCCCGTACGACCCCGACTACTATGTCGGGAAACTGGACGACTGGATCGAGCGCTACGGCAGGTTCATCGGGGTCGCCGTGCCCGCGCACGAGCCGGATCCCAGGCAGGGCGAGCTCCTCTGAGGGGAACGCTACCGCGCGGATTTGCCGCGGGCCAGGACCCAGTCGACGGTCGCCGCATCGTTATCCCCGTTCCTCCAGATGACGGCCAGGAACTCGGAGGGAAGGATGTCGTGGGCCTTGAAGAAGCGCCGGTCGCCCCCGCAGCAGTACATGAGGCTCGCGGGCAATTCCCCGCGCAGCTTCGCCTTCGCCTTCGGGATGATCCGGGGCAGCCATTCGATCCCCTTAACGGCGTCGGTCTTCGCGGGCATCTTCGATTCGTCCAGCACGGCGGTCGACGGCTTGCCCTTCTGCACGTTCAGGAAGAAGTCGCGGCGGACGGCCTCGATCAGGAGGGCGTGCCCGAATCCAGGCTCGCCCCCGCCGTTCTCGTCCTCGGCATAATCGTACATGTGCTGCGCGGTGATCCCGTTGGCCGCGAGCCAGGAGAGTTGGGCCTTGTCAAAGAAGGTCTCCGCGCCGCGCTGGCCCTTCGCGTAGACCGCGACGGCGTGGCCGTAGAGTGCGAGGAACTGGGTGGGGAAGTCGTAGTGTTTCATGGTGCTGCTTGGAAATCACGCGGGACGGAAATCGATGATGCGCTTAAACCGGTCGACCTTGTCGACCACGACGTCAAGTCGGCCGTTGAGGGCGTAGCTGTGGCGCCGGCGCCTTCCGACCAGGGCCGATCCCTCCTGGTTAAGCTGGTAGGAGTCGTCCCCAAGGGCGTCGGAGGAGACGAAGCCGAAGGTCATCGATTCCACGAGCTCGATGAAGAAGCCGTGGCGGCGGACATCGGTGATGATCGCGACGAAGACGGTGCGCTTCTTCTTGGCCAGCTCGCGCTCGAAGAACTCGAGGAGCTTGATCTTCACGCTCTCCCTCTCGGCCTCGGTCGAGTTGATCTCGGTGTTGCTCAGGTGCTCGGCCAGCTGCGTGATGCCGCGGATGTCGTGGCGGACGGCTCCCGGATCGCCCTTGCGGCCGAGGTACGACTGGAGCACCTGGTGGACGACCAGGTCCGAGTACCTGCGTATCGGGGACGTGAAATGGGTGTAGTCCTTCTTGTGGAGCCCGTAGTGCCCGTCCGGCGTGGCCCGGTAGCAGGCCTTCTTCAGGCTCCGCAGGAACTGCGTGCGGAGCGTGTAGCCCTGCGGGTGGGTCTTCAGTATCGCGAGGAGCTTCACGACCTCCTCCCGGCGGGTGAGGTCGCCGACCCGGATCCCGAAGGTCGCGACGAACTGGCGGTAGTCGTTCAGCTTCTCGGCGTCGGGATTGTCGTGGACCCGGTAGAGCGAGGGGAGGCGCTGCGTGCGGGTCAGCCGGGCGACCGACTCGTTCGCGGCCAGCATGAACTCCTCGATCAGCTGGTGGCTCTCGTCCTGCTCGATCCGCTCAAGCCGGTCCGCGTAGCCCTGGGGGTCGACGAAGATCTTGGTCTCCGGCATGTCGAGGTCCAGGCTGCCCTCGGCCATGCGCTCCCTGCGCAGGGCGCTCGCGATCCGCCAGAGGGCGCGGATCCACGACTGCAGGTCGGCCAGCTCCCCGTCGCCCAATTCGCGCAGCGCGCGCCCGGTCGAGCCGGTCTGGTGCTTCGGGGGCACCGGCATCGCCCGGATCTTCTCCAGGTTGTCCTCGAAGAGGAGCGCATACGCCTGCTTGTAGGTGAGGCGCTTGCGGCTGCGGATGACCGTGTTGGCGTAGTCCGTCTCCTTGATCCCGAAATCCGGCCCGAACGTGAGGAACACGGCCTTGCAGAGCCGGTCCTGCGCCTCGACCAGCGAACAGAGTCCGTTCGAGAGCTTCTCCGGAAGCATGGGGATCACGGTGCCCACGAGATAGGTCGAGTTGCCGCGCTTGCGGGCCTCCCGGTCGATCGCCGTGCCGTGCCTCACATAGCTCGACACGTCGGCGATGTGGATGCCGACCCGGATGTCGCCGCGGCCCAGATCCTCGATCGATAGGGCGTCGTCAAAATCCTTCGCATCGTCCGGGTCGATCGTGAACACGGGGACCCTTCGGTAGTCGCGCCTGCCCTCCATCTCCCTCGGGCCGACGCGGTCGGGAAGGCCGGCGGCCTCCCGCTCGACGTCGGCCGGGAAATTCGGCTCGAGGTCGTGCTTGACGAAGATGCCGAGGAGCTCGGCGCGGGGCTCATGGGTGCGCCCCAGGCGCTCGGTGATCTCGCCGACCAGGGGCTGTTCGCGCCGGCGCCATTCGCCGAGCTTGACGACGACCTTGTCGCCGGGGTGCGGGACCGGTCGCACGGGCGACCGGGCCGGGTCCGGAACGGCGATCTCGTAGACGAATCGGGGGTCGTCGGGGGCGACGATGAAGTTCCTGCCCTCGCGCCTCAGGTCGCCGACAATCGTCGTGTGGCCGCGTTCGATGATCTCGACGACGCGGCCGACGCGCTCGCCGGGACGCTTGCCCGCGACGCCGCGGTAGATCCTTGCCGCGACCGTGTCGCCCGGAAGGGCGACGCCCGTGTCATCGGGGGCGACCTGGACCGAGGGCTCGTCCCGGTTCCCGCCGACAATGATGAAGGCGGATCCACCTGCTCGGAATTGAATTACGCCTCTGACAGTGTCATCGGCCTGGGGGCCCTTGTGGCCCGACTTGATGTTTGGCATTTCTTGACGGGACCCGCATTGGGCGAGTCAACCGCGCTCAAGATCCCTCAAGGAGGGCCGATTGGCGAGAGCATTACGCCGATTTGCCCTGTCCATCATTCTGGATCCCGACGGAAGTCCTGGGCCGCGGCCGGTCTTGCGCAAAAATGACGACCGCAAACGCCGCTGCGGCAACGGGCGCGCCGCCCGCCGCCGGGGGCCGCATTAAGGAGTGTCGACTCCGGAGCCATACATGGGAAAATGCCGGCGAAAGCAGGGAAAGCCCCGGAGGGCTGGATGCCCTGCCCCCTGAACCCCCCATGTTTAAAGCCGCTATCCCCACGCAAGGGTCCCCGCGTCGCCGCTCCGCCGTTCTGACGGCGGCCCTCCTCGCCGTCCTTGGCGCGGGCCTGCGCGCCACCCCGCCGGCCCCCCTGGGGCCGCCGATAGGCATCAACATCAACTATGCGGGCGACTGGGTGCCCGACCTGCTCTTCGCCGACGCCTTCATGGAGAACCGCGGATTCACCCTGGCCTCGGGGAGTCCCGCCCCGGTGGACGCGAACGGCTGGCCGACGGTGGATGCCAAGGTCTACGTCTGGGCCGGACAGACGCTCGACATGAGCGGGACCTACGCGCTCTCGTTCGTCGGTCAGGCGAACGTGGCCTGCACCGGGGGCGCGGTCTCGAACCAGGTCTACAATGCCGCGACGAATGTGACCACGGCCACGGTGACGATGACGAATGCCGACCTTAACATGGCGTTCACGAACACGCAGCGGACGGCCTCGAGCGGGACGAACACGGGCGTCACGAACGTGAAGCTGATGCGCCCCACCTCCTACGGCGCCGGCACGTCCTATCCCACGTCGGCGATGTTCACGACGCTCATCAAGGGTTTGATTGGGAATTTCGGGACGGTGCGCTTCATGGACTACCTCGCGACGAACGGGAACCTCCAGGTCAACTGGAGCGACCGCGTCCGGCCGACCTATTCGTCCGCGGTCGTCGCCAATTCGGCCTACGGGTGGGAAGGGGAGGGGTCCCCCTGGGAGTACGCGGTCATGCTTTGCAACGAGACGAATTCCGACATGTGGATCAACCTTCCGGTCGGTGCGACCGATGCCTACGTGACGGACGTGGCCAATCTGATCGCCTACGGGAGCGACGGACTGAACCCGTATACGAGCGTCCAGGGCAATCCGGCCTATCCGCCGCTGAACCCCGGCCTCAACGTCTATGTCGAATTCAGCAACGAGGTCTGGAACACGGGATTCCCTCAGAGCCAGACAAACTACGCGGCCGCGGGGACCGAGGTGGCCGCGGGCGGCTCCCCGCTCAACTTCGACGCGGATCCGAACCAGTGGAACTGGGCCGCACGGCGCTCGGCCAAGCGGACGGTCGAGATCAGCAACCTCTTCAGGGCCGTCTTCGGCAACGCCGCCATGATGACCCGCATCCGCCCCGTCCTCGAGTCCCAGGAGGGCTACGCCGCCTTCTGGCTCCTCCAGCAGACGCACATGCTCGAGGACTATTACAACAACGCCACGTTCGTGGCGACCCCTCACCCCCCGAGCTACTACGTCTATGGCGGGGGCGGATCCGCCTACTACAACCCGGACGACAGCAGCGCTTCGCTGACGCTTTCGAACATCTGGACGAGCGATACGTTCGATACCGCCACGTGGGCTCCGGTCTGTCAGAGCGACTCGGGCTACGACCTGGCGGTCTACGGACGCCGGGTGGCCTATGAGGGGGGGCCGAGCCTCGACAACACGGGCAATAGCGAGGCCATCAAGAGCGAGGCGTGGGCGGACCCGGAGATGACCACCTGCGTGGTCGGCCACCAGACCACGTGGAACCAGAACGGGGGAGGGCTCGTGTGCTATTTCAACTCGACCGGGAGCGACTACCAGTGGGCGTTCACCCATGATCCCGCGGTCCTTAACTCGCCGAAGATGCTGGCCGTGCAGGCGATCAACGGCTCGGCGCCGGCCGTCGGCACCTACGGCACCGCCATTCCGGGCCAGATCACCGCGTCGGCCTACACCTCGCCCGAAAGCTGGGCCGGGTCCAATCCCAAGGCCATGGCGGCCAACGGCACCTGGACCTGGACCGGTTATGTCGTGAGCACGGCCACGACGCAGGCGTTCTCGGTCAACCTGAGCGCGGGCTCCTCGGGTACGGCCAACACGGCCGACCTCTACATTGACGGAGCCGACATCGGGACCGTCGCGATCCCCAACACGGGCTCCAACACGACCTACCAGGCGTCCCCGTCCCTCGTCACCGGGGTGCTCCTGGCGGGCACCCACGGCGTGCTCCTGAAGGCGACAGCGGGAGCCTTCGGGGTCAGCACGATCAATTTCTCGGCCAACACGGCCGCGGCCCCCGCCTTCACCACGCAGCCGATCTCGGCCGTCGTCACGGGTGGAACCGTGGCGCTCAACGCGGGTGCCAGCGGCGCAAGCGCCTACCAGTGGATCCTGAACGGAACGACCCCGATTCCCGGCGCCAATGGCCCCCTTCTCGTGTTTGCCGACGCCGCGGCCGCGGTCGGAAGCTACACCTGCGTCGCGGCAAACCAGGGGGGCAGCGCGACGAGCAGCGCGGCCACCGTGTCGCTTGCGAGCACGAGCGACATCGGGCGGCTGGTGAACATCTCCTGCCGCGCCCTCTCGGAGGCGGGAAGCAACCAGCTGATCGCGGGGTACGTGATCGGGGGGCAGGGCACGTCGGGCCTGCTGCCGGTCCTCATCCGGGCCTCGGGGCCCGCGCTCGCGAATTTCGGGGTGTCCGGGACCCTGGCCGACCCCAAATTGACGCTGAACAAGAGCAACAGCGACGGGACCAGCACCGTGATTGGAACCGACTCCGGATGGGGCGGGAACGCGGCCGTGGCGGCCGCCGCCTCCGAGGTGGGCGCGTTTGCGTGGACGGCAAGCACGAGCCTCGACTCGGCCCTGGTCCAGACCCTTTCGGCCGGGGATTACACGGCGCAGGTCACCGGCGCCTCCGGCGACTCGGGCGTGGCCCTCGCGGAGATCTATGACGCCACTCCGAGCGGCGCCTACACGCCCTCGCAGTCGCGCCTCATCAACATCTCGGCGCGGGTCGAGGTGGGGACCGGCGGCAATATCCTGATCGCCGGATTCGTGATCGGCGGCGCCACCTCGAGGACGGTGCTCATCCGCGGGTCGGGCCCGGTCCTCAAGGCCTTCGGTCTGACGGGGGTCCTGCCCGACCCCCAGCTCTCGCTCTTCCAAAGCGTCAACAATGCGAGCACGCTAATCGAGACAAACACCGGATGGGGCGGCAACGCCCAGATCGCGGCCGCCGCCGCGTCCGTCGGGGCGTTTTCGTGGGGGAGCTCTGCGACGCCCGATTCCGCGATCCTCGTGACCCTGCCACCGGGCTCCTACACGGCCCAGGTGGCCGGCGCGAGCGGGGACACGGGCATTGCCCTGGTCGAGGTCTACGAGGTCCCGTAATCTGATTGCCCCGACCGGAGCTCAGCGGCGGCCTGCCGCCGCCCAAGGGTCCCGCCGGAAAGAAAGGACGGTTACAATCCGTGGACATTTCAGCGGCCGCTGGGAGGGCGAGGCGTTCACCCTGGGTGCTTCGTCTCGACAATTCGTCCGCGCTTGGCCTAGTTTTCGTGTCCGGTGTCCAAAAGCCAGTGTAACTCCCCTAGCTCCCGATCGTTTGGAAAAGGCGGCGCATGCGCGGGGGCGGCCCGGCGGAAACACGGCGGCGACGCGAGCAATAGGGGGGGCAAACGGATGAAGATCGTGCACGCGGCGAGCGAGGTTTTCCCCTACATGAAAACGGGGGGACTTGCCGACGCCGTGGGCGCCCTGACCGGGACCTTCGCCGACCTGGGCCACGAGGTGTCGGTGTTTCTGCCCGGCTACCGCGCGGCGCTCGCCCATCCGTCGGCGGCCGGCGCCGAGCGCAGGTTCCGCCTCAAGATCGAGATGGGCGACCAGTACCTATCCGGCGACGTGCTCGCATTCTCCCCGAGGAAGAACCTCACCGTGTTCCTGGTCTGCCGCGACGAGTTCTACGACCGGGCCAATCCCTACGGCAACGGCGAGAGGGACTACGAGGACAACGCGGACCGGTTCATCTTCTTCTGCAAGGCCGTGGCCGAGACCATGCGCCTCGCCGACCTCGGGGCGGACATCGTGCACACACACGACTGGCAGGCGGCGCTCCTGCCCCTTCTCCTGAGGGAGGCCGAGCGCCGTTTCGGGGTGACGCTCGCGATGAAGACCGTCTTCACGATCCACAACATCGCCTTCCAGGGCCTGTTCTCGGCGGGATGCTTCGCCCGGACCAACCTTCCCGACGAGCTGTTCAGCATGGACGGCCTGGAGTTTTACGGCCAGGTCAACTTCCTGAAGGCGGGCATCCTCTTCGCCGACCGCGTGACCACCGTCAGCCCGCGTTACGCAAAGGAGATCCAGACCCCGGAATTCGGCTGCGGTCTGGAGGGCGTCGTGCAGACCCGGATCGACGACCTCTCGGGACTGATCAACGGCGTCGACACCACCGTGTGGAACCCTTCCACCGACTCGCTCCTGCCGGCCCATTATAGCGCGGCCGACCTGGCGGGGAAGAAGGTCTGCCGGTCAAGCCTCCTGAGGACGTGCGGGCTCGACCCGTCGTTCACGGGGCCGGTGTTCGGAATGATCTGCCGTCTGACCGAGCAGAAGGGCGTGGACCTCGTGCTCGCCAACGCGGAATTCTTCGCTTCCTGGGACTGCAAGTTCGTCGTGCTCGGGGCCGGGGACAAGCGCATGGAGACCGCCCTCCACAAGCTCGCCGCCGACGTGCCCTCAAAGGTGTTCATGTGCGCCAAGCTCGACGAGGCGATGAGCCACCTGATCGAGGCGGGCATCGATTTCTTCCTGATGCCGTCCCTGTTCGAACCCTGCGGGCTGAACCAGATGTACTCCCAGGTGTACGGGGCGGTCCCGATCGTGAGCCGCGTCGGGGGCCTCGTCGACACGGTGCGCGACGCGGATGAGGACCGGGCGAACGGCACGGGGATCATGTGCGCCCCGAATGCGGCCTCGCTCCGCGACGCCCTGCTGCGCGCACACAGGCTCTATTGGGACAATCCGCGGTATGCCGCGGTCCAGCAGCGCGGCATGGCGCGCGACTTCAGCTGGGGCACGGCCGCCGCGGCCTACGAGGCTCTTTACCGCGACGCGTTGTGACCCCGGCCTTGGTGTGGTTCAGGCAGGACCTGCGCCTGCGCGACAACGCAGCCCTGGCGGCCGCCGCCGAACGGGGCGGCCCCGTGATCCCCGTATTCATTCTCGATGACGAGGCGGAGGGCGGCTGGGCGCCCGGTGCGGCTTCCCGGTGGTGGCTCCACCATTCGCTCGCGGCCCTTGGGGCGGCGCTCCGCGAGGAGGGTTCCCGCCTGATCCTGGCAAGGGGCAGCTCGATGCGGGTTCTGGCGCGGCTTTCCCGGGAGACGGGAGCGGGCGCCGTCTACTGGAACCGTCGGTACGAACCCAGGGTCATCGCCCGCGACCGGGCGATCGAGGCCTCGCTCGGCGCGACCGGCATCGACGCCCAGAGCTTCAACAGTGCGCTCCTCTTCGAGCCGCAGACGGTCGCAAACAAACAGGGGGGCCCCTTCCAGGTCTTCACCCCCTATTGGAGGAGCTGCCTCGAGCGCCCCGTGGCCGCGCCCGTCCCGCTGCGAAAAAACGCGTTTTCGGCGAGGGTCGCGTCGTGGCCCGCGTCGCTCGGGGTCGCCGCCCTTGGGCTTCTCCCCAAGGGGGGAGGGGATTCGGGACTCGCCGAGGCCTGGCAGCCCGGCGAAAGGAGCGCGGCGGCCCGCCTGGAGCGTTTCGTCTCGGGCTCGGTCGAGGCCTATGCCGAGACCCGCGACCGGCCCGATCTCGACGGCACCTCGATGCTCTCCGCGCGGCTGCATTTCGGGGAACTCGGCCCGCGCCAGGTCTGGGCCGCGGTCAAGGCGCTTTCCGCGGACTCCGGGGTCTTTCCCCTGAATGCGGGGGCCGAGGCCCTCCTCCGGGAGATCGGCTGGAGGGAATTCGCCCACCACCTCCTGTTTCATTTTCCCTCCACCCCCGAATCGCCGCTGCGGCCCGAATTCGACCGGTTTCCCTGGGAGCGCGACCCGGGGAAAGCGCTGCAGAAGGCGTGGAGGGAGGGGTGCACGGGCTATCCCGTGGTCGATGCGGGCATGCGCCAGCTCCGGCAGACCGGCTGGATGCACAACCGCGTGCGGATGATCGCGGCTTCGTTCCTTGTGAAGCATCTTCGGGTCTCGTGGGTAGAGGGAGCGAAATGGTTTTGGAACACGCTCGTTGATGCGGATTTGGCGAACAACACGCTTGGGTGGCAGTGGAGCGCGGGGTGCGGGGCGGACGCGGCCCCCTATTTCCGGATTTTCGCCCCGGTCAGGCAGGGGGTCCGGTCGGATCCGGAGGGCGAGTACGTCCGGCGCTGGGTTCCCGAACTCTCCCGGCTGCCGGCCGCGTTCATCCACGCGCCTTGGGAGGCGCCCCCGTCGGCCCTGGAGGCCGCGGGAGTCAGGCTCGGGAGCACCTATCCAAGGCCCATGGTCGACCATGCGCAGGCCCGGGCCGCCGCCCTCGATGCCTTCAAAAGCCTTCGCAGAAATTCAGACGCATGACGCTTGCCCTTTTCCGCGCCCCATTTGGAAATTGGGGATGGGCAGAACGACGGTAGCTCGCGCATGAAGATCCTGATCGCCGGATCCTCGGGCATGTTAGGCCGCGCGGCGACGTCGGCGCTTCGCGCCGACGGCCACGAGGTCATTCGCCTTGTCCGGCGCAGCCCCGCCGGGGCCGACGAGGTTGCCTGGCATCCGATGGCCGGGGAGGTGCCTCTCGAGTACTGCCGCTCCGCGGATGCGATCATCAATCTCTGCGGCGCGGACATGGCCGCGTCGCGCTGGTCGACCAAGCGCCGCAACGAGCTCCGCAGAAGCCGGATCGACACGACCCAGACGCTTGCAAAGATTTTCGACGTCGGCGGTTCGGCCGGCGGCCGGCGCCCGTCCGTTTACCTGAGTGCGTCCGCCACGGGCATCTACGGGGACCGCGGCAACCTTGAGCTGACCGAGTCGAGCGGGCCGGGCAACGGGTTCCTGGCGGACCTCTGCCGCGATTGGGAGGGCGCGGCGATGACCGCCGCCGAGTCGGGTGCCCGCGTGGTGTGCCTGCGCTTCGGCATCGTCCTCTCGGGCGAGGGCGGCTTCCTGAACAGGCTGGTCCCCTTCTACAAGGCGGGGTTCGGCTGCCAGTTCGGCACGGGCCGCCAGTGGATGAGCTGGATCGAGGCCGAGGACGCGGTCGGGGTCATCCGCTTCGCCCTCGAAAAATCGGCGATCTCGGGTCCGGTGAACGTGGTGTCGCCGACGGCCGTGATGAATTCGGGATTCACCCGCGCGCTCGGCCGCATGTTTGGCCGGCAGCTGCCGATGGCGATTCCCCGCGTGGCCCTTTACATGCTCCTCGGCCGGATCGCCGACGAGGCCCTTCTGGCCAGTGCGCACGTGGTGCCGAACAAGCTCATCCGCGCCGGCTATCCCTTCCGTTACCCGAATCTGGAGGATGCTCTGTACCAGGCGCTTGCCATGGAAAAAGCCGGGGCCTGAGCGCCAAAATCGTGCTTCCCATCGGAGGGGCCATCCCTATGTTGGTCCCTTCCTATGGAGAAAACCCTGATCATTTTTAAGCCGGATTGCATGGAGAAGCGCCACGTCGGCAACGTTCTCGATCGCTTCGAGAAGGCGGGCTTTTCGATCGTGGGGTGCAAGATGGCCCGCTTGACCCCTGAGATCCTGCGCGAGCACTACGCCCATGTCGCGACGATGCCGTTTTATCCGGAGATTGAGAAATTCATGAGCTCGCGCCCGGTGCTCGTCATGGCGCTCCAGGGGGTATCGGTCGTCGCGCGGGTGCGCGACCTCCTCGGCCCCACGGATTCACGCAAGGCGGCCAAGGGCACGATCCGCGGCGACTTCGGGACGGAGATGATGAAGAATGTCGTTCACGCCTCCGACAGCGTGGCGAACGCCAAGGTCGAACTTGCGCGGTTCTTCCAGCCCGCCGAGATTTTCACGGCCTGAACTCGAGGTGGTTTTGGCCGGGCTCGAGCGGCGCGCCGTGGCCCGACCATTGGAAAGTCCCCGTCAGCCCCGGGGGAAGCGCGATGTCAAAGGACCAGCTCCCGGAAGCCTCCCGGTAGTGCACGGTGATGTCGCCCTGGGGGTGCGGCAGGGTCGCGCGAAGTTCCGTCAGTGCGCCCAGATGGGGCGCCACGAGGACGGTGCGGAAGCCCGCCGAGGCGGGTCGGATTCCGGCAACCAGCGTGAGGAGGTCGTAGTTGGGATGGGCGCTCCAGGCGTGGTCGTCCGAGCGGGTCGGCTCGGCGGTCTCGGCCCAGGTCGTAAGCCCGAGGTCGAGCATGCCTCGCCAGGGCCCGAGCGTATCCAGGTAGAGGTCCGCGAGTCCCGCGTGGTCGAGCGCGCGGGCCACGTAGAAGCGAAAATAGATGCTGGCGGGCGAAAACTCGCCGGGCGGGGGCACGGCGCCCCTGGCGGGCCTGTGGGAAAGCACGGCGCGCATGACCATGCCCTGCTGCTCGCGCGGAACGGCGTCCTCCAGGACCCCCATGGCGTTCGTCTGCTCGCTGAAATGCGCATGGGCCGGCGTGTCGGCGAGGAGGCCGAGGCCCTCGTCCCAGCACAGCCGGTAGACCGCCGCGCCGATCCTCGAGGCGCGGGCGCGGTCGTCGGCGGCGACGGTGGAATTCCCGAGTTCCTCCTCGAGGTCCGCCGCATCCCGGAGGGCGGCCATGAACGTGATTGAAAGCAGGGCCGAGCCGCCGTCCGGGTCCTGCGGGGGGACCCCGGAATCAAAGTCCCGGGTCCAGTCTCCGAAATTCCACCATTTCATGACGCCGAGGAGCCCGTCGGGGCGCTGGTTGGCGACATACCAGTCGATGACGGACCTCGTGTGCGGGACCCACTCCTTCAGCATCCCGTCATCCGGGCGGTAGAGCCAGTAGTCGTGGAGCATCCCGATCCACAGGAGCGAGAAGGTGGGGATCACCTGGTTGAGGGAGCTCGGGTAACGGCTCTGGGTCAGGCCCTCGGCGATTCTTGAATGATCGTAGGCGTCGAGCGCCTGTCGGGCGAGCCGGTCGTCGCCAAACTCGACATAGGAGATGAGCGCCTGGATGCGCGTGTCCCCGATGTACTGGAGCTGCTCCCAGTAGGGGCAGTCCATGTAGGTCTCGTGGGCGTTCATCCGTGCGGTGCGGGTGCCCACCTTCCAGATCCTCGCGATCGAGGGGTCGCTTGACCTCGAGGGAGGCGCGCTCCCTGAAGGGGTAACCCGTGTACCGGGCGCTGAGCGAGTCCAGGCTCAGGGCTTCGTCGCCGGTGCGCACGTCGACCTGGAGGTAGCGCCACGCGCGCCAGGAGAGCGGAGTCCATGCGCGGCCCGTGCCGCCGTCGGGGCAAAGCGTGTCGGTGAGCCCCAGGATGGAGCGGTTCGCGACCTCGTTCCGGTTGCCCTTTTTGCCCTTCGCGTCCACGAGCGCCTCCGCATAGGTGACCCGCAGGCGGGCGCCCCTGCCGCGGCTCACCGTGAGCTCCGGGTGGGCGGTCGTCATGGCGCCCCCGTCGAACAGGATCTTGACCTCGCTGTGCGCGGGAATTGTAGCGGGCAGGCCCGCGATGCCCTGCGCCCCCTCGACCCGGACCACCGATCCAATCGGGATCTCGCTATTCTCCATCGGGGGGAGGGGATCCTCGACGAGAAGCCACCGGTTCACGCCGGTGCCCGTGCCGACGGGGGTCGCCGAAGGATAGCGGCCGGGCTCGCCGGTGCCCACCGTCATCGCCGGCGACCAACCCGAGGGGGACGTCTGCCAGTCCCAGTCATAGAGCGCCCCGTCGAGATACTCTCCCGGGCTGGCCGCGTAGTAGTTCGGAAGGTCCGCGGCGCTTATGGCGAGGAACCCCTGGCCCTTCTCCTCCTTCGCCTCCCAGGAGGCGTCCGTGTCGACCCCCGACTCGGCGGAGCCGTCGCCCTGCATCAGAAATCCGGTCTGGTCGCTCATCTGCGCGGTCGGCGCCAGGGCGCCATAATTCCAGACGGTCGCCGCAAGGGTGTTCTCGCCGGCCCTCAGCAGCGGGCCGAGGTCATACGTCTCGTAGCGCCAGTGGTCGAGGTCGCCGCGGGCGGGTCCCTCGCCGGCGCGGATTCCGTTCACGAACAGGACGAAGCGGTTGTCGGCGGAGACGTGGACGACGAAGTGCGCGGGCTGCGCCGGCAGCGCGATCCGCTTCCGGAAATGATAGACGCCGGGACTCCGCGCAACCGCGCCGGGGCAGGCGATCCAATCCGAGGGCCACGCCTTGTGCACAAGGTCGAGGGCGGGCGCGTTTGAGGCGTCAAGCCGGGGCGCGAATGCGGCCGCTGCGGCGGCGAGCGCGAGGAGGACGGGGACCGGGGGTTTCAGGCGAATCGATCGTAAGGCAGGCGGGCGCCCCGCCAAGCCGGCATTTTTGGAATGAGCCCCGGGGCGGCCCTCAAGGCGCCACGCTGCATTTAACCCAAATGTGACCGCCGGCGATTGCAGGGGACCGCCCGAACGAGCCGAAATGGTTGGGATGCAAACCGCACAAAGGCCGGAGGAGGAAACTCCCATTGCACGCCAGGATTTCCCGGATGCAGCGCCGCAGCAGCTCTCTGCCGAGAAGACGCCGCTCGCCTCCCTCGTCCACCACTTCGAGGCGGTCGAACACGACCGGCCGCTTGAGGAGGTGGAACGGGTCTTTCGGGAGAAGCACGTGGACTACCTCGCGATCCTGCGAGGCGACCGCGTTTCGGGGATCTGCGCACGGGTGCGGCTGGGGGCGCTCCTCGGGTCGCGGTACGGATTTGCGCTCTACAGCAGGAGCCACGCAATCCACGCGCAGGTCGAGCATCCGCTCGTGTTCACGACCACGGATTCCGTCCGCTATGTGCTCGGCCGGTCGCTCGCGCGGGACGCCGCCGACTTCCACGAGGACGTCGCCCTCGTGAGCGACACCCACCAGTTTCTGGGACTCATCTCGGTCGATGCCCTCGCGCAGCTCCAATCGAAGCTTGTCGCCGAGCAGATGGAGCAGCTCCGGCGCCAGGGCGAGGTCCTCCAGCGCCAGAATATCGACCTGTTCCACGTGGGGCACGCCAAGCGCCAGGCCCAGGGCCTCTATGAGGGACTCTTCGACACCAACGCCCTGGGCGTCGCGCTTCTCGGTTCGGAGGGGGCCGTGCAGGCCCACAACCGCAGGCTCGCGGAGCTCCTTAACCTGAACGGCGACCACATCGCCGTGCCGTCGCTGAATGGGTGGATGGACGAGAAGGACCGGCTGCGGTTTCGAAGGATGCTGGCGTCCCACGGTATGCCCGACTCGGGTTCCGGCTCCACCGTGCAGGAATTCACGTTTCATGTCGCGGAGCGCGGGCCCCGCCTCTTCCACGTGACGACCGGGTGGATCCAGGAGACGAGCCAGGTGTGCGCCTTCCTCGACGACATCACCGAGCAGCGGGCCCTGGAGCAGAACGTGATCCGCCAGGAGAAGCAGCGCCTTCTCGACACGCTGGTCGGGGGCATCGCCCACGAGCTCAACAACAAGCTCGTGCCGGTTTTCGGGTTTGCGGAGATCCTTAGCGAGAAGGCCGACTCGGAGTCGAGCCAGATGGCCAAGATGATCCACAAGAGCGCGGGCGAGGCGGCGGACATCATCCGCCAGCTTCTACAGCTCTCGAAGCCGGACTCGGGGGTGCCGCGACGATTTGACCTGGGAGGCCTGGTCGAGGAGTCGCTCCTGATGACAAAGTTCCAGATCCGCGAGAGCGGGAGCGACCTGAGGCTGAACTTGGCCTCGGACGAGGTCTTCGTCATGGCGGATCCCGCAAAGATCAAGCAGGTCGTGATCAATCTCGTCCTGAATGCCCTCCAGGCCATGAGCGAGGTCGCCGAACCGGTTCTGACCGTCAGCGTCTCCAAGGGCGCCGCCGGCGCCGTCCTGACCGTTTCGGACAACGGGTGCGGCATCACGCCCGAGAACATGGGAAGGATCTTCGATCCCTTCTTCACGACGAAGGGTCCGGATCGCGGAACGGGCCTCGGCCTTAGCATCAGCTACAGCGTCGTACGCCAATTCCACGGCGAAATCTCAGTCCAGAGCCAGGCCGGGGCCGGCGCCACCTTCACCGTGACGCTTGCCGGAAGCGCCGGCCCAGGCGCCGGCTGCCCCGATCCCGGTCAAGTCCGCCGCCCCGGCAATCGGCCGCATGACCCGGGCGCTCGTCGTCGACGACGAGGAGGTGGTGAGGCTTCTCCTGCAGCACCTCCTCCGCTCCTCATTCGGGTCGCAGGTCGACCTGGCGCCCAACGGTGCCGATGCCCTAGCGCTGACACGCAAGAACGCCTATGACCTGGTGATTTCCGACATCAGGATGCCGGTCATGGCGGGAACCGAACTCTATCTCCGTCTGCGCGAGGTCAATCCAACCCTCGCACGCCATTTTGTCTTCATCACGGGGCACCCCGGAAGCAAGAGCCTGCAGGACGAGATATCGAGCTGGGACGTGCCCGTCCTCGCAAAACCCTTTACTTCAGGGAAGCTGGCAGACGTCTGCACGCCGCTATTGAAGGATCGGATCGAGACCGCGGTGCGAACCATGGAGCCGCCTGGCGTCAATTCGCAGGCCGTGCCACGGGAAGCGGGAGGATCGACGCCCTGGCAGGGCCGCGAGTCGGCTTAACCGGGCAGGGCACCTTACTGGGGCGGCGGTTCCCTCGGGTGCCCGGGCCGCCCTCATGCCTCCGCCGCGCCGCGGCCTCCCGCGGCCCGACCGACCCGATGATGATCCCGAATGCCCGAACTTATAGATCATAGCGTCAGCTTCCGACATTGATATTCAGAACTCTGGCGCATTAAGCTGCGCCTATCGGGGTGAATATATAATGTTTCCCTTCCCTAAGATAATGCGGGTTGCGGCCACCCTGTTGATTTTCACCGCGACCATCGCGACGCCGGCAAAAGCGCAGAATATATCTGCGACCGTCCCAGTGGGAACCGAACCCGATGACATTGCGGTAAACCCGGTGACGAACAAGGTCTACGTTGCAAACCAGAACGGCGCCAACGTGACGGTGATCGACGGCGCAACAAATACGACCACGACCGTCGCCGTGGGAAACACTCCCAACGCCATTGCCATAAACCAAGTGACGAACCAGATCTACGTTGGAAACCTGGGCAGCAACAGCGTGACGGTGATCGACGGGGCGACAAATGCGACCACGAACATCCCTTTGGCAATCGGACCGTATCCGATAGTGGTGAACCCAGTGACAAATAAGGTCTACGTCGGAAGTTCCAACGGCAACAACGTGATGGTGATCGACGGCGAGACGAATGCGATCACGGCCGTCGCCGTGGGGATCATTCCCACATACGTTGCCGTGAACCCCACGGCGAACAGGATTTACGTCGCCAGCGGAAGCGGAGACGAGGTGACGGTGATCGACGGCGCGACGAACGCTATCACAACGGTCGCCGTGGGGGCCAATCCCGGTCCGATCGCGGTGAATTCCACGACGAACCAAGTCTACGTCGCAAACATGGGCAGCGCCAGTGTCACGGATATAGACGGGGCGTCCAATTCGACGGCGACCATCGCGGTGGGGAGCAATCCCCAGGCATTCGCGGTGAACCCGCTGACGAACAAGGTCTACGTGAGTAATAGGAGCAGCGCCAACGTGACGGTGATTGACGGGGCCACAAACACAACGACTACCGTCGCTACGGGAGTCGGCCCCTCAGCTTTCACCGTGAATCCGGCGACCAACCAGATCTATTTCTCTAACAATAACGGCAACCTCACGGTGATCGACGGGGCAACGAATGGGGCTGCCACTGTAACGATGCCAGCCCCAATCTATCTTATCGCCGTGAATTCGGTCACGAATACAATCTACGCTGTAGAATCAGGCGCCAATTACGTGATCGTATTCAATGGGGCGACGGGGGCGACCGCCACCATAGCGACTGGAGCCGGTCCCACGGGCATTGCTGTGAATCCGGTGACAAACAAGACCTATGTTACGAACGGCGGTAGCGCCAACGTGACGGTGATCGACGGGGCCACGTATGCTGCAATTACCGTGACCGCAGGAGCCAATCCACAGGCTGTCGCAGTGAACCCAGTGACGAACAAGGTCTACGTCGCGAACAACGGCAGCAATAACGTGACCGTGATCGACGGCACGACAAATGCGAGCAGCACCGTGGCGGCAGGAACCAATCCCCGGGCAGTCGCAGTGAACCCGGTAACGAATAAAATCTATATTGGAAACTTCGGCAGCAATAGCGTGACCGTGATTGACGGAGCCACAAATGCGACCACCTCTGTGGCTGTCGGAACGGGGCCCGATGCAATCGCGGTAGACCCGGTGACGAACAGGATCTACGTCGCCAACAATGGCAGTGCCAGCGTGACGGTGATCGACGGGGCCACGAGTGCCATCACCAACGTTACCGCAGGAACGGGTCCCCAAGCCATTGCGGTGAATCCGGTTACGAACAAGATTTATGTCGTGAACGGCGGCAGCGGCAACGTGACAGTGATTGACGGAGCGACAAATGCGACGACTGCCGTCGCGGTGGGTGCCAATCCCTCTGCCGTTGGGGTGAACGCCGTGACGAACCAGGTCTACGTGGCGAACAGCGGCAGCAATAACGTGACCGAAATCGACGGGAGCACAAATACGACGACCACCATCGCTGCGGAGAACGGCCCCGATGCGATCACGGTGAACCCCGTGACGAACCAGATCTATGTTGCGAATTCAGGCAACGGCAACCTGACGGTGATCGACGGAGCGACGAACAGGACCGCACCTGTCGCGGCCGGCCCTAGTCAGGCCATTGCTGTGAACCCCGTGACGAACAGGATCTACGCTGTAAATCGGGCTGGTGCCTACGTCGCAGTGATCGATGGTGCAACGTATGGGAGCGCAACCGTGACCGTGGGGACCACCCCTTATGCCGTCGCGGTGAACCCGGTGACGAACAAGGTCTATGTGGGAAACCAGAGCAGCAACAACGTGACCGTGATCGACGGGGCGACAAATGCGACCACCTCCGTCGCGGTGGGACCCACTAGCCACGAAATTGTGGTAAATCCGGTGACAAACAAGGTCTACGAAATCGATGACAGCGCGAATGTGACGGTGATCGACGGCGCGACGAATGCGACAACCTCGATTGCCCTCGCCGGGGCGGATCCCAATGGCATCGCGGTGAACCCGGTGACGAATAGAATCTACGTCACCCATGGGAACGGCAGCACGAGTGGAGATTTCGTGGCTGTGATCGACGGAACCACGAATGCGATCATAGCGACCGTCAACCCGGGGAATAGCCCCGTCTCTGGGGGACTAGGCGTCAACCCAGTGACAAACAGAATCTACGTATCGAATTACAACGACAACACCGTAGCCGTAATCGACGGCGCAACGAATGCAGTCATCGCCACTATTCCGGTGGGGACCAGCCCCGAGGGTCTGGCGGTGAACCCGGCGACAAACAAGATCTATGTCGTTAGTTACAACAGTAACTATGCGACGGTAATCGATGGGGCTACAAATGCGCCGACCAATGTCGTAGTGGGTGAAGCCTACGTCACCGCGGCTACAAATCCTGTTACAAACAAGGTATACATCACGAATCAGGTAGGTTATTTGACTATGATCGACGGGGCTACAAACGCGGCTACAGTTATCGACGGTGAGGCTGCCAGCGTTGCGGTAGATCCGGCCACGAACAAGATCTATGCTCCCGAAGGCAACGCCAATGACGTGGCTGTTTTCGACGGCACGACGGGGGCGAAGATCGCGACCGTCGCGGCAGGGAGTGAAACCATTGCCGTCGCAGTGAACCCAGTGACGAACCAAGTCTACGCCGCAAATTACGGGATCAGTTACGTCGGTACCACTGTGACGGCGATAACGGAGGCACAGGTGCAAACCGTGCCCTTGAGTGTGAGCATTTCTCCTCTAGCTGGAAACCAGACCTCCAGCGCAACTCCCACCTTTAGGTTCACTGCCCAGAGTTCTTTTGAACCGACCGCGCCACCACCCCAAGAGGTCTTTTTCCAGGTGGACACGTGCCAGGGGGCATGGACCCGGGGCACGGGCAGCGGCTCGTCGTTTACCGGTACGACAGCACCCCTACTGCCCGGATTTCATTTCTTGTACGCCTATGCTGGTGACGGGCAGGACGCAACTTCGGTTCAAGCCGACTCGCCCCTTGTGAGTGCCATCACGGCGTACGGATTCCTCGTGACGCCGCAGGCAGCCGGCTCTCCGAATGTTACAACGCAGCCTGCGAGCCAGACGGTCAATTCCGGCCAGAGTGTGGCGTTTTCCGTTGCTGCGACGGGCACCCCGGCACCGACTTACCAGTGGTTCATAAACGGCACAGCGCTCGCGGACGACGGCGGCATCTCTGGCTCCTCAACTTCCACGCTTTATCTCAGCGGGGCTTCGGCGAGCGCGGGAACGTACACCTGTTCCGCCTCAAATGCTGCGGGCAGCGTGAGCACCAATGGCGCCACCCTGACGGTCGTGAACACCTCGACGCCCGGCCGTCTCGTGGATATTTCCGCCCGTGCCCTCGTCGGCACAGGCTCCAACAACCTGATAGCCGGCTACGTGATTGAGGGCTCCGCCGCCTTGCCCGTCCTTATCCGCTCGTCAGGCCCGGCTCTCGCCCCTCTCGGCGTCGCGGGCACGCTTCCGGACCCGCAGCTCCAGCTTTACAGCGGGGCCGCCGTGGTGGATGGGAATGCGGGGTGGGGCGGCAATTCGCAGATAACCTCAATTGCGGAGGCGGTGGGCGCCTTTTCGTGGACCAGCGCCACGAGCAAGGACTCCGCCCTCTTGGAAACCCAGGTTCCCGGATCCTACACGGCGGTCACCTCCGGGGCGAGCGGCGACACGGGCATTGCGTTGGCCGAAGTCTACGATGCCACGCCTTCCGGCACCTGGGTTTCGTCGTTTCCGCGACTCGTCAACATTTCGGCAAGGGCTTCGGTCGGCACCGGCGAGAGCGCGCTGATCGCCGGATTTGTGATCGAAGGCTCCACACGCGGAGACGGTCCTCGTCCGCGCCTCCGGTCCTGCGCTCACCCCGCTCAATGTCGCCGGTGTCCTTCCCGATCCCGAGATCCAGCTCTACAGCGGAAGCACGGTGATCGCCTCCAATGTTGGCTGGGGGGGAGGCGCGGCGCTGAGCGCAGCGGCCAAGAATGTGGGCGCCTTCACCTGGAGCGACCCCTCGAGCAACGATTCGGCCCTCCTGGTGACGCTTTCCCCGGGAGCCTACTCCGCCGTCGTCACGGGTGCGAGCGGGGACACGGGCGTTTCCCTCGTAGAGGTTTACGAGGTTCCGTGATCTTATTTTGATCCGCTCGACGACTCCGTCTTTCCCAGCAGGACAAAGTCCTTGAATTCATTCAGGATCTCCGCCTTCTGGTCGGCCCGGAAAAGGCGCATCGCACGGTCCTCGTTGGTTTCTGTCCCATTTGGGCCGACAAAGTCCAGAATTCCGAGCACGGGAATCTTCTTCCAGAGCTCCGGCAGCGTGTAGGCGTTGAGAAACCCCCGGCTCAGACTGTCCGTGCTTCCGAGATACTTGTCCATGGCCATGTCGGTCAGCCCCTTCTTGTTAAGGACGATCTCATCGGTTAGCGGCCTTTTCTCCCGCATGATATACGGGCTCATCCGGACGACATCCGGAACGAGCGCCGTATCCATATGGCTCAAGGACGGCGCGGTGGCTGCCGCTTGGGGCTTCGCCTCCACCGCCTTGTCCTCATACCCGGGCAGGCCGGCCTTTATCAGGGAGGCCATGTTGTCCGGCGGGCCGGCCGCTCCGTCGGCACCGAATCCCCAGGAGTACGTCGTGCACAGGGCGGCGGAAACGAGGACTAATCGTAGGGGGCGCGCGGCCACGTTGGAGGAAACTAATCCAGCTTTGCTGGAGTTTCGAGTGATTTAATGATTATTATCGAGTAGGCGCCTCGAAAAACGCCGAATGTAGGGCGTCCCGTGTTTCATCCGCGTGAATCCGATATATATAAGCCCGGATTTTCCGGAATGCCTTAACGAATGCGAGGTTCATGCGCGCGTAAGAATCGGGAATTCAACGTGATAAAAATTTCCGGGATTGCAAAATTAAGGAATCCAAGGGGCGTGGCAAAATTTTGGAACGTTAAGACTGATTTTTGACCGGCGACTGGCGTCGGAAATTCACGGCGCCAAAATCTCCTCCGGCGCCCGGCGGGTCGCCCTGATTCACCCCTCTATATATACGCGACTTGCCGGCCATGAACGCGCTGGGACGCAGCATGGCTAAACCGCCCGCAGAGGCGACCACACCCAGATCTCGGGCTCTCTCGCAAGGCGCCGACGAAGCGAAGCAGAGGAGCACCCTCCTCGCCGCCTCGAGCGGGACGGCGGGAGAGTCGTTCACACCCATTTGATTCCGAAAGAGGACCGATCTTCTGGTGGGCTCGATAACCCTTGTAGCCCTCGCCGAAAATCGTGACGATCCTGCCCAAATTCCCACGAGCAACAGAGCATCCGCCTTGATCACCGCGTGCTCAAAGGCTCGCGTATGCGAGCCTAGGCGCGCTGGCATTGATCCTTTCGCCCGCCCCCGCGCAGGCGGGGGCCTCCCTTTTGCCCGCCGGCTATCTGAGCACCCAAGGCAACCAGATCGTCGATCAAAACGGCAACCCGGTGCGCATTGCATGCGTCGGTTACTTTTCTCCTGGAAATAATATTGCGGCGGACATCGCTGGAATGGTCGCGGCCGGGTTCAACTGCCTCCGTTACTCTTGGTATGATGCGACGTTGAACGGGACGGGCGTTAACAGTCTGGCCCAGACAGACCAGATTGTGGCGGCTGCGTCTGCCGCAGGGTTCAAAGTCATCTTGGACCACCACGGCGATGAAACCCCGGGGCCCAATAATGGCTGGTTGCCCTATCCTGGCAACGGGCTCTGGTATGATTTGGGAGGGGCTGCCGTCAATGGCGATGGGAACGGCGACAATCCCGGTCACTACACGAGCGCGCAGGTCACCGCTGATTGGGTGACGGTCGCCGAGCGCTATGCCAACAACCCGACGGTCATAGGGTTTGATCTGACAAATGAGCCACACTTGAGCCCCTCCGGCTGGGCGGCCAACCCCGGTGGATCGACGTGGGGGACAAGCGCCGGCGGCAATGGAAGCGCCACCCCGGGCAGCGATACCGATATCAGATATTGGTACTCACAAACGGCGGTGGCGATCCAGGCGGTGAACCCTGGGGCGCTGATCATCGCCGAGGGTGTCGGCAATCAAACCGGGACCCTGCTCAATGGGGCGTCTCCCGTCATTGTCGGCGAGGCCGACCTGACCCTTGCCCAGAGTCAGCCGGTCACGACGACCTATCCAAACAAGCTGGTCTACTCGATCCACAACTATCCGACACCCATCGGCGGCGTGTCACCCGACAGCGGCGCGACGGCGATCGCCTCCATGAATCAATCATGGGGCTACCTGCTGACACAGAATATCGCTCCCGTTTTTATCGGCGAGATGGGCGGCTCTCTCGATGGCACGGACGACAGCAGCGGGGCAAACCTGGCCGATGAACAGGCGTGGGCTACGACAATGGTCGCCTATGCGAACGGGAAGGCGGCGGGCGGTCCAACGTTTAGCGGGAGCCAACAGGGGATCAGCACGGACTGGTGGGCGTGGGGGAATCTCGCTGGCGAAGAGCCCGATGGCACCGTGCTGCCCAGTGGCGCCTTGAATCCGGCTCAATATGCCGTCTACAGCCAGATCCAGTATTTTCCGGCATCAGGCGCGCCGGCCATCACGGAGCAGCCGACCGGCGCTACGATTGCCGTCGGGCGATCGTTCAGTCTTTCCGTCGCCGCGAGCGGCACCGCGCTTTCCTATCAATGGTACCTGAACGGCGGCGCGATCGCCGGCGCCACCGGCGCCACGCTCCTCGTGAGCAACGCAGCGACGGCCGACGCCGGAACCTACACCTGCGTCGCGACCAACCCGCTCGGCAGCGCGACGAGTTCACCCGCCACCATTGCCGTTGTCTCGACCAATGACGTCGGCCGCCTCATCAATATCTCGTGCCGCGCCTCGGTGGGCACTGGCGCCACCATCCTGATCGCCGGTTTTGTGATCGGCGGCTCCACGGCCGAGACCGTCCTTGTCCGCGCCTCCGGGCCTGCATTGACGCCCTTCGGACTCACCGGCGTCCTTCCCGATCCCCAACTGGCGCTCTACAGCGCAAACACGGGCAGCTCCTCCACGCTTCTCGAAACGAACGAAGGCTGGGCCGGCAATCCCCAGATCGCCTCCGCGGCGGCCTCCGTGGGCGCCTTCACCTGGACAAGCGCGTCCAGCCACGACTCCGCACTCCTTCAGGCCCTTCCGCCCGGCGGCTACACGGCGCAGGTCGCAGGACAGAGCGGAGACACGGGCGTCGGCCTTGTTGAGGTCTATGACGCCACGGCGCCCGGCGCCTTCACCCCCACCTCTGCGCACCTCATCAACCTCTCCGCAAGGGTTCAGGTGGGCACCGGCGGCGGCATCCTGATCGCCGGTTTTGTGATCGGCGGCTCCACGGCCGAGACCGTCCTTGTCCGCGCCTCCGGGCCTGCCTTGACGCCCTTCGGACTCGCCGGCGTCCTTCCCGACCCCCAGCTGGCGCTCTACCGCGCAAACACGGGCAGCTCCTCAACGCTGCTCGAAACGAACGAAGGCTGGGCCGGCAATCCCCAGATCGCCTCCGCTGCGGCCTCCGTGGGCGCCTTCACCTGGACGAGCGCGTCCAGCCACGACTCCGCGCTCCTTGCGACCCTCCCACCCGGCGACTACACGGCGCAGATTTCGGGACAGAGCGGAGACACGGGCGTCGCCCTCGTTGAAGTCTACGAGATCCCCTGATCCGATCCGGCTGCGTGCCATCCTGCGCCCGGCGTAATGAAGGATAAACGGGGGAATACCCCCCAATCCTTCAATAATCGTGTAAGGATCCGCGGGCTGCGGCATCTTATCCCCTTATGAAAGCAGATCCAGACCGCGAAGCCCGGTTCGGCGCGTGGCTCGGGGCGCACCGGGGAATCCTGGTAAAGATCACCCGCTCCTTCGCGCGGAGCGCCGCGGATACGGCCGACCTTGAGCAGGAGATGATGCTCCAGCTTTGGACCTCGCTGCCCTCGTTTTCCGGCCAGGCCAAGGACTCCACCTGGATCTATCGCGTCTGCCTGAATACGGCGCTCATGTGGCACCGGGGCGGCGTGCGGCGCGGGCGCAGGATCGAACTCGGGGCGGATTTTAGCGGCGTCGCATCGTCCGGACGGTCCCCGGCGGACGACGCTGCCAAAGGCGACCTGTTGGAAAAGCTTTACGATGCGATCAGGGCGATTCCGGAGTTTGATCGGGCCCTGATCCTCCTCACGCTCGATGGGCTCCCCTACCGGGAGATCGCGGAGGTGACCGGTCTATCTGAAAACCATGTCGGCGTGGCGCTCACACGCGCCCGCGCCAAATTAGCCGAGAGGCTGGAAGGAGTGCGCAATGAACTGGAATGAATGGGAGTTTGTCTGGAAACGGCAGGATCTGCCGGTGGGCGCGGGCGCCGATGTCGCAAAGCTCATGGAGACCTTTGAGGCGGCCCATCGCCGGATGGCGCGGGTCCTCCTGGTGCGCGACCTGACGGAGGCGTCTGCGGGCGTCCTCGTGTCCGGGGTGTTCGCCTTCACCGCCTGGCGCATGGGCAGGGCCGGCTGGCCGATCGCGATCGCCGTCGCCCTGTGCCTGGGCGTCACCGGCGTTTTCCTCTGGGAGCGGGTCAAGGCGCGCCGCACCCGGACCGGTCCCGGAGCCGCGCTCCTCGAGAAGGTCGAGGCCGACCTTGCGGAGCTGCGTCACCAGCGGAGCCTGCTCACAAACGTGGCATGGTGGTACCTGGCGCCCCTCTTCCTCGCCTGCATGATCGTGATGGCGACCGTGACCGCCCGGACCCCCCATGGGAGCCTTCAACGGGCCCCGACTATTCATGGCGGGAATGATCCTGTTCTTCCTTGCGTTGTACGTGGGCGTTTGGGTGATTAACCGGCGCGCCGTCACGAAACAGCTCGACCCGCGCCTTGCGGAACTCGACAAACTCAGGCGCGAGATTCTTAGCCCTTAACGAGGAAAACGCATGAAAACGGCCGTTCCACTCCTGTTGTCGCTGATGGCCGTTCCCTGTGGTCGCGCCATGCCCCCCGCGGACATGCAGTCCAAGCTCAACGACTGGGCGCGCGGGGAGGGCGGGGGCGTTGCGGCTGCCTGGGTCGACGCCGACGGGACCGTGTTCTTCCACACCGGCAGCCATGATGCGGACGACCCCCGCCCGGTCACCTCCGACACGAAATTCGAGATCGGATCGATCTCAAAGGTGTTCACGGCGCTCCTCTTGGTCGAGAGCGAGAGGCTCGGCAAGGTGAGCCGCAGCGACCCCGCCGCGAAGTACCTGCTGCCTGCCGGGGACCCCGCGCAGGCCGCGCTCGCGAAAATCACCCTTCTTTCGCTCACGACGCACACCTCCGGACTCCCCCGCCTGCCCCAGAATCTCGGCACGAACCCCGATGAGACGGCGAACCCCTACGAGTCGTATGACCGCAAGGCCCTCGTCGAGGCGCTTCGCGTCCACGGGCCCTCGGCGAATGCCGGCGGCGCCGTGGCCTACTCCAATTTCGGAGCCGCGGTTCTGGGCGAGGCGCTGGCCGCGGCGTGGGGGACCTCCTATGCGGAGGCGCTCACCGAGAACGTGCTCAAGCCGCTCGGAATGCGGGCCACGAGCGTCGGGATCACCGGCCAGCCCCCTCCAGCCGACCTGGCGCCCGGGCATGCAAATCGGAACATGGTGGACAACTGGACGTTCCAGGCGTTTGCCCCCGCGGGGGGGCTGCGAAGCTCCGCGAAGGACATGGCCCTCTTCCTTGCGGCGGCGCTCGGCCAGGGGGACGCGCCGCTCAAGGATTCGTTCGCGGCCACCGAGGTTCCGCAGCATGCGATCGCGAAGGGGGGGCACATCGGACTCGGCTGGATGATCACGGACGACCCGGGCAGGCCCGTCTACTGGCACAACGGCGCCACCGCCGGCAGCCATTCGTTTGTCGCATTCAGCCCGAGCACGGGCTCGGGCATCGTGGTCCTTGCCAACTTTCAAAAGGGTCCGGAGGACATGGCCTTTGATCTGATCGGGGAGAAGGGCAAGGGATCCGTCGGCACCATGGTTGCAAACGCCGCGGACTATCCGGGCTCATACCCGCTGTCGCGCAGCTTCGTGATCGAAGTGACGCAGGAAAAGGGCTCGCTCTTTCTCCAGGCGACCGGCCAGGCGCGTTTTGCCCTCATACCCGAATCGGCCGACCGGTTCTCGGTGGACGGCGTCGCGGCCGAGATTTCCTTTGATCGGGACGCCGCCGGGAAGGTGTCCGCGCTCATCCTCCACCAGAACAACGTGGACCAGCGCGCCCTGAGGGGATCGCTTCCCGACCTGCCTAACGAGATCACGCTGCCGCCCGAGACGCTTCGCGAGTACGCGGGAAGCTACCCCCTTTCCGACAGTTTTGTGCTGACGGTGACCGAGGAGGGCGGGGCGCTCTTCGCACAGGCCACCGGCCAGCCCAAGGTCCAGATCTTCGCCTCGGGCCGCGATGAATTCTTCTACAAGGTGGCCCTTGCGCAGCTCTCATTCCAAAGGGACGGCGCGGGCAAGGTGACCGGCCTCGTGCTGCACCAGGGCGGCCGGGATCTTCCCGCCCGCAGGTCCAACTGACGCGGCGGCGCGCCTGTTTGACGGGCGGGCGTATTCTCGTTTCTTGAAGGACCCCCCAATAAAATGAGGCTGCTCCGAATCCTATCCCTCGCCGGCCCGCTTATTTTGGCCCCGGCCCTCAGGGCCGACTCCAACGCCGTGATTGCGCTCTGGCCGAACGGAGCGCCGGGTTTCGAGAGCCGGAAGGATATTCCGGAGCAGGCCCAGGACTACTGGGTGCGCAGCATCAACAACCCCTCGGTCACCGTGTTCCTTCCCCCGAAGGAGAAGGCCAATGGCGCCGCCGTGGTCATCTTCCCCGGGGGTGGCCACCGGGAGCTCGTCTTCAACGCCGAGGGAGTCGACCCGGCGCGCTATTTCAACGCGCTCGGCGTCACGGCATTCGTGGTCAAGTACCGGCTGGGTCGGGAGGAGGGTTCACCCTACCGGGTGGAGCGGGACGCCGCCCTGGACGGCAAGCGCGCGATGCGCCTGGTGCGCAGCCGTGCGGCGGAATGGAACCTGGATCCGCACCGAATCGGCGTCATGGGCTTTTCCGCCGGCGGCGAAATGGTCTCAATGATCGTCTATGACCCCACGGACGGCGATCCCCGGGCGCCGGACCCGATTGACCGGGTCACGAGCAGGCCCGACTTCCAGGTCGTCATCTACCCGGGTCCGTTCAGGGCCCCGGTCGTCGTCCCAAAATCAACGCCGCCGGCGTTTTTCCTCGGCACGGTCGACGACCGAGGCCCTGCGCAGACGATCACCGGGCTCCTGGCCGCCTACGAGGCCGCCGGCGTCCCGGTCGAGGTCCACCTTTTTTCGAGGGGCGGCCACGCCTTCAACATGGGCTACCGCTCGAAGCTGGCGACGCTCAAGAAATGGCCCGACAGGCTGACCGACTGGATGGCTGACAACGGCATCCTCGATCCGAATAATATCCCCAAGGATGAGCACCATTGAAAGGCCCGGGATTTCCCTTCACCCGTTGTAAGAGACCCGAATCCGGTGCCCACCCGTTCCCTGCCCACCCTTGACGAGATCGAGGCGATGGCCTCCGCGATCAACGCGGTGGTACCGCCGACCGCGACCTTTGAATGGCCGCTCCTGAGCGCCCGGGCCGGAGGGCCGGTCTGGGTCAAGCACGAGAATCACACGGCCATCGGATCCTTCAAGATCCGCGGTGCGCTGGCCTACGCGTCCCGGCTCGTGGCCCGGGACCCGTCGGCAGCCGGGCTGATCGCGGCCACCCGCGGCAACTTCGGCCAGGCCGTCGCCTTTGCCGCGAGGCTCCACCATCTGAGCGCCACGGTGGTCGTGCCGCACGGCAACAGCATCGAGAAGAACCTCGCGATGCGCGCCCTCGGCGCCGAGCTGATCGAGCACGGCGAGGATTTCCAGGCGGCCCTGGTCCACTCGGAGGAGCTTGCGGCCCGCAGGCGCCTCCACTGGGTCCCGTCCTACCACCGGGACCTTGTCCTCGGCAACGCGGTCTCGACCCTGGCGTTCCTGCGCCAGGCGCCGCTTCTGGCGAGGGTCTATGTCCCCATCGGAATGGGGTCGGGGATCTGCGCGATGATCGCGGCCCGGGACGCCCTGGGGCTCGGGACAAAGATCATCGGGGTCGCATCGGAACGCGCCCCCGCCATCGCGCTTTCGTTCGAGGCGCGCAAAGTCGTGCCGCATGCGGCCTCGACCCGGATCGCGGACGGCATGGCCTGCTCGGTGCCGAGCGCCGAGGCATTGGGGCACATCCTGAAGGGGGTCGAGCGGATCGTGCGCGTGACGGACGACGAGATCGAGGCCGCGCAGCGGGCGTATTTCAGCGACACCCACAACGTGGCTGAAGGGGCGGCCGGTGCCGGCCTGGCCGCGATCCTGAAGGACCGGGGCGCCAGCTCCGTTGAACCCGCCGGGGTCGTTTTTACGGGCGGCAACATTGATGCCGACTCGTTTCGCCGAGTCCTGTCCAATGCCGGTTGATCCTTCGGCGCAAGCGGGCGGGCCCCGACCGCGGAACAAGCGGGTCGGCTCCCCGCGTCTGCGCGGCGCCCTGGCGCTCTCGGGGTGCGGCCTTGGAGTTCTTCTCCTTGGCACGCCGGCCTGCGAAAGCGAGCGCCATCCGAGGCAGGACGCGCCCGCGGTTGCGGATGCGGCCACGCCCTCAATGAAGGCCGAGGGCGTCTTTTTCTCCGGGCAGATCGGAGTGGAGGTGCTGCTGAACCGAACGGGATTTGCCACCAAGGACCAGGCCGAGGCCGCGGATAACACCGGCTCGGGAAGTGGAGGCGGAGGAGGGGGAGGCGGGGGCGGCGGCAGGCACCGCCGAAGCGGCGGGGGAGGCGGAGGCGAAGCGGTCACCAGCCAGGACGCCTCCGGCACCCTTCGCGGGAGCAACCTGCCCGCCATCCGGCTCCATGTGCGCCTGACCAACCACGGAGCCCAGCCGGTCGACCTGTCCGTCACCGACTTTGACTCGGATCTTGGGGATTTCGCGGTGCAGCCCGACAGGATCAGCCTGCGGCCGAATGAGGCCGCCGAGACCGATCCGATGACCTCGAGGCTCGGGATCTCGAGCGACGAGATCCCGGTCAAGGTGTCGATCATGATGGGAGGGCGCGAGGAGACGCAGACGCTCACCCTGCGAATCATCAAGGAGCCCCCGCCTTTGGCGCCGGTCCCGGGCGCGGTCCAGCCGGTCCCCCAGGTTCCGCCCCATTAGCGGAGGACCCTTCGCGCCGTCGATGACGGGAAGCCCCGTTTGCGGCTTCCGATCCCACCCGAAAAGCACGTCCAACCGGCAAGAAATAATTGGACGAAATCCGATTTATGGATCGAGTACGGGCACCCGCATGACCCAACGCCCTCTCGCCCAGGCACCCCTCCGGACCGGCCTTCTCCTCGCCCTGCTCGCCTGCCTCGCTCCGGCGTCGGCCCGGGCGGACGACGCGCTCGGCGATCCCTCGCACGGCAAGGTTCTCTTCCAGCAATACTGCGCGCTCTGCCACGCGGCGGGGCTCGAGAAGCAGGCGACCGCGGGCCAGGGACCCATCCTTGCCGGGGTCGTGGGTCGGCCGGCGGCTTCCATACCGTTTTTTGGATACACGAAGGCGCTTGCGGCGTCCCGCCTGACGTGGGACCGGGGGACGCTCGACCGCTTCCTCTCCAATCCGCCCTCGCTCGTTCCCGGAACCGCCATGGTCGTCGTCGTCGCCGACCGCTCCGATCGGAACGACCTCATTTCGTACCTTGCGACGCTGCCCGCGGTCGACCCAGCGGCTTTCGCGGTCGCCGCCGCCAGCGGGCAGAAAAGCGCGGGCGACTGGCAGAGCGATGCGCCGGGGACCGTGCACTCGGTGCGTATCGACCTTTTGCCGGCGCCCTTTGCGACCGGTTCCGCCGGGAACGGACCCTCGACCGTTGACAAGCCGGCGGGGGCCGCCCTTTCGGTCCCGCCCGGATTTTCCGTCAGGCTTTTTGCCTCGGGACTCTCCGGGCCGCGGCTTCTGCGCACGGCGCCGAACGGCGACGTCTTCATCGCCGAAACCAAGTCGGGAAGGATCCGGGTCCTCCGGACGGTCGACGGCGCCGAGGCTCCTTCGGAGAATCGGATTTTCGCGGAGGGGCTCCAGGGGCCGTTCGGCATCGCGTTCTATCCCCTGGGCGGAGACCCCAAATGGGTCTACGTGGGCAACCTGAATTCGGTGGTCCGCTTCCCCTACCAGAACGGCGACCTGGTCGCGCGCGGGCCCGCCGAGACCGTCGTCCCGGTCCTCACGACCGGGGGCACGGGTGGCCACACGACCCGCGACGTCGTGTTCTCCCTCGATGGCAGGCGCATGTTCATTTCCGTCGGATCCGGCTCCAACGTCGCCGAAGGCGGGAAGACGAAAACGCCCGAGGAGATCCGCGTCTGGGAGGCCGTCCACGGCTTCGGCGCTGCCTGGGGCCCCGAGACGAACCGCGCCAATATTCTCCAGACCGATCCCGAGGGGCACGATCCCCTGCGGACGTACGCGACGGGCATCCGCAATGCCGTGGGCTTGGCTGTCGAGCCCGCCACGGGCAATGTGTGGTGCTCCACCAATGAGCGCGATGGCCTGGGCGACGATCTCGTTCCGGACTACATCACCCATGTGCGCGAGGGAGGGTTTTATGGCTGGCCCTGGTACTACATGGGGAATCACGAGGACCCGAGGCATGCCGGCGAAAGGCCCGAGCTTTCCGGCAGGACGATCGATCCGGACGTGCCGCTGCAGGCTCATTCGGCGTCGCTCCAGATGACCTTCTACACGGCGACCTCGGGGCCCGCGGTCTTTCCCGAGGAATACCGGGGCAACATCTTCGCCGCCGAGCACGGCTCTTGGAACAGGGCGACCCGCACGGGAAGCAAGGTGATCCGGGTACTCTTCAGGGACGGCGCCCCCACCGGCCAGTATCAGGATTTCCTCACGGGGTTTGTGGTCGACAACCACCATGTCTGGGGGCGGCCCGTGGGGGTGACGGTGGCGCATGACGGCGCGCTTCTCGTCACCGAGGACGCGAACGACACGGTGTGGCGGATAGCCTACGCGGGATCGGCCGGGGCGAAGTAGGGCCCGGCACGGAGATCGGGCCCCTGGCATCGGATCGTCCCCGCCTACATCGGAGGCGCCGAATCCCCTTCCGGGATGATCCGGCCCGGGTTTCCCCCGGAGATGTTCTCGAAAATGTAGGAAAGCATGCTCAGCACCTTCGCCCTCGGGTAATGCTTGAGCACATATCCGTCGGCTCCCAGCTCGCGGGCCTGAACAATGGTCTCCGGCTTGCTCTCCACCGAGACCACCACGACATGCATCTCGGGATGCGCTGTTTTCAGCGCTTTGAGCACCTCCATGCCGCTGAATTGCGGCAGATTCATGTCGAGAAGCACCACGTCGGGCTTGTGCTCTTCCGCCAATTCGAGCGCCGAGTGACCCTCCGCCGCGTCCCAGACGGTGACGACGCCCAGCTGCTTCAAAAGAATGCGAAGGTAGACGTGCACGTGCTGTTCGTCGTCTACGATTAGAGCGGTGATGGGGCGCGTCATGCCCCGATTTTTAGGCGCCCAGCTCTTCTTGCAAGCCCCGAGCCGCCATGGCGCCCTTAAGGGGTGAGTGTCATCCCGCTTGGAAACGGAGGCGCGCGACAAGAATCGGTTCGGGTGGCTCCATGGCTTTGTTGGGGTGGGGAAAGCCCGGTCGGCTGCGTCGGCCGACCCCCGGTCCGTGGCCCCATCGTTTCAGGGAAGGGTCGGTTTGCCGGGGCTAACCCCCCGGGGAATTTCGGCGCTTCGCCGCGGCCCTTGGATGATTGACACTTATAGGCGGCATAAATACCGCTCATCACCCGTCGGAGAGAAATTGCCCCATCCGAAACCCCTCAAGGATTCAGAAGTCTCTAAATATAATTTTGTTGCGTCGGCCAGGAGGTTTCGGGCGACCCTAAACCCTCAGCGATCCCAAATCGAATGATCCCAATGAAGCTCACCACCACCCTTGCCGCCCTTGTCCTCGCCGCCACGCCCGCCGCATTCGGGCAGGCTTCCGCCAAGGGAAGCGATTCACCGGATGTCCAAACGATCACCCAGATTGAGAACGACTGGGGCACGGCCCTGTTGAAGGCCGACGTGGCGGCCGAAGACAGAATCACCGCACCCGAGTGGATGTTTTCCGATTCCGAAGGAACGCTCGGGACCCGGACCCAGGCCGATTCGGAGCTGGCTTCGGGGCTGTACAAGGTCGCGTCCTTCAAGATCGATGAACTCAAAGTCCGGGTGTATGGCGACACGGCCATCGCTTTTGGCATCGAAACGGAAACGAGCAGCTACCGGGGCGCCGATTCGAGCGGTCAATATCGCTACACCGACGTCTACGTGAAGCGGGACGGCACCTGGGTGGCCGTTGCGACGCACGCATCGAAGGTCAAGACGGTGATGCGCGAACGAATCGCCTGCACGCTCGGTTTCCGTGCGGGCCCGCCCAGAAGGCGGCGGGTTCTTTTTTCAACCCTCCGAATTCTGCCCGAGGGCCCGAGACGGACGGGATGCCGGTCTCCGCCGGTTCTAATCAGCACTGTTCGACGACTTCCCAGCTCGACAGGACAAACTTGAGCCGCTCGAAGTGGCGTCGGCCAAATCTCAACGATGAGGTCATTCTCGCTCCCGCCATGACGGCCGCCTCGTTCGGCGATTTGTACGTGCCGATCGCGAGGCAATCATTCCCGGCCCGCTTCTTTAGGACCCAAGCCTTGTCGTTTGAAGGCTCGATCTCCCATTCCGAATCCACTGCCTTGATATGGTATTTCATTGGGGCTGAAGTTGCGGGCGATAAGAGCTAGTGCATTCACGGCCCATTTCAAGTACCTAATGGCGACTACAATTTAATGGATGGCGCGAATCTGCGGATGGCCAGGCCTTTCGGAGATTCTCGTGCCTGCGTTGCCTTTGATTTGCCATGCATCTTGCCCATTCCTGCGCGTGAACCGGCTCGTTCCTCAAGGGGTGTTCAGATCCGGCGGCTGGGCGCCGCCGAATGCCGCGATACCGCGCTTGTGCCCGCTTGATGGAGCCCGGGCGCCCTGCGCACCCGATCGCTCAATCATTCATGAGCTCGCGGCAGTAATACGCGCCGCCGAATAACAGGGCACTCATACAAATTTGGTGCGGCTCGGCGGGCACGCATTGGACGAGCATTTGCTCCTTGTTCAGTATTCTGAGCTGGCAGTCTCTTCCATTGGGACAGCGGAGCAGTCCGGCCCCGTCGGAGGGAGCCGAAGCCGAATCCCGGCTTTCCCGATCGCCCGCCGAATCATCTCCATGGTTCATACAAGAAGGCCGCTGCATCCTGCCTATTCTCTGCGTA